>CAVOXY010000042.1:0-923103 GCA_963700515.1 uncultured Planctomycetota bacterium | reverse complement strand
ATGAAGGTTGGCTGGATCTACAGTCGTCGATTTCTGCTGCACGAGACCGGCAAATCGCACGTCGAACGGCCGGAGCGGTTGGTAGCTATTGTCGACGCGTTGGAGCAGGCTGGCCTGTTGCAGCAACTCGAACCGCTTCCCTTTTCGCCGGCCACGGCCGAGCAACTGTCGCTGGTTCACGACCCGGCATACGTGGATGTCGTGCGTCTCATGTGCGACGAGGGCTTCACGTTCATCGGAGATCCCGAAACGTGTATCTGCTCGCTGAGCTACGATGTCGCGGCCTTGGCGGCGGGAGGTGTCCTGGCGGCCTGCGATGCCACCGTCACCGGCACCGTGACCCGCGCTTTCTGCGCCGTCCGACCACCGGGCCATCATGCCGAGGTCGATCAAGCGCGAGGGTTCTGCCTGCTGAACCATGTGGCGCTGGCGGCCGAGCACCTGGTCCGCCACCATGGCCTACAGCGTGTGGCCATCGTCGATATCGACGCACATCACGGCAATGGAACGCAGCACTTCTTCGAACATCGCCCGGACGTGCTTTACATCAGCCTGCACGAGCGGCCTGAATCGCTGCCGTTTCCGGGTACCGGTCACTCCACGGAGTCGGGCATCGGAGACGGACTCGGCTACACGCTCAACATTCCCCTGGACCGAGGTTGCGGCCCCGTCGCATACTGCGATTGCATCCGGCGCACGGTGATTCCCGCACTCGACCTGTTTCGACCTGAGTTCATTTTGTTGAGCGCTGGATTTGACGCGCTGATGTGGGACAAGGTCTCCCACCTGGCTTTGGAACCGGCTGCGTATGCCACCGTCACCGAACTGCTCGTCGCCGCCGCCGACCGCCACGCCGCAGGCCGACTCGTCAGTGTGCTGGAAGGTGGATACGACCTGGGGCAGCTGCCGGCGGCCGTCGTCGCGCACGTACGAGCAATGCTTGTCGAGTCCTGAGGCTCGACACGCCATTCAGAAGATTCTGCGTGCGACAACGACGGTGCGATCGTGGATTGAGTTGCCCGTCAGTTCCTGGAAGACCGCCTGAACCTGCTCCTGGGCCGTGGCCTGTTTGAGCGATTGCAGCCGCGTGGCGGCGCGGTATTCGTCCGGCTCATGCAACTCCTCGTCCAGCGGGCTCTGGATACAACGGCTGAAGATCGCCAGCGACTGTCCCATTTCAATCACGTGGGACGATTGTCGATAGTGATGGTCCGGATCGAAACCCAACAGTGGACCGGTATCTGTCAACGAATCACACTCTGTCAAATCGCAGAGCAGCGCGTGTGTTTCCCCCGCCGCGGCGTATTGCATTTCTCCCGACTCGGGGTCAATCACGGCGTAGAAGAGCGAGGCGAAGCGGTTACCGGTCGAGTGTGTCCAGAGCGACTCGTTCAGGCGATCGAGCATCTGCCGCGCTTCGTGCGGATGTGTGGCGTGTGAACGCATGGCGATCTGCAATGTCGTGACGGTCAGGCCCACTTCCACAGCAGGTCCTTCCGCATGTCCCAGTGCCACGGCGATACGGCCGTCGGGGAGAATGCACCAGTCGTAGAACTGCTCGCCAATCCGGTCTTTCTGGCTGCATTGGCCCGCCACCTGCCAACCATCGACCAGTGGCGGTACGCGCGGTCGCTGCTCATCCTGCCAGTTGACCAATACCTGATGAGCAACGTCCGACTGGCGTTGACGCAGTCCTTCGCGGACCAGCACTTCTCGCTCGAGATCCGACACCAAACGCCCGGCGATGATCTCGGCCATATGCGTTTGTTCCGCCGTGAAGTCACGCACGTGATCGGAAAAGAACCACAGGGTTCCCAGGGGCGTGGAACTGGTGGAAACGGGCACGCACAAAGCGGCCGGAAAATCTTCCGGAGCTTTCCAGTGCGGCAAGAGAGCCGTGTCCTCCAGCGCCACGGCATGTCCGATCAGTGCTTCCAGATCGGCCGCCGCGCCGCGCAAGGGGCGTGCCTCCTCCCAGAATCGGCTCTTGGGCAACTGCCACGCCGCACGCAACTTCAGGTGGCTGGTCGCGTCGTCCAGCAGATAGAGTGCCGCCGCCTGACAGCCAATCGCCTCCGCTCCGCCACGCAACACGGATTCCAGCCGATGGGCCAAGGGTCCGCTGGTCCTCGGGCCGCAACGTCACGGGAATACCGGCCGCCAGTTCCGCTTCCAGCTGCCAGACCGCCGACTGCGCTGCCAGCAGTTCCTGCACCAGTCCACCGATGGCCTGCGCCAGCGGTTGGACCCGCTCCAGCGGCTCTGCATCGTGGACCGCCGTAGCCCGCGATAGAGCCAGATGGGCGGGCACGTCACCTCCTCCGATCACCATGGACCAACTGGTGGCGGCCGGCAAATCGCGCTGGCCGCAATATCCAAGCTGCCAGCCGGTCAAGTCGTGGAACGCCCGACACGCCGCTTCCAGACCGCCAATGTCCTTTGGCTCCGGTCGCGCCGTGGGCATTTCTTCCACGTGTAGTTTCAGATATTCGGGGTATTTATTCGACACAATACGCTTATCCGCCCACATACTCGTCGATATCCAGCTGCTGAAACCAGGACACGCCAAACCGCTGCGCGGTGGTGGGCCGACCATCACTCGAACCCTGCCGACCAACCAGATATGAAGATCGACTGGGGATCCGGGATCGATGCAACAGAACTCGGTAGTCCCGGCCAGCAGAGTGATCAGTGGCAGAAATAAACCGCCCATTGCCGCTGACCCGCACGACACGCACCAAAGGCATATTCGGACTCAATGGAACGCGGCACGACGACCTGACGTTGACTCTGCCCGCAAAGGTAGTCATTGGTCATTGGTCATTAGTCATTGGTTATTAGTCATTGGTTATTGGTTATTGGTTATTGGTTGACTGAGTACGTCATCCAAGGTCCGAAACTCGAAAGAACTCAAGACGAGCAAGCAGCAACCCAGAACGTAACGAATGACGAATGACCAATGACCAATGACGAATGACCAATTACTGACATGACTAGTGACCAATGACCAATGACCAATGACACGCGCACTTCAGGCCTCGCTGTTGCGCGCACCGCGCAGGCTGAGAATCAGCTCCACCTCACCCAGCGGTGTACCGACCTGCTGGGCAATGTCCGCTGACGATCGTCCTTCGTCGGCCAGCGCATAGATCTCGGCTTGACCAGTCGGCGAACCAGGTAACCTGGTGGCAGACTCGACATCCGACGGAGAGGGGACGTAGTGCGGGGCGTCTGAGGCGGCGGATGGGGTGTCTGAAGTGGTGGCATCAGAGAGAAGATGCTCCAGACGATCGGCCTGCTGGCGTGCCTGAGCGATGAGCAACTGGAGCAGCCGCATCTTGCTGTCCAACTCCGCCTTCAGGTCCCGAGCGGTTTCATGCATCTCGACATGCCATCGCAGCAAATCGGGGGGCGCGGTGGACAGCGATCGATGCTTGCCAGCGGGCCGTGGCGTCTGCACCAGGTACGGCTCGTCAGTCTTTTTTCTCGACCGCCGGCTCCCGTAGTAGCGGAAACTGCGGCGCATCAACAAGAAGATCAGCAGGGAGATCCCTGCCAAAAACATACCTGTCTGCGACATGCCCGCCAGCAACCACATAGTTCCGGGTCCCAAACCAAACGTAGAACGGAATTCATTCCGTTCTGCAAGGCTCCCCCTCGCCGCCATTTATATGACTGTTCCTTGTATCACGTGGAGCTATCTCGTGAAAGATCGAATGCCTGCTGGGCGGCTCGGTAAATGTCCCGCAGCGGCCGGCCGTTGCGCGACTGCCACCTGGCGGCATGATTCGAATTCGGGGGAAAACCACTGACATCCATCGGCCAAGAGGGCGATTTTCCCTTGCACCGTGCCCCAAGGTGTCTCGACACTGCGTGATTCACGCGGCAGGATGTGTCGTTGGGCCGGCCACCGGCGAATCCCCAACGATCCCGTTTCGGCAAATACGATCTGCTCCAGCCGCACAATATCGATCTCCTGGCAAAGGATGCCCAGCAGCACCCCAGGCCGATTCTTTTTCATCTGGATCGGGGTGGTAAAAACATCCAACGCTCCCGCCTCGAGGAGCACCCCAGTGCAATAAGCAATCCATTCGCCGGGAACATCGTCCAGATTCGTCTCCAGAACCCAGATCTGATCGGCCTGGCTCGCCGGCCCGGGCAATGACTCGCCGGGTAGTGGCTCAGTCGACTCGCCGACCAGCAGTCGCAGCAGATTCGGCCGATCGTCCAGATCGCGTGTGCCGGCCCCGTAGCCGATCGTTTTGACCCGCAGCGCGGGCAGCGCCCCGAACTGATCCACCAACGTGGCGGCAATGGCGGCCCCGGTCGGTGTCGTCAGTTCGGCCTCCACGCCGCAGGAGGCGAGCGGCACACCTTGCAACAACTCGGCCGTGGCAGGCGCCGGCACGGATACCGTCCCGTGCGCAATCTTCACCGATCCTGTACCGGTGGGAATGGGAGAACAGTAGATACGATCGACCCCCAGCAGATCCCACCCGATGGCGCTGCCCACGATATCGGCAATGGAATCTACCGCGCCAACCTCGTGAAAATGCACCTTTTCGATCGTCGTGCCATGTACCTTGGCCTCGGCCTGCCCGAGGCGTGTGAAGATCCTCGTGGCCAGTTCTTTCTGCCGTGGCGAGAGACAGCTGCCGTCAATCATGGCGGTGATGTGGTGCAGATGCCGATGTTTGTGCTCGGGCTCATACAGCACCTTGATGTGAGTGGCCCGGAACCCTTTCTTCTTCACTTCGCTCGCTGAGAGCCGGCAACTAGGTAGCCCCGAGTGAATCAATCCCCTGCTGAATCACCTCGAGCGAGACCCCCGCGTCGACCAGGGCGCCCAAAGTCATGTCGCCGCTAATTCCGCTAAAACAGTCAAGATAGGCAACACGCATCTCAGTTCCTCTGGGTGTTCACATTTCCGCCATTGCTCGGGATTCCAGCGAATATGCAGGAAAATATACACCGTGGGCGAGATAACGGGGAGGCGGTTCGTTTTTGTCGCGTGCAACCAAACCCCCGATCGGGTTCATGATACGATACGCCGTAGGTACTTCGAAATGGGATTGCGTGAAGTGGGGAATGACCAAATCGACTTTCCCCGAACGGCATCGGCATTTCAGGCTGCTATCACGATTTCCCGTTTCTGTCGTTCCGATTTCAAACACTCGGATTTGTTTCGTTTTTCGTGCTTCGGACTGCCAATTTCTACGTCTTATTGTGCCCCAGGATCGTGCAACTCCAGTTAGAGAGACACCAATGAAACGTTCCATCGGCATGATGGCGATATGGATTCTGGCGGCGCCCGCGTTATGGGCAGAAGATGCTCCGACGCCGGAAGGAAGCGGGGCGGAGGCGTCGCGTGTGATCGTCGGCGCGATCCGCTGGGATGCCTGGTATGGCCGCGGTTTCGCCACGGCGGAAGTGGAAAAGACACTTGGTCCCAAGAAGTTCCATTTCCGTTTGCCGTTCTTTGCGAAGGTGACCTCGCCAGGCACCGTCTCCATCAACGGCGATTCGCAGACGGTCATCGAGCAGGAGATCGCCTATGCCGCGATGGCAGGACTGGACTACTGGGCGTTTGTGGATTACTGGAACGAAGCGAACCTTGGCATCGCGCTGCGCCGGTACCAGGAAGCCAACGACAAGAAGGGCATCCGCTACTGCTTCATCGAGGAAGGTGGGCGGCTTGACCGAGTCGGTACGTCAGGCTGGTCGCGGCTAATCAAGTGCTTCCAGGATCCGAACTACCAGACGGTTCTCGACGGCCGTCCTTTGCTGTTCGTCTACGGACTACCGAAGGTCCTTGGCAAAACGCAGTTCGAGGCTCTTCGCCAGCAGGCGATTGCCGCCGGATTGAAAACGCCGTATTGCGTGCTTATGGGCTGGAACCCACCAGCCGATGCCGTGGATATGGCCGCGCTGGGCTTCGATGCGGTGTCGGCCTATGCGGCTGGAGCGGGTTATGAGTGGCAGCAGTGGCCCTATGAGCAATTGACCGGGCACGTACGCAACGCGTATTGGGGCGTCTGTCGCCAACAGCATATTCAGACGATTACGTTCGCCACGGCAGGTTGGGATCCCAGGCCGCGGGTCGAACACCCGACCCCCTGGGTCCACGTCACACCGCGTCCCGATCCAACGCCCCCGGAACTTCAGCAGCCGTTGATCGACGATGTCACGGCCACACCCGCACAACTGGCCCAACACCTGCAGGACGCGATGGACTGGACCCGCAACAACCGGGACCTCAATCTGGCCAATGCCATCATCATCTACGGCTGGAATGAGAACGACGAGGGTGGTTGGCTCATCCCCACCCTGAAGTCCGACGGGCAGGCCGATACCAGTCGTCTCGATGCCATCTCCCGAGTCCTGACACGCAAGGGCGACACTGCAGATCACCTCGGGAGGTGAGTCCTATGCCTAGAAAACGGGGAGGCTCCCCGTTTTTGCGGCAAGATAGGTAAACTGGGAGGCGGACACGCAGATGGGGGGGTGCGGTGAAAATTGGTGGTCGCCATTGACGGCGGGACGCCTTTTGGCCTACAAGATCCGCGCCGAGGGTGCGGTCAGGGACGATCGGCCTGGGATCTGGTGTGACGAGCAGGGAATCCCCTTGCGGGCGAAGGAATGCACGCTATGAGCGTGGCACTCAAACACAGCGAGAAGAAGAAGCTACCGGCGACTCCGTGGGGACACGTACCGCCGCGCATGCGCATTCTGTTTATCACCGGGCCACAGCGTACGGGGGGTTGGCTGGCGGAGGCTTTTGCGGCCGACAGTGCCAGCGATGTCGTGCTGGTCGAGACGGTGGGGACGGCGGCTGGGCTGTCCAAATTGCGGGACGAGATGTTTGATGCCGTGCTGGTCAGTCACGAAGAAAGTGGTTTGGACGCGTTGGAGGTCCTCGACGCCATTCGCGCGGGGAGCAGCGAGGACCAACCCATCATCGTGCTGGGGGATCCTTGTGAGCAGGAGATGGCGGCGCTTTGTTTCGAGTCGGGCGGAGATGCGTACATTTGTGTCCACACAACCACGACTCGGACTCTTATCTGGCAAGTGGCCCGCAGCGTCGAACGCCATGCATTAATCGCCGAGAATCGCCGGTTGCAGCAATCGCATCGCCATCGACTGCGTCTGGAACATGGCGAAGCCAACCGGCTCTTACAGCAGCAGCGGGCGATGATAGCCCATCTGGTGGAGATTTTCCGCGACGATGCCTCGACCGTTGGCGAAGTGATCGACAGCGAGTCGTCCGCAACGGGGGGATTACCCGACGGGCTCCCTTCGCAGTTGATCAACCACTACCGGGAACTGTTGCGAGCCTACGTCATCATGGGCTCGGGCAATTTAACCGACGAAATGGATCGGCTGGCGGAACTGCTCGCGTCGGCTACCGTCACACCGCAGCAGGCCATGTTATTGCATTTGCACGTGCTGGAAGAGATGATATCGGGGCTGGGTAGCCGCAGTGCGCGGCACGTCATGAACCGTGCAGACATGCTGATTCTGGAAGTCATGATCCACCTGGCAGAACAATACCGAGCGCGCTACTTGAAACGCGTCTGCCCACCTCGGCAGTTGGCTCTCCCCGGATTCTAGCCCATCTGAGGCTGCGGAGCGGTTCTCCCGCGCAGGTTCCCGGATCAAAGACCCATGACTGACCACGACACGACTATTGCCTCCCTGCGCGAGATGGTGCGCACATTTGTGGACCAACGTGACTGGCATCAGTTTCACTCTCCCAAGAATCTCTCGATGTCGTTGGCCATCGAGGCGGCCGAACTGATGGAGCATTTTCAGTGGATCACGACGGAAGCATCGCGCAAGATCGGCGACGACTCGGCGAAACTGGAAGAAGTGAGTGACGAACTGGCCGACGTACTCTGCTATGCCCTGGCGATCGCCAACGAGTTATCGATCGACGTCGAGAGTGCCATGCGTCGCAAGATGGTGAAGAACGAAGCAAAATACCCCGCGCCGAGTTCCGCGGTCGGTATGAATGACATCTTCAGCGTGACAGTGGTGGCTGACTGTCGTCGGCAAGATGCGCTTTGGCGGCGTTGCCGCTGGCGACTGCCAATCCGACCCAACCGTCGCGAATGACGAACTGATTGACGCGCAGATCGTGCAAGCGACTGTCTCGCACAAGGACGTTTCCCAACAGATCGAAGTCAGGCTGTTGTGCCAGCACCCTGGCGAAGATGCCGCGCAGGGCGACTTGGTCGCCGGTCGACAACCTGCGTCCATTGCTTCCCTTCAAGCGAATGTAGCTGTCACGTTCCACTCCGACGTGCAAACCATCGAGGACTGGTCCGTAGATACCGCAGACTTCGAAGTCCCGCCAGACGCGTCCGTTGCCGGCGTCAATTTTCTTGATGCACAGCGTCAGATGTATCTGATCGTCGACACAGCGAAACAGAATCGGATCTTTGTCGGCCAGTTCGATCGTCACGTCCTCGGGCACATCGTCGGAAATCTGGTAGTCTTTGATCTGCAGCTTCGTGGCCACCTCGAGAAACAAGTCTCGCAAGGCCACTTCGCGACCGCCCAGATCGAGGCAAGCCACGATGTTATTGAGTACTGACTCATGAACCTGTATGCTCAGCAAGCTGTCGGTAGGCGCCTGCGGGCGGGGCGTGAAGGCCCCTGCCTGGTCATAGCCGGCCAGTCGGTAGCGAGCAATCAACCGGTCTTCGGTCGTTTGCATGTCAACCGCTTCGGGCCGCAGTCCGAGACCGTACAGAGGCTGCCAGACCTTGGTGCGAAACGTGCTTGTCGCGTCGCTCAACTGCTGATCCACTTCCTTGTCCAAGCGTGACTGGGCGCGATTGGCGACCAGCCCTTCGGCGTGCGACTTGGCATTATCGGCCTGGCTGTCGTATTGCTGTCGAGCGATCGCACGCACCAGCAGGTTGACCAACGGTACACCATCCAAGTCGGTTTCCATGCCGGTCAAGTCGGCATTGGAAGTGGCTGCCGCTTCGGCATCTTCGCTCCGAATCCCGCGGCGATCGACCAGCAGGAGTTTGCGCGCCAGGTAGCGGGACCGGCCGGCATTGTGGAAACGAGCCGGGCCCCGTTTTGTTTCGGTTTGCGAGTCGACCTGGCCACTCGCTTCCAGCCCCATTCTCCATCGCTCGCCGTCCGGCACCAGCACCAGTTTCAACCGCGTCGAGACCTGGCTGCGTCCGAAGATACGGCCCCCGAGCAACATGTCGTTGACGTCTTCCTCGGTCGTTTCGGGATGTGGAAGGAGTCGATTCAATAGCTCGCCGGAAATGGCGATTCGCATGTTGGCATTGCGATAATACGCATTGATGCGCTTGCCCAGCTCCTCGGCCGCGGGCAACGAGGACCAACGCAGGATCTGGTAGTGACCGGCAAAGTCACGTGCCGCGACTTCCGAACCAGTCGCTTCCAGTCGCTCCAAGTCGTCGAGCAACGCTTCGTAGTCCACGGGTTCACAGACCCATTTACGCATTTCGAGGGCAAAATCCTGCCACTCGCGCTGGGCAAAGAACGCCTCTTGTTCGGGTGTCGAATCAGCCGACTCCACGCGTCGTAAGAACTCCCGCGCTATCTTGCTCCGTTGCTGAGTATCGCTGGACCATTGTTGAGCGGCGAGCTGGATGAGCTGATCCAGTAACAGGTAGCTCCGCCACGTGTCGGATTGTTCCAACCGATTGAGCTGCTGATCGATGGCTTGAAGTTTTCGAGTCAATTCCGACGAGTCGTAGTCGCGTAGCGAGACTTGCTGGGCAGTCGGCAATGCCAACTGATAAACACTCTGCCAGATGGCCAGCCGTCGCTGCAACGCATAAGCGGCACGCAAGGCCGCGGCCTGATCGCAGAGTTCTTTCAGATCGCCGGCCAGCGCAATCACCTCGTGCGTCAGCCGCTGCAGTTCGTCCAGCGCCTGACCTGCCGCCGCGTCTCCCAACGACTGCGCGGCATGCAGCTTCTGTAGCTGTATGAGCACGCGACTGGGCCAATCGCCCGTGACTTGCCGCTGCCGCAATGGCTCGAGCAATTGAATCAAGGCCACCGGAGAGGGCCACGGAGTGACGATGTCGGGAGTCTGCTGCACACCTTGCCGGGTGAGCGTCACCGCCGCACCCTCCAGGGAAGGTAGCCCCGTCTCGCGCTGAGTGGGGGATGAGCCTACTGGAGATCCGCCCGGCAATCGTGGTTCAACGCTGGGGCTCGAAGGACCCTCGGCCAACGACAGGTCCAACTTAATCCGATCGGCCACCGGTGGCGCCGGACGCTCCACGCGCCGTGGCACCACGAATTCGCTCAGCTCCTTGGTCCCGGTCCGGGGCGGCTTGGCCGGATGCCGCGTGCCGGTATGTGTCGAATCCACACCCGGCGCAGGCTCGGACTCCGCATCCATCGTCCGGGACGCGTTTTGACTGCCGGCAGCCTCGGAACCGGTATGCTGCCAGGTCCGGGCGGCCAACAGTGTCAACGCCAAGACGCAGACAACGATGCCGACAAAGGGCCAGATCGGACTCCGAGTTTCGTGCATCCAACGCACTCCGCAGACGTCTAACTCCGAGAACGTCATCGATCGCTGATGAAATGATGAGGCACTGACCGGTCGGGATGTGTGCTGCGAGGCTGACGGGCCGCTGGCTTGGCGAGCCGCCCGCCTGATCCGCCCCGCTCGGGAACCCGAAAACGCTACAATTGTTAAGATCGGAAAGATGACCGTGATGAATCGAATCCGTTTCCAGATTCGAACTGCCCTGGCCCGCTGAGAAATAGGCCTCGCGAGGGGAATACGAGACCGATTTGCCGGTTGCGCAAAATAGGCAGGGCGTGGCACCACAAAAGCTCGCTCTTGTAGGCATCCAGACGTAGCCCCATCGGGTTCATCCCGGCGGACTGAGGACTTGCCGGCTACTGCAGATGAGATGAGCAGTGCGCCGGCCGAGGCGGGTGCCCAAAGCCAAAACGGCGCCGCGGCCGAGGCCGAAACAGGCTGCCGCTTGAGTCGGTCTCGAAGGCGTGCCGGTGTGATGGCACGTGTGGGGACTCGACCGACGGTGTGTCATGGCCATGGTCGGTAGCGGACCAGTTGTGGCCCCGCCGGGATAAACCCGACGGAAGCCTGGGAGACGGATTGCTGGAAGTAGCGGAACAGTTGTGGCCCCGCCGGGATAAACCCGACGGAAGCCTGGAAGATGGATTGCTGGAAGTAGCGGAACAGTTGTGGCCCCGCCGGGATAAACCCGACGGAAGCCTGGGAGACGGATTGCTGGAAGTAGCGGACCAGTTGTGGCCCCGCCGGGGATAAACCCGACGGAAGCCTGGAAGATGGATTGCTGAAGTAGCGGAACAGTTGTGGCTCCGCCGGGATAAACCCGACGGAAGCCTGGAAGATGGATTGCTGGAAGTAGCGGAACAGTTGTGGCTCCGCCGGGATGAACCCGACGGAAGCCTGGAAGATGGATTGCCGGAAGTAGCGGAACAGTTGTGGCTCCGCCGGGGATAAACCCGACGGAAGCCTGGAAGATGGATTGCTGAAGTAGCGGAACAGTTGTGGCCCCGCTGGATACCGACGGAAGCCTGGAAGAGCGGAGTGCCGCACGGTAGCTGACCAGTTGTGGCTCCGCCGGGGATAAACCCGACGGAAGCCTGGAAGACGGATTGCTGGACGTAGCGGAACAGTTGTGGCTCCGCCGGGATGAACCCGACGGAAGCCTGGAAGAGCGGAGTGCCGCACGGTAGCTGACCAGTTGTGGCTCCGCCGGGGATAAACCCGACGGAAGCCTGACGTTGGTGTGAAGACATCTACAGCTTGGCAACTTCTAGCTGCGTGTCGTCGTGTTCGTAGGGTGGAGCACAACAACAGAGGAATTTCAAAACACTGTCGCCGGTATTCGTAATCTGATGCCATTGCTGCGGCAGGATCGCAATCGCGTCACCCGGTCCTACGCAACGTCGCTCACCATCCACCTGCATCTCAGCGGTGCCGGCCAACACATAGTAGATCTCTTCGGTGCGCAGGTGACGATGCGGTGTCGTGGACCCGCCGGGCGGCAACCGAGCCTCAGCCAAGCTCTGCTGGCGTATGGCCGAATTCCGATGAGCCAGCAACTCGCGAATCTCACTGCCATCTTTCGTCGTAAACGACGGCACGTCACGAATGTTACGTACTTCCATTCCCTTGCCCTTCATTTGACTCACCCACCGCCAACACGGCGGGAGCATAATCGCGCACGTCCCAGGTGTACTGCTGGGGCAAGCTCCCGGTATCAAAACGGTGGTCCGATTCGACAACGATCAGACTATGTGGCGGAGCTGCGTCGATCATGGTCTGCACCAACCGCCCCAGTTGTGAGAGATGCGTTACATAGAGTTCGTAGGGGGGCGAGCAGAAGACGAGCCAGGCTCGGCCTTGGCCGTCGGGGAGTTTCTCGGGAACAAGCGACTCGGGGACCAGCGTTCTGGCCCACACGAACGTATCGCCGGCGACGATCGCAATCTGGTCATGAACGTCCAAGGCCACCGCGGTCTCACGCAGCAACCGGGCGGTGGGGAAGTGCCGTTCGATCAACGTGGCCGATACCGCTCCCCGACTAAGGGCTTCCCAGGCCAAGGCCCCGGTGCCTGCGAACAGGTCGATCACATGCATCCCCACCACGCGCGAACCGAGGAGATTGAAGGCCGCTTCCCTCACGCGTTGTTTCATCGGACGCGTGCGGAGGTCGCCCAGATAGGGGATGGGACGACCGCCCAGACGCCCGCCGATGATCCGCAACGTGCCGGAGGAAGACGTTGTCTGCGGTTTTCGATGGTACTCGTTGCGAGCGTGTTTTCGCGCCATGTCTGTTTGTGAGCGTCAGGTGTGTGTGTGTGTTGGAGATCCCGCGGTGGCGGCGGCCACATCGGCACTCCCCGGAAATCGATGCCCCCGAATCAGTGGCCCCCGGAAATCAGTGGCCCCCCAGAAATCAGTGGCCCCCCAGAAATCAGTGGCACAGTGAACCAGCAACCCCCTGACCTTCGTACAAGAACTTCGGCGGCTGGCGCACACGGCACCACAGCCGAGCGCGGTGTGGTTGGTCGCTTCCCGCCGACGGCTTACCCCCCCCGAAACAGCTACCTGTGACATTCCAAGCCCGCTGCGACAAAGCGCGTCGCATGGGGAACCGGGTATTTTTTCGCCCTGGTCGCCCTGGCACCGAGCAGGGCGTTTCTTGGCGGCGGTGGCTGGTTGGCGGCTGCGGGCCCCCTATGTTAGTCTTTAAGGTCTGGCAAAAACAGCGACTTTTGGGAAAAGAATTCTGCAGATTGGTGGGAGAGATTTACATGGCTCCACGTTTCCTGGTTCCGGTTTGGATGACGATCGCCGCGTTTGGCTTGCTACTGATGAGCGCGCCCCTGGCCGCTCAAGACGAGGGGGCGAAACAGCCTCCGGAACAACCGCCCGCCACCGAGCCGGCTGCGCCGGCGCAGGAAGCCGTCGAGACCCCCGCCGCGCCAGCTCCGGATCGCGCGGCGGCGGATGCCGCTTTTGAGGCGAAATTCACCGAGTGGAAGCAGCTCCTCGTTCAGTTGCGGCAGCTCCGTTCCGATTATCAGACGGCCGATGACGCCACACGCGTGACGATGCAACAGCAGTGGACTGACACGATCGCCAAGGCCGACCAAATGCTGCCCGAACTGGTCGACGCGGTGGCGACCGCCTACCGAGCGGCACCGAATGAGGATCGAGAGAAAACGAACTTCCTGGTCAAAGTCCTGAAGGACTATGTGGACCACGATAAGTATGAGAAAGCCCTCGCACTAGGACGAATCCTGATCGACAACCAGTGTGACAATCCGGACGTCTTGCGTGACACCTGCATTGCGGGTTTCTCACTGCAACAATTCGATGAAACCGAGAAATTGCTCGACGCAGCCGCCGCAACCAATACCGTGCAGGGTGACAACGCTGCGCTGCGCGAAGAAATGACGACCTGTAAGGAACTTTGGGTCAAGGAGCAGGAGACCCGCAAAAAGGAAGCTGAGGCCGATGACCTGCCACGCGTTAAGCTGACAACCACCAAGGGCGACATCGTCCTCGAACTCTTCGAAAATGAAGCACCCGAAACCGTCGGGAACTTCATCAGTCTGGTGAAGAAAGGCTACTATGATGGCTTGACGTTTCATCGCGTACTGAGCGGATTTATGGCCCAAGGTGGCTGTCCCTTAGGCGACGGGACGGGCGGCCCTGGCTACACGATCTACGACGAGTGCGATAAGCCAAATGCCCGCATGCACTTCCGCGGCGTATTGAGCATGGCCAAGACCGGGGCACCCAATTCCGGTGGTTCGCAGTTCTTCATTACGTATCGCCCCACGACGAACCTCAACGGCAAACACACGGTGTTCGGTCGCGTGCTCGAAGGAATGGACGTCGTCGACAATCTGCAGCGACGCGATCCAGACGATAAGGAAGCTCCCGAACCCGACAGAATCATCACGGCCGAAGTGCTCCGCGACCGCGGCCATGAATACTTGCCCAAGAAGGTCGAGTAGTCTGCTGATTCTCGCTCAATGAGATGCTCAAGGTTCGGTCCGGCGTGCTGCGACAGCGCGTCGGATCGCCGCACCGGGAGGGCGAGGCTCCTGCCGCGCTTTTGAAGGAGCGCGTTTCTTGGTCCCCTCTCCCCCAAAACATCGACGTACCGTGAGTGTCCCCAGAGACGCCTGCCAACACGTCAGTGTTTCGGGGGAAAGGGGACAATAGACAGCGCGACCTCAGAATGCCGAGCCATCATTCCGCCGCGCTTCCGGCTCGACAGGACCCTCGCCCTTCCACCCCCCTCCCGGGCAAAGGCACTCTACGCTGGGGCGTATCATCATGTTGAGCCGACGGGCTGATGTCGGGAAAAAACTCCGCAGCAGCGGCCTGGCCGTTGACGAAAGCCCTCCCATTCATGTAATCTAGAATTCTGTTTGCTAATATTAATCGCCAGCAAACATTGACATTCCTAATTCACGATTCCCTTGTGGAAGTCCGGTTTCCCGGTAGCGACCGGTATCGATCATGCACCTCAAATCGTTACGAGTATTCTGTGACGTGGTGGGCCGGCGGAGTTTTTCGCGGGCGGCGCTGGAGAACGGCATGACGCAGTCGGGAGCGAGCCAGTTGGTGCATCACTTGGAGGAGCATTTGGGAGTGAAGCTGATTGACCGCTCCAAGCGACCGTTCGTGTTGACGCCGGAGGGCGAAGCGTACTACGCGGGCTGTCGCAATCTGGTACAGCAGTTGTATGCCTTGGAAGACGAAGTGCGATCGCTCCGGCAGGCGGTGGAGGGACGCGTGAGTGTGGCGTCGATTTATTCGGTCGGACTGAGCCACATGAACCGTTGCGTGCGTGATTTCCTGGAGGAGCATCCCAAGGCGAACGTGCGGGTGGAGTACCAGCATCCGCAGCGGGTGATTGAATTGGTCGACAGCGGTCAGGTCGACATGGGGCTGGTAAGTTATGCGAAGGCGACCCGCACGCTGCGCGCGATTGCCTGGCGTGAGGAACCGATGGTGATGGTCTGTGCTCCCAGTCATGAGTTAGCGGGATCGGCGAGCGTTCGGATTGAGCAGTTGGACGGCCTGGACATGGTCAGTTTTGATGATGATTTGCGGATTCGCCGCGAGATTGACAAGGTATTGATCACGCATCAGGTCAACGTGCGTTCGGTGATGGAATTCGACAACATTGAGACGCTCAAACGGGCCGTGGAGATCAATGCCGGCTTCAGTTTGCTTCCGGAGCCGACCGTCGTGCGGGAATTACAGACGGGTTCACTCGTTGCGATCCGGCTGTCGAATGTGGAAATGGTACGGCCGTTGGGTATCCTTCATCGATCGGGGGCGGACTTAGGTACGACGCCGCGTCGCTTCATTCAGTTTTTGTTGGACCATCCGAACTGCGAGTCGCCGACGGAATTGGCAGCGGCTGAAACGACGGCAGAGGTTGCATCGTCGGGTGGTCCGGCGGCTTCTGCCGCGGGTCGTTCAGCGAGATACCGATCGACGGGGCATGCCAAGGCTTGACACATACACGGCACCCGCGGTTTGTGGGCTGCGCGTCGGGCGGTGAAAAGGAACGATTCGATGAGTGTAGGTTACCCCGAAAAATACGGACTGTACGATCCCCGCAACGAGCGGGACAGTTGCGGCGTCGGCTTTGTGGCTCACATCAAGGGCCAGCGCAGCCACCAGATCGTCATCGACGCCGACCAGATATTGCGGAACATGGACCATCGCGGGGCTTGTGGCTGCGAGCCGAACACGGGGGACGGATCGGGCATCCTCACGGCGCTGCCCCATGCGTTCCTGACGAAGGTAGCGCGGCGGGACCTGGGGGCTGAACTACCACCGCCGGGCCGTTTCGCCGCCGGCGTGGTGTTTCTGCCGACCCTGGCGGACGAACGTGCTTTCTGCAAGCAAGAAGTGGAACGGATCGTTGCCGAGCACGGCCAACAGCTGGTGGGTTGGCGCCAGGTGCCCACCCAGGCCGAGCTGGCGGATGTGGGACCCGCGGCCCGCGCCGCGATGCCGCACATTGAGCAGCTGATTGTGGCGGCGGCCGAGGACTTGGAGGGCGAAGCATTTGAGCGGCGGCTCTACCTGATTCGCAAGCGGATCAGCAACCTCCTGCGACTCAATACGTCACTCAAGCAGGCCAAGTTGTTTTATGTCTGCAGCCTGTCCACCAGGGTGATCATTTACAAAGGAATGCTCACGCCGAATCAGCTGATGATATTCTATCCGGATCTGAACGATCCCGACTACACCACGCATCTGGCGATGGTCCACTCGCGATTTTCGACGAACACATTCCCTAGCTGGGACCGTGCTCAACCGAATCGATTCATGTCGCACAACGGCGAGATCAACACACTGCGCGGCAACATCAACTGGATGGTCGCTCGGCAGGGCGTACTGCGCAGCCAGTTATTCGGCCACGACCTGGCGAAACTGTTCCCCGTGGTGGAACCCGATTGCTCCGATTCCGGCACGTTTGACAACGTCCTCGAGTTCCTCTCGATGACGGGACGTTCGTTGCAGGAATCGATCATGATGATGATTCCGGAAGCCTGGCAGAAGAACGAGCAGATGCTGGAGACCAAGCGGTCCTTCTACGAGTACAACTCGGCCGTTATGGAGCCCTGGGACGGCCCTGCTTCAATCGCCTTTACGGATGGCCGTTACATTGGCGCCGTGCTCGATCGCAACGGCCTGCGTCCCAGCCGCTACTACATCACCCACGACGATCGCGTGATCATGGCCAGCGAGGTCGGTGTGCTGCCGATTGCTGCTGACAACGTGGCGAGCAAGGGGCGACTGCAACCCGGCCGCATGCTCCTGGTGGATTTCCACCAAGGCCGCCTGATCCCGGATGAGGAACTCAAGCACGAGGTTTCCAACCGGCGGCCGTATACGGCCTGGCTGCGCAAGAGTCGGCTGCGGCTGTCGGCGTTGGAGACGCCGAAGAACGTGCCCGGTCTTCAGCCCGCCACGCTGTTGGAGCGGATGCAGGCGTTCGGCTATACCACCGAAACGATGCAGTTCATGCTGTTGCCGCTGTTGCAGCAGCGGCGAGACCCAGTCGGTTCGATGGGCAATGACTCGGCGCTGGCCTGTTTGAGCGACCAACCGCGGTTGCCGTACGATTACTTCAAGCAACTGTTCGCTCAGGTTACCAATCCGCCGATCGACTCGATCCGCGAAGAAATCGTCATGTCGCTGGAATGCTACATCGGCCCGGAACTCAATCTGCTGGAGACGAGCGATCGGCACTGCGCACGCCTGCGGATACCGGACCCGATCCTCACCAACGAGGAACTGGCCGCCATCAAGCAGATGAAGCACCGCGGCTGGCGGACGCGGACCATCGACATTACGTTCGCGCGGAGCGAAGGGCCCGCTGGCATGGCGGCGGCACTCCGGCGAATCCGCGACGAGGCCGAAGCAGCGATTGACGAGGCATACAGTCTGGTGGTGCTTACCGACCGCGATACAGGCCCGGACCGGGTCCCGGTCAGCGCTCTACTGGCCTGCGGCGCCGTACATCATCACCTGATACGGCAAGCCAACCGGACTCGACTGGGTATCGTCGTCGAGACGGGGGAAGCGCGTGAGGTTCATCATCACTGTCTGCTGGTGGGCTACGGAGCCGACGCCATCAATCCGTACCTGGCGTTCGAAGCGTTGTGGCAGCGCGACGCGACGGTTGGCTCGATGATCAGGACTTTCCCGACGACAGCCGCGTCGTGGCCGCTTACCGCGCCGGCGTGGCCAAGGGAGTGCTCAAGGTCATGGCCAAGATGGGGATTTCCTGTTTACAGGCATACAAGGGGGCCCAGATCTTCGAGGCGGTGGGACTCAGCGACGAGGTGATTGATCTGAGCTTCACGGGAACACCCAGTCGCGTGCAGGGCGCCAATTTGGAAACCTTGGCTCACGAAGCGCTTCGTCGTCATGACCTGGGTTATCCAAACACTCCGCACCAGCGTGTTCCCATGCTGCCCAACCCGGGCGAGTACCATTGGCGGGCGAACGGGGAACGGCACATCTGGGAACCGGATGCGATCGCCAATCTCCAGCTCGCCGCGCGGTCGGGCGATGGCGACGCCTATCGACGATTCGCCGACTCCATCAACAACGACGCCGCACGCCGCTGCACGCTGCGCGGCTTGCTGCGTCTCCAGCGCCCCGCCACCGCCTGTCCGATACCGCTGGATGAAGTGGAGCCGGCCAGTGCGATCGTCCGACGCTTCTGCACGGGCGCCATGAGCTTTGGCTCCATTTCCCGTGAGGCTCATGAGACGTTGGCGGTCGCCATGAACCGTCTGGGAGGTCGCAGCAACACCGGTGAGGGGGGCGAGGATCCGGCCCGTTTCCTGCGGTCGCCCAACGGCGATTCGAAACGTTCGGCGATCAAACAAATCGCCTCCGGGCGTTTTGGAGTCACGGCGTGGTACCTTGCCAACGCGGACGAATTGCAGATCAAGATGGCTCAGGGTGCCAAACCGGGAGAAGGGGGCGAATTGCCTGGCCGTAAGGTCGACGATTCCATCGCGCGGATTCGCTATTCCACGCCGGGCGTCGGTTTGATCAGCCCACCACCGCACCACGATATCTATTCCATCGAGGACTTGGCACAGCTGATCTATGATCTGAAAAACGCCAATCGCGAGGCCCGGATTAGTGTGAAGTTGGTCTCCGAAGTCGGTGTCGGCACAATCGCCGCGGGAGTCGCCAAGGCACATGCCGACTGTATCCTGATCTCAGGGGACAGCGGTGGCACGGGCGCTTCCCCACTGACGAGCATCAAGCATGCCGGTTTGCCCTGGGAGCTGGGGCTCGCGGAAACCCACCAAACGCTCGTCATGAATGACCTGCGCAGCCGCGTGGTACTCCAGACCGACGGCGGCATCCGCACGGGTCGCGATGTGATCATCGCGGCACTGCTGGGGGCCGAGGAGATGGGCTTCTCCACGGCGCCGCTGATTACCCTCGGCTGCATCATGATGCGGAAGTGCCACCTGAATACCTGTCCGGTGGGTGTCGCCACACAGGACCCCGTGTTGCGGAAGAGGTTCACCGGCCAACCGGAGCACGTCATCAACTATCTCTTCCTGGTGGCGGAAGAGGCTCGGCGGATTATGGCCGAACTCGGCTTCCAGACGATGAACGACCTGATCGGCCGTGTCGACTGCCTGCGGACCGATGCTGCCATTCGGCATTGGAAGGCGGACGGCTTGGATCTGACTCCCCTGCTGGCGCCGGCTGCCAAGCGCCACGCCGCGGTCCAAGTACGTTGCGTCATGCAACAGGACCATGGTCTGGATCGGGCGTTGGACCAGACGAAGCTGATGCGGCTCGCCGCACCGGCACTGGATCACGGGCAGAGGGTCTGCGTGGACCTGCCGATCGAAAACGTGCACCGTGCGGTGGGAGCGATGCTCAGTCACATGGTCGTGACACAATTCGGGGAGCAAGGCTTGCCGGACGACACGATCCGTTTTCGTTTCCACGGCTCGGCCGGGCAGAGTTTTGGAGCCTTCCTGGCGGGGGGCATCACGCTGGAACTCGAAGGGGATGCGAACGATTACGTCGGGAAAGGACTCTCCGGAGGACGACTGATCGTGTATCCGCCCAAGGCGAGTACGTTTCCAGCCGAGCAGAACATCCTGGTGGGCAATGTCGTGCTGTACGGCGCGACGGGAGGCCAGGCATTCTTCCGTGGCCGCGCGGCAGAACGTTTTTGTGTGCGAAACAGCGGCGCGTGGGCAGTCGTGGAAGGCGTGGGAGACCATGGCTGCGAGTACATGACGGGTGGCCGCGCCATCATCCTGGGACCGACCGGCCGCAATTTCGCCGCGGGAATGTCGGGGGGGATCGCCTACGTCTGGGATCGTGACGGCGAATTTCACCTGAACTGCAATCCATCGATGGTGGAACTGAGTCGAGTCGAATCCGACGAGGACCTTGGCGAATTGCTGGAAATGATCGAGTTGCATCAGAAGTACACGGGCTCGCAAGTGGCCCAACAGATCCTCGACGATTGGCCCAGCGTCGTGCGCAAGAAGTTCGTCAAAGTCATACCCTTGGACTACAAGCGGGTACAGATGGAACGCGCCGCCCGCGACGAAGAAATCGACGCGGTAATGCACGTGGAACACGCCAGCGTCTGAACGGCGGCCTTGGGACAAGCAAAGCGAAGAATCGACTATGGGAAAACCAACCGGCTTCAAAGAGTACCCCCGCAAGATCGTGGCCTATCGCGCTCCGTTGGAACGACTGGAGGATTTCCTCGAGATCTATACGGTGGCGGAAGAGGAACCGCTGCGTACCCAGGGGGCGCGGTGCATGGACTGCGGAGTCCCTTTCTGCATGTCTTCCACGGGCTGCCCCGTCGACAACCTGATCCCCGAATGGAACGACCTGGTCTACCAGGGACGCTGGCGCGAGGCGCTCGAGCGCCTGCACAAGACCAATAACTTTCCCGAATTCACCGGCCGGACGTGTCCCGCGCCTTGCGAGGGCGCGTGCGTGCTGGGGATCAACACCCCGCCGGTCACGATCAAGAACATCGAGAACGCCATCATCGACCGTGGTTTTGCCGAGGGCTGGGTGCGCGCACAACCGCCCGCGATCCGCACGGGAAAACGCGTGGCCATCGTCGGCTCCGGGCCGGCAGGACTGGCGGCGGCGGATCAATTGAACAAGGCGGGCCACGAGGTGACGGTCTATGAGCGGGCGGACCGCATCGGCGGCCTCTTGATGTACGGCATCCCCAACATGAAACTAGAGAAAGCTGTCGTCGAGCGGCGCGTTTCGCTGCTCCGCGAAGAAGGCGTGCAATTCGTCACGCACACGCATATTGGCCGGAAGCTACCGTGGCTCGACGGCCATATGACTCAGATCATGGAAGAGCGCGGCCTGCACATCCACTATGTCGATCCGCGGAAACTATGCGAACAATTCGACGCCGTGCTGCTGGCCACCGGCGCCACGCGACCCCGTGATCTGACGGCCGCGGGCCGCACACTGCGAGGCATCCACTTCGCCATGGATTTCCTCACACGCAGCACCAAGAGCCTGCTCGACTCGCGACTCGCAGACGGGCGGTATATCTCGGCTAAGGACAAGGAAGTGATCGTCATCGGCGGCGGCGATACGGGCGCCGACTGTGTCGGGACGGCGCTGCGGCAAGGCTGCCGGAGCGTGGTTAACTTCGAACTGCTGGACCGTCCATCTGTCGCGCGAGGGCCGAACAACCCCTGGCCGCAATGGCCGCGCGTCTTTCGCTTGGATTACTCCCACGAAGAGTGCCACGACAAGTTCGGCGATGATCCGCGCGTGTACGCGACCCTGACCAAGGAATTCGTCGACGACGGCCATGGTCGCGTCGCCGGAGTGAAAACAGTCCGCATCGACTGGTCGAGGCGGACCGAGCAGGCCCCCTTCCAGGTGATCCCCGGCACGGAGAGAGTCTGGAAAGCGGACCTGATCTTTCTCGCGCTGGGCTTCTTGGGACCCGAAAGCGAGGTGGCTGAGATGCTGGGAGTGGAGTGCGACGATCGCAGCAACTATCGCGCGGCGATGGGTAACTTCGCGACCAATGTACCGGCCGTGTTCGCGGCGGGAGACTGCCGTCGCGGTCAGTCGCTCGTCGTGTGGGCAATCAATGAGGGGCGTGGCGCTGCGCGGGCCGTTGACGAGTTCTTGATGGGCTCCCATACGCTCGCGGCTCCCGGGACGACCACGGCATAGGATTCTTCTACTTTGGCCGCGTCCGCTGGACTTGCTGCATGGTACATCTCCGGTGTGACGGTGGGAGGTACGGTCAGTCCACAGCCTCGCGGTAGCAAAGCACTACCTGCTCGGGGGTATTCGCATAGACGCGCACGCGGTAGCCGGATTGTTGCTCGGCCGGCATATCAATGACGCGCAAGACCGGCGCCCACTTGGCGGCATCGGGCAGGAGTTCGACCAGGCGGTTGGGGGACTGCAGAAAGAACTCGCGATTCCAGGCGTTGTTCTGCCGGCCCGGGAAGAGCGCCAGGTAGAGGATATCCAACTCGACGAGGTCATTGAAGAAATGGGTTCCCAGCGATACGTCGGGGATCAAGTCCTCGCGCATGGCGACGATTTCGCAGATGATCGAGACGTTGTCGATTTCGGAGAAGGAAACGGGCACGCCCAGCGCAGGACTCTTGGTGCCCCAGCGCCCCGGCCCGATCAGCATGATCGTGCTGGGTGGACGTCGCTCCTTGGAGCGGAGCACGCGGCCGATCAAGCGGGCCAGCGTGTGGCGGTCGGCGGTCGGCAGCTGACCATACAGCATCGGCTCCACGTAGACAATCCGATCGATGAAACTCTGGCGGCTGGTGCCGATGACGGCCCCGCGAGATTCCAGGATCACTTCCGCCTTGGCCGTTGGCATCGGGTGATCGGCGACGGCTGTCTGGGCGGTAGCGATCTGCAGGGGACGACACTGCACGAGATTGATCTTGTAGTCGTCTTTGGCGAAGAAGTTGGCGGTGAACTCCAGATCGACGGGCGATTCGTACGCCATTTGGAGCGTGGACAGCGCCTCTCGCATGTCGCTCACGAAAGAGGTTCGCGTCAGCAGCTGATCGAATGTCAGCACCAGCGCGGCACGCTCGTCGAGCTGTTGCCGCGCGACCGATGGCACCAAATCGGGGTCGATCGAGGTGAACATACCGAGGGGGAGCGAGTCGCAATGGCGAACCACGTCGGCAAAGTCACAGGACGCCAACTGGCTGGCCTCCAGGTCAACGACGTCGACGCGGCGTTGGGAAAACTGCTGCCCCTCGTCCGCCCCGCTTTCGGGACGCCGCAATGGGGCGTTCAGGGCCACCACCCGCGTGTAATCGTCATCCGCGCGGTCCACGGCGCGCGTTCCCAAACCGAACACCAGCCGCACCATGCCGGAGGCGGGATCGATCTGGTCGCTCCAGACGTAGGGGTTGAACGAATATCCCACGCCGGCGACCTGCGGAAAGAACAGCGTCCCGTAACGGGCTCCCGAGACCCGCTGCACCAGCAGTGACATCTGCTCATCGTGTTCCAGCAAACCGCGTTGGACCCGGTATCGGAGCGCCTTCTCGCTCATAGTGCTTGCGTAGATCGTGCGGACGGCCGCCAGGAAGTCGTCCAGCCGCTTCTGATGCGGGCCTTGGTTCGCGCAGAAGATGCTCTCGTACTTGCCGGCGAAGGCATTGCCGTAATTATCCTCCAGCAGGCTGCTCGATCGAACAATGATCGGCGACTGACCGAAGTACGTCAGCATTTCCGCGAAGCTCTTTTCGACGGAGTCGGGAAAGGAACCGGTGAGAATATGGCGTCGAGCCTCCTCGACCCCGTCCAGGAACGTGGCCGGGTCGCGCTGCTTTTGCCGCAGCCACCAGCAGCCGTTCTCGACAAGATAGGAATAGAACACGTCGGACCCGACGAAGAAGGAATCGTGCGTCTCCAGGACGTCCTGCCAGCGCGGATCCGAGCGGCACAGGATGGCTCGGGCCAGCAGCATACCGACCGATTTCCCGCCGATCAGTCCCGTGCCGATCATCCGTTCGCAGATGCGCAGAATATCACTCAGACTGAAGTAACGCGTCGCCAACGACAACACCCGCGGGTCTCGGGAGACGACCATTCGCAGTAGTTGTGCCAGGCAAGCCTCCGCGTCTTCGCCCGTCTCGCGGCCCGCCCGCGCGTCGTCACAGATCTGCTCCGCGCGCAACAGCGTGCGACGCCAGATCCCGTGCCGCAACTGTGCCGAGTCGGCACGTTTCCAGCGGTTGGCGGTCAAAATCTCGGCAGTCGTGGAACTTTCCGTCAACGGGATGAAGTCCTCGTCCTCCCAGACGTGAAGCGTGAGCATCGTGGGTGAGTAGCGATGCTCGACCTTGGTCGGATGGACATAGAGCTGCGTGCGGTGGCGATAGACGTCCAGCAAGATCTGGGTCGTGTCGGTAATGGGCTTGAGCGCGTGAATCGAATGCCGATTCCGCAGCAGCGGGAAGTACGCTAACGACTCCAAGTCCAGCACATAGGGACAGGTCAGACGAAAGAAGTTGCCCAGCATGCGGTCGCTGAACCAATCCTCGGCCAACGTGGAGAGGCAGTCAAACACGAAATGGGCTTCTCGGCCCGCCTCGTCTAGCGCTTGATGAATTCGGGTGATGAATTGTTCAAACCCCGAAGCCGTGTCCAGCGTGTACATCGTCACCGGCAGTTCAGCGGGTACCAGCGGTTCATGGCGGCCGAAACGAAAATAGACAATTTCCTTTCCTTGCGACAGCGTATGTTGGCAGTACGGCACGACGAAGGGGGTAAAATCCTCGATGGCCGCCACCTGCCAGACCAGATTATCGCCAGCAATGAGCCCTTTCAGTAGGCGGTCCAAACCAGGAATGCCAGTGCTCCGTCTGGGCTCATTGATCATCCCCTTGCTCCCTCTCAACCCGGGCCTTCGGTGGGCGGCTATGTGGGCCGTAATTCCCGCATAATACGGTCGACGCAACGCTCTCGTACCCTACGTTTTGGCCTGGGACGCGTCAAGCAGGACAGCCGGAAAGATGGCCGCGTGGCACGGTCGCCCTCACGCTGGGAGACTTGCGCAAGCCCCCACCGACGTGGCAGGACGTTGGGCAGCATTCGTCCACGAGAAGGGCCCATGACTCCACCGATCGGGGATGGCATCTGGCCGAAGGCGATGTAACGAAGACGGTGGCAATCTCGAGCTTCCGGCAGGGCTCTGGCAGTCCCGGCGTGGTAGGCAGATGATGCGGATCGAAGGTCGCCCCAGGGGCGGCACGGACGCACCAACGACCGCTGCCGCGGGCTCGAGCGGCAGCAGAAGCGTCGATCATGCGAGTTCCGTGGCGGTAGCTCAAGAGAGCCTCCGTCTGTAGCATCCGCGCGATGCGCCCAGCGCGCAAGCGCGGAAATTGCTATCAGGCGAGAGGCTTCCACCGCCGTGGTTCGATTCGTGAAACGGTATGGCTACGCGGCACCGTTGCCGTTCATGATCTCCATCGCCTGCGAACGGTACGCATCCATGACGTAGGGGATGCCGCTGATCTTGGCCGCTTCTTCGGTCAGCGCGCACAGGTCGTCGCGCTGCAGGCAGGTGGTGTTGAACCGGCGGGCACCGGCCATCAACTGCTGCAGGCCGACCTGGAGCTTCTGGGCGAAGCTGAAGAAAGCGATCGCGCCCAGGGGCATCTGTGTCGACTTCGCTTCCGTACTTGGCCTTGATTTCCTCGTAGCAGACGAACAGTTCTTCCTTGGTGTTGCCGAAGGGCTTGATTTCCTTGGGCAGTTTCTTGGTCTTGATCCACTCGTCAAAGTTCTTGCCGACCATGCCGGGAATCATCAACGCTCGGCCCATGCAGACGGCCTTGGTGAACGGCGCGCCCATGGCCAGCACCTTGAAGATATGATCTTCGGTGGAGAAGCCGCCCGCCATGGCGATGTCGGGAACGTAGGCGCCGCTCTGGCTGCAGCATGCCGACCAGTTCGTTGGTCATGGACTGCAGGTAGAAGGTGGGAATGCCCCATTCCTGCATCATTCGCCAAGGGCTCATGCCCGTGCCGCCGCCAGAGCCGTCGATGGTCAACAAGTCGATCTTGGCGTCGGATGACCATTTGATGGCCATGGCCAGTTCCCGCATCGGGTAGGCGCCGGTCTTCAGCGTGACGCGTTTGGCGCCCAGGCCGCGCAGACGCTCGACTTCCTTCATGAATCCTTCCTGGTCCACGAAGCCGAGTCGCGAATGCCGTTCGAATTCCTTGATGGCACCGTCCTTGAACGCCGCCTGATTGGCTTCGATCGACGGGTCGGGCGTGACGATGTAGCCTCGCTTCTGCAATTCGAGTGCACGTTCGAGCGAATTCGACTTTGATCTCGCCGCCGATGCACTTGGCACCCTGGCCCCATTTCAATTCGACCGTGGTGACTCCGAGTTCGCCCACCACGTACTCGGCCACGCCCAGACGGGTGTCCTCGACGTTCATCTGCACCATGATGTCGCCGTAGGGAGCCTCGTGATAACGACGATAGGTCTCGACTCGCCGTTTCATGTCCGGGGAGTTCGTGACCTTGCCTTGCGAGTTTCGCTCGAGGCCAGGATCGATTCCGCAGACGTTTTCGCCGCAAACCAGGGAGACGCCGCTGATGGCAGCGCCGACGGCGAAGTGTTCCCAGTTGTTCTTGGCGATGTCGGTGGAGCCGAGGGCTCCGGTGAACACGGGGACCTTCAGTTTGACTTTCTCACCGGAGCCATATTCCGTCTCGGTGTTGACCGCCGGGAAACTGGCGTGGTCCGGATCGGCGGGCACACCCTCGGGCAGCCCTTCGGCGCCCAACGCGTATCCCATGATGTTCAGGTGGGAGTAGTCCACCGGATAGTCCTTGTCGCCCCGGCGGTAAGTGTCCCAAAAGGACCCGGGTACAGCAGTTCACGTCCGCGGAAGGAAGCCTTCCAGACGTCACAACTGCCTTTGCAGCCATCCATGCACCGCGTGCAAAGTCCTGACTGCGGCGCGATACTGGTCGAACGGTTTTCCGTCTCCAAGCATTCGTTCGAGTTCGGTCGTTGCAGGTTTCCCATTTGGTTTCCTTTGCTAGTGGGGTATGACGCTGAGAGAATTGACTGAAACCACTTCGATCTAGCCGCCCGTGGGGGACTCGTTTCATGATGGTTGGTAGCTGCGGTGAACTCACGCCAGCGGGCAGTCCTCGCAGATCTCCGGGATCTCGTCGTTCTTGGAAAGCTCCGAGCCGCAGACGCCGCCGGGCTTTCCTCGTTTGGAGACGGGTGCGATGTCCAGCGGGCAGCGGTCGTTGCACTCGTCGCACTTCTGGCAGAACTGGTCGTTGTAGAAGGGCAAGCCGATATGGCGATGACGGCCACGGCCGATGGATCCCTTGGCGCCCGTTCCTGCCACGGTCGGCACAGGCCGCCACGCACCGGCCGCACAAAATGCAGTCCGCATCTCGCTCCGGATAGCGGACTTCGTCTGACCTCCAGCCGTTCGGCCAGGGCCTGCAAGACCTCGCGAATCCGGGACCTCGGCCAGCAGCAGTTCGATCAGATTGCGGCGGGCTCGGAGCACGTTTTCAGAATGGGCATGGATCACCATGCCTTCCTGGGCCTCCAACGTGCAGGAGGCCGTCATCCGCAGTCCGGCCATGCCGCTCGACCTCGACCAGGCAGACCCGGCAGGCGCCCGTCGGTGTTGTTTCGGGCAGAAAGCAGAGATTCGGAATGCAGATCCCGGCATTCAGAGCCGCCTCCAGCACGCTCGTTCCCGCCGTCGTCTCGACCGTCTCGCCGTCAACCGTGATGGTAATCGTCTCAGCCATGAGCGACTCCTGACACTTTGCTGATCGCCTCGCACGGGCACGCTTCCGCACACAGTCCGCACCGCGTGCAGAGATGGTCGTCGATGGTCAATGCCATTCCCGCTTGTTCGTCCGCTGAATCGCATCCGTGGGACAGTCTTCCTCGCACTCCCCGCAAGCCGCGCACGTATCGGGATCAATGTAGTAGCGAAACAACGGCCGGCAGACGTAGGCCGGGCAATGCTTGTCTTCGATATGCGCTTCGTACTCGTCCCGGAAGTACTTCAAAGTGGAGAGGACCGGATTGGCGGCGGTCTTGCCCAGCGCACAGAGCGAGCTGACCGAGACCGTCCAGGCCAGGTCCTCCAACAGGTCCAACTGCTCCATGGTGCCACGGCCTTCGCAGAAGTCGGTGACGATCTCCAACATGCGGCTGACACCGACTCGGCACGGGACGCACTTGCCGCAGGATTCGTCCTGCAGAAAAGTCAGGAAGTACTTGGCCACGTCGACCATGCAGGCCGTGTCGTCCAGCACGACCATCCCGCCCGACCCCATCATCGACCCGGCTTCGTACAGCGCGATCGAAATCCAGCGGCAAGTGGAACTCGGACGCCGGCAGACAGCCGCCCGACGGGCCGCCCGTCTGCACCGCCTTGATCGTCCGGCCATCTTTCGGGCCGCCGCCGATGTCGAAGACGATGTCCTCGAATGGTGGTGCCCAGATTGACCTCGACCAGTCCGGTGTTCTTGATCTGGCCGGTCAGGGCGAAGATCTTCGTGCCCGTACTGCCTTCCGTGCCCAGGGCCGCAAACGCCGCCGCACCGTCCAGGATGATCTTGGGGACGTTGGCCCAGGTCTCGACGTTGTTCAGCGTCGTCGGCTGATCCAGGTAGCCTTTCTCGACCGTGTGCACGTCCTTCGCGCGAGGCTCGCCGACTTTGCCTTCCAGCGAGGCCATCAGCGCCGTCGATTCCCCACAGACAAAGGCGCCGCCGCCGCGAACGACAGTCACGTCGAAGCTGAAATCCGTGCCCAGGATATTCTCGCCCAACAGGCCGCATTCCCGGGCCTGCTCGACCGCCCGCCTGATATGCAACACCGCCAGGGGATATTCCTTGCGCACGTACACGAACCCTTGGCCGGACCCAATGGCGTAGGCGCCGATCATCATGCCTTCCAGCACGGAGTGCGGGTTGCCCTCCAGCAGGCTGCGGTCCATGTACGCCCCCGGGTCGCCTTCGTCGGCGTTGCAGATGACGTACCGTTCGTCTCCCGCGGCGGCCCGCACATTGCTCCCACTTGCGGCCCGTCGGGTAGCCGCCGCCGCCACGGCCTCGCAACTTCGAGGCTTTCACCTCCTCGATAACCGCCTCGGGGGCCATGCCCGGACAGGACCTTGACCAGGGCGGAGTACCCGCCGTGGGCGATGTACTCGCCGATCTCCGTCGGCGACAGCTTCTGGTTGTCCCCCAGCAGCAACCGGTTCTGTCGAGCGTAGAAGGGAATCTCCCTTTCGGTCCGTATCACCTCGCCGGAAACCGGGTCCGCATAGAACAGCCGGTCGATCGTCTCGCCGCCCTTCAGCGTCCGAGTCACGATTTCTTCCACGTCTTCCGGCTTGATGTGACGGTAGAATACGTTGCCCGGTTCGATGATGGCCAACGGCCCCTGTTCGCAGAAACCGTGACAACCCGTTTTGCAGAACCGGATTTCTTCCGACAGTCCCTGGCGGTCCAACTCGGCTTCCAACGCGCTGGCCACAGGCAAGCAGCCGCACGCCTGGCAAGCGGTGCCGGCACACATGGTGATACTGGACTTGTACTTGGCCGCGTCCGCCCGCAGCTGCTGCCGGAGATCTTCCAGCGCGTCGAAACTCGCCAGCTTATGCATTGGCCACACCCTCCTCCTGCTCTTCCTTCCGAACCGACGCCAGAAGGTCCCGCAGCCTTCCCGCCGTCATGTGGTCGTGGTATTGACCGTCGATGATCACGACCGGCGCCAGGGCGCAAGCCCCGACACAATTCACGGTCTCGACCGTAAATGCGCCGTCGGAAGTTGTCTGGCCCGCCTCCACCTGTAGTTGCGTCAGCAACTCCTCCACCAATCGCGGCGCTCCCTGCACGTGGCAGGCGGTGCCTTCGCAGACCGTGATCAGGTGGCGACCGCGTGGTTTGAGCGAAAATGCCTTGTAGAAATTGGCTAATCGAAAGACCTCGATCAACGGTACGTGCAGCGCCTCGGAGACCCGTTGCATGGCCTCTTCGGGAAGATACCGCAACTCCTCCTGGATATCCTGAAGCGCTTCCATGACGTCGAAGGGCCGCGCCCCCTTGCCCGCCAATATCGCCTCGACCTTGGTCAGCTCCATCGCAACTTCTCGCGCAAAGAGTTATCGTGGACAAAGGAATACGAACTTGCGAAGATCGCTGGTTGTACAATACCTCATTTTCGGCAATGGGATGCCGGTAGATGGGGATGTTATTATGCGAAAAATTTCACAAGTCGCAAGAGCCATCTGGGTCCCAAGCCACTGCATACCGAGTGCCTAGGTGAAATGCAGGTAGCCAGCATCAGGCAATTCTGCCGATATCATCAGCAGTCAAACCACAAAGACAGTTTATTTGCGGCACAATTGCCGGAACTTCGCTTCCAACGAAAATCGTGCATGTCGTCCGTTTCGCTAAGCATTTCGTGGAAAAGAGCAGATCAATGGACAAGAAGGAGCGGAATCGCATAGCTATTCTGGGTGCCCTAAGCAAAATCACTGGCCCGGTGAGTTCGATGGGGTTGGTCGAGTTCCTGGCGGCTGCCGGACAGAACCTCAGCGAACGGACGGTCCGGCTGTACCTGAGCGACTTGGACGCGGAGGGCCTGACCCGGTCCCAGGGGAAACGGCGAGTGATTACGGAAGCAGGCCTGACGGAACTGCGGGCCGCCCAGACCTTCCAGCGAGTCGGTTGCCTATCCGCCAAGATCGACCAGATGACCTACGACATGACGTTCGATCTCGTCACCCGCACGGGATTGGTGGTGGTCAATACTTCCCTGGTCGAGCCGCGACATCTGGCGGACTGCGCCGCACAGATCGTCAAGGTGTTTTCCAGTGGGTACGCCATGGGTCACTTATTGGCGATCCTCCCCCCGGAGAACATCTCGACGACATCGTCGTTCCCGACGGCATGCTGGGATTCTGTACGGTCTGCTCGATTACACTCAACGGGGTGCTGTTGAAGCATGGTGTGCCAGTGACTTCACGCTTTGGCGGACTGGTCGAGTTGCGGCAGGGACGTCCCACGCGATTCGTCGAAATGATCCACTACGACGGCACCACGATCGATCCGTTGGAAGTGTTCATTCGGAGCGGAATGACCAACTACTGCGGCGCGATCAAGGACGGCAACGGATTGATCGGCGCCAGTTTCCGCGAGATGCCGGAGAAGTGCCGCGACGTGGCCGTGCAATTGGCCGAGCGCGTATCCACCGTGGGACTGGGCGGCTTCATGGAGATCGGCTGGCCCGGTCAACCTGTCTTGGGGTTTCCCGTGACTCCGGGCCGCATCGGAGTCGTCATCGTTGGTGGTTTGAATCCGGTCGCCGTGCTGGAAGAGCAGGGACACCGAGTCAGTTCCCGGGCCCTGGCCGGTTTGCTGGAATACAACCGGCTGATTCATTTCGACGAATTGTCTCAGGCGTTGCAGCCTTACCTGTGAGCCCCAGCACGCCACCAGCAGGCTCCCCAGGACCGGCCGAGAAACGAACGTCGCCAGAGCAACGAATGTCGCCAGAGAAGTAGCCGTCACACCCCGCGTACCTGCCACCCTGGTCAGGAGACGTCCTGAGGGTCCAGGACACATTGACGCGTCTTACCGGCACTCGGTACACTCGACGGATTCGCAAAGGACGGTTTCCAAGGCTCAGAGAGTGAGAAAATTCGCACCCATGACCACCTCGACACCGAGCATTGAAAAGTTGGCGATTGACACGATTCGCACGCTCTCCATGGACGGTGTGCAGGCCGCCAACAGTGGCCATCCGGGAACACCGATGGCGCTGGCTCCCGTAGCTTACACCTTATGGAACCGCATACTCCGGTACGATCCATCATCTCCCAACTGGCCCGGCCGCGATCGCTTCGTGTTGTCGTGTGGCCATGCATCGATGCTCCTCTACTCACTGCTCCACCTGGCCGGTGTACGGCAGGTGGATGACCAGGGCCAAGTCACGAGCGAACCATCGATCACGCTCGACGACTTGCGCAATTTTCGACAGCTACACAGCCCCTGCGCCGGGCACCCGGAACTGGGTGAAGCGGCGGGGATCGAGACGACCACCGGTCCGCTGGGGCAGGGAGTGGCGACGAGTGTCGGGATGGCGATCGCCGCGCAGTGGTATGCGGCACGATACGATCGGCCCGGCTGCGAGCTGTTTGGTCATCGCGTCTTTGCCTTCTGTAGTGACGGAGATCTGATGGAAGGCGTCGCTTGCGAAGCGGCGTCCCTGGCCGGGCATCTTCGACTCGCCAATCTCTGCTGGATCTACGACGACAACTCCATCACGATCGAAGGCAAGACGGAACTGGCGTTCAGCGAGAAGGTTTCGCAGCGATTTGAGGGCCTCGGCTGGAAGACCGTGCAGGTCGACGATGCGAACGACATCGCCAGCGTGGAAGCAGCGTTGAAGGTCAGTGAGAGCAGCGCGCAGCCGACCCTGATCATCGTCAAGAGCGTCATCGGATACGGGTCACCCAACAAGGCCAACACGGCCGGCGCGCACGGATCGCCCTTGGGCGGCGAGGAAGTTCGGTTGACGAAAGGTCGCCCTCGGTTGGCCCGCCGATGCGCAGTTCCTCGTTCCCGCCGAGGTGGTCGAGCATTTTGCGGATGGTATCGGGAAACGAGGACGCGACGTTACAGCAGGCCTGGCAAACGAAATTCGATGCGTACAGCCAGAGCTACCCGCAACAAGCGGCCGAACTGCAGGCCATCTGGGCGGGTCAACTGCCGCAAGGCTGGGAAGCTGGCATCCCGGTTTTCGACACCGACGCCAAAGGCATGGCCACGCGGACCAGTTCCGGCAAAGTCCTGAATCGGTTGGCTCCACATTTTCCCTGGCTCGTAGGAGGCTCCGCCGACCTGGCCCCCTCCAACATGACGCAGCTCAACGACAAAGACGCGGGGCACTTCAGTGCGAGCAACTATGCCGGTCGCAACTTCCATTTCGGGATCCGCGAGCACGCCATGGCCGCCGCCTGCAACGGCATGGCGTTGAGTGGTCTGCGACCATTTGGTGGCACGTTCTTCGTCTTCACGGACTACATGCGACCGGCCATGCGACTGGCCAGCTTGATGCGGCAAGGTGTGATATACGTCCTGACACACGACTCGATCGGCTTGGGAGAAGATGGTCCGACACACCAGCCGATCGAGCAACTGGCCGCCTGCCGCGCCATCCCGCGGATGCTGGTCTTCCGGCCCGCGGATGCCAATGAGGTCGCCGAGTCGTATCGTGCCGCGCTGTTACATCCACATCAGCCGGCTTGCGTCGTGCTCACGCGTCAGAATGTCCCCACCCTGGATCGCACGAAATACGGTTCGGCCAGCGGAGTCGCTCGCGGTGGCTATGTGTTGCTCGATGCCCCGCAGGGAGAGCCACGGGTGATCCTGATCGGCACGGGGAGCGAGGTGGGGATCTGCCTCGAAGCACAACAACAGTTGGCTTCCCAGGGGATTGCGGCTCGCGTCGTGAGCATGCCTTGCTGCGAACTGTTCGATGCCCAGGATGCGGACTATCGCCACAGCGTACTGCCCCCCCACATCGGGGCCCGCGTGGGCGTGGAAGCTGGAATCCGGCAAGGCTGGGACAAGTACCTGGGAATCGACGGGCGTTTCGTCGGCATGACCGACTTCGGGGCCTCCGCCCCCTTCGAGACACTCTATGAGTACTTCGGCATCACCGCTCAAGCGGTCGTCCAGCAGGCCCTGACGCTCCTGGAGTCTTAGTCCCTGGGAAGTGGTGAGCGGGGATTTGCTTCAGCACTGGCTCCGCTCGCGGTCAGTGTTTCTCGAAGCTGGTGGAGTCTTCGACGCTCGCTCAGCCAGTGGCACCCTGGCGCGAATGACGAAGCTCGAAAGACCCAAGCACGAAGGAAGCACGAAGGACTGAATAGAACTTCCCGGCAGGCGACTTCAGCCATCGATTTCGTCATCACCTCGTGTTTCGAGCTTCGTCATTCCTTCGGACTTGGGTATTTCGGACTTCGTGCTTTAGAGGAATGCGGCCAAACGTCTGGGAAGTGGTAAGCGGGGATTTGCTTCAGCACTGGCTCCGCTCGCGGTCAGTGTTTCTCGAAGTTGGTGGAGTCTTCGACGCTCGCTCAGCCAGTGGCACCCTGGGGCGAATGACGAAGCACGAAATACCCAAGCTCGAAGGAAGCTCGAAGGACTGAATAGAACTTCCCGGCAGGCGACTTCAGCCATCGATTTCGTCATCACCTCGTGTTTCGAGCTTCGTCATTCCTTCGGACTTGGGTATTTCGGACTTCGTGCTTTAGAAGAATGCGGCCAAACGTCTGGGAAGTGGTAAGCGGGGATTTGCTTCAGCACTGGCTCCGCTCGCGGTCAGTGTTTCTCGAAGTTGGTGGAGTCTTCGACGCTCGCTCAGCCAGTGGCACCCTGGCGCGAATGACGAAGCTCGAAATACCCAAGCTCGAAGGAAGCTCGAAGGACTGAATTGAACTTCCCGGCAGGCGACTTCAGCCATCGATTTCGTCATCATCTCGTGTTTCGAGCTTCGTCATTCCTTCGGACTTGGGTATTTCGGACTTCGTGCTTTAGAGGAATGCGGCCAAACGTCTGGGAAGTGGTAAGCGGGGATTTGCTTCAGCACTGGCTCCGCTCGCGGTCAGTGTTTCTCGAAGTTGGTGGAGTCTTCGACGCTCGCTCAGCCAGTGGCACCCTGGCGCGAATGACGAAGCTCGAAATACCCAAGCTCGAAGGAAGCTCGAAGGACTGAATTGAACTTCCCGGCCGGCGACTTCAGCCATCGATTTCGTCATCACCACGTGTTTCGAGCTTCGTCATTCCCTCGGGCTTGTTATTTGTTATTGGCTCGTTGCCGATTGTGGGTTCTTGCGAGTTTCGGACGTTGCTCTGCGTACCAATTCGGCCGAAAAGCAAGTAACAAGTAACCAGTAACCAGTAACCAGTAACAAGTAACCAGACAGCAGGCATCACACGACGCGCAGCGCGGCCAGGAGCAAGAAAACGACCCACGCGGCCAGCGCGATCGCGCTGGCCAACAGCAACGTGCGATGAGGCTGCCGGGGATGCGACTGCACCTGTTTGGCTGGACGGGTCGGCTGCCGTGCGAGGTTTCATGTTGCCTCTATTCGGGACGGGTGATTTTGAATTGCCGCTCGAAGGCTTCTTCGAAATCGAAAACATCGTTGAAATCTTCGCGGCGATCGGTCTCCGACTTCTTCATCAAGCCGATATCGATCAGGTTGTAGACGATCTCGCCGAAGTCGCCGGTAACATGCACTCCCCAACTGTGCAACACCACGCGTGCCATCAGTCCAAACTGCTCCAGCGCAAGTTGCCGAATCGCCTCGCACAACTGCTGTCCCGTCAAGTGCGCATCGGGAGGCGGGTCTTCCACCTGGCTCGACATCGGGCGACGGTCCCGTCCCGAGTTCACCTTGTGCGTACGCGAGGGCATCGCGCACGAATTGGTAAGCCTCTAGCTTGTATCTCGGATCGCGTTTGAGGAGTTCAATAAATGGATGTTGCTGTTCGGACATAACGATCGTATCTCTCGTGAATCAACCTGTTAACGTCGGCCCCGAGTGAGCCGCACCAATCACTGTGCGGAAGCAACCACGGAAATCCAAAACCGCCACCTAGATCCGGCTTCTCCCTTCGCACCTGTCGTCCTGATCGCGCGGCTCGGCCGAGCCAGCGGCGTCCCACGCAGTGGTCACTCAGGCATCTCCTCGGGATCTTCTCTGGAGGGGGTATCGCGTGTCATGACCGACAAGATGTCGGACTTGTGAATCAACATGCGGCGGTTATCTTCCATCTGAACCATCAGTTGCTGGGCCAAGATTTCGATTCCCAGCACGCGCGCCCGTCCTTCTTTCGTCACGACGTCCGACCCGACGGACGGCAGTTCTTTCTGCATCTTCACGTACGACGGGTACTCATAACGTAAACAGCATTTCAGGCGTCCGCAACGGCCCGAAATCTTCGTCGGGTCCAGCGTCGCTTTCTGGACCTTGGCCATCTTCATCGAAACGGGTGGCATTTCGGTCAAGTGCTTGCCACAACAGACAGGCTGCCCGCAGTCTCCGTAGTCCGCCAACAGCTTCGCTTCATCGCGCACCCCAATTTGCCGCATCTCAATCCGAGTCTGGAATTCGGAGGCCAGCCGTTTGACGAGTTCCCGAAAATCGACGCGTTGCTCCGCCAAATAATACACCACGATCCGCTCACCACCAAAGAGATGTTCGATGTCGATCAGCTGCATCGACAACCCCAACTGCTGGACATGCCCCTGGCAGATTTCGAACTCTTTCCGCTCATTGGTCTTGATGTGCGTCAGTTCGTTGGAATCTTCCGGGGTCATGGCACGCAGGATCTGGCCGTGGGGAACGTCCTTCAGGCTTCCGAGGATCTCGTCGGTGGCAACGCACAATACGTCTCCTGCCTCCAGACCTCGATTCGTACGAGCGATCACCCGATCACCTCGCGTGAAGCGATCGTTGCCTCGGGGAGAAAGCAGCCCGAGGGATCGCATGGCACCGTAACGAACCACGTACTTGACCATGACTGCCTCGCACCTCTCCGGTCAGAACAACTCGCCTCGGCCAGCACATTGCGGCAGACACAACGCCGAGCCCCGGCGATGAACACCAGTATAAATCGAATGCCAGAATTTAGGACGATGGTCAAACACGGGAGCCACTTTCGCCAGGGCGACGATTCCATTTTGAGATCTGCGATCAACAGGAACCTTGCCGCGAGCGGAGCTCGAACTCGTGACGGCCCGAAGTATTGCCACTCGACGTGCCCACTCACGCACACGCACGTGGACGCAGCTCATGGCGCGGGCAAAGTAAGCGTGCCGGGGGGAGTGGAGCCTCCCGGAAATTGGGCATCAATCGAGAATAGCCAGAATGTCGTCCTCGCTCATGATCAGGACCTCTTCGTTGTCGACCACCACCTCGGCACCCGCCCAACGACTGAAGACCACTCGATCTCCCTCACTCACCTGGTGCGGCAGCTCGCTCTCCGTTGGGCAGCATGCGGCCATCACCCACCGAGAGCACTCGTCCCTGCTGAGGCTTATCCCGAGACGAGTCGGGCAGGACGATCCCGCCCGATGTTTTTTCGTCGGCTTCCAACCGTTTGATGACAACTTTGTCACCCAGTGGTTCAACTCTCATACGTGCAGCCCTTGTTCCCGCCATCCGATGTGAATCCAGGCAGTGCCCTGTTCGGTGGCCAGGTAAGGCCATTCACCGTCAGTGCGTGCCGCTGGCGGGCGCGACAGGTGGTGATTGTCGCATGCCCAAGCTCCACGTTCAAGTCTTGCCGCGGAGGGTTTCACTCACACAACCATTTCCGATTCAATTCCCACGCAGGCAATGCCGATGAAAAACTTTGGGCAGTTTTTTCCGAATATACTGCCACAGACCCCTCGATTGGTGACAACCTTCACCATATCGACGCGGCGCAGGATCCGACAGAAGTATCGGTCGTACGCGAGCGACCTGCAGCGGCTCGCCCACATCACGTCATCCGCCAGCTTACTCAACGAACCACTGCCAAGCCTCACGACGATCGCCGTCGCCAATGGACGATACCCTAGCGTTGGCACTCTCGTGCCGCCCGGGAGGACGTGCGGCTGCGGCGTGGCACGCCGGACTGGTACCGTGCGAGAATGCTGCCGCGTCCGCCAGCGGATGGCGTAAATCGCGGCATGGGGAGTTCTCCGATTAGTACTGACCTGAAACGCGGCAGAGGGAGAAACACGTGACGCCAGATCGCAGCTCCGCGTCAGTCGAACCTCAGAGTGGGATGGCACCGCGTTTCCACCCCCCCCACGGGGTGACGATCGAACGAGCTGCCCCGATCCTCTCGCACCTCCAGTCCTGAACTGCTACTCGCAGGCGCGGGCAAAAGCGAGGCACTGGCCGCCGACCAACTGCAACAGCAGGCAGCCGAGTTGTCGGAACACCTCCGTATCCGACAACACAATTTGGCGCGACAGGAAGCCTCCCTGAATGCACGCTCGGCACAGCAGGATGACGAGCAGCGCAATACCCGCTTGTGGCTCCGCGAGCAGCAGGTCGAGTTGCACAACCGAGCCAGTGAACTCCAACGGCAAGTCAATACGATCGAAGCGAGGGCTGCGGAACTGGAAACCGCCGGCATCACCGCCCAAGCGCTGGCACGCCGAGAGGACGAACTCCGACAACGTGAGAAAACGCTCGCCGAACAGCGGCAGAGCTTGGCTCTGGAACTGGAAAACGTGCGCCGACAGGCCACCTGGTTGAACGCCGAGCGCGATAGTTGGCAGCAGCAATGCCGCCAGCAAGAGCACGCCCTGGACCGCCTGCGACAACAACTGGCTTACCGAGCAACAGACGACCGAGCAACTCAATCAACGTCTCCGCGAGCAACTGGCTCAAGACCAGCGCCATGCGGACGAATCAGCACAGCTCGCCGCTCGACGCCAGGATCTGCTCACGCAAGCCGCCCAGCTGCGTCAGCAACAAGAGACGCTCGACCAACAGCGTCGCGTGCTGGCTCAAGAGCATGAGACATATCAGGCACGTACCCTCCGCCAACGACAGGCACTTGCCGCGCGATGGCGTCACCGACGTCAATTGCTGCAGACACAACTCGAGACTCTGCAGTCCAGACGTCGCGCTGTGAAGGATCAGCAGGAAGCGATCCTCCGTCGCCAGGAAGAACTGGGCCGGCAGCAGCAACAGATCCGCGAAGATCGGTTCGTGCTCCAGCAGGTCCAAGCTCAATTGGAGCAACAGACCTCTCCCACCGATTTCGCCCCACTGGCACAGGCGATTCTTCAATACGTTCATGCACAGTCGGCCACCGTCGAGCAGAAGTTGAACGAACGAAAACAAGAGCTGCAACAATTAACGCAGACTCTTCAGCGGCAGCGGGACTCGCTCCAAACACGTCATGCCCAATTGCACGACGCCATGACTGAGCGTCAAGCCGAACTGGATGATTGGGCAGCGCAGTTGGCACGGCGTGAAGCAGCACTCGATCAGCGCGAAGACCACGTGCTGCGAGAGTCACCGGCTCGCTGACCCGCAAATGCTCTCGCTGGAGACGGGCGGTCATCTCAGACGAGTACCGCCGGCCCAAGGGGATTTCGAGAATATGTTGGAGTCGCGCAGGCCTGACGGCCATGGCGGTTAAACGGGCGCCAGGATGGCGGCGCAAAAAAAGAGCATCCTGCCGCTGTCAGCAGGACGCTCTTGATCTACTTCGTCGGGTACTTCGGGTCTTTCCAGGGCGGAGCCCTGCGCCGCTATTTGTTGTCGCTCAAGGTGTTACTGAGCGAATTCGCTTTGTCCTTGAGAGACGGTTCATTGTAGGCGGGATTCTCACGTGCACGGCGAGCGGCTTCGGCAGCAATCCGCAGACCCATTTGCAGCTGGCCGCCATTGAAGTACGGTTCGCTCGGTCCGTGAATATGCGTGACGCCCACCTTGTTGGCCAACTCTTCCCAGCTCAGATTGTCCGAGTAATGCCAGGCAGCAGCCTGAGCCGCAGATTGATCCATCCGGCCGGTCCCGAGCATCTTGCAGATCTCGATCACTTCACCCTTCTGGGTAAAGGATTCCAAGGGAACCATGATGTAATGCATGCGTGGAGTCGGATCGGGCTTGCCATGTTCGAGGCAGACGGTCGGCACTTTGATTTTCCGCGTCTTACCCGGGTCGACATCAAACATGCCACCCATCATGCCGCCCATGCCACCCATGCCGCCGCCCATGCCACCCATGCCGCCACCCATGCCGCCCATGCCGCCACCCATGCCTTGACCGCCGCCCATGCCACCCATGCCGCCGCCCATGCCACCCATGCCGCCGCCCATGCCGCCCATGCCGCCGCCCATGCCACCCATGCCGCCCATCATTTGCGGGAGCACGTTCACGCCGGCAAAGGCCTCAGGTAGCTTAATCCGCAGCGGCTGATCACCCTTGTTTTCAATCATGATGGTGGCTTGCTTGGAGCTCTTGGGAATGAGCTTCACGTCAATCTCACCGGCCTCCATTGCGGAGAACAGTTCGACTGTCTTGATGGCCGGCTCATCTTTGCTTTTGTCGTCCGGCCGGTCCGCCGCGCGGGCGGGGGCAGACATCAGTCCGACAGTCACGACGAACGCCGCGACCAACGCGGGGCGAAAAACAGATTTTAACACCATCGATTCAACTCCTTCTGTCTTCTCTTGTTCCAGGAGGACACCGGCAGCGCACGCCCCTTTTTCGCCTAGCAAACTGCCGCAACTGAAGATCTACGCTTAGCATAATCGCCTGAGCGGTAAAAACCAAGAATAATTCTAGAGAAAATGGGGGCCTGCGCGAGGAAAGAAAACACCTTCCATCACCCCAGTTTGTTGCCGAATACAGCGGTTTTTCCGTCAGTGACCGCTAGTTGACAGTTGCGATTTGTATTCAGTACACTCGCTGACTTGACAAAAGCTGGAGATGTCGACGGATTGCAGTCTGCTCAGTCTGTAACCAGCGTCCTCGTTGGATGGGGTTTGGTGGTGAAGCAGCTCCGCAGTGCCGACTCCACCCTGCCGATTCCACTGTGCCGATGTTCGCGAAGAGGCCCTATGTGCTCCGTAAGTTCTTTCGGGATCGCATGTTAGCACCACACCTCGCGATCCGTTCATCCGGTCGGTCACGAGCCTGATTAGCAGGGGTCTGCCCGCTGCGTGTGACGGTGGACTTGTCGGCCATACCTGGCGACGATCAGCGGGGGGGGAGCTGTGACGGGTGCAAAGACCCGGACGGATCCGTCCGGGATATTTTAGTTCAGATCGTCTGCTTATACACGAGGAACCAACGAAGATGTTGACACCATCGCACCGATTCAGGTGGACGCGCATCGTGGGATGCGTCGTGACACTCGCCCTGATGCTGGCTACGGCCGGTCAGGCCGTGGCTCAGGAGGCCGAGGCTGTGGTCTCTTCCGCTGCCGGCGGAGGACAGGCCAAGTTCGTGATTATTTGGCTGGTCTGCTTGGCCGGCTCCATTGCGGCGCTGGTCCAAGCCTATTTGTTCTACAAGTGGGTGTTAGCTGCTCCGCCGGGCAATGATCGGATGATCGAGATTGCCGGCTTCGTGCGCGAGGGTGCCAATGCCTATCTGCGTCAGCAGTACATCGTCGTGGCGGGCTTCTTCGTGGTGATTGTGGGCTTGCTGAGCGTGGCGGCATTCGGGTTGGACGTGCAGAGCGAGTTTGTCCCGTTTGCCTTTCTGACCGGTGGTTTCTTCTCGGGTCTGGCCGGCTGGATTGGGATGCGGACCGCCACGATGGCCAGCAACCGGACGACCGAGGGCGCCCGCAACTCGCTCAACCAGGGCCTGCAGGTCGCGTTCCGTTCGGGAGCCGTGATGGGTCTGACGGTTGTCGGCCTGGGGTTGCTCGACATCACTCTCTGGTTCGGTTTCCTGTATTGGATTTGGCCCTTGTTTGGTTTCGAGCCGTTATCGCTGGTCGATATCACGGTCACGATGCTGTGCTTCGGCATGGGTGCCAGCAGCCAGGCGTTGTTTGCTCGCGTGGGTGGCGGCATTTTCACCAAGGCGGCCGACGTGGGTGCTGACCTGGTCGGAAAAGTGGAGCAGGGTATTCCGGAGGACGATCCGCGCAACCCGGCCACGATCGCGGACAACGTGGGCGACAACGTGGGGGACGTCGCCGGCATGGGTGCGGACCTGTACGAATCGTACTGCGGTTCGATCCTGGCCACGGCGGCGCTCGGTGTGGCCGCCTACGCCTCTCCCGCGCTGGCCAAGATCACTCCGGGCGAGTTCCCTCAACTCGCAATTGCAGGCCCTGTTCCTGCCGATGGCGATTGCCGGGTTAGGCATCTTCCTGTCGATTGTCGGCGTCTATCTGGTCCGCACCGAAGAAGGTGCGACGCAGAAGAACTTGTTGAAGGCGCTGGCACGCGGGATCAATGCCTCGTGCGGCCTGATCATTGTGGCTGCCGTCATCCTGTCCTATTGGCTCATGCCGAAAACCGAAGGCACGCTGTTATTCGGGGTGATGCCCGGGGTATCGGTCAGCATCATTGTCGGCCTGCTGGCAGGCTGGCTCATCGGCAAGTGGACCGAGTATGTCACCAGTGACGAATTCGCCCCGACCAAGAATCTGGCGGAGCAATCGTTGACCGGTCCGGCCACGCTGATCATCGGCGGCATTGCCGACGGCATGGCGAGTGTCTGGTTCCCGGTGCTGACGGTCTGCATGGCCACCATGCTGGCGTTCGGATTTGCCAGTGGCTGGAACTTCGATGACGTCAACTTCTTCGCGATCGGCTTGTACGGCGTCGGTATCGCCGCCGTCGGCATGCTCAGCACGCTGGGCATCACGCTGGCCACGGATGCCTACGGCCCGATCGCCGACAACGCCGGCGGCAACGCGGAGATGGCCAAGCTGGAACCGCAGGTTCGCCAGCGCACCGACGCGTTGGACAGTCTGGGCAACACCACGGCCGCGACGGGCAAGGGCTTCGCCATCGGCTCCGCGGCACTCACCGCCCTGGCGCTTTTGGCCGCCTATGTGGAAGAAGTGCGAGTCGGTTTTGAGCGATGGGGCGATTCGGTCGCCGTCAAGCTGGTGGACGAGAGGATTCTACAAGGCTTCCCCCGGTTTCGTGATTGAGAAGTACCAGGACGCCGACCAGAAGGACGCCATCCGGACGTACCTGGCGATGCCGACCGAAACGCGTCATCCGAAAGTGAGTGCGGCATGGAAGGCAATTGCTCACAATGGCAATGCCCCGACGAAGATTCCCGATGATGTGATCAAGCGGATGGACGGTGAAGTGGTGCTTGCCGCCACCGGAGCGCCTTTGGTTCCGATCCACGAGGCCACCCTCCCCGACTTCACGACCTACTACGATGCCTCGCTGATGAATCCGAAGGTGCTGGTCGGCGTGTTCCTCGGTGCCATGGCTACGTTCCTCTTCTGTGCCATGACCATGAAGGCCGTCGGGACGGGCCGCCAAAGGCATGGTGGAAGAAGTGCGGCGGCAGTTCAAGGAGAAGAAAGGCATCATGGACGGGACCGAGCAGCCCGACTACGCTCGACCGGTGGCCATCAGCACCAAGGCGGCACAGTGGGAGATGATCCTACCGTCGCTGTTGGGCTTGGTACTGCCCGTCGTGACCGGTCTCGTGTTGGGCGTCGGCGGCGTGATGGGCCTCTTGGTCGGCACTTTGACGACCGGCTTCTGCGTGGCCGTCTTCATGGCCAACGCAGGCGGTTCCTGGGATAACGCCAAGAAGTACATCGAAGGTGGCAAGCTGGGCGGCAAGGGTTCGGATGCGCACAAGGCCGCCGTCGTCGGCGACACGGTGGGCGATCCCTTCAAGGACACCAGCGGTCCCAGCTTGAACATCTTGATCAAGCTGATGAGCATGGTCAGCGTGGTGGTGGCCGGCCTGGTCGTCCGCTACAGCCTCATGGCGCTCGGGATCATCTAGTTCGCCCCATCGCGAACCAGAATGCACGACAAGCATAAGCCCCAGCCGGACACCTCGCGTACCGGCTGGGGCTTTTTTGCCTACGTAGAACGGAATTCATTCCGTTTACGCAGTTCCCATCGCTCCCCACTTCCTCCTACGTAGAACGGAATTCACTGCGTTCTGCGGCATGCGAGCCGCCGTGCACGCATCTTGCGCGTTGGGAATCTAGGACTCGGTCAACTTCTTCACGGCGTCCATCACTTGCTGATCATGCCCCTCGACTTTCACTCGCTGCCAGACCTTGGCGACTTTCCCTTGGGGATCGATCAGGAACGTGGACCGCTGGATCCCCATCGACTTCTTGCCATACATGTTCTTCTCGCGCAGGCGCCGTATTTTTCCGCGATCTGGTGATCCGGGTCGGCCAGCAGCGGGAAGTTCAGCTGGTATTTGTCGCGGAACTTGACATGACTTTCAACGGTATCGGGGCTAACACCCAGGACGTGCACGCCGAGTTTTTCAATTTCCGTCTTTCGATCGCGGAACGCGCACGCCTCTTTGGTGCAGCCCGGAGTATCGTCTTTGGGATAGAAATAGATCACGACGGGCGCTCCCTTGAGCGCGGACAGCCGCACATTGGCACCTGTGTCAGTTGTCAGCGTGAATGCCGGTGCCGCTTTGCCCTCTTGCACCCAATCAGCCATTGATTCAAACCTCCCGTTTTATCCACTCAGCATCAGAACAAGGACCTGAGAGCGGCCCGCATCGGCGGTAACCGATGCGACCGTGTCGTTTCCTCCACCCACCTGCTTCCTGACTTTGTAGCACCGACCCCGCAGTCGGCCAAGACCGCGTGGCTGTGCGAACGGCCGGGATCGGCTGGGATCGGTACGAGCCGCATCCTCGCCTCCGGCTGCGGGTTAAACGATGATGAGGCCCATGTTACGACGCGATTGGATCGGCACGAAGTGGGGCTGTTTGCCGGGAGAACGCGGCGAATCGGGCCCGCAGAGGGCGTTTCTCTGCCGAAAAGCGGCTTCCCTCCGCCTCGGCAGCGCTTACAATAAGACGCGTACAGTCAGTAGCACCGTTCTCTAGAAGGAGACCCAGTGGCCATTTCGACCGCTCGTCAAGAACCCGCCAGTCGTGCGAATCCGGATCGAAGCCTGGAATTGGCTTTGGCTGCCGCTCAGACCGCCATCGACTTGCGGGGGCAGGACGTCCACATTTTGGACACCCGTCAACAGACGCCCTTGTTCGACTACTTCGTGATCGCGACCGGCTCCAGCCGCCGACAACTCCACGCGATGAGCGAAGAGATCGACCACAAATTGCAGGTTGACCTGCAGGACCGTCGCTTGGGAATCGAAGGCTACGACGTCAGCCGTTGGATTGTCTTGGACTACGGCAACATTGTGATTCATCTCTTCGACGAGGAATCCCGGCAGTACTACCGCCTGGAAGAGCTCTGGGCCGACTCTCCTGCGCGTCAAGTTTACCGCTCAATAATACCGTTTTCGGCAGGGCGACTCTGCGCTGAGCCCGTCTTGCGTCGAGTGCACAGGGGTTCCTGGATCGTGTTTTGCGGTGCGCTGCTGCTCTGCGTTCCCTCTCTGGCGTTCCCTCTCTGCGTTCCCTCTCTGGCGCAGCCTCTTGCGAGGCAGCCTGCGGAATTTCCCTCTGACAAGCCCCATATCTGCCAATGCGGCTGCAGCTGCTAAACTGTGGCGCAGCGCGACCGGCTGAGCCACTTGTCCAATTCCCTCGCACATCACCCGACCATGAACATTCTTGCCACGCTTCGCCACAGGTTTCGTCCAGCTTTATTGTCGTTGACCGATCGATGTCGAGGAGCTGCTCGACATGATTCGTCCGGCGCAGGACCCTCGTTTTGGGGACTATCAGGCCAATTGCGCGATGCCGCTGGGGAAACAGCTGGGGAAGTCACCCCGCGAGGTGGCGGACAAGATCGTGGCGCGCTGGAGCTGGAGGACCTGTGCGAACCACCAGTAGTGGCGGGCCCCGGCTTCATCAATCTTCGTTTGCGGGACGGCTGGCTGATCGGTCAGCTCGCTCGATCCGCTCAAGACGAGCGGCTGGAGATTGCCATGGTCAAGCAGCCCCGCACGTTCGTGATTGATTACTCATCGCCGAACGTCGCGAAAGCGATGCATGTTGGCCATATCCGCTCGACCGTGATTGGTGATGCTCTGTATCGGACGCTGCGTTTCATGGGACATCATGCGATCAGCGACAATCACCTGGGTGATTGGGGTACGCAGTTCGGTATGATCATTTACGGCTACAAGCACTTTGCCGATCTGGCGGCGTTTGAGGAGCACCCCGTCCAGGAGTTGGGAAGGCTTTACAAGCTGGTCCATCAATTGGTGGAGTACCGCGAGGCCTGTGCGTCAGTTGCCTGACAAAGAGAGGCTGGTGGTCGATCAGCAGGCGCAGTGGGCGGCCTGCGACGCCCAACGGCGCGAGAATCCCCGAGACAAGCAACTGGGAAAGGCGCTGCGTGATCTGCAGAACCAGGTGGCGGAGACGCGGGAGAAATGCGCGGACTTGCGATCGAAGATCACGGCTATCGAGGGAGACTCCGTGCTCGCGCAGTTGGCCCGCGAGCACTCCGACATCGACAGCGCCGTTTTGGAAGAGACGGCCAGGTTGCACGCGGGCGATCCGGAGAATCTGGCACTCTGGCGGAAATTCCTGCCTCAATGCAAGGACGATATCCAAACGATTTACCAACGGATGGGCATTCGCTTTGATCACGAATTGGGCGAAAGCTTCTACCACGATCGACTGGAACGCATTGTGGCGGATCTGAAGCAGCGTGGCCTGGCGCACGAAAGCAACGGTGCCGAGTGTGTCTTTCTCTCGATGAGTTCGACACGCCGATGATTGTGCGCAAGAAGGATGGGGCATTTCTCTACGCGACGACCGATCTGGCGACGATCCAATATCGTATGGAGACTTGGCAGCCCGATGCCATTTTTTACGTGGTGGATCATCGTCAGAGCGAGCACTTTGCCAAGCTGTTCGCCGTGGTGCGTCTGTGGGGCTACGCAGAACGTCGATCTGCGGCACATTGCGTTTGGCACCGTGCTGGGTGAAGACGGGCGTCCCTACCGCACGCGCAGTGGCGACGTGGTCGGTTTGGAAGGATTGCTGGACGAAGCGATTCGGCGTGCCTACGCGGTCGTGTCGAGCAACGACGACAGCAAGCCGACCGGGTCCCGAACTGGACGAAGAGCAGCGGCAGGCGATCGCCCGCACCGTCGGACACGGGGCGTTGAAATACGCCGATTTGTGCCACAATCGGACCAGCGATTACGTGTTCAGCTATGACAAGATGGTCGCCCTGGAAGGAAATACCGCCACCTACATGCAGTACTCGTATGCCCGCACGCAGAGCATTTTCCAGCGGGGCGGCATCGACGTCAGCGGCGCTGCGAGCCGCCAATCCGCCGATCACTCTCGACGATCCGGCGGAACGCGACCTGGCCGTGGAACTGGTTCAACTGGGCGATGCCCTCGACAAAATGCTGGAAGACTACCGGCCAAATATTCTCACCGCCTACCTGTTCTCGCTGGCCACCAAGTTCTCCCGCTTCTTTCAGAACTGCCATGTGCTACGAGCGGAGACGGAGCAGCTGCGTGGCAGCCGCCTGCTGCTGTGCGACTTGACCGGACGCACCATCAAGCAAGGACTGGCCCTGCTGGGGATTGGAGTCGTAGACAAGATGTGATGAGGCCGACAGTTGGCCTGATTGCATCAGCGTCACTCGGATGGTCAAGCCGTCGCGTGTCGGAGCGATCCCGGGTTGCTGAGCGTAAACGAGCATCCGCCACATGAATCGCCGCTTGCCGCACCATCCCTCGTGGCTCAACAGTGTGATCTGTGGTGACGCCGCCGAGGAAGTGGCTCGTCTACCTGCCGCGTCGATCGACTCGATCATCACCAGCCCGCCCTATTTTCGCCAACGCGACTATAGCGGCGACCGGCAGTTAGGACACGAAGCGAGTCCCGCCGAGTACATCCAGCGTTTGGTGGACATCTTCGCGCAATGCCATCGCGTGTTGAAGGAGAGTGGAACGCTGTGGATGGTGCTCGGCGACAAGTACCAGGACGGCCAGCAGTTGGGGATGCCTTGGCGCAGTGGCGTTGGCCTTAGTCGACTTCGGCTGGATTCTGCGGAGCGACATCATCTGGCACAAACCGAATGCCATGCCCTCGGCAGTCAAGACGCGTCCCACGACGGACCACGAGTACGTATTCTTTTTGACGAAGTCGAAGCAGTACTTCTACGATGCCGACGCGATCCGCGAGCCACACGTGACGTTCACGGAGAAAAGCCGCATGCGTGGTGGCCGGAAACACTTTCAACCAACGCCACGGCACGCCCGAACAGGGGAAGAACGGCGGGCACTCCAACCTGCACGACGGCCGCTGGGATCAGGCGTTTCATCCCAAGGGGCGGAACAAGCGAACCGTCTGGTCCATCTCGCTCTCCAAGTTCCGCGATGCGCACTTCGCCGTCTTCCCCGAACAACTAGTCGAAACGTGCCTGCGGGCCGGCTGCCCCCCGGGCGGCCTGGTGCTGGATCCCTTCCTCGGCAGTGGCACAACAGCCGTCGTAGCGCAACGCCTGCAACGCAACTACGTCGGCATCGACTGCGTGGAGGAATATTGCCAGATGGCTCGCCGCCGGATCGAACAAGAGCCAGCGGTGCAGAAGCGTCTCACTAATTTCTGAGCACGGCGCACGGGTTGCTGGCTGTGCCACTGCTGAAGCAAACTCCCACTCACCACTTCACGGGGTGCCACTTTCCTGAGCGAGCGTCGAACATTTGGTCAACAGCGAAAATCGCTCACCGCGAGCGGAGCCAGTGCCGAAGCAAACCCCCGCTCACCACTTCACGGGGTGCCACTTTCCTGAGCGAGCGTCGAACATTTGGCCAACAGCGAAAATCGCGGGTGACGGCTGGCGAGGTCGACGTTTGGCCAACAGCGAAATCGCTCACCGCGAGCGGAGCCAGTGCCGAAGCAAACCCCCGCTCACCACTTCACGGGGGTGTCACATCCCTTTAAGCGTAAGAGGTGAGAGGAAACGGGTGCTGCCGGCTCTCAACTTAGCTGGCTCTCCGGACTCTCTTCGACGTGATGTTCGAATCGGCCAAAGATCATCCGCCCGGCGCTGGTCTGCAGCACGCTGGTGACCGAAATACTGACGGTTTGGCCGATGTGATCCCGCCCCGCCTCGACGACGATCATGGTGCCGTCATCCAGATAGCCGACCCCCTGTCCTTGCGCTTCTCCGGGCTTGACGACTCGAACGTTGAACGTCTCGCCCGGCAGATAGACCGGTTTGAGTGCATTCGCGACGTCATTGAGATTGATCACCGGCACGTTGTGCAGGCGGGCGATCTTATTCAGGTTATAGTCGCCCGTGACAATCTTCCCTCCCAGGTGCTTCGCCAGCAACACCAGCTTCATGTCGACCGGCTGGCCCGACAATTCAGCCAGGTCACGATCGTAGATCTTGAGATCGATCTTCTTGTCGACGCGCAAGCGGTTCAGAATGTCCAATCCACGCCGGCCACGCGACCGCCGCAGCTTGTCACTGCTATCCGCAATCCTCTGCAATTCTCCCAATACAAACCGCGGCATGATCAACGTGTTGTCGAGAATATCGGTTTCCACCAGGTCGGCAACGCGACCGTCGATCACCACGCTCGTATCGAGAATATACGGCTTGAGTCCTTTAACATCCTTGCTGAACTCCACGTAGGGAATGATAAACCGGAAATCATCCTTCGTCTGCAAGAGCAAGCTGATGCAGAGATAGCAGACCACTATCCCCATTCCAATCTGGACCGGACTCTTATACGAGACGATCTGGTCCAGCAGTCGGCGCGATGGCAATGGAGAGGGCATAGGTCAGAAGCATGCCCACAACCGTCCCGAAATAGACGGCCGATATCGTATCGATACGCTTGTGCGGCATCACCATGTCCAGCAAGATGACACCCGCCGCGATGAAAATCACGGAGAAGAAGATCAACCAGGGGAGCCAGGACGGCCCAGTTTGTAGCGACTCGGACCTGATCAACAGGCTCGTCAATCCGACGCACACAAACATGAACACACATCGAAGAACTACTAGTGCCATATCAATTTGTCCGCTGGATCGTGGTCGGCTGAAACGTGCGAAACGAAAAACACGCATATAGACACACATCCACCCGCTGTCTGGAATCTCCGCGGGCAAAGAGACTGCCCATTCAACGGAAGCGGATTGCCTCTTCGGTTCCGTCGCTCGCTGTCACCGTTCAAGCAACTTTCTTCGTAGCCATCTCGCCATTGACAGGTAGCTGGCCGTCAGGTAGCTAGGGAGTGCTTCATTCGTTCCAAAATGGCCCCCCCCCAAGGCACTAGCGGAGCCAGTACCCCCACCTGCAGGTCAGCCGGAAACTGACCCGCATTCTACCATACCCCCTAGCACAAGCTACCCCACGACCCTCTGGGCCGCGAATTGTTCGTACTGGGTTTCGCAAAACCGATCGGTCATACCGGCTAGGTAATCGGCGACGCTACGTGCGATTCCCACCGATTTGGCTCGTTGTCGGAACTTGGGCGGCAGCAGGCTCTCACGCTCAACAAGTGCGTTGAACAGTGATTTGAGATGGTGCTGAGCCCGCGTCCGCATGGCCAGCAGCCGCGGATGGCGGTACACGTGGGTGTACAGAAAACGTTCCAATTCCGTCTTCTGTTCGTACAGCGCAGCACTGGGTCCCAGCCGCAGGCCGGCCTGCCGCGCCGCCTCGGCGTTTTCCAGGGGATACTCGGCCAGCAGTGCTCCAGCCACCTGCAGGACGTCGCTCACTTGCATGTCGATAAGTTCGTGCACAACCGCCTTGCGCAGGCGGTCCCGTTCGAGCGTCCCAAATCGCACTTGAACGTGGTCCATCGTCTCACGAATCAGGGGGATCCGGGCCAGCTCATCCAGGGTGACCAATCCCAGTTTCACGGCATCATCCGTGTCGTGCGCATCGTAGGTAATGCTGTCCGCGACATCCACCACCTGGACTTCCAGCAAGGGCTCCTGAGCCGCCTGCTTGTCCACGCGGATCGCCTGTCCATCGAGCACTTCGCGGGTCAGGTTCAGGCCCGGGAAGCGGTGGTAGCGAATCTCGAGCTGTTCGAGCGATCGTCAGTGCGTAGCGATTGTGGGAGAATCCCCCTACGTCCTGCAGGCACTCGTCAAGTGACTCTTCACCAGCATGGCCATAGGGGGGATGGCCGATGTCGTGAAACAGTGCCAGGGCTTCGATCAAGTCTTCGTTCAGGCGCAGTGCCCGACCGATGGTGCGAGCGATCGAGGCGACCTCGTGCGTGTGCGTCAAACGGGTTCGATGGTAGTCCCCCATATCTCCCGTGAACACCTGCATCTTACCGCTGAGGCGGCGGAATGCCGCGCTGTGAACGATCCGATCGCGATCGCGTTGATAGGGCCCCCGGTAGAGATGCTCCTCTTCCGGGTACTCGCGTCCCCGCGAATCGGCGCTGTGCATGGCGTAGGGCGCCAGCAACACCGCTTCCCGCTGAGCGAATGTCTGCACACCAAGAATCTCCGAGAAATCTGCACCCATAGTGTCCCTCTGCCCGCTTGCGCCGCCGCATCGCGCCTCCCGCATCGCCCCTTCCGAGGGATACCGTGCGCTGCTACGGTAAAAAGTTTAGCTCTTTCGCACTTCTTCGGTCTAGATCGCTATGCCCGAAAGTCCCCGCTCCCAGAGCATCGCTACGGTCGGCGAGAGTCCGGCCGAGGTGATTCGTATCCGCGGAGCCCGCGTGCACAATCTCCAGAATATCAACCTCGACATCCCGCGAAACCGGTTCGTCGTACTCACGGGCCCCAGCGGTTCCGGGAAGAGCAGCCTGGCGCTGGACACACTGTTTGCGGAGGGGCAGCGGCAATATATCGAGACGCTGTCGGTCTACGCACGCCAGTTTTTTCATCAGCGGGAGCGTCCCGACGTCGACCTCGTCGACGGACTCGAACCGACGATCTGCATCGACCAGCGCCCGGGCAACCAGAATCCTCGCAGCACCGTGGCCACGGTGACCGAGATCTATGACTACCTGCGGTTGATGATGGCCCGGCTGGGTGAAGCGCACTGTTACCAGTGTGGTGCCCCGATTCAACAGCAGTCGCCCGAACAGATCGTCGATCGTTTGACGGCGCTGCCCGAAGGTACCAAGACGATGATCATGGCTCCCATTGTCCGGGGACGCCGGGGAGCGCATCGCGAAATCATGGGGCAGATTCGCAAAGCGGGCTTGGTGCGCGTGCGGATCGATGGCTCCGTCTACGACATCGATCAGGTTCCGGAACTGGAACCGCGTCGCATGCACCATATCGAATCGGTCGTGGATCGCGTCGTCATCCGTCACGCCATTCGCGCGCGGATTGTGGAATCGGTTAACCTGGCCATCAAGCTGGGCGAAGGATTAGTGCTGGCGTGCTATCTCGACACCAACGGCTCCGATCCGCCGTGGCAAGACCTGCTATTCAGCACGCGTTATGCTTGTCCCAATTGTGGCATCAGCTATTCGGAACTCGAACCGCGCACTTTCAGCTTCAACAGTCCGTATGGTGTTTGCCCCACCTGCGAAGGCCTGGGGGCTCGCATCGAGTTCGACCCGGAGCTGGTCATTCCCGACCCCGCTCGGTCACTGGCCGATGGTGCCGTTGCCCCCTGGCGGACGCTCCCTGACGCCGGCCAGCGCAAGCTGCAGGCCGACATGGCTCCGTTTATGGCGGCCAAAAAATTCGCTTGGGACACGCCCCTCTCCCAACTCAGTCCCTCCGCCTGGAAACAGCTCCTCTACGGAACACCAGGCAGTGGACTACCAGAGAGTGAAGTGGCCGACGGCAATTTGCCCTGCGACAAGACAGCCGAGACCAAGACACGGCGGACCAAGACACGGCAGACCACCAGCGGCGGGAACGGGTTCCTGGGTGTGTTGATACTCCTGGAAAAGGAACTCGCCACCACCACCAACCAGCAGCGACTCGACCAACTAGCGGCGTATCGAGGCCGAGTCGTCTGCGGCGAGTGTGGTGGTTCGCGGTTGCGATCTGAGGCAAACAGTGTACTGCTGGGCGGAAAATCGATCGGCCAGATCACGGGAATGACGGTCGTCGGGGCACGTGATTTCTTTGACCAGCTGACGTTCCCCACGGCAGACCAGGCCGTGGCCGAGCCCTTGACCGGCGAGATTTGCCGACGTCTGGCCTTCCTCGACCAGGTCGGCGTGAACTACCTCGCGCTCGATCGCGCCGCGGATACACTCAGCGGTGGTGAGCTACAGCGCGTGCGACTGGCCACCAGCATCGGCTCGGGACTGGTGGGCGTCTGCTATGTGCTGGACGAGCCGTCGATCGGCCTGCACCCGCGTGACAACCAGCGTCTGATCGACGCGTTGTGTCGTTTGCGCGACCAGGGCAACAGCGTGCTGGTGGTCGAACACGACGAGTCCATGATGCGGCAGGCCGATTACTTGATCGACATCGGACCGGGCGCCGGCGCGGACGGGGGGCGTGTGGTGTCGGTCGGTACACCACAACAAGTCTGCACAGACGCGGCATCCGTCACCGGCCAGTACCTATCGGGCCGGCGCTGCATCCCGGTACCGGCCCACCGCCGCCGCATCGCCAAGGCTCGCTCCCTCGTCCTGGAAGGGGTCGCAACCAACAACCTGAAAAACGTCACCGCCACGTTTCCCTTGAGTGCGCTGGTCTGTGTGACGGGTGTCAGCGGGTCGGGGAAGAGCTCCTTGATCAATGAAACCCTGGCCCACGCCGTGATCCGTAAGCTGGGTGGCATCGCTCCCAAACCAGGCCCCCATGCCAGTTTGCGGGGGACGCGCCAAGTCGACAAGGTCATCGAGATCGACCAGTCTCCCATCGGCCGGACACCACGCAGCAATCCCGCGACGTACGCCGGAGTATTCGACGAGATTCGCAAGGTGTTCACGGCCACGCGTGATGCGAAACAGCGGGGGTTTCGCGCCAGCCGCTTCAGCTTTAACGTGAAGGGGGGGCGTTGCGAAGCGTGCCAAGGGCAGGGCGTTGCCAAGATCGAAATGAACTTTCTGCCCGATCTCTACGTCGCCTGCCACGAATGTGACGGGAAGCGGTTCAATCGCCAGACACTGCAAGTCAAGTATCGTGGTCACTCCATCGCCGATGTGCTGGATCTCTCCATTGCCGAGGCGGCGACGTTCTTCGAAAACATCTCGGCCATTGCCCGCCTTCTGAACAGCTTAAAAGAAGTGGGGTTGGGGTACCTGCGGTTGGGACAGCCGTCCACCACGCTCTCCGGCGGAGAAGCTCAACGCGTCAAACTGGCCACGCAATTGGCTCGCGTCGACACCGGCAAGACCCTCTATCTGCTCGACGAACCGACCACTGGTCTGCATTTCGATGATATTCGCCTGTTGCTGGACGTGCTCAATCAACTCGTCGATCGCGGCAATACGGTGATCGTTATCGAGCACAATCTGGACGTGATCAAAACGGCCGACTGGATCATTGATCTGGGACCGGAGGGAGGGGAGCGGGGCGGCCAGATTCTCGCCACCGGCACTCCCGAAACCATCGCCGCGCTAACGGATAACCACACGGGCAACTACTTGGCGCCGAGGCTGGTTTGACGTGGGCTTTGTTGGTCATTGGTCATTGGTCATTGGTCATTGGTCATTGGTCATTGGTCATTGGTCATTGGTCATTGGTCATTGGTCATTGGTCATTGGTTATTGGTCATTGGTTAATTGTCACTTGTCACTTGTCACTCTGCTCGCACTATTCCGCACTCCGCACTCCGCATTCCGCATTCCGCATTCGTTCCCCATACGCGCACCAATTGAACTGGATGAGCATAGCTCGGCTCAGGCCCGCTTTGGCTGCAGCCAGGGGGCGTATTGAGAGTAAGAGTATGAGTATGAGTATGAGTGGAGCTGCTGGTCACTTGGCCGAATAGCGGACCACTCGTACCTTCTCGAGTGTAATCAGCCCATCCTGGACCATCTGGTCGATTCGCGGCATCACGCCGTCAATCTTTTCCGGAGTGTCGACGACTTCGATCACCACCGGCAAGTCCTGACTCAGTCGCAACAACTGAGCGGTGTGGAGATGACTTTTGGCGCCGAAACCCAGCGTCCCCCGCAACACGGTGGCACCGGCCAGTTTCTCCTCGCGGAAGAACTCCACGAGCGCCTGGTAGAGCGGTTTGCGGCCGCAAAAGTCCCCCTCACCAATGAAGATCCGCATGAGAACCTGTTCGCCGTCCAGTACACGCATCGCGTCACCTCCAGGAATATCACGCGGAGCCCGGGATCGGCACTTCTGGCTGGGTCGGACGAGCGCACCAGGCGAGCCCCCGGCGAGCTCAAGGGGCGACTAAGCACCCCCGTATACCAGTCGGGCGATCGTCATACCCATCCAGACTGCCAGCAGACCAAAAACGACGTTCGCGGCGATGTTGAGCAGGCCGATCCACAACTGTCCGGTCTGCAGTCGCTCCAGCGTCTCGTATCCAAATGTCGAAAAGGTAGTGAATGCACCCAACATGCCAATTGTCAGGCCCTTACGGAGTTCGAAGGGAATCAGTTCCGTCGTTTGGTTCACATGGACAATGGCTCCGAGCAGAAAGCAGCCGATCAGATTGACGGCTAGGGTCCCGTAGGGGAACGCTTCGCCCAGCGCGCGATAGGCCCAACCGCTCACCGCATAGCGGGCGACGGCTCCAGCCGCACCAAACAGGGCAATCGCTGCAATCTGCATCGTAATATGCATCATGGCGTACACGGTAGCAGGCCCGGCAGAGGCGTTCAATTGCCCGGCGGCGACAGCACCTGGAGACCGGTTATCAGCTCACCCAGGACGATGCGGGCGACAGCCGAGCTGTTTCAGCGGGCCGGACAAGGGCGGGGAGGGTGGTGGGCCGCCACGTCGCCCATGATGCTGTTCCTGCAACCACTTGTGACGACAACTACTGCGACTTACCTTGAATCAAGGCCCGGCAGGGCCTAGACTTAGCTGTTTTGCGGTTTTTTCGCTTGATGCCCCGCCGCTGCCACTCCAGGAGCAGTGGGGGTTGCACAGTGGGAGTTACTATGTCCACGACTGATCACGCCACGAAACAGGAATTGATGCACGGAGCGGACATTCTCGTCAAGTCGTTGGTGAACCACAACGTTGAAGTCATGTTCGCCTATCCGGGCGGCACCAGTATGCCGATCCACCAGGCACTGACGCGGTATAGTGACAAGATCCGCACGATTCTCCCCCGGCATGAACAGGGGGGCGGCTTTGCCGCACAGGGTTACGCGCGGTCGACCGGCCGGCCAGGGGTCTGTATGGCCACCAGCGGTCCGGGAGCGACCAATCTGGTGACCGCCATCGCGGACGCCAAGCTGGACAGCATCCCCTTGATCGCCATCACGGGCCAGGTCGTGACCCGCGTCATCGGCTCGGATGCGTTTCAGGAAACCCCGATCGTGGAGGTCTGTCGCGGCATCACCAAGCACCACTACCTGGTGACCGACGTGCGGGATATTACTCGCATCGTGCGGGAGGCCTTCCACGTGGCGACGACCGGCCGCAACGGCCCGGTCCTCATCGACTTGCCCAAAGACGTGCAGATGGACAGCTGTGTGCCCGATTGGGAGGCTCCCATGAACCTGCCGGGCTATCTTGGCGAGAACCCACGCGCGAAGCCGGAGCAGATCCAGCAAGTTGCGGCGGCCATCAAAATGGCCAAGCGACCCGTTCTCTATTGCGGCGGCGGCATTATCTCATCGGGTGCCAGTGACGAGCTGCGCCAGTTGGTCAAGCGTTCAGGAATCCCGGTCGTCATGACCTTGATGGGACTTGGCGTCTTACCCAATACCGACTCCCTTTCGTTGGACATGCTGGGCATGCACGGTAGCGTGTATGGCAATCGCGCCGTGCGCGACTGCGATCTGCTGTTGGCCATTGGTGTCCGGTTTGACGACCGCGTGACCGGCAAACTGGAGGCGTTTGCCAAGCATGCCAAGATCGTGCATATCGACATCGATCCTTCCGAACTGAACAAGAACAAGCCGGTACACATTCCGATTGTCAGTGACGTGAAGTATGCGTTGGCGGAACTCAGCAAATTTGTGGGCTCGGTCAAGGAAGATATTGCCCCTTGGGTCGACCAATGCCTGCAGTGGAAATCCGAGTTTCCCTTCCACTACAACGAGCAGTTCGACGGCATTCTGCAGCAACATGCGATCTCTCAGCTGTGGCAGAAGACCCGCGACAGAAAGACGATCATTTCGTCCGGAGTCGGTCAGCATCAGATGTGGGTCGCGCAGTATTACAAATTCACGTCACCGCGCACGTGGCTATCAAGTTCCGGACTGGGCACGATGGGATTCGGACTCCCGGCGGCCATGGGCGCTCAGGCCGCCTTTCCCGACGCCACGGTCGTCGACATCGACGGAGACGGCAGTTTCCAGATGAACATCCAGGAATTGGCCACCTGCTACTGCGAAAATCTGCCGGTGAAAGTCTTGTTGCTCAACAACCAGCATCTCGGCATGGTGGTGCAGTGGGAAGATCGATTTATGTCCGGCAATCGAGCTCACACCTATTTGGGCCCGATCCACCACGCGGAAGCCCGCGGCAACGGCCTCAGTGCGTTCGCAGCGGAGCCGTATCCTGATTTCGTGGCGATTGCCAAGGGCTATGGGTGTGGTGGCGCACGAGTCAGCAAGAAGGCAGAACTTGGGGCGGCGATGGACGAGATGCTGCGGTACCCGGGCCCCTTCGTACTCGATGTCCAGGTTCCCTACGTCGAGCACGTGCTCCCCATGATCCCGTCCGGCCATACGGTCGACGACATTATTCTCGAGTAATCGCGTTGGTCAGGATCAGGTGCCATTTTCCTGAGCGAGCGTCGAACACGTGGCCAACCGCAAAAACACGCGGGGTGCCACTGGCTGAGCGAGCGTCGAAAACTCTGCCAACCGCGAGAAACACGGACCGCGAGCGGAGCCAGTGCCGAAGCAAACCCCCACTCACCACTTCCACGGGGTGCCACTGGGAGCGAGCGTCGAAAACTCTGCCACCGCACACGGACCGCTCGACGATTCGCACCATTCCCGTGCCACTGGCTGACGAGCGTCGAAAGCTCGCCAGCCGCGAGAACCGACCCCGGAGCCAGTGCGGAAGCAAACCCCCGCTCACCACTTCCACGGAGGTGTGACGGGCAAGTGGAACGTGAAAACTCGCTTCACCAGCCGCCTGAGACTCATCACGGCCGCGAGCGTGCCACCCGAGCCAGTGCGGAAGCAAAACCCCGCTCACCACTTCCACGGAGGTGTGACGGGAAGTGGAACGTGAAAACACGCTTCAGCACTGAAGCCTGCCACCCCGTTATTTGCGTTTTCCGCGTTACGGCTATACGATGGCTTTCCGGCGCCGTTACCCCCTGTGGGCAACTGCGACTGCCCGAGGTTTGCAGGTGCCGTCAGCAGGTTCTTCATTACCTGTGCATCCGATTCGCCGAACACTCTAATCTTGCTCTTTTGCAGTTGGTTTTCGTAATTCACAGTGTGAGAAAGGTGAGAACCATGAGGTGCGCACAACACTCGTGCGAGTTCTTTCGCGTCATGTTGATGGTGGGCATAGCGGCCACGGGCACGCTAGGCTGGGCCCAAGACACCAAACAAGAGGACTCGCAGACCGCCGTTCCCAAGACGATCGGCCAGATCGAACGACTCGACCCCCAGTTTGATCGTCTGGTCCCGCCGGCTACCACCATCGAAGTTTTGGCTGGCGGGTTCGATTGGTCGGAGGGTCCGGTCTGGGTCCCGCCGACACGCAGTTTGCTCTTCTCCGACATACCCCGCAATCAGATCGTGTCGTGGAACGCTCAGGAAGGAATTCGCATATTTCGCGAACCGAGCGGTTACACGGGCACGGAAAAATTCACTGGGAGTGAACCGGGCACCAACGGACTGACGTTGGACAGCCAAGGCAAGTTGGTCATGTGCTGTCACGGTGATCGTGCGATTCGGCGGCTGGAATCGGATGGAACTCTGACCACGCTCGCATCGCGTTATGATGGCAAGCGTTTTAACAGCCCCAATGATCTCGTCTACCACTCCAACGGCAATCTCTATTTCACCGATCCGCCTTACGGTCTGCCTGGCGGTTTGGAAGGCCCGCAGGCGGAACTCTCGTTTTGCGGTGTCTATTGCCTATCGCCCGACGGCAAAGTCAGTCTGCTGACCAAGGAGATGACGCGTCCCAACGGAATCGGCTTGTCTCCGGACGAAAAGACGCTCTACGTGGCTCAATCCGATCCTTCAGCGGCACTGTGGCGAGCGTTTCCGATCCGCGCAGACGGAACACTCGACGAAGGCAAGCTATTCTACGATGCCACGAAGTGGGTCCCCCAGCGACCGGGCCTGCCGGATGGCATGGTGGTGGATCGAGATGGAAACGTGTGGGCCACGGGCCCGGGAGGCGTGCTGGTCTTTTCACCGGCCGGAAAACTGTTGGGCATTCTTCACACGGGCCAGGCCACGGCCAACTGCACGTTCGGTGAAGACGGCAAGTCACTGTTCATTACAGCCGACATGTATCTCTGCCGCGTGCGGACCAGTACAAGAGGTCTGGAGTAGTCATGACCCGGCTCGCCCTGCACTGGGAAATTCTCATCGGCATGATCGTGGGAGCGGTCATCGGCGTGTCCTGCAATGTGTGGTTGGGCCAGCGCGAGTCGCACGTCCCGACAGACAGTCTCCCGCCAGGTACGAAGCAGATCTCGCTGGTCGATACGACGGACCATGTCGAGATCACCGTGACCGCTGAGGATGACTCAGTGCGACGGCTGCTGGTCGACCCGACTCGACTCGGCGAAAAAAACGTGTATGCGACGGTCGACCAATTGGCCGAGAAAGAACCAATCATCGCGCAGCTCTTCGAGCACTATGGAAGTTCGTGGGCAAGGTGGATCGGCAACGCTGCGCAGCGGATCGGAAATCTGTTCCTGCGACTACTGCAAATGGTCGCGATTCCCCTGATCGTCACTTCACTGATCTCTGGTGTGATGGGACTGGGAAATACCGGGCAGCTGGGACGCATGTTTGGTCGGACGGCTCTCTACTACGTGACCACCAGTATGCTGGCCATTGTCACCGGCTTGCTGATGGTCAACTTGATTCAGCCGGGGCTGGGGGGCACGCTGAATTTCGCGGGGGGCGAGGCCCCCGAAGTCTCCGCGGATCTGGGGAGCGTCTTGTTCGGACAGCTGGAGACGATGATTCCCCCGAACCCCTTTGCGGCGTTATCCGAAGCGAACTTCCTGTCGATCATCTGCTTCAGCCTGGCATTTGCGATCTTTGCCACCTTGGCCGGAGGGCCGACGGCAGAGCGGTTGCGCGATCTGTTCAACGACGCCTTCCACGTCATGATGAAGATGACCATGGCCATCATTCGACTGGCACCGCTGGGCGTTTTGTTTCTGATGCTCTACGCCACCGCGACACAGGGTGCCGCGGTGTTTCGTTCGCTGGCCTGGTACATGGTGACCGTGCTCTGTGCCCTGGCCATACACGCGTTGGTCGTCCTCCCCCTGATCGTGAAGTTCGTCGCCCGGCGCAATCCGTTGGAGTACGCGCGCAGCCATGAGCCCTGCCTTGCTGACCGCCTTCAGTTCGGCCTCCAGTAACGGCACGTTGCCCCTGACCCTGGCCTGCGTCGAAGAGCGAGCGAAGATCAGCAACCGTGTCAGTTCGTTCGTGTTGCCGCTGGGAGCCACCGTCAACATGGATGGGACGGCACTTTACGAAGCGGTAGCGGTGCTATTCATTGCCCAGCTGCATTTTGGAGAGTCGTTGCCGCTGAGCCAGCAGATTATTGTCGCCATCACCGCTTTGCTGGCCAGTATTGGAGCTGCCGGGATTCCGCATGCCGGCCTGGTGATGATGGTGATCATCCTGCAAGCCGTTGGTCTGCCGGTCGAGATGCAGGGGATCATCATCGCCGTGGACCGGGTCCTCGATATGTGTCGCACGAGCGTCAACGTCTGGAGCGACTCCTGTGGCTGTGCCGTCGTCGCACACTTCGAAGGGGCAGGGCCGCCCGCGAAAACATAGTCCCCACGCTCTATGCTCAGCGCGTGGCGGATCGCCGTCCGAGTTGCCGACTCAACATGGCTCGAAAGATCCACCGTGGCGGCGGGAAGGCGAAGGCCATACCACGTAAGACCATCGGGCCAGGATTAGCGATTGATGTGCCAAGCTCGCCTCCCACGCTCTTGTGCCGTCCATCGGCGTAACCGCGAGCGCCGGCACACCAGTATGCGGCTTGACCGGCCGCACGCCGGCCGAGTTCCAGCTGCCGAGAACATTCGCAGGCAAGGCCCGTTCGATTGATCATCGAGGAAGGCTGCCTTACAATGAATCGAGAGTTGCCTTGGAAACGTCTCGGTTTGGCTGTTGACTGGGTTCTGACTAGATGAGCACGATCGCCCGATTGACTGTCGCTGAATACAACCGCATGCTCCACGCTGGCGTTTTTGACCGGGGACGGCGGGTGGAGTTCATCGCGGGGGAGATTCGCGAAATGGCGCCGATCGGACCGGAACATGAAACGGTCGTGGACCGACTCGCTCGCTGGAGCTTTCGCAATGTCGACGACGCGTCGGTCCTGATTCGTGTCCAGCAATCGTTGGGACTACCCAACGCCGAAAGTGTCCCGCAGCCAGACCTGACTTGGGTCGACCAGGCGGACTACTCCCAAGCCCGGCCGACTGTCGCTAACGTCTTGCTGGTGGTGGAGGTAGCCGAGAGCAGCTTGACGTACGACCTGGGCGAGAAGGCCGATTTATATGCGGCGGCTGGCGTGCGCGACTACTGGGTCGTCGATTGCCAAGGTCGTCGTGTCGTCGTGCATCGCGATCCCGGCAAGTCGGGTTACGGGACCGTGCGATCGTGCGGCCCCGACCAATCACTCTCGCCGTTGAGTCGTCCGGAGGTTTCGTTGCTTCCAAGAACGCTTTTCCATCCGGTCGACACGTAGCGGCATCACACACTTCCCAGTGGCGGTAGCGGTGTGACAAGCTCGCCTCCCACTCATCGCACCGTCCCTTCACGCCACGGCGGGCTCCGGCACACCAGAATGTGGTGTCCACCCGATGAATGTCACCCCGCAACACGTCTTGGGCAAGAATAGCAGCAACCAACCTGCTCTCGCGATTCACTCTGCGTACCTCGTGCGGCGGCGAGTTGGTACGCTGTCTAGCCGGGGACAGTAGTCTCCGCATGCGACGATCGTTTTCGCACACAGTGGCACAACTGACAAGCCAGACCTCGTGTATAATGGGCTGGGAATTTGCCGCCGACCGAAGGTGAATCGAAGCCAACGTGAACGCCCAATTCTCCCTGACTGCAACACGCGAACGCTCCATAACTGCGTCATTCCAACGCTCCCAATACACGCCGCTGACCGCCGGGCCTTTGAGCTTTTTGCCTGCAAGGTCGGTGGATCCATGACGATCTCGACACTCACCGCGCTGCCGCGATCACGAGGAGACAGACCATGAGTTGTCAACGACTCACATCGCTCCGTTATGTGGGACTGATTTGTTTTGCGATCTCTTTCCTCTCATTCCGTGCGTCGGCTGGTGAGACGGATCTGTTGGGCCACTGGAAGTTTGACGAAGGAGAGGGTGACGTCGCTGTCGATTCTTCCGGCCACGAGAATGACGGGGAGATTTCCGGCGCCCAATGGGTTCGCGGCAAGTTCGGCACCGCGCTGCGGTTTGACGGCCAGGGGGGACACGTCGCGATCGCACAACTGGCGGGACTCGACGGCTCGAATGCCCTGACATTAGAAGCCTGGGTACTCTGGGAAGGTACTAGCCGGTACCCGAACATCCTCACGGGAGGCGTGTGGAGCCCGGGCGGATTCCTCATGTTTGTCAACGATAACCAGTGTTCTTTTCGGATGGGACGGCCGGGTTTCTCAGCATCCCAGACACCCCAGCAGTGGCGCGAGATCGCGGTGCCGCTGGTCTCGCCGCTGGCGCTGTCACAATGGTACCACTTGGCCGCGACGTTTGATCGTCCGCTGATCAAGACCTACGTCAACGGCCAGGAAGTCGGTTCGAGCACTTGGGACTATCCGGTTGGCCATCAGGGGGACCTGATTCTCGGAAAGTGGAGCGGGAACACCAGCCATCTCGGATTGATGGACGAGGTGAAGATCTTCCGGCGCACGTTGAGTGGGACGGAGGTCGCTGCTGATTACAGCGCGGAAGCGGCTCGCCGAGGTGCGGCCCGGGAGGACGAGAAGCCCTATGAGATCATCCCGCGCCGCTCCCAATTAGCGTCTGCGGTGGCTACGTTCGAGACTGAACATGCGCAGCTGGCAGTCAGTGCGCGAGGCCGTTGCACGGCATTGATCGATAAACGGACTGGCGAGGATCAATTACTGCAGACCACACCGTTTGTTTCGGTCCGCATCGGCGACCAAACGTATGCACGCTCATCTTGCCGGCTGGTGGGCGATAAGCTGAACTTTCACTTTCCTGCCGCTGAAACGACCGTAGTCGTGAGCGTGGACCCCAAACCGCATTACTTTGTGCTGCGTGTTGAGTCGGTTGACAACGCGAACGTGGATGAACTGACGTTCTTGCAGGTAAGACTGAAGCCCTGTCAACACGTTAATTCGACGTCCGGTCTGGCGGCTCGCGAGCAATTCGCGACCTGCCTCCGCACGCTCAGTCTGGGCACCTTGGTCCAAGTCCAGGGCAATCCGCCAGTGTTAACGGCCAGTGTGTCCAGCGAACGGGTGCTAACGCAGGGCCAAGCCGCCTTGGCGGCCTGTCCCACAAAGCAACTGCCGCACATCTTGCAGGACCTGGTTCGCGACGAGCAGGTACCGTATTCAACACTGGGTGGCCCCTATTCGCTCAGCGCCGCCGGGAATCGCGGCTCGTACGTGTTTGCCACGGTGTCCGAGAGCAACGTGCAGCAGTGGATTGACCTAGCGCGTTGCGCGGGCATGGATACCGTCCACTCTGTCCGGTTGGGAGCAGAGTCTGGGCCATTACGAACCGCGCGAAGATCTCTACCCACATGGACTTGCCGGCCTCAAGGAAGTCACCGACCAGTTGCACGCGGCGGGGCTGAAGGTGGGAATCCACACGCTCACGGGTTGCATCAGCACGAATGATCCGTGGGTCAGTCCGGTTCCTGATCCCCGGCTCGCCACCGACAGCACGGTCCCCTTGGCGGCGGATTTGGGCGAGACGGAGACGGACGTACACACGGATCAACCACTTGGGGACTTCCCCACCGTGTGGGGCTACTCCGGTCGCGGTAACTGCATCCGCATCGACGACGAACTGATTCTGTACTCGGCGATCTCGAACGAAGCACCGTGTGGACTGCTGCAGTGCACACGTGGAGCGTTCGGTACCCGAGCGGCGCCGCATAAGCGGGGAGCGGCGGTGCAACACGTACTGACGCGGTATGGTGGTTTTGTGGCCGACGAGAACACGACGCTGGTCGATGACGTGGCCGACCGGATCGCAGCCGTCTACAACACGTGTGGCATGGATCAAATCTACATGGACGGTGCGGAGGCAATGCGCGGCTGGTACGGCATCGCCCGCATGCGGCAGGCGATCTTCACCCGCCTCCAGCGTCCGGCGCTGGTGGAAGCAAGTTGCTGGGACCATCACTCCTGGCCATTCCATTCGCGTGTGGGAGCTTGGGATCATCCCAAGTGGGGCTTGAAGCGTTTTGCCGACGATCATCTCCGGTCCGTCGAACAGTATCGCCGCGAATACCTGGTGGAAGGACAACTCGGCTGGTGGGTAATCCTCGGCCCCGACCGCGACTGGAACCTGGAGATGCCCGACGAGGTCGAATATCTCTGCGTCAAGGCTCTGGCTCACGACGTGCCGTTGTCGTTCCAAGACGTGGCCGCTACCGGTGTCCCATCGTGTGCCAGACAGAACGAATACCTCACCATGATCGGGCGCTGCGAACGCCTGCGGCTGGCCAACTACTTCACCGACTCCGTCAAGGAAATTCTGCGCCGCGAGCGCAGCGAGTTTCGCTTGGCACAAGCAGATGACGGCCAATGGGAGTTCATTCCCACCGACTATCTCGAGCATAAGGTGACGGGCGACGGCGATGGCACGAGCACCTGGACCGTAGCGAACCGCTTTGCCACGCAACCGCTCCGGCTCCGCATCGAGGCATTGCATGCCGCTGACGCATACGATGACTCGGCCGGTGTGTCACTGGCCGATCTCGCCACGGACGATGAATTCGGCTGCCGCCACGGCCCCGCAGGTGGGCATGTCCGTTGCGCGAGGCCCTGCGCCCAGCAGTTGGTCCGCGGCAGGCAACTCGACCTCCTCACCCGCCACAGCACTCTGCCTCAACGCCACCAACGCGGGAGACTCCCCCGTGGGAGCATGGGCGCGTGTCGAGAAGCGTTTCGATCCACTGCTGAACATGATGCCTTTTGACGCGTTGGGCCTGTGGGTACACGGCGATGGCACCGGTGCGCTGCTGAACCTGCAACTGACGAACTTGCCCGAGTACTTCGACACGCTCGACGATCATCATGTCAAACTCGATTTCACCGGATGGCGCTATTTCGAACTGTTTCTGCGCGAGCGGGATGCGGCGGCCTACCATGACTATCAGTGGCCCTACGGGGCTCACTGCGTGCTGCATCGCTCACCGCTGGTCAGACAGGCGGTCAATCAGCTGACGCTGTACCTGAACAACGTCCCCGCTCACGGAGCGGCGACCTGCTATCTGAGCCCCATCAGGGCTCTCCGCACGCGAAAGGTCGTGCTCCATCAGCCGACCGTCGAATTGGGTGGCAAACGACTGGTGTTTCCCGTCGATCTGGAAAGTGGCATGTTTCTCGAATTCGAGTCGCTCGATGATTGCCGCCTGTACAACGAACGGGGTGATCTTGTGAAGTGGGTGCGTCCCGCCGGCGAAGTGCCGCTTTTGTCGCCCGGCGACAATCCCCTGGCGTTCACCTGCGAGGGGCCAGACGGACTGCAGTCTCGGGCGGAGGTCACTGCGATCACCTGCGGCCCACCGGTGCGGGGCTGCAACGCCCGGCAAGATATCGACTGGACACGACTGCGGCGAGAATACGAACCGCCGCGCACCATCACCGCGATCGACGGGTGCCAGAACAGTTGGACGGTGAGCGTTCGGCCCGAAGCGAGCGTTTCGGGCCTGGAGGTGGAACTGAGCGTCGCGCAAATAGGCCGTGAGACCGCCGCATACGAGGCTGCCTCGGCAGTCACGTTAGAAAGTTTTGATCTCGGGCCAACTCCCGCTTCTCCACCCGCGAATCAGGCTGCTTCGTACGTCTTCGACACGGCACCCGTCGCCGCTGGCTGCAGTCCCGATGTGACGCAACTGCTCACACGATCTTCTGACGTCGTCAAACTCGGCGACGCCAGCGTTTGCTATAAGGCCATGAGCCAACGCCAGGACAACGGCGGCTGGTCGGTCAAAAGCCGGTCCTTCCCGCAGCCACTCGACCTGACCCCTTACACCACCATTGGTTTCTGGCTGCAGGGCGATGAGGGAGGTGAGTTGTTCAAGCTGCAGTTACTAGACGCGGCAGGCGGATGGCAGGATATGTACACACGCGTCGACTTTTCTGGCTGGCGGTACTGCCAATTCGACCTGGGCAGTCCGAGCTTGAAAGACCTGAGTCGGATCACCGCTTTGAACATCTACTACAACGGCATCCCGGCCCACAAGACGGTACAGTGCTACGTGGACGAAATCCGCGTGTTCGGTCCTGCCCCGCCCCTGCGTGACCCCGTACTGAACGTGGCCGGTCAGGCAATCCGTTTCCCGGTCGCACTGTATGCCGGAGATAAGCTGGTGATGACCGAGCAACAGCGTTGCACCCTCTATCGCGCATCAGGCACCACTGAACCGGTCACGCCGATCGGGGCAGCACCGCAACTACACCCCGGCAGAAATCCCGTGACGCTTTCACTGCAGAGCCCGGAACCGCGACCCGTCCGCGTCGTCGTGGGACTCACCAAGATCTATCCATAACGCCGCTGCCAGGCGGGTTACCTCTTACTCTTACTCTTACGGCTATCTGTCAAGGACTTTCCAGCCTGCCGGCACTTGGACTCGCGGCGGGTTAGCACCGGGGGAATGATCCTGGACCGTGACCTCTTTGTCGTGCACCGAGATGTCCAGCACATGGTCGTGCAAGTGAATTTGCGTAATTGTCAATGAAGGCCAGTCGGCAGGAAGACGGGGCGAGATTTCACACCCGTCGGCAGTCGGCCTGAATCCAAGAAATCCGTAGAGCATCACTTGGGGTACCAGGATCGATTCGAAGAACTCCTTGTCCAGTCCCAATCCTCCGGGCACGTTACCTCCCTGCATCGTGCCTCGCGTCGGATCGCTGTAGTAAGCTCGATACCCCCCCGCCTGTTGTGTTTCGTCGAACCAACCGCAAATCTCGCTCAGCCGCTGCGCAGTGTCATCTGGTCCCGCGACGATCAACCGAGCCATCAAATCGTGGTACGAGAAACCCAGCACGCCACCGCCGTCCTGCACCTGAGAGCCAAACGCGATCGACTCGGGAGAAGACCATCCCCAGAAGTAGTAATCCAGATTGCGTTTGGTGGTACTGCGCGGACCGAACCGCCAATGATAGATATCGGGGCCCTGGGACGTGTCCCCTGCCACGATTCGCTCACCGGACATCCAGGCGTGGATGCTTTGTGCCTGCTGCGGCGTGGCGAAATCGTAGTAGATCGCCTCGTTATTGAGGAACGTGAAACCGTAGTCGTGCAGATGACCGTCGAGATCGATCGTACCGAACCGACCGGACTGCTCATTCCAGAACCGCTGGGTGCCGTAGTCTTTGACCTCCTGCGCATGGTGGCGTAGATCCTGAGGATCGAACGCATCGGCTCCGGTGGCCACACACCACTGAGGGTGCAGCACGATCTGTTCTTCCAGTTCCGCGAGGTCGAGGAGTGTGTCGTAGTAGTAGATTGTCCCCAGGGCATCTTCGCCGCCGAAGGGGAGCAAGTCCCAGTAGTTACTTCCGACGCCTTCTCCCACGACAATCACTTTGGCACCATCGACGATTTGCACTCCGCTGCGTCCTTCGTGGCCTGGCCACGTCGTGTACACACACCGCCGATTGCGCGTATCGAACTCGCGCATCATGAATCGCATGGCGGTACGAATTCGGCCGATTTGATGGCGCAAGAACGTGTAGTCGGCCGTCCACAGAAAGTAGTCGTGGCAACCGCGGATAAAATTCGAGTTGTTGATGTTGTGGCGGGTGTCACACGCCGTGTGAAATGACTTGATCACCAGTTTTGCCGGGCCGGCGTTGCCGAACCCGATGCGCAGGCCGGTGATCGTACCCTTCCATTCGGGACAGACGGTAGACCGGGATCATGGTCCGCGTTTCCACGACATCGGTGTTCAGTTTTCCGCCCCCACCTCCCATCGGCATATACATGCGTGACTCGCCACCGCTGGTGGCGGGGGAGAAATACGCCCGCCGTTGGGCACTGAACTCTGTCTGCTCGGCGGTCGTCCACTCGACGTAGCAGTTAGCGCCCTCCAGACCGGTGGCCCACCAATTCAGTCGCAGCCAAGGCGAGATCCGCGCGTCGATCGCGCAGGAAGGAGTCTGCAGGCCCGACGCCGGTTCGGTCAGTTCGATCTCCCATCCTCGCTCACCGACTGTCGCCCCCTTGGCGCACGACAGGGTCCAGCCGTCGGGCGTGGCTGGCGGCGCGTCATATCCCGCTACACCGGTCCCACGAAAATGCCAACCGATTCCCCCTGCCTGAGTCCAGAGTGGGAACGGCCAGCCCTCGGCATGCGCCAGCCCATCGTGCTGGTGCGTGTGCACATAGCCTTCCCCATTCATCCCGCGACTAGCCAACGCCGTAGCCCACCGCGATCGCATCGCTTCCAACTGCGGACCGTTGCCCAATGCAGGCCACAACGTCGACATCGGCATCCACTCGTCCCACAGCGGTATCAGTGGCCCGGCTGGCCGATAATGGAGCCAGAAGAGCCGCCGCAGACTCTCCATGTCACGTTCCTGGCCCGGCACCACAAACCGTGGAAAGTCCTCGGGCACAGCTGGAGCGGTACCGGGCTGGGCAGCACGCAACGAAGCGCTTAGCAGTAAGACGAACAGAAGACAACGCGGTGACATGGTGCGATCCTCAACTGTTGGCGAGACCTACGGTGGCCATTTCGATACAGCTTCTTAACGCGAGTATTCAATCGGGACCGGAAATAGACTCAATGACCAATGCATCCACTGTAACATGTCGGCAAGGTGAGGTGTTATGGTTGCCCACGCTCTACCTCGACCGGGACAGCCATTCCGAACACAACCTGCCGCCAACTCCATGTCTCTGAGCCGCTTGCCTGGCAGGTCAGCCGTTGAATGATCGCAGCAGTCGGCGGCCTTTGTAGATGCAGAGCGCCTCGTGCGGACCGATCTGGTAGAGCTTGGTCCGCAACGGATACCACTCGATTCCCTGCTGGTCGACCACAGCGATCCCCGCCATTGCTTGGCGTCGAGCCCGGGCAACGAGTACGCGGTCACCGAAGAAATACGCCAGCATGACGCTTTTGACCGCCTCGTAATCGTCGTCTCGCAGGCGCCGTTCGAATCGTTCGGCCTCAGCTCGTTGCGTGACGCTAGGAGCGTCTAATGGGACTTCGAAGACACTTTCGTCCTCCACGTGCCAACCCGCGTAGGCAGCGTAAATGTCGCTGGGAGGCAAATCACTCAGATCGGCGGCGAAGGCATGCACCAAGGGTCCAGCGATCGCGATGTTGCTGTACTGGCCTCCCTCGAAACGATATTCGTAACGAAAGAGAAAGCAGTCGACCGGCTCCTCGAAACCTGGCCAAAAGAGCGTCTGCGAGTCGACCAATTCCAGTGCCACGGGAGGCAACCCGAAAAAAGCTGGTTGGGTCAATTCCAGGGCGACACGAGCCTCCGCTCGGGCTTGCTCGGTCAGGTATTGCGGGTCGATTTTGTCCACGATCCCTAGTTCTTCTGCACTGGCAATGACCCGCAGCCGCGCCACGGGTTCCGCTGCCAGGCGTACCAGTTCGTCAATGCCGCGCGATTCGCCGAGCCTGGCCAGTGCAGCCGCCACCTCGGTGCGAATGCGACGGTGTTCGAGTTCCAGCGCCTGGTACAATTTTCCAATCGCCTCGCGGCTGCCGATCAATGCCAGGGCATCGCTGAGCGCTACCACCAGTGCGACACACTCGTCGACCTTTCGCGCCAGCGCTGCCGGAGACTCCGCGAAAGATCCCGGCGACTCCGCCACACGTGCCAGTTGCTGCACCAGGCTGCCCAAGAGCGAGGCAAGTTCCGCGCCACGTCCGGCGGCCGGATGTTGGGCAACCATGCCGACCCGCGTCATGTAATTCGACAGGTCCAAAACAGGTGCCGCAATGCTCAGATGTTGCAGCGCCGCAAACAGTCTGGGGAAGAGCGCCGCGGGGTCGTAATCGCGACGTTGAAACAGTGGAGTGAGGGCCAGGGCGGCAGCCTGCGAGTCGTCGGGCGCTTGCCCCACGACACACTCCGTCAAGGCGCGCAGATCGTCATCACCGGCTACGGTGGCGAGCCATTGCAGGAGCCGCCAACCGCACTGCATCGATGCACCTAAAGCGTTATAAGTACACACGATACGATCACGCAGGGAGGCCGAAAGAGCTTCCCCACTGTGACGCTGATGCAGGACCAGACCAGCCAGTAACGGGTCGATCAGAGCCTCGTCGGGCGGGTTGTGGAGAGCGCCATGTTGCTGCACGGCATCCAACAGATCGGCGATTTCCTCCGGCAGCACACTCGCGATCGCGCCACAACATTTGGCGAACTGCTGACGCTGCTCATCGTCGAGTTTGTGAACGTCTTGGAGTGACTGGATCAAGTACGAGATCTGCATGTTCATGGCGCACCACGCCTTTGTCGAAATGATCAGTCCATCAACATGGGAACATGATAATGTATGGTCGCGTTGGTTGCGCTTCCGGTGTGTGCGACGTTCCCCGTAAACCTGATATTCACGCGCCGGTGAATCACGTCAAGTGGTCATGCAGCGCGCGTAAAAGTGTCACTTCACAAGCTCCACAACATCGCGTGACGGAAGTTTTTTTTGTGAAGTAAGCTAATTCGCCTTGACGAAAGACTAGCAAAGTTGATTCAATTGCGCGAGTTAGGTGTTTCAGGACTGTGGCCGATGACGGTGGCGACACCGTCAACAACAGCTGGAAGCACTGGACGGACGCGAATCAAGCGTGACTCGAATGTGCGAGTCGCGACCTCGTCGGCGGAAGCGGATGAGGGATTCCCATCGGCACCCTGAAGACGTCCGGGGGCCCATGGCGTAGGAATGGTAGTAGGACGTCGTTTATCGAGGAGCCATTGTTAATGGCAACCAAGACGAAGGCAGCGAAAAGTACGACCAGCCGGAAGACAACGGCCAAACGATCAACCAAGGCGAAGGCAACCGCCAAGCCGAAGGCAGCCGCCAAACCGAAGGCCGCCGCCAAACGATCAACCAAGGCGAAGGCAACGGCCAAGCCGAAAGCAGCCGCCAAGCGATCGACCAAGCCGAAGACGGCCGCCAAACGATCGACCAAGGCGAAGACAACTGCCAAGCCGAAGACGGTCGCCAAGACAGCAGCGACTCGCTCGAAGAAGACGACCAAGTAGCCTGCCGGGCAGCTTCCATGTCCGGTTCGCTTCATTGGCCAACCGGATCGCACGACTACAACGAGAAAGGCCGGACGCGGCCCAGTAAAGGGGTGCCGTGCCGGCCTATGCCGTGCGCCGACCGGAGCGTCCGGTACCGTGCTGCGAGTCGGATGCTGCCGGGCCGATCTTTTCAGCCGGGCCGCTGCCGGACGATGGTCCGCACTATCGACAAATCGATGTTCCCCCGCTCCCACCAAGATATCCCCCTACCGTTGACCAAAAGCCATTCTGCTGCTAGGGTTACAGGCTTGATGAGTTGTCTTGCGGAAGACCTGCTTGGCGATGGCGGGCCGTCGTCCCCCAGCGGACTCACAGAAAACGCCCCCCAGGGCGAAGGAAACGAGGAGACTCATCGCCGGTGGCGTCCCCTGGTTTCAGCGTGTTCCCCCCGAAAATCAGGCCGCTTGTCCGGGCCGTTTGATCAAGGGCCGTTTGATCAACGCAGGCACGCCTCATTGTGATCTTTCAGGATTTCTCGGACGAGCACCAATACGGGAGTTCATGCAAGCTTTGGCAACGAAGAAGAAACGTCCCAGCAAGACCGAGACGCTTGGATTTGAGGACTTGTCGTTGTCCGAAACGATGCTTGATGCGCTTAAACTCGCTGGCTATCTGACTCCGACGCTCATTCAAGCCGGCATGATCGCCAAGGCGCTCGATGGAATCGACATTGTCGGGCAAGCCCAGACGGGCACGGGAAAGACAGCAGCGTTTGCCATTCCGATCATTGAGGTGTTGGAAAACCATAGTGCGAAGAGTCCGCGTGCGCTGATTCTGGTACCGACACGTGAATTGGCCGTACAGGTCCGTGGTGAAATCGTCAAGCTATCCGTAAATCGGCGTCTCAACTGCGTCGCCCTGTATGGCGGCAAGCCAATCCGGGGCCAGATCGACAAACTGCGTAAAGGGGCCGACATCATCGTGGGGACCCCCGGTCGCGTGATGGACCACATGAGCCGCAGGACGTTGAACCTGAGCGAATTGGAAATCGTCGTGCTGGACGAAGCGGATCGAATGCTTGACATCGGGTTTCGACCCGATATCGAGAAAATCTTGCGCAAATGCCCCGAAGATCGCCAGACGATGCTGCTCAGCGCTACCGTTCCACCGCCCATCGAACGTATCGCACAGCGATTCATGTACGAACCCGAGATGCTGAATTTCTCGCCGAAAGATCTGGCGGTCGAGACGATTGAACAACATTACTTCACGGTCGAACACACACGCAAATACGACCTGTTACTGCGACTGATCGCCCGCGAGAACCCCACACAGACGATCGTTTTCTGCCGTACCAAGCGACGCACGGATAGCCTTACTCGACGGCTCTCCAAACATGTGCAGAGTGTGGCTTGCATCCACGGTGATATGGCGCAAGGCTCTCGCGATCAAGTCATGGAGCAATTTCGCGGCGGGAAACTGCGTTACTTGATCGCCACCGACGTGGTCGGTCGGGGTATCGACGTCACGGGCATCTCTCACATCATCAACTTCGATATTCCCCAGTTCTGTGATGATTACGTCCACCGCGTGGGACGTACTGGGCGCATGGGACGCGAGGGAGTCGCGTTCACGTTCGTCTCGCCCGAAGAAGGTCCGGAACTGACACGCATTGAACAGCGGATCAATCGCCAATTGGGGCGAGGAGACCTTGGCGAACCGGGCCCCGAGCTGAATCGGACCGGGGAAGCGACTGCCGCCATGCCCGCCGCTGCTGAGCCAGCCCCACCGCCTCCGCCCCCCTTTGCCGCACGACGAGGTGCTCGACGTCATCGTCGAGCGCTGTAAGACGGGCCGTGTCTTCGGCGGTAGCATCTGCGCGCGTGGACGCAAGTTCCAAATCCGAATATCGAAATACGAAATAAATTCAAAATCCGAATGTCTTAATGACCAAACCGGGAAGCGAGGAAACCTAGCCCGCTGACGACAGGCTATGCATCACCCGTTTCTGTCATTTGTCTTTCTGTCATTCGAATTTGTTTCGTATTTCGATATTCGGATTTCGGATTTTCTGAGTGGTTTCGGCCACTGGCCGCGCAGGAACACGCCCGCCTCACCCGTGGCCGATTATTCGGCAGAGGCAAACAGCTCGCGGAGAAACGTCGATGCTCGTTCCCACTGCGCTGCTGCAGCCTGAAAATCGACGTCCATCCAATGCACCACCTGGGGAGGTGCCGCCCGGGAACGTTGCCTGACGGCGGGATTGACCGGGAACTGAGCGCTCGGTCCTTGGGCCAGCGTCCGTTCGATGGCGGGGCTCAACAAGTAATCGACCAGCTCTCGGGCCTGTTGTGGATGTGGGCACCCTTTGATGATGCAGAGCGTGTTGGGAATGAACAAGGTCCCCATTTCCCCGTCCCCTTGATCCGGGTAGACCAGGGACACGCTTTGGCCATTTTCGATTTCCACGATCGCGTCGTCGGTATCGGTCAGACCAAATGCGAGTTCCCCCCGCCCGACCGACACGAGCGACCTGCTTGTTGCCACTCATCACCAGCACGTGTTGCTTTAGCTGACGAAAGAATTCTTCCGCCCGCTCCTGGCCCCAGTGAGCAAACAGGACGCTGGCGTGCGTCGCCGTCGTACCGAACAAGGGCTTGGCAATCCCCACCCGATTCTTCCACTTGGGATCCAACAGATCTTGAATGGATGTCGGACGCTCGTCCTCTGGGACCACGCTGGTATTGACAATCAAAACGCGGGCTCGAGCAGCCAGAGCGTGCCAGGTCCCTGCTGGCGACCGGTAGTTTTGTGGAAAACTCTGGCCAGCAGGCGAAAAATAAACAGCCAGCAAGCCCGCCTGTTCCAGCCGCAACGTATGGAGGATCTCGTTATTCCAGAACACGTCACATAACGGCCGGTTCCGTTCGCGCTGAATGCGACTGATCAGTCCCACGGTCTTGGTCGATTCGATATCGAAATTCGGGAGGACCGTCACCCCTCGTTCGCGTCCATATTGCTCAAGGATCGGCTCGGAAAACTCAGCGTCCAGGGCGGTAGTAGACCACCACCTCGTTGTCACTTCCCCGCCAGCAACCCGCGGCAAGGATCGTGCAAATGATGGCCAGTAAGCTGCCTGGAACGATGAACTTGCACACTGCGGACTCCTTCGAAGATCTCTTCGTCTCACTCAATGGTGAATAATGAACAATTGCCGGGAGTCAGATCGGGCCAGAAGCGGGTACGCCGGGCGGGAGCCGTGAACGGTTCACCATGGGTATACATCATTAATGGGACGGCGCCACTTCATATGTGACCGCGCATCGTAACTGTCTGTAGCGATTATACGTTGCCACCCGCGGCAGAATCGATCGGCGGATTTTCGTGCCAGAGGCTACAATAGAAAGGACTCTGCCGTGCGGACGCGTCGCAGCACCGCTGCGGACTCGTGAGGGGGATGCGGCGGTAGGTCGCGGAGCCGTGTTGAGCGGAGAAGCAAATGGAGGACTTTGTGGCTACCAGGAAGCGAACGAACTCGGAAGATGCGCCGGTGACAACCGCGGCACGTATTGCGCGGCATGACGCTGCTGCTGCTGCCGCTGCTGGTGTCCTGCGGCAAGTCCCCAGGCCCAGCGGGGCGAGGCAGCCGGCAACCCGAGGCGACTGCGACGCGACGTCACCAGGCACAGCCGCGCCGAGCCAACTCGTCGGCGAATCGGTCGGCTCCGCGCCAGCAAGATGGCAATGCCTTCGTCGTCGCCGACGCGTCCTCCCAGCCCACCGCGAACGACAAGCCGGTCATCCGAGCGTCGGCAACCGGAGGTGCCGGCTGATAGTCCACTTCCAGTCAGCCGACCTGCAACAGACGCCAACCGTGGCCCGGACATTTCCGGATGAAGCGGGGCAGGGAGTCTCGGAAAAGTCGACGGACACACCCCCTCCAGCGCCGAGCGTGATCGATCAGCAGCGGTTCGCGGCGACCAACATCCGCAAGCTCGAGGGAATCCATTTGACTCTGTACACGGACGTACCTTCAACGCCAGCGGTGGACGAACTGCCCAAGGTGTTCGACTTGGCGATCGAGCCCTGGTGCAAGTACTTTCGCGTGGACCGGAAGAACGTCAAGTCGTGGAAAATGACCGGGTACTTGATGGAGCGGCGAGAACGGTTCGTGGATGCGGGTCTGTTGCCCGCTGACCTCCCTCCGTTCCTGAATGGATACCAGCGCGGGGGAGAATTGTGGGTCTATGAACAGCCGAGCGATTACTATCGCCGTCATTTGCTCCTGCACGAAGGAACGCACGCCTTCATGCAGTGGCAGCTCAAAGGAGCGGGACCTCCCTGGTACATGGAAGGCATGGCGGAACTGATGGGTACGCATCGCTGGCAAGATGGGCAATTGCAACTGGCCTATTTCCCGCGCGACCGTCAAGAAGTTGATCACTGGGGACGGATCAAGATGGTGCGCACGGAGTATGACGAGGGGCGTGGGCTGTCGCTGGAGCAGATTGCCGCGTACGGTCCGACGGCCCATTTGCGGAATGAGCCGTATGGTTGGTGCTGGGGGGCGTCGGCGTTTCTCGACGGACATCCCGACTACTCCCGACGTTTTCGACAACTGGCATCCCACGTGCGGGATAGCTCAAGCAACTTCGCGGCGTTCTTTCAGAAAACGTACGCCGGTGATCGGCGACAACTGGACGAGCAGTGGCAGCTATTTGTGGTGAATCTGGACTATGGTTACGACTTGCAGCGCGAGGCGATCGTCTACGAGCCAGTAGCTACCCACAACGGGGATACGGTGGCTGGTCACGATTCGCGCCGACCGAGGATGGCAGTCGACGGGCATCCAGGTTCAGGCCGGCAGCAGCTACCTGCTGCGAGCTGAAGGCCGGTACCAGATCGGCAACGAACCGAAGGTCTGGTGGTGCGAGCCCGGGGGCGTCACGATTCGCTACCATCAGGGGCTCCCCCTGGGAATGTTGGTGGCTGCCGTCAGTGACCAGACACAGCCCTTGCCGAGTGTCACCCCTCTGGTACACCCCGAACCGATCGGATTGGAGCGTGAAATCCAGTTCACCCAGTCCGGGACGCTGTTCTTGCGGATCAACGATTCGCCGGCTCAGCTCGCCGACAACGTCGGCCAGCTGAGCGTCGAGATTCAGCCCCAGGATCGCTGAGCGAATGATCACATCGGCCGCTACTAGTCTATCTTCGTATTTCGCGGTCCATCTTCGTTGCTCGGAAGCCTCGAGGCTCGAAATCCTCACTCCTCACTCCTCGAGCCTCCCCCTCATTGCCCCCGATTGACGAACGATCGCGAAGCCCCAACAATGCACGCGGACAAGGGGTGGGCGTGTGGGGTGATTGTCGCGGGTGAAAAAAGACCTTAGTCACAAGTGATTGCCATGAATTTTATTGCATCTCAAGATCCGGAAGTCTGGGCCGCCATGGCGGGTGAGGAAGAGCGTCAGCAGAACGGCTTGGAGATGATCGCCAGTGAAAACTACACGAGTCCGGCGGTGATGCAAGCGGCGGGGAGCGTGCTGACGAACAAGTATGCGGAGGGCTATCCCGGACGACGATACTACGGCGGTTGCGAATTCGTCGATGTGATTGAGGATCTGGCCCGGGAGCGAGCCAAAGCCTTGTTTGGAGCCGAGTTCGCCAATGTGCAGCCCCACAGCGGTTCCCAGGCGAATATGGCCGTCTACCTGACCGTCCTCGAGCCGGGAGATACCGTGCTCGGCCTGAGCCTGGCTCACGGTGGCCACCTGACGCACGGCATGCACTTGAATATCTCGGGCCGCCTGTACCATTTCGTCAACTATGGCGTGACCGCGGATACCCACCGCATCGACTTCGACCAGGTGGCTCGCCTGGCCCGCCAGCACAAACCCAAGCTGATCGTGGCAGGTGCCAGCGCTTATCCGCGCGAGATCCCCCACGATCGCTTTGCGGAAATTGCCGAGGATGTGGGGGCTAAACTGTTCGTCGACATGGCTCACTACGCCGGGCTCGTGGCGGCTGGCTTGCACCACAATCCGGTCCCGGTCGCCGATTTCGTCACCAGCACAACTCACAAGACACTGCGTGGCCCGCGGGCCGGCTTGATACTGAGCAGGAAGGAGTTCGCGAAAGACATCAATCGGAGCGTGTTCCCCGGTTCTCAGGGAGGACCGCTGATGCACGTGATTGCCGGCAAGGCCATCTGCTTTCAAGAGGCCATGTCGGAAGAATTCAAAGTCTATGCTCAGGCCATCATTGACAACGCCAAGACCTTGGCCGAAGTGCTCAAAACCGGAGGACTCAGCTTGATCAGCGGCGGCACCGACAACCACTTGATGCTTGTCGACGTGACTCCGCTACAGGTCACCGGGAAAATCGCGGAAACGGTCCTGGAGCGCTGTGGCATTACCGTGAACATGAACATGATCCCGTTCGACCAGCGCAAGCCGCTCGATCCGTCCGGGATTCGGATCGGTACCCCCGCCCTGACCACACGCGGCATGGGAACCACCGAAATGAAACGTATCGGCGATTGGATGCTGCAAGCTCTCCGCACACCGGATGACGAAGCATTACACCGGCGCATCCGCGGTGAAGTGAGCGAACTGTGTACGCAGTTTCCCGTTCCGGCCGCAACTCAGCAGGTCTCTTAATACTCATACGTGTAAATGAAGCGTTTCATGTAGCCGCTGAAGCCGCACCGTGATGCCCCGTTTTCCGCTGGAAGGAGTGTTGTTTCGTACAGCGGGTGACCTGGCGAAAACGAAGGTTTTTCCGGCGTGGGAACGGTTGGCAGGGGTAGGCTGGCTTACACTTTGAGTTGACAAATCTGCTGAAAATGAGATTTCGATCGCGCCCTTGGAGTGAACGATGGCGAAGTCAAGAATCCTGATTGTCGACGATAACGAAGCAAACTGTGAGTTGCTGGAAGCCTACCTGGCGGACGTTGATTGCGAAGTGCAAATCGCCGTTGACGGCCAAGACGCGCTGGAGAGGGTAACGCTGTTCGAGCCCGATCTGATCCTGCTCGACATCATGATGCCCAAGCTGAACGGCTACGAGGTCTGCAAGAAGATCAAGGAAAACGCTCAGACCAAGCGAATCATGGTCCTCATGGTCACCGCCCTGGATGAACTGGGGGATATCGAGCGCGCGGTAGATGCCGGTACGGATGATTTCCTCTCCAAGCCGGTCCAGAAGATCGAATTGCTCAAACGCGTCCAGAATATGCTGCTTCTCAAAGATGTCACGGACGAACTGGAACGGCTGCGGAGATACATCGAACAGATGGAAGAAGGGCACGGCCCAAACGACGCGTAGTCGAAGAACGGAATTCATTCCGTTTGCGCAGCTCCCCTCGCTCCCCACTTCCCCCTACGTAGAACGGAATTCATTCCGTTCCGAGCTCCCCTCGCTCCCACTTCCCCCTACGTAGAACGGAATTCATTCCGTTCGCAGCTCCCTCGCTCCCCACTTCCCCCTACGTAGAACGGAATTCATTCCGTTTGCGCAGCTCCCTCGCTCCCCACTTCCCCCTACGTAGAACGGAATTCATTCCGTTTGCGCAGCTCCCCTCGCTCCCCACTTCCCCCTACGTAGAACGGAATTCATTCCGTTTCGCAGCTCCCCTCGCTCCCCACTTCCCCAGCGCGCCAGAATTCCGTCCTGCCGGCCGCGTGTATCGTGTGCACCTGATGGAGGGCTATTCTCACGCGGGAGAACACGGACGGGATGGACCCGTCCTACTGGCATCCGCGCACAGCGGCGCGTAACGAACACCGCAGGCCCTCCCATCCCCCTGCGGGGGGCCGTAGTCGCTCTTGCCGCTGTGAAGCGGTGTCCGGTATTCTTTACAGAGGAGTCTTCTGACACTGGGCTGAAGAGGTGGTTTCATGATGCGACTGTGCTGTTTCTGCCACGGGGGGGCCGCCATTTCACTGGCCGCAGTCCTCGTACTTGCTCTCCCCGCGACGCTCCGCGTTGGCTGGGCTGAGGAACTGGAGCAGGTCGGGTTAGCCCATTCCCCAGCCGATCTGGAAACGCGGATCGGACAGCTGATCCAACAGCTTGGAGCGCCACAGTACGCCACACGCCAGAAGGCGAAAGCGGAGCTGGAGCGTCTGCGGTTGGATGCATTTGATGCTTTGAACGAAGCTCAGCTGAACGATGACATTGAGATTGCGTTGAGCGCTCGGTATCTGGTGCGCAGCATGCAGGTCAACTGGTGGACGGACGAAGACTCACCTGAAGTGAAGCAGCTGTTGCGGGATTACGGTAGCCGCCAGGAAAGTGAGCGGCGGAACCTGATGGAACAGCTGGCGGGCCTGCCTCCCGACAAGTGCCTGCGGCCGCTGTGCCGTCTGGTCCGTTACGAGGCCTCGGAACACCTGTCGAAGAGAGCCGCTTTGCTGATATTGTCGCTCAACCCACCCGCTCCTGAATCCGAACGGGCCGAGCTGGGCCAATCGCTGGTGATGCGTGTTGGCAAGAGCAAACGTGAAGCCGCGAATTGGCTGCGTGCCTACGCCGATTTGCTCGTCGACGCGCCGACTGCGATTGAGCGTTGGGATGAGCTGGTGGCCGCCGAGGAGGAGCAACTCGCCCTCAATCCGAATCAAACTGGCAAAGAGCTGACACGCGACTTGCTCAAATGGTTTGCCGATCAACTCTCGAAGCGGGATCGACGTGATGAAGCCATGGTCGTGATGCGGAAGACCATCAACCTGCTCAACACGTCCCGCGAAGAGGTGCTCGATGCCGTCGAGTGGTTCCGCGAGCGGGACAGCTGGACGATCATTGTCGAAATTGCGGACCGGTTCCCCGATACTTTCAAACGCAACCCCATGCTGCAGTATCGTTTGGCCGAGACATACATGAAACTGGAACAACCGGCGAAAGCAGAAGAGATTGCTCGCCTGGCCATGCAATCCGTTCCAGCGGAACTCGATAAGCACCTGGAGATCGCCTTCAACCTTCAACACGACGGCCTGTTCGAATGGGCGGAACTGGAATTGCGGCACGTCGCAGAGCAGATGGATGAGGAGCCGGTGGAGGCCATTCGCGCTCAAATCTCTCTTGCCGAGATGCTTCACGAATTAGGAAAGGAACAGGAAGCCGGAGATGTGCTCCGTAAATTCGTTGACATCATCGATTCACAAGAGGAGATTCGCGAACTGCTGGAGACCGATTTGGGACGCGATGTCGGCGGTATCAAGTCCCGGATGCATTTTTTCATTGCGGCACAGCATGGAAAGAACAACGACTTCGAACGACAACGTGAAGAGCTGCTGGAGGGACTTAAAAACGACCCGAACGACGCGGATGTCCTCATCGCGATGCATCGCGTTGCGGAAGCGGATGACGCCTGGAAAGAAGAGACTCGCCGTCGCATCAAGGAGGCCGCGGAGCATTTTCGGCAAGAGATACGCAAACTGACCGCGCAGGCTGGCGTCGCGCGTCCCGCGGAGGACCGCGCACTTGCTGTCTACCAGCTCGCCTTGAGCAACAACCAACTGGCGTGGCTGATTGCCAATACGGAGGGGGATTTCGACGAATCACTTCAGTGCAGCATTCGGTCTCTCGAACTGCGGCCGAACCAGTCGGGCTTTCTCGACACACTCGGCCGTTGCTTCTACGCGAAGGGCGACTACCAGAACGCCGTCAAGTACCAGTTGCTGGCCGTGGCACAAGAGCCACATTCGCCGCCGATGACGGCGCAATTGAAATTATTCCAAGAGGCCCTCAAGCAGCAACAGAACGCCGCTCAGGAAAAAGCGGCAGACCAGCAGGACGCGACGACCATGAGTCCCTAGCTGCACCAACGTTTGCTTCCTCGTGCACGCCTACTGCCAACTTCGCAACGGCCCTGGATGTAACATGTCGACTCCGCATGCCGACAAGCCCCCTGTTTGCTCGCCAGCCCCTGCGGTTGCGTCGCCAACTCCGGCAGACGGCACACTACCAACTCCGGCCCCACCTCCGCCCACGCCTGCTGCTGCGGCAACCGCCTCGAACGCTTGGCCGCCGGCGGGGTACGCAGCACCAGGCACTTTGTTGCACTGGGTGTTCCTGTCGCTTACTGCGCTGATCATTATCGCGTCGCTCTCCTTCCGGGTGCGCGATGGGCAACAAGTGATCGTTCCGATCGTCAATGTAGCATTGCCGGGTACCTGCACTTTCCGACGTGTTACCGGCGTGCCATGCCCGGGCTGCGGATTAACGCGTTCGTTCATCAGCTTGGGACACGGTCAATTGCTGGAGGCCTGGCGGTATAATCCTGCCGGGTTTGTCTTTTTCGCCATCGTGGCATTTCAAATCCCTTACCGAATCTATCAAATCAGGCGGATCCACCACGGCCGAGACTCACATCGCTTCGACATACCTCGATAACTGGGTCCTCGTCCTGCTGGTTGTGGCACTGGTCGTCCAATGGGTGTGTGTGCTTGCGATCCGAGCATGGTGAGAGGCCCTCGGGCGCTATTTGTCATTTGTCATTTGTCATTGTCACTGCAGTTGCCAGTGTTCCTTGAGTCTCCGACCGTGCTCCACCTGCCCAGCACCGACACCACGACCAGCCCACAAACGAGCACCAGACAACGACCAGCAACCAGCAACCCGACCAACGACCAGCAACCAACGACCAACGACCAATGACCAATGACCAATGACCAATGACCAATGACCAATGACTTTTTTTGCGGCCACAGCCCGCGTTGGGAACAGTAATGAATCGAATCCAACTTGGAGACACCACACTCAATGTCGTCGAGCGTGGAAGCGGTCACCCGCTGTTGCTGGTTCACGGCTTTCCCTTGGATCATCAAATGTGGAAAGGCCAAATCGACGATTTGTCGGAAGACTTCCACGTGCTGGCCCCCGACCTGCGTGGATTCGGCGGCAGTGATGGCACGTCAGGCATCGTGTCGATGGAACGATTTGCCGACGATCTGGCATTGCTGCTGGATCAACGAGGTATCCACCAGCCCATCACGTTTTGCGGGCTGTCGATGGGTGGATACATTGCCTGGCAGTTCTGGCGACGTCACCGTGATCGCTTGTCCCATCTGATCCTGTGCGATACCCGCGCGGCACCCGATACGCCCGAAGCAGCTCAAACACGGCGCGAAATGGCCCAACGTGTGCTGCAGGAAGGAACGGCGTTTTTGGCCGAGACCATGATCCCCAAACTCTTCTCCGATCACACTCGGCTCCAAAACCGATCGATCATGGCAGCCACGACGCGGATTATTCAGTCGGCCCAACCTGCCGGAGTCGCTGCCGCACTCTGCGGCATGGCGGAGCGAGCCGATGCGACCCCTTGGCTCTCGGACATCCACGTGCCGACCCTCGTCCTCTGCGGTCAACAGGACGCGATCTGCGGTGTAGCCGAAATGCAGGCGATGGCCGAAGCGATTCCGGGTGCCGAATTCGCCGTGATACCGGCCTGCGGTCACATGGCGCCGTTGGAAGGTCCGATTCACGTCAACAAGGCGATCCGCGGCTTCCTCGGTGCCCCACGCCGCTCCTAACGCCCCACCCTGCCAGAAAAACGGGGAGGCTCCCCGTTTTTGCCGCGAGATAGGAAAGCTGGGGAAGTTGCCGTGCCAGTCACACACGCTACGGCAATTCGAACAAGGATTGGCTTTTCACGATCGCGTAGTCGTCGGGAAAGGTGTGAAAGGCCTGGATGAGCATACTGCGACTACGTGTCTCGACGTTGATGTAGCTGAGCGCCCCCAGCGTCATGCGGCCACTGGCATCAAACATGTGCAGCATGCCGCGTCGCAGGCCGTCATGGGCCAGTTCCTGCTGGAAGGTCCAGAAGACCTCAGGCGCCACCGGCTCCAGTTGAAAACTCGTCTGGTAGGTCACACCGCCACGACACTCCACGCGATCATGTCGCTGGCCCCGCAGTCGATACGACAGCAGACGCCGTTTCTGCGGCAGCGGGTTCTGCGCCGACGCAGCAACTTCCGTCAGCGTTAATCCCGCATAGCGCCACGTAACCACATGTCCGGCCGATGTGATATCGACCTTGGCAGAGTATCCCCCGCGTTGGATCGATTGTGACTTATGAACTTGAAACAGCTCTGGGTGCAGGAGCGCCCATAGAGCTGAAATGCTAATTCTGCGACTTTTGGTCTCACGGACAACACGGTGACGAATCCCCCAGCGTGTTGTAATGAAAAAACAGAAATGACGTATGAATGACCCCATTATAGACGCTTCGCACAGCATCAACAAAGCCAGTTTCCTGGTAGAAAAAAACCTGTGGCAAATGGGTCTTGACAAGACCCGAATCATCGCGCTGACCGACGCTAGCAGCAAGTCACACGAGTGATCTAACACTGCGGAGTGGCAAGGCGGCCGTAGCGGCAAGGAAAGCACCTCAAATGATCTCGACCAGAATGTCGTACAGGGCGTGGGCGCCTGCCGCTATGCCGAAGCCGCGGGCCACAAAGAGTACTGCAAAAAAAGAGCCGGCGGCAAACCGGAACGAGAAACTATACCAGTCGAACGCGTATCCGGCCGAGGTAAACAACTGGTAATGGGCTGCCGAGAAGATCAGGCTGGTAACAACGATCGCCCACATCAGGCTCGCACGCCAAGCAAGTCCGGACCATTTGAGCAGACCTGCCACGGAGGGCAATAGCATCAAGCGGAAGAGGAGCTCTTCGTAGATGCCAGCACCACAGTACCCGATCAGCCGACTCACCGCGCTCGCGGATTCCCCCTCCTGACTCGCACAAGCAATAGCATTGGGCAGCGGTGCAAACAGTGCCTTCTGCACGTGAGCCAGCCCGAACAGCAACAGGGCAAAAAGCATGGACTCCAACAGCATTGTGGCGAAGACGCCACTCTGAAGCGACCAGGAATCGCGACGTGTGTGGTGCCAGGCGAGCAGGATGCCGCAGGTCAGGATCGGCAGCAGGAAGTATTGCCCCAGTCCGATACATTCCAGGATATAACGCAGCCAGGTATCCGCACCATTGCGCAGCGCGTGAGGTCCCAACACGACGATACCGCACTCGTAAACAATCAGCAACGGCGCAATAAACACCATGCTGGCCAAAGGACGCGCCGACTCGGTCGCGTAATCCTTCAGCGAGTTACGTGGCTCCATCAGAGACGGACTTGACGCCATGGACTGTGCTCTTCCACTAACGCGGCCGGTCGGTGGCCACGACCAGGTTGGAGTGTTGGAGGATCGGAGTGTTGGAGTGCTGAAGGTTGCTGCCGGAACGTTGTGAAGCCACTTTGCTCGATTTCCATGATTGTCGATTGGCGCAGCACGGCTGGCAGCGACCGCGGAGGATACGTACGTCCTGCAGGCTGGAGCACTTACCGGGAAGTACCTTCCACCTGTCCCTATGTTCTGCCTCCAGTGCGCGTGCTCTATCTCTCTTGCCGCACTATGACATTTTCGGCGGTGCGTCCGCGGCAACTTCAGTGCACACCGGCCTGGGAACCGCTCGACGTGCACGTGGAGTGCTGCTGGTGGTGGAAAGATCGGTTACACCGATCGCGCCGGCCAGCGATCGGGCAGACTCCGTAGGCCACCGGCCCCCCGATTCGAGCCACGGCACCCTAGCCACCGCAGTAAGGGGGAGCCTACAATCAACCGGCAACGAGTCGCCACGGCCGCCGCGTGACGGCAGGCGCGACTCTGCCGGGAACCGGGACACATTTCAACGAGTCAACAGACAAGCACACGAATCCACCATGCGCAAGAGCAGAATCAAGCGAAAACTACAACATAACCAACCGGTCCTCATCACGGCCCTTTTCTTGACTGATCCATCCATTTTCGAATTGGCCAGCTTGATGGGTTTTGACGGCATCTGGATGGACATGGAGCATCATTTCCTGAGCCTGGAAACGGCTGGACAGATGATGCGTGCCGCGCGTGTGGGGACCAGTGACATCATCGCTCGCCCCGCCAAAGGGGAGTTCATGCGCATGGGCCGCATGCTGGAAGCCGGTGCTCAGGGCATTATGTACCCGCGTTGTGACAATGCTCAAGAAGCGGCGGATGTCGTGCGGTGGTCCAAGTTCGCCCCGTTGGGCCAACGCGGGTTCGACAGCGGCAACCCTGACAACCCCTATTGCTCCGTGCCGCCTCAGCAATATGTCCAGCAGGCGAATGACGAGACCTTTGTTGTCATCCAGCTGGAGAGTCCTGCTGCTGTTGATCAAGCGGCGGAAATCGCGCAAGTCGAAGGGGTCGATGCACTCATACTCGGACCGGCGGACTTCAGTATCCTGGCGGGCATACCCGGGCAGTTTGAACATCCCCTGATCGACGACGCCTTACGGCGGATCGCCACCGCCACCCACGCCGTCGGGAAACACTGGGGCTGTCCTGGTGTCGGCGCCGAGCGAGCTCGGGAGCTGCTCGACCGTGGAGCCCGCTTGCTCTTCAGTGGTGCCGACATCCTCTTGGTGAAAGCGGGGCTGGAACAATTACAGCGAGATTTCAAGCCGCACGGATGTTGCTTCGAAAACCAGCTGCGGACAGTTGCTGAGTAGTCCGCCTCGCCACCGCGGAAGTTGGGTTACCATTTTCGTAATTGCTTAGCCGTTGGCAGCAAGGACAGCAAAGAAACCGAGCAAGATTTCTGAGCTGACGGTACCGGATGCACGATGCATGGCTCCCAAGTTAATAATTAATGGTGATTGGTGAATGGTGAATAGTTGACGGTCCGTGATGCGCCCTTTTTCTGTTCTTGCACCGCAGTGCAACGCCCCGATGATTGGCTTTCTCATCCACCTTCCCCTCGTTAATTATTCACCATTCACCATTCACCATTCGCTATTCCAGTCTGTTTACCCCCTGGCACGCCTTACCTGGTGAAAACAAAGGCACCGTGCACGGCACACGGCTAAGGTGTTACCAATTTTCCGCGTACTGCGGAAGCCTGGCGGCTCCCGCTCCACCTCGGCGGCGTACTGTCGGAAGCCTGGCGGCTCCCGCTACGATGGCTACCAGGGACCGTGCGGTAGGAGCGGCGTGGTTTCCTGAATCCGCTCGGTCCGGTAGACGCGAAAGCCCCGCGCCAAATAGTTCTGCAAGGCCGCCGGGCTGTCGAACGTGCAGGTATGGAGCCACACGCGTGCGGCGTTCCAGGACCAGGCTTGCCGCACCGCGCGCGTCAGCAAGTCACCCCCCATGCCACGTCCGATGAACTGTGGAAGCAACCCGAACGATCGGATCTCGACGTCGCTCCCCTGTTGCTCCAATTCAAAGTAGCCGGCTGGCGTGCCGCGAACGTAACCCACCCAGGTTTGCAGCTCGGCGCGCTGCAAATACTCCTGCCACTGCTCGTAGGTCCAGGACAGACGCTGAACCCAGCACCAGCGAGCCCCGACTGCGGTGTAAAGAAATCGATTCAACTCGGGCAAGGGAATCTCCGCTTCCCGCACCATCAATTCCGTCTCCGGTGAAGGATTCAACTGAGCTGGGTCAAGCATCTCGAGATACGTCACATCGACATCAATCACGCGTTTCTCGCTGACGGGCTCGTTCATGATTCGTACGGATCCCCTGGAGGCTATCGTGTTTCCCTCGCCAGGCGGCCTGGGTCCATGTTATCGAGCCAAACAGGCTGGCGAAAGCACGCTCGGGCGGGCGGACGCCGTGAAGGAAGGCCCTGCACGGGCATGCTGCCTTGCCGCGTGGGAAGAGTCCTGCTAGTCGCGTGAGTTTCCTGGCGCTCGCTGCAGTGGGCAGTGTTCCGAGGCGACCATATTCCGAGGCGACCAATTCCGAGGCATTGTCGCCAGGGCACCTGCAGGCTGGCCCGCTGCTCCGCCCTGGAGATCCAAAGTACGGCAGACCCTCGTCCGAGACAAGTCAAACACGCGCAGAGCATCCACGTGCTGGGCAGTACAGAGTGACGTGCACTGCGCATCCCAGAGGAACCGAACTCGTGAAAACGAAAGTCTACTATGCGGACACCGACGCAGGTGGTGTCGTCTACTATGCGAATTATCTGCGTTGGCTTGAAATGGCTCGCTCCGACTGGTTGGAGGAATCGGGAACGTCGGTGGCCGACTTTGTCGGGCGAGGAGTCTTGTTTGCCGTCGTGCGTGTCGAGATCGACTATCACGTCCCGGCGCTGCTGGGCAATGAAGTTGAGATCACCGTCGTGCCTCAACAGGTGCGCCGCGTCCGCTTCACATTGCAGCAGGATGTCATGCGCTGCTGCGACGGCATGAAACTGGCATCGGCCCGGGTCACCGTCGCCTGTCTGACACCTGAGGGAAAACTCACCGCAATCCCAACCACGCTGGCGCAGGACAATGTCGCGGCAAGTGCCGCGGCAGTAGGTGCAATGCCTCTGCAACAATGATGATTGGCTCAGAACAAAGCGCCGTTAGTCCACCGGATGGAGCACTCGGAAGTAGACTTGCCGGACGGCCAGGAATTGCACCCAATTGCGCAGTGCATAGCCGCAGCTTTTCAGGTTCTCTTCGGTGTAGACCTGCGTTTCGCCACCTGTCGGGTGGACTCCATCTTCGGAAATGATCGTGCCATAGCACGAGTTGCCGGGTCGCCGCCGCAAGCACTCTGCATGGAAATCGACGAGCGGGATCTGTTTTTGCGCGGCGGTCTCTCGGATGATCCGATTCACTTTGGCAACCGAAGTTTCATGACCTCGTCGCGGTGGAATGGTACTGAGGAGGGGGACACAGTGCACGGCAAAACACTTATCGATCACTTCTGACAGTTGCCTCGCATAATTGTCCGGAACACTGTCTCCCGAGATATCATTCGTGCCGATCATGATCATCGCGACTTCTGGTTTCTCGCGTTGCAGAACGGCATCGACGTTCTCTATCAACTGTCCGACACGCCAACCGGAGTAGTTGGCGTAGGCGGGCCCCTTGTCGCGAGTTCCCTTGATGATGTCGCGCCAGCGAGCGTTCTCGGGCGTTTTCGGCAGCCCATCGTCCTCGGTCAAGTACCGGTCAGGATAGTCCCAGCCAAGCGGGGACCAGAAAGCCATCGAGTAAGTAATGGAGTCGCCCAGCTGCGCGACATAACCCTCCGTACCCTGGAAGCCGGCATGCACCTTCTTCATCGCTTCGACCCAATCCGGCTCTGGCGGCGGCGATTGAATCGGAGCCTGCCGAGCCGCTACCCATAAAGCGGCTCCGGCGTTTGGCTGTGCTGGGCGCTGCTGACCGTCGATATCGCACGGCGCCTGTTCAAGTCGTTCACTCGTGCTGGCCACGTCGCGCGTCAGACGCAGATTTCCGGCCTTCGCGTCCACGAAGGCGGCCGTGAGATCCTTGACCGCTACGTTACCGCGCGTCGTAATCTCACTGGAGCCGGTATTCAGAACATCCGGACCGCTTAGCAGATTATTGGCAACCAGGAATCCATCGTTATCGTCTTGAACCCAGATCAGCCGGTTCAGGCGACTTGCCGGATCGTGAACCGTATTGTGGATCACTTGGCAATCACGTGTGTGAGCGGCCAGAATGCCGGTTTCCGAGCAGCGTGTGACGAAGTTGTTCCGTACCACGCAACCGCTGTCATGCCACTGCGCATCGCTGTGCCGATAATGGTTCCCCAGACAGATGCCACAATCACAGTCGATAATCACATTGCGCTCCACAACGCAATCCTGCGACTCATTCCAGAGAAAAATCGCACCGCGCCCTTCTCCCGTGCGTCCGTGTATCCCCACGAACACGTTGTCACAGATCACCCACTCCCTGGCATGCATGGCATCAATGCCACCGATGTAGTTGCCGCCAAACGTGTCTGACGTATCGGTCGGGTCGTCGGTATACTGTTTCGGGCGATCGTTGTAGAACAAGCAGAACTCGATACGGCACGCCGTCGGCCAGAACGAACCGCGATCCTGTTTGTCGACCGCAGGTCCCTTCACGCCGCGCTGCCAGATATTGTGAATCACGCAGTTTCGAATAGTGACCTGCGATGCATGTTTGTTCGAGTTGATCTTGAATCCGTTCCACTTGATGTTCTGAATCGTCACATCGGCAACGGTCACACCTGCGCAGTTCGAGATCCCGACCAACTCCCCATCTTGGCTCCGCTGGCCATCGAGCACCACACTATCTCGCTCGCCCGAGGCGCTGCGCAGCGTCACGCGATCCGTATGCAGTTCAAAATAGCGAGGCAGCAGGTAGTGTCCGTCGGCCAACAAGATGGTCCCTCCCGGCTGGACGTCGACTGCGGCTTGAAACAACTGTTCGACGTTGGCGACAGGAATGACCTGTCCGCCGGGCGGAGGCAACACAGTCGCCTGGGGAAACCACGCCTGCCTGGGTGGCTCCGCGGCTCGTGTCGCGGCTCCTGGAGCGAACGTGATGCTCAGCACAATCAAGCCAGCACAGAGAGCAGAGAGAGACGCATCAGGTGCTCCTTCGATGGGCGGAACCGAGGGCTGCACACCAGTGTACGTGATGTGAAGGCGACAGCAAGCACGGACGACTGCCGCGAGGCGAACGATCGATCGGTAGCTCAGCAGGTGGTGCTACGCCCTCTCTCTATCGTGGCCCGCGGCCACAGCCAAAGTGGGCGTCAACGAGTCTCGTTTTGCTGACTTGGACGACCGGAACGATTAGGGAATGCGGAATGCGCAATGCGGAATGCGGAATCAGAATGGCACTCTTCACGCGGTTTCTCGTTCCGTATTGCGTATTCCGCAATCCCGATTCGTTCCACATCGAGTAGTCGGCGTCACAGACGAAGCGTGTTAGCGACTAACATTCCGTTCCAGCACGGTCGTCTCACGTCCCAGAGCCGCGGGTCAGTTCCAAGGTGCCCCACAGGCAAGGATCTTCCGTGAAAGGGAGTTCCGGACCAACACTCAGCGTTTGCCAACCCAACTCGCGGTCGATCACGGCGTACGAGAAACCTAGTCGAGGATACTCATCTGGATCGAATCCAGTGAGCACGGAGCCGGGCAGGTGCGCCTCGAGCAGATAGCCGCCGGCAAGTGTCTCGCTTCTCACGCACAGAGCGGCGGTAGCAACCGCCTTCGGTTCCTCCTTCGCTCGATTGATCGGCAATAACCTGGCCACCGGCGATCGCAGTCCGGCCCCGTCTCCCGACGGCAGAAAACACGAAACGATGGCAATACCGGCTGGCGCGATGAATCGAATGTGTATCGCGTGTATCGATCCAGACCTGTAGACCATCACTGTCTTCCAGGCGAGTGGCTCGGCACCAGGGAGCCTGCGATTTGCCGGTCACGCGCAAGCGAAAAGAGAGCCCCGTACCGTTCCAGGCCACGCGCAGGTCTGCGAAGAGCTTCTTACCTTCGAGTTCCCCAAAACTCGGCACGCGGTACTTAGGCTCCAACGGCGCACCCTGTGCCCCCCACACTCGGCGGCGATAGAGACAGGGAACCGAGAAGCGAAACAGGAATACCGGCGATATAAGGTGATCCGACATCTCTCATTACTCTACGTAACAGTCAAAAGCTTACACATACTCTTACTCTTACTACTCTTACTCACCATACTCTTACTCTTACTCCTTTCCCCTCTTCTGACTGGCCCAAATACTCGCGTCGATGCCGCTGGCAAAGAGGTGCAGTTCATGCTGAGTTGAGTGAATTTATCTGCCCGTGCAACGGACGGGGAGGGGAGTACGAGTAGGAGTAAGAGTGCACAGTTGACGAGCCCTGCACGGTTCCAACTCCGTGAACGGTGACACTTTCTCCACACCCAACTCCACACCCTCCACCCCTCCCACTCCACCGCTCCATCACCGCGCTGCGATGTTCTTGCAGCAGTGCCAACAAGTCCCCTTTGTGCAGATCTTCGACCGTGCGGAACTTGAGCCGCACCAGATCCCGATCTTCTCGCGTTGCATCCAGCTCGCGATCACGGGCCAACCCTGCCAATCGTCCCAGCGTTACCAGTCCCTTCGGCCCCGTCAGCGTGAGGTCGAGTGACTGAGGCCGTTTGGTATTGATCGTCACCCATGGATCGCGTTGGCCGGCCAAATACAAATGTACAAGAATCTGATTATTCCAGAGGAACTGGCCATCTGGCGCCAGTTCGTGCAGCATTTCATACAATTCTTCCCACACAGCCAGATCCCACATGATTGACTTGCCCGATGGGAACCCTTTCCGCATGAAATGCCAGCGCTGTCCCAACTTCTTCCAGGGCATGTGGTCTTCCGGCTTGAGTTCGGTCAGCATGGTGAACTTCTGGAATCCGGCCACGGACTCCTCGAGAAACGACCAGAATTCGGGTGTATCGATTTCGTCCCAAGTATGAGCATTGATTTGCACCTCTTGCCAAGGCCCTCGCAGCGACCGGCATTTCACGCGTGGCTCATTGCCGTAGATGGGGAGCTCGTCCATCTGATTGAGCGTCTTGAATTGGAAACGGTCAATCAACTCCTGGCGGCGAAAAGTGCTCTTGGCCACACGGAACTTCAACTTGAGCAACCACGTTTCTCCGGTGATGGCGTGAAAGAACCAGCCAATCGATTTCTTCTCCGCAGCAATCTCGACCACCCCGCGGCTGTTCCAATCCGTTTCACTGAAGTCTCCCAATTCCTGGATGCGATCGACGACCCGGTCCAGGATCTGGCCATCCCATTTGCAGGGCTCCCCCTTGCGTCCCACGCGATCCTGCGTGTGCCATCTGCGACCGTCGACCTCCCACGGCATGCGGGCGTCACTGCCAACTTCAGCAATCTCCAAATCGTCCGCGGCATCCTGCAATTGTGCGGCGACATCAAATGCCTTGCGCTCCTGGTAGGGACCTGCTTCCAGCACCCTGCACAGCGCCTCGCCCGTATACGAACGCAGCAGTGCAGTCTTGCTTGTGGACTCCGTCGCGACTGATCCACGCCGTGGCATGTGCGACCAGTTGTTCGGGAGTCCCAGCCATCACGACGTGGCCACCTTGCTCGCCGGCCTCGGGCCCCATATCGACCACCCAGTCTGCTGATTTGACAACATCCAAGTTGTGTTCAATCAGCAACACCGTGTTGCCCAGATCGACGAGCCGATGGAGGACCTCGAGCAATTTCGCCAGATCCTGGAAGTGGAGTCCGGTGGTGGGTTCGTCCAACAGGTAGAGAGTGCGTCCCGTATCGGGGCGAGCCAGTTCAGCAGCCAGTTTGACGCGTTGGGCTTCGCCTCCCGAGAGCGTGGGAGCGGCCTGTCCCAGCGTCAGGTAGTCGAGTCCCACGTCGCAGAGTGTCTGCAGAATGCGACGGATCTTGGGAATTTTCCGGAACAGCTTGACCGCCTCGCCACAGGTCATGTCCAGTACGTCACTGATCGAGCGGCCGTGGTAGGTGACGGCCAGGGTCTCCGGGTTGTACCGCCGGCCCCGACAGGTGTCACACTCTACCCAGACATCGGGCAGGAAATGCATTTCAATGCACAACTGACCGTTGCCTTCGCAGCGATCGCATCGCCCCCCCGGCACGTTGAAGCTGAATCGACGCGGCGAATATCCTCGTACCTTGGACTCCGGTAGCTGCGCAAAGAGCATGCGGATCAGTTCGAACACGCCGGTGTAAGTCGCCGGATTCGATGTGGGCGAATTGCCCAGCGGCTGTTGATCGACGCGGATCACCTTGTTGATGAACTCGATACCTTCGATCTTGTCATGAGCGCCAGGGATCACGTTGGCGCGATGCAGACGGCGAGCTAAAGCCTGATAGAGCACGTCATCGGCCAGTGAACTTTTGCCGCTCCCACTGGGGCCGGTAATGGCGGTGAGCGTTCCCAACGGAATGCGCAACTGGACATCCCGCAAGTTGTTGTGGCGCGCGCCGATCACTTCCAGCCACTGATTGCCGGGTGGTTGCCAGAGGGCACTCTCCGCGACCGCGGGGGGAGCGGATCGCTGACCTTTCCGCCGTTTCCGGGGAGTGGTTTCCGTCGTGGTTTCCGTCGCGGTTTCCGTCGTGGTTTTCCCGGGCAGCATGCGTCGATTGCTGGGAATGGGAATCGCTCTCTTGCCGCTCAAGAAAGGTCCGGTCAAGGACGCTCGACGTCGGGACAACTGGCTGGGGGTCCCTTGCGCGACGACTTCACCGCCGTGTTTTCCGGCACCCGGTCCAAAATCGCAAACATAATCACTGCCCTCAATCACTTCCCGATCGTGTTCGACCACAATCAGCGTGTTGCCGAGATCTCGCAGCTTGTGCAAGGCGGTCAGCAAGCGGGCATTATCGCGCGGATGCAGGCCGATCGTCGGTTCATCCAGCACGTACAGCACGCCACACAGACCGCTGCCAAGCTGACTGGCAAGCCGAATCCGTTGCGCCTCGCCGTTGGACAACGTCGCTGCTCCACGTCCCAGCGTCAGATAAGGCAGACCGACGTCATTGAGGAACTTGACGCGACCGTCCACTTCCCTGAGCAATTCGCCGGCTATACGTTTATCGCGTGCGGACAACTTCCAGCGTTCCATCTCTTTCTGCAGCTCACCGAGCGGGCGACGACACAATTCGTCAATCGTGGCCCCCTGGAATCGCACGGCCGACGCATCGTCCCGCAGTCGGCTGCCGCCGCATACCGAACAAGTTACCTCGTCAATCAAGTGTTCCAGTCGTGCGCGAAGCGACGGCGAGAGGCGGGCCGCTTCCTCCAGCGCCGGATAGAGCCCTTTAAACTGATAGCGAAACAGTGGTGGGCCGTCGTGAGGGCGATCGTCTTGGTAGACATCCAGCCACAGGTCCGGCAGACCGTGCATGATCATTCGGCGATGGCGTCCTCCCAGTTGATCAAAGGGGACGTCCAGCGGAACACCGGTGCCGCGGGCCAGCGCGGCCAGCATCCACCGTGACACTTGATGACTGACGTCGGGCCAGAGCGCCACGGCACCGTCAGCGAGCGTCCGCTTGGGATCACTCAGTAGTACCGCCGGATTCGCCCCGGTCTGTGTCCCAAGTCCTTCACAGGCCGGGCACCAGCCAAGTGGACTGTTAAAGGAAAAGCTGTGTGGCGTGAGCTGCTCGAAACTGCGACCACATCGATCGCAAGCCAGGTGCTGGCTGTGCCGCACCGTTTCCCACTCTGTTTCGGCCACTCCCGGTTGCTCGCGCGCCACCAGCAGCACGCCTTTCCCCAATGCCAAACCGTTTTCCACCGACTCGGCGATTCGTGACCGGGCATTCTTCCTGACGATGACACGATCGATCACCACTTCCACACGGTGCTTGCGGCGGCGGTCGATATCGGGAGTCTCGTCTACGCTACAAGTCTGCCCGTCGATACGAACTCGCGGGTAACCATTGGCTTTGACATCCTTCCACAACGACTCGTAGTCCTGTCCCACCGCGACCTCCACCGGGGAAAGCAGGTAAAGTCGCGTGGCCTCTTCGACATCCATTACCTTGGCGACAATTTCATCGACCGTCTGAGTCCCGATGGCGACGTCACAATCCGGGCAATAGGGAGTTCCCAGGCGTGCCAGCAGGATGCGCAGGTAGTCGTAGATTTCGGTCACCGTACCAACCGTGCTACGCGGCGTGTGCCCCAAGTTCTTCTGCTCAATGGCAATGGCCGGAGACAAACCATCGATATGGTCCACACGCGGCTTCTGCATCTGGCTGACGAATTGCCGAGCATATGCGCTGAGACTTTCCACATAGCGTCGCTGGCCTTCCGCGTAAATCGTATCCATCGCCAGCGACGTCTTGCCCGATCCGCTCGGCCCGCAAAACACGGTCATGGCATCACGCTTCAGCTCGATACTGACCGACTTGAGGTTGTGTTGTTGAGCGCCCTGCACGGTCAGCTTCTGGCTCACTTCCACTCGACGGCGTTGACCGCGGTTGCTGCCGTGTGCGCGGTCCTTTCTCCGCTGGGAAGCAGCGCGATCCGTCAGCAATTCAGCCAGAGCTTGCCCGGTATACGAAGCGCTGCACTGGGCAACCTGTTCTGGCGTGCCGGCCACCACGATCTGGCCGCCTCCATCTCCTCCCTCCGGTCCCAGATCAATAATCCAATCAGCCGTCTTCACGACGTCCAGATTGTGCTCCACCACCAACACGGTATTCTCGGCATCCACGAAGTCATGCAGCACTTTCAAGAGCAACTGGATGTCGGCAAAGTGCAAACCGGTTGTCGGTTCATCCAGCAGATAGAGCGTCTGGCCCGTGCTCCGTTTGACCAATTCCCGAGCCAGCTTGATGCGCTGTGCTTCGCCCCCGGAAAGCGTCGGGGAGGGCTGGCCTAACTTGACGTAATCGAGTCCCACATCGTGGAGTGTCTGCAGCTTGTGTCGAATATTCGGAATGTTCTCAAACAACTCCAACGCTTGCTGGACATCCATTTCCAGCACCTCGGCAATCGATTTTCCTTTGAATTTCACCTGTAGCGTTTCGTGGTTGTAGCGGTGCCCCTCGCAAACCGGGCAGGTCACCCAGACATCCGCCAAAAAATCCATTTCCAACCGATTCGATCCATTCCCCTCGCAGGCTTCACACCTCCCTCGCTTCACATTAAAACTGAAACGACCCGGCTTGTACCCGCGCAGCTTTGACTCCGGCAGCTGGGCGAACAAGTTGCGAATGTCGTCGAACACCTTGATGTAGGTGCCCGGATTACTGCGAGGCGTGCGGCCGATCGGCGACTGGTCGATCGCAATCAGTTTATCGAGATGCTCCAGCCCTTCGATTCTCTGATGGGCGCCCGGCTCACCGAGCCCACCATTCAAATCACGGCGCAAGGCCTCCACCAGGATATCATTGACCAGGGAGCTCTTGCCCGATCCCGACACCCCTGTCACGCAGACAAACGCGCCGGTCGGGATCTCGATATCAATATTCTTCAGGTTGTTGTGTGACGCTCCCACAATGCGGAGCACTTTGTCGCTGATCGTGCGACGTTGCAGCGGCACGTCAATCTTCAGCGCGCCGGATAAGTATTTCCCCGTGACACTGGCCGGTGCCTCGATAACCTGCTCCAGCGTCCCCGACACAACCACCTCTCCACCACGTACGCCGGGGCCGGGGCCAAAATCAATGATGTGGTCCGCCGCGCGCATCGTCTCCTCATCGTGCTCGACCACGACTACCGTATTGCCCATGTCGCGCAGATGGTGCAACGTGCGGAGCAGGCGTCCGTTGTCGCGCGGATGCAAGCCGATCGAGGGTTCGTCGAGTATGTACAGAACACCGACCAGGCCCGAACCGATCTGGCTTGCCAACCGGATGCGCTGGGATTCGCCACCCGACAGAGTCGGTGCCGTGCGTTCGAGTGTGAGATAGTCGAGCCCCACGTTGAGCAGGAAACCTAACCGACTGCGGATCTCCTTCAACACTTCGGCGGCAATGACCTGACCGGTCGCATCCAGCTCCAACTCCTCCAAAAACAGCGCCGCTTCGCGGATCGACAAACGACAGACCTCCGGCAGCGATCTGGTTGCGCCTGGCTGGAAAGCCGGATGATGCGACGTGATTTTCACCCAGCGAGCCTGCCGAATGAGCCGTTGGCCGTCACATTCGCTGCAGGGGAGTGTCCGCATGTACTTCTCGAGTTTTCGCAACTGCGGACGACTCTTGCTCGTGCGATACTTGCTCAGTAATTCCGGGATGATGCCGTCGTACGTGCCTCCGTACTTCATCGGTGAAGCGCCGCCGCGCCAGGTATAGGTAATGTGCCGGCTACCCGTTCCCCAGAGCCACAATCGCTGTAGCTCCGCCGCCAGTTCGCCCCAGGGCGTTTCGAGCATGGTGCCGGCAGGCAACTCCTTCCAACGCTCGATCGTGTCGGCCACTCCCTGATACAGGTGACGCCGCCAACGGCCCAGTTCCTTCCAGGGGCCCAGTATCTCGATGCCCCCCTGCTTGAACGACAGACGGTCATCGGGAACAAGCAACTCAGGGTCAAATGAGTAGAGTTGGCCCAGGCCGTCACAACTGGGACACATACCTTGCGGGCTGTTGAAGCTGAACAATTGCGGACTGGGCGGCTCGAAGCTCACCGCGCAATCGGTACAGGCGTACTGAGTCGAATAAATCTTCTCGGAAGATGGAGCGGGACTCGATGTCGCCGCCTCGTCAGGATTAGCTGGCTCGCCCGATGCACGCGTCTGGGTCGCGGACTCGTCTTCCAGCACGATGAGCAGTGTTTCGTGTCCCAACTTCAAAGCCTGCTCAACCGCTTCCGCCAAACGCGATCGGAGGCCCGGCTTGATCACCAGACGGTCAATCACTACCTCGATGTCATGGCGCATCTGTCGATCGAGTTTCAACGAATCGCTCAACCGCACCATCCGACCGTCCACTCGGGCCCGAGCAAATCCCTGCTTGCTGAGATCTTCAAACAAGTCTCGATATTCGCCTTTTTGCTGTCGAATCAGGGGTGCCAGGACGGCGAAGCGAGTATTACTGGGCATCGCCAGAATGCTGGCCAGAATCCTCTCCCGCGACTGAGCCGTGATGAGGTTACCACACTCGGGACAGAATCCCTGTCCCACGCGCGCGTAGAGGACTCGCAAAAAATCGTAAATTTCGGTGATCGTGCCGACGGTCGAACGCGGGTTGGAACCACTCGATTTCTGCGAGATCGAAATGGAAGGGCTGAGCCCCGCAATATTGTCGACATCCGGCTTGGGCATCTGGCCGAGAAAATGACGGGCATAGCTCGAGAGACTCTCGACATATCGTCGTTGCCCCTCGGCGTAGACCGTGTCAAACGCCAGGGAACTCTTGCCCGACCCGCTGACGCCGGTAAGGCAAATCAACTGGTTGCGCGGCAGCACCACGTCGACATCGCGCAGATTGTGCTCCCGAGCGCCACGAATCACAACATCCGAGATGGGCATATCCGCAAACCTTCCGTTCCGGGAAAGTAAGCCCCGGAACGTCAGACGAAGAGAGTAAACCAAGGATAAACCCATCATCTTAGTGGAATGGACGCCCCTTGTTCACCCTCCGATTTTCCCCCGGTTCTCACACTTTTGTGTTGAAGCCCTCTCGCGGGTGGCTCGCCGGGAGGCTATGCCTCCGTTACTTCCGGCACCGCACATATACTTCCCGCGGACCTCGATTTCGGAAATCAACCTCCACCATCCGAGAATCGCGAGGGAGCCACCCAACCGATCAATGAACTTCGAAACCTTTCGAAATGATGCAAGAGATCTTGAATGGGGCAGATAAGGACAAAAAGACCGGATGACAAAAAGATCTCCTCTGCCGACTTATCTTTTTGTCACCCGATTGCTTTGTCCTTCCAGCGAAGAAAGCCCCTGAAAGGGGCGCGCTATGCCAGCCCAGCACAAACGCCGTGGCGAAGCCACAAGTGCCGTGCTGGGTATCGAGACGAAAGTGATCGGCGGCCGAGCGAGCATGTCACCAACAAGACGGTGGCATGCCGAGGCCGGATCAAGCCGCCGCCGGTTTCGTGTATTGCGCCGACGCCCGAGGCACAACGCGGACGTGTTTCGGTCTCGATAACGTGCCGGTGTGATGGCATGTCGGGGGCTCGACCGACCGCTGTTTTCGTTTGTCTCCCCAGGCCTGCATTCGGTCGCCGATGGCGACCTCACTACGGCCTGGGCTGGCCTAGCGCGCCCCGTTCGGGGCTGAGGAAGTCCATACGGAACAGGGACGTGTGGCTCTCACTTGGCCTCGTGCGGCCAAAATCTTTCCTTTTCGCGCCCAACCACCAGCGCCGGTACGTTCGCTCACAACATCCACGCGACGGCCAACAAACCAACCGCTATCAGGTCTCGGCGAGTGAGCCGATCGCTGGACCCGCGAAACCGGAGGTAGTCGAGCATCGCTCCGGTGGGGCAGCCAAAACGACAATAGGACATCGGCACCACCGTCGAAGAGACAAGGCCAACCACTGCGATCCCGATGGTCGCCGTGCCGGCGATCCAATACACGAACGCGTCAAACGGTTCGATGCTCGCCAAATTAAGGGGCAAGTGGAGCATCGCAGTCAGTAGGACCAGGAGCAATAATGCCGGCGGGATCGCTGACAGCAGGCAACGGACAGGGCGAGGGACCCTCCAGCGCCAGGAGGCGCGAGGGACAAGCAACTGTTGTGCGGCGCCAAAGGGACACAGGTGATGGCAGTATAACTGCCGCCTGGAAAAAACGGGAACCAGCAGTGCGGCACCGGAGAGCAATACCAGTCCAGGTGCCAACCGCCAGGGTACGCCGCTCTGAGCCCAGCCGACCAACAGCGTCTGGGACAGCATGTCGCCATTGACAAAACCGAGATAGACGACCAGCACCAAGCGAAACAGCAGTCGCAGGCGGGGTCGGCCACGCAGGTGCGAGAAGGTCATCAGCAATCCCAACACGAGCATGACGCAGGTCCCCGCAGCGCGCGGCGAGACAACCAGCAGCGGAAGGGGCTCTCGTCGCACGGCAGCGGCCGCTGCTGTTTGGGTCAGCGATCGCGCCACGGCCATGCTGGTCATCGTGGCTCCCGACACTCCTTCCACTTCCGCCGCCTTTAGATCCAACCCGGCCAGTTCATTCAGGCCAAGATGATTGAAGAGGGTACAGAAGTACTCATCCTCACGAACATAACTAACATACGGCTCGTTGTCGTAACTGGAGCGGATCGCGATTCTCGCCACGCGATGCTGCTCGTCGAACGCAATCAACGCGTCGGTAGGACCCTGGTAGCCGGTCACCCCGTCACACGTAGGAGAGGTGCGGACGACCGAGCCAATGGGCTGATCATGCTCATCGAGAACATCGTAGACCAATCCTTGGAGGGGTCGCGGGCTGATCCTCTCTGCTCGCGGCAGGACCGGCTTCAGTTCATCGACATTGAGCGGCTGGGGGAATCGCAGCGAAGGACAAGGACGGCCCAAGCGTTGGCTAATCGCTTCGACAATCGCCAGGCTGGTCAGTGTCGCGCCACTGACCCCATCCACATCGGGCCGATTGCCCGCCGCCTGCCAATCCAGCCGGTCAAGGGCGTGCATGAAACGCTCGTTGCTCGTCACATCCTCGACATGCTCGACCGTATCGTGGCTTTCGAGCACATCCAACCCGATCACTCGAATCTGGCTGTCGAAAGCGATCAAGACATTGGTCGGTCCCGAGTAGCCGATAACATGATCACATGTGGGAGACGTCTGCACGGCGAATCCGAGCGTGTTACCATCCTCATCGGTGACGATTTGAGCGGCAAGCTGAGGATCCCAACCACGAATCGCGTGGGCCGTCGGAAGGAACTTCCGTAGTCGTTCGATGGGTACGCTCCGGGCGCTCAGAAGCGATTGCTGGGCGTGCCAGGCAATGTGCTTCTGGCGAATCACCAGCAGGATGGCCAGGAACAACCCGACTCGCAGCGCATGGATCACGACGGCTCGGGTGCGCCGGACCAGACGTGGACGCTCTCGGGAGTCGACTGTCGTAATACTCAAGAGACGGCCTGCCGCTTCATTTCACCGGCACGAGTTGCACTGCATCGGCGCAGGCCAGCCCTCCGGCGTCTGCTGGCGAAATCGTGACCAGACACGTCTCGCCGGCAGCGAGATCAAAGGCGCCTAGCGACAGAAAGCCGTTTTCCAGTGGCGGCTCGGCCTGCATGTTGACGCGTTGGGTTTTCTCCGACGATTTGGTCCGAACGGTCACCGGCACCTTCGCACCTCGGTTCTCGTGCGGCCGATAGGCGATGCGTACTTCATAGCGTCCCGCCTCGGTGGCGGTAGCGGCGAACTCGATGGACGCCCCACTTCCCTCGCCGGCATACAGATAGCCGTAACCGACATAGCCTTTCAAGCCGGCCCCGGCTCCCCATGGGCCCGACTTCTTCGCCTTAACATCGTCCACGACAAGGCCCTCGAGTTTGCTGGGGTCCAGGCCGGTCGGCGGCCCTTCGGGCAAGGCAATCGGAACATCCGCCGGGATCTCCAACGGATCGTTGACGGTGCTGCGTCGAGCCTGGCCGGGGAGTCGGCAGAGTTCTTTCAGATCATCCAGGTAGTGCGAGTAGACGTCACGCGGCCAGCAATCGTGAATCACGCAGATCGACGCCGCCTTGCCAACGACCTCACCCATCATGCCACATGTCTTCATGACCCGTACCGTGCCCAGCGCCTCATGCGTCACACTGACACAACGACCGGCCATGAAGAGGTTCTCAATATTGCGCGAATAGAAGCACCGATAGGGAATCGGGTAGCCATACGTCCGATCCACACGCGTGTCGAACTCGGCGACGGAAATAAAGGGATTGTCGGGGTACTTCTTGGCGTATTGCTTCTTAGCGTAATGGAGATCGATGGACCAGGTGCTGGGGACAATTCCATCCGGGAACTTTCGTTGCTCGATAATATCTTCCTTGGAGAGTACGACTTCGCCCATCAGGCGTCGCGATTCGCGCGGCCCTCCGACAAAGGCGATCCAAGCCAACTGCGCGTTACGGTGTTGATCGCGACCGTCCTTATTCTTCATCGCGTTAAAGGCGCCAAACACCGCTCGCAAGTTCCAATCGCGGATCGCTTCGGCGTCCCCAATCGGGTCCTTGTCAAATCCGCTTTCCCAGAACCACTCGCCATGATGCTCCCGCGGGTACGGAAAGTCCTTCATTTCCAGATCTAGAGCCCAGGGCGTCTCGGGAAACTCGACGGGCTTGTCCAACTCTTCCCACACCCACATATTGCTCATTCCCATCCGTTGGACGGGTGTCATCTCCCAATCGGCGCCGGCCAGATATCCGATCGTGCCATGTCCGGTGCAGTCGGCAAAGAGCCGACCGAAGAAAAGAGAATGCTCTCCGCTGCGCGTATCGAAAGCGGTCACCGCCGTCAGACGCTTTCCGTCCATGTCGACTTTGTACGCGTGATGGTTCAAAAAGAGATCGATATTCTTCTCGGCACGCACCACCGCCTCTTTCACGTTGTCACCAAACTCCTGGGCGGTCCCTGGTGATTTGCCGGCCTGATCAGAAAATTCTTCGACGATCTCGCCGACTCGCGGAAACTCGCCTCGCCGAATCAAGCCGTTCGCCCACACGCGCACTTCGCTCGATCCATTTCCGCCCAAGACCGGACGATCCTGCAGCAGCGCAACGCGGCAACCCAACCGAGCAGCCGAGATGGCAGCCCCCATTCCCGAATAGCCTCCACCGATCACCACCAGATCATAATCCTTGCGTTGCCGTGGCTCTTCGTCGAGTCCCAACAGCACTCGACGCCACTGTGGCAGCACGAGCATATCGTTGGGCGGCGTGTAGGCTGGATCCTTGCTCAAGAGAATCGCATCACATCGCCCTTCAAACCCGGTGAGATCGTGGAGCGTCAATTTGATCGTCGCGTTTGCCACGTCCACCGTACCGCCATCCTGCCAGTACCAATCAGCTCCCTGCGTGCCGAATGTCACGGTCAGAGGCTGGCCGTCGATCAGCACTTGGAAGCGACCAGGTTGGCCCGGCGCCTGCCAGCGCGCCACCCAGTCTTTGGTCCGCACGAAGACTCGATACGTTCCCACACCAGGCAATCGGACTTCGGTCGTCGCATCTTTCACGGGGCGTCCCAACCCATGAGCCAGCAAGTACGGCGACCCCATGTTGGCGATGAACTGCGTATCCAAGACCCATCCGCCAGGATCGGCAAAACTCTCCGCTTCGACCAGCACCTGCGGTGCGGCCGTTGCCACATGGTCGGCAGTCATGAGGCTGGCCAATACGATCGCACTCAATACGTATCTCATGATCCGGGCTCCTGTGGATCCCTATCTTCCCGTCAGCAAGGCAGGCACTCGCTCGCTACTCTTACTCTTAATCTTAATCTTAATCCTAATCTTACATCCCTGGTCGGCCTCACCGCCCATGAGCACGTTTCCAGCATCGCGGTGGGGCGAGGTCGACCGAACCAATCCGCCAGTTCGGCATCGCTGCTCACCAGAGAATATTTGACACGACTGCGTGCATACGACGACGCAAAGAGGATTAAGATTATGAGTAAGATTATGAGTAAGAGTAAGAGGAAGAGTAAGAGTAATGACCTTCAACCGACGTTTATCGATGCCACTTAAGGCTGCCTTTGTTTTGTCTCCCGAGCGACTTAATCGTCGCGGTCAGGCGAATGGCGTATCAGTCGTCCCGTGACATAGACATCCTGCATCGAGAACTTCGATATGTGGGTTGCGGAGCGAGGGCAACTCCGGAATTTCGGATCGGCCCATAGCCGGCGAGCGGACTGGTAGCGGCCTGGCCGCCAACCAGTTTAGGTGCCACAAAGACGTGCACTTCGTCAATCGCGTCCAGATCCCATAAGCTCCCGAGCAGTTGACCTCCCCCTTCCACCAGCACGTTGGTCATGCGACGCTTTCCCAATTCGATCAGCAGTCCCTGCAGTCGCTCGGAGGGACTTTGGCCGGGGCAGAGAAACACTTCGCACCCGGCTTCCTCCAAACGAACACGGCGTTGGGAAGCGGCAGCCGGAGAGATCGCCACCAGCACAGGCTGCTCGTGACACGTCCGCACCAAGCGGCTTTCGAGCGACAGGCTGGCAGAAGAATCGACGACGATGCGGGTGACCGTGCGTGCTGCCCGCCGGTCGGGCAGTGAGCAGCGGATCGTCGGCTTGTGCCGTACCACGTCCGACCATCACGGCATCGACTCGCTGACGCAGCTGATGTACTCGCTGGCGCGACGCGGCACTGCTGATCCATTGGCTGTACCCCGTGCGGCTGGCCAATTTGCCGTCGAGCGTCATGGCCCATTTGGCGATGATCCAGGGAGTCTGCTGCTGGATGAGTTTGCGGTAGGGTGCGTTTAACTGCCGCGCTGACTCCTCGAGCAGTCCCACGTCCACCACGATCCCCGCATCGCGGAGTCGTTGGACACCTTGGCCGGCCACGGCTGGAAAGGGATCGACCTGAGCCACGACGACGCGTCCGATGCCGGTCCGCACAATCGCCTCGGTGCAAGGGGGCGTCTTGCCCGTGTGACAGCAAGGCTCAAGAGTGACGTACATCGTCGCGCCGGCAGCGGATCCCTGCACGGATCCCAAGGCTTCCACTTCGGCATGCGGACCGCCGAAACGCTGATGCCAACCCTCTCCGATACAAACCCCGTCACGGGCAATCACACATCCCACCATGGGGTTCGGCTCGACCTGCCCTTCACCGCGCGCTGCCAATTCGAGCGCGCGAGTCATGTGTCGTGCATCCTCACTCATCGGCGAGGTTCCTCTTGGGGTGCGCGTGCCACCGCCGTATCGTTCCCCAGGCCTCAGTCCATACCCGGCACCCACAGCTGTGACTCTTTCTTTTCACCGGCCGCGGGCGCTGCGGCATCGGGAGTCCACAGCTTCTGGCCGGGATCGGCCGCGGCTTCCGGTGCCGTTGCTTCCGGTGCATTGGCGAGTCGTCCGTCGGGAGTGATCACTCCAAACCGAACCAGGATATTGTAGAGGCCCTCGGAGACGCCTGGTTCGCGAATATGATGCGACTGGAGCACGGTCATGATGTGGCGGGCTTCCGACGCTTCCCCGCGCAACAAGCGGAGGGGGAGTTCAGCCAGGTACCAGCGGGCGGGGGACGTATTGGTTTTGGCCGCAAATTCGCGGGCTCGACGCAGATACGTAAGCGCTTCCTCGGGATCGTCGGTCAACTGGGCCAAGCCGCCGCTGACCGCCGCCATGTCGATTCGCCCACTCAGATTCGTGCGTCCCAACGCTTCCACGCCAAGTCGTCGCAAAGCGGTGCGAGCACTGAACAAAGCCGCTTGTCGATACAAATCAAGCAACTGGTCATCCGTCAGTTTCTCCGGTTCGACACGGGCCCAGTCCAGCGGTTCCAACGACGAGAGATCGATTTGAGTCGGGTCAATCGGTGCCGGCACGGCAACTCCCAGCGAGCGACGCAGCTGATCGACATCCGCCGGCCACGACTCGATCTCGACCAATTGTTCCAGCACCAGCAAGACGGCTGAGAGCCGTACTCGATACGCCGGATCGCCGGCAACTTGCGCGGGAGTCTTGTCATCCAGAACCGATTGCGGCAGCTCGGGCCAACGCTGTGAAAACGCGGCCATGGCCACTTCACTGGCCAAGTGTTTACGCACGTCGAAGGGTGTTTCGCGGGGAAACCGCAAAGTCGGGAACAACTCGACCGATTCCAGCGGGATCGTATCCATGACTTCTTCGCTTTCCCCACCGGCGATGAGCAGGTCCCCCACGATCTCCGCCAGCGTCGCGCGAACCTGATCGTATTGCGAGCCTTTGGCCAGCGCGACTTCCAGGCGGGCATCACGATCCGTTTCCTTGCCGAAAAGAAGCATCTGGCAGAGAATCCGGGGCGTCAAATCGAGTCGTCAGTTCGGTGCCCGAATCTGGCATGGGCCGATCAACCAGCTGGAATACGGCTTTCGGCGGCGGCGTCCCTTCATCACGCAGTTCCGCGGGATCCACCGGGCTCGACACGATCACCTTGGACGAGAGAAACTTCTCCTGCAACGCGTTGGCATCGGACACGTTCAACGTGAGTTTCACCAAGCCGATCGTCTTGCGCGAGGCTTCGTAATCAAGCAACTGAGAAGTGGCCTCCGCCATGACCGCCGTGTCGAAATCGAGCGATTCCAGCATCGCGAATGTGTGCCACGCTTGAACAGCCTGCGAATTGCCCAGGTAGCTGTGAGCCGTGGCAATATTCAGAAGGATCGCCGCTTGCCCAGGATACTCCTGATCGAGCTTCTCAAGTCGCCTAAGCCCGGACCTCCAGGCACCGCGCGACAGGTCCTTGGCCACGTCTTGAAACTGCTTCGCCCACGCGGCATCTGCGCAATCGAACGTAAAAATGAAATCGCGTTTTAACAGCGTGGGAACGCCATTGGCTGACGAGATGGATAGCAAGGGACGAATGGCCTCTTCGTCCTGATTGCCGATCATCGCACGAAACAAGAGATGTCCACGAGCGGCTACGTACTTATTGTCGGCCGCCAACGCCTGAGCTACCGTGCCGATCGCGTCGTATAGTTCGCCTGGAAAACTGTCGTGCGCATGCTCGATGGCCGTCTGCACGGAATTGACCGCAGCCTTGACATGGTTCTTGCGCACTTCCAGCAACGCCGCAAAGGTGTGGGCAAGCGCGTTATCGGGAGCCACCTTCACAAACGTCGTCACCGTCTCTTCCAGACCCTGCATGTCTTTCATATCCATCAGAGTCAGGATCTTCAGGGAAAGAAGGCACGGCCGGTTTGCCTTGGTGGCGAGCACGCGATTGATGCGACCCAACGCCGCAATGCGCTGGTTCCCCTCCATCGCCCGCATGATCTTCTCCAGCTCGCCGGTAATGTCGCGACAAGCACAATGTTTGATCTTCTTGCCAGTCCCGCCCGGGCAGTAAACGTGAGCATCCACGGTCATGAATCTGCTTTCTCTTTGACGTTTCCTCGTAAGGCGTTTGGTCGCTAACGGTTCTCCCACTGACCCGACCGACAAGCCAGGTCAGGAAGTCAGGGCCGGCAGCGTAGAACGCTTCCCCGAACTGATCTTCCGGGTCTCCACGCTCCACCCCCAGTAGCGTCTCGCATGGTACCAGACACCCCGCCAAACGGCCAGGGTCGGCGGCCCGGGCCCGACGACCAGAGCGAATTCAGGCTCGCGACACGCAGTCGTCCGCCGATTGGTCAGGCAGAGCCGGATGACACCACCGTACTGCATCGTGCACGACCGGGTGCATCGTGCACGACCGGGTGCATCGTGCACGACCGGGTGTGGGGCAGCGCTGTGAAGCATTCTGGAGTCGAGAAAGGTGGAATGCAAGCTCGGAGCCGAAGTCGTCAGACTTCGGGGGCGGCCCGCAACTGTCCGAATTCTGGCGAATCCGGCTACTGTCCGAATTCTGGCGAATCCGGCTACTGTCCGAATTCTGGCGAATCCGGCTACTGTCCGAATTCTGGCGAATCCGGCTACTGTCCGAATTCTGGCGAATTCGGCTACGAAAATGCTGCACCACGTTGGGTGCGGGGGTTTCGATCCGCAGCCGGCGTCAGCTCCCACGTGCGGTCATCGGACTGCGTTCGTTTTTGAATGGATGCCCCCGTTGCCACCCCTCGATTACCACCCCATTGGGTACTCCCAACGTGCCGGACACTGGCAAGCTGGGAGACGATCACCGAGTCTAACGTTCACCGAGGCAGCGGAGTGGATGAATTCGATCAAGATCGGGGCTCCCACCCTAACCCTTGGTACCGGTTTGCCGTAGACTCAAAATCGAGAGGCCGGTAATCTTATGCGGCTTCGCAGTTTACCTCTACTGCCTCCTCGACCGACGATGGTCCGCTCAAGTTCGGCCGTTTTTCTGACGCGGCGCTTGTGGTGGTCTTGGCGCACGGTCTGTGGAGAGGGGCAACGGCCCGCGTGCAGGAACGGTATGCAGGGCGGTCTGTCGCCATAGTGGCCGACAGAAAGGGTAGGAAACCGTCTTGGATGACGCCAGACTGGCGCACAGTGTACCTGACCATGAAACCGGACTTTTTCGCTCGTCGAGCGCTGCTGATTCTGTGCGTGATCTTTTTCCTCGTTCCATTTGGCTTGCGCGGTGCGCACATGTCATTGCAGCGGATGGAGAACAACGTCAAGGACTGGCTCCCTGACAGTTTCGAGGAAACGCAGGAATTGGCCTGGTTCGCCCAGCATTTCGTGGGCGAGCAGTCCTTTGTGTTGCTCACCTGGGAGGGGTGCTCAGACCAGGACGAGAGTTACAGGCTGCTCGTCAAGAAGCTCCGGGGCGAGATCCAGCCCGATCACGAAGAACTCATTTCGGACGCGGCCCTCAACAGTCCGCCGGCCAACAGCGAAGATCTGACGCCGCAGGAAGTGCTGGCACGCGAACGAGCCTTGGAAGCAGTACGAGCTCGCCAGTGGGGCGATCAGCTCGGGCTCTATACGACTGGCGACTACTACTTGAATTGGGGCGGCCTGGACGAGAAATGGCTCAAAGGCAACGACGATTCGTGGTACTACGTCACGCCCAACGGCGACCTCTATCGCTGGCAAGGTCGCTCGAACATGCTGGGGGCGATCGGCCGCCTGTTCCAGCGGAACATTCGGGGTGACAAATCGCTCGACGGCACTTTTGTCGCCAAGTTCGGCCGACCGCCGAGCGCGAAGACGAAGAATGCCTTTCACGACGATCCGCGAAAACTGACCGCCCGTGTACTCAAGAGTGTTACGACGGGGCCGGAGGTATTGGCCGAGTTGTCGAAATCTGGCGGCTCGATGTGGCCATTGGGCACCCAGTACTCGGATGAAGAGCGTCAGAAGATTGCTCACCGCCGCGCTTTGGATCGTCTCAAGGGGACGTTGTTTGGCCCGGAGCCGTACGAAGATTTTCGCTGGACGGCGGAGGATCTGCCGCGCGTCCTGTTGGCCGACAAGCAGCAAGAACTGCCGGCTCTGTGGCAGCAGAAAGTGGACACGTACGTGGCCACGCTCGTGGCCGAGCAGTACGGCGGCCAGCATGATCGCCTGGCAGCCGCTTCGCTGCTCGATAAGGAGGACCATTGGAACGCGATGTTTGCCCATCTGGGCATATCGCCTCCAGGCCTGCAGACCTGCATCATGGTCACGCTGAGCCACCAGGGAACGGTGGACCTGCGGCGGGTGATTGGGCGTGGGCTGCTGGGCAGGCCGCGTGGCAAGCTGGTCGACATGGCGGCGGATTCGGGAGTCCGCCCACCGACCAAGCCGCCGATGATGCCCTTGGCCAAACACGTATTGGCCACGGGGAAGGTCTTGCGGATGGGGGGCCCGCCGGTCGACAACGTGGCGATCGACGAGGAGGGCCAGATCACGTTGGTCCGATTGATCGGTTTTTCCGTCGCGCTCGGACTCGGGCTGGGATATCTTTGTTTCCGCAAGATCACCGTCACGCTGATGGTCTTCATCGTGGGGGGGATCGCCGCGGTGGGCAGCCTGGGAATTGTCTGGTGGACGGGGAGCAGTGTCGATGCGATTTTGATGTCGATGCCCTCGCTCGTGTACGTGCTCGGTCTGTCCGGGGCGGTGCACATTGTCAATTACTACCGTGAAACGGTGCTCGAACACGGACTGGAAGGGGCACCGCGGCGAGCCGTGGCGCACAGTTTTCTCCCTTGTTTCCTGGCTGCGTTCACCACCGCCCTGGGGCTGCTCTCGCTCTATAACAGCAACATCTATCCGATCCGGAAATTCGGTGTATTCTCGGCGATTGGCGTCATGGCGACGTTGGTGTTGTTGTTCACCTATCTCCCTTCGGCACTGCAGCTCTGGCCACCCGGTTACCATCGTCAACGGAGCGAAGATACGCAGGCGAGCTTCCACCACAAGATCCAACGTGCCTGGATGGCGATGGGAAACTGGATCGTAGACCATCACTGGTGGGTGAGCGTGAGCACACTCGTGGTACTGGTCGCGGTAGGAATCGGTGTGACCAAGCTGAACACCTCCATCCAGTTGCTGAAACTCTTCGATCGCGATTCCAAGATCATCAACGATTATTCCTGGCTGGAAGCCCATGTCGGCAAGATCGTCCCCATGGAGCTGATTGTCAGCGTGGACAAGCAGCACCAATACCCCACGATCGCACAGCGTGACTCGCTTCCCCCACCCTCCACCACGGAATTGGCTAACCAGAAATTCCAGTACAACTTTCTCGAACGTATTGAACTCGTGGCGCACATACAGAACGCCGTGGAGAAAGTGTTTGGTGAGAAGGGGCAAAACGTGGTGGGGCAAGCGTTGTCGGCTGCCACGTTCACCCCGCCGATTCTCGATCCGCTCGACTCACAACGTTTTCCCACCAACAAGCGTCTTGAGGAAAATCGTGACCGTCTGCTGAAAGAGAACTACCTGGCAGTCGATCAAGATGGCGCGGAATTGTGGCGCATCAGCGTGAGGCTCGGCGCGCTCAATGATGTCGACTACGGCCAGTTCGTCACCGAACTGAAACGCGTCGTGGAACCGGTCGTGAAAGCCTATGAGCTGCGCGATGTGATCCTCCATACGGTGGCCGATGAACGTGCCGACCAGGCCACGAACGAGGTGGACAACGCGTGGAACAACTCCCGTATCGCAATCCTCGGGTCTGCCGACCCGCGTGCTGCCACTGTGGAGTCAAACCGCGAAGATAAGCCAACTTCCACCCCGACACATGAGCTATCCACACAAGATATCGCCAAGCAAAGTGATGAGGCCCTGGGAGTAGACCAGGTGTTCGCCCAAGTCCTGGGGGACATACTGCGTGCCAAGAAGTTCGAGGGGCGCAGGAGCGGTGGCCGCGCACCACGACAACTGCTGGAATGGCACGATCCCGTTGCCAAACCGTTGGGAGACAAGGCCACTTCCGAACAATGGGGCAAGTTGCTCAGCTCGTTCGACTGCGTGGTCGTGTTGCAGAATCATCCCGATTACAACATGGAGTTTATCAGGCAACACGCAAAGCATGTGGTAGATGCTCGCCAACATGGCTTCGATCCGATCGCGGACAAGACGGCAAAACAACTCGGCAAGCCGATCGAGGTTACTTATACCGGCGTTGTGCCGATCGTCTACAAGGCCCAGCGCACGCTGTTGCATAGCTTGATTAACAGCACGGCTTGGGCGTTCGTCATGATCACGATCGTCATGATGTTCCTCGTGCGGACCAAGAAGAGACAGCTGCTCAACGTGCGCGGCGGACTCGTCTCCATGATCCCGAATGTGTTGCCGGTCGTGCTGATCTTCGGCGCGATGGGCCACATGGGGACGCTGGTGGACCTCGGCACCATGATGACGGCCAGTGTGGCACTGGGCGTAGCCGTCGACGACACGATCCACTTCCTCACCTGGTTCCGGCGGGCCATTCGGGAAGGGATGGAGCGTCGGGAGGCCATTCGGGATGCCTATGGCCGCGTGGCGCTGGCGATGACACAGACGACGCTGATCAGCGGACTCGGCCTCTCCGTGTTTGCACTCAGCACTTTCACGCCCACGCAGCGGTTTGGAATCATGATGCTGACCCTCCTGGTCGCGGCCCTCTATGGTGACCTGATCCTGCTCCCCGCTCTGCTGGCGGGACCGCTGGGGAAATACCTCTGCCCCAAAGTCTCCCCTCCGACGACCAGCGAGCCTGTTGCGCCGGCCGGCAGCATCAGCGGATCCGCGACGGTGCTGGAAGAGGTTGCCGCAGGGCCGTCTGCCGGGATCAAGAAACCGCTGGGAAGCTTGACGCGAGACGGCCGATCGGTGACGGCAATTCGCCGAGACAGTACGCACTGAGCGGGCCCCGAAACGTTGCTCGACATTGCCGCATCTCGACGCAGTAGGGGTCTCAACCAATGACAGGCGAGCGCAGTGTGTGCATCCTCAGGAAATCGACCATTGGGGGGGTGATTAGGGATGTCGCAATGCGCAGTGGAAGAATCCGATTACTCGGGCAGTGACGGGAGGAAACCTCCGAGCTCGTGATTTCGCATGCCGCATTCCCGATTCGTGCCCAATACGCGCCCACAAATGGAGAATAAGTGAGCACAGGTAGGCGCACAGCCCGGTTCGGCGATGGCCGCAGGCCACCCTGGGAGTCATACCTGCGACCCACTGCGGGGGCGACAGGTAAAGCAGGGATGCTGGGTGATCGTAGCCTGATCTGCGGATCATACGGGCATCCATCAGGGAAAATCGGGCAAGAAACAGGAGCTAACCCTGCCACAAGGGGCCGGTTTGCCATAGACTCGATCCCAGGAGACCGGTACTCTTATGAGGTTTCGCAGTTTGCCTCTGCTGCCGCGACCAACGACGAATTCCCCTGGCCCCGTGTCCCGGTGGCGCGCTTGTGACGAGCCCGCGATGGGCCCTACACGACCGACAAGGGAAGATGGCCCACCGGCCGCGCTGAGGGAGCGATGTGCGGGGCGATCTGTCGCCAGGGTGGGTGGCAGAAGAGGTAGGAAACCATCACTGATCGCGTCCGGGTGGCGCACGGTAGCCTGAACATGAAATCAGACTTTTTCGCCCGTCGAGCGCTGCTAATTCTGTGCGTGATCTTCTTCCTCGTTCCCTTTGGTTTGCGCAGTGCGCGCATGTCGTTGGAACGGATGGAGAACAACGTCAAAGACTGGCTTCCCGACAGTTTCGAGGAAACGCAGGAATTGGCCTGGTTCGCCCAGCATTTCGTGGGTGAACAGTCCTTTGTGCTGCTCACCTGGGAAGGCTGCTCGGACCAGGACGAAAGCTACAAGCTGCTGGTCGAAAAGCTACGGAGCGAGATCCAGCCGGATAACGAAGAACTCATTTCGGACGCGGCTCTCAACAGTCCGCCGGCCAACAGCGAGGATTTGACGCCGGAGCAGCAACTGGCGTGGGAGCGTGACCTGGAAACAGTGCGAGCACGCCAATGGGGCGATGAGCTCGGACTTTACACGGCCGGCGACTACTACTTTGATTGGGGTGGCCTAGGACGAGAAGTGGCTCAAGGGAGCTGACGAGTCATGGTACTATATCACTCCCAACGGCGATCTCTATCGCTGGCGTGGTCGTTCCAACGTTCTGGGGGCCATCGGCCGTCTGATCAAGCGGCACATTCTGGGCAACAAATCACTTGACGGTACCTTTGTCGCCAAGTTCGGTCGACCGCTGAGCAAGAAGAACAAGAACGCTTTTCACGACGATCCTCGAAAACTGACCGCCCGCGTGTTGAAGAACGTCACCACGGGTCCGGAGGTATTGGCCGAGCTGTCGGCAGCGGGGGGCTCGATGTGGCCGCTGGGAACCCAGTACTCGAATGAGGAGCGTCAGAAGATCGCTCGCCGCCGCGCCTTGGATCGACTCAAGGGAACGTTGTTTGGCCCGGAGCCGTACGAGGACTTCCACTGGACGGCGGAGGATCTGCCGCGTGTCCTGTTGGCCGACAAGCAGCAAGAATTGCCAGCTCTCTGGCAGCAGAAAGTGGACACGTTCATGGCCACGCTCGTGGCCCAGAAATACGACGGCCAGCGGGCAGGCCTGGAAGCCGCTTCGCTGCTGGAGAAAGAAGACCATTGGAACGCCATGTTTGCCGAGCTGGGGGTGTCGCCTCCGGGAGTGCAGACCTGCATCATGGTCACATTGAGCCACCAAGGAACGGCGGACCTGCGGCGGGTAATTGGGCGTGGGCTGCTGGGCAAGCCGCGTGGCAAGCTGGTGACCATGGCCGCGGATTCGGGAGTGCGTCCCCCCAGCAAGCCGCCGATGATGCCGTTGGCCAAGCACGAACTGGCCGCGGGGAAGGTTTTGCGGATGGGGGGCCCGCCGGTCGACAACGTAGCGATCGACGAGGAGGGTCAGATCACGTTGGTCCGATTGATCGGCTTTTCGGTCGTGCTCGGGCTCGGACTGGGATATCTCTGTTTCCGTCGCGTGTCCGTCACGTTGATGATCTTCCTCGTCGGCGGGATCAGCGCGATAGCCAGCTTGGGAATCGTCTGGTGGACGGGGAGCAGCGTCGATGCGATTTTGATGTCGATGCCCTCACTGGTCTATGTGCTGGGCCTGTCTGGGGCGGTGCATATCGTCAATTACTACCGTGAAGCGGCTCGTGAACACGGACTGGAGGGAGCGACGCGGCGGGCTCTGGCAAACGGTTTTCTTCCCTGCTTCCTGGCCGCTTTCACCACCGCTCTGGGTCTGCTCTCACTTTACAACAGCAACATTTTCCCGATCCGCAAGTTCGGTTTATTTTCGGCCATCGGGGTCATGGCGACGCTGATTTTGCTGTTCACCTATCTCCCGTCGGCACTGCAGCTTTGGCCGCCAGGTTATCATCTGCCGAGCCGACAGAGCTCCTCGTCGAGTTTTCGCCGCAAGATCCACGACGCCTGGCAGGCAGTCGGGAATTGGGTTGTCGACCATCATTGGTGGGTCAGTGTCAGCACCCTCGTGGTTCTGGTCGTCGTGGGAGTCGGCTTGACCAAGCTGAATACCTCAATCCAACTGCTGAAACTATTCGATCGCGATTCCAAGATCATCAACGATTACTGCTGGCTGGAAGACCACGTCGGGAAGATTGTCCCGATGGAACTGATTGTCGGCGTGGACAAGAAGTACCAGTATCCGACGATCGCACAGAGTAAATCGCTGCCCCCGCCTTCTGCCGCGGACCTGGCCAACGAGAAATACCAGTACAATTTCCTGGAGCGCATTGAGCTGGTGGCTCATATACAAACGGCCGTCGAGGACGTGTTTGGCGAACAGGGGCAAAACGTGGTGGGACGTGCGTTGTCGGCGGCGACATTCACGCCCCCGATTCTCGATCCGTTGGACACTCAACGCTTCCCCACCAACAAACGATTGGAGGAAAATCGCGATCGTTTACTGAAAGAGAATTATCTGGCCGTTGACCAGGATGACGCGGAGTTGTGGCGCATCAGCGTCCGCCTCGGCGCGCTCAATGATGTCGACTACGGCCAGTTCGTATCCGAGCTCAAGCGGGTCGTCGAACCGGTACTGACCGCCTATGAGCTGCGCGATGTGATCCTCCGCTCGATCGCCGATCGACGCGAGAGCGAAGTCGACACGGACTCCGAAAATCCCTGGAACAACTCCCGCGTCGCCATCCTGGGCACGCCCGACCCGCGATCGGTCGCCGCGGCGGCGGAAGGGGAGGAGCAGGAGGCCGAGTCCGCGGACGCCGCCACGCCTCGGCGAGAGATTTCCCAACAAAGCGATGAAGCACTGGGGGTCGATCGTGTCTTTGCCAGCACGCTCAGCGACCTGTTGCGCGCCAAGAAGTTCGAGGGTCCGCGACGCGACGGCCGCAGTCCCAAACAACTGCTCACCTGGCACGATCCCGTGGCCAAACCGCTGGGAGACAAGGCGACCTCCCCACAATGGGGAAAACTGCTCGGCACGTTCGATTGCGTGGTGCTGCTCAAGGACCATACCGACTACGACATGGATTTCATCCGCCAGCATGCGAAACAGGTGGTGGATGCTCGCCACCACGGTTTCGATCCCACGTCGGACAAGACGGCCAGACAACTCGATAAGCCGATCGAAGTCACCTACACCGGCGTCGTACCGATCGTTTACAAGGCACAGCGCACGCTGTTGCACAGCCTGATCAACAGCATCGGCTGGGCGTTTGTGATGATCGCCGCCGTCATGATGATCCTGTTGCGGAAGCGGACGTGGTGGCCGTTTAACGTGCGTGGTGGACTCCTCTCGATGATCCCGAACGTGCTGCCGGTCGTACTGATATTCGGGGCCATGGGCCACCTGGGCGTGCTGGTCGACATCGGTACCATGATGACCGCCAGCGTGGCAATGGGGGTGGCAGTTGACGATACCATTCACTTCCTGACCTGGTTCCGGCGGGGTATTCGAGAAGGGATGGAGCGGAAGGAAGCCATTCGCGACGCGTACAGTCACGTGGCCGTGGCCATGACGCAGACAACCCTTATCGGTGGCCTCGGCCTGTCGGTGTTCGCCTTGAGTACGTTCACGCCCACCCAGCGTTTCGGCACCATGATGCTGACGCTGCTGGTGGCGGCGCTCTACGGAGACCTGATCCTGCTCCCCGCTCTACTGGCGGGACCGCTGGGGAAATACCTTTGTCCCAAGAGAAGTCCCAAGGCGACCAGGACCGTCGAAATGCGCTGCGCAGCAGGAGGCCTTGGACGACGGCATGGCCGCAGAGAGTGATGATCCGCCGATTCGTCCCCTCCAACAGATGGGAGGAGTGAAGGGCCCGTTGCACGGCCGGGTCCGGGATGGTCGCTCATCCGTCACCCGCCGCGACTCTTCCCACTGACCACCCTACGTAGAACGGACTTTAGTCCGTTTGATGCAGCGGAAACGTTCTCCCAGCGTCATTCGGTGACTCCGGCCGACGCTCCGCGACGCGCCAGTGGGGTATCGCGCTCACGGAGTGATATCGCTGCAGTGACGGCGTGCAACACGCCGCGCCGCCGCCGGAATGCGGGAAAATAGATTACCGATCAACACTCACCCGCTTCCAACGCGACGGCGATGGCGTGGCCCGTCCCCGATTGGCTCAACACCAGGGCAGTGGGCTGCTGGGCGGCGATCGCCTCGCCATGCACGACTTGCACTGGGCACTGCGGATCGGGTTGCGTGTAGTTCAAGGTCGCGGGGATCTTCCCATGAAGGAGCGTCTGGATGCTGGCGACCATCTCCACCGCACCGCCACTCGAACCCAGGTTTCCAAAGAAACTCTTGGGCGCCGTCACGGGAACGGCGCCGAGGACACGCTGGATGGCTTGCGCTTCCACGCGGTCATCCACGATGAGACCGCCGGCGTGCGCGTTGACATGGCCCACCTCGGGGACTCGCAGATCCGCCCGCTCCAGGGCCAGTTCGATGGAACGGGAAATGGCCCGGCCGTGGGCCGCATTCCCATTCTCCTTGGCGGCAAAAGAGAGGCCCCAGCCACGGATATGGGTCAAGACCTTTGCTCCACGATCGCGGGCATACTCTTCACTCTCGAGGACGAAAGCCGCGGCGCCTTCACCGTTCACCGTCCCGTCGCGAGTGGCGTCGAAGGGACGGCATGCCTGCTGCGGCGGATCCACCTGCGATGACAAGTGCGCAATGCCGCGATAGAGCATCGGACTCATGCTCAACCGCGAACTGCTGCCACCCACGATCATTACATCGGCACCGCCACGTTGAATAATGGTCACGGCTTCGATCAGGGCCAGTAAACTGGAAGCTTCCCCCTGACAGATGGTGTTGTTGGGACCTCGAGCATCGTGGGCAATTCCCACGTGACAAGCAATCATGTTGGGCAAGTACATGAGCATCCACAGCGGATACATCTCCGACATGAAAACGGCTCCCCACCGATCAAAGTGGAACTGGCCCTTCTCGATGCACCGCTGGTATACCGCCAACATTTCCTGCGGTTCACAATAAAGCATTTCGCTGCCGAACACGACACCCAGCCGTTCCGGCACAAGCTGGTCGCTCTGGAGTCCCGACTGCTCGACGGCCAAGGCGGCCGCAGAGAAACCCGTCTGGATTTCGCGCGACATGACCTTGAGGGACTTGCGAGGCTTCACATAGAGTTTCCCGTCAAAATCCTTGATCGTGCCGCCGATCTGCAAGGGAATCGCCACATCCGCTCGGTGAGGCAACTGCTCGACGCCACTGCGCAGCTGGTTCAAAGAGGTCCAATAGGACTCGCACCCGATGCCAATCGGGCTCACCACGCCCACCCCCGTGATCACGACACCCGATCGAGATTCACTCGATCTGCTATCGCTCCGTCTCGAATCGTCCATACTGAAAGCCATGTGCCAACCGAAAATTACAGTACTATGAATCTATCATTCGCTGTGCAAGGCAAATATTCCCGACTTCACGCAATGTCGAAGGAGCAGCGTCACGGCTTGCGCGACGGGTGGCCCCTGGCGAAAGCCCCCGCTCCGACGACGGCGGGTGCAACCGTGGGCCCGATTCAGCGTATGGCCGTTCCCAGTATGGCCGTTCCCAGGACGGCGCCCAGATCCCCGTCCCGATACGTGGCGATGATAGCCCGGCAGGCACTCGCCCGCAAGACTCACGCTCTCGGGCAGGCTTGGACACGCCGCAATTTCGGTGCGGTCGCGTGGCAAGAGCGATCCCGTTTCAGGCCGGGCAGAGTCGAGCATTATTGCTGCGGTGGCGGATAGTCGTAGATCCGGTAGGTCTTCGTCAACTGGGCCCCCCCACGCTTGAGCGACTTGTAAGACAGGTGGTTGCTCTCCAGCACCCAGGAGAACTCGGCCTCCTGAATCCCCCACTTCAACGCATCCGGAACCAATCGGGCCAGCACGACAACTCCCACGCCCCACCGCTGATATTCGGGCAGGACGTTGGTGCTGATCATCCGGATGCGCGTCAGTTTTCGGCGGCGGGTAAGCATCCGTACGAAGCCAAACGGGAAGAGTCGGCCGTTGATCAGTTTGACACGCGGATTGTAGTCGAGCAGTCCAAAGGCGGCGGCCACAGGCCTGCCATCTACCTCAGCTACCGTCGTCAGCTCGGGAACGACCAGGTGACGCATCGCCGCGCTCATGTGCTCGATCTCACCTTGAGAGAGCGGCGTGAACCCCCACGTGCCTTCCAAGGACGCGTTGTAAATGTGCAGGAACGTCTGGACTTCCTCGCGGAACCGCGACCGGTCGAGATACCGGAGTTTGATTTCGAACCGTCGGGTCGCTTCGTTGATGATGAATTCCAGCTTCTTGTCCAGCGTCTCCAGCATGTCGACATGGCCCCAGAACGCGAACAAGTCCTGTGTCTTTCCGAAGCCATAGTTCTCGATCAGCCGAGCATAATAGGGAGGATTGTAGGTCATCATGAACGTGGGGGGCGAATCGAATCCTTCAATAAGCAACCCAATTTCGTAATTCAGCGAAGGATTGACCGGGCCTCTCAGGTCCAAGATCTCTTGCTCTCCCAGCCAAGCGCGGACGGTGTCAAACAGTCCATTGGCCACTTCCTGGTCATCTACGGATTCGAAGAAGCCAAAGAAGCCTCGCTTCTCGGCATACTTCTTGTTGTGGGTGTGGTTGTTGATCCCGGTAATGCGTCCAACTGCCTTGCCGTCCTGCCAGGCCAGCCAATTTCGTACATCAGCTACGTCATGAAACGGATGTTTGCGGAAACCTACCAGCTCTTCCAGATTTCGCCGCAGCGGTGGAATCCAGTTCTCGTCACCGCGATAGAGCGTCCACGGCAAATCGACAAACTGCCGCTGATCGGCTCGTGTCTCCACCGGTCTGATCGTAAGCTCGGCCATCCAATAATTCCCCTGCTCCGCGAAACCCGTTACTCTATGATGAGAGTTCCTGAGTCGTCAACTGCGGCGTTGGTTGTCCTCGACTATCGGTAATCCCACTCTTCGGTAAACTTGCCCGGAGCTTCCGCAGCATGTCCTTGCCTCCCGTGAATCGCGACACTTGGGCCCGCGTGCTGGTGACTGGTGCCACGGGACTGGTCGGCAATAACGTAACACGTTTGCTCGTCCAGCGGAGGGTCAAAGTCCGCGTCTTGGTGAGAAAACAGAGTGATTCTCGTTCGCTTGAGGGGTTGGACGTCGAACTGGCGACGGGAGACGTCAGACGACCCGCCGTCTTTGGCGGCGGCCATGCAGGGGGTCAGTTCCGTGGTCCATGCCGCCGGATGTGTCCTGTTGGGTTGGAAAAACGAGGCCTTGCACGAAGCCATCAACCACCAGGGGACCCGCCACGTAGCCGAGGCAGCGCGCGATGCTCAGGCGCGCTTGGTGTACGTTTCGACCATCAATACGCTGGGCGTTGGCACGAAGGACTGTCCAGCCAGTGAGGATTGGTCGGCGGGTGCCAATATTCCCTGCCCCTACGTGTTGAGCAAGCAGGCGGGGGAGAGGGCCGTGCGAGAGCAGATCGATGCGGGCCTGGATGCCGTCCTTGTCCACCCCGGGCTGATGTTCGGCCCGTGGGACTGGAAACCGTCTTCGGGACGCATGCTGTTGCAGGTGGCGCGCAACTTCACTCCCATGGCCCCCACGGGCGGTTGTACCACCTGTGACGTTCGTGACGTGGCAGCGGGGATCCTGGCGGCGTTGGAACGCGCCCCGACAGGTCGTGCATATGTTTTGGCCGGTCACAATCTGACGTACTTGAAGTTGTGGCAGCTCTTCGCCGATATTGCTGGTGGCAGCCGCCCGCTGTGCCGCACCGGTCCCGTCATTCGGATCATCGTGGGTCGAACGGGCGATTTCTGGGGAAGGCTCACCGGCCGTGAACCGGACGTCAATTCGGCGGCCGTCAAGTTGTCCGACTGCTACCACTATTTCGATAGCACGCGGGCACAGCAGGAACTCGGGTATAGTATCCGACCTGTGGAAGAATCGATTCGAGATGCATGGCAGTGGTTTCGCGATCACGGTTATGTGAAAGCATGACGGTCCAGTGGCTGGCCAGACACGGCAATGCTCCTCCTGGCCACCGGAACTGCGGCGGCTTCGGCCTCCCCCAAACCCGATTGACCGACCATGGCAGCCATTCTCGTGACGGGCGCGACAGGTTTCATTGGAAGCCATCTGACCCAACGCTTGGTCGCACAGGGCCATGCCGTACGGTGCCTGGTGCGCGCCACTTCCCACACGGAATCTTTGCGCACTCTGGGCGTTGAACTGGTCGAGGGGAACCTGTTCGACGGAGCGAGCGTGGCGGGCGCAGTGCGCGGAATGGATCGCGTGTACCACCTGGCGGGTCTGACCAGTGCGGTGCGTCGAGCGACCCTGATGCAAGCCAATGGGCTGGGAACCTGGCACGTCGCGAAGGCGTGTGCGCAGCAGCCCGTCCCCCCCGTGCTGGTCTACGTCTCGTCCGTTGCCGCAGCCGGTCCCACGGGCCGTGGCCAAATTCGGACGGAGCAGGATCGTCCGCAGCCAATCTCCAACTACGGACATAGCAAGCGGGCTGGCGAAGTGGCCGTGGAGCGTCTGGCGGAGCGAATTCCCGTCACCGTGGTGCGGCCCGGTATTGTGTTCGGCCAGTTCGGACGCGAGTTGCTCCCCATGTTCTGGTCCCTGGGCCGCCTGCGCGTCCACGCCGTGGCGGGCTATCAGTCGCCACGTCTGAGCGTGATTCATGTCGCCGATCTGGTGGAACTCCTTGTGCGAGCGTCCGAAGATGGACGACGACTGGCTCCTCCGAATAACACTCGTAACCGCGCCGCGTAACACAGCTCAGGAAAACGCTGGGCAGGGATACTACTTCGCTTGTCGGCAGGAGTACCCGGACTATCTGGAATTCGGACGACTACTGCAGCAGGCACTGCGTCTGCGGTACGCCACTTACCTGCTACTGCCTCAGCCGATTGCGTGGCTCGTGGGGGGAATCAGCGATCTGGTGGGACGCGTGCGTGGCCAATCCACCAGCTTGAACATCGATAAGATCCGGGAAGCCTCGGCCGAATCGTGGGCTTGCTCCTGCGAAGCGGCTCAACGTGACCTCGGATTCCAACCACAACAACCGCTGCTTGAGCAGTTGCAGGCCACGGCCGATTGGTACCGGGAACACGGCTGGCTGTGAGTTAGGAAGGCCCGAGTACGCCTCGCTGCCTGAATCCTGTCCGGCGTGATACAATCGTTTCTGACAGAAATACACTCGGCCAACCGGCGTCATTGCGCCGGCTATCGGCGATCGCCAGGAGGAAGGGTACCTCAAGTGGCTCGAAAACGCCTGCTGTTTTCCGCCCAGACGCCCCTGGGGTACCGGGTTGTGTTGTCTCGCGATCGGTGGCGCGAAATAATTCGATTCAAGCACCCCGCATTAGCGGGTCACGAAGCGGCAGTTCAAGCCTGTCTCGAAAGGCCAAAGGTCGTCCGCGAGAGCGCTAACGACGCTGGTGTCCACATGTACTATCGAGCGTCGGGACGAGTACACTTGTGTGTCGTCGTGGCGACAAGTGGAAGTGAAGAGCGGTTCGTCGTTACAGCGTATTTCACGAAGAACATCAAGCTAGGGACGGAGATATGGACAAGTTAAGAGTCTATTTTGATCGCACGGGAAACTCGCTCAGCGTGTGGTTTGACGACCCCAAGAAGGAACACGTATGCGAAGAAACCGATGATGACGTCGTACTCGTCAAGGATAAGCGTGGACGGGTCATTGGTTTTGAGCGATTGAATTTCCTCACCGCTAAGCAGCGAGCGGATCGTGTCAGCATCCCTGTCGAGGTCCAAATGGACTGATCTTTGTGGGGCAAAGGAGGAGCGGTCATTTTCCCCAGTGGAGTGCGTGGACACTCACGAGACTGCTACCTGGCAATCGGTTTGATGCGCGTGGCGTGACTCAGACTGGTTTCGGGAGCCAGGATGACGCTTTCTCCCTCGGCTAACCCGTCCTTGATTTCCGCCACGGAGTCGTTCATCAGTCCGACGCGAACGTTGCGCAGCGCCGCCTTATGGCCCACCGCGGCAAAGATCTGCCATCCTCCATCGGGACCGCGAAACAGCGCCGAGCGGGGAACCAGTAGTGCGTTGGGCTGCTGGTCGGTGAAGATCCGCACGCGAACTCGAAAGCCGACTCCGACGTCTAACTGCCTGAGCTTCTCGATGACCGCGGCGGAAATTTCGACCACGACCTTGACACGTTGCTGCTCGACGCCCAGGGAACTGACTTTCGTGAAACCGGCCGGATAGATCTGCAGCACGCGGCCCATGACCCCCGCTCCCACGCCGCCGCCGACTGCCGGCCCGTAGATTTCGACCGGGTCCCCTCTCTGCACGCGGACCACATCTTGGCTCAGGATGTCGGCTTCCACTTGCAGGTCGCTTAATTTTCCGATCGTCAGCAGTTCGGTCCCGGCGGGTAGTTGCTGTTCATTTTCGACCAGGCGTTCCAGCACGACACCGTCTATCGGGCTGCTCATGGTTCCTCGCTCACGCTGCGTCATGATCTGGCGGAGGCGTGCCTGAGCTTCGGATTTCTGTTTCTCCAGCACCGATCGCGACAGGCTCTTGTGCGCGATGTAGTCCGCCACCATCTGTGGCAGCAGCGCCGTGGCGGCTCGAATGGCCCTCATCGACTCCATCGTCAGCGTATCCTGGCGAAAACCGAGCTGTCCTTCCCAGTACTGCAGGGTGGCTCGATCCAGGTCATCCTCCGAACTGGCACCCGCTGGATGTAATTGCCGGATGCGTCCCAGATTCGTCTCGGCGTAATCCGATCGTTTGCCGCTGGCCTCCGTTTGTGCTTGGGCAGCTTCGACCGTCTTATTCATCGATTCCACGAATTCGGCTGCCTGCAAGGCCAAGCTCTTTTCGACCGAGACATCGTCGTTTTCGATGATCGAGGCATCCAAACGCTCAACCACGGCGAGTGCTTCGGCGACGGCATTTTCCAGATCTTCACTGATGATCTGGGCCACCACGTCCCCCTTCTTCACCGGACTTCCTGCTGACAGCAGGATCTCCTCGATGCGGCCGGCCTGGGGCATGGTAATGCGATATACACGTGGCACACGTGTCACACCTCGCTCATCAATGTACTCGCGTATTTCCCCACGCTCGACCGTGGCAACCTGCACCGGGACGCCTGAACCGAGGACGATCACGACGCTCACGGTAACGACCGCAAAGATGGCCAGGCAAGCCAAAATCCACCAACGTTTCATCATACTTCTCCACCAAGTCAGCGACTCATTTCTCTCTTGAGCCGTGTACATCAAAATGGAATCACTCCTTCACATTGAGTGCTTCACGATAGTCCATACAGTGCACACGCCACTGGACGACGGCGTGCGCAGCCAAGGCGAACACGATCGATAAGGCGACCGTGGTGAACCACACCCAGGGAGCGCTCACAACCGGCAAGCGAATCAAGTCGTTCTGGGCATAAGCGAGTGACGTCAGGACCACCAGAAAATAGCCGAATGGCAAGCCGAGCAAGGTACCGCACAGGTTGACGACGAGGTTCTCACGCAGGAACAAGCCACCCACTTCCCACGGACCATATCCCATCGCGCGAAACGTCGCGACCTCTCGTTGCCGCTCCGCCAAGCTTACTAAAGACGAATTGACGATGCTGCCGAAAAACACAATTCCCGCAAACAAGACCAGCATGCCGATGAATACGTACTGATTGTTGATCAAGGTCTTGACCAGATTGTCGATCATGTCCTGGCGTGCGGACAGCGACTGGACGGCCGGAGTGTTCTTGAGCGTGCGGTACATTTCCAGCCGATCGGCGTCGTTGTGATTCATCGCCAGTTGAGCACCGGTCATCGTGAATTCGCCGTCCACCAACTGGCTCAGATAATGGATGTCGGCGTAGGCCGCCAAGCCAATGAAACTCTCCGCCACACGCGCCACCTCCACATCCGCCGGTCGTCGTTCACCTTTGATCGGGATGACCGTGATCCGATCACCAACTCGGACGTGCAGAATAGTGGCCAGGCGGTCCGTCAGCACAATACCGGTCTCGGGGATCGCAATGGGCCGCTCCCGATCGTCGCGGGGAACGGTCAGCTGAGCCCCGGCCAACAAACCTGTCACACCGGCCTTCCGGTGATACGGTCCGTGGACGAAATCGCACGCCACATTCAAGATCGGCTCCGCTCGATCGACACCCGGCAGCTGCTTGACCTCGTCCAACGCCGCGTCGCTCCGCTCACTTTCGAACGTCAGATCAATATCGCTCAACAGGGTCTCGTGGAACTGGAAATCGATCAGGTAGCTCTGGATCTCTGTCATCATGAAGCCCGCGGCCAGCAGACCCGCCCCCATGGCCGCGGCAAACATGCCGGCCAGCGTGCGGAGGCGATGCCGAAAGATGCCACGTAGCGTCATCCGCCACGACGTGCTGAGTCCTGACCACCAGCCCCCCAGTCGTTCCACCCAGATCTTGCGTCCTGTGCGAGGCGGTTCGGGGCGCATGGCCGCCGCCGGCTGCAGTTGCAGCATGGCTCGCGCTCCGTGTATCGTTCCCAATACGGCGCAGACCAGACTGACCACCATGCCGACGATGTGCGTGTGCCAATAGAAGCCGCTGCGGAGGTCGGGAAACTCGAAGAATTGGCGGTACACCACCGTCATGCCGGTCGCGGAAAGGTATCCCAACACGCTCCCCAGGATGCCCCCCACGACTCCCACGCTCAACCCGAATTTCAGGAAATGTCCAAAAATCTGACCGTCGCCGTAGCCCAGAGCTTTGAGTGTCCCGATCACGGTTCGCTGCTGGCGGGTGAGGCGGGTAATCAGCACGTTGAGTACTAAGGCCGCCACCAACAAGAAAATCGCCGGGATCACCGCCGACGTGGCTCCCAGGCCGGCAATTTCATCCGTTAAGAACTGATTGGAAACCTGCAACTCGAGCGGAGTTGTCGCAAACACGCCGTACGACTCAAGCTTCTGTTGGGCCTGGGACAGGATTGCCTCGATACTCTGCCGTTGATGCGGAGCCAGGCGTCCCACTACCTGATTCGCCGCGCCATCAAAGTCAAACACATCTTCCGCAAACGACTGCTTCAAATAGAACACACCGAAACTGCTCGGATCGGGCACCAGCGCACCGGGGCCGAGCAGGTAGGTAAACTCACTACTGATCGCGGTCCCCACCACGAACAGCTCCTGACGACGATTGTTCAACAGCAGATGAATCCAACTGCCCGGATAAAGGTTGTGGCGTCGCGCGAAGGACGCGTTCACAATCACCTCGTTCTCGCGACGATCGGTGAAGTAGTCTCCTTCCTTCAAGACAATGTCGTTGATCACCGAACGGCGTTTGTCCGGCAGCGACAACACCAGCGAGTTCAGCGGTTTGGCCACATGCTCCAGATCGACCGTCGCGGCAAACTGGATCCGCGGCGTAATCTGAGTAATCCCCGGCAGCTCCTGCAAAGTGGCGATTTCCGCCAGCGGCGCCTTCTTCAAGTCAATCCAGAAGTCCGCCATCCGGCACTCGCGGTAATAATTCGACTTCGCCTGCTGCAAATTGTAGTACGCCGAACGCATCGAGACGAAACAGGTCATCCCTACCGCCACGATACTGGTGATCGCCAACAACAGTCCTTTCGATCCGTATAGCTCGCGAGCCAGTTTGCGATTGAGCATGCTCACCAGACCACTTCCTCCGGTGCGATCGGCGACTCATGCTCCACCACCTCCGTAATCTCGCCGCTGCGCAAATGAATGACGCGATCCGCCACCTCGGCGATCGCACCATTGTGAGTAATGATCACCACCGTCGTGTGCCACTGCCGATTCAAATCGACTAGTAGCCGCAACATGCGTTTCCCTGTCTGGAAGTCCAGCGATCCGGTTGGCTCGTCGCACAGTAGCAACGTGGGACTCTTGGCTACCGCCCGCGCTATCGCCACCCGCTGTTGTTCGCCACCCGACAACTGAGCGGGAAAGTGCTCCAATCGATCCGCTAATCCCATTAGTTGCAGCACATCGTCGACATCACGTGGCTGGGCAACCAGCTCAGCCGCCACCAACACGTTTTCGCGCGCCGTCAGATTGGGAACCAGATTGAAGAACTGAAACACGAATCCAATCTCTTCGCGCCGGTAGACCGTCAGCTGGCTCGGAGTCGCCTCGGTCAAATCCTGTTGACGAAAGTAGATCCGGCCGCCGGTGGGCGAATCGAGCCCGCCAATCAGATTCAGGATCGTGGTCTTTCCGGAACCGCTGGGACCCACAATCGCCAGAAATTCTCCGGCGCGAATATCGAGCGAAACGCGCCGCAAGACCTCGACCGAAACTTCCCCCATCTGAAAAGTCCGCTCGACATGGACAAGCCGCAGCAGAGGGGAAGAGTTGCTTTGAGATTGGTCGGTTGCTGACATCGGATCAACCTGTTCGGAGACACGGCCGCCCTGGCTGCTCGAATGCGCGTCCGAATCGACGTGCCACGACAACGGCTAAGGGGGAGCTTTAACGGGGCGTTCTATGCCATTCGCTCCGCCTGCGCCAATGTTGGAAAAGCTCTGGCTGCGGGGAACACCCGACCGGTAGTCTGAGGTCCAGGCAAACCGACTTGATTGTACCACAAGCCTACCCCGATGCGTGGGGGGCCGTGCAGGCCACGAGTGACAGGCATTGTGGGAAGGGAGTCAGGGGCGCCGCCCGTGCCGACTCCAACGACTCTGCCATTGGTGCCGCCCTGTACCATGCGTGTGCAGCGGTTGGCAATTCCGTGGCCCTGCCGTTGGACACGGGTGTCTCACCAGGCGGTTGATTCGTTATATTCGAAGAGCGTCCAGAACCGGTTTGAGTTCGGCTGCGGAGGCTGCCACCACTCTCCGCGCATCCCCATCACTTGTCTGGCTAACGTATGGCAGGAGGATGGAATGATCGAAAACCTCACAGGTCGGCGGGTTCACTCATGATCCAGCAAACACGGATTCCACTCTCCACGCACGGTTATCGGCACATGCAAGACATTACGCAGGAGGTTGCTGAAATTGTGGCACGCAGTGGCGTGCAAACAGGTGTGGTTCATTTGTTCAATATTGGCAGTACGGCGGCGCTGGGGACCATCGAATTCGAACCAGGTCTGCAAGCCGATTTCCCCGACATGCTCGATCGCCTGATTCCACCCAGTCGCGACTACGAGCACGAGCAAACCTGGCACGACGGCAATGGCCATTCACACTTGCAGGCCTCGCTGTTGGGGCCGGCGTTGAGTCTCCCGATCACCCAGAATCGTCCCGTACTCGGCACGTGGCAGCAGATCTTTCACTTGGAATGCGACAACAAGCCGCGTCAGCGTGAGATTGTGGTAACGATCATCGGAGAATAGCTGTCCGTATCAATTGGTTTACATTCCGGCCATCCGAATGCCCTCCAGTTCGCGATGAGCGGGAGAACTCATAACCTCGAAGAGCACGATATGAAATCGCATACAGCGCATCTCACTTTCAACCTCCCGGCGCGGATGGCGTTTGAGAATATCACGCCGCGCGTCGAGGAAATTGTCCGCCAGAGCGGTATCCAGGAAGGATTGGTTTTGTGCAATGCCATGCACATCACAGCCTCGGTGTTCATCAACGACGATGAACCGGGACTGCACGAAGACTACAAGAAGTGGCTGGAAGAACTGGCCCCGTTCGATGCCTCTCCCCAGCGATATGCCCACAACCGGACCGGCGAGGACAACGCCGACGCGCATCTCAAACGCCAGGTGATGGGGCGTGAAGTCGTGGTGGCCATCACCAGTGGCAAGCTCGATTTTGGCCCGTGGGAGCAAATCTTCTACGGCGAGTTCGATGGGCGACGCCCGAAACGGGTGCTGGTCAAAGTGATCGGCGAGTAGGTCGCACGCGGTGTCCCGGAAACGGCACCTACCGCCGGCATACTGGAATTCACTCCGCCGCTGGACTAAAGTGACGATTGGGTCCGGAAGTCGGAAGAGGGAGGAGCGAGCTCCGCAACCCTCGATGTAACGTCCCACCACGACACCCGTTCGATCATGCCACTACTCATGCTAAGGAGCACGACATTGCGTACCTCGATCTTGACTTTCATTGCGATCGTTGCTTCCTCACTCGGCGCACACGCACAGGATCAGAAGCTGAACGAACCTCCAGCCGGCTTCACCGCGGTCTTCAATGGACAGGATCTCACCGGCTGGTATGGGATGCAGTCCGTGAGCCCGGAGAAGATTGCCGCGCTGTCCGAAGAGGACCGAGCCAAGAAAAAGGCCGATGACACCGCTGACGCGAAACAACATTGGAGCGTCGAAAACGGAGAGCTGGTCAACGACGGCTACGGAGCGTACTTGACGACGGAAAAGGAATATGGCGACATCGAACTGCTGATCGAATACAAGACCGTTCCGAAAGCCGACAGCGGCATCTATCTGCGGGGAACCCCCCAGGTCCAGATCTGGGACTACACCGACAAGGACAAGTTCGGTATCGGCGCCGACAAAGGATCGGGCGGACTCTGGAACAATACCGCTGGCACTGCCGGCAAGGACCCGCTGGTTCTGGCCGACAATCCGTTTGGCCAGTGGAATCAATTTCGCATTCGACAAATCGGCGCGCGCACCACGGTCCACCTGAACGGCAAGCTGGTGGTCGACAACGCCATCATGGAAAACTATTGGAATCACGCGCGTCCCTTGTATCCACAAGGCCCTATCCAGCTGCAAACACACGGCGGCGAAATCCGCTGGCGGAATATTTTTGTACGCGAAATCCCAGCGGAAGAAGCGAACCAGGTTCTCATGCAACGGGACGAGGAAGGATTCACGTCGCTCTTCAACGGAAAGGATTTCACTGGGTGGCAGGGTGCCGTAGACAACTATGAAGTTACCGCGGACGGCGCCATTCGCTGCCAACCGCACAAAGGTGGCACGCTCTATACAACAGACGAATTTGATGACTTCGTCGTGAAGCTCGAATTCAAACTCCCCAAAGCCGGCAACAATGGATTGGCAATTCGTTATCCGGGCCAAGGAGATCCGGCCTATGCGGGGATGGCTGAATTGCAGGTGCTCGATACGCCGGGATATCCAGGCCAACTCGATCCACGCCAGGCACACGGCTCGGCCTACGGCATGGTCCCCGCCGCCACCGGCTATCTGCGCCGGGTGGGCCAATGGAACTATCAGGAAGTGACCGTCAAAGGCTCGAGCGTCAAGGTGGAACTCAACGGCACGGTGATCCTGGACGCCGACCTGGCCAACGTGACGGACTTCATGGCTGGCAGCCAGCACCCCGGCAAAGACCTGAAGAAGGGTTACTTTGGCTTCGCCGGCCACAGTGACCCGGTCGAATTCCGCAACATCTGCCTCAAACCGTTACCCCAATAGCGGCCCTTGCGCAAAAAAGGGGAGGCTCCCCGTTTTTGCGGCAAGATGCGGAACCTGGGAAAGAAGCTTACCGCCCCATTGATTCGCTCTGGGGCTGAGTGGCCTGTCGTCGCCTCTAGACATGACCTGCCGCCCCGAAGGGGCGCGCTCTGCCAGCCCAGACCGAAGTGCGGTCGCTATTGGCGATCCAGCGCAGGCCCGGGGAAACGAACGACAACAGCCGTCGGTCGAATATAAGACCTGCCGGCAAACCGGCACGTTATCGAGACCCAAACACGCCGCGGCTGGCTTCGAGCGCTGGCACACGGCAAGATGCAACGCGGGGCTTGATGCGGCCTCGGCATACCGCCGGCGTGATGGTGGCCTTTACGCTCGGCCGTCGGGTTTGGTGCGCAGTTGGCTGTAGCGGGCCAGTTGTGGTCCCCCTGGGATAAACCCAGCGGAAACCGGACGGAGTGTGCGCTCGGGTAGCGGGCCAGTTGTGGTCCCCCTGGGATAAACCCAGCGGAAACCGGACGGAGTGTGCGCTCGGGGTAGCGGGCCAGTTGTGGTCCCCCTGGGATAAACCCAGCGGAAACCGGACGGAGTGTCGCGCTCGGCGTAGCGGGCCAGTTGTGGTCCCCCTGGGATAAACCCAGCGGAAACCGGACGGAGTGCGCGGCCTCGGCGTAGCGGGCCAGTTGTGGTCCCCCTGGGATAAACCCAGCGGAAACCGGACGGAGTGTGCGCTCGGGTAGCGGGCCAGTTGTCGCGGTGACCGGGACAAGCCCGATCGACACGATTCCGAGAAGCGGACTATTTTCCCTTATTCTCCGGCCACCAGTTCTGAATCCGCCCGCGCAGGCGATCGACCACTTCGGGATACAAATCCGCTCGGTTAGTCGTCTCGTCGGGATCGGTCAGCAAGTCATACAGTTGCGGCGTGACGCGGCGCGTGCGGTGTACATTGCGGTACCGACCCAGTTTCCCGTCGCGATAGAGCAACAGTTTCCAGCGCCCTTCGATGCACCAGACATTCAACAGACTCTTGGTGGGGTCGTGGATGTCCGCAATGTCGTGGGCAAAGGCCTCACCAAAAATCGCCTCACGCTCCAACGCTGCGTCTCGGCACGCACTGAGCAGGCTGACCCCCGGAAGTTCCGCTGGCGCTGCGACGCCACACGCATCCAAAATCGTCGGAACCAGATCGATGCTACTGACCGGCTGGTCATGAATTTGTGAGGAAATCTGTTCCGGCCAGCGCAACAGGATGGGAGTGCGAACGCCCCCTTCGTACGGACTCTGCTTGGAACGGGGTGCAAACGCCTGGTTCCAATCTGGCGACGTTTCCGTCTGAGGAGTTCGTTGGATCCACCCGTTGTCGGTCACAAACACAACCAGCGTATTTTGCTGCAAGTCGTGCTGGTCAAGATAATTGAGCAACTGTCCACACGTCTCATCAAACCACTCGCACATAGCATAGTAGCGAGCCAATTCGATCGGCCGGTCCGACTTCGCGTACTTGCTCAACAGCCGGTCCGGTGGATTATGGGGCGCGTGGGGGAGGAAGGGGGCATACCAGATCAGAAACGGTCTGTCGCCCGCGGACTCTATGAAGCGGAAGATCGGTTCCAATCCTTCGCGGCCGATTTTCAAGCCTTCGTCACCGTGACGACCACCCCGAGAGGGATCGCCGTGCGTCATGCCATCGGTGAACCCACCGCGACGGTAATTCCCTTCCCACCATTTGCCCGATTGGAAACTAACATAGCCGCGTTGGGCCAGCAACTTGGGTAATGTCGCGTGCGCGTCGATGTTGCCAATCAACTCGTTGCACAGTTGCAGATATACCGGATCAGCCCGATCGAATCGCCCGGCATCTGCTGGCGACGGGTCGTTTCCCGTGGTCCCATGCTGATGGGCGTAAAGTCCGGTGATCAGTGTCATCAGCGAAGGGCGGCAGAGCGCCGTAGGAACGTACCCGCGGGTGAACCGGGCGCTTTGTGATGCCAGCCGATCAAGTGATGGGGTCTGGATCGCCGCATGCCCCATGAACCCGAAGTCGGTCCACGCCTGATCATCCGAGATGATGTACACAACATTCGGCGGGCGATCCACTCCGCCGGCTGCTGTCGGCAAGGCCGGCAAGAACCAGCAGCAAATCATGGCCAGGCAAAGGGGCAGCAGCGGCAGCGACCGAGTTCGGCTGATCCGCTCCAGCTGGTCATTCGATCGAGTCGCGGCTATTAAACCGTGCGCTCTCGTCGGCAGGACAGAAGCAACGCAAGAAGAATGGCACATGTAAGCGGTCCCCGGTCGATGGAACGATAAGCAGCGCGCGCTGAACACGTCGGCGTGCCAGAAACGCCACCGAGTGATCTTGCCTCAACGGCAACCAGCCCTGATTGTACCGCTTCCGACAACCGATGGCATCCTATCCGCGGTACATGGAAGTGGTGAGCGGGGAGTTGCTTCAGCACTGGCTCCGCTCGCGGTCAGCACTTTTGTTGTTGGCGATGTGTTTGACGCTCGCTCAGCCAGTGGCACCCCCGCTCCGTTGTTGTTGGCGATGTGTTTGACGCTCGCTCAGGAAAGTGGTACTTCATGAAGTGGTGAGCGGGGGGTTGCTTCAGCACTGGCTCCGCTCGCGGTCAGCACTTTTGTTGTTGGCGATGTGTTTGACGCTCGCTCAGCCAGTGGCACCCCCGCTCTGTTGTTGTTGGCGATGTGTTTGACGCTCGCTCAGCCAGTGGCACGTGCCTACTCGCTGGGGAAAGCGGCACCCAGCACGCGAGTCGACATACGAACGCCGGGTTTATTCCTGGTCACTCCCCGAACAGGGTTTCTATCGTTTGGGCGGATCGGCCTCGCGCACCACCGCACCATACTCCTCGCTCAGGATCAACAAGGCGAGTTTCGTGACCGAATCGAGTTCGTTTGTATTGAGCGACGTATAGTCGAATCGCCCACGCAGGTCGGTGTAGCCATCCTTGAAGAATCGCACACTGCCATCGTTCATCTGACCGTAGACCTTGACATACACTTTGCTCACCGGTTGACCCGACGTCTGGTGCGTCACGCGCACTTGACCGTAGTTCTCGACCACCTGCACGTCGAGCGAATTGGCGTAGTACGCCTGGGCCCGTGTGATGCCAGCTCCCATGATCTCGACCAGCACGTTGCTGTTGCGCAGGTCCTCGGGCAGATCGAACTCCAACATCGGTTTATCGGGCGTCAAATCGAGATTGACGGTCAGATTTGGACGAATGGTCGAGAACTGGCCCGAGTACTGCTGCACAAACGGATTGCGGCTGAACAACAGTTCAATATCCATCAAGTAGTAGTTGACACGCACCTGGGCCAGGTTCTGGTAATTGATACGTACCTTTTTCGCTTCGACCTTGAAATCGAAGCCAGGCTCGGTCGCGGCCAGTTGTGTCTGAGACTGTTGACGATTCTCCGCATCCACCACCGTCGCCTCCTTCCCCTGGATTTCCTGCAACTGCCGCGTCATCGCTTGAAATGCTTTGCGCCACAGATCGACCGGATAGTCGGCGTATTTTGCGGCCAGGGGGCCGGCCAATTGCGGATCCTCGGTGTAGAAATCGAGGTAAGCCGTGAAGTAATCGTACTGCAGACGCGTCGGCAACTTGTCGGGGTTGACGCGTTGAAAGAACGCCAAGGCTTCTTCGACACGATCCTGCAGCAGCATATAGTACGTCACCGCCATCAACTGATCGTCTTCCAGTTCACGCTGATAGCTCAGCAGCGTGAGCAACTGGTGATACTGCTGCAGCAGACGATCATTCACAATCTGCCGTCGCGGCCCCAACTGGTGGGTTCGCGCATTGACCAGCGGTCGGTAATCCAGATGCTGGTAGGTCATGCGGGCGATCGGATCGATCCGCAGGAGCGGGCTGTCGAGCGCCACGCCGCATTGGCCGACGAATTCATCGTTATGTTGCAGGAACACCTGAATCGCCTCGGGCAGATCGTGCTTGATCGCGTACGACCAGATTGTCGGATTGTAGACATGGCAAGCCGCGAGCAACTGAGTCACTTCTCTGAAGAACCCCTTGTCTTGCATCCGGAACGCGATCTTTTCCAGCGCGATCCGTTGCAGGTTCTCCGTCTTCAAAAAGGTGAGCACGTCTTCATTGGTTCCATCTTGGGAGACATACTCCCACGATTGCCGGTCGATTTTCGTCAATTGCTCCACGACGTGCAGCCGCACGGGAACCGCGAATGCCAGCAACGCTTCGTTCTTGGAAACATGAACCGGGTAGTGGGTACAATCACCAGGGGCTGGGAAGTAGAAGTAGTACTCGAACGTCGCGGTGTGAAACGGTTCCAGATCGGTGTGCACGCTGCGAGTTTCCTTGCCATTGAGAACGGGAATGGCACCCACCGGTACTTGCAGCAGCAGATCCAGCTTCTGCGGTGCCGAGGTAGGATTGGTCACCACAACCTGGCACCCGTACACGGTCTGGACGAGGAACTCATCTGTTACGTACTTGTCCAGTTTCTGATTATCGACGTACCGATAGCGGTCATCGTGCCGGAAGAAATTCTGGCTTACCAGGATAGGCGTCTCACTTTCCACCTGCTCGGCGGGCCGAATTTCTTCGTGAAAGACAACCATCGGGTGCTTGGCCACCAGGATCATCCGCGTCTGCTCGATCTTCACGTCGTGGGTACCCGATCGCAACGGCAGGTCGAGCACGGCCAGTGCCAGCATCATTTCCGAGAAGTTACTGGTCGCTTCGGCGAAGTTGGTGGACAGGAACTTCTTGGCGGGATCGCGATCGGCGAAGTCGCGCCAGAACGCATTCACGTTGACCAGGGCCGTGTTCTGCTGCTCGATGGGCAGTTGATAGTAGTTATTCTCGGCCCACTCCTGGGTTTTGTCCATCTGCTGATAGAAACGTCGCGATGACTCTCTAGCCGCACGATCGGCTCCGAAAAACATCTCCTTATCGGCGTTCTTCTTCAGTTCCTTCAAATCAAGATCGCCCAATCGAGCGTCTTTGCGCACGCGTCCCAGAGCCTCGACTTCCGACTTTTCCGCGAGCGGTTCGTCTTGCGGGGGGGGCACCGCTGCGGCGACTCCCCCATTCAATCCTTGGGGCCGGTTGCCCGGATCGGCGAGAGTCGAGGCCTTGCCGGCCATTTCCCAAGTGCTCCGCACCGTGGCGGCAGACTTCGCCTTGGAGAACTCCAGTGACACGTTGTCGTCGGCACTTAAGACACTCCCTTGTACCGCGGTGTCGAAAAGGAAATTGAAGCGATCGGTATTGGGAGGCAACAAATCGTATTGATTGCCGATCAGGCGGCGCATCTGAATTGGCTCGTCCGCAATCCGCTCCGCCAGCAGAATCCGCTCGGCCGTATTCAGCTGACCATAGCTCCACGGCTCGAGGTAACGACTCAGGTCCTCACCGATCAGCCAGTGATCCAGAAAGGTCTTGTCCTTTTTATTCTTGAGATACGGAAGGACAACCTGGTCAAAAAACTCACGATCCTTGTGGTAGACGAAGAAACTCAGTTCATGGCAGGCGTATTTGGAGTACTTCTCGCGTTTCTCCTCGGGCTTCAACTGGTCCCAATTCAGGATGAATCCGAACTCGACCAGCGTTGGGTTGCTGCTGAGCGTCATCATCAACGTGTAGACCTTTGTCAAGCTATCGTAGTTTTCGAATCGAGCCGTGCTGATGTCGGACAGTGTGAAGGTCTGATCTTGTTCGACGACGCTGATGCTCTTCTGTTGCGTAAAGTGCTTCGCGGGATCGAGCCCCTGCTGCAGCCGAAGGTCGATGAAGTTTCTCTCTCCTTCAGGCAAGGCGATGGAGCGACAGACGGTGTCACGTGGATGCACCGCCACGGCCCACACGCGTTGGTAGGCTCTCAATTCTCTGGCATCCACGGCCACCATGCCCTTCTCGTCGGGCACCAGGTTCACCACGACGGCCGATCCCGCCGCCAAGAAATCGAGATTCGGCGAGTCGGCTTTTTCCGCGGCCGCCGTCATTCCTCGCTCCTCGATCGCGCGACTACTGGGAGCCGGAGGCGTTTCCGGGACAAACTCTTCCCCCTCGGCAGCCTGCTGCGTTTCCGTTTCCGTCTTGCGCACGGGCCAGGGGTTCAGCAGCAGGCTGGGACGCTCCAACATATTTCCCGGGAATTTCTTTACGTACTTGCGATCGATGATATAGCGGTATTCGTCCCCCAGTTTCCTCCCCGAGGCATACAACGAGTCATGCGCGGCACGGAGCACCTCGATCGGTTCACGATCACGCACACTTCCCAGGTACCCGTACACTCCGTAAGCAGGTTCATAGCGCGTGGCAAACAGGTGTACACGTGAGAATTTGTCGGCATTGGCGAGTTGGATCTCCAGCCGGTCGTTGTTGATCGACACCTGCTTAATCTGCAGCGGCTTGTCACCGAGCAGTTCCAACTGCCGGTGTTCTCCCAGGACGTAGCCTTCAGCCGTCTTGCCCGCGGCGATTTTCAGACGTATCCGCTGATTCGACGGTTTCCATAACAACTCGTAGTCGCCCCGCGGCAAATCGGAGATGACGATCATGCCGTCGGCCAGCTTGAGCGCCTCAAATCGATCGGTGGCGAAGGTGTCACCTCGCAGTTCCAGCAGCGACAACTCATCGCGTCGCGGCTCCTTGGCGCGCCCCATGTAGGGGATCGTCAAGCTAGCTGTTTCACTACCGTGCAGCGTGTTGTAGAGGCAGTGCTGGTCGTCCCTCAGTGTCCAGGTGCGCGATATTTCGGCCGGCCCGGTCGCTGTCACCCACTCGATGTCGGCCAGCATCCCGAGCCGTACCTGGCCCCGCTGGTCGGTACGCAGAGTCACGTCGACCGGTTTTTTGAAATCGCGATGTTTGAAGGCCACGCGAACGGGATGATCCGCCTGCGGCTCACCCGTCTTGCCCAACAACTCCAGCACGTACGTCCCCGCCACCGTCATCAAGTGCAGGTCTTCGATCTTGTCTGTTTTGTCGATCCCGTTCAGCTGAAAATCAGTGCTCGCCGCCAACTCGATTTTCTTGTTCTGGCTGAGGTTCTGCAACTTCGCGCTGAGTGCAAATTGGATGCTTGCCAGGCGTTCCGGCACCTGAAATTCGTACACCGACTCCCGATCTTCGAACAACTTGAAGTCCGCCACTTCCTTGGTCGACGCGACCCCATCCAAGTCGGTCGAGGTAATCACTAACCGGACGTTTTCCAGCAACGACAGCGTCACCGGCGTGCCGTTGAGATAAAGTGCCGGACGGACCAGCACCTGCGCCGTCTGGCGAGACAACAGCGACTCGCGATCGACGTAGATTCCAGCCGCGAGAGAATAGTCTTCGGCCTCGTGTTGGAAAGTGTCGATGGACGCCAGGTTGCCGTGAATCAGGACAATCGGCTGGCGCTGCGGATTAGTACTGAAGGGAACCGTGATGGTGCCATCCTCGCCCGCACGATACTCGTGCCCGGAGAGCCATAACGATGCATCCGTAAGCTTCTCGTTCTTCTCGTTGAGAATCGTGAAGACGTGCCCCCCGGTACTGGTCCGCACCAAGTATTGAAGTTGTCCCTTCCGCACGACGGCTCGACTGCTTTGTCCGTTGCCAATGAAGTCAATCACGTACACGCCTGGCTTCACCAACGCCGGGAACTCGAAGTGCCGAGCCACACGGCGCAAGGGAGGCTCGTCGTACACAGACGTTTCCTCGTAGTTAGCCACCAGTCCGTCCAGATTCACATCCGTGTTCACATCCCGCTCGTTCTGGCGGAAATAGTTGTAGGTATTGATTTCGTACACTTTGACGATCAATGTCGAAACGTTCTTCACCTGGAGGTCAATGCGAATCGGCTCGTCGCCCGCGAAAGCCTGGCGATTGGTATAGGCAAAATCGAGGTCCACCCGCTGCTTCAACTCCTGGAATTTCTCGGGGGGCAATAGCGAAGACCACTGCTCCGCGTCGCCCAGACCGTGCACGATTTTCGTTTCGGCAAATGTGTGCTTCAGATACGTATCATCCAGGTACGTTTCGTACGGCTTGTAAGTCGTCTCGGTAAGAAACAAGTACTGCAGGTAGCTTCGCACCAACGGCTCGTCATCAACCACGGGAGGCATCTTCGTCACCGCACCGAAGTCGGTATTCAAGTCCGCGGTAAAGCCCCCCGTCGAAGTCTGCTCAAGGTATTTTGGATTGATGTAGCTGACGGCACGCGGCAGCTGTATGTACGCCATGAAGCGGGGCTTGTCGTAGGTGCCACGCTCCCGATCAAATTGCAGCCGGTGATAGAGTACGTGTGCCTTGAGCGAGTTGTAGGCTGGAGCCAAACGCTCGACAAACGACCATAGACGCTCCAAATAAGCCTGCCGCGCAGCCGGGTCCCGCTGCAGGTCGACATCGTCGTTGGGACGCAACTTGGACAGGTAGATATTGACGAACTGGGCCTGGTTAAGCAGGTCGGGCTTGAGCCGCAGGCATTCGTCCAGCTGCTCGAGCAAGAGCATCGCATGGATCGGCAGTGAGCCAAAACCTCCGCTGCCCGGCTGGTTCACATCATCCACAACCAGTTGTGCCAGCTTGGGGTAATCGGGACGCGTGAGTCGTTCCAACAGATTTCGCAGCCGTTCAGGAGGTAACGGGGTCTGAACCAGCCAGTCGAGGGCCCCGTTCTCGAAACCGTCCAGGTTCTGATAATCCCGCAGCGCCTGCTGCAATAAGGCGTCGCGGGCAATCCGTGACGGATCCAATTGAGACGGCAAGTCGGGACTGGCCCCCACCGTTTCCCGCTGGTGGTTGAATTGCAGCTGGAGCGTTCGCTGCAGATAGTCGAGCGATTTCTGGCCGTCCAGGCGGTAGGTGAGCAAAGCCTGGCGATTCTGGATCTCTCGCACGCGCGGCGTGTAGTTGTACCGCTGGATCCAAGCCTGCAACAACTGCTCGACGCGGTCGAATTGCTCGGAGTTCTGATAGTGCAGACAGTGGTAGTAATAGAAATCTTCCGTCCCCGGAATCAGCTGCTTCAGCGCAATGGCTCGATCGGGCGCCAGGGCAAATTCCTCCACGTAACCGATCTCTCCCGCTCCGGCAGACACCGCCTGACCAATACACAAGAGCGTCGCGAAAATGATTGAGCTTCTCATGAGAAAATTCCTCGGCTGCTATCAACGCCCGGAGCTTGAACCCGCCTTCAGAGGGAGAGGCAGGGAGTGATGCGTCACCGGTCGCGGGCCGGAGTTCGCCTCCCCTAAAAGTACGCCGCAATATGGCGCATCGTACCGCGTTGTGAATCGGTCGTGGCGCCTTAGACGATTGAGAGGGGGGAAAAGTTCCCGAATTGCGTGCCGTAGGCTTCCACGACACATACTGCGCTCGTTCCAGCACTAGTCAGTTGGCCATCTAACCCGCTAAGTTGGGAGGCAAAACATGCCCGGAGCTCGTGATGTGGCCCGCCGTCAGCTGCCAGGGGCGATTTGTGTGCCGCCGGCCTTGCGAACAGCCCACGTCCAATGTCGATCGCTGGTTTCCTGCACACTGTGGGGATCGAATCCCAGTTGCTCCACGACGGTCCGCAACTCGTCCAGGTTCAGCGCCGCGGAGAGTGATCGGCGAAACAATTGCTGCTGCCGTTGACTGGCAGCCCCCGCATACGTTTCCACCAACTGGTCGAGCGTCTCTGTATCGGCAGGTCGCAGCAGATCCCGAAAAAACAGGAACCCGCCAGGAGCTGTCACGCGAACGGCTTCACCAAACACCTTTGCCGGATCCGCCACGTGGTGCATGCTGCCGTTGGACATGACGACGTCAAACATGCCCTCCTTGTAGGGCATCTGTTTGGCATCGGATTGATCCAATTGAATCCGGCCAATCATCCCCTGCACTTCGATGTTGTACCGAGCCAGATCGAGCATTTCACACGACATGTCGGCAGCCATCACGCGGCACGTGCTGACGCGGCGGCACAACTCGACGGGAATCTGTGCGGTGCCCGTACCGACGTCCAAAACGTCTTGAAACTCGCCGCAGACCGCCAACAGATCATCGACGAACTGACGGTTCACTTCCGCGTGATCCATCATGTCATACTCGCGAGCCTCTTCGGCTCCGGCCATCACTTCCGGCTCCAGCACGCGTTCTAGCATTTCGCCCGCACCTCATTTTCGTGGTATTGCAGATACACTCCCCAAACCAGTAGCACGACAGCCACCACGAGATAGGAAGCGGCCATGAAGAACGGAGTCTGGCCGGCCGCGGCATGCGGCAGCTCTGTCCCCAAATTCCACGGCAAGACCAACCGCTCGTCAGCAAATGGAGAGTGGATCACACCAAACAGGCTGCAGAGACCGCCGACGGCGAAATAGATGCCCGCTGCGCGCAACCGCCGATCGATGATGGCTGCCAGAGCGGAACCCCAGATCAGACTGGTGACAATGAAACCACCCGAGAGCATCTGCATCGTCTGCAACTGTTCCGACAACGTCGGTCCGAGACTGTCAATGCTCCGTCCCAGCTCAGAGAGAAGGCTATTGGTAAACATGACCACCAGCCTGGCCATAGCCGGCACGCAGGCCAGCGCCAGCGCTGCATAGTGCCTTCTTGGCGTGGCATGAAAACTTTGCGCGGTGATCTCCAGTCCGATGAAGATCAAGATGGGAAAGATCGCGGCCTTGGGGATCACCAGGTAGAGGTAACCGAAATAGCCGAGCAGACCGGCACCACCGACGAAAATCGCCGTAGCAAGCGTATAGGCCGCGCGGCCTCCCATGGCCTTGTAGGCCGGATGCCCGATATAGGGAGTCGTCTGAATCACGCCACCACTCAACGCGGCCAAGAGCGTTGCCACTCCCTCGACGCCGATGACCCAGCGCGTGTCGTACTCATCTCCTGCCGCGGCGGCGCTCTCGGTGCAATCAATCCCCCCCACCACCGTCGCCAAGGCAAACGGAATCACGATCGGCAGATAATGCGCCGCGTCCCGCATGGCTCCCAACCACTCGAATCGGAACGCCTCCAGCCAGCCCATCGGCAGCAATCCCTTGGCGGGCTCGAACGGAGTTGATTCCCCCGCGATCAGTCCCGTCCAGGACATGATGTAGTAAATGGTGCCGGCCACGAGCAGGGCTCCCAGCGCGCCGGGAACTCGCCACGGTAACTCCACCCGGGCAACCAACGTAGTGAGAATGATCGCCAACGCCACCATGCCGACCAGGGGAAAACGCAACACGTCCAACAGGGGCAAGAAACTGATCAGGACCAGGGCGATCGCGGTGAGCGAACCGAGCAGTCCCGCGCGGGGGACGACGCGTCGCACCCAGCCCGACACGAACGAGCAGGCCACCTTGAACAGTCCCGACAGGAAAATCGAACAGATGCCAATGTGCCACGTGTAGCGGGCAGCCTGGGTCTCGTCCAGACCAAGATCCCCCTTGGCGTACAGGAAGGCTGGCCCCAGGACAAACAGGACCATGGCAATCGTGCTCGGCGTATCCACGCCCAGGGGCATGGCCGTGACGTCGTCGCGCCCGGTCCGGCGGGCCAGACGCAAGGCCATGACAAAGAACAACAGATCGCCGACCAGGACGCCGATGGCCGTCCCGGGAACCATGTACTGCAATGCAAATGTTGCAGGAAAATGGAAAACAGCTGCTCAGCATACTGACGGTCAGCAGCAGGTCGGCGATGTTATCTAACATCAAGCCAAAGAAGGCGTTAACGTCACCTGCGGCGGCCCATTGGATGCGTTTCTCTGGACACGGGCGACTCCGTCGGCATGGATTTTGCTGATCTTGCCTTTCAAGCAGATCGTGAGTGTAGGACGGCCCGCAGCACCTGTCAAATCCCCGGGAAAACCCGTGGCGACGAATCCTTCGCCAAAAGCGGTCGTTCATGGTATCATAGACCACATTCACCCCCGGGCCGTCACTCGACGATTGGTTCGCGGCAGAGGCTGAGGCAAACTCGAACTTTCTCTTCTGAAATGCGTAGAACATGACGGATAGCATCCAGTTTGAAACGGAATGTGTTGAGGTGCAGGACGGCACGCTGAGCGACGAGCAGCTGTTGCTGCGTTACCGCAACGATGGTCGTCGAGAGTTGTTTGCCACGCTCGTGCAGCGTTACGAACGTGAACTATTCAACTACCTGCGGCGTTATCTCGGTGACGCGGGAATGGCAGAGGATGCCTTCCAAGCCTCGTTTCTGCAAGTGCACCTGAAGTGTGATCAGTTTGAAGAAGGACGACGCTTCCGTCCCTGGCTCTACACGATCGCCACGAACCAGGCGATTGATGCCCAGCGCCGCAACAAGCGTCATCGAATGATCAGCTTGGATCGAGCGGGCAGCGGTGTGGATGGTGACGAAGTTGGCAAATTGGCGGATCTATTGGTCAGCGAAGACGGTGACCCGTTGGACCACGTGTCGCAGTTCGAACGGGGAGAGTGGGTACGTGAGGCTTTGGACGAGTTGTCCGAGCAGATGCGCAGTGTCGTACAGTTGGTTTACTACGAAGGAATGAAGTACCGCGAAGCGGCAGACGTGCTGTCGATTCCGGTCGGTACGGTCAAGAGCCGGCTGCATTCCGCGATTGCGAAATTGAATGAGTTTTGGTCCGAGGCGTACGTTCATCCCAAGTGATTTCGGCCCCATGCACGAAGACCTGCTAGGTTACTTGCTCGGCGCCCTCGACGCCGCCGAGCAACGCCGAATCGAGCGCGAATTGGCGGCCAGTCCGCAGTTGCGGTTCGAGCTCGAGCGATTGCGCCGTTCCCTGGAGCCGCTCGAGTCGCTCAACGACGAACAATCTCCTCCTCCTGACCTGGCTCACCGCACGGTGAACTCGATTGCCAGGCACGATCGTGCCCGGGACAATGAAGCCGGCAAACCGACCCCGCGCAGCATCGTTCGCCGCCTGGCGTTTGGTCCCGGGATCGGTTCGAATGTGATGCGTCCCAATCACTACCGTGTGTCTGACAACATCGTCCTCGCGCTGGTGGGATTGATCGCCATCACACTCTTCCTGCCAGCCTTGGCCAACAGCCGGTACGAGGCTCGGAAGCTCACTTGCCAGAACAACTTGCGAAACTTGGCCTGGCAACTGTTTGGCTATTGCGATCGGCAGCCCGATAGACACTATCCCTTTGTGCCTCCCTATGGCAACCACTCGTTTGCCGGGTTTTACGCGCCGGTGCTCTTGGAAAGCGATTTGATCCCGCGCGATTGCTCGTACCTGATTTGTCCCGGATCGGAACTCGCTCTGGAGCAAGCCGATTCACTGCTGCAGGAAACGGATCTCGGCCCCTGGCGTGTACCATCGATTGCCGAAATCAATGCCGCGTCGGGAAGACGGCTATACCGTCTGCAGAACCGGGCGGGCGGCAGCTACGCTTACTGTGTCGGCTATGTGGAAAACGGCTACTATTACCCGGCACGCAATCTTGGGCGATCGCATTACCCCATTGTGGCCGACACCCCCAGTCTGTACCTCCCGGGGCTCACGAGTGCCAATCATGCGGGCCGCGGGCAGAACATCTGCTACGACGACGGACGCGTGGGGTATGTCACCGATCTTTCCCAGTTTGTGGGCGACGATCCCTGGCGAAATGATCATGGCTTTGTGGAGGTTGGTTCGAACGCCAATGACAGTGTTCTGCTCCAGAGTTGGATGCGACCCATCAACCTCGACTCCGAACCGTGCCCGCAAATAATCGTCGATCCCAGGTTCCTGCGGTAGTCACCGTGGGAGAACGAGGCGGGCGTTGCCTTCACCGGGGGTGTAGTTTTTCCGCCACATCCAACGCCCCTTGGCGCATGGTTTTCACAACATGCTCCACCGACTCGCGTCCTGTCCAGCCTGGCCCACTGGCGTCGTTAGTCGTTTCGCAAAAGGACTTTAGGCTGCTAGAGGCCGGGCAATCAGACACCCTCATGCTCCTTTTGGCACTCCCTGTGCATCTGTTCGCCACACAGCAACCGACGTTGTGATTCGAAGACGACAGGTCCTCGCCGCTCTCCCCATGTGCACTCGACCTGTCGTCCTCAGACCAACGTCGCTCAGAGCAAGTGCGAACTGCGCCGGCGCGCGAGCCCTGGTCCCCTCGGGCTCCCGCGTCGAGCAGTTCGCACGCCTGACACCCTATCGTGGCCGACGGCCGCGACGAATGTACCTCAGGATCCTGGGAGCGAGCGCGACGGGATAGGATCCCGTCCTACGAACATGCGTGTACGGTGCGCAGATGACACCAACTGGCACTCTAACGCGGCGAATCTGCAAGTAACGATGTGACATGTGAGCTGAGGTCCAAGTGATGCACGTTCGCGATATGGTGGAATTGGGAGCTTCGATCGCAGCCCACGGCACGTTGTTCGTCCAGCATTCGAAATTGCTGACACAGCGGCATATGGAGCAGTACTGGCTCGCATCGCGCAGCCGCCACGACCGCTGGTTTCAGGCCCTCAAAGCGTACGAGCAAGCGACTCCCCTGGGTAAGGAGGATCACTGGCCTTTCATGCAAGCCATCGTCGAGGAGATTCTGGCCAGCGAATTGTTGACACGCACCTGGGCGGCCGTCGGCTGCTGCTATGACGGCCAGCATCAGAGCAGTGACTTTGAGCCGATTGTGCGTAGTGTCCTGACGGGGCACCTCGAGGCGCGCAACCGAGTATTGCACCTGTTGGTTCGCGGACAAGGGTTCTCAGTCGCAGAGGGCGTGCGATTGAATCGACTGCGTCGGCAGACCGAACGATGGACCGACATGATGCTGGGCTATCTTGCCTGCGAACACAACGTGGACGATTTCGCCTTTAGTCCCGAGCTGGTTCGTGAATTTGCCACCGATTTGGGATACGAAAAAAGGTCGACGGCAAACGAACCCGCCTGGCAACTGACGCTGGCATCACTCCGCGCCACCTACTACAGCAACCTCCTTACGGACAGCCCGCATGGTGAACTGAATCAGCGGATCGCCGCCAGTATCTTGGCCTGCTTGCAGAGCGATCTCTTTGACTCGATCGGCACGCTCAAGTCGCACTGGCTGCTCCGCATCAGCCAGATCACCGAAGAGACACAGGGCTTGGTGGATGACCTGCTGAAGGTCGACGAGCCCCTGTCGAATCGGTTCACCGAGTTCCGACCGCTGCAGGGCTCGGTCACTGTGCCATACAGTTACTCATACTCTTGCTCATACTCACAAGTATGGTTGAGACTCGAGAGAGCCTTTGCCGCCGGAGGCTGTGAACGGTAACTCCCCGCCCACTCGGTTCACGATCCGCCGCCAAATTGAGTTTCACGGTCCTGCGAGACGTCTGCTCGCATCGGGTGTGTTGGACAGAGGCATTCGGATATCGGATTTTGCCGTGGGTTGCCGGTTCCCGCCCATCGCCTGTGGACGAACGAGGCAGGTTGAGTTAAAAAAGGGACCATAGATAAGCGTCTCAGCAGACCCGGCTCTTCTTGGCTGACCGACTCGCGGCAGATCCGTCTGGCGGCCTTGTAGGTTGCTCTGCCGGGCCCTGTCGGGCAGCAGCACGGGGCCTGTGCGGCAGCGGAGCGTGGCCTTTCCTTCACCCCTGGGTCCGCTCCATCCTTGAGATTGACGGGAGAAACAGTCTGTGAACAAACCGCAACAGGAAACGCTCTTCGGCCATCCCGTCGGACTCTACACGCTGTTCTTTGCCGAAATGTGGGAGCGGTTTTCGTATTACGGCATGCGGGCTCTGCTGGTCCTGTACATGATCAAGGGGTTCCTGGCGTACCCTGACGGTGACGCCTACAAGATCTACGGTGCTTACACGGCGCTTGTCTACATGACGCCGTTTTTCGGCGGTATGCTGGCGGACCGGTTCCTGGGAGCGCGACGCTGTGTCGTGCTGGGTGGACTCCTGATGGCCCTCGGGCACGTGACATTGACGATGTCGAACTCCTGGGCGTTCTACATCGCGCTCGCCTTATTGGTCATCGGCAACGGATTCTTTAAACCCAACATCTCGACGATGGTCGGCTCACTCTACGGAGATAAGGACCCTCGTCGCGACGGCGGCTTCACGATCTTCTACATCGGGATCAACCTGGGTGCCGCCATGGCTCCGCTATTGTGCGGATACATCGGTGAGACGTATGGATGGCACTGGGGATTCGGCCTGGCAACGCTCGGGATGCTCACTGGATTAGCCGTCTTCATCGTTCCCCGACCGATCGCCATGGCCCTGATCCTGGGCGGGTCCTTGGTGACGGCCGCCGTCATGATCGTGTTGCAGGTCCTCCAGCACAATACGCTCTTGCTGGTCGTCAACGGTTTTGTGGCGGTCGCGTTGGCGATTTCGGGCATCATCGCTTTCGTGGCGGTGGGCCGAGGTGGCATCCCCGACAACGCTGGACTGCCGCCAGATCCGGCCAGACTGCGTGAAAAGGCGATTGGCTTTATTCCCAAGTCATGGTTTGTCTACCTTGCCTCCCTGGCGGCAATTCCGCTGATCGTGGGGCTGATTTGGTCGAATCGCAGTGCGTCACTCGTGCCCGATGTGTTGCTCAGCAAGTTCACCAGCGGCGGCAGGATCAGCCAGATTTTTGGCGCTTTTCTCAAAGACATCAGCACACCGACCGGCTTGATCTTGCTCGTGACCGGCGTTGGCGCCTTGATGTATCTGGTTATCGAGGCGCATCGTTCCAGCAAGATTGAGCGCGAGCGACTGTACGTGGCCATCATCTTGATGTTCTTCTCGCTGCTCTTCTGGGCGTTCTTTGAACAAGCCGGCAGTTCGATCAATAACTTCACTGATCGCAACATCGATCGCGTTTTTGGGGAACGCGTCATCACACAAGATGAGGTCGGCAAGACGCTCACGCTCGACATGAACCAGGAGCAACTCGGTTACGGCAACGGAGATGTAATCATTAACCTGACGCTCCTGGACCAGGCTCGCAAGGACAAAAAGACGACGGTGCCGTGGAAGGTTAACGCCAGCAACGTGGGCATGGGAGTGGGTGGCAGCGAGACGCCAGCCTCCATCTTCCAATCGATTAACCCCATCTACATTCTCGTCATGGGACTGGTCTTCACGATGCTCTGGGGGTTCCTCAGCAAACGCAAACTGGAACCCAGCACACCCTTCAAATTCGCACTCGGCTTACTGCAGTTGGGCCTGGGATTTGGCGTCCTGTGGTGGGGAGCCCAGCATTGCGACGCCCGCGGCATGGTTGGCGTGCACTGGTTGCTCATCTGCTACTTCCTGCATACCACGGGAGAACTCTGCCTCTCGCCGGTCGGCCTCTCCATGATCACGCGTCTCTCACCGGCTCGTCTGGTCAGCACCGCCATGGGGGCCTGGTTCCTGGCCACCGCGCTGTCCAACTATCTCGCTTCGGTGATTGCCACCTTCACCGGCGTCGCACACAGCGGCGAAGGCGAGCAGATCATTCCGGTGCCCCTGCAAACCGTACATATCTATGGCGATGTATACAAACAAATCGCGTTGGCCGCACTTCTCTCCGCACTCGCCTGCTTCCTGCTCGTACCCCTGCTCAACAAATGGATGCACGAAGAAGTCGGTAACAAGGTCGATCCGGGCAAGCCGCAGAAAGACCTTGGGGACGGAACAGTAGAAACAGCACCTTAGACGAGTTGAAATCGGCTTGGTCGCGACTCCCGCTGCGGCCACGCGATCGGTGCGCTCGTGCGCGAGGCATTCACTGGTAAATGGACCGACTGCTATGTTCTCGTCTCTGGACATTCTGCAGCCCCAAAGGGGGCGCGCTATGCCAGCCCAGGCCGCAGTGAGGTCGACATCGGCGACCCTGCGCAGGCCTGGGGAAACAAACAACAATACCCATCGGTCGAGCCCCCGACAGGCCATCACACCGGCACGTTATCGAGACCGAAACACATCCGCGGATGGCCGTGAGCGTTAGCACAGGGCCAGATGCAACACGCGGTTTGAGGCGGCCTCGACATGCCGCCGGTGTGATGGTGGCATTCACGCTCGGCCACCGGGAGAATGACGAGATGGACGGTAGCTGACCAGTTGTGGTCCCCCTGGGATAAACCCAGCGGAAACCGGACGGGGTTGGAAAATCGCCGGTAGCTGACCAGTTGTGGTCCCCCGGATAAACCCAGCGGAAACCGGACGGGGTTGGAAAATTGCCGGTAGCTGGCCAGTTGTGGTCCCTCTGGGATAAACCCAGCGGAAACCGGACGGGGTTGGAAAATCGCCGGTAGCTGACCAGTTGTGGTCCCCCTGGGATAAACCCAGCGGAAACCGGACGGGGTTGGAAAATTGCCGGTAGCTGGCCAGTTGTGGTCCCCCTGGGATAAACCCAGCGGAAACCGGACGGGGTTGGAAAATTGCCGGTAGCTGGCCAGTTGTGGTCCCTCTGGGATAAACCCAGCGGAAACCGGACGGGGTTGGAAAATTGCCGGTAGCTGGCCAGTTGTGGTCCCCCTGGGATAAACCCAGCGGAAACCGGACGGGGTTGGAAAATCGCCGGTAGCTGGCCAGTTGTGGTCCCCCTGGGATAAACCCAGCGGAAACCGGACGGGGTTGGAAAATTGCCGGTAGCTGGCCAGTTGTGGTCCCCCTGGGATAAACCCAGCGGAAACCGGACGGGGTTGGAAAATCGCCGGTAGCTGACCAGTTGTGGTCCCCCTGGGATAAACCCAGCGGAAACCGGACGGGGGTTGGAAATCAGGCTGTCGGCAATGCGTAACCGCAATGCGTTGCCCGGCCCACGCACCTACCCCGTAACAAGAGTCTGGACGGCTCCCGCGACACTCAGCGATCGACGGGTTGGACCGATGTCTTTTTGGTCGGCACGAGCCGCAGGTCGGGGACGCCAGGTGTCTCGACGCCGCGGACACGGAGCGAGTGGGCCAGGGCGGGTTTGTCAGCGTCGCCGGCGGCGGCCAGCGCTGCCTGGAGCGCGGCGGTGGCCTGCTCTCCAGGAAGACGCTCCAATGCCATCCGCGCGTCCTCGCCCAATTGGGCATGCACCAACAGCGCGGCGACCGGCTCGACCGCTTCCTCGCCGGCAATCTGCCACGTCAGAGAGAGCACGTCGCGACGCAATTGAAGCGGCTGTGAATCGTCCAGCAGCTGAAGGAGTTCAGCTGCCACGGCCTGCGCTTCATCCTCAGCGCCGGGCGACCGGCATGGTAGACAATGTTCTGAATGGCTCGATTGGCCGCCCTGGCGACCTCCAACTCGCCGCTCGCGGCGATCTTCGCCAGCGGCAAGACGGCCGGGGCACCCACCGCGCCGGCATTGTCCCGGGCGGCGGCGCGCTGTGCGTCGTCGGTGCTTTGGATGTTCTCGATCAACATTTCCAGAGTGAGTTCTTCCATCGATGGATCCTCTATTGATTTCGTTGTGTCATGTCGCTGTGTTTGGACCGGGCTGGTCTGAGCAGCAATCGCGCGGTCGTCATGCCCAAGGTGGCGAGGCAGTTTGATTCCGCTTAGAGCACATACGGATAACGTTGCGGCCGGCCCATGAGCAGCCGGGCTTGCTCGTCGCCGACGATCTCGCGTTTGCTGTGGTCCCACCGAAGCTTACGGCCGAGCAGGAACGAGAGGTTGCCCAAGACGGTGAGGATGGCCACGTCGGCGGCGGCTTCCACATTCATGATCGTCTTCTTGCCCGTCTTGATGCCTTCGAACCAATCTTCCTTGTGGCCGGGGCTGCGGTAAACATCTTTTGCTCCGGGGCCAGGTTGCCACAGGCGAGCCTTCCGTTCGGCCCAGGTGCCGCCGTCGCCACCCCAATGCGTGAACGTTCCTTGGTCGCCGTGATAGACGGCGCCGTAGCCGGGACGGGAGATCAGGCCGCCCGGCTCCTCGCCAGTGCGTTCCTCCGCCGGCACCGGTTCGCCCGGCTGGTTCCACGTCAGCACCCAGTCGGGGTTCTTGAACGTGTACTTCACGCTGATCTCGACAGCTGAGTCCCACAGTCCGCGCAACGGAGCTTGGCCCGTGGCTTCGACCTCGACCGGCCCGGTGCCATCCGCGTTCATCCACCACATGGCACAGCTCATCACATGCGCGCCTCGATCGCGGATCTGCCCGCCACCCGATTCCATCAGCCAACGGAACGTACCGTGGCAGTAGCCGGGGTTGTAGGGCCGCCACCGAAGCGGGCCGAGCCACAAGTCCCAGTCCAGTTCGGCGGGCGGATCGCTGTCCGGCGCAAAGGCGCCGGTGGGGCTGGGATAATGGAAGCAGTCGACCTGCGTGATTCGGCCAATGTTGCCGTTGACCAGATAGCGGTGAGCCAGGTAGGCCTCCGGCTGGCTGCGTCCTTGGGATCCGACCTGTACCGCAATGCCAGCCTTGCTGGCAGCGGCGATCATGGCCTTCCCTTCCTCGACCGTGCAACAGGCCGGCTTCTCGACATAGACATGCTTGCCACGCTCCGCGGCATGCACGGTCTGCACGGCATGCCAATGGTCGGGGGTGGCGATCACCACCGCGTCGATATCTTTGCGATCGAGCAGGTAGCGGTAATCGCGATAACAATCGGCTTGCGGCCCGGCGGTACGCGAGGCATCTGCCAACCGCTTATCGTCGACGTCGCACACGGCGGCAATGTTCACTTCGCCCCGTTTCAGGCGGCTCACCATATCTCCCAAGTGGTACCCGCCCATGCCGCCGACACCGATATGGCCGAACGTCAGGCGATCGTTTGCGCCGACCCTGCCCGGCGCCGCCAAGACGCCGGAAGGGATAATGTGCGGTGCCGCCATGGCTGCGACGGCCACCGAACCGGCCGATTTCAGAAACGTACGGCGCGGCACGCCAGGAGTGCTCTTGCTCATGTTTTTTCACCAATTCTTGCTGTTTGACAGGGATCTTCGTCAACACGCAGGCACCCTCAGGATACCCGCCCTCGGCAGGGTCTTCAAGCAACGAGCCGCCCCCCCCGCGACGAGCGCTGGTGGACAGCAGGCGAGCTGGTCCCGCCAGCTATCGGGTATCAGCTCAGCAGCTGTCCAATCAACGTTTTGGCGGCGCGGGAGGCAAAACTTCCGCTATCTCTCTTGCCCTCATTCTCTGGAATCTGCTACCCTCCGGCCCCATCTGTGGGCGACACGCCTGCGTTTTGGTCATGGATACAAGGATGTTCTACTCGGAATGCTCAGTTCTGACGCAGCGAGATCCACGAAGCAAGGCCTGCTTGAGTGAGATCTGGGCGGTGGGCGAGGAAGCCATGAAACACGCGATCCGGTTGGTGCAGTCAGGTTCTTCGATGTGGCGACTCGTGGGCCCGTTGCTCCGCGGCATACTGGCTGCGGTCGTCGGCTGGCACATCGTCACGTTTACATATCCCGCCCAGGCCGTGGCGAAAGAGGCCTACTGGATCTGGTCGCCAGAGCAGACCAAGAACGAGGTTCCGGAAGGCTCCTGCTACTTTCGCAAGGACTTCACGGTTCAGGATCCCCTCCGCGTGCAGGCCACGATCGCCGCCGACGACGAGTACGAGCTGTACGTCAACGGACAGAAGATTGGCGACGGACGATCGTATCGCGAGTTGGACGAATACAACATTACGAAGTACGTCAAGCGGGGCCACAACACGATTGCGGTGCGAGTCAACAACCGTCGGGGATCGACCGCCGCGCTGGTGGCACGCATTTTTCTGCGAGAAAAAGACTCCGGCTGGGTAACCTACTCAACCGACGAAACGTGGCGGACCAATATTCGTCCGTTTCCGTTCTGGAATGCGGCGGTCTACAACGATCGGCTCTGGAAGCCGGCTCAGACGTTTGGCAAGCTGGGTGACACGGTACCCTGGGATCGCCAGGAGGACGTGGCCAGCACGGAAACGCATCGCTCGGAGCGTTTTCGCATTGCGAAGGAATTCCAAGTACAGCGTGTGATCGACCCCGAAGAAACGGGGTCGGTGATCGCGATGGCCTTTAACGAATTTGGCCAGATCGATCCTTTCGCGCGAAGGAAGTTCCCTGCTGCTGGTAGTCGATGCAGACAAGGATGGCATCGTGGACAAGGTGCACGAGTACTGCGAAGCAGTGAAGAACGTGCAGGGCATTCTGCCGCTTAACGGTGAGGTCTACGTGACGGGGGACGGTCCCGAAGGCAATGGATTCTATTGTCTCTCGGATCAGGATCATGACGGCAAACTGGAAGGATGCCGGCTCCTCTTCAATTTTGAAGGAGAGATGGGCGAGCATGGTGCGCACGGCCTGACACTCGGCCCGGACGGACTGATCTACATCGTGATTGGAAACCACTCCGCGCCGGTCAAACCGTATGCGGCGTCGAGTCCGCACCGCGGGTACTACGAAGGCGATCTGGTGGGCCCGCGTTACGAGGATCCGGGCGGTCATGCCGCCGGGCGCAAGGCACCGGGAGGGATGATCATCCGGACCGACCTGAACGGGGAAACCGTCGAGTTGTTTGCCGGCGGCCTGCGGAATGTCTATGACCTGGCCTTCAGCCCCGACGGCGAACTGTTCATTCATGACAGCGACATGGAGTCGGATCTGGGGACCACCTGGTATCGTCCGACGCGTATCTGCCACGTGACTGCCGGGGAGCGAATTCGGTTGGCGCAGCGGTTGGGCCAAGTGGCCGGAGTACTACGTCGATTCGCTTCCCGCCATCGCCGACACGGGCCGAGGTTCACCGACCGGTGCGGTCTTCTACACGCACCACATGTTCCCTCGCGAATATCAGAATGCGCTGTTCCTGGCCGACTGGTCGGAAGGTCGGATTCTCGCCGTGCAGCTCAAGCCGAACGGTGCCACGTACACGGCCAGCACCGAGGTGTTTCTGCAAGGGCAGCCGCTGAACGTGACCGACCTGGATGTCGGGCCGGACGGTTGGCTGTACTTTGTCACGGGTGGACGCGGCACCGGTGGCGGTGTCTATCGCGTGACGTGGAAGGGGAACGTGCCCGAGAGCGCCCGCAACCTGGGAACTGGTATTGCACCGGCCATTCGCCAGCCGCAACTGCAGAGTGCCTGGAGCCGGCAGGAGGTGGCACGCATTCGGCAGAAACTGGGCGAAGACTGGGGTCCCCTGCTGCTGGGCGTGGCTCGCAGCACGGCGAACCCGACGCACTATCGCACGCGAGCCCTCGATTTGATGCAACTCTACGGTCCCAGCCCAGCGGTGGGCCTGCTGCTGGAGCTGTCCAACTGACAAGAACGAGATCGTGCGCGCGAAAGCGGCCGAGCTCATGGGGGTCTACAGCGGCGACGAAACACGCGAACGTCTGCTGGACCTGCTCGAAGATACAGACCGCAACGTCCGCCGCAAGGCACTGGAAGCTCTGGCGCGAGCGGAACAAACGGCCCCTCCCGATACGCTGATTCCCTTGCTGGCATCCGACGATCGGTTCGAGTCCTGGGCGGCACGCCGACTGCTGGAGCTGAGTCCGCCCGAACAATGGCGGGCGAAGGTCCTGTCCGCCGAAAACCATCGCGTCTTCATTCACGGAGCCTTGGCACTGCTGATCGCCCAACCGAGCGAAGAGAACGCCTTGGCGGTGATGGAACGTGTCCGGGAATTGATGATCGGATTTCGTCAGCGACCGTGACTTCATCGACATGTTGCGCGTCATGCAGGTCGCCCTGCTCCAGGGTAACATGACGCCCGATCGACTCGGTACGCTTCGCGAGCAACTGGCGGAAGAATTTCCTGCCGGCGATGCGGTCATCAATCGGGAACTGATCCGGCTGCTGGTGTATCTGCAAACTTCGTCCATCATGGATCGATACTTCGACTATCTCCACAGCGACGCGGCGAATCCAGACAAAGTACAGCTGGCAATGTACATGCGATTCCTGCAGACGGGTTGGACCACGCAGCGCAAGATGGACTTATTCAAGATCTTGGCCGAAGCCAAACAATGGGATGGTGGAAGCAGCTATCCTTTGTATCTAGGTAATGCCGCCCGCGATTTCGCCAAGAATCTGACCGCCGAAGAGAGCATTGAGATTCTGCCTCGCGGAGACGAATTACCGGACGCGGCGCTCGGAGCCCTCTTCAAGCTCCCGCGACAACTGGATGACCAGCTGCTGGCCGTGCTCAGGAAACTGGACGAAGCGATCGACCGCCGCACCGACTCGGCCAGCAAACAGTTGATGGTCGGCATTGTGGCCATCCTGGCCCGCAGCGGTGATGATGCGTCGATGGCCTATCTCCGCGCGATCTGGGATCGCAATCCGGAACGTCGCGAACCGGTGGCCATGGGACTGGCCCAGGCGCCACAGGGGGCGAACTGGGAGTACCTGGTCAAGAGCTTACCCATTTTGGAGAGCATGACCGCTCGAGAAGTCGTGCGGCGACTGCTGTCCGTGGACCGGTAACCGAGGACCCGGAACACATCCGACAGGTCATCCTCTGCGGCCTGCGGCTGGAGAAACAGGGAGCGGAGCGATGCCATCGCACTGCTGGAATCCTGGACGGGCGAGCAACTGGGGGACGAGTCGGACGACTGGCAGAAGAAGCTGGCACGATGGCAGGAGTGGTTCGCGCAATCCTTTCCCGATCTGCCTGCCCCCACGCTGCCCAGCAGACACCGAAGAGAGCAAGTGGAAGTTCGACGAACTGTACGAGTACCTCAGTGGTGACGAGGGCCTGGCGGGCAAACCGTCCCAGGGCGCTTTGGTATTCGAGAAGGCCACCTGCATCAAATGCCATCGCTACGGTGACCGCGGGGAGGCCATCGGACCAGACCTGACGTCATTGACCAAGCGGTTCACGCGCAAAGAGATCCTCCAGTCCATCCTCTATCCATCGCACGTCATTTCCAGTCAGTACGCCGCCAAGAACCTGCTGCTGATGGATGGCCGCCAGCTCGCCGGCATTGTCGCGCCAGGAGCGTCGGGGGAGAAAACCGTGCTGACGTCAGAAGGGGAAAAGATCTCGATCCCTGAAAAGGACATCGATGAAATCACGCCCAGCACGGTATCGGCCATGCCCGACGGGCTGCTCAAGGAACTCACCATGGAAGACATCGCGGATCTGTTTGCCTACATCAGCAACGATCCGGTGCAGGCCCTGGCCGAACGTCCAGCCAACGACAGCGAGGAGAACACGGGTCCAGAAGAAATAGAGACCGCTTCGACATTGAGATCGTGCACCATCCTGGGCGCGTCAGGTCGGTGGCACGGAAATTCGACATCCGAAGCCCGCTCGACCCGGAGCACGGCCTCCAACGCTCACGGCACGTGACGAGGGGCGGTCACTTTCGCGCGAGCACGTCGCTTAACCGTGTTCGACCCGCGTTCACTTCGTCGGTCTGCACCATGCCGTCGCGCAAGCGGATGATCCGCTTGGTGTGTGACGCGACTTCATCTTCGTGCGTCACGATGATAATCGTCTTTCCCTGCTCGCTCAACTGTTCCAGAATCAGCAGAATCTCCTCGGTCGTCTTGCTGTCCAAGTTCCCCGTCGGTTCGTCTGCCAGGATGAAGTAGGGGTCGTTCACCAGACTGCGCACGATCGCGACCCGCTGCTGCTGACCACCAGACAACTGCGTCGGTCGGTGCGTCAGGCGGTCCGATAACCCGACCATGTCCGCCAGGTCGAGGCAGCGTTGCCGATCCTCGCTCGACAGACGCCCCTGATAGTACAGCGGAACTTCAATATTTTCGACCACCGTCAATTGCGGGATCAAATTATACGACTGGAACACAAATCCGATGCTGGTAGCGCGCGTATACGACAGCTGATCATCGTTCATCTTGCTGACGTCCTGCGTCCCCAGGAAGAGCGAACCACCGGTGGGGCGGTCGAGGCAGCCCAGCAGATTGAGCAGCGTACTCTTTCCGGAACCCGAAGGTCCCATGATCGACACGTAATCGCCGATGGGGATATCGAACGTGACACCGCTCAGCGCATGAACGGTTTCGCTCTTCAGCACATAGTCTTTTCTCAGATCAACCAAACGAGCGGCAACTTCCATCCCATATGCTCCAACATCATTTCCGCAGTCGATCAACTTGCAGTGTGACGGCCATCTCCGTCGGCACGGCGAATGACACTCCCGCACAGACGGGCGGCAAATCGTTCGCGGCGGCAAGTGCACGTGACCAAGCAGGTGCGGCCGCATGGCACACCTCCCACCGGCATCGACCAGCGGGACGACCGGCTCGCCATGCAGGTGGGGTCGACATGGCCAAGAGAACTCCCATTGTAACTGGTCGCGCCGTCGTTGTCACTTTGCCTCAGGGAGTCTCCGCGACTATTTCGTCGACCAGGACCGCATCGACTCTGGCTGGGGGCCGGGTCGTACCCGGTCGTCGCTAGTCGAGAAAGTCCTGATCCGCCAGTCGTTCGGGAACATACGTTTCCGTCACGTAGCTGATGTCCTTGCTGATCAGCGCCTCGACTTCCAGCTTGAAGCCGTTCTTGAGCATCAGTTCGATTTCTTTCTGCCAGGCCTTTTTCTTCTCGAACCACGGGTATTTGGCAATCTGTTTCGCCCGTTTGATGTCGGTATCTTTCAGGTTGATTTTCACACTGGGCGTAAGTTCGCAGCGGGCATAGTCCTTGCTCCGCAAACCGATATAGCGTGCATCAGGAACGGCCATCCGCTTGGATTCGTACGCCAGGTTAATCGATCCTTGCTTGATCACACTGTAGATGTAGTATCCCCAGGGATCGTTGTCGAGCAGGCAGTAGACCGGCAGCTCGAGTTCGTTATGCAGGCGATTGAGCAGGCGGCGCACTCCGCGCGGCGGCTGACCACCGCCGTGCGTCAAGATACAGTTGTATTGTCTCCAGAATTTGTCTTCGTTGAAGCGGCGCCAGACCGTATCTTTTTCCACGTGCAAAATGAACTCGGCGCTGTGTTGCTTGAATTTCACAATATCTGGTTCCACAATCGACGGGATGTTGTAGCCTCCCGATCCCATGCGGGAACAATCAATCTCATCGCCGCTGTCGATCAGTGTGATCGGACCGACCATGGAACCGGCATTCTTCGCATAGAGGTGCAGTTCCTCACGCATGGCGTTGAGTGACACTTCCACGTCTTCAATAATCGGGTCGCAATCCGATTGCTGGTCGAAGGTCTCTTCCTTGGTCCCTTCGATGGTGTGCTTCAACAGGTAGAACAGACCTCGGATGCTGGTCGTCTTGCCCTGTTCGATCAAACGTTTGCAGCCGCTGCCAACCAGTACGGTCTGCATATAGCTTTTGGCCTGTGACAAGTTGAACAGTTCACGTCGGTTCGTGCCGCTCCCCATCTCGATAAAGCGTTTCGTATTGTTGTACCGCACATTGGCGAGCGAACGGGAAGGAATGTCTAAATGAGGCGCACGCCGGCGCTCCGCCGTTTCGACCAGACCATCGGCGACGTCGCGCAGCGACTTGAGAGTCCGCTTGTCTTTGGTACTCAACTCGACAGCCTTGGCGTCAGACTTCTTGGTGATCGCCAGCTTGGCACGCCGTACTTTCTTGGCCATACAGCACATCCTGTTGGAATCAGGTGGGTCTCATGAAACAGCTGGCGGGAGCACCGTGAGTTCATGTCAGAACAGCGTCTTCTGCGGATCCTGATCGGTCGTCAGGTTCAGCAGTAGATCTTCCGGATCGTGCTCGACAATCAGCACGTTGTCACCGAAGTCCTCGTCACCTTCCTGCAGTTTTCGGCCGCGATCATCAAAGCGGGCATCGGCTTCCGCCGTTTTCCGCTTGGCCACTTCCAGCAATTGCGCGTACAGTTGCTGCTGGTCCGCGCCATTGATCTCGCTCACCGCGCGGGCGACCTCGCCCAAATATCGCAAGAAGATATTCCGGCGTTCCCCTTCCTGCTTGACGCGGCTGCGCCGCAGCAGGTACGTACCGAGCTTGCGGCCGACCGCCTGCAGCCCCAGTCGCAGCTCCTTCTGAATCTCCGGATAACCGGCAATCGCCTCTTTCGACTCGCTGGTGAACGGTACCCACACGCTGGCAATATGGACCAACACGGTCACCGGCCCGCTGGGCAACGAACCACGCGATTGACTCAACCCGTACGACCGCCAGTTGGTCTGCATGACCGCTTCGGTGATGGCACAGTCTCTCTGCTTGAACTGCAAGGGGACACGGTTGGCATAGCGGTACACCTGGATCGTCTGACCCTCGGAGATGTTCACATTCTGCATGCAGTGGTGGAGGGCCTTGATATCATCGCGCGACAAGCGCGAGGGAGACTTGCGCGTCCCGAATTCACCCTCTTTGAGAATCCGATCAGCCGCCGCGGCTCCCAGACCATCAAAGGTATTGATCAAGAACTGCCGCAGCGTGCGGGCGTCACTTTCACCCAGCAAATCGCTCAACAGTTCCAGCGAGACCTTTTGGACCGTGCTGCCGCCCCCATAGGCCAACGCGACTTCGATCTGGAACGGATTGCCCCGATAAACGGCCGGGGGGCGCGTCGTGACGCAGTAAAATTCCCCCGGTACCACGTGATGCAGCCCTTTGAGCAGCAAGTCCTCGCCGATCGGCACAACGCAGTCGGTGGCAGGGGCCGAGATCTTGGTCTTCTGGATCGCCTGATAGAGCGAATCGACCTCTTCTCGGCCAATCCGCCGTGTGGAAGCGCGCGTGCTCAGCTTCGCAGCCTCACAAATCCGCCGAGCCACCGAGGGACTGACCCGGGAAAACGCGCTACTCAGAAACTGGGAAATCGTGCCCTTCTTCATCTCCTTCAGCATCGTCACCAAGCGCCCCAGCTCGACACCGTAAGGATGCGGCTTGATCTCCCTCGGTTCCGGTGGTAACTCCGTCGTCGAACGACGATACAAGATCGTATTCCCCTCGGGATCGACGTAGTGCAGTGTCACGTGGGGATTGGCAATCGCCGTCTGCTGCAGATACTCATCGACGCTCCCACGTCCCCGTTGGTACTTCCCCTCCAATTCGATCGTCACGCGCGTCCCGCTGCTGACTTCTCTGGGCGCCGCTCCTTCCTCTGCGGGATCGTAATGCGAGGCCCACTCGATCCCGTGACGTTGCATGTAATCCCGTCCCGCCTGGCCGGGTGGTATGTCGACCCCTTCCCCCTTGCCGTTGAGAATCTCCGGCAGGTTCTTCTTGGTGTCGATCTGCAACTCGTAGTAGTGTGCCGGTTTGTTGAGCGAGATTTTCGAACTGATCTTCACCGGCTTGCCCGTCGTCAGCATGCCGTACATCCCGGCAGCGCTGATGCCGATGCCCTGCTGGCCGCGACTCATCCGGAGCCGGTGGAATTTGGAACCATAGAGCAGCTTGCCAAATATCAAGGGAATCTGCTGCTTCATGATGCCAGGACCGTTGTCCTGGATCGCCACCCGGAAACGATTCGGCTTGGTCGGCTCGATGTGCACCCAAATCTCGGGGGCAATCCCGGCCTCTTCGCACGCGTCGAACGAATTGTCAACCGCCTCCTTGACCGTGGTCAGCAGCGATTTACGGGGGTTGTCGAAGCCTAGCAGATGACGATTCTTGGCGAAGAACTCGCTGACCGAAATATCGCGTTGCTTGTGCGCCATCGATTCGGCGGTCACCTGCTGGCGCGGCTTGCCATTGGAGGGCACTTTCCCAGCCGGCACTTCCAGCCGGCACTTCACCCGACGTACTTTTCCCGATGGGGCCTTGCCGGACCGGCCGTTCGCCGAGGGTTCCGGAGTTCTGGACACCTTTCGTCGTACTTTCGTTTTCTTGCCCTTAACGGTTGCCAATGCTCGGTACTCCTTGACCCGCAGGGATTCCATTCAGGGGGAATTGCGACCCACTTAAGGGGAAGAGCCCGCCGCGGCGCGGGTCGGCTGGACAGTCTCAAGAGACGGGGCTGGATGGTCGGATTATAACGATTGTGGATGGCATCTCCCAGCCTGCTTTGGCCGCAAGTCCGTTACATCGGTTCCGTTTGTTGCAATGATCAAATAAAGATTCACACTTCCGTTGGGGCCTGACCGAGAAAAGTCTAGTAGCCGTCCCGAGCCCGGCGGGACGCCGCTGCCTCAGAGAGAAGACCGAGCAGGAGGAGCTGTCGCTCGAACAGCCCGCCTCCCCCTACCCTCGAGCCCCGCACGAGCGGCGTGAGCCGCCTGATTCACCCCGCGAACGACCGTGAGCGGAACCCAACACCGGTCGCCATTCCCGCATGCAAGGAGGAGCGTTTCGATGCTTCGGATTTTCGGAAAAACGACATGGCTCGCCGCCGCTCTCTTCATCACCACGAGCCTTATGCTGCACGGGGCCCCTCGCGCGTCGGGCCAAGAGCCCGAGGCCTGCCCCAATTGCCAGGCCGGAGGCTGCAACGTGGGCACTTGTGCCCGCTGTGGCGCGGGCTGCGGACTCCACAACAACCAGACGGCGAATTGCCGCCCGCAGAACTACGGACAGCCCGAACTGTTCTACAACTACTACATGCCCAGCACCTGCGGTGGCGTGCCCGCCGCCATGTACGTCGCCCCGCAGCCCGTACCGGCACTGGTCGGACACACCTACTACACGTATCAGCCGTTCATGCCTCACGAACTGCTGTACCAGCATCACCGCACGTACTATCGCTATTACGATGGCGGACGGGGCCTGACACGCACGCATGTTTCGTGGTACCGCCCACCGCTTACCAGCTGGACCCAATACCTCCGGATTGCTCGCTAGGAATCATGGCTCGCTAGGAATCATGGCTCGCTAGGAATCTGGGATTTCGTCTCGACGAGGGAATCGAAACAATGAAGAAACTCCTCCTCTGCCTGGCTTTGGCAGCTATCGCGTCGATTGTTATTGCAGCAGGATGCGTTTGCCGGCGGTCGCCGTGCGACCGCCAACCGCTGGGGCGAACGGTTCGCTCGGACCGCCCCCTGGAACGGCGATTATTATTACATGCCCTGGGGCGCTCCAACGGCCCTGGTTGTCCCCCCTACGTCCAACATGCAGACCAGCCTGAGCTGGGGAGTCAGCCAGACCTCGATGAGACCCATATACCACCAGTTCTCGCGTCCCTATCCGGGCAACAACGAAGCCACTGGAGCGGGAGTCCTCCCCACGCCACGGTGGCCCAGCCATACGGATCAATTTGGCGTCTACTATGTCCGCGGTCCGTGGCGGTAGAAGGCATCGACCATTATTCGGGCGGTCTCGGCTTGTCCGGCCAGCCGCCCGTTTTTTATGCGCTGGCCCCAAGATACTAAATCCGAGCTAATCCACCAGCTCTGCTGGTGAGAATTGCAAGGTTCTACCGTTGCCTGCGTGATTCTGGAGTGTGGGAATAGTGGAGAAGTGAGTGATAGGCACGAAGATATCTTAGGTCTGATCCACGTTAGGTCTCGTTCGTCGGGCGGTTTCCCTAACACTCCAACACTCCACCCATCCAAAAACTGCGAAAAATCTCGACCCATCGCGAGAATTTTTTTTTGGACGGGGCAGATAAGGACAAAAATATCGGATGACAAAAAGATCTCCTGTGCCGACTTGACCTTTTGGCACCCCATCTTCTTGTCCTTCCAACGAATCGCGTTGGAACGTTGAGCAAGGGGCAGGTGAGAACAGACAAATATCGGCTGACAAAAAGGCCTCTTCATCAGGAACAGGGAACTTACTCACAAGCAGAGCAAGAGGTGCATCCCGGCGGGACCACAACTGGTCCGCTACAGCCAGCGCCGCACCAACAGGTTTCCGTCGGGTTCATCCCGGCGGGACCACAACTGGTCCGCTACGCACCGCGGCCGCACTCCCTCCGGTTTCCGTCGGGTTCATCCCGGCGGGATCACAACTGGTCCGCTACGGCCGACCGGCCCTGATGTCGCCACTCTGACACTTCTTACATCACTTCGATGACACTCCTCCGCGACATCGAGACGCACGCGAAATCGGCCTCAGAGCCTAATATGTGTACACAGAACGACTTACGCAATACGCGTGCGGACCGAGCGAGGTTGGCATGCCGCGTGCAGCGTGGTGACTGCTGTCATTACCGAATGGATTTCCATGGCACGGGGGCTCAGCATCATGTGGATCAACTTCCTGCTCATCGCCGGGGGACTCGCTATCTGTTCGATCGCCGGATACTGGACCGCCCGCCCGGTGCGTTGCGTCAATCCGTACTGGACCTGAATCAAACCGGCACAGCCCATGTCACACGGCAACTCGAATTCCGTTGGCGGCCCGGCGGCGGCCGTGTTAGAATTCCTCACCTACCGTTGAGCGACCCCGGGCCTGACCAGGTCCCGGGCCTGACCAGGTGGTGCGACCGCCCCGGCCCAAGCGGAGCGGGAATCGAGTGTCAGGAGCCTTGCGGATCCGAGAAGCTGGCTGGCTTACAACGTGGCTCGGTCGCGTCGACTTGTCATACACTCTTCTGATGGACCTGCGCCGGCACATGTCAGCAAGTACGGGGGAATCGACAGACGACCGCCGGGAACTGAGTTTACCGGCCAAAGTCGACGAACGACGATCCGTGGCGGCCCGCACGGCCACCGCGCGACGCCGCCGCCTGCTGGGCTTTTTTCTCCTGCCAATCCCCCTGGTCCTCATGATCATTGTGGCGTTTGCCGCGTTACAGACCCACCGTGCGGCGAAGCAGCGTGCGGCCATCGACAGGGTCGTGGCCGCAAATGGTGTTGTGCTATTTGACTATCAAGTGCAACCGTATGGGACGCGACTCGTGATCGACTTGGGCGCCAGTCCACGAGTTCCAAAGTGGCTGCAACCGTGGGTCGACGTCGGTTGCCTGCACAATGTCGTGCACGTCTATTATCCCGCTGAAGAAACCACCGACATTGATGCCGCAGGGTTGTCACAACTAAGCCGCCTGAGACGCTTGTTCGCAGGCATGACGCCAACCGACGATGCTGATCTGGCGTCGCTGATGCGTCTGAAAGAGCTTCAACTACTTGACTTGTCGCAAACAAAAGTCAGCGACGTTGGTGTTGCGCGGCTGGCCAGAATGACGAGTCTTCGTACGCTCGACCTGTCCGGAACTCGGATTAGTGACGAAGCCTGCGGAAGCCTTCAGGCGCTGACCAGGTTGCAGAACCTCAACGTGACACGTACGGCCATTACCGACGCAGGACTCGCGCAATTGGCACAACTGAGCGAGTTGCAGAGTCTGTTCCTGGGAGAAACCGGCGTCACCGACACCGGCCTCGTGCACGTTGAGAGCTTTCCGAATCTAACCCATCTCGCGCTCAATCACACCCAAACCACTGACGCCGGTCTGTCGAATCTGAGCGGGCTCTCTGCTCTTCAACGGCTGACACTGGACAAAACGCAAGTGACCGACGAGGGGCTCGCACATCTGGCGAACCTGACACGACTGACCGTGCTGACGCTTGGCGGTACACAGATCACCAACGCGGGATTGAGACATCTGCAGGGCCTGAAGAAATTGCACTTACTCGTCTTAGCGAAGACCGCCGTCACCAATGAAGGCGTGAGAACGCTGAGGCGTCAACTACCCCACACACAGATCGTCCGCTAGCTGTCTCGGTCTCGACAGACCTGTACAATTCGCACTCGCGCTCGCCGACCGCACCGATCCGTCGCAGGCCCACGTCAGGTACACAGGCGGGGACTCGCCGTTGCCATGGCGTCACCACGACCCGATAGCCACCCCCTCGCAAGTACTAGTCGACGAATTGGAAGCCTTGTCCTCGCCGACAAGTCCACACCGGGTTGATCGCAGTCGCGACATGACTGATCAGCTCCGTGCATTGACAGCAAACCCCTTAGCGACCCTTCGCTGGACGTGCAGCCGGCCAATATTCTCTCGCGGCCGGAACTCTGGTCGGGGCTCGGGCGTCTCTGCTATGTTGGGTGGCATGCGAAGGCAATTCAACTCTGTTTCCAGCCCCGCGGCGCGTAGCGGACGGCTCCTTGGTGGCCGCCAGGGAGCAACCCGGCCCGACGAACAGCCACTGCTTCCTGAGCGAAGAGGGTCGCGTCGGCGTTTTTCGAACAACGGACTTTCAAACTGCGGACATAGCGAGTCACCAGGTCATGAAGAAGCTCGTCCTCTTACTGCTGCTTTCGATTTCGGCATTTGGTGCGTTAATTGCGGCGCCGCGAAGGACAACGCCCCGGGGACTGGAAGAAGGTTAACGACGCCATGAACAACCGTCGCCCACAAACAGCGATTCAGGAACTGGAACCGATCATTCGAGCGGCGTTGGAGGCGAACAGGTACGACGAGGCGACGAAGGCCCTGGCCTTGAAGATCATGCTGGAGAGCACGATTCAGGGAGACAAAGCCGAAGAGCGGATCAGTCGCCTGCAAGCCACCCTGCCGGATCAGCCTCAACCGATGCAGCCGGTATTGGAGGTGATCCTGGCCAATTGGTACTGGGACTATTTCCAGCAGAATCGTTGGCGGTTTCTGCAGCGCACGCAGACCGAACAGGGACCGGGGGACGACATTTTAACCTGGGATCTTCCCCGCATCTTGTCCGAGATTGATCGGCACTTCGTGGCAGCCTTGAAATCCGCGAAGGAGTTGCAGGAAACGCCGGTGGCCAAGTTCGACGAGCTACTAGTGAAGGGCACAATGCCGGACACTTGTCGGCCGACCATGTTTGACTTTGTGGCCTATGACGCGCTGCAATTCTACAGCGCCGGCGAACAGGCAGGTGCGGTCGCTCAAGATGCCTACGTGCTGACCGCCGACAGTCCCATTTTTGGCGCGCTCGAGGAATTCCTCAGCTGGACGATCGAATCGACAGACGAGCACTCGCCGACCCTCAAGGCGCATTCGTCTGTACCAGCGTCTGTTGGCCTTCCACCAGCCAGACCAGGACACCACCGCGCTGGCCGAAGCGGATCTGAGCCGGCTGGAATTCGGCTTCAATCAAGCCGCTAAAGCAGAGAAGAACGCGCGTTACAAGGCAGCGTTGGAGCGATTTTCGCAGCGCTGGGCCGACGCGCCGATTTCGGCGCGAGCCTTGGCGGCTTGGAGTGACGTGCTGCGCGGTGAACAAGCCATGGTGGACGCTCATGCCCGAGCTCAACAAGGCTATCAGGCATTTCCCGACAGCGTCGGCGGCAAACTCTGCTACAACCTGCTACAAGACATCGAGGCGAAAGAGATCGACGTGTCGATTGAGCGCGTCTGGAACAATCCTTGGCCGTCGATCCACGTGCAGTACCGCAATCTGACCAAGATTCATTTCCGAGCGGTCCGCTACGATTGGGAGCAGTTGGTTCAAAGGCGCGAACTACTATCCCATGCGGATCGACGCCCGTCTGCGGAAGGAACTCTTGGCCAGGAAGCCGGATCTTCACTGGTCCCGCGACCTGCCACCGACTGAGGACTACCTCGCCACACAGGAGGTGTTTCCGGTCCCCGACGGATTGAAGCCGGGTTTCTACTACCTGCTCGCCAGTGCTGATGAGCGTTTTGGCGATCGGGACAACCGCGTGTTGGTACAGGAGTTCTGGGTCAGTCCTCTGTCGTTGGTCATTCGCACCGGCGGGGCGCCGGGCAACATCGACGGATTCGTGCTCGACGCCGATACGGGCGAGCCGATCACCGGGGCCCAAGTGCGAGTATGGATGTATCAGCGTACGGGAAGGCAGTCTCAGTGGGCAGCGCAACGCCCTGTCGCAACCGACAAGAACGGCCTGTTTCGGATCACCGGTTCGGAGACCGAGACCTATTTGATTTTGGCGAAACACAAGGAATTCGCTCTGTCGACGGGCAGTCAATTGCGTGGTTATGGCTGGCGGCAGGCAACCGAACCTGTCGAGCAGACCGTCTTCTTCACGGATCGCGCCCTCTATCGGCCTGGACAGACGATTCACTTCAAAGGGATCGTTGTGCGGGTCGACCAGGAACACGACAAATACCAAACCGTCAAACGCAAAGAGGTCACGGTTCTGTTTCTCGATGCCAACCAACAGGAGATCGCCCAGCAGGTCTGTCAAGCCAACGATTTTGGCTCATTCAGTGGCAGCTTCACCGCTCCACGCGATCGGCTGATGGGGAGGATGCAACTACGAGACGCGTCGAACAACGGGAGCGTCACGCAATTCAATGTGGAAGAATACAAGCGACCCAAGTTCAAGGTGGAACTTTCGTCGCCGGAGGAAGCGGCGCGACTGGGGGGCGACGTGCGGGTACAAGGAATCGCCAAAGCCTACACGGGTGCGGCGATCGGCGGCGCCAACGTAACGTATCGCGTCGTCCGCGAGGTTCGCTATCCGGTCTGGTGGTATTGGCGGTGCTGGTGGAATCCACCTCAGGCCGAGTCGCAGGAGATCGCCAACGGCTCGACTCTGACCGAGAATGATGGGACCTTCACGGTCCCCTTCACGGCACGCCCGGATCCGTCCGTCCAGGAGAAAGACGAACCGATATTCAGCTTCACCGTGTACGCCGACGTTACCGATACGACGGGCGAAACGCGGTCGGATCAGCGGAGCGTCAGTGTGGGCTACACCGCCCTGCAGGCTTCCATGACCGCCGATGACTGGCAGACAGCCGAGCAAGAAGTGAAGATTCGCGTCGCCACCCAATCGCCGGACGGAGCACCGCGCGCGGCCAAGGGGACGATCAAAGTCCATGCACTGCAACAGCCTGATCGCGTGCACCGCCAGCGACTGGACTTCTACCGCTCCTGGCGACGACCGGCAAACGGCGTGGACTCACCCACTCCCGACCTGTCGAACGTGAACTCATGGCCACTCGGGCCCGTGGTAATGGAACGTCCCTTTGCCACCGACGCCAGTGGAGCGGCTGTGGCAACGTGCCAACTGGCAGCGGGCCCTTATCGCGCCGTGCTGGAAACCGAAGATGGTTTTGGCAAGTTGGTGACCGCCCTTCTGCCACTGCAGGTGCTCGATCCGCAGGCAGACCGCTTCGCGATCAAGATCCCCAACTTTGTCGGCGCTCCGCGTTGGACCCTGGAACCGGGCGAGACATTCACGGCGTTGTGGGGCACCGGCTATGAGGCGGGCCGCGCTTTCGTGGAAGTCGAACATCGCGGCAAGGTGGTGCAGAGCTACTGGACACGTGCCGGGGTCACACAGGCCTCGATGGAGCAGGGGGTCACCGAGGCGATGCGCGGCGGTTTCACGGTACGTGTGACTCAGGTGCGCGAGAACCGCGCTTATCTGGAATCGCGTCAAGTCGATGTGCCGTGGACGAACAAACAGCTGTCGATCAAGTGGGAGCATTTTGTTTCGAAACTCAGCCCCGGCCAGGAAGAGTCTTGGACAGCGGTCATCACGGGTCCCAACGCCGAGGCAGCGGTCGCCGAGATGGTGGCAGCCTTATACGACGCGTCGCTGGATGCCTACCTGCCGCACAGTTGGCCGAACCTGCAGATGTTCCGCCGCGATTACTCGCAATTGCGCATCCAGTTTGAAAATTCTCTGCTGCAACTGCGCGGTCTGGCGGGAAATTTCGACAGTGCTCGCAAGGACGTCACCATGACCTACCGGTCACTGCCGCCGGAACTGTCGGCACAGCGCATGATGTATGGTTTGGCACGTCGCGCTGGACGTGGCATGATGCGAGGTGAGATGGCCGCCCCCATGGCCGCCGCTCCCGGTGGCATGGATAGCTACGCGGCCCAGGGGGAAATGGCGATGGAAAGCATGGCCATGGCGGACGCGGCCCCGGCAGAAGGTGCCGAGGCGGGCGGTGGTGCGGGCATGGGTGGCGCGGGCGGTGAACCTCCGGCACCACCGGTTGACTTGAGCAAAGTCTCCGCTCGCACGAATCTGAACGAGACCGCCTTCTTCTTCCCCCACCTGGTCTCCGACAAAGACGGTCGAGTGACGATGAAGTTTACGATGCCCGAGGCACTGACCGAGTGGAAGTTCCTGGGGCTGGCGCATGACTCCCAGATGCGCAGCGGTTCGCTGACCGATACCGTAGTGACTTCCAAGGATCTGATGGTCGAGCCGTTGGCGCCACGGTTCCTCCGCGAAGGGGATATCCTGGAGTTCACGGTGAAGGTATCAAATCAGTCTCCGTCTCGGCAGGCGGGCACCGTTCGCTTATCCATCTCCGATGCGCGCACACTAGAACCTGTCGACGTACAACTGGAAAACACTGACGCCGACCGGCCGTTTGACATCCCATCCCAACAGTCCGAGAGTTTTTCCTGGCGTTTGAAGGTACCCGACGGCATGGGGTTTCTGACGTACAAAGCGGTCGGGTCGACGGGTCGCTTGTCGGACGGGGAAGAAGGATATCTGCCGGTACTGTCGCGGCGGATCCTGGTCAACGAATCGCTGCCGCTGCCGATCCGCGGCGCGGGCACCAAGAAGTTCACCTTCACGAAATTGCTGGAGTCCGCCAACTCTGACTCGCTGCAAAGCCAGTCGCTCACCGTCCAGATGGTCTCGCAACCAGCCTGGTACGCGGTGCTGGCGCTTCCCTACCTGATGGAATACCCTTACGAATGTTCTGAGCAGGTATTCAATCGTTTGTATGCGAACGCCTTGGCACAAACGATCGCCAATTCGGACCCCAAGATCCGCCGGATCTTCGACCAATGGAAGGGGACGGCGGCGCTGGACAGCCCGCTGGAAAAGAATCAGGACTTGAAAGGGGTGATGATCGAGGAAACCCCTTGGGTGCGTCAGGCACAAAAAGAGAGTGAAGCGCGGCGCAACGTGGGCATCCTCTTCGACGCCAATCGATTGCAGGATGAGACGTCGCGCGCGTGGCAGAAGCTCAGCGACATGCAAGAGGCCGACGGGTCATGGCCCTGGTTTCCGGGTGGCCGCCCCAACGATTACATCACGCTTTACATCACCACCGGGTTCGGCCGCTTGAGGCACTTGGGTACGGACATCGACGCGGCTCAGGCCGTCAAGTCATTGACGCGTCTGGATACTTGGATCGACGAACGCTATCGAGACATCCTCAAAGACGGCAAGAAGGAAGAAAACCACCTGTCACCGACAATCGCGCTGTACTTGTACGGACGAAGTTTCTTCCTGGACGATCAGGCCATCGCGGCTGAGCACAAGGAAGCCGTCGACTACTTCCTGGATCAGGCGCGCCGGTTTTGGACCAAACTGGGCAACCGCCAGTCCGAGGCGCACCTGGCCATCGCCTTGAAGCGACTGGGCGACCAGAAGACGCCCCAGGATATTATGATTTCCTTGAAGCAACGGAGTGTTTCGAACGAAGAGATGGGCATGTTCTGGCGGGACACGGAACTCTCTTGGTGGTGGTATCGCGCCCCGATTGAAACGCAGGCCATGATGATCGAGGCCTTTGACGAGGTGAGCGGCGACGCAGCGTCGGTCGAGGCGTGTCGTGTCTGGCTGCTGAAGCAGAAACAAACTCAGGATTGGAAGACCACCAAGGCCACTGCGGACGCGGTGTACAGCCTACTGCTGCGCGGTGCCAACCTGCTCGCCTCCGATGCGCTTGTCCAAGTTTCGCTGGGCGATCTGGCCATCGAACCCCAGCAAGTGGAGGCGGGAACGGGCTTCTATGAAGAGCGTTTCGTCCGCGGCGAAGTGAAGCCGGAGATGGGAAACATCACCGTCACGAAAACTGATTCCGGCGTATCCTGGGGAAGCGTTCACTGGCAATACCTCGAGGACATGTCCAAGGTCACCCCCTACGAAGGAACCCCGCTCACTCTCCAGAAACGGCTCTTCATCAAAGAGAACACCAGCAAGGGGCCAGTCCTCCAAGCCGTCACTGGTCCGATCTCCGTCGGCAGTGAACTGGTGGTGCGTCTGGAATTGCGCGTGGATCGCGACATGGAATACGTGCACCTGAAAGACCAGCGCGGAAGCGGGTTGGAGCCCGTCAACGTGCTCTCGCGATACCGCTACCAGGACGGACTCGGTTACTATGAGTCAACACGCGACACGGCCAGCCATTTCTTCATCGACTATTTAGCCAAGGGGACGTACGTGTTCGAGTACTCCACTCGCGTGGTGCACCGAGGCAATTACCAGTCCGGAATGGCTCAGATCCAGTGCATGTATGCACCGGAATTCAACAGTCACAGTGAGAGCTTCCCGCTGACAGTCGAGTGAGTTGGTCATTGGTCATTGGTCATTGGTCATTCGTCATTCGTCATTCGTCATTCGTCACTGGTTACTGGTTACTGGTCAGTCATGCTTAATCCTAAGGTGGCCTTCGGCCACAGCCGAAGTAGGCGGAGATCTTCGCGCCAATGGCGTACCGTCGCTTCTTCACCACGAAGTGGTGGCACAACGCAGCCCAGACATCTGAGTTGGTTTGTCAATGGCGCATGTCTTCACCACGAAGTGGTGGCACAACCCAGCCCAGAGTCGCCGTGCGCTTCGCGGCGCACCCTGGGGACACGGTCAAAATAAGGAGGAGCACCCTGAAGGGGTGCGAGAGGACCAATGTCATCCCGCCCTCCCACATGACGCCACGCGATTGCTTCATTTGATGGGCCCGTGTGACCGCGGAGATACGGTGTTCTGTGAAACCCCCGTGGGGCAAGGCCGTGAAGGTACGGTCATTTGTATCGCTTGATTTTCCGGCGGGGTTCTACATTCCCCGATTCGGTCCCAAAGCGTACGCAGGTCGAAATCTGGGCCGTTAATAAACAAAGTGTTCGACTTCGTAATGCGCGATGTAGGGTCCTGGACCTGACTGTCCCGCCAAAATACCCTGGCGAATCAACTGCTGTTGCTCGGCCATGCGTGCAGCAGAAAGCGGCCTAATTCCTGCGACCTGAGCCAACTCGGCATACTCCGTATCGGGTGCGGCGACCAAGGGTGAGAGATAGACGAAGTCACCTGCTGAGAGCCGCATGGAGCGAATCAAGGCGACCGTTTCCCGCACGTGCGCGTCGAAGAACCGCTCTCCACCGGCTCCCAAGAGGACGATCACTCCGACATTCACTCCCCCTTGCCGGGCAGCGTGTACGGTGTCGAGCATTTGTTGGGGTTGAGCCGGTTTGCGCAGCCAATCCAAGAGTTTGGCATCCCCCGTCTCCATACCGACGTAGATCTGCCGCAGGTTCAGCTGGCGCATCGCGGCGAATTCTTCGGCACTGATATGTACGCCCACGAATGCGTCGAGAAACGATGAGATCCCTGTGAATCTACTGGCCGAACCTTTCCACCAAAGCGGCCGGTGGCGGTTCTGATCTGGTGCAGGAAGCTCAAACCGCCGGTTGATACAGCGGAGAATCTCTTCGCGCCAAACGCGGGATCCCATCAGTGCATTGGCCTGCCCCAGAAAAATGCCTCGCCGCAGCGTCAGTCCGCCACCATGGTAGGCGACCGCCTGCTCAACGTGTTCGCGAAACTCGCTTGGCGAGCGAAATCGATAACGCGTGTTCCGATAGAAACCACAGAACGTGCAGTGATTGTAGCGGCACCCGTCACTGCCTAGCAGAACGAACGAATTGTACTGGTCTGGCGGCAGGATGGGGATGTCGTGGTAGAGGGCGCGGAATCGCGCCAGGTCAGCGTTGGCGGCCGCCAGGTCGAAGGCGGCCGCTCGCGTGACGACCTGCTCGAGCTGACGGTGTAGGCCCGCTTCTCCGGTCAGACGATCGCGTTGGCTGGTGGGTTGGCCACAAACCGCTTTCCACACTTCCTGCATACGATCGTGGGCGGTATTCAGCAATTGGTCTGCCTCGCCGCCGTCGATTTGGCACCGCTCCAATCCCCCACCCAGTTCGCGCGCACGGCGGCGCAGCTTGATGGTGCGTCCCGACAGTCCGCGTCGCCACTGGACATTAGGTTCGCCAACGCGCAGCAGACGCCCTTCCAGGTCATAATGCAGCACCTGACCATCCAGGAAGTAGACATCCAGGGCGGTCGATTTCAGGCCCAGGATGGCCGTTTCCTCGCCGCCAGAGAGCTGAACTTTCGCACTCACTTCATAAGCCGGGTAAGTCTCCGGACGCTCATGATCGGGACAAGGCAGAGGGTCTTGCGGCATAAAAGCGTTCTCACTTGGCATCTTCTGGCATCGCCCACGTCTGATATCGTCCGCTTTGGGCATCGCCCGCAGGCTGGCGGTGTCCGTGCGACGGATATTTCCGTCCGGGCAGCACCTCGGATGCTCCTGCAGGTAATCCTTTGATATACTAGCGTGACTTCCACTGCGGTTCGACCACCGGATGGAAGTCGCCCTGCCCTCGAATTCCTCCGCTATGCAGTCCCACCGAGGCCATCAGAAGGAGATGATCATGCTCACCCGGCGCGTTGCTCGAATCACCCTACTGTCATTATTGGGAATCCTGCTGCTGTGGGCAGCACCTCTGCCCGCCTTGCGGGCCGAGACGGCTGACTTTTACGTATCGCCACAAGGCAATGACCAATGGTCCGGCAAGCTGGACCAGCCGAACTCGCCAGGGACCGACGGTCCGGTGGCAACCGTTGGCAAGGCACAGCAGTTGGTGCGTGAACTGAAAGCCGCGGCGCCGGCGCGAAATACGCCGGTTGTGGTAGCCCTGCGTGGCGGCATGTATGAGTTGGAGTCACCACTTTCCTTTACCCCCGCGGATGCGGGTACCGAGCAATCACCTATCGTCTACCAAGCCTATGGCGACGAGTCTCCGATTCTGAGCGGAGGCAGAGTGATTACCGGTTGGCAGGTGGACGATCAAGGGCGCTGGTACGTGGATCTACCCGCCGTGCAAGCAGGGGAATGGACCTTTTCGCAGCTGTTTGTGAACGACCAGCGTCGATTCCGTCCTCGACTGCCGAAAACCGGTTACTACAAGATCGCCCAGCAATGCGACCCTTCACCGCAGGCCGAAGGCAAAGGATTTGATCGCATGGGCTTCACGACCGGTGAGATCAAGGGAGACTGGGCCAATTTGAGTGACGTCGAGGTCATGCCATTTCATCAATGGACTGCATCGCGGATGCACATTGCATCGGTCGATGCCGAGCAAAACATCGTCACGTTTAAGGGGCACACGCCAGGCACCAGTTCCTGGACCACCTTCGCCAAGGATCATCGGTTCCTGGTGATCAATGTTCGCGAAGCATTGAGTGAGCCCGGCCAGTGGTACTTGGATCGCCCGAGCGGCCGACTGACGTACCTGCCGCTGCCGGGCGAAGACCCGGCGCAGTCGCGGGTTGTCGCGCCGCGACTGCAGAATCTCCTGCTGATCGCCGGTGATGGGAACGAGCATCAATGGGTCGAGTACCTGCAATTTCGCGGCCTCACGTTCGCTCACACAAATTGGAACTTGCCGGAAAACGGGCAGTCATTCCCGCAGGCGGAGATCAATTTGGGTGCGACCGTGGCCGCGATCGCTGCCAGGCACCTCGTACTGGACCAGTGCGTGGTGCGTCATACCGGCGAGTATGCAGTCGCTTTCGGACCTGGCTGCCGCCACAACCGGCTGGAGAATTGCGAGCTTTTCGATCTGGCCGCGGGCGGTATTAAGATCGGCAATGCGTTCTCTCAAGCGCCGCAAGGGGAAAACATTCCAGCAGGCTTTTGCCAGCAGCCTCCGCCAGCCTGATGACGAAGAACTGGTGGTCTCCCATCACACCGTGCGAAACTGCCTGATCGCGCATGGTGGTCGGCTCCACCCAGCCGCGATCGGCGTCTGGATCGGCCATTCACCCTACAACACCATCGAACACAACGACGTACACGACTTCTACTACAGCGGCTTCTCCGTCGGCTGGACGTGGGGATATGGCAAGAGCCTGGCAAATCACAACGATATCGGATTCAACCATGTGTACGACATCGGGCAAGGCGTCTTGAGCGACATGGGGGGCATTTACACGTTAGGAATTTCTCCCGGTACCGTGATTCATGACAACCGATTCCACGATGTCACATCCTACGACTACGGCGGATGGGGACTGTACACGGATGAAGGTTCCACCGGCATTGTGATGAAGAACAACCTGGTCTATCGCTGCTCCCGCGCTTCTTTCCACCAGCATTATGGCAAAGAGAACCGGGTTGAAAACAACATCCTGGTGTGCGCGGGCGAACAGCAACTTCAGCGTACCAGAACCGAAGAACACACGTCGTTTTTCTTCGAAAGGAATATCGTCTACTGGGACAACGGAAGCCCGCTGCTGGGAAGCAACTGGAAAGACGACAACTTCGTCTTGGATAACAACCTTTACTTCCAGGTTGGTGACAAGCCGATCATGTTTCCCGGCAATTTGACGTTCGACCAATGGAAGAAACAGCGCGGGCACGATCAACACTCCCTCGTTGCCGACCCACTGTTTGAGAACCCACAACAGGACGACTTTCGGCTGCGTCCCGATTCGCCGGCCTTCAAGCTCGGATTCAAGGAGTTCGACTACTCGCAAGCTGGCCGACAGAACGCAAGACAAGTGACCGATAGCTTGCCCCCCGTTCCAGCCGGATTCAAATGATCCGCCGAAACCAACATACGGAGTTATCAGTATGCTCAAAGGACAACTCATTCATCCCGAGATCCTTGAAGTCTTGGGGCGAGCTGGACATGGATCCAAGGTGCTCATCGCCGATGGCAACTATCCGTTTCGCACCAAGCTGGGTCCGCACGCACGACTGGTCAACTTGAACCTGGCTCCCGGCCTGGTCGACTGCGTGCAGGTACTCAAAGCGCTGTTGACGGCCATCCCCATCGAGGACGCGGCCGTGATGCAGTACGCGACGACCGGCCCCTATGCTCTCTCCGGCGACCCCGAGATCTGGGACGCTTTTCGTGGGACGCTCAAGACGGCCGGATTCACACAACCACTGACGACCATCGAGCGATTTGCTTTCTACGACGCGGCGGGCACTCCCGACGTGGCACTCACGATCGCCACGGCCGAACAGCGGATCTATGCCAACCTGCTGCTGACGATTGGCGTCGTCATGCCGTGATCGATGTTCGGCAAGGGAACGTGCCGTGAATCGACAAGCACCCAGCCTGACACGAACCGCCCCCCGTCACGCGGGTGCCGCAACGCGAAGTTCCTGCGTCGTCAGCAAGAGGTGGCCCTTGCCGTCGCCAAGGGCCTTGGCGAAGCGCCGGTCAAGCGGCCTGTTTCCGATGAAACCAGCGGTGGGCCACGAACAGACCGAACGCGGCAAACCACAGCAGAACGGAGGAAGGCTCGGGAACCTCGCCACCTGTAGCGGATGACGAAGTCCCACTCGTGCCCCCACTACTACTACCACCGCCGCCGCCAGCGAATCCGCCACCGCCACCCCCGCCACCAACATAACCACCGCGGCGGCTCATCGGCCCGCCGCTGAAACCGCCATAGGTTGAGAGGCCTGTGCCGGGCATCGCCGCACCAACGGGACCAATCATGTATCCGACATCCGTGTTGACCGGATCCTCTGGCTGAGAAGTGATCCGGCAATCTCGACCGGTGACACCGTCGAGACTCGATCCCTGAGCCCCTTCGTCCGGTTGCCACATCACCGCGTGCACTGTGGCGCCAGTCGTCTTCCCGGCACCGACAACAGCCCCCTCGGTATTGATGTCCCAAGCAACCTGAAATCCCGTGCCAATACGACTGTGGTCCTGCAATAATCCTGTCGTCGGGTTCCAACGAATGGCGAAGTTGCGCCCGTGTCCGGGAGCCGAATAGTCCGTTATAAGCCCCTCGGCATCAATGGCATACGCTCGCGTGAATGCACTGTCAAATATCCCCAAGTCCCTGAATTCGCCAGTGGCTGCGTTCCAGACGTAGCCACGGTATTCTCCGTCATCCGCCAGCGAATAGCCGGCGACCTGCCCGTGGGCGTTTACTTCGAAAGCAAAGCTGACCAGACTGTCCAGTGCTTCCACCCCCTGGAGTGCTTGCGAATCGCTGCTGCAGGTAAATGCCTGGACCCGACCGTCCGCAGTCTGAGAATGGCCAACCACCACCCCTTCATCATTCACCGCGTACGCATAACTAGACTTTCCACCGAGCGTCCCCAAGTCCTTCATGGATTGAGTTTGAGGGTCCCAGAGAAACGCGTGATCCTCCTGGGCCGCTGTCTGAGCAAATCCGACGATCAGGCCCTGCGCATTGATGGTCGCAGCACGACTGCTAGCGCCACCCAAGGTTCCCAGATCGCGCATCATCGCGTCCTCCGCAGACCACAAGAAAGCATGAACCTCGCCCTCAGCAGTCTCGGAGAACCCCACAACATCACCCTGATCATTGATGCCTTGTGCGTAACTGGACTTGCCCCCCAGCGTACCCAAATCTTGCATCGTCCGATCGTGCGAATTCCACAAGAAGGCGTGCATGTCATGTGCCGCCGTCTGCGAATAACCAACAACCTCGCCGCGCGCATTGATCCCGGTCGCCGCACTGTATTCACCACCGAGCGTCCCGAGGTCAACCAACTCGCCTCGCTCCTGCTGGCTCGCATTTGGCTCAACACCAAGTTGCTCGTATCCACCGTCTCTTCAGATACAATCTCCCAGGCAATGGGCCACGTCTGCACGATGGGCGAGCGTCCCCGCAATCGCACCGGTGCCTGTTGGATATCCCGCCCGGCACGGTACATCACACTCGTCGAGCGTGGCACATCTTTTCGCCACGCATGCTGCGCACTGGCCGGACTCGTCGACGCATCACCGGCTTGCGTGACAGCCCAATCAGCCTCGACCAATGCCGAAGAAAGCCCCAACGTCATCGCCAGTAGTCCACTCAACACATGCTTGAGCATGTTCGCTCTCCAAAACGCAATCTCGATGAGATCACAACAAATCCGACAAGCCAGAACGGAGTCTCGCAATCATTCCGCGGAGCCGTCAAATCTGACACACTCCCCCAAAACAAGAACTTTGGCAAAACTTCCCAAAGTCCGCTCATTTCCAACTATCCAGATTAATCAGCCAGCGCACGACACTCAACTAGCAAGTGATAGATTCCCCTTCACGCCACAACCACCACTATGGGTGGCACGGCAATACCAGGGGCCGCGTCCCCTGGCCCCGCCGCTTCTCGGCCCATTGAGCTACGGAGTGCACGGAAACGAAATTGGCGGGGCACGGGAAGCAGGGCGACATGTTGACCGGGTCGTAGGGCAGGCTTCCAGTCTGTCACTTGGGAAAGTCACGTAAGGTCGGCACTTGGAACTGGGTGGTGGTGACAGGCTGGAAGCCTTGTCCTACGTGCTGTTGGCCAACTCAACGGACGCTCAGCAAGTCCCGACGGAGCAAGAACTTGTATCCGTCTGTGGGCGAGCTATTGTTGGACCATAGGAAACGAACGGCCGGGGACGGCTTCGAGCATGTCGACGGATCTGTCGTGGCGATTGGCGGCTGCCGCCGGCGCGGCGACTGGCGTGCCATCGGACGCACGTCCAACGAGGGCGATTGCTCGAACCGGCGGGTCGATTTATTCGTTGAGGCTGCTAATATAGCAGGGAAGCGAGAGAAGGGGAGGAGAGGCAAATTAGCTCCTCTCGATCCCACTGCTTTCGCATCCCCGTGGCGATCTGCTTGGGGGTGCGAGGCCCTGCCTCGTGTGGTTCGTCGGATGGCTTGACCACAACCAATTCGAATTGGGAGTGTAACACCTTGGCTAGCCAGGATTTGTTGAAATCAGTTCGCGACGCCGGCGTGATTGGCGCTGGTGGTGCGGGGTTCCCCACTTTCAAGAAGTTGGAAGCTCGGGTTTCGCATGTCATCGCCAACGGCGCTGAATGCGAGCCGTTGTTGCAGAAGGATCGCGAGTCCATGCTGCAGGAGCCGGAGGCTTTTTTCCGGGGCTTGTCGACGATGCGGCAGCAGACCGGCGCCTCGCGCGTCACCATTGCGGTCAAGCACAAGAACCAGGATGTGCTGGAATCGATGCGTGGCACGGCGGAGAAAGAAGGAATCGAGCTGTTTGTATACGAGGATGTCTATCCCGCCGGGGACGAATACGTGTTGGTCTATGAGATCACCGGCAAGCAGATTCCTCCGGGTGGTCTTCCTTTGCATGTTGACTGCGTGGTTGACAACGTCGAGACGATTATCAACATCGGCAAGGCGATCGACGGGCAGCCGGTGGTCGACAAGTACGTTACGATCGCCGGCGCAGTGGCATCGCCGTATACCGCGGTAGTTCCGATCGGCACATCGTTTGCCGATTGTCTCCGGGCTGCCGGCGGTTGCACGGTTGACGACCCCACGATTCTGGTCAGTGGTGTGATGATGGGAGGCGTGAGTCGCGATCTGACACAGCCAATCTCCAAGACGACAGCGGGACTGATTGTGCTGCCATCGGATCATTATCTCGTGCGCCGCAAGACGGCCTCCCGCGAAACGTACACACGGATTGGCCACGGCCAGTGCGACCAGTGTTCACTCTGCACGGAACTATGTCCTCGTTACATCCTGGGTTATCCGATCGAGCCGCATCGCGTCATGCGTACGCTGTTGATGACCGGGGAGGCGAAGGAGCGTGGGAGCCTGTGGGCCCAGTACTGCTGCGAGTGCAACATTTGTTCCTTGATTGCCTGCCCGGAGATGCTCGACCCCAAGAGCATTTGCGTGGATGCCAAGGCACTGTTACGGCAGAACAAGCTCGGTCGCACGGAGGCGGAAATGGAGCAGCTCTTCCGTCCGCCTCATCCTGCTCGACATGGCCGTGAGATTCCCATCACGACGCTCTACCGCCGCCTGGGACTGAATCCCTATGATCGCAAGGCGGCTTTTGTGCAGCGAGATTGGGAACCGACATCGGTCTCGATCCCCTTGAACACACACATTGGGCAGCCGGCCCGAGCTGTCGTCCAATCGGGCGACTCCGTTGTGCGGGGCGCGTTGATTGCCGACGTCGATCAAGACAAGTTGGGATGCCCGGTGCATGCGAGCATATCGGGTCGTGTCGCGGCGGTGAGCGCGACGCACATCGAAATTCGAAACAAGTGAGTCAGGTCACATAGAGTAAGGCGAACACCATGAAGAAGGGTGCGGCAATTGGCATCGTGGAGACGTCGAGCATTGCCATTGGTTTTGAGATCGCCGACACGGTCCTCAAGGCAGCCAACGTCGAAATCGTACTGAACCGAACCATCTGTCCAGGCAAGTACATCGTGCTGGTGGGGGGCGACGTGGACGCGGTTCAGGCAAGCATCGAGGCAGGTGTGGCGACCGGCGCTCACACGGTGGTCGATCACTTCGTCATTTCGAATGTGCACCCCAGCGTCTTCCCGGCCATTAGTGGCGTCGAGCACGTTCCGGAACTCAAAGCACTGGGCGTGATCGAAGGTTTCAGTGTCGCCTCGGTGATCGAAGCGGCCGATGCTGCTATCAAGGCGGCTCCGATCCAGTTCGTCAACATTCATCTGGCCATGGCCATCGGCGGCAAAGGTTTTGTCTCTTTCACCGGTGATGTCGCTGCCGTGGAAGAAGCGGCGCAAGTCGGCGCCGCGGTCATTGCGCGAAAGGGATTGCTGGTCGAGAAAGTCGTGATCCCTCGGCCCCGCCCCGAGATCATTCGCGAGTTCATTTGATACCGAGGACCGCCAGGCCCTGTTCCAGTACGATGTCGACCGGAATGGCCTGTTGTCCGAGCCGCTCCAGGTCGAGTTTCAGGGTGTCTCCCAAGACTGCGTATTGTTGCAGGAAGGTCCCGGCAGCCGCATAGTCACCGTCGCCCTGCAACTGCACGATCCGCGCCGACAGTTCGCTGACGGCCCGCTGCATCTTCTCCTTGTCGATCCGGTAACGTCCCTCCTCGGTGCGACTCACCGCTCCTTGCTCGACAAAGAAGTTGAAACGCAATAGATTCGCCTGGCCATGGGCGTTGCTGGCCCCAAACCGAATGGAACGAAAAATATCCGCCACACACGTGACGTAGTTATCCATCACGTCTCCTTCGGTCAGCTCTCCCTGCTGGAATAACTGGGCTACCAGGTGCAGACCCAGCACATCGGCCTTGCCTTCTTCCAGCGATGACGCCAGTTCCTGCAGCGCGCCTGCGCACGGTTCCCTTACCTGTGATCGTGTTCTTGATTCCCAGGCCGTGGGCTACCTCATGGAACATCGTATTGCCGAAGAAAGCATCAAACGTCACGTGCTTGCGCTGGTCCTCGGCAATCAGCGTATCGGCGATCGGTATCGTAATTCGCTCGAATTTCGCCTGCATCACATTCTTCAGCTGCAGGCGGCGCGTTCCTTTGGTCAATTGTACCTGTTCATCGTTCGGGAGATTGATCGCGATGGTCTTCGAGCCGGCATTGCAGTCCCCGGCATAGAAGACCACATCGTACGCATTCAAATCCGACTCCGCCCCCGGTGTCTCCTGCTTGTAGGGATCGGCTACCGGCAAAGTACGTTGCAGATCCGGCAGCAGCCTGGCATACTTGCTCAACCGGCCGCTCCATTCGCGATCCTTGATCAACACATACGCTTCGTGCGCGGCTTTGTACCCGAACAGCTGGTCCTCGTACGCTTCAATGGGGCCAATCACGATGTCCAACGCGTTGGTCTTCATGTCAAGCCAGCTAATGTCGCTCTCGTGGTACTGGTCGCTCAGAAGTGCTTGAGACCGAACTGTCAGATATTTCTTCAGTCCCTCATCCTCAGCCAACTCGGCCGCTGATAACAATCGCTGAGCTGCGACCGCGGTCGGTTCCTGAAAAAAGTCGTGATAGGCCAAGGCAACCAACCCTCCGTTGGCATCGCGACGGATCATCGTGTAGAGGCTCTTAAACTGCTCGCTCGACTCGGGATGCTGCTGCAGCTGCGTCTCAAATTCCTGCTTGGTCATGTCGGGAGGATAGAAATTCGCGCCCGCGGCTTGGCTCCCACTCCTTCGATGAACGGCCGATCGTTGTCCAGCCGATCCCACGGTCCGTAATTGATGTCGAGGAATTTCCGAGCCATCGGATCCTGCACCGAGTCCCACAACGTCTGCCGATCGCCATAGGCTTGCTGCCAGAAGATGATGTCCATCTGCTGCGCCGCCTCAATCAACAGCGGGATCATATTGCGTTGCTTCTCAGTCAGACCGCCCAGATCGGCGGTGAGTCGCACGGTGGAGTACTGGTGGACGCGTTGCTGTAGAGACGCGGTGTCATCGGCTTGCGCCAACGTGTCGGTAACCACGGCGCAGAGTACGCCGAGAAGGAGCAGAACAAGTGGCTTGGTGCGCACGGCAATCACTCCTCGAAGAAATGACTCACGGAAATCCGATCGTTGGTCCATTCACACATGTCCTGTCGGACGCGGTCCCCAAGATGAGGGCTCGCCAGGGCAGACGACGCGATGCCTTCGGCCAACATGGCCGCGGCCCAGCCCCGGCACGTCTCCACCGTCGACAGTCACGGCTCTCTGCGCAGTCGACACGACTGGCCGGCAACGGAGTCGGGGCAAACCAGGCGACGCCCGTTCACCGCAGTTTAACTCTAGCCGAGGACCGCGCCCCTGCCAACTCACAATGCTCAGCACGACGGGCTAATCCATGTTGCTCCGGAAGGCCGATCGAGGCTACAATTCCAATCCCGCTACTAGCGGTACGCTACAACCGTGCGGAGCGCCTGCGCCGCCAGGGGTCGATGCGGCACTTTCAGCCCAACCTCGGCCCCGTCGGGCCTCCACTTGATGGTAGTCGTACTCTGACGCGTTCGGGCCCTGTGTTGGAAGGGGCTCAGTGTTGCAGGAGGAACACAGCGCGTCTGGGCATCCGTTTCGAGGATCCGCAAGACCAATGGTCCGACACAATCTGCGGCATTGGGATAGCGGCACAGGAGCGGCAGCTTGATCGAGCTCGGCGGCTCAGCCGCCCCTTTCGACCCACATGAAAAGGAGTTCACCGGTCGTGAAGACAAAACAGCTGCTCTTAGTCCTTGTCAGTATTGCCGGCGTGTGGGCAGACAGCTCGGCGGCTTTGGCTCAGTATCAGCCGCAGGCGCAGCTGCAAACGCCGCAAGCGACGGCTGTCGATTCCGCGACCAATGTACTGAATGAATTCATAACGCTGCCCGCCCAGGGCATTCCTCGGTCCATGCTGGAAAAGGCTCAAGGACTCGTCATCGTCCCGGGCATGATCAAGGTCGGATTCATCGCGGGCGTGCGCCGCGGAAAGGGCCTTGTCGTCATTCGCGACGAGCAGGGCGCCTGGCGAGCGCCGGCGTTTGTCACCATGACCGGAGGCAGCGTCGGCTGGCAGGCCGGAGTGCAGTCGGCCGACGTGATTCTGGTGTTCAACACCCGCAACAGCGTGAATAACTTGCTGCGTGGCAAATTTACGATCGGAGTGGATGCGGCCGCCGCCGCCGGGCCGGTCGGCCGGCAAGCGTCCGCGGGAACCGACGGCCGTCTGCAGGCCGAGATCTACTCGTACTCGCGCAGTCGCGGGCTCTTCGTCGGTGCCTCCATCGACGGTTCTGTGATCGAAATCGAGACGGCCGAGACCCAAGCCTACTATCAGGCGGCCGGCTTCCTGCCCGATGGCCGACCTGCCACGCCCAACGCTCAGGTGCCCCCCTCGGCCGTTCGCTTCCTCACCACGCTGGCATCGTTCACCGCCGCGGGCATAGCCGGTGCGAGCGAACCGACGAACACCGCCGTCGCACCGGACGACGCGACGGCCACCGGTGTCTACCCGCCGCAGAGCGGTCCGGCCAGCGGCGAGATCCTGCCTCCCACCGGGACGCCCACCGGTGGCTCGCCGATCGATACGGCCAACCCGAGCACATCGTGGGTCGTTCCCCCTGGTCCGCTGACCGGCACGAATCCAGGGGAAACCGCTACGACGGGCGTCTACCCACCTGGTACCGCGGCAGCCGGCACCGGGGCCGCGGCGAGCCAGCCGAATGCCTCCACTGCCGCAGTGAGTGACAATAACGATCCGCTCGATGCCACGCGTCGTGAGTTGGCACAGTCAGCCAAGCAGTTGGGCTCACTCCTCAACGAGTCGTGGCGGCAATACCTCGCACTTCCCAAAGGGGTATTCTCTGGGGAAGGCGTCCCGACGCAGGAAAGCCTCCAACAGTCGCTCACGCGTTTCGATGCGGTGGCCAAAGACAGTCGCTACAATCGGCTGCTGCGACGGCAAGAGTTCCAACAGACCTACGGCCTGTTGCGGACGTATCTCGAGCATGTTCGTCTGCTCAATGAAATTCCCGCGGCAATTCCGTCGGCCGGTGCGCCTCCGGCGATCGGCGTGCGTGCCACAATTCGCTGAGCGAATCTGCACTGGCAGAGCCCCGTGGCACCATCTCCGCCCGTGGCACCATCTCCGCCTGGCACTCTCATTGCTGGCGGCCACCGGTTTCGCCCCCTTTTCTTCACCACGTCTTTGCAACCAACTGCTGAATTGCGTTAGAATGTGGTGACCGTGCTGGAACGTGGAAGACGATTCTGAGCTGTTCTGAAGGACGTTTCTGCTCGTCGTCACTCCTTTCCGGTAGCGCGATGTGCCATCTTGTGGCCCACCACAGGTGCCCGTCATCCCCAATGCAGCTCACCCTTCCACACGCCAAGGAGACCGTCATGAGCAAGTTCACCCGACGTAGTTTTTTGAAGACGGCAGCGGCCAGCAGCGCAGCATTTTCGATGTTCACGATTTCGGGAACCAAAGCGTCGGGGAAAGTGCTGGGAGCGAACGATACGGTCCGCGTGGGCGTCGCCGGAATCAACAGCCGAGGGGTGTCCCACATCGATGAGTTCTCGAAAGTGGACAACGTGCAGGTCGCGTGCCTGATCGATCCGGACAGCAGGCTGTTCAAATCCAAAGGGCAAGTACACGGCCGAACGATCGGGTGCCGAACCGAAATGCGTGCAGGACGTGCGTCAAGCACTGGACGACAAGACCCTGGATGCCATCAGTGTGGCCACCTGCAACCACTGGCATTCCTTGATCACCGTCTGGGCCTGTCAGGCCGGGAAGCACGTCTACGTCGAAAAGCCGATCAGCCACAATGTGTTTGAAGGACGCAAGTGCGTCGAGGCGTCCCAGAAATACGGCTGCATCGTGCAGCACGGCACGCAGCAGAGAAGTGACCCGAATCGTGCCCAGCAGATCGCCGCCATTCAGTCCGGCAAATACGGCAAGCTGCTCGTGTCCAAAGGCTACTGCTGCAAGCCCCGCTGGTCGATCGGTTTCAAGCCCGAAGTGCCGCCACCATCCGATTTCAATTTCGATATCTGGCTCGGCCCGGCACCCGAGCAACCGTTCCATGGCAATCTCCATCCGTACAACTGGCACTGGTTCTGGGACTTCGGCTGTGGAGACATCGGCAACCAGGGGGTGCACGAAATGGACGTGGCACGTTGGGGGATCAAAGACGCCACTTTGCCCACCAAGGTCTGGAGTCTCGGCGGTCGCTTCGTGCCGGAAGGAAAAGACCAGGGCCAGACACCGAACATGGAGTTGTCCGTCTACGAGTTCGGTGATACGTTGCTCGTCTTTGAAACACGCGGCTTGGTTCAAAAAGAGGGTGCTCCACCGTTCAAGGTGGCAAACGAGTTCTACACGACCGAAGGAGTGATTCGCGACTTCAAGTTCTTCCCCAATGACGGCGGTGACCCACAGCCGCTTTCCGGCGGCGAGGCGGAAGTGACTCCGGGTGGACCCTTTGGCGCCTTCATTGCGGCCGTGCGCAGCGGTGATCACGCAATGAACAACTGCGACGCGGAGGTCGCCCACTACTCAGCCGCCCTCTGCCACCTGGGGAATATTTCGTATCGACTCGGTGAGCCTGTCCCCTTCCAGGCCCGACCCGCACTGTTGGGTGACAACGCTGAGGTGGTGGCGTCCTTTGATGCCATCCGCGAGAACCTGGAGGCCGTCAATATCAAGCTGGACGACAACACGTTCCAGTTGGGACGCGTCCTGAATGTGGATCCCAAGACCGAGACGTTTGTCGGGGATGACGAAGCCAATCAGCTGCTCACGCGTCCCTATCGGGCACCATTCGTCGTACCCGAGGTGGTCTAGTCCAGCTTCCATCCGATCGCCGGTGCCCGCGTTTAACCCGCAGCCGCAGGCGAGGATTCGGGCGAGGATCGGTACGAGCTGCGTCCTCGCCTGCGGCTGCGGGTTAAACGATGATGCGCGATATTGACGAACTCTTTGCGGCGTTGAGCAAGAGCCGGTTTCGGTCCCGGTTCACGTTGAATGTGGCGGACCGCACGTACGTGACGCGGAAAACCCCGGCCACCATTCGGGACCATGCGCGGAGGTTCGTCCTCGAACGCCTGGCACCGGCGGCCCCGCCCAACGATGGTAGGCAAACCCCCATGCAAGGACACCCGGTTTTTCGAGCCCAGCATGCGACGGCGACCTGCTGCCGGAAGTGTCTAGCCAAGTGGCATGGGATTCAGCAGGGCAAAGCCCTCGCCGACGAAGAGGTGGAATACGTCGTGCGCGTGATCGATCACTGGATTTCCCTGCAGGTTTCCCGCCCAGAAGACGCCCGGCCGCGACAACTGCCGCTCTTCCCACCCGATGCATGACCTCCACCAGCGGTGCCCGGTTGTTGGGTCCGATTGGACACATATGCACCGTTCTTGATACAATTCAGCGCCCACCAGGCAGGTAAGGCGTTTCGGTGCGTCGCTACCACCCCGGAGCGGTCGGACGATCCCCGGGCAATCGCAGGATGCACTCTGGGGCCCGGAAAACTGCAGCGGTGGGGAAAACGTATGGCGATTCATGAAACGGACTGAAGTCCGTTCTACGTAGCACCCTGGATACCATCACACCTCGACCGACAATTGCTCTATGACCCACATGTTCGTCCCCACAGATCGACCTTGCGTTGGGCTCGGCCTCTGGTGCCCGACGTATCGCATCGTGCACCGCGGTCCTGGTCCTGCTCGCGCTCTGGCTGCCTGTCACAGCGCGAGCGGACGACTTGAACCAGCAGTTCCACGACAAGATCCAGCCACTTCTCGAGACCTACTGCCTTGATTGTCACGGCCAGGACGGACCGGAAGCAGATCTCAACCTGGCAGCATTTTCTTCCGCTCAGCAGGTACGTGACAAGCGTTCGACCTGGCTCCGGGTCTTGGGACAGCTGCGCGCCAGCAACATGCCACCCAAGGATGCCGACCAGCCTGCGGAAGACGAGCGAGCTTATTTGCAGCAGTGGATTGATACGACGATCAATCAAGTTGACTGTTCGGGCCGAGTCACTCCGGGTCACGTGACACTGCGACGATTGAACCGCAACGAATACCGCCATACGGTACGGGACTTATTGGGTGTTGACTACAAACTGGCCGATGATTTTCCAGCCGATGACGTAGGATACGGATTCGACAACATTGGTGATGTGCTGTCACTGCCGCCGTTGCTGATGGAGAAGTACCTGGCCGCGGCCGAGGACATCAGCCGCCAAGCGATCGTGACGCCGGCTTCACCCCCCCCGCTGCAGCAGAAAATCAATGGAGAAGATCTGCAGGGGTATGGATCGTCTGAGAGTGGATCTGCCCGTGCCATGTCCAGCAACGGTGAAGCATTCGTGGAGATTGAATTCCCAACGGATGGTTCCGTATCAGCTGCGCGTGCAGGCAGCCGGCGATCAGGCCGGCCCGGAGCCGGCGAAGATGGCGATTCGCTTGGATGGCCGCGAGGTATGCGTGCAGGACGTGACGGCGACGCGCGATGCGCCCGGCACGTATGTCGCACGACTGCAGGTCCAAGCCGGCAAGCGAAAGGTCGGCGTGGCATTCACCAACGACTACTATCAGCCGGACGCCAGTGGCGGTCCGCAAGATCGCAACTTGTATGTCGTCAGCTTGGAGTTGCGTGGACCGCTCGGTCTGGCCGCCGCGCCGGTTCCCGACATGCACCGACGGATCTTCATTGTCGAGCCGACTGAGCAAACAAGTGAGCAGGAGGCGGCCCGCCGGATCTTGACTCGACTTGCCTCAGCCGCCTTCCGACGCCCGGCCCAGCCGCAGGAGATCCAGCGACTGCTGAAGCTGGTGCAGTTAGCCGACCAGCAAGGGGACAGTTTCGAGGCGGGGATTCAGCTGGCATTGCAGGCGATTCTCGTATCTCCCCATTTTCTGTTTCGCGTGGAATTGGATCCGGCTCAGCAGGAAGACGTCCGCACCCTCAACGACTACGAATTGGCCACGCGATTGTCGTATTTCCTATGGAGCAGCATGCCGGACGAGGAGCTTTTCGCATTGGCTCGCGAGGGGGCGTTGCGCCGCGATGACAACTTGCCGCAGCAAGTTCGCCGGATGCTCGCCGACCCCAAATCCGAAGCGTTCATCGAGAGTTTTGCCGGGCAGTGGCTGCAACTGCGCAGTCTGGAGGACAGGACTTTTGACGGCCAGCGGTTTCCGGACTGCGATCGGCAACTGCTCTCCGCCATGCGCGAAGAAACAACGCGATTCTTCGGCGAGATCGTGCGGCAGGACATGAGCGTGCTGCGGATCCTGGACGCCGATTTCACATACGTGAATGAAGCTCTGGCCAGGCACTATGGGATCGAGGGAATCAGTGGTCCCCAGCTGCGCCGTGTTTCGTTGCAGGGCACTCCGCGGGCCGGCATCCTGACGCAGGCCAGCATCCTGGCCGTCACCTCGAATCCGACGCGCACGTCTCCGGTAAAGCGTGGCAAGTTCGTCCTGGAAAACCTGCTCGGCACACCTCCGCCGGCGCCGCCCGCCAACGTGCCACAGCTGGATGATGCAGGAAGACAATTGACAGGCACCTTGCGGCAGCGGCTGGAACAGCATCGAGCGGATCCCAGTTGCGCCGCATGTCACAAGCTGATGGACCCGATTGGGTTTGCCCTGGAGAATTTCGACGCCGTCGGCCGCTATCGCACCGAGGATGACGGTGCTGCGATCGACACTTCCGGCGAACTGCCAACGGGCGAGCATTTTGCCGGGTTGCCAGAACTGCGTGAACTGCTCCTCCATCTGAAGCGGGATGATTTTCTACAATGCCTGGCCGAGAAGACCTTGGTCTACGCCGTGGGACGCGGACTGGAATATTATGATCAGTGCGCGGTGGACAAGATAAAAAACGCGTTGGAACTAGACGACTATCGCTTTTCACGATTGGTGCTAGAGGTCGTCAAAAGCGAACCCTTTCAAAAACAGGCGAAGAAACGGAGTCAAGAATGAGCAGGTCTACTCGGATATCTCGGCGTACGGTGCTGCGCGGACTTGGAGCCACAATCAGCTTGCCCCTGTTGGAAGCGATGCTTCCGGCAACGAGCCGGGCCGCGAACGCTCAGCGAAGCCAAGCCTCCGGTCCGTATGGCTTTTCTTTACGTGCCCAACGGCATGCACATGCCCGCCTGGACGCCTGCTGAAACCGGCACGCAGTTCGAGCTTCCACCCACTCTCCAGCCGCTGGCCAAATACAAGTCACAATTGACTGTGCTGAGTGGTTTGACGCTCAACGGAGCACGTGCGTTGGGTGACGGAGGCGGCGACCACGCGCGCAGCGTGGCGGCGTTTCTGACCGGAGCGCATCCCAAGAAGACCAACGGAGCCGATATCTCGAACGGCGTCTCCGTCGATCAGCTCGCAGCCAGCCAGATCGGCACGCAGACCCGGCTGCCTTCGCTCGAACTGGGATTAGAGAAGAAGTGCCAAAGCCGGCAACTGCGATTCCGGGTACAGCTGTGTCTACACTTCCAACATGTGCTGGCGATCCCCCACCTCTCCCGTTGCCAAGGAAGTCGATCCGGGGGCCGTATTTGACCGGCTGTTTGGCGACGCCCTGAAAGATCAGTCGCTGCAAGACCGTTCGCGGCAGGATCGCTACAAGGCCAGTGTCCTGGACCTGGTTCTGGAGGATGCAAAATCCCTGCAGGCACAACTGGGCGGCACCGATCGGCAGAAGCTCGACGAGTACCTGTTCGCCGTGCGCGACATCGAGCGGCGAATTGCCAATGCCGGCAAGCTCCGCAACGCCCAGGCCGGCGTTCCCGCTTACGAACGACCCGCTGGTGTCCCCGGCGAGTTCGAGCAGCATGCGCATCTCATGTTTGACCTGATGACGCTGGCTCTGCAAACCGACTCGACCCGCATCTTGACCTTCATGTTCACCAACGCCGGCAGTAATCGAAACTACCCGCAGATTGAGGTGCGTGAAGGCCATCACGACTTGTCACACCACGGCAATGATGCCGCCAAGCAAGAGAAAATCGCCAAGATCAACCACTATCATGTGCAGTTGTTTTCCTACTTGGTCGACAAGCTGGCCACGACTCCTGACGGTGAAGCAACGCTGCTGGACAACTGCATGGTGATGTACGGCAGCGGCATCGGCGATGGCAATCGCCACAATCATGAGGACTTGCCGATCGCGTTGCTGGGACGTGGCGGCGGGAGCATCCAAGCGGGTCGGCACCTGAAATACCCACGCAATACACCGCTCACGAATCTCTATCGGTCCCTGCTCCAGCGTATGGGAACGCCGGTCGACTCGTTTGGCGACAGCACCGGCACACTGGAAGATCTGGCGTAGCTGAAGCCGCCCAGGCTTCAGCTGATGCGTTATACGTTAACCACTTCCGCTGAACCCTGGCGGGTCCAGCCACGGGCGAATTCACGGCAACGCCATGGCACATCGCGGCCCAAACATCTGAACTTATTTTCTTGTCTAGCGCGGATCTAGCGCGAACGCCTTCACGCCGACGGCGTGGCACATCGAAGCCCGGGGCGCCGCCCCAAGTGGCGCATGTGCAGGTGAGCGGCCCACCACCAGCAGGCGGTCGTGCTCAACGGTCGCCATCAACCGGCACGTGGCCACGACCGCTATCACAGTGCGCAACCCGAATGAGGCAGATCAATCTACATCATCGACGCGAGCCTTCCAGACGTCCGGATCGCGACTGGCGTGGAATACGGCAACGATGACGATTCCGCTATCCGTGGTCAGATAGTAGACACCGTACGGAAATTGTCGTACGACCGCAGACCGGATATTCTTGAAGACACAGGAGAAAGCCCCCGGATGGGCTGTTATCAGCCGTAAAGTCTCGTGGACGCGGTCTTCGAATCTCGCTCCCAGTCCCGGCAGTCGCTCATCGTACCAGTCTGCGGCTTGATCGAACTCCCGACGTGCTGCCGGCAAGAAGACAATGTCCATACCTACGCCTTTCGGCGATCTTCCCGTATCAGCTGCCAGGGTACAACGTCACCCGGATTGGCTTGATACGACGCCAGTCGGCGATCCAGCTCAGCTCGCTTGGCATCACTCAGGGGCAGGTCCCTGTGCTTCGCAATTTCATCCCAGATCTGCTGCACCAGTACGATTTGCTCGTCGACGGGAAGCTGCCCGACTTGTTCAAGAATAGAGTTGGCATTCATGTCCTATTTGGCCTCGCTGTTCGTTGTGCCACGTGGGAACCGACAACTCTCTGAGGGTGAGGAAACTGACTCCATTTTACGCCCCTCATAATGGATGTCCATAATGCTGGGTGAATGGTGAATAGTCAATGGTTCATGATTCGAGTGCCACGGGTGCCACTCAGTACGCATGCCAGTCGAAGTGCGTGAGCAAAGCAGCGCGGAACTTCGTTTTGTAGTGGCCAACGGCCCGTGTCAGGAGGCACATCGCTACCCAGATTGCCCATCTCGCGTCAAAAACGGGGAGCCTCCCCGTTTTTTGGGCACTTTTTTGGGGCCGAAGTTTCGCCAGGCGTTTCCCACTTCCGCTGAACCCTGGCGGGTCCAGCTACCAAGACCGCTCACCGGCCCTGCGGGCCCTTGCCTTGGACGAGTGTCAGATAACGATCGGCCGGCACGTCGGTGTAGACCTCCACACGGCCGTCATTCCAGCGGACTTCCAACTGATCGACAACGGACTTATCGGCCAGCCCAAAATGCATCCGTGGGTCATTGTAGGACAGGTAACTGGTGGCCCACTGATTCACAGCTACCTGCGTTCTGCCACCTGTTTTCACCGTGACCTTGGCGCCAAGAGCCGTCGCCGGTCCCAGTCTGCCGACCAAGGTAAGTCCGAGCCAATGCTGGCGATTACCGCCGTCGTTTCTCAGGAGCGCCGCGGTGCCGCGCAGGTCGATATGGGACACAATAACATCGAGGTCACCGTCGTTGTCGTAATCCCACACAGCGGCTCCACGAGCCGAACGTTTCTGGCGGAAATACGGGCTGCGTTGAGGCCCAACATCATGGAAATGACCACGACCATCGTTTTCCATCAAGACCTGATCCTGATCGACCAACAGGTCCGCCATACCATTGGCCGAGAAAATATCCAGATCGCCATCGTTGTCGTAGTCGAAGATTGCCGCCGCCCAAGCTCCCTTGCCTTGCAGCACCGTCTTGACTCCACTGGCGGCCGTAATATCTTCGAACAGCCCGCTGCCGGTGTTGCGGTACAACGCTCCATACCGCAGATCGACAACGAGCAGGTCAATCAAGCCGTCGCCGTCCACATCGCCGATGGAGCCGTGCATCGAACCGGTTGGGTGTCCCTCGTCATTAACAACCACGCCAGCTGTTTCCGCCACGTCCTCATACGTGCCGTCGCCACGGTTACGAAACAAGAAATTCTTCTGATGATCGTTCCCTTGAAACAGGTCCAGGTCGACATCATCGTCGTAGTCAAACAGAGTCAGGCCCATGCATTTTGATTGCGGAAAGTACATGCCCATCTTCTGCGTGACATCGGTGAAAGTACCGTCGGCATTCTGTTGATACAGCAGCGATGCCTGCCCTTGATACTCACTGGGGTGCGGCATCAAGTGAGGCGTTTCCTTGGCCAGGTAGTAGGGGTCGAACGCCAGAAAATTCCCCATCATGACGTCCACATCGCCGTCGTTGTCACAGTCCCAAAACGCCGCCCCCACACTCCATTTGGTGAAGTCGTTGAGTTGTTCAGGGCCGACCAAGCCGATTTGCGGTGCAATGTCGGTGAAGGTCCCGTTGCCGTTATTGCGATAGAAGCGGTTGGGCCCGTAATTGAGCAAGAAAATATCCACATCCCCGTCGCCGTCGTAGTCCATGGAAGCAGCAGCCATACTCCAGTGGCGGTCGTCCAAGCCCGCCTGCTGGGCCACTTCGGTGAAAGTCCCATCGCCGTTGTTGCGATACAGTCGGTTTGGTGTATCGCGAAAGACGCGTCCCTTCGGATCACTGATGTCTTCCAAGTAGGTCCCGTTGAGCAGATAGAGGTCGAGATCACCATCCCCGTCGTAGTCCAACACGGTGACGCCCGATCCGCTGCTTTCCAGGATATTGTCGTAGGTGAAATCACCAAACGTATAGCGGAAATCGATCCCCGCCTGCTCGGCGACCTCCGTGAACACCGGACTTCCATCCTGGGCCCACGCTACTTCCGCAAGAATCACACTCAACAACAAGGCAACACTCTTCACTTCGAATGATCTCCTCTCACACCAGGCTCCGAATCCCAGGGAAGCTTCGCCGACTGGCCAGGAACATACTCTTTGACAAAATCTCGAAACGCATCGGGGCCAATGCGACGCGTATTGTAGTGGCGCAAGTAATCGCGGTGCAGGTCATCGGTCGGGTACGTTTCGTCATCCGGGTACGGATACGACGACATGGCGTGAAATGGCAAGGGCTCGACGGTCTCGCCGCTGATCGTGTTGCGGTCCGAATCCTTCTCCCATCCATCGCTGTAGAATAGAAAATCGCGTTGCCAACCCGACTGCAGTACGGGGAGTGTTGACGCGTCAAAATGAATGGTCACTTCGTCCCCGCCAGTGAAAATCACGAACCGATCATCCGCCGCCAAGAGCAACTCGGTCACGTCCCCGAACCGCGTGGCCGACCCGGTCATGTCCATCCACACGGGAGTATGGACTGGCTGACCGTAGCGGTAAAGGTGCGGACCGTTGTCGGCCGGACGATAGAGTTGATTGAAACCCCCAAAATGAACATTCGCAGACAGAGGATGAAGAATCGCCGTGCGATGCGCCGCCTCCTCGACCCGCTCCACGAGGAACGCCTGGTCCCAGTGAATCTGAGACTCACTGCGCAACCGGATGCGTGCGTCTTTCGCATACAGGCAATCCGCCACATCGACCAACACCCATTTGTCTTTTCCGGTGGGCAAGCCAAAGGGTCGCTCGAGCGGTTTCCAGCCGGTCTCGGGATGCCACACCTCCACAACCGTCGGTTGATGCACGTGTGATGGATCTTGAGACAAGGCCACATTGATGCTCGTGTCGGTCCAGAAGATCCAACACCCCAGCACGAGCATCGGATGCGGCAGGCCGGTCACATCGCCAAACTGCAGCATCAGGCCATGTGGTTCTACCACCCCCTGATAGCGCGTGGCTCGCAACAGCTCGGGATATTGATGGTCGAATTGCAGCAACCGCGCGGTTACCTCCCGGCCGTTGGAGTCCTCCGCCCGCTGCGGCATGACGCGCCACGCGTCAGAACCGGTGCTGGCGCGGCATAGGGAGGGGGGAGAAATCGCTGATCGGAGAACACATCGATGTCTGGCGGATGATCGACCACCCATAACGAAACTTCGTCCAGGTAGACCGTTTCCCACAGTTCGGAGGTGTACTGGAAGATGTATTGATCATCGCGCGGTGCCATCTTTTCGCGGTCAATCGTCAACAGTTCACGCGGATTGTCCGGTGCCAAAACACCCTCCGCGACCTGTAATCCAAGCGGCGCGCCCGCCAAGGTGTCCGTCACGAAAACGAACTCCTTGCCATTCCAGCAATACAGGTAAGGACAGGAGCCTTTCAACACTTGCGGTTCGCGCAGAGTCTGGTCGGCCGTTGGCTGCAGGTGATTCTGTGGCACCCCGTTACTCCAGACGACACGCAGCAAGTCCGCTTCGGCGTGCTTCCCCAGTCCAAAATGCGTGAATTGCCGTCGGGCGATTTGCATCTCGTAGAATAAGCCGGCTTTCACTTCAATCTTACTGCCGATCCCTTCCAGGTTGTTCTTTGAGCCGGCGATGCGCAGCCCTTTCAGCTCCACGCGCAGCCAATGATTGGAGTTGCCACCGTCGTTGCGCCAAGCCCGGATACAACCGCGGTGGTCCAGTCCTACCAGGTCCATGTCCCCGTCCCGGTCGATATCGAGCGATCCGAGTGCGGGGCACGCGTCGGGAGCACGCGGTAGCCTTCGTTCTGCCCAGGTCGCGTCTCCCTGGTTGCGCAGCACAGCCAGCACACCCTCGTCCTGGCCGCGTCCTGCCACGGCCAGATCGAGCCAGCCATCGTTGTCAAAATCGAATTCCGTAACCGCCGTTGCTGCGAGATTCTCGATCGGCAACGTCACCGCCGCACCGTACGCACCCTCCTCATTGTGCTGGAGGGCCAAGCGACCATCGCGAAACACGAGCAACACGTCTTCATAACCGTCGTTGTCGAAATCACGTGTCAGAACGAATTTGCAGGCGACTTCCGTCAGTCCGCAGGCGGCTTCCACAAAACGCCCATGGCGGCGGTTATCGAAGAGTCGCAGACGCCCGTCACTTCCCACGAGAATCAAGTCCGTATCCAAATCGTCGTCGTGATCGGTGGCCACAACCTGATGGATATCCTTACCTGCGAGGGCTAGACCTGATCGCTCGCTGATATCGGCAAACGTTCCATCGCCTCGGTTTTGCCACAGGCTGCAGACCGCTTCTCCGGACAGGCAGAGGTCCAAATCGCCCTCATTGTCGGCGTCGATGACTTCCAACGCTTGGCCCCCCAGTGACTCCTCGCCCGCTGTCGTTTTATCCTGCAAGGGTGAGAGCTCCTGCCACTTTCCATCCGCGTTGCGACCGAGTATTACGAGTCCGCTTGGTCCGATCCCAACCGCTTCAAAACGCCCGTCGCTGTCGAAGTCGACACATCGAACTTGCCTGACAGATGGCAGGGTCAGATCTCGAAATGCGTCAGACCAAACGTTCTCGTGGTTCTGCCACAGCTGCAGCGAGCCGCGTGGTCCGTCCGCGTACCCGATCAGCCAGTCGTCCCACCCATCTCCGTCAATGTCGGCGAAGTCGAAGCTGGCTTGGGTGGCCCGATCCAGTAGGTCGGCATTGATGGGCAGCTTGTCTTGAGCAACGTAATGAAACTGCACTTCCACGCCATGAGGACGCTCGGGCTGCAGGTTCGCATAGAACTGGGAACTGAAACGGACCAGGGGCAGTCCGGCAACGGGCGGCTGCAAACGCGACAGGTCGTACCGAAATTGAGACGTAGGGCGTAGCACATTTTCGAGTGCCCGGAGCGAATTCTGAACCTTCTCAGTGTCCGCGTCCGCAACTGCGCGGCGCATCGCCTCGAGCGCCGCCGGCGCTTTTCGGCGCCGAGGGTGGCAGGTCGAATCAGCTCCAACGTCTTCTCCACTCCTTGCCAATCCCCCTCGGCCGCCTGCCACCGAGCGTAGCGCAGGCAGACGACGAGGTTGTCCGGCACGTCGCGAAACAACTGTTCGATTTCCCGATTGGCCGTCCGTTGAGCATCTGGCGAATTGCGCTGTGCCAGCGCCACTCGGTAGATATAGTAGCGGGCCATCGTGTTCTTGCCATCCAGCTCCAGCACCCGGCGGGCTGTCGCTTTGACCGCCTCCCATTGGCCGGCAGAGAACTGGACTTCGGCTCCCACCAGCAACACTGCTGTATTGCCTGGGTCCAATCGACGAGCCTGCTCCAACTGGGAAGCGGCTGCCTCTAACTGCCCCATTCGCAGATAGCCAATTCCGAGATTCGCATACCCTAATGCCTCGTCGGAGGCCAACTCAATCACTCGGCGAAACGCTCGTTCGGCTTCCACCCCGCGGTCTTCCTCCAGATATGCCACACCCAGGTTCTTGTATTGTTCCGCCTTCAAATGCGGCGTCTGAGCGTCGACCGTGCCTGCGATGCCCAGTACGAGGACCACTGCGAGCAACAACAGGGCAACGCTCCTGTAGATCAAACTGCGTGACACAGCCGCTGCTTCATCAATGAGTTTGCTCATGATCACTCCCTCGCCCCCCACGACTGGGTCATCGTAACCAACTCGGCAGCCCGAGAGAAGCGGTTGTCCAACGTCGTGAGGCGACCCCATTGCTTTCGGAATTGCGGTTGGGTTTACTGATGTTTCCTCTGTAGGGACGAAGAATATGGCAGATGTGGCTTTGATCAACAATCTATGCCACCAGTTGGTCGAGCGTTTTGGCGTCCGGCGGGAGTTGATTCACGTAGTCTTTGCGCCGTATCGGATTTGTCCGCTGGGTGCCCACATCGATCACCAACTCGGTCGTGTGACGGCGATGGCATTGGACTGCGGTACGTGGCTGGCGTTTGCCCCGACCGACAGGCGTGAGGTGCGATTGCATAGTCTGGATTTTCCGGGCGAAGTTGCCGTCGGTTTCGATCAGGTGCCGGAAAATCGCCAAGGGGACTGGGGGGACTACCTGCGGGGTGCAGTCCTGGGGCTGCAACGACGACACGTTCTGCACCAGGGACTGGTTGGGATCACTGCCGGTCGCGTGGCCGAAGGAGGACTTAGCTCTTCAGCCGCCGTCAGCATCGCATACCTGCTGGCTCTGCAGCACGCGAATCAACTGCCGGTTACGCCCGCAGAAAACATTGCGCTGGTACAGCAAATCGAGAACGACTATTTGGGCCTGCGTATCGGCATCCTTGATCAGTCAGCCATTTTACTCTCACGTGCGCATTGCCTGACGGTGATCGACTGTGCCAGCGTCACACACGAACTGATCCCGCAAGCAGACACATGGCCCCCGTACCAGATCCTGATCGCGTTTTCTGGATTGCGTCAGTCGCTCGCCGGCACCGATTACAACCGGCGTGTGTCTGAGTGTGCGCAGGCAGCGCGGATTTTGCTGGAAGCAGCCGGCCGAACCGCGCAGCACCCAGTGCTGGGTCATGTGAGCAACGCGGAGTACGAGCAGTTTCGCCGTCGACTCACCGGTCCGCCGGTGCGCCGAGCGGCTCACTTCTTCTCTGAAAGAGAGCGCGTTACACAGGGCACGGTTGCCTGGCGCCGGGGCGATCTGCGGGAATTCGGCCGACTGATCACGCAGTCGGGTGCCAGCTCGATCACCAATTACGAGTGCGGCGCTCCACAGCTCATCGACCTGTATCATGCACTCGTCGAGGCCGAAGGAGTCTACGGTGCTCGGTTCAGCGGTGCCGGTTTTCGTGGATGCTGCCTGGCGTTGGTCGCACCGGAGAAGGCCCAAGAGTCTGCGACTCGCGTGCGTCGGTTGTACGCAAAACAACACCCCTCGCTGGCCGATCATGCCTGGACCATGATCTGCCAGTCAGGCGACGGCGCTCGATTACTCTCCTAACGCGGCGTGTGCTGACTTGTTTGCACTCTCCCGCGCAGCAGGAATGATGGCGGAATGCGGATTAAGGAATCAGCAGAACGGTGGTCACCCTGAACCACGGCCGGGAAGTCCAAACGTCAATACTTCCGTGCGTCTTGCGGACTCCGCCATCCCTATTCGTCCCCAAATGGAGTTGAGACAACAGGATCCCATTTGATGCGACTCAATCCTCGCGTCCTTCATAAGTGCCAAACTGAGGTCGCGTTTCGGCGAAGCCGGCGTCGAAATCGAGCAAATCTTGCCGCGATGCCAGGACGACCGGCTTCTTCTCCCAGCTACTTTTCCACAGCACGCTGGAGAGTTGATAGGTAAGTCGAGCAAAGGTGGGATGGGGATAGATTCCTTCCATGATTTCCCTGCTGCATGCCTGCTGCCGCAGATGACTCAAGGCTTTGATCACTTCCGCATACGAGTTAGTATGGATCACGTTTTCCTGCGATTTGCCGTCGATCAACAACCGCTTTTTTCCCTCGAGGAAATCCGCCACAATCGTGAAGGGACGTCCATCGACGGTTCCTTGGATCGCTCTCTGTTTTCCCCACGGCGCCCCGCGTTTGAAGTCCGTTCGTCCGGCGATCTGTATATCGCCAATCGTCACGTGGTACTCGCATTTGCCGTCCACCACGTGTGAGTACGCCAGGGGGTTGGGCGGCACGTACGGCTCAGCACTGGCCTGCACCATCAAGCCATCTGCTAACGCCTGTTCCAGACCACCGCTGGCGTGCGCCAGCATGAAGAGAACGAACGCCAGGCAGTGGACCGATTCCTGGTACTGGATATGCACCATGCGTTTCACGTTACGAGGAATGGTTGGATCTTCACGATCCTTCGACCGCTGCATGGTGATCGAACTGATGCGCACGTCGTCAAAACAAGCGAAGAAATCGAGTATCTGCCTGGTGATGGGGTCGAACAGTTCCGGAAAGTCGTACAGAACGACCGCTTGGGAGCGTGCCACGGCCTCGACAATCTGGCGACATTGATCGGGCTCGTGCGGGGCCGCCATCGGTTTCTCGCACAGCACGAAGAGGGGCTCGTCCCGGCTGCGCTGCAGCAGCATCTCCAGGCCGGTCGTGCGCTGCTCGGGATGCAAGGCAAGGTGAAACAAATCCACCTCTTGGTGAAAGAACTCCCGCTCATCGTCGAACTGCCGTACGCCGTGCAGGTCCAGATCCAACGGCACGGATCCGGGATCGAAAACGCTGATGTCGAGTCGCAGGTCCTGTGCGGCGGTGAGGAACTTGCGTCCGATATACCCCCATGCTCCTGCAATCGCCAAAGAAGAAACGGCTGCGCCCGGCACCACGCGCTCCTTATGTGTTCCACGTCGTCTGCGGCCAGACTCGGCCGCAAACTACAAGAAGCTGGAGCGGTGGAGTGTGGGAACAAGGGAGTGTTGAGCAGCCATCACACAGATACGTAGCATAGCGCAACGCTTTGTCACGTTGGCTCTGAGGTCATTTAGTCTGCCCCATCACTCCATCACTCCACCACTCCCCGCGTCAATGCGTCACGATTCTTGGCTCGTGCGCGCGTTGGTGGTCCAGTTCCTTCATTTCGCGCACCCAGATATTGCGGAAGCGAACGGAATTACCGTGGTATTGCAGGGCAATCGGGCCCTTGTCGGCGTGGGCTTCATAAGCCGGTGGGCGATGATAGGGAGTATCCCCTTCCAACTGGAAGTGGTTTTGTATTACGACCCCGTTCTGCAACACCGTGATGAATGCCGGGCTTTCGGGTTTGCCGTCGCTATCGAGTTTGCCTTCCTTGAAACGCGGAGCTGTCCATATGATGTCATACGTCTGCCACTCGCCTGGTTTGCGACAAGCGTTGACCAGCGGGGGATGCTGCTTGTAGATCGCACCGCACTGACCGTCAAAGTACGTTTCGTTGTCATAGGAATCGAGCACTTGTAGTTCGTAGATTCCCATCAAGAACACGCCGCTGTTACTGCGTCCCTGGCCGGACCCCGAAACATCCTCGTTCGACGCCCATTCGATGTGCACCTGGCAATCGCCGAACTCTTCCTTGCTCGTAATCTGCCCCTCACCAGAAATCACATATCCATCCTTGACCTCCCACTTGTCGGCATTGTTCCAGTGGGACATGTCCTTACCGTCAAACAACACGACGGCATCGGATGGCGGAGCACCAGGCAGGCCCGGCTCAATCACTTTCGGCCGCGCCCATTCGATCCCGCTCAGATATTCTTGAGCCAACACGCGGCTTCCCAAAAAACCAACCAGCAAAGCAACTGTGGCAATTGCCGTAACCATGCGTCTCTTCATCTCAGAGTCTCTCCTGTGGGGACGTAGTGGAAAACATCAGGAAGCACATTCACAGGGCGGGTGGGCCGCTCGCGTCACGCGCGTGGGTGGAGGATCCATGTCGGGAAGACAAGCGCGTGCGCAGCGACGCGACCAAGCCGCCATTATAGTCAGACTCTTGGTGGCCCGCGTAGCCCTGGGTAATGCGGGGAATCGAGAAACGGGGGCGTCCCCACGGCAGCTACGCTTGCCCCGAGTGCGGGGAAAGCGGGAAGTCATCGGCCTGGGCAGCCGTTGCCACGCTGGCCAAAACGTGGTGGACCGGGAGAAAACGCTAACCAGCCGCTCCCACGTTCTCCGCGAACGTGGCTACGCTGGGGACGAAGAGATCGCATCAACCAGCCGCTCCCGCGTTCTCCGCGAACGCGGCTACGCTGGGGACGAAGAGATCGCATCAACCAGCCGCTCCCACGTTCTCCGCGAACGCGGCTACGCTGGGGACGGAGAGATCGCATCAACCAGCCGCTCCCACGTTCTCCGCGAACGCGGCTACGCTGGGGACGGAGAGATCGCATCAACCAGCCGCTCCCGCGTTCTCCGCGAACGCGGCTACGCTGGGGACGGAGAGATCGCATCAACCAGCCGCTCCCGCGTTCTCCGCGAACGTGGCTACGCTGGGGACGGAGAGATCGCATCAACCAGCCGCTCCCGCGTTCTTCGCGAACGTGGCTACGCTGGGGACGGAGAGATCGCATCAACCAGCCGCTCCCGCGTTCTCCACGAACGCGGCTACGCTGGGGGGATGGAGAGGCGCTTACCCGCGCAGCCCACGGTCTGACGACCGTAGCCCCGGCACGGCCACAACGCGCGCTCAGTACTTCGTGACCGAGCGGATCATGACGGTGTCGTTGGGGCGGTAATCACCTGGACCTGACGTGTACTGCAGCTGGCGATCGAACACGTAGGCGATTTCACAGGAAGTCCAGGTGCCTTCGCAGGGCCACGTCCCCAATCCGATCGCCACCTGCAGATCGTAGTAGGTCGCCAGATCATCCAGCTCGCTGTCCCGCTCCACGGCCCACGTCCCGCCCCCGAGCCCACCACGGAGATAAAGCCGCTGGGTTTCGGTCAGCTGAAGATCGATCCGCGGTGACGGAAATACCAATTCGACTCGCACGGCCGCGTCCGGTCGCCACAGCACCCCGCCGACCGGCAGAAGCCTGACGTCTTCGCGGTCCAGGAAGTCGGCGCCGAAAACGAGATCGATCGTTTCCGTGAATGCGAGATATCCAACAGCATGAGCGGGAAAACGAACGCCGTCATGACTGCTTCCTTCGAAGTCGCTCGCAGCCACCACACTGCACGCCACATCGTAGGCGAGATCACCAATGACGTCGCGTTTCTGATAGCCCAGACTGAAATCGATCAGCACGGGAGGCATATCGGTCCGATCGGGACCCGCCAAGAAATGAAATCCGACGCCGGGACGAAATCCGGATTCCACGCCCGCCGTAACGTACGGGCTAGTTCCGAAGGAGAAATCGCCATACTGCTGGCCGTTACCCACGATCCAACTCGTCCACGTCTCATTGACGCGATATCCCCAGAAATCACTGAGCGCCCACTGAGGGGACGCCTGTTTCGAACTGTCGACACTGTCGCAGGTCGTGGCCGGCGGCAGCGGTGGAACATCGGTCAGGTTCGCGGCGGGCGGAAGCAACTCAGCAGTTACCGGTGGCTGCGGAGAATCGGGCGACTGAACCACGAAATCCCCTTGTGCAGCGGCGTGTACACATGGAAGCATGGCAATCAACAGCAATGCTGTGCATCGTCCTGGCACGTCGAAACCTCAGCAGAGACATTTCTCGGAGAATAGAAAAAGCGGCATTCTTTAGCAGATGGCCTCCTCAAACGTCAAGAGAGAATCAACGACGAATAGCGGCCATCGTTCAACCCCTGACGCGCGCCAGCGTGACACCTCGTCGATCATGTTTCTTGGATCAGCCGAGGAATCTGCCGGCGTCTTGGCTGTCAGCATGGATGTTCGTCACCGAAGGGCAGACGAGGTGCCACTTTGCCAGTGCTCACGCAGCCCGCTCGTTGAGCAGCAAGGCAACGACGCGGCGAAAGGCGTTCAAATCGAGCGGCTTGGCCAGGAACGCGTCCATGCCGGCGGCCAGACACTCTTCCCGGTTCGTATTGGTTGTCAGAGCAATCACCGGAGTTCGGCGGCCCAACGACGCTTCACATCGGCGAATCGTACGCGTGGCTACCAAACCATCCATGACCGGCATGTCGACATCCATCAGCACGAGATCGTAAGGAGTGTCGAGCAAACGAGATATTGCCCGTTCCCCATTCTCGGCCAGCGTCACTCGGTGACCATCACGTGTCAGCAAACCGTGCGCGAGAACGCGATTCGTCAGCCCGTCCTCGGCGACGAGGACATTCAAGGGAGGAAGTACCTGGTTGATTTTGAAGTTGTCTATCATAGCAACAGCCGTTTTCTTCATGCATCTGCGACTCTCACGCCGCAGCATGTATTCGTGACTATTCGTGGCCAGACGGAGATTCTTGGCAATGCGAACGTAAAGGCGTGCGTTAACCCGCCACGACCAGCGTCCACAATCCTCGCTATCTCGTCCCGCTCCATGGACTTGCGTTTGGCAACAGGTTCCGGTGGGAGTCCTTAGTGAACCTTGACTGCGGCGCGTCCTGCGCCGGCTACCGATCTCGACATCCTTGCTCGTGTCGGTGTTTTCATATCGTCAGTGTGTTGAAATCAGTGGGCTAAGACTGTTTCCGCTGCCGTGGGAGATCTTGCACCTGTTCTGCCGAGGGCACGAATCGTCCCTAGTTGGCGAAGGGAACTAAGTTAAAGACACCGAAACAGGTCCTCAGGTTTCGCGGACGACAAAGTATTTCTCAGAAATTGTTCCCCGCACGCCCCAAACTCCACCCGGCCGACGCGAACTGCGCAGCTTGCAGGTGGCCTCCAGACAAGGTGGTTTTCATCCCCCCCGGCCTCGACATCCCCCGCGCAGGGACGTCTCGTGGGCACCACGGGAGAACTCCGACGGCTGGCAGCATACAATGGTTGCCTGCCGACGCCCAGGCCAGGCTGGAAAAGTGAGACGCAACCTATGCCCTGAAGGGATCATGCGAACCTCAAGCCGCTCAGAACCAAATAGGAAACCGGGAAGGCGGCATAACAAGTAACAAGTAACAAGTAACCAATGACCAATGACCAATGACCAATGACCAATGACCAATGACCAATGACCAATAGCAACCGGCCAATCTACGTGCAAACGGACCCACCCAGATGATCACCACTTATCTCAAATTCGTTGCCAGCCTCATCTTGGCGGCCACGCTTGCCGGTCTGGCGTCGGCCGAGCCCCCACAAATCGAACCTTTCCTGGCCGACGCTGCGCGGCGGCTGGACCAACAACTGCGCGATCAGGTGATGCCGTTCTGGTACGACAGCGGCGTGGATCGTCAGCAGGGTGGCTACACGCTGGAACCGGGCTCGAAACAACTGGTCGCCCAAACGCGGATGATCTGGGGGTTCTCGCACGCACATCGCCACGGTCTCGCGACCCCGCAGCGTGACTACCTGGCGGCAGCTCGGCAAGGATACGAATTCCTGACAGCACACTTTCTGGATCGCGAGCATGGCGGATACTACTGGCTGACCGATGATGCGGGACACGCCACGAACCAATACAAGATGATCTACGGTCAAGCCTTCGTGATCTACGCCCTGGTGGAATACTACCGAGCGAGCCAGGACCAACAGGCCTTGGACAGGGCGTTGGAGCAGTTCCTGGTCCTGCAACAGAAGGCACACGACAAGCAGCACGGCGGATGGTTCGAGCATTTCACGCCCGCTTGGACACCGGTGATGCAGCCACAGGAAAATGTGTCGGTGGAAGTGCCCGGATACAAGAGCGCCAATGCTCACCTTCACCTGATGGAAGCGTTCACGGAGCTGTATCTGGAAACGCGAGATGCGCGAGTGCGCGAGGCGCTGCAGGAGTCGCTGCGGATCAACCGGGACTATTTCTACCCGCTCAATCCCGCCCAGAGCGCTTTTCATTGCCACCCCGATTGGACTCGCGTCGCGGACCAGTCCAGTGAGGGACTCTCCTACGGACACAACGTGGAATTCGCCTGGCTCATGTTACGCGCTCAACAAGCTCTGGCAGAACCGCTCTCGTGGCAGCATTTCTACGCGCATCTCGACCACGCTCTGAAGAACGGATTCGATCACACAGCAGGTGGTTTGTACAACAAAGGGTTTGGCGATCAGCCGGCGGTGGATCGTGAAAAGGTCTGGTGGACTCAGGCGGAATTGCTGGCCGCGCTCTCGGTCAGCCTGCAACACGAAAGTCGTGCGCAAGACGTGGCGGCGATGAAACTGCTGCTCAGCTTCCTGCAACAGAAGATGATCGACCCCCGCGATGGAATCTGGGTCGCGTCCGTGTCTGCGGATGGGAAACCCAAGTGGGATTCAAAGAAGAACCACTGGAAGGCCAACTATCACGATGTGCGAGCGATCGTCATGTTCACTGAGGCGCTCGGTAAGCAATAGTTCTTGTCTATGATAACCGTGATGCGGCGAGGGTAGGGTGTGACAAGCTCGCCACCCAAAACCATACAGCTCCTCAAGCGTCACGGCGAGCGCCGGCACACCAGAATCGGTCGGCCAACGTCGTGCCTCATGCGGCGGTTGGCCGGCCGTGCTACACTGCCCGAAATCGTTGCCAGACAATGCCGAGCTTGCGCATCCGGGCACGCAGTGTGTGCGGATTGACTGCCAACAGTTTCGCTGCGCCGTGGGGGCCTTCCACACGTCCCTTGGTCGCGTGTAACGCCGTCTCAATGTGCTGGCGTGCGGCGGCATCCAGCGACAGAATCTTTCCTGGATGGGCCGCCGACGCAGGATCTGGCGAGCTGTGGATGGGTCGCACCGGGCCCTGAACTCCCACGCCCAATGCGTTCTTCACATCCAGGTGCTGGCCCTCGCCCAAGATCGCTGCACGATCGATCACGGCGGCCAGCTCACGTACGTTCCCCGGCCAGGCATAGGCGCTGAGCAACTCAATGTCTTGCTCCGTAGTTGCCACGACAGGCAACCCGAATCGTCGGGCGGCACGCTCCACAAAATGTCCGGTTAGCGCCGGAATATCTCCTTTGCGATCGCGTAGTGGCGGCAAGAATATCGGGAAGACCGAGATGCGATACCACAGATCCTCACGAAACGAACCGTCTGCCACCATTTGAGCCAGATTCCTGTGGGTGGCCGCCACGACGCGCACGTCCACGTGAATCGGTTGTCCACCTCCTACCCGCTCCAGCCAACCATCCTGGAGGATCCGCAACAAACGCACCTGCGCCGCCCGCGGCAACTCGCCAATCTCATCCAAAAACAACGTGCCCCCATCCGCTCGTTCAAACCAGCCTTGTCGCGTTTCCGTCGCCCCAGTGAACGCGCCGCGTTGGTGTCCAAACAGTTCGGAATCAATCAGTTCAGGGGGAATCGCTCCACAGTTGACCCGGATGATGGGGCCGCTGGAGCGAGGTGAGCGCCGATGAATCGCCCGGGCGATCAATTCCTTGCCCGTTCCCGTCTCCCCGAAAATCAACACGGGAACATCGGAGGTGGCCACCAAATCGACGCGTTCCATGACCGCGCGCAAGCCCGCCCCGTCCCCTACCACCTCGTCACCCAAATCCACTCGTCCCAATCGTGTCAACAGACGAACCTTGTCCGCCTCCGCGGCTTGCCGCAAGCGAGCCAGTTCGCGGAGCTGGCAGTCGTTCGCCAGCGCTACCGAAAACGGCTCCAGTAGTTCTTGAGCCAAGGCGATGTGCCGCACGTTGAAACTGCCCGCGGGCTTACCGGCCAGCACCAAGACTCCCTGAACTTGTCCCGGAACATCCAGCGGCCCAATCAGCACTTCCCCCTCCCATCCCGCCGGAACCGCCAATTGTGATGCCGTTGGTGGAGCAGGCAGTGAAAGGTGCGATACCTCCCTGCGACGACACCACCGCGCGAGTCGGTCCATGTCAGCGGCGGAGCACTCCGCTCGCTCTCGCCGGCCCTGCCCCTCCATGTCGAGCAATCCCTGCGCCAATGTCTCAATCAGATTCCGCTCTAGATCAACTCGACGTACCCACAACTGGCCCAGCGGTATATCGGGGAGCAGCAGGGGCGTGATAGCCCGTACCGATTGGTCGATCTCGATGTGCCGGCAAGCCTCGCGCCAGACGTTGAGCAAAACCGTTTGGAATTTCTCCATTCCCACTCCATCCGCAGAATTGTGGCACGAACCCAGCACATAGCACGGCCCTAGACCATCATATTTCACAGGACAGGCAAGGTAAATCCGAGCTCTCGTGTGAGGAGAAGCACCCAGGTTCCCCCCAGAATCCTTTTGACCAATCGCCCAGCAGACCGTCTATCATGTAATTGCTCCGATCGTCGGTCAGAGAATTCCCCAGTCGCTGGCGGTACTCCATGAGGCAGCTCGCCGAACAATATTTCATCGCCACCGAGGTCACGTCGGAGGATTCCATGATCACCATCTTCATGGCTTATCCGGTTTACGCCCCTATTGTGCAAAAGAGTTTCTAAGCCCTTACCTTTTTTTGAGAAGTCCGAGGTGGCACATGCCAAGTCAATCGACCGCCTTACGGGTATACCGTTGCTTGTGTATCGCGTTGAGTCTTGCCCTTCTGGCACGGTGGTGTCCAACGGTGGCAGCGCAGCCGGCTACTGCGCCAGGGCCATCGACCCGGGCCGCGGATCGAGACGGCACCGCCCCTCTGCAAACCTCTCCCGGCGATTCGGAGCAGCCGCGGCAGCTCGCTATCATCACCCTCAAAAACGCACGTGCCGATGAAGTGGCAAGCGCAGTCCGTCAGGTCTTTAGTGAGGGTCGCGGACCGGACGCTCAAGTGGTGGCGGAGACTCGCACGAATGCCGTGATTGTCAATGCCGCACCCGAAGTGATCGACGAGATCAAGAAACTGATCAGCTCGCTCGATGACCTTCCTGCCGACGAGCCCGAGCGTCACGTGAAGATCTTCCAGTTGCTGCACATTGCGCCCTCGCCTTCGCTCCTGAAGATGTTGATGACGGCAGTTGACAATCAGACGCGTCTCTCCGTGGACGACCAGAGAAAGGTCGTGGTGGCAGCCGGCTCACCTGCATCGCTCGAGGTGATCGAGGCAATGCTTAAGCGGCTTGATGAGTCCGCTCCATCGGCTTCTGAACGGGCAAAAACGACTCCGCGGGAGATGCAAATTCGCCTTGTGTGGCTGGTCGGCGACTTGGACGATTCAAAATCCACGGAGCCGCCTAGCGATCTGGACAAAGTCCTGCGAGAACTGGAAAAAGTCGGTGTGGTGAATCTGAAGATGGCTGCCCAGATCGTGGTCAACGCCATGGACGGCCAGCAATTCCGGGCCAGTGGTTCGGCCAGCGTGATGGGACCGTGTCGCCTGGACATGTCGGGAGCCGTGGGGATCACGCACAGCGGCCAGTGGGGATCCCCAAGCAGATCGGATCAACCCACGCTGCAGCTGGAAATCTCCGCCACCGGCAGCGAGGGCAGAGGGGCTTCAACATTGTGCCAATTGGACACGTCCATTAGCGCTCCTCTCGGCCAGAGCGTCGTGCTCGGGGTCACGCCGATCCAATCGAAACCGTCGGTGTTTGTTGTCCAGATGATCCCCCGCATTGCGGTCGACGCTGAAAAGTGAGACGATCGGCATGTGAACAAGAAATAGGATGCGTTTGGGAGTGTCGCCATGTTCGCGTGTGACCTTCGGTTGTCCGCCGGGCGATTCGGTACGATCTGGCTCGCGGCACTGTTGCTGACGACTGCCGCGTCGGCGGAACAGACGGCCGCTGGCGACGGCGATGAAGATGGAATTCACGTCAACGTCATCAATTCGCCTTATCAAGACGGTGAAACGAAGATTCGCGTGCTCCTGCCAGATGATTTTCGCCCAGAGACGCGGTACCACTGCTTGTATGTACTGCCAGTCGAAGCGAATGGCGAAAACCACTATGGAGATGGTCTGCTGGAATGTCGCCGCGTCAACATTGCCAATCGCTTCCAACTGATCTGTGTGGCACCCACGTTTTCTCAATTGCCCTGGTACGCGGACCATCCATTCGATCTACGGATTCGGCAAGAGACGTATATGACGGGCAGCGTCGTCCCCTGGATGGACGAACACTTTCCGGTGATACGTCAGCCATCAGGACGTTTGCTTGTTGGGTTCAGCAAATCGGGCTGGGGCGCTTTCAGCTTGTTGCTCAGGCATCCCGAACTGTTTTCTAGGGCCGCCGCCTGGGACGCGCCACTCATGATGCAGCATCCAGACAAGTACGGCATGCAACCGATCTTCGGGTCACAAGCCAACTTTCAGCAATATCAAATCTCTCGCCTGCTGCGGGAAACGAAAGCCGACTGGAAGGATTACGCGCGGCTGGTACATCTCGGCTACGGCAACTTCCGCGAACATCATCAACAAGCAGAGACGCTGATGAACAAGTTGGGAATTCGACACACCTATCGCGACGGCCCGCCGCGGATCCACGACTGGCACAGCGGTTGGCTCGTCGAAGCGGTCGAATTGCTGGTGTCGCCTGATCCCGCGGCCGAACGACCTGAGCGAAAGAAACCGGCCCCTGGGAGTTCGCCGGACAGGTAGGTGGGTAGCTGCCAAACACCATGACGATCGTCTTCCCTTCGCAAATCCGCTGAGAGGATCCACCGTGACTGAACATGCCGCAAGAGTGCCAGCGCAGGTCGCCACCCCCTCCTATTGTGATAGCCCGCCAAGCCATTACAGGGGTCAATAAAAACTCTTTTTGCAGTTACCGTCGCCAGACGGCGGGCGCAACTGAGAGACGGTTCGCTGCTTCTCCACGATCTGACGACCGTAGCCACGGCAAAAGCACTTGCTGATAGCTCACCTCGCCCAAGATGGGGCAATTGACTTTGCGCGAAAGATCCCTAGATTGGGGACCGGGTTGTCTGGCCAGACTCAGCAATCGCGGTGCGCAGCGGCACGGCCTTCGCAGCGGCTCAGTCAGCGACTCCGCGGAAGCGGCCTGTTGCTACGAATGTCCTTCCCCTAAGACGACTTACCGCGTTTGGGAGCCAGCACTGCCCGTGCGCTTTTGACGACCGAGTTGTCGCTTGCACCACCGGCGGTTCGGAGACGTGTGCCGCGAACTGAGGAATAACGGAGGCCGATACGGGGACCGCACTGCCGCAGGGGGGCGCAGAGTATCACTGAGCGGCGGATGTCGACGGCGATTCCAAGAGCTGTGAAGTGCCGCGGCGGCGGCTATCCGCATTTGCCTCGAGCGGTTTCGCCTGCCCAGGGTGACCGAGATACCAGGGGCTGCGGCTTCGGTTGGCGGTGCGTTGTTACCCGAGAGCGGCTGGGCGACCGATGGCAGGGCCATCGCCAGCAAGCCGTCAGGTGCTGGAGACCAATGCGACTGACGAGAACAACGAATCACGAATAAGAGTTAAGAGCGAGGGAATTCAAAGCGATGAAAACTACCAACAAGAAGCTGCTGGAGTGGGTGGCGGAGATCGAAGCCTTGTGCCAACCCGAGCGAGTCGAGTGGGCGGATGGCTCGCCGGAGGAATACGACCGACTCATGAAGCTGATGGTCAAAATGGGAATGGCGACCAAGTTGAACGAGGCGAAACGGCCCAATAGCTATTTGTTTCGGAGTGATCCCGGCGACGTCGCTCGCGTGGAAGCTCGTACCTACATCGCCTCGCTCAAGGAAGAAGACGCCGGCCCGACGAACAACTGGATTGATCCGGCGGAACTGAAGAAGACGATGACCGAGCTCTACCGCGGTTGCATGCACGGGCGCACGATGTACGTGATCCCGTTCTCGATGGGGCCGATCGGTTCTCCGATCTCCAAGATCGGCATCGAGATCACGGATTCGCCTTACGTGACGGCGAACATGCACATCATGACGCGTGTCGGTGAGAAAGTCCTGGAAGTGCTCGGTGACGACGGAGAGTTCATTCCCTGCCTGCACTCGGTGGGTGCACCGCTCGCTGACGGCGAGGAGGATGTTCCGTGGCCTTGTGCTCCGATGGAGCAGAAATACATTGCTCACTTTCCCGAAGAGAATCTGATTTGGTCCTACGGTTCCGGTTATGGCGGCAACGCGCTACTGGGCAAGAAATGCCTGGCATTGCGGATCGCGTCGACGATGGCGCACCACGAGGGCTGGATGGCCGAGCACATGTTGATTCTCCGGCTGACGAATCCCGCGGGGCGACGATTCCACATCGCCGCCGCGTTTCCCTCGGCCTGCGGCAAGACGAATCTGGCGATGCTGCAGCCGACGGTGCCGGGGTGGAAATGCGAGTGCATTGGGGACGACATTGCCTGGATGAAAATCGGCGACGACGGCCGGCTCTACGCCATCAACCCGGAAGCCGGTTTCTTTGGCGTGGCGCCGGGCACCAGCATGAAATCGAATCCCATGGCGATGCGCACGCTGGAAAGAAACTGCATCTTTACCAATTGTGCACTCGACGACGACGACGACGTCTGGTGGGAAGGCATGGACGAACCGTGCGACCATGCCATCGACTGGAAGGGCCAGGAATGGACGCCGGAGAAGGGGGGCAACGCCGCGCATCCCAACGCTCGTTTCACGGCCCCGGCCGCTCAGTGCCCGGTCGATCTGTCCGGATTGGGAGGATCCCGCCGGCGTGCCGATCGACATTTTCGTATTCGGTGGCCGTCGCACGCGCACGATTCCCCTGGTAACGCAGTCGTTTGACTTCGATCACGGAGTGTTCATGGGTGCCATGGCCGCTTCGGAAACAACGGCCGCCGCCTTGGACGTGGGCCAGACCCTGCGCCGCGACCCGTTCGCCATGTTGCCGTTCTGCGGGTACAACATGGCCGACTATTGGTCCCACTGGTTCGCCATGGCAGACAAGCTGGGTGACAAAGCGCCCGCCGTCTTTTATGTCAATTGGTTCCGTACCTCGCGTGATGGCCGCTGGCTGTGGCCGGGATTCGGCGAGAACAGCCGCGTACTCAAATGGATGTGCCAGCGGATCGAGGGAAAGATTGGAGCGACTGAGACGCCGATTGGATTCATGCCCGACAAGAGGCGATTTTGACCTGACGGGCTTGGATATTCCCGCCGAGGATTTCGAGGAACTGATGGAGATCGACCACGAGGCATTCCGGGCGGACCTGGTCGAAGCCGAGGAGTACCTGGCTCAATTTGGCGACAAGGTACCGCCTCGTTTGACCGAGCAACTGCGTGCATTCAGGGCGCGGCTCGGCTGAGTGTTGCGGCGCTAGCACACAATCTGTGCGCCGTTTCCCGGCGCCATGAGGGTGACCATGCACGAAGCCATCAGCGAAATCGAAGGAATTGCTCTCCACTTTGCGCCACGCCCGCTGATTACCGTTCTCGGTGTGAAGTACCTGCACCTGCGGGTGCAGGATGGCACCGATCTCTACATCACGGAACATGGCCTGCCGTTCACGAAGTGCTTGCTTCCCGAAAATCACTGGGCGGACGACGCCTGGATGAAACGCAACAGTGTGCGTTTGCCGGGCACCAGTGCGTTGTTTCGCGTCACCACCAAGGAAGTGGACGGCCGCAGCAAAGATATCGTGGTCAAGTGGAACCGGATGGGACAGGATATCCCCGGCGAGACGCGGCGCCGTCGACGCCTCGACGGCCGAGTTCAACAGTCCGTTCATGGAATTCAGCCTCGTGCTGGAGATGCGCGGTACGCATTCTGAATCTCCCGGACGGCTGTACACGCACAGACCGTTGGCCATCTACGTGCCCCGGAAATTCGTGCAGGGCGAGCAGCTGGGACGACGTCGGCACAAAATGGAAGCCATTCAGCGGACTCACGAAGAAATCCCCATCGACTGGAACCGCAATTACGCCGTGATCTACGAGTGGCTCAAAGGCATTGACGCCTGGGAAGCGTGCCGCAAGGGGCTGTTGACCAAGGAGGAGTTGGCGGAATTGGTCGAGCAAGCGCACGCCGACCTCAATCGAAAAGGGTTCGCCGTCAGCGACAGCAAGCCGAATCACATTATTGTCCGACCGACGCCCGGCAACGGTCTGATGAAGGATCCCGCCAGCAAGACACTCTATGGGCTCGTCGATTTCGAGCTGTTAAAGCGGACGCCCGAACGTGAAGAACAGTTGCGCGCCGAAAAGCGTCAGGACTATCTGATCCGGCAGGCTCGCCGATTCGAGCCGCATTGGCAGTTCCCGGAAGAACTGACACCGGTCCGCCTCATGGATGTCGACTACGTCTACGGTCAGGTTGAGAGTACCGGCGGAGCTCTGTGGGTTGTCGGACGCGACCCCATGCTGTTCGACTATTTTCTGCCCGAGAAATGGCGGCGCACACCCCGGACCCGGATCAGTTCCTCTCAGCAAGTGTTCGAGACCATCACCAAGGACAACGTGCATCTGGTGTGGCGCGTCTCACGCGTGGGTCAAATCCCCGACGCCGACCCGTTTGTCCGGCGTGAGAAACGCATTCTCGACTACGGGTACAACAGTCCCTTCGAAGAGTTCTCCATCGCCATGGAACTGTCTCGCAAAGGAATCGAAACGACCTACCCGCGCGCGATTTACATGACCGGACACAAGTCGACCGTTTCGTCATCGCTGGTGGACAATAGCAGATATGAAAGCCATGCCGAATTCCGCACGCCCGAAGGACACTCACTGCTGAGCCGCCAGCACGAGTACGTGACTATCTGGGGGTATTGGAACGGCCCCGATGACGCGTTGGCGGCTAAAGATGAAGAAATCTACAAGGGCATTGACGCACTGTCGGCGTACCGAGAGGGACGCCTGACCCAGCGGCAATACGTCCGCGTGGTAGGTGCCGCCAAAAGGCGACTCGTGGCCGCCGGTATTGAAGACCTCAGCCTGCGCGGCAACCACCTGCTGCTGTCGATCGACCGCGAGCAGAAATTGGCCGTGGACGACAAGAATTTGCCGCTGCTGCGCATCTGCAATTTTGAGCTGCTGAAGCGCATCTGACGCGGTTCGTCATTTCACGCCCCAGCTCATCTCCGAAGCTCGTTCCAGAGCGTGTTATCGAGCGACTTCAAGGTGGGCGTTTTCAAGGTGGGCGTTTTCAGGGCCATGGCGCCGGGCGTGACCTGATCCAGCTACTGTTCCTCGGGCGGCAGCAGCACTTGTTGCCCAGCCATAACGTTGGCCACGGCCTGGCGCGAAAGCGGCGCAGAATGCAACTCCCCCCGCTGCCAGTTGGCCATGTTCACGGTCCGCATCTCGCTGCCGGAATCTTCGGAAGGCCCCGGAGGGAGCAGACTGCGAGCGCTGTCGACGTCGGCCAGCGGAACCCACTGCACATAGGCCTGAGCAGCCTGCGAGAAAATGGTCGCGCCATCGACACACCGCAACGCGGGTACCGGCAGATCTCGATCGCGATCCAGGCTCGGAAATCCGTCCAGGCTGCCGTAATAGGGCAGAACCCGCCCCGTCACTTCCTTCTGAGCCATCTCATTCCAGCGGTCCGGCTCGGGACCGTACTGCTGTTGGGCAGTGTTCCAGGCATCGGAGAGCAGACGATCAATGTACTCCCGCTCCACGTCCGAGATCTCCGCTTTGGGGTCCTCGTCGAGCCGCTGGGAGACCGTCTTCAAAAAGTGCGTCAATCCGGCATCCCCTCCACCGTAGACGTACGCCAGGTCCGTGTTCACGAAGCGAAACTGCGTGTTGACCAGCATCGCAAGCGCCGCTGCAGGTTCCTGAAAATCCGACCGTGAGCCCGCGGCGGACCAGGGCTCCAATTGTTCTAAAGCTTTCTGCGTCTCTGGCGACAACTGAGCCGGCAGCACATCACGCATGTGAAGAGCGATCCGCACAATCGCCTGGCGAGCCGGATTTATTGAGTCCAGAAACATCTCACGCAGTTCCACCGGGCTCATGGATGCCTTGCTTTCCAGCAACTGTCGCAGACGCCACGACCGCACGGTGTCTCCCATCGATCCCGTGCTGATTCCCAGTGGTATGTGGTAAAACGATCCGACAGGACGGTGATTGCCGCTCAGCAAATACCCTTCGCTCGGATTGATCACGTGGGGCACGAGATCCTGCGGGATGATCGTCTGCCAGTCAGATCCCGCACTCGTCCCATCCTCCGCCGCGCGACCAGCATCGACGGCCAATGGGCTGCGCAACGGCAATGCCCCGACAGTGGAGTAGCCGATATTCCCTTGACTGTCGCCGCACACGACGTTGGCAGTGGGAAAGCGCCAGCCGGCAAGTCCCTTCATGAATTCGGTGACACTTTTGGCTCGCATCATGGCCAGCGCACCTTGAATCGTATCGTAGTTGCTGTCGCACACCGGAATACGCTTGAGTGCCACGAGCGGGTCGTGGCGTTGCGCAAAGGCGAACTCGTTGACGATCGGCCCCCAGTGGGTCACGCCAACTTCAAGTGTCTGGGAGCGGCCGCCCCGCACCTTGATCTCTTCGTTAGTCGTCTGGATGTCCCGCCACTGACCATCAAATGCGTATTGGCCAGGATGTTCTTGATCCGTCTTCAAACGAAACAGGTCCGCTTGATCGGCACCCAGCGCCGTCATGCCCCACGCCACGTGCGCGTTCCAGCCAATCAGAATGATGGGAGAACCGGCGACGCCAACACCTCGAGCGTTGATCGTCTTACCACACAGATGAAACTCGTAGAGCAGTGACGGGTTGGCCACTGGCGTTTGCGGCATGCTGACCAGCACGGCCCCGCTGGTGCCGGAATATTTTCCATCGGCGACCCAGGCATGGCTGAACTTCGGTCCCGCTTCACTCGGCGTCAATGCTCCCGCAGATTCGCTGCTATAACCGTGCTCTTCCAGAAACACCTCGGTTCGCTGCAACCATTGTTCGGTCACGTCGTCTCGTCCGACGACGGCCGCCGAATCGTCCGGCGGGGCAGTCGGCAGATTGGGAGGTGGGAACGGAAAACGGCCCTGCCCCGGCACGCCACGACCCGGCACGCCACGACCAGGTGGCATTTGGCGCCCGCCACCGTTCTGCTGGGGTCGAGTCAAATTGCGATAGGCCATCAGGTCGCGAGTACCGTCGGTGGCAAAGAACTGCGCCAGGTGCCACCAGGAGAGCAGGCAATCGGCCGGCGTCCACGGCTCGGGATCCAATCCGGTCTTGGCGAACATCTCGGGAAGGGTGCCCGCATTTCTCGTCATGTAGTCATTGACACCTTGCGCGTAAGCTGAGAGCAACTCGACCGATTCGCGATCGAGTTCTCGCACGCGTTGTTGGGCCGCTCGGGCAAACCCGAACGTGCGCATTTTGCGGTCGCTGGTAACCGCACTGTCTCGCTCCCGCCGCGCGTGCGGGAGATCCCCCACCACCTCGGCCAGACGCCCTTGAATGATGCGCAGCGTGTAGTACATCTGGAAACTACGATCTTGTGCCGCGGCATATCCGGCACCATACATCGCTCCCTCATCCGTCTCGGCAAACACGTACGGCACACCCCACGTGTCCCGCAGCAACTCAACCGTGCCGTAGTCGGTCACAGGCTCGATCGCCCCGAGTGGGCGTTGATCGATGAGACAAGCCAAACCAACGAGTGTGAAAAAGCAACGCTGTCGACAAACAAGACGCTGTAGCATGGCTAAAACACCCTTTCACGTACACGATCACGGCCCAGCACACGATCCCATACTCTTCACTCTTACTCCTGGCGCGGCCGTTGGCCGCAACCCAAGCGAGCCCCGGCGCGTTTGGTCTTGCTGACTTGGACGATCGGAACGAATCGGGAATGCGGGATGAGCAGTCGCATGTTCACTGCGCACATTGCCAAGGTGTTCGCCACCCCACTGCACATTCAACGCCATCTCCCATCTCCCATCTCCCATCTCCCATCTCCCATCTCCCATCTCCCATCTCCCATTCCGCATTCCGCACTCCGCATTCCGCATTCCCGATTCGTTCTCCATCCAACAGTTGGCATCACAAGCATGCGCGCACCGTGCGTGCAGCTTTCACGCTAACACTTCCATCCGCTGTACTCCCGCCGAGTCAGCCGGAGACGAAGGGAGTAAGGGTATGAGTAAGAGTAAGAGTAAGAGTAAGAGTAACAGTATGAGACGCGGCGCATTTACGTCGGAAAAATCGACCGCAGGTACTTCTGGTTTAACTGGTAGCACTCGTCGAGCGACTTGCCTTGTTCGGTCGCTGCTTCAATCACTAGCCAGCCGCTCCAGCCAATATCATCCACGGCTTCTTTCACTTTCACGAAATCGACTTTGCCTTTTCCCAACAGCGATCCGTTTTCCTTGGCGTGGATTTGACAGATCCGCTCGCGACCCAACTGGCGAATTCCCTTGTAGATGTCGTAGCCCATTGTTTCCATGTTGGCCACGTCGTAATAGACCTGAACGGCAGGCGAGCCGACGGCATCGAGGATTCGCAAATGCTCCTCCGCGTCAAGCCACGATTCAATTCCCAATACGACACCAGCTTTTTCAGCCGCGGGCGCTACCTTTTTGAGTCGCTCAATGACCTGCTGCTGCTCCGTCGGTTTGTTTCTGATGTCGCCATTACTGAAGAAGGCGAGCAGCATGATCCGCTGCTTCATCTTCGGCATGATCTCCACCGCATCGATTACCCACTGTTCGGCATCCGGATCGGATGCGTACGGTTTCGAATTCAGCTCACCGAGCCCCAACGAAGCGATTTCCAGGCCCAACGCTTTGCACTTGTCGAGATAGGCCTGACGGACTTCCGCCTTGCGCAAATCGTACTTCGCACCGACCGTACCAAACGACACCTGCACTCCGTCCAATCCCATCCGTTTGGCGGTGTCAAGCGCCGAGATGTCCTGCGCGCCGCCGATTGACCAATCGCAAGCGCCGATCTTGAATTTGCGCGGAGGATCTGCGGCCAGCAGTCTCGCGACCGGAGACAGAGCCAGAGCGGCACCGGCTCCCAACTGTAATGCTTGACGACGGTTGATAGCTGTGTTGAGCATGGTAGACACCTCGGTGCTTGGTGAGAGACTTCTGACTACTGATTACGTATCCCTTTGGCGGTTTTGCCGGCCACTATGTAGGACAAGAACCCTATCCTCATCGTTACTCACATCTCGAGTTTCACCACCGGGTTCATCCCGGTGGTGGACTTGTGGTTAATGGACAGGGATTCTATCCCGTCCAAGTCCGCACGGTTGACGTGCCCGAGCCATGATTCTAGACGTGCCGCCAGATGGTCACAAGTAAGTTGCGGCCCGCCGCGCCCCCGACGCTCCCCTGGGGAAACGGCCCAAGCCGGCTTGGGAAGCGGCTGCGTGCGCGGTATGGTACATGGTGACCCACCGCACTACCGCGATCAGATCCACCACTTGGACGCGAATGGCTTTCGCGTCACGAATTGCTCAACTCGCCCAAGCCGATACTCAGGAGAAACGACCATGCCGAAAACAGGTCCTCTATTTGTCACGTTGCTGCTGGTGCTGGGCGTCCACAACCTTTGCTGGGACGAGATGTGCGCCGTGGCCGATGAGCCACAGATGCCCGCGCAGTGGACGGAGCCGTGGCAGCATCCCGGTCTGGCAGATCGACCTCTGCAAATCGTGCACGGGATGAACATCCCTCCGGCACGTGCGGGGGAGTCGCAAGACGCGGCCATTGAGAAGTACCTGCAACGCCTCCAGGATTATGGCCTGGGGGGAATGGTCTGCAACATGCCGTTCCAAAACTACATGCAGGGCGATCAAGCATGGAAGACGCTCGCCACGGCCATCCAACAGTGCCATAGTCGCGGGATGGTGGTCTGGTTGTACGACGAGAAAGGCTATCCCAGCGGAGCGGCCGGCGGTCTCGTACTGCAGGAAAATTCCGCTTACGAAGCACTGGAACTGGCATACGACGCGACCCAGCAAGATCCTTTCGTGGTACGGCCGTCGTATGAATTCACCCATGCCAACAACAATTACGCTGCCTCGCAGCGATATGTCAACTTACTGGACACCGACGCCATCCGCTGTTTCACGCGTAAGACGCACGATGCCTACTGGGCACACTTGCAGCCCCTGTTCGGCACGACGATCCAAGCGATGTTCACCGATGAACCGTCGCTGTTGGCCGTCTCGCTCGGCCAGATCCCGGAAGAATCACGCAAAAACGTTCCCCTTGTCGACGCAGCGGATCCCACCGTGAAACCACTGCCGGCTGTCCCTTGGTGTCACGACTTGCCGCAACAATATCACGAGCGATTTCAAGAAGACTTGCTGGCTCAGCGGCGCAGTCTGTTTACCGGTGACTCGGCTGACGACCATCGGATTCGACAACAGTTCTGGTCGCTTGTGGCCGACCTGATCGCGGACCGCTACTTCGGCCAGTTGCAGCGGTGGTGCGAGGCACACGGCGTCGCCAGTTCCGGACACACGCTGGTGGAGGAGTCACTGATTCACCAGGTTGCTGTGGAAGGCAACGCCCTGAAAGCGCTCAGCCGCATGCAGATCCCCGGACTCGACATGCTCTCGTCGGACCCCGAAGCCGTCATTCATTCCGGCTGGTTAACCGCGGGGCTACCGTACTCGGCGGCCACGCTGACCGGTCACCGTCGGGTGATGACTGAAGTAAGTGACTTCAGCCAGAAGATGGGAAGCAAGAAACCGGCCAGTCTTTCTGCCATGCAAGCCACCGCGGCCTGGCAGGCAACTTGGGGTGTCACCGACTTTACGCTCTACTACGGCATGGATGATCGTTCGCAGGAAGAATACCAGGCATATGGTGAGTTTGTGGGCCGCCTGAACGCCATTCTAAAACCTGCCACGCAGCAGCCGTTGGTCCTACTCTACTACCCCGTCTTCGATTTGTGGTCCGAGTACCTGCCGGTGGCCAATCCGCTGAACCTCGAATCCCAGTCGGAACGAGCTCGCCGCATCGTAGGGTCATTCATGCGGATGGGTCAAATGTTGCAGCGCAACCAGGTTCCGTTTGCGTTGATCGACCATGAGTATCTAGCCGCTGCGGGAGTCAACAGCGATGGCACCATCCAGGTCGGTGACCAGATTTTCCGCTGTCTGCTCTTGCCGCAAGGCGCACAGTTGCCCGCACCCGCGGCAGTTGTCGCCCAGCAAGCTCGCCAGGCGTCCGAGCTGCGTGTCCTGACGGACGGTCGTGACGGCAAGCCGCTCGATGCCGTCACCGTCCGTGCCTCGATCGCACCGAGCTACTCACTGGCGCCCGCCTCACCTCGTCTTGCGCCGGGGCAATTCTGCCGTGACGGCCGCGACATCTTGCTGCTGGTCAACGTCGGTCAGGAGGCGTATGCCGGAACGCTGACAAGCGCCGAACCGAAACAGTGGCTCCGGCTCGACCCACACAACGGCAGCTCGACTCCCCTCACGCCGGCTCCCCAGAACGCGGCTCCCCTGCGTTTGGATCCGCATCAGACCTGTCTGCTGGTGGATTGATCCCAGCATCGTACAAGTACCTACGACGACCCCGGCCCGGCACGCCTCCCCTGTTGTATTAGCGCGGGAAGTTTCCGAAAATCATGATCGTTCACACGGTCAATGCAACTCAACAAGAGCGATGTTGTGATGATTTCCTGGACGTGACGATTGCCGCAAAAATCAGCTTTGAGTCGCCGGGGATACGCACATCGTGGCCATTGCCAGCGGGCGGGGAGGCCGGAAATGAAACAAACGACTGCCATTCTCTGCGTGGCCATCGGGCTCATGTCTTTTGGCCGTGTGCAGGCCGACGTGGACACCGCGATCATCCATGAAGCTCAAGCCAGCCGAATCGAAAAGTACGCCGCTCAGGAGATCCGCCGGTACGTCTACGTTCGCACCGGTACGCTGCTGTCGCTGCACACATCCACCGAGCAGGTGGCCAGCTGCGACTGGATCTTGGTGGGAACGAAGACGAGTCCTCTCATTGCTCAGTCGTTCGCAGATGCCGCAGAGCAGGAGCAGTTGCAGAAACTGGAGCCGCAACAATACCTGCTCCGGACCGTCGAACGAAATGGGAAGAAGGTCGTTCTGGTAGTTGGCGGAGATACGATCGGAACGCTCTACGGGGCGTACCGTTTGGCAGAACAGCTGGGGATCCGCTTCTACCTGCACGGAGACGTAGTGCCGGACGAGCAGATTTCGCTGGTATTACCGGAATTGAACGAACTGGGCAAGCCCTTGTTCAATCAGCGCGGCATCCAGCCTTTTCACGATTTCCCCGAAGGGCCTGATTGGTGGGATACGGACGACTACAAGGCGATCCTCGCGCAGCTTCCCAAACTGCGAATGAACTTCTTCGGACTACACACTTACCCCGAAGGCGGCGTCGGTCCCGAGCCGACCGTCTGGATCGGGCCGCCGAGCGAAGTGGGAGACGAGGGAAAGGTCGCGGCGAGTTATCCATCGCGGCATTTTGTGACCAGCAACGTCACTTCGGCGTGGGGATACAAGCCCCAGAAGACGACGAGCTACGCGTTCGGCGCCGCCGCGCTGTTCGAGCGGGATGACTATGGCGCGAACTACATGCAGGGCACATATCCTTGGACCGAGATGGATCAGGATAAATCGAACGCCCTATTCAACCGTTTCGGCTTGGTGCTGAAAGATTCCTTCACATTTGCCCGCACTCTCGGTATCCAAACCTGTGTCGGTACGGAGACGCCGTTGATTCTCCCCAAACTGGTCCGCGAGCGATTGGTGGCGGCAGGCAAGTCGCCCGACGATCCGCAGACCACGGAGCAAGTTTACGAGGGAATATTTCGCCGCATCATGGCGGCCTATCCGATCGATTACTATTGGCTCTGGACTCCCGAGAATTGGACCTGGCAGGAGGTGAAGCAGGAGCAGATCGAAGCGACACTGGCTGATTTTCGAGTGGCGCAACAGGCGGTTGACGCCGTGGGAGCGCCGTTTCAATTGGCGACCTGCGGTTGGGTGCTGGGACCGCCGCAGAGCCCGGCTCTGTTTGACAGCGTGCTCCCCAAGTCGTGGCCCCTGAGTTGTATCAATCGCAACGTGGGGCACGATCCGGTCGAGGGTGGTTTTGCCCACATTGCTGGACGCCCCCAATGGGCGATTCCTTGGCTGGAAGACGATCCGGCAATGATCATTCCGCAGTTGTGGGTGGGCCGGATGCGCAAGGATGCCGCGGATGCTTTGCGCTACGGTTGCGACGGCTTGCTGGGGATCCACTGGCGAACGCGCATCCTGGGCCCCAACGTCGCCGCCCTGGCCCAGGCCAGCTGGTCGCAGGAGAGCTGGAAGTCCGCGGAAGTCGATCGGGATCCACCGCAGCTGGAAGGGTCATTCGAGGATCGTCGCCAGCAATACCCTTCCTGGCGCAAGGCAGCCTGCCATGACTTCTACGTGGATTGGGCCACCGCGGAATTTGGCAGCCGAGCGGGTCAGCGCATGGGTCCACTGTTTGCCCAGTTGGACTGTGCCCTGCCACGTCCCGCGGATTGGGTCAACGGACCAGGGGGAATTGTGCCCGATCCCCGACCATGGAGTAGCGTCATCAAGGAATATGAATTCGTGAATCAACTGCGCGACCTGGGACCGCTGATCCAGGGTGCGGGGAACCTGGAGCGATTCGACTACTGGCTGAATAACTTGCGCTACTTGCGGGCCCTGGCGAAGCTGAACTGCACCTGGGCGGAGCTTAACGCCGTCTTGCAGTCTATGCAGCAAGCTGCCGATACCTCCTCGCGCAAAGAATTAGCCCAACGCAAGGCCCTTCCCCTGCGTATTCGTCTCATCCGCGAGTTGACGTACGTGCAAGAGTACCTGCTGCAAACCGTCTCGACCAAAGGGGGGATGGGAACGGTAGCCAATTGGCAGCAACACGTCTTTCCCATCTTGTTGGATGCTTCGGAACAGGCCATTGTCGAAGCCACGGGCCAGCCGTTGCCGGACCTGGCGACGCTGCCGGTTGCCTACTCCGGCCCGGTACGCCTGTTTGTCCCGGTGGTCCGCTCCGCGCTAGACGAGGGCGAATCGCTTGATGTGCAAGCTATCATCTTGGGTGACCGGCCCGCGGTTGTGGTGCTCTTCTGGCGTCCGTTGGGGGCCGGCAACTTTCAATCGAAGCCGCTGCGATACGTGGCGAGTGGGGTTTACCAGGTCGAATTGGGTAGGGAGCAGATGCGGGGAGATTTCGAGTATTATGTCGAAGCCACTTTGGACGGGAAGCAATTGCGATTTCCCTCCACGGCTCCGAATTTGAACCAGACTGTCGTCCTGATTGCGAACACGGAGTGATGTCGAGATGGACTATGCATCCAACGGAAACGCATCCAGCGGAAAAATGACCAGCCGCCAGCGGCTACAGACCACACTGGCGCACCAACAGCCCGACCGTGTCTGCGTTGACTTTGGCGCCACACCTGTCACGGGTATCCACGCTACGGCCCTGACGCGCTGCGCCGCGCCGTGCTGGGCGATGACAATTACCGCGTGAAGGTGATCGAACCGTACCAGGTGCTCGGCGAGATTGATGACGCGTTGCGCGAGGCGCTCGGCATCGACGTCGTCGGGATCATCACGCGCTGCAGTATGTTTGGAACGCAGCAGCAAGGTTGGAAGCCCTTCACCTTGAACGATGGCACGGAAGTTCTCGTCACCGAGGACTTCAACTATTACACGCGACGAGTACGGCAATACCTACGTTCACCCGCAAGGCGACATGTCCGTTCCGCCAAGCGGACACATGCCTAAGACCGGGTACTTCTTTGATTCCATCGTGCGGCAGGAACCGATTGACGAGCAGAAACTGGATCCGCGCGACAACATGGAAGAGTTCACGCCGTTGAACGACGAAGACATGGGCTACTACGCCTGCATGCGCGACTGGCTCGATCAGCGCAGCGATTGTGGAGCCATGCTGATTGTCCCCGGGGCGGCGTTCGGAGACATTGCCCTGGTCCCCGCCCCCTTCATGAAACACCCGAAGGGAATCCGGGATATCGAAGAGTGGTATATTTCGACAGCGATCCGCAAGGACTACGTGCTGGAGGTATTTGAACATCAGTGCCGGATTGCCGAGCAGAACATCCGGACACTGATCGACTTCTTTGGCGATCGCATTGACGCTGCCTTCATTACCGGAACCGACTTCGGCACGCAACGCGGACCGTTTATCTCGTTGGAAGCGTATCGCGAGATCTACAAACCTTTTCACGAACGATTGAATCGTCTGATTCACGAAAAATCCAACTGGAAGACCTTTATCCACTCCTGCGGTTCCGTGTTCGTGCTGGTGTCCGAGTTCATTGAAGCCGGCTTTGATATTCTCAATCCGGTTCAATGCTCCGCCGCCTGCATGGATCCCCTTGAGCTGAAGAAGAAGTACGGCGATAACATCGTCTTCTGGGGAGGAGGGGTCGACACGCAGAAGACCATCGCGTTTGGCACGCCGCAGGAAGTCTACCGCCAGGTTCGCGAGCGGATCGAGATCTTCAACAAGTGCGGTGGAATGGTGTTCAACACGATCCACAATATCCAGGGAAACACACCGACGGAAAACATCCTCGCCATGTTCGATGCCATTCGCGACAGCGCGAAAGAATAGGGGAGGCCCCCCGTGAAGTGGTGAGCGGCGGGTTGCTTCGGCACTGGCAGAGCCTGTTACTGACTTTCTGCATAGGATGCACGCATGTCGACAAACGACACTCCCCTTGAGCCTTACAAAACGCCTTTGAACAGGCTCCGACAGGATTCAGATCAGGGGAGCCTCTCCTACCTCGTACTCATCTGCTTTGTCGCTACGTTAGGTGGTCTGTTGTTCGGCTACGACACGGCGGTCATCGCCGGGGCCATCGGGTTTCTCAAACAGTATTTTGGCCTCTCGCCAACCCAGGAGGGCTGGACGGCCGCCAGCGCACTGGTCGGCTGTGTGCTGGGCGCCATGCTGGCCGGCGTGATGAGCGACTACCTGGGCCGCAAGAAAGTGCTGATCGTCTGCGCGATCCTGTTCATCATCTCGGCCATCGGAACGGCAGTACCGCACACCCAACTGGCGTTCGTCCTCTACCGGGCCCTGGGCGGGATTGGCGTGGGCGCGGCGTCCATGACCTCACCGATGTATATCGCCGAAGTATCCCCCGCACGGATTCGGGGACGCATGGTCTCGCTCAACCAACTCGCTATCGTATTCGGTATGCTGGCCGTCTACTTCGTCAACTTCGCGATCGCCAACGCCGGAGACGAGACGTGGAATGTCGCCACAGGTTGGCGCTGGATGTTCGCTTCCGAAACGCTCCCCGCCTTAGCTCTACTCGGACTGCTGGTCTTCGTACCGGAAAGCCCGCGGTGGCTGGTCAAACAGCAACGCAGCGACGAAGCACTCTCAGTCCTGACACGTGTCAGTGGGTCCACGGAGGCTCGTCAAGAACTCCTGGCGATCAAAGAAACGATTAGCCTGGAAAGCGAATCGTTGTCCCAGTTGTTTGAGCCGGGTATGCGAATCGTCTTGATCATCGGCGTCATTCTGGCCGTCTTGCAGCAGGTCACCGGCATCAACGTGTTTCTCTACTACGCACCGAAAATCTTCCAGGCGATGGCCGGCGCGGAAACGTCCGCCGCCATGCTGCAGACAGTCGTCGTGGGAGCCGTCAACATGGGATTCACGATCGTCGCCATCTGGACCGTCGATCGACTCGGCCGCAAACCGTTGATGATCCTCGGTTATTTCGGGATGGCCGTCAACCTTTTTGCCTTGGGACTGGCTACCTACTTCGAGCAAACCAAAGTGTGGGTCCTCCTCTTCATCCTCTCCTACATCGCTTGCTTCGCCCTTTCGGTGGGACCTGTTACCTGGGTTATTCTGTCGGAGATTTTCCCCACTCGCATTCGTGGCCGAGCGATGGCTATCGCCACGGTCTGCCTGTGGGCAGCCAATTTCCTCGTCTCCCAGACATTCCCCATGCTCGACGACAACGACTCGTGGTTCGTCCATCACTTCCACCACGCGTTTCCCTTCTGGCTATACGGCGTCCTCAGTCTGCTGAGCTGTCGCTTTTCTCGTGCTGTTTGTGCCGGAAACCAAGGGACGGACGCTGGAGGAAATCGAACGCGGCTGGCTGACAGGGAAACGGTAGTGTTACTGGTCATTGGTCATTGGTCATTGGTCATTGGTCATTGGTCATTGGTGCATTGGGAATTCCCCACTGGGCCTGCACAATCTCGAACTGTTCCAGAGTCGGCTGGAGGCGACGGGTTCTCACTCCTCACTCCTCACTCCTCACTCCTCACTCCTCACTCCTCACTCCTCACTACCTCACTCCTCACTACTCACTCCTCACTACTCACTACTCAAGCCTGAAACATCCAGAATTGCCTATCTGCGCCCCTTGATGCGGGTTGCGACATAGGGTAGCCTGCGCATGCCGATTCTGGCTGCAAACGGGATGGATTCGGACGTTAGTCTGTGCGCGGCGATGGAGGAGACTGTGATGGGTCGGAGGCCCCCCCTTCTGCTGGCTCTGGGATGCTGGCTCTGGCTGCTCGGTAGCCTTTCCGCTCAAGTCTATAACTCATCCGACCACGTGCGGAACTTGTACCGCAAATATCTCGATCGGGAACCGACTTCCAACGAGTTGACGCAATGGGTATGGAGCTTTCAGAAGGGGCTCTCGCTGTCTGATGCCCAGGCGACATTTCTCTCGTCCGATGATTACTACAGCCGCCGGGGTCGCAATCCGAATTCCTTTGTGTCCGGACTGTATGCCGAAATCCTCAATCGCGCCCCTTCGGCCAACGAGGCGTCGCAGTGGGTCCGCAGCTTGAATGCGAACCGGGGCGACCGTGCCAAGTTGGTACGTGAGTTTCTGCAGGCGGCACAACAGGAGTCGTCGGCAGCGACCGCTCTGCCGGCAGGTGAGAGCAGTCAGCGTCAGGGTCAACTCGTCGCGACGGCGCGCGTGCTCCGCAATTCGATCGAGCAGGAGTTGGGAGGAACACATCAGGGGCGGCAGCTTGCGGTCATGAGCCGCAACCTGGTCAATGCCAGCCGGAGTCTGGAACTCGCCCCGCAAACGCCTCCGGCCACCTACCAGCAGGCGCTGGATGATGTACAGGCAGCTTTCGGAGCAGTGGCTGGTGAAATGGCCCAACTCCATTTTTCAGCTCCCACAAGCAGCACGTATCTGACTCAGTTTGAGCAGATCTTGGCGACTTTGGGGAGCACCGCTTCACGCCCGACACCGCTGCCCCCAGCCAATCGTCCTCCCTCGGGCGGCATCGAAGCACAACTGTATAACCAACTCGTTCAGACGAGCACCACACTGCTGGCGGACACTAATCAGGCGGTCTACTTGCTACGCAACTCCGCCGGTCAGAACTCTGCTCAGACTCAACTGCTGCGCGATGTGGAATTCTTCTATTCGCAGGCCACGGCCTTGCACCAGACGCTGCAAGAGGGCATGCCCAAACACGAAGTGCGACACGGCGTCCTGCGACTCCGCGCACTATCACAGGGTGTGTCGCGTACGATGCAGACAACAAGCCAGATAGGATGGGTTGCCCAGCGATGGGATATTGTCTCACGGGACCTTCAACAACTGGGTGAACTCGTCGGTGTCTCGTTGGGACCCACCATCGATCCCGGCCAGCCAGTCCTCTTGAACGCGCCGACGTATTACCAACTCCCCTACCAGGTGCAACGTCCAACGACCGCGCAATTGTCGAGCCAGGCGATCCCGCTGACGGATCAGGCCATGGCCCATGTGGATGCGCTGGTAGTGGGATTCAACCGGTTTCTACCTCTGTCACCGCGCGTTCCGGCTCTGCAGGCACAGGCGCGCACCTTGCGCATGTCCTTGGGGCAGTTTCGCCAGGAACTTGCCGGCGGATCCTCGGCTGAGCAGTTGAAGCTGCAGTTGAGTCAAATCAATCAATCTCTGCAGGCTCTGAATGCGACATGGACCCGCACGGTCCAAGAAAGGCAACTGACCAATGCGCCCGACTTGTCGGACATTGCGGGCTCGATACAAAGCCTGAGCCAGATTTTTCAAGGAAGCTGATCCACCTGCCGCGAACCGACTGTGATTCGTTCGGTTTCGGACCTAGACACAACCGCACGCTCGACGCACATCACGGCAAGGCTTCCATGTCACCACGGCAAACCTGCCGTATGACCTGTTAGCCATCACCCGGAAAATAACACCCAACTCGCCAGTTGTCAGGAGACGGATTGATGACATCCAGACTGAGTTTCTTTCTGAGTTTCTTTCTGAGTTTCTGTGCGGGGCGACAAGATCGCCAGTCACGTTCGAATCATCGGTCGTACCATTTACTCCCGCGCCACCAGGTCGGTCGGCCGCACCGCGCAGGGCGGCGAGTCCTGGTGAGCGGAGCCCTGGTTCTCCTGCTGGCCGCAACTCTCGCGGCTGGTATTCGAGCCCAGGAAGTACAGCCTCCCGTGTCGGCTCCTCAGACTCAGCTGAGCGATGTTGAGAAAAAATTCGACGAGACGATCCGCGTCTTCGAGAAATATCTCTACGATGCCGGCGCGTTCGTGGTGGATGTACAGAGTGATTGGACCAGCAGCGGGAGCGGCAAGGCAGCCCAAGGCACAAACATCTTCCGACTGGCCGTGCAGAAGGGCAACAAGTTTCGCATCGAGGCTGGATCCAAGGAGACGGGAGAGGCGCAGTTTATCTGTGTCAGCGACGGCCAACGCATTGTCCGGCTTTATCGTCCCGCCAAGTTTTACAGCCAACACGAAACGTCACCCAGCCAAGATGATCTTCAATACGATGCCTTGACGTTGCAGACGGTCTCCGGATCGGGTGTCGAACTGCTGATTCATCCGCAGATTCGTGCCGATTTGGTCGCCCAGATTGACAGTATCAAGCCGATCGGCACCGAGGCACTCAACGGCAAAGAAGTCGTACATCTGCAGTTGGCACTCAAAGACAAGCGTCTCTTGGATGCCTGGTTCTCGACGGGCGACAAGCCAATGCTCGTCAAATTAGCCACGACGCTCACGATTCCGATCGACGACCAACAGACGTTTCGACTGGTAACGACCAGCTCCTTCACTTGGAAGACTGGCGGACCGCTTCCCGAGAAGACGTTCGCGGTCTCGCTTCCCCCTGACGCGCACCGTGTTGACGATCTCCTCTCAGCTTTGCAGGACGGCGACATTCGACAATTGCTCGGGAAACCTGCCCCACCATTGGAGCTCAAGGACTTGACGGGCAAGACGGTACGTCTGGCCGACTACTTCGGAAAGAAGGTGACCGTGTTGATCTTTTGGGCCAGCTGGTGTGCCCCCAGCACCAATGACATGGACACGCTCAATGCGTTTGTCGCCGAGGCCGAGGGAAATGGGGCCGCCGTCCTGGCCATCAACTTGGGTGAGGAATTGTCTCAGGTAAAGGCTTCGGTTGACGAGCATCGTTATCGCGGCACGGTCTGCTTGGATCCCAACAGCAAGTCGTTGGACGTGTACCAGTTTGGCGCGATCCCGGTGACCATTCTGATCGGCAAGGACGGCACCGTTCAAGCGTTCCACAATGGCAGCACGCCGGAGGCACGGCAGCGGATTCGCCAGGACGCGGCCGCGTTGCTCAGCGGAAAGCAGCTAGTATCACCCGTCGGGAAATGAAGGCCAGGAATGCAGCCCTGGCGTCGCTTCTCTGGCGGCCGACCATCACGGCCACGATCCTGCCTGGCGCGCACTTCGACCAGACAACTGTGGCCAGGGTCGTGGCGCTGGCTTTCAGGCTGCATGCGACCAGGCCTCACCTGTCACCCCACGTCGTCAGTGATTCGAGGCTGCCCAGCATCGCCGGAGTGTCGACGGTTTTGCCGCCTCCCCACGGTCTGACGACCGTGGCCACGCGCCGGCGATTCCGTCCGAGCCTCCCCGTGCGGCTCCCTGATGTTCTGGGCCCTGGCAGCATGTTACATTAGTGCGCTGGCTATCGTGCGGTCGCCCCCTGACAGGCCTCGGCCGAGTGAATAGGCTCGACACAGCGTCTCTGCGTGCCGTGCACGGACGCGAACCGGGCGGCGATTGGCCAGTGGCAGTATGGCGTGGTGGAAACCGGCTGATTTCACGTGAATTCAGCATCATCATATTCGCTTTTTGCCTTACCCGTTCGTTGCCGCAACGTCCGCCAGGTGTGACCGATGTACATCTTGCGGCGAAGTGGACGAGCGCCAGCGGCTGAAATGCCATGGAGCCTGCACGTGAACGCGAAACCCGAACGTCAACAGCCCTCCGAACTACCACGCCCATCTCAACCCACTCCCCAACGGCCGCCGCAAGGAACCACTCCGCAGCCCGCCGGCACCAGACCGCCAGCGGCATCTCAGCCGCAGCAACCGCCAGCAACCCGTTCGGTACGTCCCCAGACTCTCGCGGGCCTGCAGCGACCATCGCGTCCCGGAACCCGTCCGTCCACGAGTCAAGATGCGGAACCACCCGCACGCCTGGTTTCACTCGACGCATTCCGCGGCTTCATCATGGTCATGTTGGCCGCCGGCGGATTTGGCGTTCTGCAGTTGACTCAACTGCCAGCGGACGCGCCCGTGTGGAGTGTTCTCGATCACGAGATCTGGCAACAAGTTGGCCTTCATTTCGACCATTCTGTCTGGGAAAGTAATTTCTATTGGGAGGGGATTCCCACGGGAGTTCAGTTCTGGGACTTGATTCAACCGGCATTCATGTTCATGGTCGGCGTGGCCATGCCCTACTCGTTTGCGCGGCGTGAGGGGCTGGGGCACAGTGTTTGGCGGCGGACGGCACACGCCCTGTGGCGGGCCATTGTGCTCGTGTTATTAGGTGTCTTCCTTTCGTCCGCCTGGTCCAAACAGACAGACTGGACGTTCGCGAACGTGCTGTGCCAGATCGGCTTGGGCTACGTGTTCGTCTATGCGTTGATGGGGCGCAGGTTCTGGATTCAACTGAGCGTTTTCGTGCTGATTCTCGTCGGGTACTGGGGATTCTTCTACAGCTACACGCCGCCGGAAGGCCTGGATTATGCCGCGGTCGGAGCGACGGAGGAAGAGACCGTGTTGGAAGGGACCTTCGCTCCCTGGTCCAAGAACGCCAATGCCGCGCACAACGTCGATGTGTGGCTGCTGAACCAGTTCCCGCGCGAGGAAGGAAAACGCTTTGAATACAACGACGGTGGCTACCTGACGTTGAATTTCGTTCCTTCGATCGCCACGATGCTGTTGGGAGTCTTCTGCGGCCAGCTGCTGCGGAGTGAGAAACGGTGGTGGCAGAAGTTCTTGCTGCTGGTCATCGGCGGTGCAGTCTGTGTGGGACTGGGAGTCCTGGCCGGACAGTACGTTTGCCCCATCGTGAAACGCATCTGGACACCCTCCTGGGTGCTCTTCAGTGGCGGCTGGGTGATCTGGATGCTGGCAGCCTTCTATCTGGTCGTCGATCTCTGCCGACTCCGCTGGCTTGCGTTCCCATTGGTCATCGTCGGTATGAACTCGATCGCCATGTATGTGATGGGCCAATTGATGCGCCCGTGGGCTACCGAACAGGTCGGAATCCACTTCACTGGAGCGCTGCAGCGTCTGCTGGGACCAGAAGCACTGGCCAATGACATGTTCGGATATGTTATCGCACCGACTTCGGCCTTCATCGTATTCTGGTTAATTGTGCTGTGGATGTATCGGCAGAAATACTTCGTGCGGATTTAGAGCACCAAACGCGATCGTGTAACAGCGTCAGATCGAAATCCAAAGAAAGAAGGCCGACACCTGACGTGGCGTTCGGCCACAACCTATGTGGCTCGGGATCCGAGGAGCGAGCTCGGACGCTATAGGATCCCGTCCTACGACCAGGCACAGCTGTAACCACCTAACACTTCCAGCGAGACCGATGCATATGATTACTCGACGCACCATGCTGCAGCTGACCGGTACCGCCGTCGGCGCGGCCCTGTTCCCTCAGCTCTCCCACGCCGCTGCCGACAAACCGGCCTGGAAGACGGCCATTGGACTCAACGGCTTCATGTCTTCCTCGAGCGACTACAACAAGGTGTTTCCCATCTGGGAGATCCTCGACTTTGCACAGCGAACCGGTTTCGATGGCGTGGAACTGGTGGAAGGTTGGCCGATGGGCAACTATCCCGCAGCCAATGAGCAGGATCGCATCCGGGCACTCAAGCGGATGTACGATGGGTTCGGCCTGCAGGTCTTTTCCATCCAACTGGGTGTGGCCGAAGCGTTTGATCCCAGCGACAGCGTCCGGCAAAGCTGGCTCGAAACGTTTCGTGACCGAGCCACTTTCGCCCAGCAGGTAGGCTGTGACTGCATCGGGATGTGGCCGGGTGGGGCCCTCCGCGACCAGACCATCGACGAAGCCATCAAGCGTTTGGGAGCAACTTTTCGGGAGGCCGGGAAAATCGCCCACGACCTCGGCTTGTTGGCCGCTTTCGAAATCGAACCGCCATTCGTCTTCAATACCGAGCAACACATCATTCGGATCCTGGAGGCCATCGACTCGCCCTACGTGAAAACAATCTTTGACCCCAGTCATTTTGACTTGATGAGCGGCTCGCAGGGCAAGCCGCACGAGATGCTACAACGTATCGGCGTGAAGAACATCGGTTACGTGCACCTGACCGACTGCGATGGCACGATCTTCGGCGGTACCTCCCACCATCTCCCCTGCGGAGATGGACATAATGACATGCCGGCCGCCCTGGCTACTTTGCGCGAAGGCGGTTTCTCCGGCTGGATCATGATCGACCAATGGAAGATCCCGGACCCGTACGATGCCAGTGTGAAAGGGAAAAAGGCGATTGATTTGGCGCGACAGTAGGGAAGCGACCAGACGTTATTTGTTACTTGTTACTTGTTATTTGTTACTTGTTACTTGTTGCTCGGCCACGGTGCCGCTTTCCTGAGCGAGCGGAATGGTTGTGGCCATCTCCACAATTCGTCAATCGCGAGCGGAGCCAGTGCTGTGGCTGGTTTTGACGTTCCATTTCCCAGGGTGGCTGCGGGATCGAAAGTAGAGCGTGAGCCGTAGCTGAAGCCGGGAGCCGTAGCTGAAGCCGGGAGCCGTAGCTGAAGCCGCCAAGGCTTCAGCCGCACCTCAATACGTCTCCCACTTCCGCTGAACCCTGGCGGGTCCAGCTACCACGGCTGAACCCGGGAGCCGTAGCTGAAGCCGCCAAGGCTTCAGCCGCACCTCAATACGTCTCCCACTTCCGCTGAACCCTGGCGGGTCCAGCTACCACGGCTGAACCCGGGCACTGCCCGCCGTAGCTGAAGCCGCCAAGGCTTCAGCCGCACCTCAATACGTCTCCCACTTCCGCTGAACCCTGGCGGGTCCAGCTACCACGGCTGAACCCGGGAGCCGTAGCTGAAGCCGGGAGCCGTAGCTGAAGCCGCCAAGGCTTCAGCCGCATCTCAAAGCGTTTCCCACTTCCGCTGAACCCTGGCGGGTCCAGCTACCACGGCTGAACCCGGGCGGGTCCAGCTACGACCATTAGGTCGACGCCTGGTTCTGCTTTTCACCCAGCGCGCCCCACGGTTCGATCTGGCGCAGCTTCTTGGGCTCGAGCGCACGATAGCAGTCGGGGAGATCAAAATGAGCCAGCACGTTGGGCAACATGGTGGCCAGCGGCCAGTGGTACTGCTCGGACTCTGCCACGCATGTATAGGACTCCAGGGCATTTTTGAGCGTCACCTGCGTCACCTGCTGGGACAACAGCGCGGCGAACGTGGCGGCCAGTGCACCCCAGCCTTTGCCCACCAGGTGCACATCGACATAGCCGTGGGCGGCCAGGAAACGCAGCGTCTGCAGCACGTCCCAGGTCTTTTGGCCCAGGTAAGGCCGATCGAGCATCAGGCTGTGGATGGCGTAGAAGTAGTCGCAGCCGTACGGATCATCAAATGTATTGTCGCCGCAGGTGTTCGGAGTCGACTCGCCGACCCCTCGCACGTCACACGTAAATACCGTCGACTCTGGTTCCTGCTCCATCACCTCCTTGATCAGCGGCTCAGTTTTCAACTCGGCAGCACTCGATCGGTGGGCCACATACAGGACCGCTCGACTACCCGCTCGCGGTGGACGTGATTCCCAAGATTCCTTGCTCAACAGATAGACGATGGCCATGATGCCCGGTTCGGCTTGCACGGCATACGTGCAGGCATAGGGCAGCGGGTAGTCTCGGCCGCGATGTGAGCGGAGGATGCGAAACGCCGGCGGACGCTCGCTCTCCTGCAAATCATGTGGACGAACTTTCAGTACCTCTTCGACCGTGTGAATCAACGCGTCACCCTCGAGCGGCGTGCGTGCGCGTAGCCAATTGTTGCGATTTGTCGCGAGTGAACATGAACACGTTGCGTGTCCCCGCCAACGCAGCGACCTGTCCCTGGGGCGTGCACCAGAGCACCTTGTCTTCTTCGATGATCAGATCGGGTTCGGCTTGGCTGCGGTCGTTATGAGTAGCTTTGCCGAACCAGCCGTACATGGCCTCGCGGTTCTCCTGCGAAAAGCCGTGTGGAGTGGGTCCTGCAAAGAGGGCGATGTTCTCTTCCTGGCCGAGCAGTCGGTACAGGTGTTTCAGTCGCCCCAGCGCTTCGTAGCTGCCACGAATATCGAAGAAATCACGCTGCTTGGCCAGAATCATCACTGGCTTGGGGGCTTGGGCGGCCAGGAAATCGGCGTGATCGAGTCCCAAGGCCAGAGCCTTCGGGGGACACTGCTCGGTATCGGCCGGCAACTCGTTTTCCATGTTGCGCCGAAACGACGTAACGAAACAGCTTGGTGCCGCCATCGTCCACCGCTGCTCCACTCCACACAACCAAGTGGTCATGGTACCGCCCCCCGAGTTGCCCGTGACACCCACCTGCTGAGCGTCCACCTCGGGACGAGTCAGCAGGTAATCGAGCGCTCGAATGCCGTCCCAGGCGCGCCACATACCGAGAAATTCACCCACCAGAAACTGCTGGTTCCCCAAGTAAAGGTGTTCGCGCACGCCCACACCAATCCGAGAACTGAGATCTTCCTTCACGTACTGCAGGCGTTCACCTTGCCCAATCGGATCATAGATGAGGCACACATAACCCAACCGCGCCAGACCCTGGGCAAATGACTGATAAGCCGTTTCCCCTTTGCCGCTGGTCGAATGACCGCACGTTCCGATAACCCCGGGCCGAGGAAATTCCACATTCTTGGGCAGATACAAGTTGGCCGTTACGGGGAACCCGGGACGACTGTCAAAGATGATCTTCTCAATACGATACGCATCTCGCTCCACCACGCCGGTGAGACGAGGATTGAGTTCTCCGCGCTCCGGCTCGGGCCCAAAGCACTCGCGGATTTTCTCACGCACCATAGTTACGTACGCCTCGGCGTCCGCCTGGCTGACCAAGGCCCCGTATCCCTCGGCATGGCGCATAGTGGCCCGCCGCACTTGCTGCACAAAGTACTCGTGTACCATCCGCGGAAATCCATTGCGCGGCAGACTCTCCTCAGCAGCTTGTGCCGAAAGAGCCACCATCGCGTCGAGCAGCGGAAAACTGACCGCCGATAAGGCGAACCCCTGCAGAACTTGTCGGCGAGTGACGCCTGAACAAGGCCTCTGGTCCTTCGTCCCCTTGCGCAGCGTTGTACGATGGTCAGTCATCGCGTACCTCCAGGTGAAATAGCCTTGCGTGCTGTTCGAGTCTTCCCCGACACGGTGCGCGAACCGAGTGCGCAACGGTATTGGTCACTTCCCACTTCCCACTTCCCACTTTTCACTTTTCACTTTGCACTTTGCACTTTGCACTTTTCACTTTGCACTTCCCACTTTCCACGCGCCACTCCGCATTCGTTCCTCATACGCACGACATTCCGATTCCCCGGACGGCGCCCACTCACACCATGCAGATCGACTTAGAGAGTCGGTCCCACGGTCCAGGGGATAAATTCCTCGTCGCCGATTCCATGTAGTTCGCTTTTTGTCTTCTGGCCGCTGGCCACAGCCAGTATCATCTCGAATATTTCGCGTCCCACTTCCTCCACCGACTTGCCACTCAAGACCGTTCCCGCATCGATGTCCATGTCTTCTTCCATCCGCTGGAACATGGGAGTATTCGTAGCGATCTTGATCGAGGGGGCGGGCTTGCACCCGAAGCAACTTCCGCGCCCGGTGGTGAAAGCGATCAGGTTGGCTCCTCCAGCGATCATGCCGGTGACGCTGACCGGATCGTAACCCGGCGTATCCATCACGACAAATCCTTTCGCCCGAACCGGCTCAGCGTACTGCAGCACGTCAACCAGTGCCGTGGAACCGCCTTTGGCAATAGCTCCGAGTGATTTCTCGGCGATGGTCGTCAGCCCTCCCTCCTTGTTGCCGACGGACGGATTGTTGTCCAATTGCACCCCGAACAGACCTGTGTACCATTTCCACCACTGAATGCGCTCGAGCAGTTTCTCGGCCACTGCGACCGAACGGGCACGGCGGGTGAGCAGGTGTTCCGCGCCGTAGATCTCGCTGGTCTCGCTGAGAATGGCCGTTCCGCCGCACGCCACGACGAGATCCGCCGCCACGCCCAAGGCGGGATTGGCCGTGATCCCCGAGTTTCCGTCCGAGCCGCCACATTCGGTCCCCAAGACGATCTCGCTGGCCGCGATCCGCTCGCGTCGCACCGCGTTTACCTGCGGCAGCATCTCCCGCACCTTGGCAACTCCTGCTTCCACCGTTTTGCGAGTCCCTCCCTGGTCCTGCATGGAAAACACCGCCGGCGAGAGACTGTTACTGTTGGGCTGCGCTGCCGCAATCTGCACCAGCTTTTCCTGGTCTAACAAATACTTCATTTCGGCTTGTTCGCATCCCAAACCGACTAGCAGATAAGCTCCGATATTGGGATGCCGAGCGATGCCGGCCAGCACGCGGTTGAGCGACTGATGAGCGGTGCCACCAAACTGCAGTCCACAGCCTCCCGCATGCGTGAACGCGACTACGCCGTCGACGTTGGCGTATTCGGCCAGATCGGCAGGCTCCGAACCGGCGAGCGATATACTTGCTGACCGATGCCGAACAATTGACAGTCGAAATGACGGCGATGTAATTGCGCGTGCCAGCCTTGCCGCTGCTGCGCCGGTAGCCGAGAAACGTTCGATCGGTGATCGGGGTCGGGTCCGCTGGAATGTGCCTTGCGCTGGCATAGTCACGTTCGAATTCGTGCAGTGCCAGGTTGTGCGTATGGACCCATTGGCCCGCCGTGATGGGCCTGGTGGCCTGGCCGATGATCTGACCGTACTTGCGAACAGGCTCACCCGCTTCAATTCCCACGATAGCTAGTTTGTGCCCTAAGGGGATGTGATCCGACAGGACAACGGGTCGACCATCAACATCAATCGCGGTACCGACCTCCAACGGACGTGTTGCCACAACAATGTTGTCGCTCGGGCTCAACTGGATAATTCCCGGTCTATCATCGTTCGGCATGCTCGATTCCTGTTCTTCTGGCAGCTTCATTTTTGGTGGTTCGCTACGGCCCTCCACGACCATCTTACACCCACATCGTCCCTTTCATCCAGCGGTCACCTTCCAACGTTGTTTCTCCATGTCAGAACGTCGCAACGGCCTCGGCCGTGGCAGGTCGTGTAGGTGTCGCCCCGGAGTGCTTCCGAATGAATTACCCCAACGCCGCCCCAATCGCAGGCCTTCTGCAACTGACCACTGAACACCAACTGAATTACCTTTCGTGATCATCAAAACCGTTGGGCATTCAGGACGGGTGCCACTAGCTCTGCCAGTGCTAGAGTAAATCGCCGTCTGGCTATCATTCTGGCCAGGAGGGAGTGTTTCCAGGATCACAAGAATCCATTTAGTGACCCGTGACACGCAACCCAACCCAGGAATCTCGCAATTTCGGTCATCGCACGTCACAATGAGGAATGGGTGCGGGCAACCTGACTTGGAATCATGCAGGAGAATTGCCGTGCGTTGGCTTTCCTTCGTTTGCTGCGGTTGGCTGGTGTTGATCCCCTTAGCATTGCCGGAATGCGTGTTGGGACAATTCATTACAAATCCCGGTGCTCTCATTCCCGCCTTTCCACCTGACTCGCATGGATTCAGCGCCACGCCCGCGCCACCGGTCACGTCGATCATGAGCAAAGCCGAAAGGCGAATTGTCAAGAAACTCGACAAACCGCGCGACTGGAATCTCGATCGCATGACGATCGCGCAGTTCGCGGCATACCTGAACGATTGGTTCCCGTGTCGAGTGGATGAAAAGGCTCTTGAAGACGTCGGGCTGACGCGAGACTGCATGCTGGATGCCTTTCACGGCAACCATGTCAGTACGCGGGTTATACTGCAGATACTGCTTGACCCGGAAGACCTGACCTGGACCGTTCAAGATGGGTATGTCGTCTTGACGACACCGGAAGAAGCGGAAGACAACCTGCGTCTGCTCGTGCTTCCCGTTGCCGATCTTGTCGAAACGCCAGGCATGGGTGAGGAAGGTTACGATTTTGATTCACTCTATCAGTTGATCGTGTCAACTGTTTCCCCAGCTACCTGGGATGAAGGCAACCAGAGCCCGATCTCGACTCACTCCGGTATCGTGTTCATCGAACAATCCTGGCCGATTGCTCACCAAATCGAGGCACTTTTGGAAATGCTTCGTCGAGTGAAGGGGAATGAGACGAATCAAGGCAAGATCGCTCTGCCGTGGTATGGAGTCGAGTTTGATGCGGGTGGAGAACCCGACCTGGAGCAGCATATTACGCTCAGTTTGGATGCTGTCACACTGGAGGATCTGATTGACCGGCTCAGCAGTATGACGACCGTCCACTTTCGCCTGGATCGCCGAGCGCTGAAGGACATTGCCTGGAATCCTGCGCGGCAAGTACGATTCTTTGCAGACAATGAATCATTAGCCGCGGCACTCAGAAGGACTTTGAAAGCCAATGGCCTCGCGTTGGGCTACGCGGATGGATTCTACGTGATCACAGTCAAGGAAGCAGACCAGTGGACGCTTCTTACGCGAGTGTACCCAATCCAGGATCTCATTGGCAGCACGGTCGACCCATACAATTCACTCACTTGGAACGCCGTGAGCGAACGTTACCTTCTCTTTCCGTTCGACAGCGATTCGATTATCGAACTGCTCACATCGATCAGGCCGGAGTCCTGGGACGAAGTGGGTGGAGCGGGGAACATCGAGTATTGCCGCAATCCGGTATCGCTGGTGATCAACCAGACTTGGGAGAACCATGCGAGGATCGCAGATCTACTGGCCTTGTTGCGACAAGCTCGTAAGCTGCAGGCACCATCGGGCAAGCAACTGAGCGAAATCGAATCCCGCACGTATGTGTCTGTCTACCATCTCGCTGACGGCGTGCCCGTGCGCAAAACCATCCGGCTGCTGCGACAGCTGGTCCACGACACGAAATCCGATGATCTGGATGCTCAGCAGCCAACGTACATGAAACCATTCGGACAAGGGATTCTCGTTTGTCATACCAGGCAAGTGCATCGGCGGATCCAATCGCTGCTCAACTCGCTCGGTCTTTGTCCCATTCCCTCTGGTATGGGCGGTTCGACCAGCGGGGGCATTTTCAAATTGCAGTAGTCAGTTGGTCACTTGCCATTGGTAAGTCGGTAGGGTGTGACAAGCTCGCCGATAACGTCTTCGCGACCTCCACAATCGCCACGGCGAGCGCCGGCACACCAGAATGTGGTCAGATGCCTGGGAGGTGGTGAGCGGGGGTTTGCTGCAGCACTCACATCCGCTCGCGGTCAGTGTTTTCTGTTGTTGGCAATGCGTTGGACGCTCGCTCAGGAAAGTGGCACCCTGGCGCTGTTTGATGAACCGCAACGCGGTTCAACTCCACAGCCCGGGGTTGGCATCCACGGCGGTGGCGGTGGATGCCAACCCCGGGGGCGACCACGTGAAATCTCCGGCGACCCCAACGGGGTCGGACAAAATGCGGTATCCCAAAACGCGGCCGCGTCAAACTCGATCCAACCATTTGGCGGATGTACGTGACACCACGTGCGACGACGGGGCAAAGTCGGTCCTGTCGCATCCCTCCAGGATGCCCCCTCCCTTCTCCATCGCGTCCCCAGGCGTGCGCCGCGCTCGCGCGGCGACCCTGGGCTGGGTTGTGCCACCACGTCGTGGTGAAGAAGCGACAGCGCGTCGTTGGCGTGTAGACATCCACGCTTGACGAACCAACTCAGATGTCTGGGCTCTGGTGTGAAACGCCTTCGGCGTAGGGAATTCCACGACCAGACGACTATTCGCGATCATCTAGCGCAGCTTCAGAACCTCCGGCTGCGGGTCACACGACATTGCTCAGCAGTAAACGGAGCATCGCACGGGATCCTGCGGCGCAGTTTCAATTGAGCCCATCGGGCCAAGGCGGTATACTCGTTCCCCACGGAAGCATGGCTGTGGGAGACGGATTCCTCCTTGCACTGCACGTCCGATCAAGATCACCCGACGCCAGCTAGAAGCCTGTTTGGGAGCCACGCAATGATCACACGATTTCTTATCGCGCTGCTGGCCGCGCTGACAGTCGGCAACAACAGAGGTTGTGAATCGTTCGTCAAGGACGCTGACAGTGAACCGATTGTCATTGCCCAACAATCCGCTGCCCAACAGCAAGAGCTGGAGAGAATCCTGGAGAAGTGGGAGCAGAGCACAGCCACGACCGACAACTACCGCTATACATTCAGACGTTGGACATACGATTTCGTGTTCGGCCCATCAGACACGTTTGCCAGTTACTCGGAAGGTGTCATCGAAATCTCCATGCCCGACAAATGGTACTTTCGCGTGGACAAGACGGTGAATTACCAGGCCCCGCGCAAGCCAGGAGAATCCGCAACGTATGTCCCGGCAGACGAATCGAAACGTGAAGAACGGTCCTACGATGGCGACTGGCTCTGCGAAGCAGATTTCTATCGCCAGAGAGTTATTCGCACGCAGGTGCCTCCGCAACGGAAATACGGATTGCGTATCCTGATGCCATCTTTCTACAAAGATTCTAGCTGGAGTGTTGGCGATCCTCTCATATTCATCGGGAAAATCGATCGCCAGGATTTGAAACGGCAGTATCAACTGCGTCTCCTGTCACCTGAAGTAGGTCGAGACGACTATCGGATCCAAGTTACTCCAGTAGACTCCGCGAATGTCATCCACTTGATGACCGGGGAAACCTTTCTCGATCGCAATCTGTGCCTGCCCGAGGCGGGCATCATATATCGCTATCTGACGACGAAACGCCGCAGTCAATCCCGAACCGTCTATGAATTCACACAAGGCGACCCGCGAGTTCCGGCAGACGAGAACTTCGTCATATCTCAGGTGAAGCTCAGACACTTCTGGAAACTCGAGGAACGTCCGTGGCACGACTCACTCAAGACGGATGGCCATGGCGACGAGAATGGCGTGGAACGGGACGAGGAGTAAGCACAGCGACGGCAGCAAACCTCCGCGAGGCAAGAGAAATCCGGGCGTAAGGACTAGGTCCAGGACAAGATTCTTCTGTCGCCTATCTTTTTGTCCCGTTGGGCCAATCGCTACCTGCGGGCCCGATTCTCCCTGCTGGATTCCGCCCGTACCCACCGCTATGATATAATCGCCATGCCAGACCATGGCTATTCCTTGCCGCAACGTGCCTGCTGATGTCTGACTCCGGCTCGCCGGGCCACCATGACTAACCGCTAGAGAGAGATCCCACCGTGAGCACCATGACTTTGCTGGTTCTGATGACGTGTATGCAGAGCGATCCCGCCGGTCAGCAGCCGCTGGCAATCTGGCCTGACAATATCAGCAAGTACGTTCACCAGAACGTCGGATTGGCAAACCGGCCGCTGGGCTATTCGCGGCAGGAGATGTCGAGTTTTCCCGGATCGACCTATCGATTGGGGTACGTGAGCCAGTTGTTCAGCGATGCGGAAACGATTCCGCAGCAGACAAATGAACTCGCGTTGCAGTGGCTTACGGGAAGCTATGAGAAGTCGACGGCTGCCGCCATGAGGCTGTTGGGCTCGAAAATTGAACCTGTCACGCCAGATGTGGAATCGGCGGTGACGATCGAACCTGCCGACGCGTCGTCCAAGAAGACGTGGGAGGCATTGCCGCAGGAGATCCGACGAGCGGTTGAGCAACTGGTACGTGGGATTACCGCGGCGCGGCCGCAGTTGGATAAGGCGTTTAACTGGACTGAGCTAGGACGGCAGACTGGCGACGCCGCCGTGCGGAATCTCGGTACCAGACAAGTCTACAACTACGCCGCAGCGCCCTGGCTGGGCGGCTGGGGAGGTGCGTCGTTCGCGGCGTTGAACTCATTTCAAGCGACGCCGCTGGGCAACGGAGGAGCGATTGTACTGGCGTCTGTGCGTTTGGCCATCAACGACCTGTTAGTGGCCAACCAACAGCAAGAGATTGTTGCATTTGACGCGTGCCGTCTCAAGACATCGGTGGGAACGGTCCAGATACTGGGTCGTGGCAACAATGTCTATCAGGGTACGGATGCGATCGTCATCGATCTGGGGGGTGATGATCGATACTCGGGGCGGTTGGCGGTACCGGTGTCCAAGAACGCTCCGGTCGGTTTATTGATTGATCTGGGTGGCAACGACACCTACGATGGCCGACAATCGCCCGCGTCGATTGCCTGTGGCCTGTTCGGGATTGGGGCGTTGTTTGATTTGGGGGGGCACGACAAGTACTACTGCGGCGACTCGGGACTCGGCTGTGGCTGGCACGGCATTGGCTTGCTCGTCGATACAGTAGGTAACGACGTCTATTCGGGCCACCAGTGGTGCCAGGGAGCGGCTCATGCGGGTGTGGGCATGCTGATTGACGACGCGGGTAACGATCAGTATTTGTGCCAGGTGGAATCGCAAGGACTTGGTGCAACGCTCGGTATCGGTGTCTTGATCGACAGGGCAGGGAATGACCGCTACCACGCCTACGACAACGAGAACGGCCGTAGGATCACGTTCCCTTCGTCACAATCGAAGTCTCACGAAGCCTCGCTGGTGCAAGGCTGCGGATACGGACGGCGCGCGGACGGTTCGGATGGCCGGAGCATGGCAGGAGGTGTCGGGGCGCTGATCGACGGGGCTGGAGACGACACGTACTATGGCGGCGTATTCAGCCAGGCAACCGGGTTTTGGTGGTCGCTGGGAATGCTCGTCGATTTCGGAGGCAACGACAAGTATCGAGGGGTGTACTACGCGCAAGGTGCGGCGGCTCATTTTGCCATCGGTGCGCAGATCGACCATGCGGGCAACGACCAGTACAACGATCGCGGCGTACTGGGGCAAGTGCTCGGCGCGGGACGAGACGGATCGGTGGGCTTGCTGCTGGATCGCGAGGGCGACGACACCTACTACATCCCCAAGAAATCGGCCGGCGGCGGCGACATGAATGCGCTCGGCGTGTTCTGCGACGCGCAAGGGGACGACAAGTATTTCGCGACCGGCTCTTCCTATCTCGGGACGGCTTCCTTCTCGAATCCGCGTGGCGAGTATTTTCGGCGCACGATGCCCACGATCGGCGTGTTCGTCGACCTGGCGGGAAGTGATACCTACCCATCCAATGGCCCGGAGAAGAACAATTCCCGGTGGCATCACCAGTCCGGGTCACCAACGTGGGGCTTCGGGGTCGACACGGCCCCCAAGAACGCTGACAAGCCATTGGCCGCCAAGCCGAGCGAATCGACGGCAAAATGATCCGATGAGCCAATCCCGCCAGGAGAGCGGTTACTCAGGAGGCACCAGATTACCGTGCAGCCGACCGGCCGAAATGGTACACTGTGCCCGGGCGGGGGAGACGGGCATTCGGATCATCTGACTACCAGAGCACGGAGTCTCGGACATGACTGAGAGGACTACTGCGTCGAGTGCGGCGCTGTGTGTCGCTGCCGGAAACTTGGCGTGGGTCGTGTTGTTCGCTGTGCTAGTGGCCGGCTGTGGTAAGGATGTATCGCCTGCGAAGTCACCGAAAAAAGTGACGGCGGGGAAAGGGTCAGACTCTCAGTCCGTCTGCGTCGAATGCCGAAGTAGCGAGTCAGCCAGACGCGAGCAGATCGGCCGACGAAGCCGCGACGGCCGAAACGAAGAAGCCTGCGGTTTCCGCAGCCGACGCGCAGCTTTGCGAAGCCTGTCGCGAAGGGAGGCTGAGCGACGCTCGCGAAGCGTTGGAAAAGGGAGCCGACGTCAACGCACGCAACGAGAACGGCTCAGCGGCCATCATGCTGGCGGCATTTGACGGTCATACAGAGATCGTGCGACTGTTGATTGAGCGCCGTGCGGAAGTCAATGCCGTCGACCGGTCCGGTCGAACAGCGTTGATGTACGCGGCCAGTGGTCCGAACCAAGAGACCGTCCAACTATTACTGGTCAACGGTGCCAAAGTCAATTTGCGAGATCGCGAAGAGATGTATACGGCGTTGATGTTTGCCGCAGCCGAAGGACAAGCCGAGAACGTGCAATTGCTGTTGGCTCACGGTGCCGACCAAAGCCTGGTGGATGTTGACGGCGAAACCGCCGCCAATTTCGCCCGCACAGAACGGTCACACGAAAGTCGTCGAATTGCTCAAGTAGCAGTGCCACACGATCGGCTCGAATGACAGCTCTCTCGTTTCCCACTCCCTGTCGTGCGACTGCTCATTCCGCATTCCGCATGCGCATTCCCTGGTAATCGTTCCGGTCGTCCAAGTCAGCAAGACCAAACGCTCTGGGGCCCTTTTTTTGGTTGCAGCTACCGGCCGCTTTAGGGAGTGGACAGAACGACGACTATGCCCGCTCGGTAAGCGCGTCGGCTTCTGTCTGGTGACGAATGATCTGGCCGTCGACCAGATAGACCACGTCCTCGGCAATGTTTGTCGCGAGGTCGGCGACACGTTCCAGATTGCGGCAGGCAGCCAGCAATTTGAGCAGACACCCAACCTGCTCCGGATGCAGCCGGATCTCTTGTTCGGCGCGCTGACGAATGGCACGTTTCATACGATTGACTTCCGAGTCTCGTGCGCAGACTTCGCGGGCCAACGTGGTATTGAGCTGTACGAGGCAATCGAGGCTATCTCGTAGCATCGACTCGGTCTTCCGCGAGATCTCCACCAGATCGAAGGGGAACTGCCACTCGGTCTGCCCGACCAGGGCAAGAGCTTTCTTGGCGATATTGACCGCCAGGTCACCAATCCGTTCCAGGTCGTTGGTGATCTTGAGCACGGCCACGACGAACCGCAAGTCGCTGGCCACGGGCTGGTGCAGAGCCAAGATCTTGAGGCACTCCTCTTCGACCTCGACCTCGGCCTGGTCAATTTCCGAATCACCTTCGATGACGGTACGAGCAATCTCACGGTCGCGCGTATGCAGCGACTTGACTGCCTCGTGAAGACGATTCTCCACCAGCCCGCTCAACGAGAGGAGCTTCCTCTTGATCTTCTCGATTTCTAACTGCATATGAGCCGACATGCGATTTCCCTAACGTGGCTGGCTAGCCAAAGCGCCCCGTGATGTAGCCTTCGGTCTGTTTCTCGTGCGGCATGGAAAAGACCCGATTCGTGGGACCGAACTCGATCAGCCGCCCTTCGTAGAAAAACGCTGTGTAATCGGAAACACGTGAGGCTTGCTGCATATTATGCGTCACGATCACAATTGTATAGTCGTGACAGAGTTCGGCGATCAGATCTTCGATCCGCACAGTCGACCGAGGATCCAGATTCGAAGCCGGCTCGTCCATCAGCAGAATTTCAGGGCCGACGGCCAACGCACGTGCGATACAGAGCCGCTGCTGCTGCCCACCAGATAGCTCCAGAGCGTTTTGTGTCAGCCGATCCTTCACTTCATCCCACAGTGCCACCTGCCGCAGGCTCCGCTCGACGATATCACAGAGTTCCTCACGGTGGCGCATGCCGTGCACGCGAGGACCGTAGGCCACGTTTTCGAACACCGACTTCGGAAACGGGTTGGATTGCTGAAATACCATCCCCACTTTTCGTCGCAAAGCAACCAGATCGGTATCGGGATGATAGATATCCTGGCCATCGATCCGCACGCTGCCTGAGAGCCGCGTCTCGTCGACCATTTCGTTCATCCGGTTCAGGATCCGCAGAAACGTCGACTTGCCGCATGCCGAAGGCCCGATCAAGGCGGTCACGTGCCGGCAGGGAATGTCCAACGAGACGTCGAACAGCACCTGCCGTGAAGCGTACCAGAAATCCAACTCGCTCACCTCCACCTTGCTGGCCGGGGCTCCCGTTTCGCCTTTTTTCACCATGGATATCTCTTTCGAAACCGAGCTCTCAGGAGTATGGCCACCAGACTGAGCGAGAGGACTATCGTTAACAGCACGACTGCGGTCCCGTATTGCATGGGCGCAGTTTGGCTGCCTCGGGATGCTGCATGGCCAGAATATAGAGATGGTAGGGGAGTGCCATCACCTGATCGAATATCGACCGAGGCATTCTCGGCACGTAGAAGGCGGCCACTGTCAGCAAGATCGGGGCCGTCTCCCCCGCCGCTCGCCCAATCCCCAGCAGCGCTCCGGTCAGCATCCCCGAAAACGAATAAGGAAGCACGTTTCTGCGTATCGTCTGCCACTTGGTCGCTCCTAGAGCCAGACTCCCATGACGCAGCGACGAAGGCACGGCCCGTAGCGCCTCCTCGCTGGTCACGATGATCGTGGGCAGGATCAGGCAGGCCAGGGTCAGGCAGCCCGCCAGGATCGACGCCCCGAATTGAAAGAACAACACGAACAGTCCCAATCCAAACAGCCCGAACACAATGGAAGGGACTCCGGCAATGGTTGTAATCGCCAGGCGGGTCAGCCGCACGAAGGGACCCTGCCCGGCGTACTCGTTCAAATAGATCGCACTGGCCATCCCCAATGGCAAGGCGATGGCGAGCGTCCCCAGGACGAGGCAGAGAGTGCCCACAATGGCCGGCAGGATGCCACCTTCCGCTCCGCTTCGCCGGGGGTAACTCGTCAGGAACTCCCCACTGATCGCCGGCAGACCTCGCCACACAATCGTCGCCACAATCCAGACCATCGCCAGCACGATGCTGTATGTCACACCTCGGATCGCCCCGTAGGCGATATGCTCGCGGAATGTTTGCTTCATTTGAGTCGATACTGCTTTTTCAAAGCCCGCTGAGCAACGATGTTCAGCACGAACGTGACACCCAGTAGAATCACTCCTACACAAAAGAGTGCTCGATAGTGATCACTCCCCAAGGGTACTTCGCCCATCTCCAAAGCGATTGTGGCTGTCATGGTCCGGACCGACTGTAGTGGCGAAAAGGTGATGACGGCAGCGTTTCCGGTCACCATCATGACGGTCATTGTCTCGCCAATCACACGGCCGACTCCCAGCACCATGGCCGCCAGAATTCCCCGCGAGGCCGCGGGAACGGTCACGCGCCACATCGTCTGAAGTGGACTGGCTCCCACCGCCAAGGATGCCACTTTGAGCGAAGCCGGGACACCGCGAATCGCCTCCTCGGAGATCAACACGACCGTGGGAATGGCCATCAAGGCCAATAACAGCGAAGCGGTCAAGGCCGTCATGCCGGTGGTGAGTCCGCACAACTGCTTCATCAACGGACTGAGCACGACGAGCCCAAAGAAGCCCAACACTACCGTGGGGATCGCCGCCAAAATCTCGATCAACGGCAGAAACACATGCCGCTCCCAAGGTTTGGCGACCTCGGCAATGTAGACTGCGGCGCAGATCCCCACCGGCACCGTGACAACCATCGACGTGAAGGTTACCAGCAGCGACCCGACGATCAGCGGCAATACGCCAAACGACTCCTTCTGAAACGACACGGGAACCCACCGCGTCCCCAGCAGTTCCGACAACCCTGGGTGACGGAGAAACGGAATGGCCTCGCGTCCCAAAAAGATGAAGATCAACACGACGATCAGAATGCTGGCCGACGTGGCGGCCAGCAATGGCCACCGAACAGACGTTTCTTTCGCATTGAATCGGACCATCTGCTGCTACTTCGCCGTTACATAACCAGTCTCGCGAACGATCTCCTGGCCCTCCTGGCCTAAACAGAACTCGATGAACGCAGCCGCCAACGCACTCGGTTCATCCGGAGTAAATAGCCGCAACGGACGTGCTATCGAATATTCACCCGATTGGACCGTACCGTCCGACGGCAAAATGGCTGGATCCCCGGACGTACGTCGGATCGGAAGCAACTTCACACTGTTGCGTGCGTCCATCGCGTATCCCAAGCCGACGTAGCCGATCGCACCCTCATCCTCGGATACCGACTGGACCATGATCGACGTCGCGGGGAGCATACGAGCATCTGAGCGAAAGTCCCGCTTCAGCAACACGTGCTCCTGAAAATAGACGAACGTTCCTGAACTGCTGTGGCGCGAATAAGCCACAATTCTCCGATCCAAACCTCCCACCTGGCTCCAGTTGTCGTAGGCCCCCGTGTAGATCTTCCGCAACTGCTCCATCGTCAGTGACGCGACTGGATTGGATGGATGCACGACGATGGCAATCCCGTCGCGAGCTACGAGGTAGCACAGCGGAGCCATCCCTTTTGACCGGGCCAACTCGATTTCTTTGGGCATCATGTCTCGCGACGCGGCGCAGATGTCCGTGGTCCGGTTGAGCAGCGCCGCAAAGCCCGTCCCCGATCCGCCACCAGTCACAGCGATCTCCGTGGCCGGGTGCCATCGCATGAACGCCTCGGCCCACGCACTCATCAGATGCACCATCGTGTCGGAACCTTTGATGGTCAGCATCGTGCCATCACCCGCCGCGCCAGTCCCCGCTCCTCGCGAAGCACAGGAAGCCGTTCCCAGCAGGACGACTGCCAGGACGAGAATGTTCCATCGTGATGGGGACGACAAGATTGGCATGTTAGGGTTCCGTGAGCATTCTGCTCCAGCGCCGCAAGCCCCTGGGCTCTCTCAGGTGGCCGGGAGCGAGATAAAGAACGTACTTCCCCGATTGGGAATACTGTGCACGTGTACCTGACCATGATGGGCTTGAGCAATGTGCTTGACAATCGCCAGTCCCAGCCCGGTCCCGCCTAGCTTGCGGCTGCGCGACTTGTCGACACGATAGAACCGCTCAAACAGGCGGGGCAGATGGTGCTGCTCGATCCCGCAGCCCTGGTCGCGGACGCGGATCACAACCTCTTCGGCCGACCCCTCCGCTTCCACCCACACGGTTGCCCCGGTCGGACTGTGCTTGCAGGCATTGTCGATCAGATTCGCCACCGCTTGTTCCAGCAGCGGTGCATTGATCCGCGTTTCCAGTGCCGCGTCACAAGTCATCTCCATCCGCACGCCACACGACTCGGCCTTCGCCGCCGAGACCTCCATGGCGTTCTTCAGCACCGGCCGGATGGCACCCTGCTCCAATGGTATCTCCGCCCGCTCGGCCTTCTGTTCCACACGGGAGAGTTCCAGCAGATCGTCGATGATGGCGTTGAGCCGTTCACTCTGACTGGCCACGATGCGCAGAAACCGCTCGGCATCTTCCGGATCGTGCATGGCTCCGTCGAGCAGCGTCTCCACGTAACCCTTGATCGACGTGATGGGGGTCTTCAGTTCGTGGGACACGTTGGCCACGAAATCGCGCCGCACGTTTTCCAGTCGTTTGATCTGCGTGACGTCGTAGAGCACGACCAGAGCACCAATCAATTGCCTGTCAGCGTCGCGCAATACGGCCCCCTGCACATGCAGGAATTTTTCGCGATCCGCGTATAAGCGCAAATTCGACAGCGACCGACTGTTGCTGCGTCAGTACATCGGTGACCAGACGCTGCAGCTGAGGACTGCGAATCGTTTCCTCCAGCGACCGTCCCTGGCTCTCCTGGGCCTTCACTCCAAACAACGCCGCGGCAGACCCGTTCATGCTCAACACGCGTTTCTCGGTGTCGACAGCCAACACTCCCTCCACCATGCTGGCCAAGATGGCCTCTCGTTCGTTGCGCTGTCGCGTGGCCGTACCGATGCGTTCGCTGAGCTCGGCCGCCATCTGATTCAAGGTCTCCGCCAGGGCCGCGATTTCCTGAGTGCTCCCCCCAGACAGCTTGAGCGTCAAGTCACCGCGCGCAAATCGCTCGGCCCCCTCCCGAATCCGCTCCAGAGGACGTGAAATGTGGCGGGAGACAAGCATGGCAACGACAGCCGTCAGCAGCGCCACGATGAGGACTCCCGTGGCGATCCGCCGGTAGATCTTGCCGAGTTCCTCTTGGATCGAGGTGAGCGGGATCGCCGTGCGTATCGCCCCCAAGATCTCTCCCCGGTTGCGCATGGGGACCGCCACATACGCCATGTCTTCCGTCAACGTGTGGCTGAACCGCACCGATTCGCCCGTTTTGCCCGCGAGCGCGTCGATGATCTCCACGCGATCCTGGTGGTTGTCCATCAACTCGGGAGACTCCTGCGAGTCACCGATCACTTTGCCCGACGACAGCACCACCGTGATGCGTGTCGCGGCGCGCTTTCCCAACTCCCGGCACAAGTGCTGAACCTGTTGGTAGTCTCCCTCCGCCGACAGTCGGGCCACTTGCTCCGCGATCAACTCGGCCCGTGACGCCAAAGCCAATTTGACTTGCGCGATGTGAAACTGCCTCAGCGCATGCGTGGCATGCAACGTGACGGCAACGAGCGCAATCAGAGTGATTCCCAGGTAAGTGGGATAGAGCCGCCAGAGGAGACGTATGCGGCGCATGAACTCATTCCTTGAACCGGTAGCCGACTCCACGGACCGTCTCAATCCACTGGCTGGCATCACCCAGCTTCTTGCGGAGACCGACAATCTGCACATCGACACTCCGCTCTGTCACGACAAGTTCACCTCCATGAACCGAATCGGCGATTTGACTGCGCGTGAACACCCAACCCGGTCGCATGGCAAGCGTCTGCAGGACGCGAAACTCCGTTTTGGTCAAGCTCACCTGCTGGTCATCCACCAAGACCTCGTGTCGTCCCGGATGGATCAGAATGTTGTGGCTGCGAATCACCGTCATCTCGGTCGGACGCTGTGTCGTGCTGCGACGCAGTGCCGCGCGGATGCGCGCCGTTAGTACCCGGGGACTGAATGGTTTGGTAATGTAATCGTCCGCCCCCAATTCCAGTCCGGTTACCACATCCGCCTCTTCCCCTTTCGCCGTCAGGACGACCACGGGAATATCGCGCGTCGTGGGGTCGCTCTTGAGCGCCCGGCAGACCTCCAATCCGTCCACCCCGGGGAGCATCAAGTCCAGCACGACCAGATCGGGCCGCTCCCGCGGGATCTTCCGGAGCGCTTCCTCGCCGGAATCCGTACCGAGGACGACGAACCCCTCCTTCGTCAGGTTGTAACGAACCAGCTCTCGAATCTCTTCTTCATCTTCCACGATGAATATCCGTTTCCGAGCCATTGTCCCTCGCCCTGTGAAAGGCCCGCTGAAAGGCCCCATGAAAGATCCTGTGAAAAACATGTGGAAGAGCTCAGTGCCACTTCCGCCTCTCGTGAGGAGACGTCGCCACCGAGAGTGTTAACACACTGGGCAACAGGATTTCAATCCCCTCACGCCCCATGACAATTCCCAGACTAGTGCCGTCGACCACTCGGCGAAAGCCGCCTAACGGTTTTCTAACAAAGACTTTAGAGATTCCTCACAATCCTGGTCCGAGCAGGCCGCTGGGCCTCCAGGGGAGACGCCCCCAGGACTCACCCCAGCGTGGACCGTGGCGACAGGACCAGCGCCGACCACGACCATCCTCTTCCACCGCCTCCGCCGCGATTCGCTTCCGCCGAGATCGACGGTGCCCGCCGCGGACGAGTTGTGCCGGTGCGAACCAGGAATTACCATAGCAGGCACTCGCCATAGAATGCGGGCCGGTAACAACTTGGCACTTTGATGATGCAATGAAAGAGGGATCCGATGCGTGGCAACTCGATACAACGGAGCAGATCTTTGCTCAGGTTCTTGCTGGGAGGACTGGTTTTGGCGTGCGGTATGGCTGGCAACCTTTCTGCCGAAGAAACGGCACTCGACAAATACGTAGCTAAGCCCGACCCCAGCTACTCCTGGAAAGTCATCAACACCGTTCGCTCGCCCGGCCTCACCACGTTCATTGTCGACTTGACATCGCAGACTTGGCGCAGCCCGGAAGAGGTTGATCGAACTCTCTGGCAACATTGGCTGATTATCGCCAAACCTGATCAGGTGAAATCGGAGACCGCACTGCTTTTCATCAGCGGCGGAAAGAACGGCGGTGATCCGCCAGATCACCCCGACGAGAAAATCTCGCAACTGGCCCTTGGCTCGCAGTCGGTCGTGGCCGCACTGATGATGATCCCCAACCAACCGTTGATTTTCCACGCCGATGGCCAGCCACGCGTGGAAGATGATCTCATCAGCTACACTTGGGTCCAGTACTTCAAGACGGGAGACCCAACGTGGCCGGCGCGTAACCCGATGACGAAAAGCGCCGTTCGAGCCATGGACACCATTACCGCCGTGATGGCGACCGAAGAAGCAGGTAAGCTGCCGGTCAATAAGTTCGTTGTGGCCGGCGGATCAAAGCGGGGATGGACGACCTGGATGACCGGCGCCGTCGACAAACGAGTCGTCGCCATCGCTCCGATCGTCATCGATGTCTTGAATGTGGAGAAGTCGATGCTCCACCACTTCGCCGCTTACGGGTTCTGGGCACCCTCGGTGGGTGACTACACTGAGAAGAAGATCTTCCAGCATATGGGTTCGCCCGAGATGCTCGCGTTGCAGCGGCTGGTCGATCCTTACTTCTATCGCGATCGATTGACGATGCCCAAATTCATCCTCAACGCCTCCGGCGATCAGTTCTTTCTCCCCGATTCGTCACAGTTCTATTTCGATGACCTGCTTGGTGACAAATACCTCTGTTACGTCCCCAATGCGGATCATTCATTGAAAGATACCGATGGGTTGCAAAGCCTGCTGGCATTCTACCTGACCGTCCTGCATCAGAAATCGCGTCCGGAACTCAACTGGACTTTTGAGCCCAATGGGTCCATTCGCGTGGTCACCAAGACTGCGCCTCAAGTGGTACGGCTCTGGCAAGCCACGAACCCGCTGGCTCGCGATTTCCGCGTGGAGTCCCTCGGCAAGAAATACACCGGCACCGTGTTGCAGGATCAGGGAGACGGCGTTTTTGTGGCTACAGTTCCCCCGCCCGCCAAAGGCTGGACCGCCTTTTTCGTCGAGTTGACGTTTGACATCGGCGAGAAAGTCCCGCTGAAGATGACGACTGCCGTGCGGGTCATTCCCGATGTGCTCCCGTTCGCCGACAAAGATCCCCTGCAGTAGCCACGTTCGCCCAGAACGTGGACGCAGTGGAATGCCGTTTCGCCGTAGCCACGTTCGCCCAGAACGTGGACGCGGCGGGCCGGCCGAGCACGATCGCCAGAACGTGGACGAGCGGATGCCTTTCGCCGAGCCACGTTGCCCGACGGACATTGCTGGCATCCCGCCGTCCACTTCGCCGAGAACGTCGCACTGCCACGTTCGAGTCCGTTGGTCGTTTCGGGCCACGTTGCGAACTGACGTGGCGGATCGGCGACGCAGATGCCGACCTCTTCCAGCCATTTTGTCCGGACATTCTGGACCCACCTCCCTCCCGCAACTCGCACTCCGTTCATCCTTGGCATTTCGGACCGTGGCAGGCGAACGCGACGACAGTGCGGCCCGGTCAATGCGGCATAGCGGCGCTGTCCGACTAGCGCGTCAATGTTTCTTGTCTTGAACCTCTCCCTTTTGGCACGCATCTTGCTCTATACGTCAAGCCGTCAGGCTGGCGTTGGCAGAGCTGGCGCCGTGTCTGACTGGTTCGAGCAACGAACGTCTCGCGACAGAACGAGACATCACATCAGCAAACGGGAGAAACAACCATGTTAAGTTCACGATGGCAGGCATTCGGATTGACATCACCCGACTGGACGCGTCTGCAGAATGAGATGGAGAAGGCCTTTGGGCGACTGACCCACACGCCGCTACTTGGCCTTGGGCAGTGGACCTATCCAGCCCTCAATATGTGGGAGGAAGAGGGCCAGCTCCACGTCGAGGCCGAGCTGCCTGGCTTGGAACTCGCCGATTTGGAGATCTACGTCAACAACGATAACCAGTTGACCATCAAAGGCCAGCGGAAGCAGCCCGAGCTGAAAGACGGAGCTTGGCATCGCCAGGAGCGTGGTTTCGGCAGCTTTACTCGCACTCTGGAACTGCCGTCAAATGTCGACCCCGACAAGGTCTCGGCGGAGTTCAAGCACGGGGTCTTAATGATCACACTGCCGAAGAAAGAAGTCGTGCAGCCTCGGCGTATTGAGGTGAAGGCCAGCTAAGTCTCGCCCTCTCTCACGAATCACCGCTCAATCGGTACGAACCACACTCCCTGATCATTCACATGAGGAAACAGACACATGATCGATACATCAACTAGAAACCAATCCTGCTGCCAAGCGCCCGAAGCGAGTTGCTCGCAGAGCAATACCACGTACAAACCTCGTTTTGACATTTGGGAGACCGATGACGAGCTGGTTCTGCTCGGCGATCTGCCTGGCGTGTTGCCGGAGGATGTCGACGTTCGGTACGAGAACCCGGAATTGACCATCTGCGGCAAAGTAACGCCGCGCCACGAACAGGGGACGCCGCGCTGCAGCGAATATGGTGTGGGCGATTTCCAACGCAGTTTTACCGTGGCCGATACGATCGACGCCGACAGAATATCGGCGGAGTTGAAGAACGGCGTACTGACCCTGCATCTGCCCGAAGAAGGACGAGGTGAAATCACGGCGGATCGCGGTCCAGGCGTGAGCCGGGGCCCATTGGGCCATCGAGAACCCTCGAATGCGGCGTGACCACTTCTTCCTAAGGAAACCGAGTGAGCGCCGCGTGGCAGGGTTTCCCCGTGATCATGGCATCGTGTGGAGACCTGACTTCGCATCCGGCGTGACCAGCCAGGTTGTTGGCACGCCGGTTGCTCACACGTGCCCGTATGTCGGTACCACGAATGTCTTTGCCGCAGGCGCCTCGCCGGCCAGGTCCGCCGAGACGTCCGCGGCACAGCCAATCGAACCGATCCGGCTGAGCGAGACAATTGGCCGCTCACGCGGTCTGCCCGAGTGAAAACCAATTTGCCTCCCGGCGCCCGGCGCGGCGCAAGGCAACCAACATAAAAGCGAAAGGGGAACATCCCAATGAAAAACGAAAAAATCATCGGCATCGACCTGGGAACCACCAACTCGGTCGTCTGCGTCGTGGAAGGTGGCGAGCCGAAAGTCATCCAGAACGCCGAAGGAAATCGACTCACGTCCAGCGTCGTAGCCTACACCGACAAGGGTGAATTGGTGGGCGAACCGGCCAAGCGCCAGGCGGTCACCAACCCCAAACGAACGATCTACTCGATCAAGCGATTCATGGGTCGGCGACACAACGAAGTTGAGTCGGAAGAGAAGATGGTCCCGTACGAAGTCACCGGCGGCGGCGAAGACTATGTCAAAGTCCGCATCGATGGCAAGCTACACACGCCGCAGGAGATCTCGGCCCTGATCTTGCGCAAGCTGAAGGAGTCGGCCGAGTCGTATCTGGGTCACAAGGTGAACAAAGCCGTCATCACCGTGCCCGCCTACTTCAACGACGCCCAGCGTCAAGCGACCAAGGACGCGGGACAGATCGCCGGGCTGGAGGTGATGCGTATCATTAACGAACCGACCGCGGCGGCACTGGCCTACGGCCTCGACAGGAAGAAGGACGAGAAGATCGTCGTCTTCGACCTGGGTGGCGGTACGTTTGACGTGTCGGTACTGGAGGTGGCCGGAGCGGGAGATGGCGACACCACCAAGGTGTTCCAGGTACTGAGCACCAGTGGCGACACGCATCTGGGAGGCGACGACTTTGATGAAGTGCTAATCAACTACGTGGCAGAGGAATTCCGCAAGCAGCAAGGTATTGACTTACGGAAAGACAATATGGCTCTGCAGCGTCTGCTGGAGGCGTGTGAAAAAGCGAAACGCGAGTTGAGCAGCACTCCACAAACCGACATCAACCTCCCCTTCATCACGGCGGACGCGTCCGGTCCAAAACACTTGCAGCTGAGCATCACTCGCTCCAAGTTCGAGGAACTGATCGATCCTCTGCTGGATCGCGTCAAGAAACCGGTTGCCCAGGCGTTGAAGGACGCGAAGTTGAGCCCCTCAGATATCGATGAGGTGGTGCTGGTCGGCGGTTCGACACGCGTGCCGAAGGTCCAGCAACTGGTCAAGGACTTCTTTAAGAAAGAGCCGCACAAAGGTGTGAATCCTGACGAAGTCGTGGCCATCGGCGCTTCGATCCAAGGAAGCGTGCTGGCCGGCGAGCGGGATGATGTACTGTTGCTGGATGTCACCCCGCTCTCGCTCGGCATCGAAACGATGGGTGGCGTGTTCACCAAGCTGGTGGAGCGCAACACGACGATTCCGATTGAGAAGAAAGAGATCTTCAGCACTGCTGAAGACAACCAGATGGCTGTGACCGTCCGAGTGTTCCAGGGCGAACGGGCGATGGCGGCCGACAACCGCTTGCTCGGACAGTTCAATCTGGAGGGACTCCCACCCGCTCCGCGCGGTGTGCCCCAAGTTGAAGTCGCATTCGACATCGATCAGAACGGCATTCTCAACGTGCGTGCCAAGGACAAGGCCACTGGCAAGGAAGCTTCGGTCCGCATCGAGGACTCCGCCGGACTCCAAAACGCGGACATCCAACGCATGCAGAAGGATGCGGAATTGCATGCCGAGGAAGACAAGCACAAACGCGAGCTGGCGGATTTTCGGAACCAGGCCGACCACCAGTGCTTCCAACTTGAGAAACTGATGAAGGAGCAAAGTGACAAACTGTCGGAAGCGGACAAGGAACCGTTGAACCGGTCGATCGAGCGAGTGCGGACCGCGGCCAAAGGCGACAATGCTCAGGCCATCAAGTCGGCACTCAACGACCTGCAGCAAGCGGCGCAGGCTCTGAGCAAAGTTCTCTACGCTCAGGCTCAACCGTGCGGCGCTACTGCTGACTGTTCATCCGGCAGTTGTGGAGGCAGTAGCTACGGCAGCTCGGAAGGAGCGGACGACGAGGCCATCGACGCCGAATTCGAAGTCAAGAAGTAACGCAGCAAGTTGTGGCGGCATCTTCAAGCTTGCTCGCGATGTCCACGAAGGTCTCTCGGAAACCCCGAGAGACCTTCTTTTCTTTGATCTTAGTCTTTTCTTTTGGAGTGCCACTGTGTGCCAACACGCCCGTCGAGTTCACATGGCACGTATCACGACGCGATGACGCTCCAACACCACGCCGCACCAGGCACGCAGTGTGAAGCGGGCGGTGGGGCCGCCGAGCATTGCCAGCACTCCAGGAACTCACACCCTTCTGGGCCAAGGCAACGCTGCGCAGGCCCACGTTAATCCCGTGGCCACGACCCATCAAGTTCCAGGTGCCTGGCCTCTTCGAGCTTCTTCGGCGGCGTCTTCGGCTCCGCCGCGGACCAGCGTCGAGCCGCCTGGTGGAAGACTGCCTCAGATTGTGCGACACTTGGTAGCCGGCCGAGCTTTCCACATGCAAGGAGATCGACAAATGGTGCTTCGCTTCGAGTATGACGGTCACACGTTTGAAGTGTCTACCGTTCATCCCGCTTCCAGCTACGGCAAACCGGTGCTACTGATTGACGGCGAGCTCACCGATCTCGACGTCAGCTTAGATTCGGCATGACGGATAGCCGCCATTCGGTCTCATTTACGAATAGACTCGGCACAACCGGGAGAGGCATGTACAGGCCGATGTGGAGTGGCCGGGCGAAGGCGGGTAGAATATGCCGATCGGCGCTCGCCGGAAGAGGAAGGTATTGCGAAACTCTGGAGTCGCGACTGGAGTCTATTGGAAACCGAACGATGACCTCGCTCAATCCATACGCACCTCCGACAGCCGACGCCCGCGTCACTTCAGCGATTTCCAGCCATTTGTTGACCGTACACCGCATCTACTGGTGGATTGGCTCGGTCGGCACCTTTTCTTGTTTGTGCGCTGCACTCGTCGGCATTGTCGTGTTCAGTCGTGAAGGCACGGCATCCGTTGCCCCCATTGCCCTGACAACTTGCCTGCATGGTTGTTTCTTCAACTACTGCCGAATCATCGGCAATCGACTCTTCTCGCGGCCAGAGCGGTACCGTATTCGGTCAAGGATCGTTGGCTTTGCTCTTGCAGTGTTTTACTTTCCAATCCTTACTTTCCCAGGCCTATACTGTGTGTGGAAGATCGACAAGCACTTTGAATTGACAGGAACTAATGCCTTCGCCGAAGAGAGTCGGAACTGTCCCGCATGAAGCACGTGAATAGAGAACGTCAGAAAGCGTAAGATGGACGCCGACAGATGCCGGATGATGCTACGACCGAGGAGCGAACGAGGAAAACACTGACCCGTTAGCCTGGAGGGCACCGAGAACCCATACCATTCTTGGTGACGGCGTGTAACGACCGGTTGTTGCGGCGATGGTCCCCTGACCCGATAGAGGGGCTGAGCAATCGCTGTTCCAGCACGGGGTCGGCCGAGCTGAAATCAGGGAGTCCCGGCTCTGCAATAAACGAAGGTATCTTGGAGTTAGCTGCAATGCGGTGTTCCGCAGTCATTCCAGCACTTGTCGCGATCGTCGCAATCGGCTTACTTGCCGCCGGATGGCTGGTGCGTGGTGACCCGCTGAAGGAATGTGTCCTGCTGCTCCACGGAAACGGCGAATCACGCCAACAAATGCTACCAGTGATGCAATTCCTCGCCGACGCTCACTTCACCGTGCTGGCCATCAGTCTCCGCGCCCATGGAGACTCGACCGGCGAAATCAACGACATTGGCTGGAGCGCCCGGCACGATGTCATTGCAGCGGTGGCTTTCCTGCAACGGGAGTGCCCACACCAATCCATTTTCATTGTTGGCCGCTCGCTGGGGGCAGCAGCAGCGATTACCTGGTCGCACGAAGAGCTGGCCTTGCGGTGGAAACGGGCCTGGCCGGCATTTCGCGACGGCCAGTGGATCCGGGAACCGAAGGACCAGGAAATCGAGGAACTGCTGGGCCAGCTCGAGAAACTGGCATGGATTCGCCGCAACTTGAGTTCACTCTCCTGGTTCATGGCCCGCTGGAAGGAGCCGATCGCCAAAATCTGTAATAAAGAAATGGACAGTTCCGGGTATTTTTGGGCGGCGAGATTTGGCTGCCGTGAGTTGCTGGATGATGCGGCGGTGGCCAGCTGCAGCGTCTATGTCGAGACAAACCGGACAACTTTACGGCTTGCTGACCATCGACTTTGCGGTGCGGAAAGCCGCGTGAACGGGAAGAATCCCAGCGGCACGGCGGGATTCGTCTGGGGAAACGACTCGCGAGCCAGAACCCCGTGCTCGGTGTCCCTCCGTCGGGTCAGAATCGGTGTGGTGTAAGCGAGGCAACACGTCTGGGTAAACCCCGACGGACTCCAAGCCTGCGGCCACTATATGTATATGCTTGGACAGGGTGCGGCAGATCCCGGTTCACAGCCCTGGGCACGACCGGCGATTGTGACCATACCCGGCCGCGTCTGCGCATCACATGGGGACCGCCGCGATACGAGGCGAGCGTGGGTCAGGTCGCCACGACCTGCCGAGACCCGGACAATGCCATCTGGTGGCTATTCATAAACTCCAAGCGCCCACGACTTGATGGCACTTTGATTACCGACATGGCAATTTGGGATAAATACACTTTTGGAGTGCATGTCAAAGGACTGCCCCCCTCTATAGATGTAACTGGGTGGCTTTCTCGGCCACTTCGGCGGTCAATCCTGATGAGGCCTTGTCCACGAACTCGACAGATGCTGCCCGGACTCAGGCGAAGTAGAATGAGGGCGTCCGAGCGCGGCACAAACGAAGGCATTTCGAATAATTTCGAGATGGTGGCAGAGTCCTTGGACGGGGCAGATGAAGGACAAATAAGTCGGATGACAAAAAGATCTCCGATGCCGACTTTTCTTTTTGTCACCCAGTCTTCTTGTCCTTCAAACAAATCGCGATGGAACATCTGTTGCCGCTGCCGCTGAGCCCTTGGCGGTCTCAGCTACGGCGGTCTCAGCTACGACTTCCGTACATCTCACTTCCCGCTTCATTTTGAGTCTGGTTTCCCCTGGGTATATCCCAGGGGGACCACAACTGGCCAGCTACCTACCCGCCGACACTCCCTCCGGTTTCCCCTGGGTACATCCCAGGGGGACCACAACTGGCCAGCTACCTACCCGCCAACACTCCCTCCGGTTTCCCCTGGGTACATCCCAGGGGGACCACAACTGGCCAGCTACCTACCGGCCCCACACCAATAAGCGGCCGAGCCCAGCAGCAACCATCACGCCGGCGTTGTGCCGAGGCCGCAACGCCACCGCGTCTGGCCTTCGTGCCGCCTGATGGCGCGCGGCCAGTCGCCGTCGATTTCGGTCGGCCAATGCGGCGGCGTGACGCGATGGCTGGGACTCGATCAGGAACAGGGACATGGGCCACAAGTAGAGCAAGAAGGGAAACGCGAGAACGAGCGCTGAGAGGTCGGTTGCTGCCCCGCCGAGGAATTGTCTCATCAACTCGTCGGAGTGCTGAGGTTTTTGGAGCGCATCGTAATACCACCGTTTCCTACAGGCCGAGGCCATGACCCGGCAGAGGCATACGACGACCAATGTGGAGTGGCCAGGCGGAAGTGGGTAAAATGGAACTGTCGGCGGGTGCCGAGAATGGAAGAATTTCCGGCGGAGACGTGGTTACCCCCGCTTCCGGCGTCGTCACGCTGAACATCGGTTGACATTCCATGACATCACAAAAAGTGAAGGCAGTGCTTCTCGGATCTGCAATCGGCGCTGTACTTGCCATTGTCTTCAGTGCATTGGGCGCGGCTTCCCCCGAACCGAGCGACCATCCTCTCGGGCCTGCGGGCGGATTGATCGAATTGCTATTGTTGCCGTTCTGTCTTCCGGTTCTGATTGTGCATGGCTACCTGATTTCTCCGATTCTCTGGTGGGCGTTGCCATACGAGCGTTTTGGACACTTGGCGGACGGGCTGGAGAGGTACGTTACGTATCCCGCGTTTCAAGCTATTTTTTATGGTGCAGCGTTGTGGGTCTGCGTCCGTGTGATTCAGCATTTTCGTTCACATTATGAAGGCCAGCCACCGAACACCTAGCTCCGGAAAGTCCCGTGGGACGCCAGCGCGGCGTGATCTGGAATAGACACTGTGCTTGCCAAGGATGCATGGTCGGCCCACTATGGTCGCAGGGTATTGGATTAAAGGACCATATAACGAGACAGAAGCTGCCCTGGCGGATACGCCACACAAGGTGGCAGGAGCCGGGGTGACCGGATAGATTGAGTTGAGGGCGCACGGTGCGTCCCGAACATCTGCGATATAGTTGGGAGTTGTACTTGTGCCCGGTTGGCAATTCTGTGGAATGCGTAACGAACGAGGAATCAACAGTCAACTAGCATCGCCCCGCACATCGCCGAGTTCCAAGATGAAGCGCGTTCGCCTGCATTTCGGCTTGCTTTCACTATTGGCAATGCCTGCCATGTTCGCTTTGGGTTGGTGGGCGCGTGATCGCAACTATGAGCGAGATGTATACGCGGCCGCGGAACAGATTGCTGATGATGCGGGCGGGGTCTTTATTCCTGAACTCGGCATAATACGGGGCGGCAAGGACTTATTCAATCGAGTGAGTTCCATGACTCCTCAGGCGAGGGCTGAGATGCAACGGCGACTCGAATACTATAATAGCGCTGTCGCTCCAACGTTCGATCCACCGAGACCTGGGTTCCTCGAAAGCCTGAAATCATTGTTCGGATGTGGGCAGAACAACGATTCGTGTGGGCAAGTTAGTGCTAAGCCCGAGGACGTAGGTCACGGGGAACCATCGGAACAGAATTCCGAAGCGAAAGACATAGAACGTCGAATCAAGTTTTTGCGTCAATTGCGCGGTGCCTCAGAGGGCACACCGCCATCGGCGAATACTCCTCCACCGGGGGCCAAGCCCGAAACTGAGGAGTGAGGCGTGCATCTGCCATTTAACCACCAGGGAATGCGGAATGCGGAATATTGTTTGCAGATAGAGGCGACTGGGCGATGCAGACAGGACCGATAATTACGTGCGCCGGGGGGGGGGATGCTCCAACATGACAAGCCGGCGATTCCACGCTGCCTTTGTGCAGCTCGGTATTCCGCATTGCGCATTCCGCATTCCGCACTCCGCATTCGTTCCCAGAACAGGCCGCCACCTCGCGGCTTCCCGCACGGAGCAAACGGATGGTTGGCCGTGGATCGAACGATTAGGGAATGCGGAATGCGGAATGCGGAATATTGTTTGCAGATAGAGGCGACTGGGCGATGCAGACAGGACCGATAATTACGTGCGCCGGGGGGGGGGATGCTCCAACATGACAAGCCGGCGATTCCACGCTGCCTTTGTGCAGCTCGGTATTCCGCATTGCGCATTCCGCATTCCGCACTCCGCATTCGTTCCCAGAACAGGCCGCCACCTCGCGGCTTCCCGCGCGGAGCAAACGGATGGTTGGCCGTGGATCGAACGATTAGGGAATGCGGAATGCGGAATGCGGAATATTGTTTGCAGATAGAGGCGACTGGGCGATGCAGACAGGACCGATAATTACGTGCGCGGGCGGATGGTCCAACACGACAAGCAGGCGACTCCACGCTGCCCTGTGCAGTTCGGTATTCCGCATTGCGCATTGCGTATTCCGCACTCCGCATTCGTTCCCAGGACAGGCCGCCACCTCGCGGCTTCCCGCGCGGAGCAAACGGATGGTTGGCCGTGGATCGAACGATTAGGGAATGCGGAATGCGGAATGCGGAATATTGTTTGCAGATAGAGGCGACTGGGCGATGCAGACAGGACCGATAATTACGTGCGCGGGCGGATGGTCCAACACGACAAGCAGGCGACTCCACGCTGCCCTGTGCAGTTCGGTATTCCGCATTGCGCATTGCGTATTCCGCACTCCGCATTCGTTCCCAGGACAGGCCGCCACCTCGCGGCTTCCCGCGCGGAGCAAACGGATGGTTGGCCGTGGATCGAACGATTAGGGAATGCGGAATGCGGAGTGCGGAATGCGGAATATTGTTTGCAGATAGAGGCGACTGGGCGATGCAGACAGGACCGATAATTACGTGCGCGGCGGTCTGGGATAGTCGCGCCGTGCAAAACGACCCTTTTCCGAAGACGATACCTTACTACCCAGATCCAAAGGCAGCATTCGAGTGTTTGAGCCGCGTTGGTGGTCAATTTTCTTGACGTTCATTTGGTTGGGGAACTTTGTATGTGCCATCCTTTTTGGGATGTTCGGTTTGCTGGGCATCACTGGCCGATTGGCTGACGTGAGTGAGCATGAAAACCGAGTGCTCGGCGGAACACTATTGTGTTTGGCGGCGGCAACGGCCATAAACGTCGTCGCCCTTCCGCAGAAAAGAGTGTGGCGTTCTCAACTTAGATGGGGCGCATACATCGGGAACACAGCTCTGTTGGGATTCGCGGCGGTAGCCTGGTGGCAATTGTGCCGCGAGAATCAGTTGTTCCTTCCGCCGCCATCTGGGAGTCTGATTCCCTTTGCAATCGGACTGTTGAGCCTCGGCGCGTCAATTCTCCAATCCCGAACGAGTAGAACGCAAGATGCAGAAGAAGGGGAAACCTGAGAGCGACTATCGGACGGGGACACAGACGGAGGCAGCTCCCACCAGTTTGTTTCATTTATGGACCGTTTCCTACAGACCGAGATCATGACCCGGCAGAGGGGCCGATTAGTCAATGGATGCTGTGGGGACTCGGGTGGATTAGAATGGGTGCGTTGTGTCAGAACGGGATTTGGTGTTGGGAGGCATGGTCCTGGCCGCCCGGCAGTGCCGCCAGAGCGACGTTCAACAACTCATCTCTGCGTGGGTTTCTGAACTGCGACGAGAAACGAAGGATTGTTGCACGGAGTCAGTAACGAGCAGGATGGATCGAAGTGACTCACCCACGTATCAGCCGACTTCTTCGCATTCGTCTTCACACAGTGTTCTTGGCAATCGCCGTTCTGTCCGCGCTGCTCGCCTTGCACACCACGAACATGAAGTATGCTGAGCGACAGGAAAAGGCAGTGGCGTGGGTTTGGGCGGCTGGAGGTAGACCCTACTATGGCTATGAGCTTGACGAAAAAGGGAACAAGCTTGAGCACTGGGAAGACCGGGACTTCGTACCTTCACCACCGCCGCCTTATCCCGAATGGCTGCTTGAGATGGTTGGGCTGGATTACTTCGCAACGGTTGAACACGTCATCTTCACTTACAAAGCGGACTTGACCGATGTGGCACCATTAACAGGTTTTCCAAACCTGAAATCGATAAATATCACTGGCTGTCCCGTGCGCGATCTATCGCCATTGGCAGGGCTCAAGGAATTGGACTTCGTTTGCGTATGGAGTCCCGCAGTCACTGAAGAAGAAGCGGCAAAACTGCGACGGGCGCTACCGGACTGCAGTGTATGCATCTACGAACACGAATGAGTTGGTACCTGAGTGCGTCAAGAAAAGACCGTATTCCGAACAGACTTGGCCTAACCCGGCAGAGGCATACGAAGACCAATGTGGAGTGGCCGGGCGGAGGCGGGTAAAATGGAGCCGTCGGCGGGTGCCGAGAAACGAACGATTTGTGGACGATGACCAAATCGGTCGGCATATCCAGGAGCGAATAGGGCGTTATCCGGGTCGGCCTATCCCGATCGCGGACAACCAGACATGAGGCTCGAAATGTTTGACTGGCCGGGGCTTGGATTGATAATCTGCGTCAAGGCGACCGCGATATCCCGCCGTCCCGGTCGGCCTATCCCCAAACCACGGTGTCGGTGATAGGCCGTTCTGGACAATCATAAGTTATCCGACTTACTCCAGCGTCAGAGTCCTAGCCTTGTAGTCAACCTGCAGACAGTGGTCATCTAGCAACTCCGTTCCCAGCAAAGGAAACCGTCCTTCATTGGCGATCACTTGAACCGGGATTGAGTCGCCAAACCATTCCAAGTATGCGGCAGGGACGAACAGACACCCTGTTTCCCACCGATTCCGTTGGCGACTTCAGCGATCGTCCAACGCCGAACATGCTCAGCGGCTTGGCAACGCTTTTTGCGGTGACATACGTATGTCATCGGTACCCTGCTGCGGTGGGTGTTGCAGGGGGCTGTGAATCGGCTATGATGTGGGGACTCCTGGCGAGCGAAAGGCGGGCAATCACTTTCGCGCAGTGCTTCCCGATTCGTCCTCACCGGTCCAGCAGCGACCGCGGGGCTGCGGGCACTGCCTGCACACGGAGGGATTGCCCCATGGTCGCCTATGCCCGTCGCAAGTTGTTGGGCCGTGATCGCAAAGCTGTCTACCACTGTTGGGTACGCTGCGTCCGCCGCGCCTTTCTCTGTGGCCTGGATCCACTTACCGGCCGCGACTTCTCCCATCGCCGTGACTGGATTCTCACGCGAGAAGAACAACTGGCAGCGTTGTTCGCCATCGAAGTGGAATTCCATGCGGAACTCAGTAATCATCTCCACCTGATGCTGCGGTCGCGGCCTGATGTGGCCAAGCGATGGTCGCCTTACGAGGTGGCACGCCGCTATCTGACCATCATGCGGATCGCCAAATGCATGTCGGACGATCTGCCGCTGCCCAACGAAAAGCGGATTGAACAGGCGGTGCGCAACAAGAAACGCATCCAGCAGATGCGGCGCCGGTTGAGCAATATTTCCTGGTTCATGGGGATTCTCTGCGAAAATATCGCGCGGCGCGCCAATAAGGAAGATGAATGCACAGGCCGGTTTTTCGAGACTCGCTTCAAGTGCCGTGAATGTGCCGATCCCCACGGCATGTTGATCTGCGCCCTGTACGTGGATTTGAATCCGATCAAGGCGGGTGAAGCCGCTTCGCCGCGCACCGCTCGCTATACGTCGGCCTACCAGCGGATCCTGGCGCAAGAGCAGCGGCCCAACAGCCCGAACCGAGCCGATGGGTGGCTGGGGGAACTGACGCTGCGGGAGGAGACACTCCAGGACGAGACGATCGCGTTCTCGTCACGCTGGGGCCGTCGCGCATCCGATCTGGGGCTGCTGGAGATTTCGCTGGAGAATTACCTGCGGTTGCTAGAATGGACCGCTCGGCAACTGCGCAACGGCCGATGCACTGCGGTTCCCAAGGACGTGGAAACGCTGCTGGATTATCTGGAGGTGAACGAGGAGGCCTGGCTCGATACGCTGCAGCGTTACGACAGCGTCTTCTGCCACGCCGTCGGCACTCCCGCGGCCTTGGAAGAAGTCGCTCAGCGGATGGGTCGCAGTTGTCTCAAGGGCGCCTCCGCCAGCCGGCGGCTGTTTGCCTGAGGCCATCCTCCCTCGCGTGACTCGGATCGCTTGATAGTCGGCAAAATTCATTTCTTACCGCGAATAGGGCGATCGACCTGCGCGCCGACAGCGCCAGTTGGCAGTTGACGCCGCGCCGCCCTCGTCTTGTACGCGTTCTTGTTCGCCAGTTCGAAGCTATCGCTACCCGTTCCTCTTGCCGGCGTGACCATCCGCCGCTCGCGAACCGCCGCCGCGATTCCAAAAGGAGCAGGGTGTCTGCTTCCGTTCTGTGCTTCCGTTCTGAAAAGGAGCAGGGTGTCTGCTTCCGTTTTCCTGCACCGATTGTCTGATTGCCATCCAGTGTCCGCCACTGCCCGACGACCGTGTGGCGTTGACGGAGTTGCACACGACGCGGCAAGAGGGAGCCGGTGGATATTGCGGTGTGACTCATCACGACACGCTCGTCGCACCAGATACGGACCGCATTTTCTTGACAAGCGGCTGACGCGGCACTCGGGGTTTCCGGACTTGGATGGAACGATGCCACGGTATGTGAGCTCGCCGACATCGTGGCAGCATGATTGGAATTTGGCGGCTGGCGAAACTGCCCCACGAGCCGAAATAGGCGAGGCACTGGAAGCAGGCAGCCACGTGACGGGCATACCTCTTGTGAGCGGTAGCCGTAGAGGGTTACCATTCGCGTTGGAGCGCGAACGTAGGGCCATGCGGCAGTGCCGTTAGCGTCGAATGTAGTCGTGCCACTCGGGATGATCCGAACACGGCGGTATTGTCACAAAATATGGAGGGCGCGTGTCATGCGCAATGCGCTCGGGTGCGTTGGAAATCGAACGCTAAGGGAACGGATCGCCGGGAATGAGCTCGGGTCGGTGAGTCTCCACAAGATGGGTTTCCCCGGAGGGTAAGTGTCCTGTGCTCCAGCGAGTTTCCAGAAATGTGCGGCGCTTTACGTGATTCTTCCCGGTCCACGTACAAAACAAAGGGATGCAGCGATGAAAAGCATGGTGATCACCACGGCGATTCTGATGGCGACTTCCACAGTGGCAATAGCCCAATCCTCAGCCACCCTCCAACCTAAGACGCATGCGATTTTGGTTCTGAAGGATCGCCATATGATCGCGGACTGACACACGGGAGGCAACTAAGAGACCAGATCCATCAGCTGATTCAGCTTTGGAAGACCGACCTAATGAGACAATATAAGATGGACCCGGATCTCTTCATCAAACGATTCGTAGAGAAGACCGATTACGTCTCTGCCATTAAGAAATGGACGCCCGATATACTCGACGAGATTAAGGGCATTGCCGACGGCGCCGAGATCGACTTCGATACGATGTTCATGTTCCAGTTTCTGGATGAGTATTGGGCCCAGGGGGAAAGTATCGCACAACAGCGTTGCAGCAGCCTAGGTTTTAGCAAAGGAGACGAACAACCGGCGTATGTCGCCCAGAACAACGATTTGGAGACTTTTCGGGATGGGTTTCAAGTTGTACTGCGAATCAGGCAGCAGGAATCCGATCTCGAAATACTCACCCACAGCAACGCCGGTTGTATCGGTTGGAATGGTGTAAACAACAAGAGCATTGGAATCTGCGTCAATACGGTTTCACAGCTTAGCAACTGCCGCGATGGCTTGCCGGTGAACTGCGTTATTCGCGGCGTTCTCATGCAGCAAAGCGAAGAAGACGCGGTCGCCTTCCTCAACCGGGTCAAACATGCCTCAGGAGCTAACTATGTAGTGGGTGGGCCGAACGGGGTGCATTGCTTTGAATGCTCTGCAGGCAAAGTCGTGCAATACAGACCCAACGGCCAGGGTAATGTCGTTTGGCACACCAATCACCCGCTCGTCAACGATGACTACAACGGCAAGTACAAGGCGACACTTGCCAGCAGCAAAAAGAGCGACGGAGACGAAAACAGTAGAGTCCGGCTTGAGTGTTTGGAGCGAAGACTGAGGAAAGCAACTGGGGGATCGCGACTTGAACTGATCAAGCAAACTCTGGCTTCCAAGGATTCTGCTCAGCACCCCGTCTGTGGTTCGAGGGGCAGGACGGAGTCCACATTTTTCACATTTGCGGCGACCATCATGGTGCTCTCCGAGCAACCAGAATTCTATGTCACGTTCGGCCCGCCAGATGAAGCCGCGTACGAGCAGTGCTTTTTCACGAAGACAGCCAAGTGATGGAGAAACCAGAATTAGGACTTAGGGCACCCGAGCGACGCGACAACCTGCTGCGGTCGTGCCACAACGGCTCAGAAGAAGAATGGGTGCTGCGGGAGTGGGGGAAGAGAGCAGACACCCTGTTTCCCATCTTGGTGAGTACTTGAACGAACGGTCGGGGGCACAGGCAGAGTGTGCTCAGCGGCTCAATAGCCGTTTATGCGGTGACATGCGTATGTCACCGACACCCTACTGCGGAGGGTGTTGCAGGGGAGGGTGAATCGGGTAAGATGTATGGACTCCTGGCGAGCGAAAGGCGGGCAATCACTTTCGCGCAGTGTTTTCTGATGACCCCCATCGGTCCACCAGCGGCCGCGGGGCTGCGGACACTGCCTGCACACGGAGGGATTGCCCCATGGTCGCCTATGCCCGTCGCAAGTTGTTGGGCCGTGATCGCAAAGCGGTTTACCACTGTTGGGTACGCTGCGTGCGGCGCGCCTTTCTCTGTGGCCTGGATCCACTTACCGGCCGCGACTTCTCCCACCGCCGCGACTGGATTCTCACGCGAGAAGAACAGCTGGCTGCGCTGTTCGCCATCGAAGTGGAATTCCACGCGGAACTCAGTAATCATCTCCACCTGATGCTGCGGTCGCGGCCCGATGTGGCCAGACGCTGGTCGCCCCACGAGGTGGCACGCCGCTATCTGACCATCATGCGGATCGCCAAATGCATGTCGGACGATCTGCCGCTGCCCCACGAAAAGCGGATTGAACAGGCGGTGCGCAACAAGAAACGCATCCAGCAGATGCGGCGCCGGTTGAGCAATATTTCCTGGTTCATGGGGATTCTCTGCGAAAACATCGCGCGCGCGCCAATAAGGAAGATGAATGCACAGGCCGGTTTTTTGAGACGCGCTTCAAGTGCCGTGAATGTGCCGATCCTCGCGGCATGTTGATCTGCGCCCTGTACGTGGATTTGAATCCGATCAAGGCGGGTGAAGCCGCTTCACCGCGCACCGCTCGCTATACGTCGGCCTACCAGCGGATCCTGGCGCAAGAGCAGCGGCCCAACAGCCCCAGCCGAGCGGATGGGTGGCTGGGGGAACTGACGCTGCGCGCGGAGACGCTCCAGGACGAGACGATCGCGTTCTCGTCACGCTGGGGCCGTCGCGCATCCGATTTGGGGCTGCTGGAGATTTCGCTGGAGAATTACCTACGGTTGCTAGAATGGACCGCTCGTCAACTGCGCAACGGCCGATGCACTGCGGTTCCCAAGGACGTGGAAACGCTGCTGGATCATCTGGAGGTGAACGAGGAGGCCTGGCTCGATACGCTGCAGCATTACGACAGCGTCTTCTGCCACGCCGTCGGCACTCCCGCGGCCTTGGAGGAAGTCGCTCAGCGGATGGGCCGCAGTTGTCTCAAGGGCGCCTCAGCCAGCCGGCGGCTGTTTGCCTAAGGCCATCCTCCCTCGCGTGACTCGGATCGCTTGATAGTCGGCAAAATTTATTCCTCACCCCGCATACGGCGCTCGACCTGCGCGCCCACAGCGTGCATTCGCCGTTGACGCCGCGCTGAACGCGTCGTCTGCTCGCTCTTCTTCGCCCGATCGAAGCTTTCACCACCCCTTCCCTTTGCCAGCGTGACCATTCGCCGCTCTCGAACTGCCGCCGCGATTCCAGGAGGAACAGGGTGTCTGCTCTTTTTCCGTGCCTCAGCCAGCCGGCGGCTGTTTGCCTGAGGCCATCCTTATTCGCCTGACTCGGTTCGCATCACGGCCGGCAAAATTCATTTCGCATCCCGCATCCGGCGCTCAACCTGCGCGCCCACAGCACCAGTTCGCCGTTGACGCCGCGCCCAGCGCGTCTCGTACGCGATCTTCTTCGCCTGGTCGTAGCTTTCGCCACCCGTTCCCCTTGCCAGCGTGACCATCCGCCGCTCTCGAACCGCCTCCCCGATTCGCGTGGAGCAGGGTGTCTGCTTCCTTTCCCGACCTGCGCGCCCACAGCGTGCATTCGCCGTTGACGCCGCGCTGAACGCGTCGTCTGCTCGCTCTTCTTCGCCCGATCGAAGCTTTCACCACCCCTTCCCTTTGCCAGCGTGACCATTCGCCGCTCTCGAACTGCCGCCGCGATTCCAGGAGGAACAGGGTGTCTGCTCTTTTTCCCCAGTTGGCAGTTGACGCCGCGCCCTCGTCTTGTACGCGTTCTGTTCGCCAGTTCGAAGCTATCGCTACCCGTTCCCCTTGCCAGCGTGACCATCCGCCGCTCGCGAACTGCCGCCGCGATTCCAGGAGGAGCAGGGTGTCTGCTTCCGTTCTGCTTCCGTTTTCTCCTGATTCAGCCGCACTGGCAAAAGGAAATCGACATTACCGACTTTTGACGACCCGACTTCCCCGATCCAAGGAACACCAACATGATCTCGATGAACTGCTGCGTGCGATCCGCAACGAGCTACCGATGAAAGCTGACATACTGCAACTAGGCCGACGGTCCGCCCCAAAGCATTCGGGGCTACTTCCGGTTCCTCTGCCCGTCGTGCGGCGAGTACGACGACCATTACCCCCGGACCAATTGACTCATTGTTTCGCCCTTGGTGAGAATTCAACCGGTCAACTTGCGATCGCCCTCGTACACTTCCGTGGACGTGGACACTTCGGAGTGGTACAAGCCGCCATCGGCGTCCTTACACCGCGCAATCGACTTGAATGCTCGCTGGCGTCTATAGGCCCGGCACTCACACGTCGTATTCCAGCCACGGTGTGACGTCGGGTCTGCCCCACCTGATCGCAACCGCGATCCAACGACCTGACGGCCTCATATTCTCAGCTGTTCAAAAATCTGCCGTGCCGCCAATCGAGGCCGAGAATCTGCTGCGATTGCCAGTCGCGATTCGAGCCCGCACACTGCAAAATCACACGCAGTACACCCGAGGTGCCGTTGTTGTCGACCGAGATCACGCGGCCCAGGTTGTCATAACCGACCGCATAGCTGCTATCGGGATCAGAAGCCGCCGTGAGCTGACCGGCCGCGTCATAGGTGTAGGTCGCGGTGCGCACCAGACTCCCGGCCGTGGCCGCCGACACATCGCCATCCATGCGCGACACATTGGTGCCGCTTTGCGAGCCGCCAAACGTCACGGTCCAGGGACCTCCGGCATTGCCGGTAACCGTCACGTTGTCCACGCTGCCCAATGCCTCCAAGGCTGCTTCCACCTGCGATGCCGAGGCGTTGTAGGCCAGCGAGGCGGTCACATACCCATCCAACGCCAGCCGCAGCGTGCCCCCCGTGGCATTGCTGAGCGTCAGAAGGGAAATGGGGATAGGCACACTTCTTGCGGAATGCGAGGCAGGTTAGGAAAGTGACTGATAGAGCCGTGGTGTGAGCTGCACGGTGTGACATTGATGTGCGAGCAATCAGTAGCCATGGACGTGCGTACATCCGCAAGACTCCGCCCAGACTGCCTTGATTGCCGTGCAAAATGTACCTGTCCCCTTTTCCGTTTCGTTTCGAACTCTTGATCCGGAGATTCGCGTGCAACTCAATGCCCGGCCTCTCACACCGATCGCATTCCATCGATCGGTGTGACGCCGGGACACTGCGCTGATCCTCAACCGCGATCAGATGGGCTTGCCGGCCTCATCTTCTCCAGAATCCTCGACAATTCGGTCAAGTGCGCCAAATCAGAGGCCAAATCCCCTAACGCGGCCAAACGTGCGACGATAATTCGGCCCGTAACAATCAGATTCCAGGCGTCTTCCTCTCCCGTTTTTCACTTGCATTTCTCGCTTCGCAGGGGCTCCGTTGTAATGTGTCCTTTCAGACACTTGTATGCCGTGCGTAGACGTTGATCAAGAGTCAACGCGTCGTCGTACGCTCCTCTGTCAGTGCCACCCCGCCCATCATAACAGCGTACGCCGCGAACTGAGTAGTGTAGTCGCGTCTTCGACTTGTACCAGAAAAAAGTGATGTCGATCACCTCTCCGTCGTCCTGGGTGATCTTCAGTCTGCCAATAGCGGGCCAAGTCACTCGTGGCGCAGGATCGACTCGCGGATTGCGAAAGTACTCAAGAATCGCATCCCAGCTGGAAGCGGGAACCACAAAGCTATCCACGTCGGGTAGTCTGGCGGATAAGATCGTCGTCACGTTATACATTTCGGCCTCGATCGATCGAATTCTCGCGCGTGTCGGCACGTCATACTTTCCGGTTGACTCGGCAGGTACAACTACCGTAGCCATTGGTTCATCGTCATTGAATTCTCTTTGCTCTGGAGGCCACGGAGATGCTGTGACGCTTTGGGGCAGCGTGAACATGAAGAATATGTAACTCCACGCTGCCGATCGCCGGAAATTGGGGAACAGAGCGACAGCAAACGCTGACACTCGTGGAACGATCAGGTGAAGACTAGTCACCGAGATACTCCTCTCGCATGGTGATTTGTCGGCGAATAATGCCGAATGGTGGCCCGCCGGAATTCTACAAAGAATGCGCTTTCTCATTTAGACTCTTCCACACGCTTCACGGGCGCAATAATGAAGAAGTCCCTATAAGGAAAGTCGCCCACCCTCCCAGGCAAGTTGCCGTGCCTGACGGTCGGAAAAGGCGGCTCCTTGGGGAAGTTGATGCGATCCCACTGAAATGAGTGGAGCATGTATTCCCAATATCCATCCCCATTCCCAAGATCCCAATATGTGCCGAAATTATACACGACACCGGGTGCGGTCTTGGTTTGCTGGTCTTCTTGAATCTCATCAATGAACAGTTGATGGGGGTCAATTCGCTCTCGCCCATCCTGCCTCTGAACCACCGGATTCCCCGGCAGTTGCATTGCCACGAGCAGAACTTCAGGATCACCCGGCTGCCGTGGTCTGTGCCTTCGATAATAGTCAATGGCCGGAGCAATCGCATCAAAGATAACAGAGCCATCAATATCGTATGGAAAGTCCTTGCCTCCGTCTTTCGCCGACAAGAAGAACCCAAGACGAAACATCGCAAGTCCAACACAGCCGCGTTCCAATTGTTCCATGTTTGGGGCCGTCAGTGGCCAAGGCCATTCATTTGCTCTGCCGATGACCCTGAAGAAACGCCACATTTCGTCGAAATTGGTGAATACCCATTGGCCAGTACCGTGAAAGCCGTTTGCCGGAGTTCCCGGAGGGAGCTTCGGGAGGTCATCCAACCCACTTGGGTCTATCGCCCCAGTGACCTCATTCCCCACATACCTCGCGACATTCGCATCTCCGGCAGCAAACGAGAGCGGATCCTCGCTGATCCAGCGGCCAACTTCGGGATCATACCAGCGGGCGCGATTGTATTGCAGGTCGATGGCGGTGTCGAATTCGCGGCCGGTGAAGAGATAACGGGTCTTGGACGTGTCGCCGGAAGTGACGTTGCCGTAGCTGTCGTATTTGTAGTGCACGGCGATCGTGCCGTCCTGCTTGGCCAGGTCGCGAACGGTGCCCAGATTGTCCACCAGCGGCCAGAGGGTGCGATTGGCATCACCCAGAGTCTTGGACAGATCCTCCTGGGCGAGGATCTGATCGACCGCCTCGCCGTAGAGGTAACGCTTGCGACAAGCGCGATGGACTGAGCACCACTGCCGTCGGGATCGACGAAGTCCAGCACCACGTTGCCGCCGTCCGGCGACACCAGACCGTTCTGGATGTCGTCGTACACGTACCGCTCAATCGCCGCATCGGCCATGTCAAACGGCGAAGTGGTATCGACCTCCTTGGCGATCCGGCGGTTAAACACGTCGTAGGTGTATTCCACGACCTGGGTGACCGTGCCTTGGGAATTCTTGTCGGTCACCTTGACCAGCCGGTTGTGATAGTCCCACTCGTACTCGGTCACCTCACCCGTGGAGGTCTTGGTGCGACGGGTGCGATTTCCCTCGGCATCGTATTGGTAGGAATACGTGCCGTCGTTGGTCAGCCGGTTATCGTCCCCGTCTGGTAACCGGTCATGGTGCGGTTGCCGTTGTTGTCGTACGAGTAGCTTTCGTTGCTCTGGAACGTGTGGGTGGCCGAAGTCAGTTCGCTCTTGGCATCATAGCCGTACGTGCTGGTGCCGTCCTGGCTGACCATCTGCGTGATGCGGCCCAGGCCACTGAACACGGCCGCACGCTGCAGTCGCTCCGACACGCGGATCGGCTACCGCCTCGCCGAAATCCATCCCAGCACTCGAGAGACTGTCAAACGTCCAGCTATAGGGCGTGAACAGATTGTTGCCGCCCTTGGTGTAGGCCAGACCGGTGAGTCTGCCGAGCGTATCGTACGTGTATGCTGACGTGGCGACTTCATGCGTCGAGCCGCCATCCGTGTCCTTATACCGGGCGATCGACGTGAACTCGTTAATCGCGGTGTAGGCCAGATCGACCCGCTTCTCGGCGACGCTGTTGCCGCCGCTCTGACCAACCTGGTCCACTCGGATCAAGCGATCAAGTGCATCGTATGTGTAGCTGTTGAGAAAATCTGCCGTGCCGCCGATCGAGGCCGAGAGACTGCTGCGATTGCCCGTCGCGTTGTAGCTGCTCTGCAAAATCACACGCAGTACACCCGAGGTGCCGTTGTTGTCGACCGAGATCACGCGGCCCAGGTTGTCATAACCGACCGCATAGCTGCTATCGGGATCAGAAGCCGCCGTGAGCTGACCGGCCGCGTCATAGGTGTAGGTCGCGGTGCGCACCAGACTCCCGGCCGTGGCCGCCGACACATCGCCATCCATGCGCGACACATTCGTCCCGCTTTGCGAGCCGCCAAACGTCACGGTCCAGGGACCTCCGGCATTGCCGGTAACCGTCACGTTGTCCACGCTGCCCAATGCTTCCAAGGCCGCTTCCACCTGGGATGCCGAGGCGTTGTAGGCCAGCGAGGCGGTCACATACCCATCCAATGCCAGCCGCAGCGTACCCCCCGTGGCGTTGCTGAGCGTCACGCTCTGCACTTCATCGCCCCCACCACTGCCTTGCACATCGGTGGCCTCGATCTCCGCCTTGGTGCCCATGCCCCCGATGTTGGTCGCGTCGACCGTGGTCTGCACGAGATTCGCCGCGCCCAACGCTCCCTGGAATTCCAGTTTCCACTCCTGGACCGTATAGGTGTTTTGGAGTTTGGACACCACCACATCACCAGCAGCGATATTCGATAAGGCCTCCAAGGCACTTTGGACCTGGGCGGCCGAGGCGTTATAGGTGATGGGCGACGTGGTCTGGCCATTGTACGTGAGGGTGAAAGTGCCGCCGGAGATGTAGGTACTGGTGAAGCCGACGCGCTGCACTTCATCTTGCGTGCCGCCCTCGGCGGTCGTCTCGATGCTCAGGTCCGGGCCCGGATCGGCACCGTTGCGCCACTCTTCGCTGGTCTTCTGATCCAGCTGATCGTAATAGAACCGCAGCACCCGCCCATTGCGATCCCGCACCCTGGAAACATTCCCGGCCAGGTCGTAGTCGTACGAGCGCCAGTCCTGCGACTCATTGGTTTCGATCGACAACCGCCCGAGCCCGTCGTAGGCATACGTCGTTTCGTTGCCGACCGGGTCGGTCAGGCTCACGAGATTCCCGGCGGCGTCGTAGCTGTAGGAGATCGAACCTCCACCGGGCTGGGAGACCTGGCTCAGTCGCTGGAAGTAATCGTACGTGTAACTGGTCACCGGAGCGGTGAGCGGTCCGCCACCGTCCGGATCCGGGAGCCGTGACCTGGGTAATCTGGTCAGCCAGGTTATAGGTGTAGCTGGTCTGATTGCCCAGCTCATCGGTCACGCCCGTGCGGCGACCGCGCGCATCATATTGGAAGGTGGTTTCCCGTGCCAACGGGTCCGTCACTTTGGAGAGCAGCGTGCTCGACCCGTATTCATAGACAGTCACCGGTGCCGTTAACGCTCCGCCACCATCGGGATCAGGCTCGGTCATCTGTGTGGGCCGCTGCAAGGCATCATATTGCCAGCTGGTCACATGGCCACCGGCATCGGTTACCGTCAGCAAATTTCCCAAGGCATCGTACGTGCGGGACTCGACGGGAGCCGACAGCGGGCCACTATCATCGGGGTCTTCCCCGGTCACGCTCAGGATGCGGCCCAGATTGTCATACGTGATGGAAGTGACGTTTCCCAACGGGTCGGTTGTGGACAGCGTGCGTCCGGCCGCATCGTAGGTGGCACTGGTCACGGGACTGCCCAGTGCCCCATCACCATCGGGATCGGGCAGTGTCGTCTGGGTCATCCAGTCGCGATTGTTGTACACATAGTCGGTGTGCCGCCCCAGTACATCTTCCGTGCGGATCAAGCGGCCTACGTCATCATAGGTGGATTTTTCCCAGCTGCGGAATTCGGGACCCGTGGTATTGGGATCATCTCCGTCCGGATCAGGCAGCCAGAGGGTGCTCAGCAATCCGCGTGCATCGTACACGTACTTCGTGCTGTAACCACGTGGATCGACTTCTGTGATGAGCTGGCCAGCCGGGTCATATTCATAGGCTGTAGTCAATGTGGGAGCACCGCCCATGTCGTAGATTTGCGAGACCTCGGTCACCTGACCACGCCAGTTGTAGCTGTAGTAGGTCGAGGCGGTGTAGAGCTCCGGATTAACTACCTTGATCACGCGGTTCAGATTGTCGTAGGTATAGGTGGTGCCCGATGTATCGCCCTGGTGCCGCACCCCGGTGCGGCGTCCGGCTGTGTCGTAACTGAACTGGTACGGTGCGCCCAGATTCGTCGGTTCTCCCAACGATGTGAGATGTCCCACCGAGTCGTAGCCGCGGACCGAGTACGGCCGGTCCAAGGGCCCGCTGCCGTCCGGATCGGGCAGGTCGGTGCGGGTCAGCCAGCCACGACTGTTGTAGGTGTAGTCCGTCACGTGGTCGAGAGCGTCAGTCTCCTGGGCCAGCAGATTCACGGCGTTGTAGACATACGAGGTCTCGGCCCCGCTGCGATCAGTCTGACTGGTCAGGCGTCCGAGCGCATCGTAGGTGAAGCTGGCCGCATGTGCCAGCTCGTCCGTGTCGCTGGTTATCTGATCGGCTGAATTGTAGGCGTAGGTGCGGGTCGAACTATCGGGATTCGTCTGGGTGGTGAGCCTGCCGTAGCTGTCGTAGGCAAACGAGGTCACGGCGGCCGAGAGGGAACCCGTGCCATCCGGATCCGGTGTGGTGATGCTGGTGGGCAGGCCGTGACTGTTGTAGGTGTAGGTGGTGCTTTTTCCGGCCGGATCGGTGATGGTGGTGACGTTCCCCGCCGAGTCATAGGAATAAGACAATATGGAGGCAGACTCCGTTTTCTCTCACAACACTGGCTGCGGGGGATCAGACTCTGCCGCGAAATCTCTGCTGAGGCCGAGCCCGAACCAGGCACGCATCCAGCCGACGCGAGTTCAGACGGGTTCACGTGACGCGCCAGCAGAGCTGACCCCGCATCGCTGAGTCCGCGCCCGGGACTGCAGCGGGTCGTGTGACCCTTTTTCCCCCTCGATCAACAGCCTCTGCGGTCACCGTCCGCGCCGAATCACTTGCCGCAGCCCATCCGGCAGCTTCTCCCCCCATTCTCGCCCCATCCACCAACTCCGAGCCCCCTGGGCTACTAGCTGAGCAAATCACCCCACCGTCCCCCTCCGTCGACCATTCGATTTCTGTGTGTCCGCCTTCTTGGCCTACGACACGCGCTCAGCCAGTAGTAGCCCTTCGCCATCAAATGCCTCGGTGAAGATAATGCGGAAGTCTTCGCAAACACGAACAGGAAAATCACGCGGCAAGTTTTCCTTCTCTAACCATTCCGGCGGGCATCCGCTCAAGAAGAAGCCCGTAAACCAATTCGCTCGCCAAGCTTCAAGAATCTCATCTTCGAAGCTGCTGGATCGCGCGTCGATAGCTGGGATCACGCTGTAAACTTCGTCCCCGAAGTATCGAACGTTGCCAGCGAGAGCCCGCACTCTTTTGTCCGTTCGCCTTCCTACGGAGTGCTCCAGCACGCAGACTCCTTCCTCATGCTTGCCGAAGAACGCCGCTGCCTGCTCGATCGACGCAGTGATACCGTCGAAGCCGACACGGTATGCTTCACCGCGTCGTCCATACGCGAAGCGCAGGTTGCCCAATTCGTGTTCTGACAGATCTCTGAAGGCAATTGCGGTGAATGACAATGACAACGACTGGATACGCGCGAGCAACTCGGCCGATACCGAGTGGTCATTTGCGCTCTTCCTCAGATTCTCCCTCAGATGAGATTGCGCAACGCTACGCAACGGTTTGTTTCTTACACGCAAATTCACAATTAGCAGACCCCGAAGTGACCTATTGTTTACTAGAACCGCCTTTACGGGATTGGAACGAAGTTGCGAAGAGGAAAGGCTCGGCTACCTTCCGATATCACCCAGTACAACAACACGCCGACACCGATGTCGGTCGTAACCTCAATCGCCGTGTCAAGTGCGTCGGGTGGAAACTCTGGAAGCGGTCGAGGGCGGATCGGACCGTTCGGTCTCCAAACGCCTTCGTCCGGGTACCAATCCCATTTGTTTCCATACGGGTCCTTATACCCCCAATGTGGACCCTTCGGCAAAGGATGGTCCAGATCAGGATGCAGCGATTCGCCAGTTCCCGGATTGTGCCACTGTTTCCCGTCGGGATGCCAAACCCAACCTGGCCCAGGGGGATCGGTTGGAATGTCGGGAATCCGCGGTGGTAAGAAATTCGTAATTGGATTCGGAGGCAGATGCGGGTGCCCAATCCCAGCACCGACGCCATTCCCGATTATCACACCATTTCTGTACAGAGGAACACAATACTGAGTATTCCCTTGGGGTGGCAGGAAAGGGGGTTCCAACCCGCTCGGGTCAACCGCTAACGGACTTCGGTTTCTCACATACCTCCCGACATTCGCATCCCCGGCCGCGAACCCGAGCGGATCCTCGCTGAGCCAGCGGCCGACGCCGGCATCGTACCAGCGAGCGCGGTTGTATTGCAGATCGGTGGCCGTGTCGAATTCGCGGCTGGTGAAGAGATAGCGGGTCTTGGACGTGTCGCCGGTCGTGACGTTGCCGTAGGAGTCGTACTTGTAGTGCGCGGCGATCGTGCCGTCCTGCTTGGCCAGGTCGCGGACCGTGCCCAGGTTGTCGACCAGCGGCCAGAGCGTGCGGCTGGCGTCGCCGAGAGTCTTGGACAGATCCTCCTGGGCCAGGATCTGATCGACCGCCTCGCCGTAGAGGTACCGCTTGGACATGGCGATCGACTGAGCACCGCTGCCGTCGGGATCGACGAAGTCCAGCACCACGTTGCCGCCGTCGGGCGAGACCAGACCATTGTGGATGTCGTCGTACACGTACCGCTCGATCGCCGCGTCGGCCATGTCGAACGGCGAAGTGGTGTCGACCTCCTTGGCGATCCGGCGATCGAACACGTCGTAGGTGTACTCGACCACCTGCGTGACGGTGCCCTGGGAGTTCTTGTCGGTCACCTTCACCAACCGGTTGTGATAGTCCCACTTGTACTCGGTCACTTCGCCCGTGGCGGTCTTCGTGCGGCGGGTGCGATTGCCCTCGGCGTCGTACTGGTATGAATACGTGCCATCGTTGGTCAGCCGATTGTCGTCGCCCGTCTGGTAACCGGTCATCGTCCGGTTGCCGTTGTTGTCGTACGAATAGCTTTCGTTGGTCTGATACGAATGGGTCGCCGACGTCAGCTCGCTCTTCGAATCGTAGCCGTACGTGCTCGTGCCGTCCTGGCTGACCATCTGCGTGATGCGGCCCAGGCCACTGAACACGGCGGACGCTGCGGTCGCCCCGGCACGCGGATCGGCCACCGCCTCGCCGAAATCCATCCCGGCGCTCGAGAGACTGTCATACGTCCAGCTATAGGGCGTGAACAGGTTGTTGCCGCCCTTGGTGTAGGCCAGACCGGTCAGGCGGCCCAGCGTATCGTACGTGTACGCCGACGTGGCCACCTCATTCGTCGTGCCGCCATCCGTGTCCTTGTACCGGGCGATCGACGTGAACTGGCCGATGGCGTTGTAGGCCAGATCGACTCGCTTCTCGGCCACGCTGTTGCCGCCGCTCTGGCCGACCTGATCCACGCGCGTCAAGCGATCGAGCGCATCGTACGTGTAGGTGTTCAGAAAATCGGCCGTGCCGCCGATCGATGGCCGAGAGACTCGTGCGATTGCCCGCCGCGTCGTACGCTGCTCTGCGAGAATCACGCGCGGCACACCCGACGTGCCGTTGTTGTCGACCGAGATCACGCGGCCCAGGTTGTCATAACCGACCGCATAACTGCTGTCGGGATCCGAGGCGGCCGTGAGTTGACTGGCCGCATCGTAGCGTGTAGCTCAACGGTGCGGACCAGACTGCCGGCCGTGGCCGCCGACACATCGCCATCCATGCGCGACACATTCGTCCCGCTTTGCGTGCCGCCGAACGTCACCGTCCAGGGACCGCCGGCATTGCCGGTCACCGTCACGTTGTCCACGCTGCCCAATGCCTCCAAGGCCGCTTCCACCTGGGACGCCGTGGCGTTGTAGGCCAGCGAGGCGGTCACATACCCATCCAATGCCAGCCGGAACGTGCCGCCCGTGGCATTGCTGAGCGTCACGCTCTGCACTTCATCGCCCCCACCACTGCCTTGCACATCGGTGGCCTCGATCTCCACTTTGGTGCCCATGCCCCCGATGTTGGTCGTGTCGATCGTGGTCTGCACCAGATTCGCCGCGCCCAACGCCCCCTGGAACTCCAGTTTCCACTCCTGGGCCGTATAGGTGTTTTGGAGTTTGGTCACCACCACATCACCAGCAGCGATATTCGATAAGGCTTCCAAGGCACTTTGCACCTGGGCGGCCGTGGCGTTATAGGTGATGGGCGACGTGGTCTGGCCATTGTACGAGAGCGTGAACGTGCCGCCGGAGATGTAGGTACTGGTGAAGCCGACGCGCTGCACTTCATCTTGCGTGCCGCCCTCGGCGGTGGTCTCGATGCTCAGGTCCGGGCCCGGATCGGCACCGCTGCGCCACTGCTTCGCTGGTCATCTGATCCAGCTGATCGTAATAGAACCGCAGCACCCGCCCATTGCGATCCCGCACCCGGGACAGATTCCCGGCCAGGTCGTAGTCGTACGAGCGCCAGTCCTGCGACTCGTTGGTTTCGATCGACAATCGTCCGAGCCCGTCGTAGGCATACGTCGTTTCGTTACCGACCGGGTCGGTCAGGCTCACGAGATTCCCGGCGGCGTCGTAGCTGTAGGAGATCGAGCCTCCACCGGGCTGCGAGACCTGGCTCAGTCGCTGAAAGTAATCGTACGTGTAACTGGTCACCGGAGCGGTGAGCGGTCCGCCACCGTCCGGATCGGGAGCCGTGACCCGGGTAATCTGGTCAGCCAGGTTATAGGTGTAGGTGGTCTGATTGCCCAGCTCATCGGTCACGCCCGTGCGGCGACCGCGCGCATCATACTGGAAGGTGGTTTCCCGTGCCAACGGGTCCGTCACTTTGGAGAGCAGCGTGCTCGACCCATATTCATAGACAGTCACCGGTGCCGTTAACGCTCCGCCACCATCGGGATCGGGCTCGGTCATCTGTGTGGGCCGCTGCAAGGCATCATATTGCCAGCTGGTCACATGGCCACCGGCATCGGTCACGCGTGAGCAAATTTCCCAAGGCATCGTACGTGCGGGACTCGACGGGAGCCGACAGCGGGCCACTATCATCGGGGTCTTCCCCGGTCACGCTCAGGATGCGGCCCAGATTGTCATACGTGGCCGAAGTGACGTTTCCCAACGGGTCGGTTGTGGACAGCGTGCGTCCGGCCGCATCGTAGGTGGCACTGGTCACGGGACTGCCCAGTGCCCCATCACCATCGGGATCGGGCAGTGTCGTCTGGGTCATCCAGTCGCGATTGTTGTACACATAGTCGGTGTGCCGCCCCAGTACATCTTCCGTGCGGATCAAGCGGCCTACGTCATCATAGGTGGATTTTTCCCAGCTGCGGAATTCGGGACCCGTGGTATTGGGATCATCGCCGTCCGGATCAGGCAGCCAGAGGGTGCTCAGCAATCCGCGGGCATCGTACACGTACTTCGTGCTGTAACCACGTGGATCGACTTCTGTGATGAGCTGGCCAGCCGGGTCATATTCATAGGCTGTAGTCAATGTGGGAGCACCGCCCAGGTCGTAGATTTGCGAGACCTCGGTCACCTGACCACGCCAGTTGTAGCTGTAGTAGGTCGAGGCGGTGTAGAGCTCCGGATTGACTACCTTGATCACGCGGTTCAGATTGTCGTAGGTATAGGTGGTGCCCGATGTATCGCCCTGGTGCCGCACCCCGGTGCGGCGTCCGGCTGTGTCGTAACTGAACTGGTACGGCGCGCCCAGATTCGTCGGTTCTCCCAACGATGTGAGATGTCCCACCGAGTCGTAGCCGCGGACCGAGTACGGCCGGTCCAAGGGCCCGCTGCCGTCCGGATCGGGCAGGTCGGTGCGGGTCAGCCAGCCACGACTGTTGTAGGTGTAGTCCGTCACGTGGTCGAGAGCGTCAGTCTCCTGGGCCAGCAGATTCACGGCGTTGTAGACATACGAGGTCTCGGCCCCGCTGCGATCAGTCTGACTGGTCAGGCGTCCGAGCGCATCGTAGGTGAAGCTGGCCGCATGTGCCAGCTCGTCCGTGTCGCTGGTTATCTGATCGGCTGAATTGTAGGCGTAGGTGCGGGTCGAACTATCGGGATTCGTCTGGGTGGTGAGCCTGCCGTAGCTGTCGTAGGCAAACGAGGTCACGGCGGCCGAGAGGGGACCCGTGCCATCCGGATCCGGTGTGGTGATGCTGGTGGGCAGGCCGTGACTGTTGTAGGTGTAGGTGGTGCTTTTTCCGGCCGGATCGGTGATGCTGGTGACGTTCCCCGCCGAGTCATAGGAATACGACGTTGTGCGGTTCAGTTCATCGGTGGCCGTGGCTACCTGGTGCAGCGACGTGGTGTAGGTCCAAGTGGTTGCATTGCCGTCGGGATTCTGCTGGTACACCAGGTCGCCGACCGAGCTGTAGCCCAGCAAGGTGATGGGACTGGTCAGCGGCCCCGAAGTGCCATCGGGATCGGCCTGGGTCACTCGCACCGGCAGACCATCGGCATTGCGCTGGGTGAGCGTACTGTGGCTTAGCGGATCGATCCATTGGCTCACGAGGCCAAAACGATCGGTGCGAAACGTGCCGGGAATACCTTGCCCATCCCTGCCCGAGCCGGTGGGGTTGGCCCGCGCAATCGCATTACCGCTGGTCCCCGTCGGCAGGCCCACGGTCTCCAGCGCGGTCCAGCTCCAAACGGTGCTATCCGGATGCGTGATCGAAGTCAATCGCCCGTGCGTGCCATAGGCGAAATTCGTGTTTTGCGAGAGCGCGTTGGTGACGCGGGTCAAGCGATGCGTGGTCGCATCGTAGGTCAAGGACGTGACGGGAGCCGCGAGCGCCCGGCCCCATCGGGATCCGGCTGCGTGATGCTGGTCAGACGGCCACTGGCATCGTAGGCCAACGTGCCCGTGCGACCGGCAGCATCGGTGACCGAAGTGAGTCGGCCGCTCGTGTAGCTGAGCGTGGTACTGCGCCCGTAGGGATCGGTGATCTGGGTGAGTAGTCCGCTGGTGTAGCTGTAGCTGGTCGTGTTGCCGTTGGCATCCACGCGCGAAGTGAGCAGGCCGCCCGAGGAGAAGTTGTTCTGATTACCGTGCGTGTCCGAGAGCGTGTACGTCTGGTTCGCGTTTTGTACGAGCGTGGAGTAGGTTGCATCCCCTTCGCCGTGCAGAAAGCCCCCCGAGCCGTCACTGGCAAACCACTGTGTGGTGCCGTCACTGCGCACCAGCAGCGCCCCGTTGGACTGCACCGCCAGCGAGCTGAGTCCGGAGAGCTGCCAGCCGCGGCCAAAGGGGGCTGACGAACTGTTGCGATTGACGATGTCCTGGCTGCCGGTAAACGTGTGGACCGTCGAGCTGCCATAGACGGTCGTGACATCCATCGACCAGTCATAATGCCCGGTGGCGAGCGAGGAGGTATTGGCCTGCAGGGCAAATCGCAGCGAATCCCCCGACACGATGCCGTAGGTATAGTAGGTGCAAAGCGTGCCTGCCGTGCCATTGAACGTAAGCTGGGCCTTCATCTGGCTGGGCACACCCAGTCCCGGACGCAACGAAGTCTCCACCACGGCAATGGCATTGGCCTGCGTGTCTGACTGATAGACCAAGGACACTGCGGGAGTAATCGGCTGCACTTGCTCCAGGCCACCCGAGAGCAGCGACAGATCCTGCACCGAGCCGTCCTGATTGGTCCGCGGTCCCAAGTAGCCGCCCACGGCAATCGACGCCTGAACAATGTTGCTGTTATCGGTGCCGTCATTGACGCGGTAGGAGAATTGGTCGAAGCCCGTGTAGCCGGTGCTCGGGGTGTAGGTAAATGTGCCGCCCGCAGCGAAATTACTCAACGTCCCGTGGCTGGGACCCGTTACCAGCGACGCGCTGAGCGAACTGCCTTCCGCATCCCAGTCGTTCGCCAGCAGGGTCGTGCCCTGGCTCGTCACAGTCAGGGGCGTGTTGAGACTGGTGCTATACCAGGGGTCCGGCACGGCAATCGGAGCCCCATTGAGCACGACGCGAGGTTCCAGCCGTTCGATCAAGCTGTGCCGCTTGGTCGACAGTTTGCGGCGACGCGCGGCCTGACAAGCCCTCTTAGCTACCCCCCCCCCGTTTCCCCAATCCCAACGAAGAAATCTGCCCCTGGTGCGTCATGGGATCATTCCTTACGTGAATACGAAACTACGTAGAACGGACTTCAGTCCGTTTGCCGAACCAGCATTCCATCAGACTACTTCCCAAATACTTCCCAAAACCCGAATGAACTTGATGTGGGATGCATTCTTGCCGCGCCCGCGTGCCATGGCCACGAGCCAACAACCCGCGCCGTCAAGCCGCAACCGTTCACCAACACCGGCCAAGCCCCGTGGCCAGCACGACCGGCGCGCGGCACCCAACCTGACAAAACGCAACACCTGGACTCCATCGCACCTCACTCATCCATGTCCGCGCATACTGTCAAACAGAAGGCACGATGACCATGAAGCACAGGAGTTCAATCAGATCGATCAGAGGTCGAACCGAAACCAACTGGAATCAAGAATCAATTGGCCCGAGATGAGACATTCATAAGATGCCTGCCCTTGGTGCGCCGAAGACGCGCTACTGCCCAGCAACCATTTCACGTAGCACACGTGGTCCCTTTTACCGCGCCAAATGGCATTGTCAAGCAGACATTCACGAGTTTTCCGAATCCTTTTTGGGGCGGCGAGCTTCTGTTTCGGCGGCAGTTACCCACTCCGCACCAGTCCTGAGCAGTATGGCGAGTGGCTTTCGATCGGCGACGGTCGCAGGGGCAATTCTCGTGGATGCCACGCGAGCAACTGCGCGGTAAGTGGCTCCGATAATGACACACAGGTGTCACTGCTTGGTCGCTACAGGTTGGTCCGCCCGAGGCTGCGGGTGGAACCGCACAAAGTGTCGGGTGGCGACGCTTCTCAGATGGGAACCACATTCTGGTGTGCCGGCGCTCGCCGTGATGTTGGTGGATGGCGTGGAGGCGTCACAGGCGAGCTTGGCACACCCTACCAGCTACCAGCTACCCTCTACCACTAGAAATCCAGCTCGTACTCCTTGATCTTGCGTTGGAGTGTGCGGACGCTCAGGCCCAACAACTGGGCGGCTTCGGAGCGACGGCCGGCGGTCTGCGTCAGCGCTCGACGGATCGCCTCCTTTTCAATATCTTCCATGGTCATTCCCGGCTGAATGAGCGCGTCAATCGCTTGGGACGCTTCGGCGGCGGCATGGAGATCCAACAGTTCCAGCGCTGCGGTGGAACGAAACGTGGCCGGGTTGACTCCCAACAGCTTGATCGCTGCGAGCTTGTCTCCACCGGTGTGGCGTAACGCGTGTGCAATCAGCCGCTGCTCGACGTTTCCCACAATCTCATCGTACAGCTGCCGTGATCCCGCCCGTAGCCGCTGCCGAATCAACTGGTCAAGCGACGCTTCCACCTGTCCTTCCTCGCTCTGCTGCACCATTTCGGCGACCCCACGGCGCACCGTATCGGGAAGGAAGTCGGGCAACAACACGGGCCCGGTCGTCTGCAAGACAGCTTGTCGGATGACGTTCTGCATTTCTCGCACATTGCCGGGCCAGGGGTACTGCCGCAGCAACTGCATGGCGGCGGGCGCCACGCCCCGCACATTCTTGTCTAAATCCCGGTTCGCTTGACGTCGGAAATGGTCGACGAGCAAATCGAGGTCGTCGCCGCGGTCGCGGATTGGCGGCAAGTAGATGGTGTAGCCGTTGAGTCGATAGAACAGGTCCTCGCGAAACTCATTGCGCGCGACCATCTTCTCCAGATCCCGATTGGTCGCAGCCAACACACGGACATCGGTCGAAATGACTTGTTCGCCACCAACGCGTTGAAATTGCTTTTCCTGCAGGACCCGCAACAACTTGCTCTGCAGCAACGGCGGCATGTCGCCAATCTCATCCAGAAACAGCGTGCCACCGTTACACTGTTCAAACTTGCCAATCCGGCGGCGGTCGGCCCCGGTGAAAGACCCCCGCTCGTGACCAAACAATTCACTCTCCAACAGGGTTTCCGGAATGGCGGCACAGTTCACGGCCAAAAAGGGTCCCTTCGAGCGTTTACTGAACTGGTACAACGCTCGGGCCACCAGTTCTTTCCCCGTGCCGCTCTCGCCACGTATCAGAACCGTCACATTCTGAGAGGCTACCAGGCCAACCGCCTTGTACACTTCTTGCATGGCAGGGGAGTGACCGATGATCACATCGCCCCGTTCTTCTTCCGACTTGGAGACAGCCGAACCAATGGTCACCGGACTGTTCACCATGCGGCGCACTTCCAGCGCCCGCTCCACGACTCGTCGTACCTCCGCCGCCTGAAGTGGCTTCACCAGGTAATCGAGAGCCCCCAGTTGCATTGCCTCGATCGCCGTATTGCTGGACGCTGACGCCGTGACAAACACCACCGGCAAGGTGCTGTCAATGTCACGAATCTGGCGAAACAGTTCGATCCCGTCGCCGTCCGGCAACAGCACATCCAGCACGGCCGTGTCAAAGGACTCGTGCTGTACCGAGGCCAGGCCTTCCGCCAACGTGCCGGCTTGGACCACCTGAAGCCCCTGCTTGGTGAGGATCTGGGTGACCAGCTGGCGGTCAGCTGGATCATCATCCACCACAAGTATTTGTGACATGGGATTAGTACCTCAAACTGAAAGTCACGCGGTCCATGTAGCCGGTAAAGCCGCATGTCCGCGGGTCGGTTTTCCTCGGAATGGGTCGGCATTCACATCCGGTGTGTACTGGCGGATCTACAGGCTTTTCCGGCGTCGGATCGGTTGGCAGGGGCAGGAAGACTTGCACTTTGAATGAATATCGTTTTCGGTCATCTGCCGGCCAAAAAGTCCGGGCGTCGCGCCAATTACAGACCGCCGGGAGACGCGATCAACCGCTCCGCAGGTCGGAATTTCCTCGCTCCTTCGCCGCGTTCCCGCCCCTATTCTATTACAATCACCATTAGCTTGTGCGACGCGAGCCGGGCCAAACCTCCGGGACCGGCCGAGCAGGGTCTTTCACGTAGATATTCTCCGGCAACCTGGGACGCCACCCACCGTGGTGGCATAAGACATACCCGCGAGCAGCAGACGTGATTGTCGACGGTTTGGGGTCGTTTTTCAAGGTTGCAGTCTGTCCCCTCATTCGGTACAGAATACCTAACTTTGGCACGCCGCTTGCCACTTCATGCACGACGTCTGGTGACGGCGGTGGCCCCGCGGAAAGCGACGACGAGTTGGCTAAAGAGAGAGCCGTGTCCGCCACACCAACTGCCGTGGCGGAGGAAGCGTCTACCAAGCGAGTTAGCGGCGGAGCCTCTCAAGGACTCACCGGCAGAGCCGGCGGCATGAGGAACGCCCCTGTGAGGAGGCTGGGGAAGGGAGCGTTGAAGCAGCAGAGTGCCGGAGTCGGGAACCAATCGTACCACCTTCAGGTCCAACACGACAGGCCGTGAATCAACCAATGAGAACTTCGTGCGAGCTGCTCAACGCTCCTTCACGCCCTTTCCTCAATGCTGAACAGCCAACAGCCAACAACAAGTAACAAGTAACAAGTAACAAATAACAAATAACCAACGACCAATAACCGCCCCCCTTCGAAGGCCCGACCTATCGTGAACGCATTCATTGCCGAATTCATTCTGCGTCACGCGTCGGACGCGGCAGAACTGGCTCAGCGAGCCAAGGTGCTGGCGGCACTCACGCAGCTTTCTCCGCAGCGGCGCAATGAGCTGGCAGAAGCCGTCAACATGGTTTGTCGGACGATCGCCGCACACGGTGGCAGAGGCAAGGTTCGCTTCTCGCTGGTCCAGCACAGCGGAGAACGGTTCATTGAAGTCTCGGTTTGCGATCAGCCGGGCGAATCACAAGAACCAGCCGAGACCGCGTCACGGCCGGACGATTCGGCAGGTTCCGGCCAGTGGGAGGCAGCGGTCATTCAGCGGGTCGGGGAATTGGTCGATCACTTCGAATCATCGGGCTGGCCCGTGTCGGGTGCCGTCATCCGCATGGCGCAGGCTCTATCACCGGCGTTTCCTATTCCGACGGCGGCCGAGGTTGCTGACTGGGCACAAATCCTCAAGTCGAATACAGCGTTGGACGCGCTGGCCTATGCCCTCCGCCGCGCACGATCGCTGGAAATGGCCCTGGGCACCGCACGCTGCCAAGAGCAATTGCGGTCGGGGTTAGGGGGAACATCTTCGGAGACCGAGCATTTCACGATGCTCTCGTTGGTGATCAGCAAGACCAAGAATGCCATCTCCATCATGGAGCCGGACGGCTCGATCATCGGGATAAACGACGCCTTTGTACAGATGACCGGTTACACTCCGACCGAGGCGATCAAAGAACGTTTTTCCGACATTCTGTTTGGGCCCAGCACCGACCCGGCCGCCGTGCTGGCCTATCAGCGTGCTGTGGATAATGGCGAGGAATTGACCCAAGACGTCATGCACTACCGCAAGGACGGCCAGACTTTTTGGGTCGAGAGCGACTTGATCCCGGTACGCAACGCGGGCGGACAATTGACCCGCTGGATCTTGATCCAAACCGACATTACGAAACGTCACCAGACGGAAGAGACCCTGCGAGCGGCCAAGGAGACGGCGGAGAAGAACAGCCGGCTCAAGAGCGAGTTCCTGGCCAATCTGAGCCATGAGATTCGCACACCGATGAACGCAATCATCGGCATGACCGACTTGACACTGGCCACGGACTTATCGGACCCGCAGCGCGAGTATCTGCAAACGGTCCGTAATTCGAGCGAGGCACTGCTCGACCTGCTCAATGATATCCTGGACCTATCGAAGATCGAATCGGGCAAGATGGAGCTGGAGGAGGTCAACTTCAGCTTGTACGAGATCGTGCAGGAGGCGATCAAGACACTCGCCGTGAAGGCCAATGAGAAAGGGCTGGAGCTGTTGTCTCGCTTGCCCGAGGATCTACCGCGCCAGCTGCGTGGCGACCCGATGAAACTGCGACAGATCCTCATCAACCTGATGGGAAATGCCATCAAGTTCACCGAGCAGGGCGAAGTTTGTGTCACCGTCCAACAGCAGTGGCAATCGGCTGACGAAATCGACGTGCATTTCCTGGTCCGCGATACGGGCATTGGCATCCCGGCATCGAAGCGGGATGAGATCTTCGAAGCGTTTCGACAGGGAGATACTTCCACCACTCGCCGCTTTGGTGGATCCGGTCTCGGACTTACCATCTCCTCAGAACTGGTTCGGATGATGCGCGGCCGAATCTGGGTCGAGAGCGAGCCGGGGCAGGGGAGTGTTTTTCACTTTACCGTACGTCTGAAACGAGGATATCCTTTGGCCTTGCCAGCCGCGTCGAGCGAACCGTCGGCCTCGTCGACGATCACCGCTACCGGCACAAGACACACTGCGGATGCCGCCAACCAGGACGACTGGAAAGCCGCTCCGCGTGTACGGCCCTTGCACGTACTCTTAGCTGACGATCACACGGCCAATCGCCATTTGGTCACAACCGTACTGGGCAGTCGTGGTCACTTATGCGTGGAGGCAAGTAATGGTCAGGAAGCGTTGGAGGCCCTGCGGCGTGATGCATTTGATGTGATTCTGATGGACGTGCAAATGCCGGTCCTGGACGGATTTCAGGCCACCGCCGCGATTCGCAAGAGCGAAGAAACAAGCCGCCAGCATATTCCCATCATCGCCCTGACCGCCCACGCCATGTCGGGCGATCGTGAACGCTGCCTGGCAGCTGGCATGGATGCCTACCTGGCCAAGCCGCTGCGTCCCAAGAAGCTTGTCGAACTGGTCGAGAGCGTGGCGGACCTGAAAACTCGCGGGAGGGATACCATGAGCGACGACCAGTCGGATGACCAGAACGCGGGTTTCGACTTGAAGTTCGCGCTCGAAAGCCTGGATCACGATACGGACTTGCTGGTGAGCCAGATGCGGTTCTTCCTTCATGACGCGCCGGTATTGCTGGCCGACATCGCCGCGGCGATCGAACGCGAAGATGCTCGCCAGCTGCAACTGGCAGCTCATCGCTTGAAGGGGATGCTAAGTCGCTACGCTTTCCACGATGCCGTCTCCATGGCACTTCAGCTGGAACAGAAAGGCCAGAGCGGTGAGTTGGCTGGGGCGCGACAGCTGTGGCAACAGCTTGGACCACCGGTGCAGCGACTCGAATCGGCCATCCAGCGGTATGTGGCCCGGCACGAGGAGAGCCCGACCTGAGATGGCAGGCCCCAATGGAGGCTAGTGGGTATCCGCCGCGGACAGCTGATTTACATCATACTCTTACTCTTAACGCGGCCTGCGGCCGCAACCCAAAAAGGACGTCACAGTGCCTGGTCTTGCTGACTTGGACGACCTGAACGATTAGGGAATGCGGAATGCGAAATGCGCAATGCGGAATGAGCAGTCGCATGTGCACTGCGCACATTGTCGAGGTGTTCGCCACCCCATTGCACATTCAACGTCATCCCTCATTCCGCATCCGCATTCCGCATTCCGCATTCGTTCGCCATCCAACAGTTGGCATCACAAACATGCGCGCACCGTGCGCGCATCCTACCCACCAAAACTTTGATCTTCTTCGTGGCTCGCCCATGGAATGTCGCGTCGCATCCCCACTCTTCGATCTCACATCAACAATAACTTGCTGGCAGCGCGACGATATCCCCCTTGGGTGTGCCCGAACGTGGGCGTCTCCAGGTCGCCAGTATCGACGTCGCCAGTCTGGATCCTGCGTTTCAGTCCCGGGGAAGAACGGGGGATGTTGTTGCTGAGTGGTCTGTGATTGTCTGGGAGGGGCCGTGTTGAGAGTAAGATTACGACTAAGAGTATGAGTAAGAGCAGCAGCTGCCAGACACTCATCGGGCGGGTGAGAGCATCCGCGGTTACCCTTGCCAGAACCCCGCGCGAGAGTGTAGGATCACCCCGCAAGGGCGGTCGGGGCGTTGTCCGGTTGTCGGCCCGTTTGGCCTGCTGTGGTTTCCCATCTCGCTCCGTCTGAGGCGGTGCGTTCCGCGTGTCGCTCCCAGGTCCGGCAGACCATCTTGCCGGTGCAAACGGCTGTCGCGAGCCTGACCAGAATATCCAGCGAAAGTAACGTGATGGAGTCGTCATCCACGGACAATCCAGGTGGTGGGCCGCAAGTCGACCAGCGACATTTGGGACTGTGGGGCGCCACAGGGGTCGGGGTCGGTGCGATCGTGGGTGGCGGCATCCTGGCGCTGGCTGGTTCGGCCTTGGCGGCGACCGGTCCGTCGGCGATCATTGCCTTTGCACTCAACGGTGTCATCGCGATCCTGACGGCGCTGAGTTTCGCCGAAATGTCGTCCAAGTTCCCCGAATCCGGCGGCATGTACACTTTCGCCAAGAAGGTACTTTCGATCGAAGCCGCGTTCTCCATCGGCTGGGTCGTCTGGTTCGCCTCGATTGCCGCCGCAGCGCTCTATGCGATTGGCTTTGCCTATTTCGCGCTGATCATCATCCACGACTTGTGGCAGAGTTGCGATTCGGAAGTGCCTGCCTGGCTCAGTTGGCCCAGCGTCGAGATCGCCGTCGCCGTCGTCACAACGCTGCTCTTGTCCCTGCGTCTGATGCTCAAACCAGCCGGCGGCGGCCCCTGGGTGAACATCGGCAAGGTCTTGGTGTTTGGCGTGTTGATACTCGGCGGTTGTTTCGCGGTGGGCCACAAGTCGATGAGCGATTTGGCGGCCAGTATGCGTCCTTTCTTTGCCGGTGGAACGCGTGGGTTGTGGATTGCCATGGGGTACACGTTCATTGCCTTGCAGGGCTTTGACCTGATTGCCGCCGTGGGAGGTGAAGTCCGTGATCCAGCCCGCAACGTACCTCGCGCCATGCTCCTGTCACTGGCCATCGCCCTGGCAGTCTACCTCCCGCTGCTGTTCATCGTGTCGGTCATCGGAACGCAGGACGGCGAATCGATCGGGGAACTCGCGGCGCGCGATCCGGAAACCGTGATCGCGATCGTAGCGAGCAGGTACCTGGGGTCGTTTGGCTACTGGCTCGTCATTGTGGCGGCGGTGTTGGCCACCTTTTCCGCACTGCAAGCCAACTTATTCGCCGCCTCACGCATCGCTCAGGCCATGGCGCGCGATCGCACACTCCCGGCCCCGCTGAGACGAATTAGCTCCTCGCGCGGCACGCCAATCGTAGCGATCGTGGTCACCGGCGTCATCATCGCTGCCTTGATGCTGGTCCTGTCAGACGTTTCCACCGCCGGTACCGCCTCGAGTCTGATCTTTCTGGTCACCTTCGCCCTGGCACACTGGATCGCCATCCTGATCCGCCAGCGCAGCACGGAACGTCCACCTCCGTTTCGAGTCCCCCTGTTTCCCATCGTACCGGTCATCGGCGGTATCGCTTGCGTGACATTGGCTCTGTACCAGAGCCTGATGGTCCCGCTGGCGGGACTTGTCGCCTGCATATGGCTGCTGATCGGGGGTGCACTGTTTTTGACGTTGTTCGCGCGGCGAGCGCGTGTTCATGACGCGGCCAGTGCGGCGATTGATCCTGAATTGTCCCAGTTACGTGGTTACAGTCCGACGGTGCTGGTGCCGGTGGCCAATCCGCAGAACACCCATACGCTGATTTCCGTCGGGCACATGCTGATCCCCCGCGGCCTCGGACGCTTGATGGCCCTCACGGTGATACCGATGCGCGACAATTGGTCGCCCGAGGACGATCCGGCACCCATTGTGCGAGCCGAACCGGTGGTGCGGAAGGCCATCGCCGCCGGAGTTCGCTTGGGAATCAATGTGGAGAGCATGATCACGGTGGCCCGTGATCCCGTAGCCGAAATCACTCGCGTCGCCAATCAAACTCGGTGCCAGTACGTTGTGCTTGGGTTGAGTGAGATCTCGGAAGAAACAGCAGGATCGCACTCCGAACGGCTCATCGGAGCCATCAACACCGACGTGGTCGTCGTGCGTGCGCCCGGCGAATGGAAACTGGCGGACGTCAGCCGCGTGCTCATCCTGGCGGCGGGCCGAGGGGCCCACGATACGTTGCGTGCCAGTCTACTGGGAAGCTTACTGCGAACCGGCCGTCGCGGCGTGACCTATCTGCGAGTCGTTCCCGAGAACACTCCGGCTGAGACCATTGTCCGTATCAGGCGTGAGCTGACGCGCCTGGCCAGCGACGAAGCGTCGTTGGGATCGGAAATTGAGATCCTGAAGGGTGAAGACCCGGTCAGCACGGCCGCCAACCTCTGCCATGCGAGCGACCTGGTCATTCTCGGCGTCCAGCGACTGGGTCCCCGCCAGAAACTATTTGGTCGCTTCACCCGTCAACTCGCTGAAGCAACCCACTGCCCGCTGGTGGTGATCAGTCGCAAAGGATGATTAGGAGTTCAATGGTCACCGAATTATCTTCATTCCGAGAAGCCTCTCGCCTGCGCACGCGGCGCGTTTCGTTGCGTCTTGCCGGGGCGATTTCGTGCTGGCTGCAGGGTTGCATCATCACGTGCGGACTGAGCTGCAATGCTCAAACGCCTGACCTCGCGGCGGATACCCCAGCCCGTCCCACACGCCCCAACCAGGAGGATGCCCCCACGGATCTCTGGACGCGCTCGCCAGGTGTCGATTGGCCCTCGTTCCTGGGTCCGGAGCGCAACGGCATGTCGACCGAGACGGGCATTTTGACCCGTTGGCCACCGCAAGGATTGCGGATTGTCTGGCAGCGCGAATTGGGGACCAGCTTCGGCATCGGCGTGGTGAGCCGCGGGCGTTATTTTCAGTTTGACCGCTTGGGAGCGTCAGCGCGTTTGGCCTGCCTGCAGGCCGAAACCGGCCAGGAGATTTGGCAGTTTGAGTATCCGACCGACTACAACGACATGTACGGATACAACGGCGGCCCACGTTGCTCACCGGTCGTGGATCGCGACCGCGTCTATATTTTCGGCGCCGAGGGAATGCTGCACTGTCTGGGCGTCGCAGACGGGCAATTAATCTGGACATGCGACACGGCGGGCCAGTTTGGCGTGCTCCAGAATTTCTTCGGCGTCGGCAGTACACCGATCATAGAAGGCGATCTGCTCATCGTCATCGTGGGAGGGAGTCCGCCAGAGGACCAAGACATCCCCCGCGGGCAACTCGACCGCGTGCGCGGCAACGGTGCGGGAATCGTGGCCTTCGACAAACTTACCGGTCGCGTGAAGTACCAGATTACTGATGAATTGGCCGGCTACGCCTCCCCCATAACGGCCACCATCGCTAACCGGCGATGGTGTTTCGCGTTCTGTCGCGGCGGTCTTTTGGCCTGCGAACCGACTGGGGGAATCGTAGATTTTTTCTATCCCTGGCGAGCGCAGAAACTGGAGAGTGTGAACGCCGGCACGCCGATTGTTGTGGGCGACGAGGTCTTCGTGTCGGAAACGTATGGGCCGGGCAGTTCGCTGCTGAAAGTGAAACCGGGTGGCTACGATGTGGTCTGGCGTGATGAACCAAGCCGCCGCCAGAAGGCATTCCAGACTCACTGGAGTACGCCGATTTACCGCGACGGTTACCTGTACGGCTGCAGCGGCCGCAATTCACCAGATGCTCACCTGCGCTGCATTGAATGGAAAACCGGCCAGGTGATGTGGACCAGCGACGATGCGGTCCATCGCAGCCTGCTATATGTCGATGGGCACTTTGTGTGCCTCGACGAATACGGAAAACTGCAGCTCCTGAAAGCGGATCAACGAGGCTATGAAGTCGTGGCCGAAATGGACTTGAGCGACTGGAGCCCCGCCGGTCGACCAGAAACGGCCACTACACGCCGCTTGCTCGCATACCCCTGTTGGGCCGCACCCATCCTGTCCCACGGGTTGCTCTATGTGCGTGGCAAAGACCGCCTGGTCTGCCTCGAACTGATCCCAGAGGACGGTGACCGGTGAGCATCGTGAACCGTCGGACCGAGTCACGCCGGCAGCCCCCCCTTTCGCAGCACGTCCGCTACAGGCAGTTGGCATTCTGGAACATGTGCATTGCGTGGCCTGGGGGAAGTCCGGCAGTTTCCACCACCTGCGGCAATCACATCGCAAATCGTCGCCCGCAAACTCACTCGCGCCACCCCATCTTACTGGACCGGCAAACTGCCCGCACCTACAGCCGGTGTCGCATCCGATACGGCCTGCCAAGTCGACCCAGGTGGCTAATCGGAATGATCCTTAAGATAGTCGTCGAGATCACCGATTTCGCAAGAGTGGAGCACACCAACATATTCAGATTCCTTGCAGGGGAGATGCGAAATGCGATGCACGCTCGGACTCATCGCTCTAGCCTTCGGCGCCACTTTGGTGGTGACGGGAAACACCAGCGCGCAGGAGGCAGACAGTAGCGTACTAATTTCGAAGACCGAAAAGGCGGTAAGCAAGACGGAGGAGTCCGACGAAACACCCCCGGTCGTGGCTGTCAGAACCAGTGAACAAATCGATGTCACACCGGAAGAGAAGCAACGTGCCGCGATCGCCCAGCAGAAAGCTACTGCCGAGGAACAGCAGATCCAGGGTCGCCTCCGTGGTCTGCAGGCCCTGATGCAGAAAGAGGAAGCAGCGTTGGCGCAACGACTGGCTTACGCCGCGAAGATTCGTGAGCAAGGATTGGCCAAGAACGACCAGAAGCTGCTCGACCAGGCCGAACAGTATGAACGGCGGGCACTCGACTACTACCAGAAGCGCGTCCAGCAGTTCGAAAAGGCCAGCATTACGGCCGAGTCGACCACCATGCCAGCAGAGGCTTCTCAACCCACGACGAGGCAACCGGCCGACGTCACCAGCCAATTCAACGCCCCCGTCACGATCAACCTCGCGTTCGCGCACACGGCGTTAGAGGCGCCACTCCTACATTCGTCCCAAGTAACACGTGTGGTCGCTGGCGGCGCAAGTGACCTGAGCTGTCACGAAGACAGCTCTCACCCGACCGGCCATCGGCGACTGAGATCTTGGCGAGGTGCAGCAAGGCAGCTGCACCTCGCCTTTTTTTGCCAGCTTGCGCGAAGCTGGGATCTCCTTGCAGCACCTAGTCCACGAACTCCCGACGGGTCCCACGGTTGTGCAGCTCGAATGGGTCAGTCGTCAGCGGCCATGTCCGCCGAGGTCCCAGCCCCTGGTGGGAACGGTCAGAATCTCGTCGCACAGGGCGTCGAATTCCGGCGTGAATTCATCGGCCGATTCGCGCAGCTCCAGCAGAAACTGGCGTTCTCGTTCCCGCACGTGACCGTCGCAGTAGAGCATCTTCAGCAGGTAGAAATGCTCGTCCATCCCCACTTTTCCGTCGGCCAGGATCACCTCCTTCAGGACGGGAAAGAAGAGATCGTCAAATGCCGGGCACACTTCTTGAGCGCTGCTGAGTAATCCGACAAGGAACTTCACGTCGTTCATATCCAGCTTGCCGTCTTGTTCGATATAGCCGCGGATGATCGCCACTTCATTGTCGGTGATCTTGTTGTCCGCAAGAAGTTCGGAATGCAACTGATAGAGATTGGACATGTCCCAACTACCTCAATAGTCAAAAGTCGTGATGCACCACAGGTTGAATCTCACCCTCCGCTATCACACAAACGAAGGGGCGCGGCAGTGGTCGTTCGATTCTTTCGCGAATCAGGTTTCGGCGACCCACCGCTCGAGAAAAGATAGGTTGCTTTTGGTGCAATGGGGGAAATGGGCTCAATTGGTGAGGGTTGTGACGGTTCTCCGGGGCAAATGCCCTCGGCAACCACACCAAGAGTCTTGGCACGACGCTGGAGCGGATCGGTATGTCGCGTCGCCGGTATGTGATTCTGCTGGAGTCGCGAAACCACGAAATGCCCACGTCGCGACGCGCCTCAGGAAGACCCTGACTGTGCCTTCAGTTTGCCGTTTTTGAGCGGAGAGACCTCCTCCCTACGCTCGTGTCAGCTCCTGCTCCAGGCGATTCGCCAACTCTTGTAGTTCGTGGGTATCCCGCTGCAACAGTTTGGTCGTGTCGCTAACGGGCTGTCTCAGCAACCGCTCTACCAAGACAATCACCGTTTGTGCCAGAAACCCCTCACGAAAATTGAATCGTTTCCACACTCCCTAGCCGACACAGGTCCCAGACAACCTACTCCTCTCGGCAAAAACCGCTATACTGCGGCCATGACACCAGAATCTCCCCCTGCCGCCCATTTCCTGGAAGCCTATCAGGGCCAGCCCCCGTGGGACGCGGGGCACGCTCAGCGGGCCCTCGTCCGTATCGCTCCACGCATCCAAGGCTCCATTCTGGACGTGGGATGCGGAACGGGGGACAACGCGATCTTCTTCTCGCACCAAGGCCACTTGGTCTACGGCGTGGATTTTGTGCCGGAAGCGATCGAACGAGCGAAAACCAAAGCCGCTGAGCAAGGATCGCAGGCCTGTTTCCTGGTCATGGATGCCTTGTCGCTGCAGGAACTTCCCCTGCAATTCGACAACGTGATCGATTGTGGGCTGCTGCACGTCTTGTCGGACACGGACCGCGTGAAATATGTCCAGTCGCTCGCTGGCGTGTTGACTCCAGGCGGGTACCTCTGGCTGATGTGTTTTAGTGACAAGGAACCGCCCGGTCAGGGGCCTCGCCGGATTTCGCCAGCCGACCTGCACGCGGTTTTTGAACAGGGTTGGTGCCTGGAATCCATCGACGACGTGCAATTCGAAACGGCCTCCAACGTACCCGCCGGTTCGTTCACGGCCGGAGGCCCGCGAGCTTATTTGGCCGTCGTACGGCGCGTGGTTGACCCGTGATCGTGTCCGCGGCGCGACGAGGAACCCCGCTTGCCGTCACAACCGCAGCGCGATAGCGTAGCGGTATTGGCAACTGAATCCTTTCCAGCAAGGCCCAGCGGGCTCCTGCCCGAGCGCGCGGCCGGTCCAGGTACGTGGGAGCGAAGAGCGGATCATGAAGGCACTGGTGAAGCGGCAGGCTCAGCCCGGATTGTGGCTGGAGGACGTACCGGAACCGAAGATCGGGATCAACGACGTGTTGATCAAGGTGGACCGAACGGGCATCTGTGGAACGGACGTTCACATCTATAACTGGGACGCTTGGGCCCAGCAGACGATACCGGTGCCGATGGTGGTGGGGCACGAATTCGTGGGGGAGATCGTCGAGGTCGGCTCGAATGTCGCCGATTTTCATCCGGGCGACATTGTCAGTGGCGAAGGGCATGTCGTTTGCGGCCGTTGTCGTAACTGCCTGGCCGGTCGCCGGCACCTGTGCAAGAACACCAAGGGAATCGGTGTCAATCGACCGGGAGCGTTCGCCGAGTACATGGTGCTCCCGATGACCAATGTCTGGCTGCACGCGGACGGGATCGATCTGGACGTGGCCTCCATTTTCGATCCCTTCGGTAACGCCGTCCACACGGCTCTCACGTTCCCCGTATTGGGAGAAGACGTGCTGATTACCGGTGCCGGACCGATTGGCATCATGGCGGCCGCGGTGGCGAAGCATGCTGGGGCGCGCTTTGTGGTGGTCACGGACGTCAATCCCTATCGGCTCGAACTGGCCAAGAAGCTTGGCGTTACCTTGGCCGTTGATGTGCGAGCGACCCGCATCGCGGAGGTACAGCAGCAATTGGGCATGCAGGAAGGGTTTGATGTGGGACTGGAGATGTCGGGAAATCCAGCAGCCTTTCGCGAAATGCTCGACAACATGTGCCATGGCGGTAAGATCGCCATGCTGGGGATTCCCACCGAGGAGATTGCGATCGATTGGCGCACGGTGGTCTTCAACATGTTGACGATCAAGGGGATTTACGGTCGCGAGATGTACGAGACCTGGTACAAGATGACGGTCATGCTGGAAAGCGGACTCGACATCACCCCGATCATTACTCACCGGTACCACTACTCGGAATATGAAAAGGGTTTTGAGGCCATGCGGTCCGGCCAATCGGGCAAGGTTGTCCTGAGCTGGAAGGACACTCGGTAGGCGCACACTTTTCTCGAGACGCCATGAGGAATCGGTCATGTACGGTAGGATTCAAGAGCATCTCCGACAAACACTGGACGAGATTCGAGACAACGGGCTGTACAAAGCGGAGCGGATCATCACGACACCCCAGGACGCCCACATTCGGGTGAGTGGTGGGCCATCCGTGCTGAACATGTGCGCCAACAACTATCTCGGGTTGGCCGAACACCCGGCAGTGATCGCGGCGGCGCACGCCGGACTGGACCGCTGGGGCTACGGCCTGTCATCGGTCCGCTTCATTTGTGGCACGCAAACGGTGCACAAGGAGCTGGAAGCGAAAATCAGTGAATTCCTGGAGACCGAAGATACGATCCTCTACACCTCCTGCTTCGACGCCAACGGTGGTCTCTTCGAAACACTTCTCGGGCCAGAAGACGCAATCATCTCGGATGAACTCAACCATGCCAGCATTATCGATGGAGTACGGCTCTGCAAGGCGCAACGTTTCCGCTACAAGAACAACGACATGGCGGACTTGGAGGAGAAGCTGAAGGAGGCAGAGCGGGCTCGGTTTCGCATGATTGCCACCGACGGTGTCTTCTCGATGGACGGCTACATTGCGAACCTGCCTGGAATTTGCGATCTGGCGGACAAGTATGACGCCATCGTGATGGTCGACGATTCGCACGCCGTCGGTTTCCTGGGGAAACGCGGGCGTGGTACTCACGAATATCACCATGTGATGGATCGCATCGACATCATCACCGGAACGCTGGGTAAGGCGCTCGGTGGTGCCAGCGGTGGTTACACGAGCGGCCGCCGCGAGCTGATCGATCTGCTCCGCCAACGCTCGCGACCCTACCTCTTCTCGAATTCCGTTGCACCCCCCATCGCGTCGGCCTCGATCAAAGCGATTGATCTGCTGCTGGAATCGACCGAACTGCGTGACAAGCTGGAGCAGAACACGCGGTTCTTTCGCCAGGAAATCACGAAGGTCGGCTACGATGTGCAGCCGGGCGAGCACCCGATCGTCCCGCTTATGCTCTATGACGCAGCGTTGGCCAGTCGAACCGCGGACGCCCTGCTGGAGAAAGGAATCTATGTGATCGGATTCTCGTACCCCGTGGTCCCTCAGGGAAAAGCGCGCATCCGTACACAGATCTCCGCCGCTCACTCGAGAGAAGATCTCGCACTGGCCGTCGAGAAGTTCGCCGAAGTGCGGCGCGAACTGCAGCAGGGAGCCTGAACGGATCGCGCCAGGACCGAGCACCGCACCCCGGCGTCATTTGGCTCCCGCCGCGGAGCGATCCGGCTTACAGAAACGGTCGAGCCAATCGAAGAAGACGCGGTGCCAAAGCACTCCGTTCTGCGGACCGAGTACCCAATGCCCTTCGTCGGGGAAGTACAGAAATCGAGAGGGAACGCCGTTGAGTTGAGCTGCCGTGAAAGCCTCCATGCCCTGGGTGACCGGCAGGCGAAAGTCCTTTTCGCCGTGAATCACCAACAAGGGCGTTTTCCAGTTCTTGACGAACCGATGCGGTGAAAATCGCTCATACAAGCTGCTGAGCCTGCGGGCTTTGCCAATACGGTCCACCCAAGTCCCAGTTGGGAAACCAAATCTCTTCGGTGGAGCCAAACATGGATTCCAGATTGAAGACACCGGCATGCGCGACCATACAACAGAAGCGATCTTGATCGTTGCCCATCAGCCAGTAAACGTTGTAGCCGCCGAAACTGGCGCCGACAGCCGCCATGTGTTTCGTGTCAGCATATGGCTCGACCATCATCGCGTCGGTAGCCGCTAACACGTCCTGCATCGCCTGCCCTCCCCAGTCACCGCTGATCTGATCGTTCCATTGCTGTCCGAAGCCGGGCAGCCCTCGGCGATTGGGAGCCACAATGACATAGCCTTGGGCCGCCATCAGGTGGAAGTTCCACCGATAGGAAAACCACTGGCCAATCTGACTCTGTGGACCACCCTGGCAGTAGGTGATCACCGGCCATTTCTTCCGCGGGTCGAAATCCGGCGGATAGATCACCCAACAGTGGATCCTTTTCCCGTCGCTGGCCGGCACCCACCGCTGGTCGATCTTCGGCAGCTCCAGCGATGCGATCCGCGCATCGTTGATGTGGGTAATGCGATTGTCCGAACCGTCCGCGATCGACAGCAACGAAAGTTCCTTAGGGCGAATCATATCCTGCGAATCGACCAGCAACCGGTCGCCGCCGGGCATGACGCTGAGACACTGCCAGTTGAAAGCCCCACGCGTGATTTGCGTGGCCTGCGGATCTCCCAGCCCCATGCGAAACAGTTGATTCGTCCCTCGGTACTCGGACATGAACACGACGCCTTGCGAGTCGGGCAACCAGGCGACACCATGGGTCGTTTGATCCATACCGGCGGTCAAATCCCGCATGGTTCTTTCCGCGCGGTCGAAAATCATGATGCGATTCTTGTCGGCTTCAAAACCGGGACGCTGCATCGAATGGAAGGCAATATACAAACCGTCCGGCGAATAGACTGGATCCGTGTCGTACCCGTCCATGGCTGGCGTGAGACACTCGGCCGGGCTCTGAGCGTCGATGCGCACGACGTAGATGTCACTGTCGGTCGACTCGGCTGGATTGTTCACGACCTTGGCGGTATACGCCAACTCATTTCCCTGAGGCGACCAGTTGAATTGTTCCGCGCCGCCGGTAGGCGGCAAAGGACAATTGGCCCGCATCCCCCGCATCAGGTCGACGGCTTCTTCGGCCAGCCCTTGAGGGGAAAGAGGAGCCACATGCAGATGGCTGTAGGTATAGTCATGCCATGTACTCCAGTGACGGTACATCAGCGTGTCGATGATGCGGGCGTCCGCCTTGGGAAGGTCCGGGTAAAGCTCCGGCACGGTGGCGTCCATCTTGACGGCTGTCGTAAACGCCAGATGTTTCCCATCCGGCGATACCTTCAATTGGTCGACGCCCGTTTCCAGGTGCGTGACTTGTGTGGGGACAGCGCCGGCTAAATCAGTGGACCAGACTTGCGGCTTCGTGTCCTTAAATCGCTCCTCCGCGGGTAATCCGATATAGAACAATCGCTGGCCACCAGGCAATTCGACAAACTGCAGCCCGTCGGCCACCTTGAGATCGCGTACCACGACCCAGTCGCTGTTGTTCTGCAAATCGACCAGATGAATCTCGGACTTGCCGGAGTTCTCCTGCAAATTGAAGTGCCGTACCGCGTACGCCACCAGGTTCCCCTGATCATTGACCGTTGCACTTCCCAACCGCCCCAATTCCCACAGGCGTTCGGGCGTCATGCGGTCACCCGCTGCCGCCGACAGGTTGGATACAGAACCGATAATCAGACCAGTCACCAGGATGCGAATCATCGTTATCTCCACGAGAAGGCCGGACGAATCTCCGTAGTCAATTGTAACTCAGGCGTTATGGCGTAGTCTTCTTAAGAGCCCACACGACACACAAATCGACCGCCCATAGGTGCTCCCCGGTCATGACAAGAGCCCACCTGCTCCCGTTCGGTTCCACGGCATATCTCACCGCGGACAACCGACGAGTCCGTTCACCCACCAATATCCGTCGCTCGGGACCGATCGGCAACTTCGACCACAGCCCCTGGTGTGCCGCGCCGCCACTCGCACCTCAGGAAACAGCGACTCGGCCACTTGCTGCGGACGTACTGCTGGCTGGCACTGCTGGTGGGCTGGACGGCCCCAGCACACAGCGCCGATCAGGTTACCGTCTCCCTGGCACTCGACGGTGTCCCCCTGGAAGGAACACCGGTTGCCTGGAATAGTGCGCAAGTCCTGTTTCTTACTCGCAACGGCTTCTTGTTCGAGTTCGCGTCCAACAAGGTCGACGATTTCCGCCAGACCGCCAGCGGTTTTCAACCCTGGTCCCAGAGCGAGATGCGGGGACAACTGCAGAGGGAATTCGGCAAGCGGTTTGAGGTGTCGGGGACCGGAAACTACCTGGTGGTCCATCCGGCCGGACAGCGGGATCGTTGGGCAGGGCGATTCGAAGAGCTGTATCGGTCCTTTGTGCACTACTTCAGTGTCCGCGGCATGCAACCCACCTCGCCTGCGTTTCCGCTGGTGGCGATCGTCTTTCATTCTCAGCAGGATTTCGCGCAGTACGTACAACAGACCGGCGGCAGCGCCGCTCCAGGCATGCTGGGCTTCTACTCCCCGCGCACCAATCGAGTGATCCTCTATGACATGACCCAGGGTCAATCAGACGATGCGAACTGGCACGTGAACGCCGAGACCATTATTCACGAAGCCACACACCAAATGGCCTTCAATACACACATTCACAGCCGATTCGCCGTGCCTCCCAGATGGGCCGGTGAAGGACTGGCAATGCTGTTCGAAGCTCCCGGTGTCTGGGACGCTCGACATCATCCCCGCCAAGAGGATCGTGTCAATCACGCCCGGCTCGAGATGTTCCGCCTGTATCTCCAAGCCAAACGGCCCAAGGGAAACCTCTCCCAATTCGTCAGCCAGTCGGAACGAGTCTTCGCCGCCGCACCCGCAGTTGCCTACGCGGAGGCCTGGGCCTTGACGTTCTTCCTGTCCGAAAAAGAACCGACTCGGTACATGCAGTATCTGGCCAAGACCGCGGCCCGCGAACCGCTCACGACATACAGCCAAGCAGAACAACTCAAGGAATTCACCGACGTGTTCGGCAACGACATGACCATGCTCGAAGCCCGCTACCTCCGCTTTGTGCAGCAACTCCCCTAACGCGGGCTTAGCCCGCCAACCCAAGACAAAACGGAATTCACTGCGTTTGTGCAGCACCCATCGTTCTCGATTTCCCTCGACGCTCCCGTCAGGACGGGTCCTGACGATCATAACAATTGCGCAGCAGGCACCACCACCAAAGCACCAAATTCGCTCACCCTCCCGCGTTGCCATGCCATAGGCTCCGACTACGCTAGATGAATCTGGACCCGGACTGGTCTTGTGGAGCAACGCCGCTCCACCTGGCAACCGTAAATGGGCGGCCATGAGCCGAGATTGGTGAGCATCATGAACGCGGAAAACCTGAGCTTCAACACCCGCAAGTCGCTCTGCAATCACCTGGGCGATTTGGCGGGTGCCGAACTGGCAGAGTTCCTGCAACAACTGAAAGCCCGCATCGAGACGGTGGAGCGGAACAAGGTCGAGATCACACGCATCGTGCCGGATACCCGATCGTCCGTGAATTAGCCGATCACCGACCGTTTCTCACGTTGACGCTTCCCGGCTCAGTAGGCATAATCCGCCGATTTTATTGCTCGATACTGCCCGATCGGCGAAGCGGAATGATCCATAGCGTGACATCCCTAGGCTTGAGGGGGGGACGGCTGCTCAGCAGCGACGCTCGCTCTTGCGATGCTGCCGGCGTCCACGTGCGCAACAACTGCCAGCCCCCCCACCCGCGACTGACTCCACACCGTCGGCCACCGAGATGGATCCCGAGCAAACCTGGCAGTATCCGGCCGAGCCCAATTCCGAGTGGGTGAATCCCACAGAGCCTGGGCAGAGGCCGGAGACGGGTACGATGCCCAGCCGCCTCCGGCGCCACCCCTTTCGACACATGGGCCTGGGACAGCCGCTGGAGGGAACCAGCTGGCTGAATCGTCCGCTGTACGTCGAACTCTTCGCTGGCTCCTGGTTCGGAGACACCCTGGTTCCCGGCCGCGTGAACGCGGACACCGGTTTCTTCAGCGGTTGTGTGCTGGGAGATGATTTGAGCGACTATTGGGGCTGTGAACTGAGGCTGAGCCTGGCCTACATCGATGTGCAGTTCGTTCCCGAACAATATACCAGTGGCCGAGCACGAACGGTCGTGGGCGACCTGAACGTTCTCTATTACCCCTGGGGCGATGCGCGGTGGCGTCCCTACGGCTCGCTGGGCCTGGGAGTAGCCGGCTACCACTTCGTCGACCTCGACAATATGCCGGTCGATCACACGGGGGCCGCCCTGCCGATCGGCTTTGGAGTGAAGTACCTATTGCGCAACTGGCTCGCAATCCGCATCGACGTCAAAGACCATCTCATCTTTGGCGGAAAAGACATCGGCACAACCAACAACTGGTCGCTCACCGGTGGAGTTGAAATACACTGGGGTAGTGAGACGTCTGCTCGCTACTACCCCTGGTAGCCACAGATCAGCCCCACATTGAGGTGGCAATCACTGACTATTTACTGGCGTGCTGCTTCGCACTCGGCGTCGGCTCCCACCTGCGACCGCGGGGCGCCTCTAGTGAAACGGCTTCTCCAAAGTCTGCTGCCGGCGTGCCGTCGGGCTGCCTGCGGAAAGACAGTCTTCTGCGGCCCTCCAAGCGAGCTTTGTGATTTGCCCGGCGGCGCTATAATGGCGCCTTGTTAGCTCATCCACCCTCGCGCCGGCAAGGAGGTCGTCGCCATGCTTACGAATCGCCGCCTGACATTCGCCCTCGGTTGCGGCATGCTGATTCTGGTGATCAGCTAGTCTCCCTGGCACGGAAGCCGAGTTGCCAGCGAACCGTCCTCCCGCGTCGCCACCGGATCCCGCGACAGCCGGTGTCGGCCACGATGACGAAAGCGGGACATCCTCACGAATTGCCCCGCCGCCCGTACCAGGCGGCATGGCCGATACGCAGGAACTCGCCATCCGCGAGATCCTCGAATTTCGCCACCAGCAAGGGGATCTGTTTCGCGGGACAATGTTGGGCGACACGGATGCGGCCGAGGCCGACAAGGCGTTTTTACAGGCCTTGCGGAACGTCGTCCGACAGCAAGGCGAACCACCAGCTCAGGCCACCGACTCCGCCACGGTTTCCGCCCGCACAAGAGCCTGCGAAGCAGCTTACGCCCGGCAAATGACCCAGCAGCAGTCGGCAAATCCACCGATCATGCGGCAGCCCAGCGGAGCGAGCGATGAGCCCTTGGCCAATACCCTGCGGCAAGCGTATCAGGCGCTCGACCGCAAGGCCCATGATTTGGAGGACGCCCACGAGTACGCTGCGGCATACCAGCTCCGGAATCTCTCGAACGAGCTGAAAAAGCAGACACAGCGGTGGGAAGATCCGGAATTCCAGGATCCGGCAGGACCAGCGGGCCGTTGAATCGGCGACAACCTGCATAGCCGGTGGTGTGCGGAGGCCCCTAATAGGGGCCAGTGATTGGAGTATTGGAGGGGTGGAGTATTGGAGTGTTAGGGAAACCGCCCAACCTCCCGACGAACGACACATAACGTGAATCCACCAAATACATCCCTGTGCCCGTTACTTCACTTCTCCCTCACTCCAGAACCACGCAGGCAACGGCAGAACCTTGTCAATTCTCACCAGCAGAGCTGGTGGATTAGCTCGGATTTAGCACACGACTAAGTCAACAAGCCAGCCTCGGCCCGGACTGTCTCAGGCACATCGGCACTCCCGGACGGTCAATCCTCAGAATCCGACGATGCGCCCCAACTTCCTTACCCTGCGTAGTTACCGAACGATTGACAAGCAGCGCGACCCTAGGCCATGATGGACACAATGGGTCTGTATTTGCGGCCATCCCGTCGCAATTGAGGTCCGTCTAGCGTCGTTTGCCAGCTACCTGCTGGGGCCACCGTGGTCATCGGATCATGTTGCCTGGTCTTGATCTATGGCACTTGTTTGCAGGGCGAGCCATCCCTTTCCAGCGGCTGCGGGTGAGGCGCAACATGGTCGCAGAGAATCGAGACTTGACGAACGAGTCGATTCGCGTGGTCACCTCCTAGCATTGGGTCAGTCGCCATTCGGGGGTGTGCGAGAACCTGTGGTTTGCCAACGGATCCGAGGCGATCGAGACAGCAGAAGCGGCGGCCCCATGGCGGTCGCAGGCCCGCGCTGTTTTCGGTATTACTTTCGTGAAATATCTTCTCTGATTTGTCCCCTAAGGGGGCAACATGTGATCATTTTGAGTACATTCTAGCGACCCACGCTCGGCCGGCCCACGAAGGTCGAGCCGTGGTTCGTTTTGGTTCGAGGTCCTATCTCGGTAGCTTTCTAGTCATGGCAAATCCAAAGAGCGCACGCGGACGATCCGGGGAACCACACATGGCCAGTGCAGATTTCGGTGAGATTCTGATCCGGCGCAAGATCATTAGTCGAGACCAGCTCAATGAAGCCGAGCAGATGTCTCGGGAACAAGATTCCAAGGCCGCCGACTGTCTCATCCGGCTGGGCTACGCCACCGGTGACGAAGTCACCCGCGCTCTGGCCGAGTTCCACGGCATGGAATTCGTGGATTTGAGCGAATTGAAGATCCCCGAGGAGGTCATTGAACTGGTTCCCGAGTCCGTGGCCCGCGAAAATGCGGCTCTGCCTCTCTCCGTGGAAGACGGCTCACTCAAAGTGGCCGTTAGTGACCCGTTTGATATCGAGACGATCGAGAAGCTCCGGTTTATTCTGAACCGCAAGGTGGAAACGGCTCTCGCACCGCGCGAAAGCATTTTGGAGGCCATTAACCGCTACTACGGGCAGGTGGAAGGTGAAAGTGCCGACTCCATGCTCCAGGAATTCACCGATACGGCCATCGACTTCACCGAAACGGAAGATTCCCAGATCTCCGCTTCGGAAATCGTGGATGAAAACAGCGCCCCCGTGGTTCGCCTGGTCCAACTGATGATCCAGGAAGCGGTCCAGCTGCGGGCTTCGGACATCCACATTGAGCCGTTCGAAGACCGGATTCGCATCCGCTACCGCATTGACGGCGTACTGATCGAACGTGACAGCCCCCCCCGCCGGCTACTGGGTGCCCTCCTCTCTCGCGTCAAGATTCTGGCCAAGCTCGACATCGCCGAGCGTCGCAGACCCCAGGACGGGCGGATCAAAGTCAGCGTGGGTGAGAAAGAACTCGACCTCCGTGTCAGCGTGATCCCCTCGAGCCATGGCCAATCGGTCGTCATGCGTCTGTTGGACAAGGACAACATCAAGGTGGGTGTTCGCCAGCTCGGTTTGGGGGAGACGGACTTTCAGAAATTCAATTCGCTGATGCACCGCCCCAACGGCATCATCCTGGTGACAGGCCCCACCGGCTCGGGCAAGACGACCACGCTCTACGCGGCCTTGAACGCCCTGAATCGCCCGGACCGGAAAATCATCACCGCCGAAGACCCGGTCGAATACTACTTAGCGGGTATCAATCAGGTCGAGGTCCGCCACAGCATCGGGCTCGATTTCGCCCGCATCATCCGCTCCATGCTGCGTCAGGCGCCCAACGTGATCCTCGTGGGTGAAATGCGGGATACGGAAACGGCATCGATGGGAATCCAGGCATCTCTAACTGGACACTTGGTTTTCAGTACACTACATACGAACAATGCGCTCAGCGCTGTGACGCGCATGGTGGACATGGGGGTTCCCGGATATTTGGTGGCCAGCAGCGTGATTGCGGTGCTGGCACAACGTTTGGTGCGGGTGATTTGCAGTCGCTGCAAGCACCCTTACACGCCTCCTGAGAGCGTCTTGAGGGATACGGGAATCACTCCCGAAATGGCCAAGACGGCCACGTTCATGCGCGGCAAAGGATGCTCTTACTGCCAGAAAAAGGGGTATCGCGGGCGGATGGCGATCTTTGAGATCATGATGATCACGTCGAAGATTCGCGAGCTGATATTTAGTGGAGCGACCTCCACGGAGATTCGTAAGGCGGCGATTAGCCAGGGTATGTCAACGCTTTACGTCGACGGCCTGCGGAAGGCGATGAGTGGCGTTTCGACGCTCGAGGAGGTCTATCGCGTGGCCAAGCGAACCGAACAGGACGAAATCGTGTTTTGATCCACGGCTGTCCCGGTGCACGTGGGGGCAGCCGGCCTGGCGGGCACTTGGGGTGTGTTTCGGTCCACGCGCGGTAAGCCCTGACGGGGTCGAAAGTTGCGGGGGCGGCGAGCGAAGTCTGGGTGGTGTGGGGGGGGAGGAAGCAGGGCGGTGGTTTGGTGATGGTGGTTTGGTGACGGTGGTTTGGTGACGTAAGTGCGCCGCGATGGGAACGGAGCCAACTGCGGGAGGGACGCCGTGTGGGCAGGCGGTTTGAGTTCTCGGCACTCGAGGCGAATAATCGTCTGACGGGTGGCGGGCCAAAAATTCCGCTGCCGCGCACATCGGTGTCATGGCTTGTCATTTTTCCCCATCATACTTTTCGTACACCGATGGAGCGACGCCACTCGAGCGATGGTGGCAACCGCAGGCGTGTGCCTGCCCCGTCCTGACGCGGTGGCTTGGCCCTCGACCCTGTGGGCCAAGGGAAGATGTGTCGGCCCCGTTTGTCGGCCTCGTTTGTCGGCGGATGAATGGTTGGCCGGAGGAACAGAGGACTTTTCTGGGGGATCGTTCGGTCCCCGTACATGATTACTCTCCGTGAAATAAGCAGCAGCGATGGCACAGCAGATTCTGATTGATAAGCTTCTGATGGCATGCGTAAAGCAGGGCGCCAGCGACATTCACATTACGACGGGGCAGCCCCCTGTCTTTCGACTTCATGGCCGGCTGCGGAGGCTGGAAACCAAGGTCTTGGATTCAGAAGATACCGTATCGCTGATGAAGAGCATCTCGCCGGAGCGCTGTCAGCGCGAATTGCAGGAGTCGGGGACCTCCGACTTCGGATTCGCGTTTGGCGACAAGGCGCGCTTTCGCGTCTCCATTTTCAAGCAGCGGGGGGATGTCGCCATGGTGTTGCGACAGATCCCCACTGACAAGCTCAAACCCGAGGAACTCGGCTTAGGGGAGGTGATCACGAAGCTGATCATGCGGCCGCGCGGTCTGTTCCTGGTCACCGGGCCGACCGGCTCGGGCAAGAGCACCACGTTGGCCAGTCTGGTGAATTACATCAACGAGAATGTGGATCACCACATCATCACGATTGAGGATCCGATCGAATTCTATCACTACCACAAGAAGTCGACGGTCAACCAGCGTGAGATCGGCGTCGACGTGCCGAGTTTTGCCGAGGCGATTCGGCGGGCTTTACGGCAGGATCCGGACGTGATCCTGGTGGGCGAAATGCGCGACTTGGAGACGATCGAAGCGGCCATTACGGCGGCTGAAACGGGGCACATCGTCTTCGCCACGCTGCACACCAACAGTGCTCAGGGAACCGTCAACCGCATGATCGACGCGTTTCCCGGCAACCTGCAGGATCAGATCCGGACGCAATTGTCGACCGCCTTGATTTGTGTCCTGGCTCAGACCTTGCTTCCCAGGATTGGCGGAGGACGCGTTGCGGCGTTTGAGACGCTGGTGGTCACTCCCGGTATTGCGAATCTGATCCGCGAAAACAAGACGTTCCGTATTAACTCCGCGATCCAGACGGGAGCCAAGTTCGGCATGCAGTTGATGGACGATGCCTTGTTCGACTTGTGGCGCAACGAGCGAATCACGGTCGAAGACGCCTTGGCCCAAGCGCATCGCGCCGACGACCTGGCGCAACGCATCGTCAACTTTAAGCGCGGGCTGTTGGAAGAGGAAGACGAGGAGAATGGCGTGTTGGAGGGGAAGCAGGGCAAGTGATCGGTAGAGAAAGCAACTGGTGTCCCTGATGAAGTGTACCGGCACCGCTGCCTGGTACCGTTGAAGAAGTTGCCGTACCCGTTGAGGAATACATATGGCCATCCGTCGCATAGGGCAGATTTTCGTCGACCTCGGTTTCATCGACGATGATCAGCGCGAAATGCTGCTCGAAGAACAGCAGCAGCAACCCGGTGAGAAGCTCGGCAAGATCGCTGAAGAGATGGGGCTGATCACCGATGATCAGCTGGTGCAGGCGCTGGCGGAGCAGATGAATCTGCAGGTCATCAATCTAGTGGATACGAACGTGGCCCCGGAGGTGTTGGATCTAGTCAGCCAAACGATGGCCATGCTCTACCACGTGATCCCGGTGCAATTCGAAGACAACACCCTGACCATCGCCACGGCCGAGCCGCAGAATCTGGCGGTGCCCGATGAACTGCGGACGTTCCTGGGATACAACATTCGCCTGGTGGTAACCACCGACCGGGAGATCAAACAGGGGTTGGACCGCTATTACGATGCGGCGGGAGAGAGCGTCGAGAGCATCATCAGCGAGTTGGAAAACGACAAGGAACTGCTCAAGCAAGCCGAAGCTTTAATCGGCGACGGTGCGATCGATCTGACCGGTGCCGAGGCGTTGGCCGACAGTGCGCCGGTGCGCAAACTGCTGAACATGGTCCTCTTGCTGGCGATCAAGGATCATGCCAGTGACGTGCATTTCGAGCCTTTTGAAGACGAATTCCGCATTCGCATCAAGGCGGACGGCGTGTTGTATGAAATGGTTCCGCCGCCACGACATCTGGCGTTTGCCATCACGACCCGCATCAAAGTCATGGCGAACTTGGATATTGCCGAACGTCGCTTGCCACAAGACGGCCGGATTGAACTGTCGGTAGGTGGTCACCCGGTCGATTTGCGGGTGAGCGTTCTGCCGACGTTGTTTGGCGAGAGTGTGGTATTGCGAATTCTCGATCGCAGTGTTGTTTCGCTCGACCTGAACAAAGTCGGCATGGACCCTCCCACCATCGCGGCCTTCCGCGAAGTGATTTCCAAGCCCAACGGGATTGTCCTGGTGACCGGGCCCACCGGCTCGGGCAAGACGACCACGCTCTATTCGGCTTTGAATGAGCTCAATGTGGTGGAAGACAAGCTGATTACCACCGAGGATCCGGTCGAGTACGACATGGAAGGCATCATCCAGATCCCGATCGATCCGGAAATCGGCAACACTTTTGCCCACTGCCTGCGCAGCATCCTGCGGCAGGACCCGGACAAGATTCTGGTGGGTGAGATTCGAGATTTGGAGACCGCGGAGATCGCCGTACAGGCCTCGTTGACCGGTCACATCGTGTTCAGCACGCTGCACACCAACGACGCTCCCAGCACGATCACGCGTCTCAAGGACATGGGGGTCCCCACGTTCTTGATCACCGCCACGTTGGAGGCCATTTTGGCCCAACGCCTGGTACGCCGTATCTGCACCCAGTGCCGCGAAGAAACGACTCCCACGCCGGAGATGGTGGCACAGCTCGACCTGACTCCCGAGCAGGGCCGCCACATGAAGTTCTATCGCGGCATGGGCTGCGATGTGTGCAACAACACCGGCTACAAGGGTCGCGTCGGCTTGTTCGAACTGATGATCATCACCGACAAGCTGCGCGACATGATCATGAAGAACGCTTCCGTCGACGAAATGCGCGACGAATCGCGGAAGATTGGCATGGTCTCGCTGCGTGACGCCGGCATGCAGTTCGTCAACCAGGGTGTCACGACCGCCGAAGAAGTGTTACGTGAAACAATTATTGACGCCTAAAGCCTCAACGCGGGCCATGGCCACAACCAAAGTGTGCGTCCGAAGTCTGGTTTGGCTGAGTTGGACGACCGGAACGATTAGCGGAATGCGGAATGCGGAATGCGGAATTGAACGTTTCACGCGGTTTCTCGATTGCGCAATCCCGATTCGTTCCCCGTCGAGCAGTTGGCGTCACAAAGATTGCGCACCGTGCGCATCTTACACACTAAAATTTTAGCGCGGGCACTGCCCGCGGCCCACGCAGAGAACAGTTGACAGAGAGAACGGTTAGCGGGCGATAGATCGAACCATCACTTAAGGTCCATCCATGTCCCCCCAGTGGTGACAGCGGGACTCGTGACAGCAAAGGACTTCGACGATGCCGACGTTTCAATTTGAAGCGATGGACGCCACCGGCCAGGAAATCAAGGACGTGATTGAAGCCGCGTCCGAGGATGAAGCGCAAACCACCATTCGTCAGATGGGGTACTTCGTCACGAAGATCTCCGTCAAGAAAGGGGCGGGGGCAGCGAGCGAGGCCGGGGCGACGAAAGAAGCGATCGTTTGCCATTGGCAAGGTGAAGGGCAAACACTTGACGGCGTTCACGCGTCAGCTGTCCATTCTGCAGGATGCCGGTCTGCCGATTCTGCGCAGCCTGCGGATTCTGGAAGGGCAGTCGCGAGCCGGACGACTCAAGAATTCCCTGATGGATGTCTGCGACGAGATTGAGGCGGGTGCCACGCTCTCGGAAGCGATGTCGAAGTCGCCCAAGACGTTCAATCGTCTCTACGTGAACATGATCAAGGCGGGTGAGGCAGGCGGTGCCTTGGAAGTCATCATGCAACGTCTGGCCGAGTTCATGGAACGCGCTGAATCACTCAAGCGCAAGGTGCGCGGGGCCATGATCTACCCGATCGTGGTGGTGATGGTCGCCGTCAGTATTTTGACCTTCATCATGATCAAGATCGTCCCCACGTTCGAGACGATGTTCACGGAATTCGGACTCAAGCTGCCGGCCGCGACACAATTGCTGATGGCCGTCTCGCGCAACGTGGTGACCTATTGGTACCTGATTCCGGCCATTCCGATCGGCATCTGGTTATTTATCAAACTGGTCCGCAAGTTCAAACATGGCCGCATGGGCTGGGACATGTTCTTGCTCAAAGTCCCCGTCTTCGGCGCGTTGATGGAGAAGAACGTGTTGGCTCGCACCACGCGAACCCTGGGGACGCTGGTGGCCAGTGGTGTACCGATTTTGGAGGGTTTGAACATTACGCGCGAAACAGCAGGCAACTCGCTGTTCGAGCGGATGTATGGCAAGGTCACCGACGCGATCCGCGAAGGCGAAACGATTGCCAAGCCGATGAAAGATCACTCCAAACCGGGCTTCCATCCGGTGGCCCTGTTCTTCTGGTGCACCTTGGTGGGTGGCCCCATGGTCCCGATGTGCTTCCTCCCCAACATGCAGCAGGTCGGCTTGATCATGGTCGGGGCGGGTGCCGCGCTGGGTGGACTCTGGTATTTCACGCGGATGAATGCCCGCTTCGTGGACGACCTGGTCGTAAACATGGTCGACGTCGGTGAGGAGACGGGCGAACTGGACACCATGCTCTACAAGGTAGCCGACACCTACGACGAAGAAGTGAAGACGATGACCGACGGTTTGATGTCCTTGTTGGAGCCGTTGCTGATCGTCTTCCTCGGCTTTGCCGTCGGTTTCATCGTGGTGTCACTGTTCATGCCGTTGGTCGACTTGATTTCGAAATTGTCGTAACCCCCATATCGTGTCAGGGCCACTGGGCGAAACCGAGCCAGTTGGGCGGCGCCCCACTGGGAGAGAAAAAACCGGAGGGATGAAAAGATGAGTACCAAGGGACCGTCGCGGCGAACAGCATTTACGCTCGTGGAAATGCTGGTCGTCATTGTCATCATCGGAATCCTGGCCGGCCTGCTGTTGCCCGCGATCGGCATGGTCCGAAATAGCGCTCGGCGAGCTCAAATCGCCATGGACCTCAACGAACATCGCGCAGGGACTTGAGGCCTACAAGACTGCAGCACGGCGATTACCCGCCAGACCTTTCCGATGCGGGGATTGTCAAGCGACATATCCTCACCGTCTGGCCGCACATCGATAATGCCGAACTGACCGGAGTGATGGCTACGTTTCTCACGTACGGCGTCGATCCGGCCGAGGCCTTGGCTTTCTGGCTCGGTGGGTTCAGTGCCGATCCCAAGCACCCTTTCACGGGGCCGGGGGGGCCGCTGGTCGTCGACCCGAACGACGGCAAAGTCTATGCGAATCCGGACCGACTGCCGGGCAGTATAGAACTCGACCAAGGGCGGCTGACCTGGCTAACACCTGTCGTCCTGTCCGCCGGGCCACCCCAGATCGTTGGTCAGATGTCATCCGACGGGGACGACGATCCCTTCCCGGTCTATTTGCCCCCCCAGCGTAAAGCCCCCTATGTCTATTTCCACAATGTGACTTATGGTGGTACTCTAAAACCTCCGTTGGCACCCCTCAACGGATTCTACCCGCCGACGGCTGGCAGCCCGGTTGGCTATGCCCGTCCTTATCTCGCCGCCAACCGCCCCATCCCCCTCTCTCCCAACTCGCCGTACGGGTTTGAGTGGGTCAACAAGACGACTTACCAGCTCATCAGTGCCGGGCTGGACGACCACTACGGGTCGGACGCGCTTCCTGACGAACCCGCTGCAGTTTCCACATTTCCCCGACGGGGTGAACTACCTCTCCCCAGGCAACGGCGACGATGACAACATCACGAACTTCAGTGAAGGTAATACACTGGAGGATAAGAAGCCATGAGCGTTGTTCACGTGCAGAGTCGGCGTCAGCGGGATCGTCGAGCCTTTACGCTGGTCGAACTGCTGGTCGTGATCTCCATCATCGGCATTCTGGCTTCCATGACACTCTTCACCTTGTACGGGGTGCGAGAGGATGCGAAAGAACGTCGTGCACGCGCGGAAATTGCCAAGATCAACGAGCTGATGATGCAGCAATGGGAGGCCTATCGGACGCGGGCCGTGGCGGTCAGCGTGCCTTATGGAGTGGATCCGAGCGCCGTCGAGCCAGCGACGCCTCAGCGCCTGCGCGAACTGATGCGAATGGAATTGCCTGATCGCAAATCAGATTTGCTCTTCCCGGTCACCGAATCTCCCGCCAATTTGGCGGACAAACCCCTTTTCCTCAAATCGCGTCCCGCGCTCTGGCGGGCTTACATACGGCGGGCGCGGCAGCAAGTCATTGGCCATTATGGCCTGGCTGCAACGGACGTGGATGCGTGGAAAGACGACGCGCGATGGACTCCGTTGCACCAGCACGCCGAATGTTTGTACATGATATTGGCCACGATGCGTGATGGAGACATTACCGGCTTGGATTTCTTTACGGAAGGCGAGATTGGGGACGCGGACAACGACGGAATGCCGGAGATCCTCGACCCCTGGGGTGTCCCCATCTACTTCCTCCGCTGGGCGCCGGGGTTCCGTTCGGACATCCAACCGGGCGACCTGAAGCCGGCTGCCCCTGGCAACGCCGGCAGCGGTAATGGCGACCTGTTCGACCCGCTGAAAGTCGACCCTCGCTGGTCGGACAGTATCCCCGACAACGATCCCTTTATCTTGTTTCCGCTCATCATGTCGGCCGGGCGCGACAAGGCATTCGACATCCTGGTCGATTTCCTGCCGCTGCCGTTTCCGCAGCCGCTGCCGTGGCTCTTGGATTACAACAATCCCCCCAGTGTTTCGCCGCCGCTGCAGAACTTCCCCAACGATCCGTACGTGACCTATGAGCATGCCGACGTTAGGAGTCGTGCAAATCGGCGTCGTGGCCGACGTGAACGGCGATGGCGTGGCGGGGTATGCCGACAACATCACAAATCATCTCATCGAAGTGAGGTAGCGCGTCATGACGCGACGAACCCATAACCGCTGCTCACGCCCTGGCATGACGCTGGTCGAACTGCTCATGGTTGTCACGATCATGACGATTTTGATGGCCGTCGCGATCCCCATGGTGCGTCCCGCCTTTCAGAACCGGCAATTGCGCGAGGCAGCGCGGCAGCTGAACGCGTTTTTTGCGGGCGCCAAGTCCCGTGCCGCGGAACTGGGGCGTCCGATGGGCGTGTGGATCGAAGCGAGCGGAGTGCCCGGCTCTCCGCAATATTCCTCACGGATATATATGGCCGAAGTGGCGTCGGACTACACGGGGGCTGTCTTGGGATCGCGCATGACGATCGAGTTTCCCGCTCCCACCGCTCCGCCAGCACCGCGACCGAACCCACCTTGGACCGATGACTTTGACAATGAGCCGTTGGGGCAACTCCATTTTTGGGACGCGACGGGTAGGGTCCTTGACGACCTGCAGAATTCCACGTTGCTCGGCACGCTCGTGAGCCCGACGGAGAAGTTTTACGTGCGATTCGACCACAAGGGACCGCTCTACCCCTGCCTGAACAACGGGGGAGTGTTTCTCATTGCATTGCCTTACGGCGTGCCGCCAGGGTTAGAACAACCTGGCAGTATGCCGATTCCGCCAGGGTCTCCGCCGGTAGGTCAGACGTTCGAGATCATTCGGGGCCCCACGAAATCGGTGGTCAGTCCGTTGACGTTTCCCGGAGATGCCGTGATTGACTTGACCGTTTCCGGAGTGGGCGTGGGCCTGGATGGCAACTCCTTCATAGCAGCAACTCCCGACGCCCCCATCGTCATTATGTTCACGTCTAATGGCCAGGTCGGACAGGTGTACGTCAACCAGATCGCCTATTCGCCCACCGGTTCCCTTTTCCTGCTGATAGGCCGCCGCGCCAAAGTGGTCGATCCGACGAGTATTGTGGAGTTCCCCGATCCGGCGCTGAGCAACTTGTCCGACCCCTCCAACCTGTGGCTCACCATCAACAATCGCACAGGAGCCGTCACCACGGAGGACAACGCGGCTACTTACGCGTTGCCGGCCAGCACTGCGCCGTTAGACCGCATCAAGGCAGCTCGAGAGTTTGCTCGTGCCTCGAGCCAAAAGGGAGGGCGATAATGAGACGCCGTCTACCAACATCGTCATCGCGCCGTGCCGCACTCGCAGGACAAACGTGTTCCACGCGGTGCCCCGCGCGCGGCAGAGTCGACAATCGGTCGGCATCGCGCCGGCGTTCGGGTGTGCTGGCCGCCAGACGCAACGGTGTCAGCCTGTTGGAAGTGACGTTTGCCATTGGCGTCGTGATGATTGGCTTGGTCGGCATCGCATCGTTGCTGCCGCTGGGGGGCGCTTTGGCCAGGAAGGGAGCGATTGCCGACGCAGGAGCGCAGTTGGGTGCCAATGTCGCTCGGGAATTCACCGCTCGCGGCATGGCGATTCCCACCAACTGGCGGTGGTTCGACCGCACGCAATTTACGGGAGTGGTTCCGCCCGCCAGCACGACACCGGTGCCAGGTATGTCGTTCTGTCTGGATCCGCTGTGCATCGCGCTGTGACGTCCAACACCTCGTTGAGCGGCCGAGATCTGCGGAAGGAGTTGATTGTTCGAGCAAGATTCCCGTTGAACGTTGCCTACGACAGCAACATTTGGGCCATGCCCCGTATTACGCTTCGTAGTAACTCTACAGCCAACGGTGTGCTCGATGCGACCGTGGCGGACAGGTTGTTCGTGGGTGCGGATGATCTGGTGTTCGATCTGCCAGGCGACCGCACGCTTGGTCCCGTGCAGAACTTCAGCTTTCTGAACGCTGCGCCGGCTAATCCGCTCCGGCGGAACAGCCAGGGAAGGATCTCTTGGATGGCAACCGTCGTTCCGAAACTCGATCGACTCGCCAGCACGTCCGGCACGCCGACCCCCACAGACGAATACACGTTGTCGATCGTCGTGTTTTCCCAGCGGCCGATCGACAGAGGTTTGTTTGACGATTCAGGAAACGCGATTAGCGAAGATTTCGTGAGCGAACGGGTGGGAAGTGTCGCTCAGTTCTATAGCGGAAGCGCGGCGGAGATCGATCCTGCCTTCAGCGGCGGCGACGTCACGCTGGCGGCCAGGGCCGGACGAGGACCTGATGATCTGCAACTGCGCAATGGTGATTGGGTGATGTTTTCCGGCCAGAAGCCGACCTTGGCTGGGCCCGTGCAAGTCCACAAGTGGTATCGCGTCGTACAGGCCGGCGAAGACCCTCGATTCAATGGGACGCTCTGGACACGAGATGTTACGGTTGTGGGCCCCGATTGGAACATCCCTCTCACGCAATTCTCAATCGTGCGTGGGGCGGTACAGGTTTTGGAACGAACGATCCGTCTGGAAACATCGTCCATGTGGACCAATTAACACGAAGTTACACCGGATCGAGAATCTCGAAATCGAACATAACTCAGCGGGATCTTTGGAAGGTGATTCAGAATCGGTTCTGCCGCCCGAGAAAGGGCCCGCGGGACCCAGACACCCCGTAGGGTTTTTCGAGGAGAACAAGAAGATGGCTCGACGACACCAACCACATCGCGGCATCGTGCTGCTTGTCGTCCTCACGCTTCTCACATTGCTGATGGTGATCGGCTTGACGTTCGCCGCGCTCTCCGGGCAATTCCGCCGCGCCGCCGAGACCGGTCGCGCGGAAAGAACGGTATGAGCCGGACTCGGTGAAAGCACTCGATGGAGTGATCTATCAAGTGGTCCGGGATACGACCGTCGCGTCCCGTTCGAGTTTGCTCGGGCACAGCCTGCTCGCCGATCTGGTCAGTAACGATGGCGTAGCAGGAATCGTGCGGACTTGGACTCAGCAGCTTGGCGGTGAATTCCTCGAGATCAATTTCTCCGCACTCCCGCCGGCAGCTCAGCCATTTGGCAGGACGTTCAAGACGCAGCCGGGCTACTACAACGGTTGCACGTTGACGATTCTCAATCCGGTTTTCTCCGTGGGGGCGGATGGTCAGGCCGGCCGGGCCGGTGTGGACGATAACGCCGCCAACGGGACCGATGATCCGGGTGAATTGGGTTGGCCGGGGGACCGACGACCGCTCGATCATCGCCGATTCGGCACGGGTCGTTCGCTACAACTACGATTCTTTGACCAGCACGGGGACCTTGCTGGTCGAGTGGTCGACGGGCGAGGGGGGAATCGTGGGATATCCCCAACCGGGAGCACGTTTCCTGGTGAATGGCCGGCCGTTGAACGGCACGGGGGCGGGGTACCTGGATAGCAGTCCCTACACGCTCAATGCGACGCTACCGGCCGGCTACTTGACCTCCACCGGTGGCGAACAGACCGCGTTGTTGCCGCACTACAGCGCCGTATTCTTTTCCCTCGTTTCCCGATCCCTTGAATCCACCCGACATGGGAGGTCTGGATGAGACGTGGGATGCGGTCGATTACCAGAACATGTTTCTGGCTATGGTGCCGGCCGATGTATCGGCGGGCATTATTCCCTCATATCATCGTCCGGAACTGGTCAACTACTGGCTCAAGCGATTTGCCACGGACGTACTCACGCCGGCGGGTGCGAACACAGCGGCGCTGCAGATCGCGGCATTTCGTCGTCCCTTTGGCCTGGATGGTTATCCGGGAGTCAATCCTGCCAGTGGGCTCAATGATGATCCGGTCGATAGTATGGGCAGTCCGCTAAGCACAGCAGTACTATTACAGATCGCCCAACTCAAACGCATGATCATCTTGCGTCCGCTGCCGGAAGATCACCCGAATTTCGTCAATCGCGAGCACTTTGAGAACACAATGGGACTGCCGGATCAGCGGCCCGGGGTGGACCAGACGTTGCCACAGATGGTCTGGGACATCGACAATGATGGCGATGGGATACCGGACAGCGTGTGGATTGACGTCGGTTTTCCGATTCAGACCGATGATTCGGGGCGTCGGTATCGGCTGCTGGTCGCCATCCTGTGCGAGGATCTGGACAGCCGACTGGATGTGAATGCTCAAGGCAGTCCGGCTCAGAACTCGACCCTGTACGCCGACACGAGCGGCTGGCCCGCTGGTGTGGTGCTGCAGCCCGCTCCGGCCAACGGAAACACTGGCTCCGTTTGCCTCAGTGCCGCCAGCGGCTCCGCAGGCGGTACTGTTGCCCCGCGGATTGGGTATCGGCCCCGCGGACATTTTTATCGGGCACTTGTTCGGTCCGAACGATTTCCGCAATATCCTCACCCTGCGATATCGGCACGACGTCACGGTATCGGGAAATGCCGGAGGCGTTAGCGACGTCGACGACTGGATGAGTCAGATCAAAAATCTGGGACTGCCACGCGATTACAACAACATGATCTCCGACTATGGCATGCCTCCCGATGTGTGGGGGCGCGGTGCGCATCGGTGTCGACTACAGCGGCCAGCCGATGCCATTCTATATGGGTGAAGCCGGCGAGACGGTTGGCGATCCCTACGAGGCCGTACTGAACCGTGGCGCAGCTGGTTACACCGACGCGCCCTTTACGGTTTCGGAACTGGAACGCATTCTCCGCTACTACGATGTCGACGCTTCATCGCTGCCTGATCGGCTGCTCAACGCTGCCAGTAACTCGCTGGTCGGCAACTCGCCGGTCGCCCGGCGGAATCGGCGGCTGGTCACGACGCACAGCAGCCACGTGCCGGTCATCACTGGCATGACTCCGGCGAAAATGCGTGCGGACTTTGCCAGCGCGGGAATGCCAGGTGCCGGCTCGCACAGCATTCTGGACATGTATGCCGTGAAACTCCAGCAAGGTGGAGTGCCGGCGGCACAGATCCAGACTGAAATGCTCAAGGTCGTGCCGTGGGAAATCTGGCACGGACAGCGACTGAACGTCAACCGTTTGCTGGGCAACGGTCGCGACGACAACGGCAACAATGTGGTGGACGAGCCGTTGGAGGCAGACGGTGGCGAAATCGTCTGGCCCAACAATCCCGGCGTGCCGGGTGGCTACGACGGCGGGACAAGCCCCATCGCTTTCAACTATCTGAACGATGACCCGGTCATCTCCACCAACCGCTATGCACCTCAGATTTACGCTCGCCACCTCTATTGCCTGATGATGATGTTGACCGAGTTCGTGGGTGCCGGCGGGTATCTTGCACCCCACCGAAGAAACGCTACCCGTGGCTGCCCGGCAAGAGCTGACGGCTCACCGCATCGCTCAGTGGGCGATCAACGTGGTCGACTTCAAAGATGCGGATGCCATCATGACGCCGTTTGAATACGACGTGAATCCGTTCAACGGCTGGTTGCCGATGGACGGCGATCCTGCCCCACCAAACGAAGGACCTGAGCGACGTCTGGTCTGGGGTGCCGAGTATCCCGATCTGTTGCTCACGGAGACGAATGCCTTTCACGATCGCCGCGTGAAGGACACGGCGTACGATCGGCGCCGGCGTCGCCACAAAGTCGCAAACCAGCATCCGCTCCGGTACCCGGTGATGACGATCTCGATCAGTACCGAATCCCTCAAGGCTCACTGTATCTGGAAGTCTATTGCACGCGCAATCAGGCCACCAACAACACGCGTTTCCCGCACGAGTTATACAACGAGAATGGTCTGCTGGACCTGGGCCGTCTGACGCCCGTCGATTCCGCGACCGGCACACGATATCCCGTATGGCAGATTGTGATCAGCAAGCCGCTCAACGAGGCCGGCGCCCCGGATAGCCCGCTGGAACGATCTCAGCGAGGGACGGCAACCGGCAAACCGGACAGCACCTCTTTCAATCCGGTCCCCCAAGTCAATCCGCTGACAGGTGTTGTGGATCCGACGTACTCCAACAACATGGACCTGGTCAGTTCGCTTGTGGGCGCCCCACCGGCGCCGACGATCGCATCGCAGCGGAACGCTACGTTTGGCTGACACCGTTCCGTCCGCCCGCAGCAGGTGCTGGGTTGGCGACGTTCTACTGCCGCAATGGCCGACTGGAGCGTGACCCGGGAGCCGCAGTGCCTCGCCGGTCGTTTGTGCTGCTGGCTCCCGGCAGTTATGCGGTGGTCGGCCCCCGCGAATTCACACGGGTGGGAGCGAGTGACGATGGCGATGCCACAACGTTTTGGGACCCGTCGCCGCAACGGATCCTGATGGGTGGGAACTCCGTCCGCATGTTTGACAACGATGGCAATGACCGCTACACGCCGCTATTGAGTTCCATTCGCAATCCGCTGGGCATCATCTGTGCCGCCTATCCACCATCGAGTTGGACAAATACGGTGTTGAGAAACCCGGGCATCGGTTTGAACGTCTCTGAGCCGCTGCCGAACGAACCCACGGTGCCCTACTACGAAGAACCGACTTTTACTTTTGACACACAGGCCGTTGTGCCGGATGGCTACGACGATCCGAATCCCGCGGCCCGCACCCACCTGTTCCCGGATGAGCCGTTTGACAATCGGACGGGTACTCCCCTGGCAGACAACGACATGCAGCATACGGGTACCACGCTCGACTACAAAGCCGCCTTCTTGCAGCGACTCGCCAATCCATTGGAACCCTTCCACATCACCCGCAATCCCTACATTACGGTCGACTGGGCGACGATCGATCTGACCGTGTTCAACGGCGAGGAGGACAGAAAGAAGTCGGGTTTTACACCCGGTTCGGACCCCTTCGATCCGCTGGATGACCCCGCGGATGATGACGCCAACAACGAGGTTCGATTCAGCACACGCCAGCGCGGTGGCCAGGCCACGTTTGCATCCTTGGTACCTCCGTTCTACGGACCGTACTTCGCCACGACGCCGGACTACCAGATCTGGTCGCCCCAGACGCAGGAGCCGTTCAAGACCCAAGAGGTCGCCAACCCGGTTACCGATGCGGTTAGCGGCTTGTCGCTCACCCACTACTTCCAGCACAATCTGGTCCATTCGCTGGGATACTTGAATGGCACCATGGGCATGCCCATGCCGCCGGCGATTGTCGCGGCTTCCCCCATGTATCTGGGGTCGCCCCAGCAACCGTTCCCCTGGCTGGCTTGGAACAATCGACCATTCGCCAACGCGATGGAAATGATGCAGGTTCCGGCGAGCACGCCATCGCGACTCTTGCACGAATTCGATGTCTACCGCTTCGGCGTCACTACCAACGATCCTTATGAATCCGAGGCGTTCAGCCTGGTGACACCCTCTTCGGTGACGGATTTGCAGCATTTCCGGGGCACTTTCCGGCATTTGCTGAATTTCTTCCACACGTCGAAGATGGCTCCATCCACAGACACCGGAGCCAATTTCTATCGACTGTTTGACTACGTGGAGACACCTTCGCCGTTCGTCGGTGCCGAGAAATGGTACAACCCGGTGGCGACCAACGTAGCGGCCGACCCGGCCGCCCGCACTTTCCGGCCACCGTACAACAATTTGTCGAGATTCCAGAACCCGGGACTCCCCAACATCAACACGATCTTCGACTCCCGGCTGTGGGAAGGATTGTGCAAAGGCTACCCGGCTCTCGATCCGACCAGTATCGGTGCACCGATGTACAGTCGATTCCTGCAGAGCCGCCGCGGTTATCCAGGCAACACGCTGGAACTGGATTCGGACTATCCCACGCTCTTTGCCGCGCCATTTCGCAGCGCTGATAGTGCCGACCTGATGCCCAACGTAGCTGACTTGCGCAAGAACGAGCCGATTCAAGCAACTCTGCTGCGTGAGGATGCGCCTTCGTCACGTTCCGAGGCGCTGTTCATACCCGATCGCGGCGCAGTCCCTGCCGTGCTGGAGCCCTCCCAGAACCAGGACCGTAATTCCTACTTCCGTTACCACGGCTTGGCTCGCCTGAGCAACCTGGTGAGCAATAACTCGAACGTGTTCGCGGTCTGGGTCACGCTGGGGTTCTTTGAGGTCGAACCGAATCCATTGGGGGTCGATCTCGCCCATCCGGACGGTTTCCGCTTGGGACCCGAGCTAGGGACTGACAGCGGTCAGGTCAAGCGGCACCGCGCGTTCTACATCATCGACCGCAGTGTTCCGGTAGCCTTTGAACCGGGGCAGAATCACAACGTGGACAAGACGATCCTGTTGCGCAGGTACATCGAATAGGTCGCCTGCGACGCAGAACAAAGATATTGAGCGAACGCAAGTGAAGACGCTCCCCTCGGCACTCCCGTGCGCTGAGGGGAGCGTCGGGCATTTCTGGCCGCATTTGTTGGCGTTGATGCACAAGGCCCAACAGGCCGCGCTAACGGAAATGACAACGTCGCACCGAATTAGCGCGGACCGTTGGGCCGCCAGATCAGATGGTGGCCGTGTACCCAGGCCTACGCTGCGCTCCGGCCTGGGCTGGCCTAGCACGGCCCGTTGGGCCTTGGCGCATCAACGTGGTCAAATGCGTGCAGCACGACAAAAATTGAGTTCTAGGAGAGCGGCGTCTGACGATCCAGGTATTCAGTTATGCCGGATCAGGATGATATCGCCGTCCTGGATCACGTAATCCTTCGGCTCTTGCCGCACGAGACTGTGGGCCTTGACTTCGCGCTCGCTCCCTAACCGTACGAGATCGTCGATATTCATGGTCTCGGCACGAATGAATCCTTGAGCCAGATCGGTGTGGATGTTTCCGGCCGCCTCCAAGGCTGTGCCACCGGATCGGATCATCCAGGTCCGCACTTCTTTGTCACCGGCGGTAAAGAACAGCATCTGGCTCGAACGATCCATGATCGCACGCACCATCTGATCGCGGTCAAACTGTTGCACCTGCATCTCGCGGCAAAACTCATCTCGCTGCTGAGCGTCCATGCCCGCCAACTCCATCTCCAGACCCAGCGAAAATGCAAACAGCGGGGTCCCCTCCGGAGCCAGCGGGGCAAAACGCTGCGGCTGATCTTCCGCGTCGCTGGTGTTGATGATCACCAGACGCGGCTTTTGACTGAAAAGCTGGAAGGACTTCGTCACGCGCTGCTGCTCAGGCGTCAAATCCAATTGATGCAAGGCATGGCCCTGCTCCAGAGACTCCTGCAACGGCAGGAGGGCCTGCAACTCGGCCTGCAACTCATCACGGTTAGGCCGCGGCTTCTTGACCTGATCGCGAAGTCGCTCAATTCTCCCCTGTACGATATCGAGATCGGCGATCAGCAGGTCCTCTTCGAAGCTACTGAGATCCGCACTCGGATCGCTGCCGTCAAAAGCGGCAATCACAATCACCAAACAGCCGGCCTCGCGAATCATGGCCAGTTTCGCCGCACTTCCTTCGTGCGATCGACTCAAACCCGGAGTATCGACAATCTCCAGCGACGCGAGGGTCACTTTCTTGGGATGGTATATCCGGCAGAGATCGTCCACCCGTGGTTCCGGCACGACACACATGGCCGACTTCGTCTTGTTGGCCAACACCAGATCAGGCTGTTCGCCTGTCAGCCATTGGAACAGTGTGCTCTTGCCCGATCCTTGATATCCTACTAATCCGATCTTCATGGTACTCGGTACAGTTGAGTTTCGTTGTCAGGGACGTGGGAGGGGGGACTGGGGACTGGAGTATTGGAGTATTGGAGTATTGGAGTATTGGAGTACTGGAGTACTGGAGTATGGGGTCGGAGACATTCCATCATTCCATCATTCCACCGCTCCACCGCTCCACCACTCCACCACTCCAGTCTTCCCTCCCAGCGTATCACATTGCTCTCGCCGCGCTAATTGGACCGCTGGCGTTCTGGCGAGGGGGCATGGCCGACATCGGTCTGCTCTCTGGAGACTCACGGTTTCACGGGGGCGAGCGGAGAGGTCGCTTGCGCAAGGATCTGCTGGACGGCCTGCTCGAGGGTCTGCAATTGCCGGCGGATTTCCACTTCCTGTTGCGGGTCAGGCAAACGATGCCCAAAACGGACTCGGTAAAACGCCTCGACAATCTGGCCTGGGATACCAGAGACGTGTGCATGGTGAGGCGAGGCCGCCAGGGACCGGGCGGCCTCACGCGCGAACTGGCGCTGGGTCTGGGTCACTTCGCGGTGCAGGCCAAGACGTGCCAAAACAGATTCCAATTGCCGATAGAATTCAACCGAGTGCGATTGGATGGGGCTGTCCCGGCCTAGCCGGCGGCCCAACATGTGCAGCAAAGGGCCCAGCGACCGTACGAAGCGATAGGTGAGGTAGATGCCGAGGCAGGCGAGCATGGCAGCCAAGCCTCCGCGCCAGCTGAAACTCTCCCGTCCCAGCCTGGTGAGATCGGTCCCGGTAATTCGCTCGGCCACGGACTTCCACGACTCGAGTTGGACCACTTTGGCCAGGGAGAACCGGTGGTCCAACGCCAATGGGTCGAGGATCGCATTTCGCTGTCGCTCGTCGGTCAGCCGCGTCACGTAGTCGCTCCAGAGCCATCGGGCGTAGTCGACCGATTTGCTCGCCCGGTCGAGCAAATTCAGCTGACTCAACGGTTTGTTACGTTCCTCGCTCGGAGTCGGATCCAATCGTAACCAGCCACCACCGGCATGCCGTTCTTCGGGGTAGATCGCCCCGTCGGGGATCTCATAGGGCGCCAGATACGCTTCGACCCAAGCATGTGCATCGCGTTGGCGGACCAGGTAGTAATTTCCCACATAGTTCAACTCGCCCCCGTGATAACCGATGACCATGCGAGCCGGGATGCCCTGGCTGCGGAGCATGAGCGTCAAGGCACTGGCAAAATACTCGCAGTGGCCCGTGCGGTGGTTGCTGACAAAATCTTCAATTGGATCGACACCAGACCTGCGTTGGGCATTGATCGCGTCGAGATCCAGCGAGTAGTGGTACAGTCGCGATTCCGAAAAGTGTGCCTCCAGCGCTTTAGCTCGCTCGTAACAGTGCCGCCGGGGACCTTTTCTTCAACGATCTGATTGGCCAAGGCAATCAGTTGTGGAAAGGCTTCTCGGTTGTCAATGAATCGCAACAAGCGATTCGCACGATCCATCTCCCATTCGTCTCGTGTCGTCCGCAGTTTATTGTGATGCGGAATGACGGTGACTTGAGTACCGAAGTCAAAGGCCGTTGTGGCGATCGTGTATCGATATTCATCCCGCATTTCCCGCTCGGTCGCGTCGGCACGAAACAGTCTGCGCCCGCCTACTGATTTTGAGATTGGCGGGGGTCTTCGCGGTCGCATACACGGGAAACATGCTAAAGAGCCGGTCGTTGCCGGTCGGTTCGAGTAAGACATCCTGCCGCACGAGGTCACGCGTATTGGGTGGACTGGGCAAGTCCGACCCTCGCATGGAGATAGCTTCGCTCTCTTGCCACCATCTCCCGTGCCCGTCGGACGAGAGGTACTTCGTCAACACTCCGCCACGTAGATAGGGTTCGCCAATCACCGTATAAGGTTCGCCACTGCGTTCGTCGGTGAAGCTGACGCGCATGACTCGAGCATCGCTCAGCAGCAGTTGCCCCATGCCTTCAAAGGAAACCTCCGGTGAGAAACCGACCAGGTTCATTCCCGCTCCACCTCCCTGCCAATTCGCTCCGCCGGTGCGGGGCGTCGTGTAGAACAATACGATCGCGAACGCCACCGTAACGGTAAACATCGCCATGATCGGAGGAATGATCCTGCGCGTCACGATGCTCTTGTTCAGCACCGTCCCCACGTCAATAACCTCGATGACTGGGAGCCCGTCCGGGGAAGCATCCAGACGTTCGGGGGCCAGTTCCCCCAGTTCCCACCAGGAACGACGCCGAGTCACCATCCCTACCCATCCCACTTCGCGATAGACAAAGAAGAGGACAAATCCGAGCAGGGCAATGATCATATAACATGCCAGCATGACACCGAATTCCAGGCCGTTGTTGAGCAAGGCCGCCACGACGACTTGCAGCAGACTGAACATCGCCAGTTGGCCGTACACGCGGCGATTCTTCTCTTGAAATAACAACACCATCTGGACGTAAATCAACAAGTGCGCAATGGCAAATAACTGATTCCGACTATCCGTCTGCAGGAACCCCCACAACGAGAAAATAGCGGCCAGCAGCATGGCCAGATTGGCAATCACTCGGTGCAGGTGAAACCAGCCCAGCCCGTCGGTGAATACCACCGACATGACGGCTGCCAGGAGCGTGAGTCCGGACAACAAGAAACTCCCCTGGCCCATACCCAGCATCGTCGTGGACATTGTCGCCATGACGGCCATGACGATCGATAGCGTTAGATTTGCCATGTCTACTCCTAACGCGGACCTGGCCCGCCATCCAAAAGTCAAGCGAGTCCCCGCTGCCAGATCCCAACTTCGAATATCGAAAACCGACACAAACACGAAACCTGAATGTCTGAATGACCAAAACGCTCGATACGAACCAACCTGTGACATCGCCAACAAACGACGAATCCCAGGTTTCTGTCATTCAGGTTTCTGGACATTCGAATTTGTTTCGCATTTCGTGCTTCGGATTTCTTCCCCTCGCATGCCCCTGGGTACACGGCATCTTTGGATCGCACCACTCGATTTAGGCCAGCCGAGACGCGTCGGCGTCAGCGGTTTTCCCTTCACCGCTGCGCCGCCCCGGGCAGGATGAAGTACTGCCTCAAGGCATCGCTGCGACAATCGACCCAAGTAAGATTTCCGTATGTGTGTGGCTGGCGCACGCGTCTTGCCTCCGACTCCCAATCATCACCACTGGTCAGGAACGGCGCTCCGCGAGTACTGATGACCAACGTCTGAGCCTTTCCCGCGCCAAACTGGCGGACCTGATCCAACACGGCATAGATTCCCAGCCCGTCCCCGGGTAATGCCTCGGCGAGATGGTCGAGCACCTCTTGAGCCAGGATGGAGGACGCGGGCCCGGACCAGAATTTCGACTCGCGTCCCGCTACGCTGATGACCAGACGACTGCCTCCGCGGCTGCCGATATCGACCACACCGGTGGCTAAGAAACTGATAGCAACTTCGGTCGTCGCCCGCTCCTCAACCGTCGGTGAATCGGGCTGCCACAAGTCCAGCACCAGGATCAAATCACGATTGTGTTGCTGCTCGAACTGCCGCACCGACAATTCACCTAACTTGGCCGAGGTTCGCCAGTGGATCCACCGCCGGCTGTCGCCGTTACGCCATTCGCGGAGCCCATAATAGTCCCCTTCCAGCATCCCCTGGTGGCGTCCTCCACTCTGACTCCCGATCAGTCGGGCGTTCATGATCTGCAGCCAGCGCTGCCTCAAGCGGCCGAGTCGCGGGTAGACCAGGAATGAATCCGACTGCTCCACCACCATCGATGACCGCACCAAACCCAAAGGGAATCGCGTGGATACGCGGAGCGGACCTAGTGTGTACCGGCCCCGCTGCAACAATTCCGTACGGTATTGCCCCGTGCAAATCTCCCCCACCGGGATCCGCGGCAAGACGAGCCGCACCTTCCGTACGTGGCCCAGATCCGGGTCGCCGTCTCGCGAAAGACGGTCTTCCACCATGACCGTCCAGCTGGTCAGCCTCGCTCGATGGTTCTCGGCCGTGACCGCCACCGTCAACGTCTCTCCCACACACACGCGTTGCGGTAGCCGGCGAGCTAGCGTGAGATCTCGCAGCGTCAGCTGAACGAATCGCCAATTGAACAGGAAGGGACCAACCATCATCCCGGCCAGCGCAATCAGCACGTTGACTTCACCCAACACGGCACCACCGGCGATGAACAGAATCACGGACAGGTAGTACCAACCTTCGATGCAGATCCGCATGGTTTGACGACGTGCCATCGGTCGCTTCGCTCACCTCAAGCGGGCTTTGCCCGCAACCCAATCCGATTTGAAACATGCGGGCATCGGTTCGTCAATCACTGGGGGACGGGCACCTGGTCTCGTAACCGGAGAATCAGCTTCTCGGTATCACTGCGCTGACCCGCTTCCACAAACCCCCTGGGAATCACCCGATGCACCAAGACCGCCACGACCAGATTCTTGACATCATCGGGCACGACGAAATCTCGACCGTCCACCAAAGCCGCCGACTGAGCCGCTCGATACAGACTCAACGCACCACGTGTACTGACCCCCACTCGCAGCTCGTCGCAGTTTCGAGTCGCTTCCACGATGTCCAACATGTAGTCGGCGATTGCATCGTCTACCGCCACGTCGCGAACCATGTGCTGCAACTGCAGGATCTGGTCGCCACTGAGCACGGGAGCCAGCGATTCGACCGGCTCCCCGGACCGGTGTGTCACCAATACACGACGCTCATCCTCCCGAGCGGGATACCCCATCGAAATCCGCAACAGAAATCGATCCAGCTGGCTCTCGGGGAGCGTGTACGTTCCCTCAAATTCAAACGGATTCTGCGTCGCGATGACCATGAACGGCTTGGGCAGCGGGTGAGTCGTGCCGTCGACCGAAACCTGCCCGTCACTCATCGCCTCCAGTAGCGCACTCTGTGTCCGCGGCGGAGCTCGGTTAATCTCGTCCGCCAAGACAATGTTCGAGAAGATCGGGCCACGATTGAAAAGGAACTCGCTCGTCTTTACGTGGAACACGCTGCTGCCGACAATATCACTCGGTAACAGGTCGGGCGTGAACTGGAGACGACAGAAATCACCCGAAACGCTCTTCGCCAAAGCCTTGCCCACCAGGGTCTTGCCAACCCCCGGCACGTCCTCCAGCAAAACGTGCTCGCCCGCCAGCAACGCGACCAAACACATTCGTACCACTTCCGGCTTGCCCAACACCACATGACACATGTTCTCATCGAGCTTCCTGATCAACGCGTGAAGCTCGTCCAATGAATGTGGGGCAGGTCGGGCTCCCACCGGTGTCCCAGCGGGAGCCGGAACAACTTCCGCGCCCCCTCCTTACTCAAAGTACGATGATGCTGCTGCATGATACTTCTCTCACTGGGAACAGTGGCACTCTGACAACCGCCAACCCGTCAACCGACGTCGACATAACCGAACCGTATGGAAACCGTCAAAACTCGGTCGGCCTCGGGGAAAAACCCCACTGACAGAGGCAGCATACCCCTCAACTTACGGACAAGGACGAGCCAGCGCAGAACGCCATTCCAGACAGGACTGAACGAATCAAACCAGGCAATTGATGCTCCCGAGAAAGCCGGAACTCGGGCGCAGCCGAGCCGGATGAACAGCCAACGAGCCAAGCAGAACTCATTGTAGTTTACCAACTGGCATACCCCCAGGACAGCACCGAGGGTGATGGCCCGAGGGTAGCGGACCAGTTGTGGCCCCGCCGGGATCAACCCGACGGAAGCCTGAAGGTGGATGGCCTGAGGACGCAGTTGTGGCCCCGCCGGGATCAACCCGACGGAAGCCTGAAAGGTGGATGGCCCGACGATAGCGGACCAGTTGTGGCCCCGCCGGGATCGACCCGACGGAAGCCTGAAAGGTGGATGGCCTGACGGTAGCGGACCAGTTGTGGCCCCGCCGGGATCAACCCGACGGAAGCCTGGAACCCTGAAAGGGAAAGCAGTTCCCAGGCAGAAGACTCGCCGCTCAAGCTGCGGGTGCGGCGGCACGGCTTGGCTCGTCGTGGCCCCACTGCCCAAATTCACTACAATGGACACGAGGCGCTGAGCACAGCTACGGGCAGTCGACCAATTCGGCGGCAGATATTGCACAGCAAACGACGACAATAGCTGGTTTTCCGCCAGGACTGTCGAATCTTGTGCTTCGGATTTCGAATTCTGAACATGCGCGCCGCGAGCGCATTTCGGAGGCGGAGACCTTTATGTGGCTCGTGGCCCGGGCCAAAAGCGGCAGCGCGCCATCCAGCAGGCTGAAACTCCCACTTCGGGACGCGCATCTCACGCTTGAAGACTATCGCAAACGGTAGCGGGTATGGCATCATCGTCCGATTTCGAATCGGCATCGCGGGGCAAGCAGGGGGTTTCCCCCTCGTCCTGGTCTGCCGTCCCGGAAGCGATTCCACGTGTCGACTTGCGGTCACGTGGTCCGCTGCCGGAGTTGCCCGACCCACGTGAACTCCCGCTGCCTTTCATCGCCGCGGCCGGTGATAGCCGCAACGATCCCGTCCACGCCGACCCGCCTGGCAACGCACACGCCGGTGAGATGTTCTGGCTCAGGGGCGACGTGCTGATGTGTGCGTGCCCGGATTGTGCTGCTCCGATGACGGTCCGGCTCTGGCTGATGGTCGCCGATTGCTGGCGCTGCGAAGCGAGCATTGAGCTGACGGAAGAGCAAGAGCGTGAAGCTCGACGGATCCTGCAGCAACGGACCGTTCCCGGGGACCTGGCGACAGACGCGACCTTGCCAATTTCGCCAACTACCGCCGGCGAACAGGCTGTGCGCGCAGCCCTTGGCCACGCCTCAGGCTGGCGTCACCACGGTGTCGCCACCTGATTCCCGTCAAGTGCGAGTAACTCACGAACCGTCACCGCCCCCGCAAGATTCAGCAGTCACCTTGTCGGGGCGACAGCGCGGCGTGCGTCCACGACAACGCGGCTCGAAAGTCGCCAACTGGCTGCACGAACTGCTCAAGAGCATGCCGGCGTGGTTGATCAGCCTGCTCTTCCACGCCATCCTGCTGACCATCCTGGGACTGCTGACCAGCAAGGAAGAAAGTGGTCCCTATATTACCCTCTCATCTCGGATAAATCGTGTCGTACGTGAAGGTGGTGACACACGCATTGTGGATCCGACCGATCACTCGGTGTTCGACTTGGGTGTGCCCGATACGATCGATCTACAGGACCCTGCCATGCAGCGAGCGGTTGCTCGTGCCGACCAGGATGCGCGCGAGCTGCGTCTGACTGATCCGGACAATCCGTATCTGCCCGATCTAACGAAGATCAAACAGGAGATTGCCACGCACTCCCAGTCCAGCAAGACGCTGGCGATCCGCGATCCTCGAGTGCGAGTCGAGATGGTGAAACGGGAAGGGGGAACGACGCTGACCGAAGCGGCAGTGGCCCGGGGCCTGAAGTGGTTGTCACGACATCAGAACTCCGACGGGAGTTGGAGTCTGGATCGGTTTGCGCACGTAGCATCTTGTCGTTGCGGTGAAGCAGGGAGCATCCGGAGCGATGCTGCCGGCACATCCCTGGCTCTGCTGCCGTTCCTGGGAGCTGGCCAAACGCATTTGACCGGAATCTACAAGGACACGGTAGCCAAGGGGTTGCGATGGCTGATTCAAAACCAGGAAGCTGACGGCGACATGCGGGGCAGTTCCAGTCAATATCCCGGCATGTACGCGCAAGGACAGGCAGCCATCGTACTCTGTGAGGCCTTTCTTGATGACGGGTGATGAGGAGCTGAGAATGCCTGCTCAGAGAGCCGTCGATTTCATCGTGGAGGCACAGTATCCCGACGGTGGTTGGCGCTACTATCCGAGTAAGAGCACGCGGACCCCCCAAGGTGACACCAGCGTGCTCGGCTGGCAATTGATGGCTCTGCAGAGTGCGCTGGCGGCAGACTTGTCGGTGCCCTCAGCAACGCTGGAGAACGCCAGCCATTTTCTGGATGCAGTGCAGCGTGCCGATGGATCGCTGTATGCGTATCTTCCCCGCGAACAACATAGCGCACCCATGACGGCCGAAGGTCTGCTTTGTCGTATCTACCTCGGGTGGAAGCGAGACCATCCCTCGCTCCGCGCCGGCGTGGCTTGGATGCTGGAAAACGAACCACCCTCTGAAGATCATCCGAACATCTACTATTGGTATTACGCCACGCAGACCATGCACCACTTCGGCGGTTCGCAATGGGACGCGTGGAATCTTCACATGCGCGATGTGTTGGTGGCGACACAGGAAACGCGCGGGCACGCAGCTGGAAGTTGGCGACCCAACGGCCCGCTGACTTCGCAGGGAGGCCGGGTCTATATGACGTCACTGGCCATCTGCTGCCTGGAAGTCTATTACCGCCACTTGCCCCTGTTCCGACAAATCGACCTGCCGTAGGATCGCGCGGGACGACACTCCGTGGATCTGCCCAAAGACCGGCCCGGCCAGCCCAGGTCGATTCCGCAGCCACAGACCGCACGTATATTGCGGGTTTGACGCCGGCAAGGCTTGGCACGGCCAAGGAATGGGTGGAACGACTTGCCACCAAGAAGTGGCCACCTAGGGCACATCTGTTGTGCCAGGATGCAGTTAACCCGGCAGCGGGTATCCTCGGATGATCATGGCTGGTGGGCGGGACAGTTTGGTGGCAACGGGCGTTGACGACCGCCGTCTATCCGAGCCGTTCGGTGTGCCGCCGATTTCGATTTCACCAACGTTGGCAAAACGCAGGCTCCCAAGTGCCATTCGTGTTGTCGACCTGTGCAGGTTCGGACGCCCCCGGACTCGGTCCGAGAAGCATGTCCGCGCGCCGTCGATATGACGACAGTGGCCCAGAGGGCTTTCCGTCGTTTCGTGCATTCGGTCGATGTGACCGCTGTAGTTCTTGACTACTCCAGAAGTTCAGCGGTCGGGGCGACCTACGCGCCTTAGTGACCTGCGATTGGAGCCCTCGGGCGATGTGGCATACGTGCACAAAGCGGTTCGCTTCCGCTGCGAGAACGGCAGGTTCTGGAGTACCACATCCACCTCGATCGGATTGGCCAGACTGACTCGCATCCTGCTCTCAAATCCGCCTGGCAGGGACGGTGTGACGTTCCCCACGGTTGCGTCATTTAAGGGTCGTATTGTGACGAGTCCCAAAAACCTCAGGACTCCGACGAGTTGATGCGACAATTCCTCGGCGGGGCAGCAACCGATCTCTCAGGGCTCGTTCTCGCGATTCCCTTTTTGCTCTGCCTGTGGCCCATGTCCCTGTTCCTGAGCGTGTCCCAGAGATCGCGTCAAGCCGCCGCGCTGGCCGACGGAAATCGGCTCAGGCTGACCTCGCGCGCCATCAGGCGGCACGAACGCCAGACGCGGTTGCGTTGCGGCCTCGGCACAACGCCGGCGTGATGGTTGCTGCTGGGCTCGGCCGCTCATCGGTGTGGGGCCGGTCGGTAGCTGGCCAGTTGTGGTCCCCCTGGGATATACCCAGGGGAAACCGGAGGGAGCTGTCGGCGGGTAGGTAGCTGGCCAGTCGTGGTCCCCCTGGGATATACCCAGGGGAAACCGGAGGGACTGTCGGCGGGTAGGTAGCTGGCCAGTCGTGGTCCCCCTGGGATATACCCAGGGGAAACCAGAGGGAGTGTCGCCGGGTCGGTAGCTGGCCAGTTGTGGTCCCCCTGGGATATACCCAGGGGAAACCAGAGGGAGTGTCGCCGGGTCGGTAGCTGGCCAGTTGTGGTCCCCCTGGGATATACCCAGGGGAAACCAAATTCAGGGAGAAGCGGGAAGTAAGATGTGCGGCAGTCGTAGCTGAGACCGCCAAGGGCTCAGCGGCAGCGGCAACAGATGTTCTATCGCGATTCGTTTGAAGGACAAGAAGATGGGGTGCCAAAAAGATAAGTTGGCACCGGAGATCTTTTTGTCATCCGATTTTTTTGTCCTTCATCTGCCCCGTCCAAGGTCTCTGGCACCATTTCGAGATTATTCGCAACACTTTCGTTTGCCGCAAGAAGCGACGCGGCAGCCGTATTTTGCCGTAAGCTCTTTCGGCCGAGTCCCATCTTGCCAACTGCGCACAGGTGGCCCACACCTGGACGCCGTCAATTTGATTCATGAGGTCGGGCGAAATCGGCAAAGATCGCGCTGTCAAAATGATACAGCTGCGATTCGCTACGAGTACCAGGTGATCGCGACCGAAGCAGGGAACGGCAGAGGCCATCGCGCCAATGCGACTGTCCTGATGGCGCAATCGGTTCGCCACAGGCTCCTTCGGTCCGACACCGACGCGGCGCATCCGCAATCGCCACCCTTCCATAAGGCCACGGCTCGACTCAGGAGCCGTTTCCCTTGGCCTGCTCCACGCCTTGTCGTTCGGATTCTATCGCTTTTTGACGCTTTACGCACGGTGAACGGGATCGCAAGAAGTTGTCTCGTTTGCCACCGCGCTGAAGCCTCCGCGGCTTCAGCTACGCCCTCGCGCCGTAGCTGGGCCCGCCAGGGCTCAGCTGCAGCGGGAGACCGCTCGACAACTGCGCTGAAGCCTCCGCGGCTTCAGCTACGCCCTCGCGCCGTAGCTGGGCCCGCCAGGGCTCAGCTGCAGCGGGAGACCGCCTCGACACCGCGCTGAAGCCTCCGCGGCTTCAGCTACGCCCTCGCGCCGTAGCTGGGCCCGCCAGGGCTCAGCTGCAGCGGGAGACCGCTCGACACCGCGCCTGAAGCCTCCGCGGCTTCAGCTACGCCCTCGCCGCCGTAGCTGAGCCCGCCAGGGCTCAGCTGCAGCGGGAGACCGCTCGACAACGCGCTGAAGCCTCCGCGGCTTCAGCTACTAGCCTCGCTCACCGGAGACGTTGACGTCCGGCAGCAAGGACGTTGCGTTCTCTGCTACAACCGACGCTTGACATCACGGCACGGATCAAGTCGTAAACAATTGCAGCATAGCACCTTACGACTTATACTACACCCCCAGCCGGGCCCGGCACAACGGTTGCATTTACAGCGGTTCATACAACACTTCAGCCGCTCAACCGACGGGAAGAGGCCATGTCACGCGAGTCCGCCACACCGCAGGTTATCGAGATCAATCAGATCGACCAACTGGAAGATCTCCGCCTGATCTGGACGTTGCTGGCCTCCCAAACGCGTGGAGCGTCATTTTTCCACACGTTGGACTGGCTACAGGCGTACTGGCAACACTTCGGCATGGGGCAACAACTGCGAGTATTGGTCGTTTGGAGCGGCGGGACACCTGTTGGCATTCTCCCTCTGACCGTCACCCGCGAGAAAACGCGCGTGGGAACGGTCCGTGTATTGACCTACCCGCTACACGATTGGGGCACGTTCTTTGGTCCGATCGGACCCAATCCGACCGCCACGCTCACATTGGCCATGCAGCACATTCACAACACACCTCGCGACTGGGACTTGCTCGACTTGAGGTGGGTCAACCGTGACGAGCACGATCATCTGCGAACGCCATGGGCGATGCAACATGCCGGATATGTCGTACGGGAATCGACTTGGAAGACGACGGCCGTGATTGACATGACGGAAGATTGGCACGGGTATTGGGAATCGCGTTCGAGTAAGTTGCGTAACAACATGGTTCGAGACGAGCGGCACCTGAGTGAAATGGGAACCGTTGAACTCGAGCGCGATCGCCCGTCGGGAACGGCATGTGGCGACGACGATCCCAGATGGGACCTGTACGACACGTGCTGCGAGATCGCACGTGAGAGTTGGCAAGGCACGTCCGACAGCGGCACCACATTATCGCACGACAGCGTCTGCAATTTCTTTCGTCAGGCTCATGCAATGGCAGTCAAGAACGGCATGGTGGACCTCAATCTGCTGAGGGTCAACGGCAAGGCAGTCGCATACGCATACAACTACGTGACCGCGGGTCATCTCACTGGAGTCCGCCGCGGGTACCTACCGCAATACGCTTCCTGTGGCGTCGGGAACGTGATATTTGTGCGGATGCTTCGAGACAGTTTCGAGCGGGAAGACGGTTGCCTGGACTTGGGGCCCGATTCCATGGCCATCAAACGCCGCTGGAGCAGTCGCCTTATCAACAGCTACCGCTACACTCACTATCCACTACTTGCTCCCCGTGCACAGATGCTACGGTTCAAGCATTGGACGGTCTCCCACCACACAAGTCCAACGGACGAATTGACACCGGCTTAAGCGGCTTACTTGGGCACGACCCCGGTATCAATCAGCATATATGCTCCCCAGAAGAACGGGTGCTCGGCCTTCATCGGTGGCGCATCGGGAGGCACTTCTTTCACACGCGGTTCGCGCTGCATGTCGAGATCCGCAGCCACGGCCAACCTCACGCTACGTTGCCACGCGTCGCTCGCCGCGCGATGGGGCAGTTCTCGGACGAATTCGCGCACCAAGTCGTAGCTGGTACGCCCCCCGTCCCGCCAGCGACTGACCAGCACGGTCCTCGACCCGGTGGCCATCAGCCCACAGACCGACAGGAATACATCATCACCACTACCACCTCGCTTCAAGCCATTCTCGGCCGGCGTGTGGAACCCAGGCAAGACGATCTGGTCGGGACCACCCCACGGACTCCTGATCCATTGTGCCAGGCTGCCCGACGACTTGCCCCGATCAATCGTCATGGGAGCCCAGTCGTACGGTCCCTTCAGGTCGTTATCCAAATCATTGAGAACGACTAAACGGTCAACCGTCTTGGCGAGCACGGCGGACGGAGGCGGCGGTTTGACCGACACGCCAAAAGTATTGGCATCATCGGCTTTGAGCTCTTCCAGAAATTCCTGCGCAATCGCGTCGCTATCGCGTGGAAACAGACTGCCGGCCACCACCGCCGTGCGGGTCACGCGCGGTCGTGGTCGTTTGTCCGGGACGGCCAGGGAAATCGTCGGCGCATATCGCACACGCATCTTGTCAATGAGCGACACCGAGCCGGTTCCATCGGAAATCTGCAGAGCCTCGAAGGGGACGTACCACAGCATTCCGTCCGGGACGATGATCAGTTCTTCAAACCCATTCCAGGCCTCTGCCGGAGCGTCCGCCGTCAACTCTTTCAAGATGGAAACGGCTGTTTCTTTCCAGTCGTTACTGGTCAAGTCTTTCAGTCCAATCGGTTGATTGCGGTCAAACTGCCCCATCTCCCGCAGCAGTTTCGCGACGCTTGTCTTGATCTTCGCCGGCGATTCCAGTTTCCACATCGAGTACTTGTCCGATCCAAGGAGAAAGGCAAACGTCGCGTTCCGCGTGGAATTGAATACCAGTACGCGCTGTCCCGGAGTCAACTGCTGTTGGACGAGCGTGACATCCGTCGGCGGCGGGAAGAGGGTTTCACTCGGTTCGCGACTCAACGCCATGACCTCCAGCATTCGTTCCATGGCTTCGCTGGCGTCACTTAGCTGCGTCTGCAAGTCAGCCACTTTTTTCTGTGTTTCCGGATCCTCGGCGTTACCGGGCAAGGCGGCCAGTTCCCCGCGCAGCGTGCTCACACGCTGGGACAACTCGGCGTAGGCTGGATAGCGGGTAAAAAGACCCTGTCGTTGCAGCAGGATCGGCTGCGGTAGCAGTTCCGCCGGTGCCTCCAGTGTCCAGCGGAGGTTCACTAAACGCCCTCCCAGTGGTAATGAACAGTAGAAGTGATGCCGCCGAATCGCTTCGCTGATCCGCAGAGCGTTGTCGTTTTCCTTGCGATCCAACGCCAACAACATCCAGTGCTCGTACGGCAGTACATGCGGAATCGTCAACACGGACAAGGTCTCCAGCGGGTCGGTGGCCCAATCTTGCGGTGTGGGATCGCGCAAGACCTGCGCAAACAGCAAGCCGGCCTGACGAGTCGTCACTGCGCCCGAAGCGAACAAGCCATCCACCATGCCGATCTGAAACAGACGCAGGGAACCCTTCCGCTGATATGCCAACGCGTCGACCAAAGCCTTGGCACCATGCTTGGCGTCGCCTTTCTGGAAACTGGTTTGAGCCGAAACAAATTGAAATCGAGCCCCCAGTTCACCATTGGAACACTCGCGGCGTCGCATCACCTGCGTGACGCGGTCCAGGTGGGCTTGCGCCCGACTGGTGTCGTTGATCGCCGCCAGATTCTCGGCCGCCGACAACAAAATGGACGCTTCCAGTATGCGGGGACCATTCTTAGACCAATCGACCGCCATCCCCAGCGGTGGAGAAAACGTCCCTTTGCCAGTGATCAGATGCACGACCATACCCCAACGAAAAGCCTCCGCCAGCACCTGATATTGCGTGAAATCGTCCTCGGCCAACAATGCCGCCGAAAAAGTCGCTTCAAAGAAATAGGTGCCCGCTGTGGCATAGTCGCCGGCCCGATAGGCCATTTTCCCCAGTTCCAGCAACGAAGTGGAAGTCAAGCCGTGATCCATCCCCGCCACGAGTAACGATTTCTGCAGCTCCGCCACCGCTTCGGTGTCTTTCCCTTTCGCAGCATATGCCAGCCCCAACTCGGCACTGATCCAGGCCTGAGACCAGTTGTTCGGTGGAGCGGGTCGCCGCGACAAGGCCGTCACAAGATCGTTGGTCAGCGTATCGTATTCGCTCGCCGGCCCCAGAATTTCCGCCCGGCGACGGATCGCCAAGACGGTGCAACGCACGATCTCCCCGGCGTCCACCAGGCTAATATAGGGAGCGGAGACAACCCCACCCTGCTGCACCACGCGTGCATTCTCCGCATCCGTGTTCCCCATCCGAATCCCCATATGGTTCGGGATGCTCGCCACGCGGACGGCCCGCGAAGTTGCCCCCCAAGAAGGTGGGTGACGTGGCGTCCGGCTACTCGGTTTCAGCGTGTCCGGCACATTGATGCGCAAGAGCCAGTCTGGGTACTGGAGAGAAACTTGCAGTGCCGTCGTGTATTGCTGCAGTGCCCCCGTAAGATCCCCCATCTGGTACATGCATTCGCCGATCATCGCATGGTAGGGAATTGAGTCGATCCAAATCCCTTCCACGCTCTTGAGGCGCGGTACCGCACTGAATTCCCGCCCTGCCGACATGAAATCGCCGTCTTGAAAGGGCCGAAACGCTCTGTAATGCTCATCACTCGGGAAATTTCGGGTGCGCTGCTGAGCAAACGCGTAGGAGGGGACAGCCGCCAGCAATGCTAGCAGGACCAACCACCTGCTTCGACCTTCCCACCGAGTGCCGTCCATCCCAGGGGGACAACCAAGCCCCGCGTCACTGAGCCCACGGCGAAACATCGCTAATTTTCTCATTTCTGATCCTCGCGGAGCGGAAAAATCCGAGCGGCAATCTGGCCTATCCCTGGTGCCGATGCACAATACGTGCCGCCAAGAGCCCCTGGAAGAATAGCTCGACACAACCGGACCCCTCATCCATCGCCGGGCAAATCCTTATCTCAATGATAGCCAACTGTGACACGTGCTAGATGTTTTTTTGGCAATTGAGTCAAAGTAGTCCGGCTGTAAGGCCGATAAAGGTGGTGACAGTTATTCCGGTTGTAGGAATCTTCGCTATTGCCGCCTTTGTCACGGTAGTCTACTTGGAGAACAGGTCGATGAAGTCGAATCACTCAACAGGCTGGATGCACGCCATGGTTTGCGGAGTCGTGCTGGCGGCCGCCGTGACTACGACTGGCTGTCAAGTCAGCGTCTCGGGACAGACGCTGCCAAGCCCTTACTACATCCACGATGACGTGCAGTACTTCCCACCGGGGCCGGAATTCAAGTTGACGGAAGAGGCAAACATGCAGAAGGCGTACAACGCCGAGCGTCAATCGCAGTAGTGCTGACGCTAGATGCTGGAGCTTACTTGAGACGTCGCTGGTCACCCTGCGACGTCGCTCCATGCGCGGGCCCCCCCTCACGCTCTGTCTGTCGAGCGTGGAATCGTGGCTACCGTCGCCAGACGGTGGACACAGGCGGCAGTGATTGGCCGCTGCGGCCGCAAGAAGACGCGCCAAATCGCTGTCCCATCTCACACCTTCAAAACCGCGCAATACACCCGGTCGAGGGGTACACAGGACGAACTGCCGTGCTCATCCCCCGTTATGACGTAGGTTTCTGACAGGGAGGCCGTCGCGGGACCGCCTCATGTGGGAAGTAGCGACCCTCTCGTCGAGCGCCGTGGCAAATATTGCCGCCGCGTCCTTCCCGCTGAGCCAAGCAATTCCGCCCCTTGAGGAGTAGAGACCTAATGGTGAGCTGGTACTAGATTGCTGGAGAGCGTAGCGACCCCAAGCAAGTAGGACGCGTCCGCATCAATACGTTCTACGAAACCCGGAAGAAGCCCGCTTGGCTGGTCCTGCTCAAGCTACTGGGCGTTGCCGCGATGGTGGCCGTGGGCTTCTACTTTCTCATACCCTTGATCCCCTTGCCACCGTGGCAGTCAACCGCCGCCATCACGGGCCTGATCCTGATGTACGTGGGGCTGGCGTTCTTCGTGCGTCCGGAACCGAATGGAGACAACATGGGCATGCTGGGGGGCTTCTTCAATGATCCTACCCACTATTCCGACAATATTAATCGCGCGTTGTGGAGCACCCACTGCCTGTTGGGTCCGGGACGGTTCATTGCGGAGGCAATGCTCGATGGCAGCACTCTGTTTGGGTTAACGGCCGAAATCTCGGCCGAACAGGCGAATCAGGAAGACCTGCAAGACGAGCAAGTGGCCATCGAACGGGACGTACAACGGTGGCGCGAAGAAGCGGCCCGGCGTGTGGAAGAGGGTCGCCGAGACCGCCCTGGTGGGCAGGTTCCATTAAGCAGCGTGCAGTATCTCGATCCCGATCGTTTTGCCTGAGCCATCGCGAGGTCGACTTTGGCTACAAAGACCTGTCCTCAGCAGCTATGATAGCTGCGTACGGTTCGGTGATGAGATTCTTGGCTGAAGTCGGTTGCGGACCGATTACCCATTCCCCTTCCACACGACTGTCATTGCATGCTCAATTTCCCCCAGCACGACACGCCGGACGTGACGCACATCGAGATCATTACGTCTACTTTCCCCCGCGGCGGCTTCCGGGCTGCCGTTTTCGATTTTGACGGCACGATTTCTCTGCTGCGCCGCAATTGGCAGAACGTCATGATTCCCATGATGGTCGAGGTGCTGCAGGCGACCGGCACGGACGAGACAAGAGAAGAGCTGCTGCAATACGTCGAAGAGTACGTCATGCGGCTCAACGGCCGCCAGACAATTTACCAGATGATTCAGTTGGCGGATGAGGTCCGGCAGCGCAACGGGATTCCGTTGGAACCGCTGCAGTACAAGCATCAATACCATGATCTGCTGTGGCAGGAAGTCGGAGATCGCGTGGCAGCAGTCCGCAGCGGTCGAATGCCGGCTGAGGAAATGACGGTTCCGGGTGCCCGAGAGCTGTTGCAGCAACTGCGCGATCGTGGCCTGCAGCTCTACCTTGCCTCGGGAACCGATGAGAAATACGTTCGCGACGAACTCCAAGTCCTGCAATTGGAAAAATACTTCGGTCGACACGTGTATGGAGCGTTGGACGATTACAAGAAGTTTTCCAAGGCGATGATCATCGCTCACATCATTACCGAGACGGGGGTCCCCGGACCTCAGATCCTCGGGTTGGGCGACGGATTCGTGGAGATTGAAGAACTGAAGCGAGTGGGTGGTTTGGCGGTCGGTGTCGCCAGTAACGAGGAGACTCGCTCGGGAGTCAACGACTGGAAACGCCAACGATTGATCCGCGCCGGCGCCGACATCATCATCGGTGACTACCGGTGTCGTGACCAGCTGCTGCGGACCATCGGCTTGGAGAACTGAACCACGTCTCTCAGCGGCTCTTCGCTCGACGGAGCGGCATACCAGGAAGTTCGTAACACTTTAGCCGTGTGCAGTGCACGGTGCCTGTGTTTTCACCAGGTAAGGCGTGCCAGGGGGTAAACAGACCGGAATGGTGAATGGTGAATAATTAACGAGGGGAAGGTGGATGAGAATGCCAAGCATCGTGGCGTTCCACTGCGGTGCAAGAACAGAAAAAGGGCGAATCACGAACCGTCAATTATTCACCATTCACCATTCACCATTAATTATTGACTGGGGAGCCATGCATCGTGCATCCGGTACCGTCAGCTCAGAAATCTGCCTCGGTTTCTTTGCTCTCCTTACTGCCAACGGCTAAACAATGACGGAAGTTCCAGTTCCCGGGGGCAGAAGTTCTTCAGTAGGAGGATCCGCGATGCATGATTCCAGCCTTCGTCAAATTGCCCGTCAACATGTTGAATGGACCAGAAGGTACTTCATGCAGCTAGGCGTTGCGGGCGCGGCCGGGGTTTGCGTATCACCGCTCTGGGGAAACGGCACAGATGCAGATGAGTCGCTAGTTCAGGCCGTGGTGCGCCTGGAATATTTGACCAAGGCCGAAGACTTCCAGATTGTCAGCCGCGGGACTCCTCGGCCCGACAAGCTCTCGCCCGAAAAACTTCTCGAGGTGGGACTCGATCGGCAAACGTGGCAACTGGAGGTCGTGGCGGATCCCGAGAGTGACGCCCAGATTGAAAAACCACTGACGCGCGAGCGAGGCACCGCACTGGACTGGCCGGGACTCATGCGGCTGGCCGAAGACCGTGCCGTGCGCTTCATGAAAGTGATTACGTGCACGAACATGGGGCAACCGCTGGGGATGGGCCTATGGGAAGGCATCCCCATGCGCGACGTCATTTGGCTGGCCAAGCCCGTGACCAATGTGCGCCGCGTGTTTTACTACGGTTACCACAACGACGACCCCACTCAACGATTTCAGAGTTCGCTGCCAATCGGACGAGTGCTGGAGGATCCGCCGGGTGAACATCCGGTCATTCTCTGCTACAAATTGAACAATCAATGGCTGGCGCCGGAAAACGGGGCACCGGTCCGCGTAATCGTGCCTGATGCCTATGGCAACAAATCGGTCAAATGGCTGCAGAAGATCGTGCTCACCAATCAGTTCCAGGCGAACGATACCTATGCCACTTGGAACAATGACACTGACAGCCACGTGAAGACTTACGCTCGATTTATCTCCGTGCCGGAAGTCGTGAAAGCCGGCCAGAGCGTCCCCGTCACGGGCTTGGCTCAAGTTGGTATGTCAGGATTGACCAAGGTGCAAGTCTGGCTGCAGCACGAGCACGAATCGCTTGCTGACGACGACCCATTTTTGGCACGCGGCACGTGGCAAGACGTCGAGTGTCTACCGCCGCCGAGCGATTGGGGAGGTGGGCTACCCGACGGCAAGCTGCCGCCGATCCCACGGCAGATCGATACAGAGAGCGGCCAGCCGCTCACCTGGCCATTGCGCGATACCATTGTCCACTGGGCCACGCTGCTGGCACACCTGCCACCCGGGCCGCCACACGCTGCGCTGCCGCACCCTGGATGCCAACGGCGTCGCCCAGCCGATGCCTCGACCCTTCCCCAAATCCGGTGCCAATCAGATTCAATCGCAAGTGATTACTGTCACACCCTGACCGCACACAGAAACCACTGCCCCACGCGAGGCCGGGCCTGTCGCTAAGGAGAACAAACTCTTGTGGTGCAACCAGCCTCCCCGACTTTGGGGATACTGCCCCACCGCATCCCCGGAGTCTACCTGGCGATCCTCCGTCCCGCTGGGCCTCCGCTTAGGTTGATTCCTGAATTCTTTGCGTTCCCTGCTTTGAATCACCTGCGAAATGGATCAAGATAGGGGGAGGTGACGGGATGGAGGCAGCGATGGCCTGAAGTGACTTTCCGAGACGGCGTCCCTCTCACCCAACCATCCCTCCTGAACGAGACTGTGAGCCGCCAGGTTTCCGACCGTTTGATTTCCTCCCGATCCAAGAGATCCGTGCTCCCATCATGGTCCATGGTTGCCCGCGTCCCCGCGTGACAACCGGCCCGGTTATTTCCGCTGAATGATTCATCTCACGATGCATTGAAAGGGTCCTTCATGAGCGCAAAACGCACTACCCGCCAAGGGTCTTCCACTCGTCGCCAGTTTCTCCAGCAAACGACCACCGCACTGGCGGGTGCGGCGCTGGCCAGCGCGATCAGTGTCCGCAGCTATGCCGCGGAGGACAACACCATCAAGATCGCGTTGATCGGTTGCGGTGGGCGCGGCACGGGAGCGGCCGTCAATGCGTTGCAGACAGCCGGTCCGGTTGAATTGGTGGCGATGGCGGATGTCTTTCCCGATCGATTGGAAAGCAGCCTGAAGAACCTGACCGCACAGTTCGGCGACAAGGTGAAGGTCCCCAAGGAGCGTCAGTTCCTGGGCATGGACGCCTACCAGAAGGCCATGGCCGAGATCGCGCCCGGCGGCGTGGCTCTGCTGACAACTCCACCCGCTTTCCGACCAATGCATCTCGAACATGCGGTGGCTTCCGACTGCCACGTGTTCATGGAAAAGTCATTTGCGGTGGACGCGCCGGGCATTCGACGCATTCTCAAAGCGGGCGAAGAGGCCACCAAGAAGAACCTGAAGGTGGCGGGCGGTCTGATGAGCCGTCACTACAAGCCGCTGGAGGATGCCGTGAAGCAGATTCACGACGGTGCCATCGGCGATGTCATCACAGCCTGGGCCTATCGCATTCACGGTCCAGTAGGTTTTCAACCGCGACGACCTGGCGAAAGCGAATTGGAGAATCAGATCCGCAACTATTCGTGCTTTACGTGGGTCAATGGCAGCTTCATTCTGGACTGGCTGATCCACAATCTCGACGTCTGCTGCTGGGTTAAGAATGCCTGGCCCGTGCAGGCCCAAGGTCAGGGCGGACGCCAGGTCCGTACCGAAGCGGACCAACTGTTCGACCACTACAGCGTGGAGTACGAGTTCGCCGACGGTACGCGACTGATGGCTCAGGGGCGACACATCGCCAACTGCTGGGGATTCTTCGGCGACGTCATCCATGGCTCGAATGGCTGTGCCGTGCTTGGTGAGGGTATTGCGACTCCCAAGCTCTACAAAGGCCATAAACAAGACCCAGCCAAAATGATTGCCGAGTTCACGGGCGATAACGGCAGCCAATACCAGGTCGAACACGATCTACTGTTCGATGCCATTCGCAACGACAAGCCGTACAACGAGGCGGAGCGCTGCGCGTATGCCGCCATGACCGGCATCCTGGGACGAATGGCCGCCGAATCAGGCCAATTGGTCACCTGGGAAGAAGCCCTTGCCTCGGATCTGATACTCGCCCCCGGACTCGACAACATGACCATGGATTCGCCGGCGCCGGTCCAGGCCAACGACCAGGGTCAATATCAGATCGCCATGCCAGGCATTAGCCAAGCGTTTTGAAAACACGCACACCGGCACGCGTGAATCGTTTCCACCGAGTCCGCTCGGTGGGACGACAACTGGTCAGCTGATGCCCGGCAGACGCGATACGTTTCTATTGGGCATGTGAGAGCCGATGCGCGACCGGAGGCGCCAAATATCGCACGCTCTTTCGAGAGCCCGGTCGTCGACCACATTCCGATGATGGCACGGGACGTTGTGTCTTCATGATTGCACAAGGGGAGGCTTGGGTAGCGGACCAGTTGTGGTCCCGCCGGGATAAACCCGACGGAAACCTGTTGGTGCGGCGCTGGTGGTAGCGGACCAGTTGTGGTCCCGCCGGGATAAACCCGCGGAAACCTGTTGGTGCGGCGCTGGTGGTAGCGGACCAGTTGTGGTCCCGCCGGGATCAACCCAGCGGAAACCTGTTGGTGCGGCGCTGGTGGTAGCGGACCAGTTGTGGTCCCGCCGGGATCAACCCAGCGGAAACCTGTTGGTGCGGCTGGGACGGGCGTCGCCAGGAAGCAGGGGCACACCCACACGATGTCGCCGGATGGGCACCTCTTGTCAAACACCCCGGGAAGTCTATCAATTGAGAACAGAGTCAGTGGGGGCGGCAACGCGGTCGTCGTCCCGCCAAAGGCCCTGATACTCTCCTTGACGGACTGGACGATGCGCGGCCTGGCTTCCATTAGTTTGGGGGGGATCCTTGCGATCTTCGGTTGCAGCGAAAATACCGCGTCGCGCGGAATCACCTCGCACACTACTCAGTCGGTCTCCCGCTCCCAAGATCCACTAGCATTGGAATCCCAACCCATGACCGACGAAATACCGCGCACGGAAGCCGAGTGGAGAAACCGGCTCACCGCCCAGCAATACCATGTGCTGCGCGAGAAAGGGACCGAGCGGCCCTTCACGAATGAGTACGACGACCATTTCGAGCCAGGTGTCTATGCCTGCGCAGCGTGTGGCAGGAGCTTTTCACTTCCGACACGAAATTCAATTCCGGCTGTGGCTGGCCTGCTTTCTACGCCGCTAAGGCGGAAAACCGCGTGGTCTTGACGTCCGACCTTTCTCACGGCATGGTGCGCACCGAAGTGACGTGTGCCCGCTGCGGTTCACACCTGGGACATATCTTCGACGACGCGCCACAAACTCCCACCGGACAGCGGTACTGTATCAACTCCGTGTCCCTCAAGTTCATCCCGGGCAAAAGCACGGATGAAACAACAGCGGACCAGTAATCCGCCGAGCCAGGATTGCGGTAAGGAACGGGGGACAAATAACTTCCGTATTTCCGTTGTGGCCACGGTCGCCAGACCGTGGGATTCGGGTAGACTGCCCACGCTCTGGCGAGCGTAGCGACCACGGCGTTTGTCCAAGTTATTCTCCCCGTGTTCCTAAGTGGCAGTCGTGCCGCATCAATGTCGTCACGGAGTCTTGCATCGGACAGAACAGGCCCCAACTGCGCAGCGCCACAGCGTCCTCTAAATGGTAACCGTTCACGGTTGTTCTTAATCATAATCTTAATCTTACTCGTAATCTTTTTCGCGACTGGTCCAAGTTCGTGCTGAGTTGAGTGAAGTTGTCTGCGCGTGAAGCGGAGGGGATTAAGAGTATGATTAAGATTATGATTATGATTAAGGGTGGACAGTTACCGAGCGTCTGCTCGGTCGAAATTCCGTGAACGGTTACTCTAAATGAAATGACGTGAAGGCGAGCGATGCCGACTCTGTTGATGGTCAACGTCAGAACAGAAATCCCGCGCCTGATTGGGAGTCATGACCGCAGCTTTCTCTTCGGCATGCTGCCGGTACCAAGACACGACAATGCGAATCTGATCATAGTCTTCCGGCGCCGCTGGAGCTGGCAATCGATAGGTCGAGTCAATCAAGTCTCGAAACCGGCGAGCCGCCCCCTTGGACTTTGGCCGCTGGATGATCTGGACCACTTTTCCGGCCAGGATCATCGCCCACCATGTCTTTCCTGACCATCCCCTCAACGCGTAGACGCCCGTGTGATCGTGGCGGGCGATGCGCAACAATTCCAACTGTCCCCACAATGCCGAAAGCGACTGCCACAGGTCGCGTTGTGCGGCCGCCAGCTCGTAACGCTGCGCAAGAGCCGCCTCCTGCATGGCGGTCTCATAGCGGTCCAAGATGTTCCTGTCGCGGCCATCCAGAAATGAGCGCGCCTCTTCGATGCCCCGAAAATAATCGTCCCGCGATCGATCGCCGGCACAAGGAGCCCGGCAGGTACCAACATCACCGCGAAGGCAGGCCGGTTGGCAATCGTCAGGGAGGATGAATCGCTGCTCGGCAAAACGGACAGGCATGCGATCAGAACAGTCGCGCAGCAAGAACAGGTGGTTCAGCTGTTTCACCGCGGCACGCGTGCGTCGCGTCAGTGGCAGAGGCCCCCAAGAATGACCGCATCCCTTTTGTGGCCAGCGCCCGAAGCGAAAATTAGGTGCCGGTCCACGTGCCAGGTAGAGGTAGCCGACTTCCCGCCGGCCGGGCCGCCCGAGCGAATTGAAGCGGGGACACCAACGCCGTATCAATTCCAGTTCCCGCAAGCGCACCGTGAATTCGTGATCCCCGACTTCCCACATCACGCGATGGGCATGGGCTGCGACACGTTGCTCCTTGGCTTCCGGCCGTCCCTGTGTGAAATAGGTCAATAGCCGCTGCCGCAGCCGACTCGACATGCCGACATAGATCAACGCCCCGTGTGCATCGATCATGCCGTACACACCCGGCAGACTAGGGCAGCGCGTGCGCAAATGCCGACGAATCTCGCCCGGTTCGCCATCCACGTCCAGGCCATCGCTAACCACCTTCTGCTGAATGAAGGTCGACCGGCCGAAACCGGTGAACATCATTTCTGGCGTCGGCGCATCGGGAAAGAGCCCCTCCATGATTCACACCATGAGTCCACTTGTGGACAAAAAACGTGCTCATTGTGAGTCAAGTTCGAGCAGCCAGCACAAAGCGAGTCGACAAAGTTCGCGCGGCAGTTCGTGTTGGCCCTCAGTCCTACCTCGTTGGCGGCTCGCAACGACCACCTTCCGCGCTCCTGACAGCCTAGCGTCCCGCGATGCGTTCGTCGATAAGCTAGCAACGGCGACGGTCTCGAGATCACTCGGAGCGTGCTCCTCAATTGCGATTGACCACGTTGTGGGGCGTGCCGCACAGAAAGGCTCGCACATTCTCGACGGCGACGGTCATCATACGTCGTCGGGCCTCCCGGGTGGCCCAGGCAAGATGAGGCGTAAGCAAGCAGTTCCTGGCCTGCAGCAGCGGGTTGTCGCTACGGGGAGGTTCGCAGGAAAGGACATCCAGTGCGGCACCGGCGAGAGTGCCCTGATTGAGTGCCTCCGCCAGATCCTGTTCGTTTACCAGACCGCCCCGCGCGGCATTGATGAACAGCGCCGTCGGCTTCATGCTGGAGAGCAGGGATCGGTCGACCATACCCACATTCTCTTCGGTCTGGGGACAGTGCATGGTCACGATATCGGAGTCGGCAAACACCATTTCGATTGAGCCCCAGGAAAAGGGTGCATACGTGGGAGGCGGATCGCGAAAAACATCGTATGCCAACACGCTCATGCCGAAGGCGTGGGCCAACTCGCCGACCCGTCGGCCGATCCGACCGAACCCGATGACTCCCAGCTGTTTGCCGGCCAGCTCGACCAAAGGGGTCTGCCAGAAGCAGAAGTCGCCGCGGCGCTGCCACTCCCCTTCCCGGACAAGCTGATCGTGGAGCGCGCTGTGGTGAGTGAAATGCAGAATCGCGGCAAAGACGTGTTGCGCAACGCTGGCGGTACCGTATTCAGGAACGTTGGAGACAGGAATTCCCCGCGCGCTGGCGGCGTCGACATCGACGACATTATAGCCGGTTGCCAGCACGGAAATGAACTTGAGATTCGACAGCAGCCGCAGTGTCTCGCCTCCCAGCGGCGTTTTGTTGGTCAGCAGAATGTCTGCATCCGCCGCGTGATCCAGGATCCGATTGGCCGGAGTCCGCTCGTACACGATCACATCGCCCAGGGACTCAAGCTGCGTCCACGGATTGTCACCGGGATTCAGCGTGAAACCGTCGAGTACCACGATCTTCACAAAATACTCCTTTCGTTGGAACGATCAGACACCCCTCGATCTGCACACGGGACACGAGCTCTCTGGCACCTGGCCAGCTCGGCAAGACAGGTCGGAGCATGCGTTTTCCGCATCACTCTCACGGCGTCAGACGGCGCAAGCGTCTCATTCTTGCGACCACCCCTTCGCACCATTACAATCATCTCTGCGCTGGACTCGTGTGAGGTTGTCCTCCGGGGTTCGTGTCGGCGATCGGAACCATGGACACATCTGCACTTCGCAGACACTAGTCTAGCAACACAACGGGGCGTTGGCACTTCCGCATGACCCCAGAGTCGAAAAGAGGGAGAATTCATGGAATATACGTACGAAGATATTGCCAAAATGATCGACCACTCGTTGCTCAACCCCGTCATGACGGACGAAGTGCTGGACGAGGGGCTTCGCGTTGCCGTCGCCTATGACGTGGCCTCGGTGTGTATCAAGCCCTATTACTTGAAGCGCTGTGCTGAAGCGTTGGCCGGTACAACGGTCCAGCCGAGTACGGTCATCGGTTTCCCGCACGGCGGCAACCCGACCAGCGTAAAAGTGGTTGAGGCCAAGCAGGCTTTGGCTGATGGCGGAAAAGAACTCGATTGTGTCGTCAACATCGGCAAGGTATTGAGTGGCGACTGGTCCTTCGTGAAACACGACATCCTGGCGGTGGCAGAGTGCACGCATGAAGCCGGTGCGAAGATCAAGGTGATTTTCGAGAATTGCTTTCTGGAGGATCTGCACAAAATCAAATTGTGCGAGATCTGCGGCGAAATTTGTGTCGATTGGGTGAAGACTTCCACCGGCTATGGCACCGGCGGTGCGACGATCGAAGACCTGACGCTGATGCGCAGGCATTCACCAGCCCGTGTGCAGGTGAAGGCGGCGGGAGGCATTCGTACGCTCGATTCATTGCTGGAGGTCCGAGCGCTCGGGGTAACACGCGCGGGTGCAACGCGGACGGTGGAAATTCTGGAAGAGTGCAAGCAGCGTCTCAACAACTAGCCTCTGCGCCTCGGAGACACGAACCATGAGTCAGCGAACCTCTCGACGTCAGTTGTTTGTCTGTCACCGTTCACGGAGTTCCGACCGCGCAGGGCTCGGTAACTGTGCAATCTGATTCTCACTCTTTGTTCCGGATTTCGCTGTGGGTACCGAGGCGACCGACAACCCATGCCAGGTTGGGGTGACACGGTGTGTGACGAGCCGACGCGGACGACTATCGCGATAGCTTCTTCAGTTGTTGGCCGGTCCGATTCTCCAACTCCACCCGGTAGCCGTCAGGAACCTGCAGATCGTAGTCAAGTTGGCCGTCGTGCCTGCGCCACTGCAGCGTTACCGGACCGTCGGGAGTCGGCAGGGTCCCGCGACACGCGTCGAGCTGCAGTGCTCCAAACCGCACGTGCACAACTTTCTGCCGCGAGTCAATGCTGCTGATCCCCAGGACGTCGCCATAGAGTGTGTGCACGATATGCGAGGCGAAGCCGTGGTTACAGCTGGCATAGTCTCCGTCGTTTTCCCACAGAGTTCCTGTGCGCTGGGCCATGTAGAGCAAGTATGCACTCGATTCATCCAGGATCTGCTGCCCACCGCCGTTTTGCGACAGCAACTCAAAACGCAGCATGTTGCCGATGAAGGAATTTGCCACAGCCACGTCCCCGTGAGCTTTCGTTTGTTTGCGATCGGGCCCGAAATCATCACGCAGAATCTGCCACAACTTGGGGTGCGAAGAGGGCGTCGCCACCCGGAAGAAAAACGCGAAGTACTGGCACACTTCTGAGCGGTTGCGTGTCACTTTCAGTTCGCCGTCACGACGCACCGCGTTGTCCACAAAGAACTCACCGTCGTACGACTGACTGCACACCGTCTCGCGGATCTTGGCAGCCTTCTGCTCCAGTTCGGGAAGCTTGTACATGCGTGCAGCTGCCGACAATGCTCCCGCATACAGCATGTTACTGGGATAGTTCACATCCTGCACAAATTGGTTGGCGGCCGACCATTCCACGAACACCCAGCCCTGCAGTTTCTCCAGCAGACCGTCCTGATTTTCGAATTGCTTGAAATACTCGAACAGGTCCTCAATTCGTTTCTTCAACGCATCAACCATGGCCTGGTCGCCACTCCGCTGTGCATACTCTTCCAATTGCACCACAAACCACAAAGACCAGTTCGGAATGAAGACACCATCGTAATGGTCCGCCGGATAGCACATCGGGAGCATGCCGGGCGGAAGATGTGCGAATCGAGCGGGGAGCAGAAAATTCTCGTAGAAGTTCTTTTCGATCAACGTTGTCCCGGTGAGGTCCTTGGCCACGCGTGACGTGAAGAAACTGTCACACAGCCAACCTGCTCGTTCTCGAGATGGACAATCCATAAACAGATCCACCGCGTTCTGCCGAAACGTCTCGACTCCCGCCTCGAAGAGACGATTCAAACGGGGATCACTGCACTGGAACGAGGCGATTTCGGGCTGTGGATGCTTGTACTCGCGCAGGTGCACATTCGTGATGCGGCATCGGCCCTGGGCACACATCAACTTGACGTAGCGCATGGTGTACGGCTCGAGCGATTCGACCGCATATGTGCCTGGCTCCAGCTCATACGTCACCACGTTGACACATCCTAATCGTTTGAAGTCCACGTCTCCGTCAGTGAGGATCTCATCGAAAACCATCCAGAGGCGGCTCGGCTCGGAACACTCGACCGTGGCTCCCAGCATCCCACTCAGATTCACTCCCAAATCGAGAATTTCATAGGCGCCCGCGTCAAGCTGCAACGCGTTCTGGGCGTGGTACGGCTGGCCCACATCCTGCTGCTGCCGCGATGTGTAATGCTGCAGTTCGATCGAGGGGATAACCGCCAGATCGCTTTCAGGATATCCCTTCAACTGTGGACCGATGTCAACGAGCGAACGGTCTTTCCAGAGCGGGCCGGCAGGCTCACCTCGCTCGATGATGCCCCGCGCGACGCTTTGCAGGGGCGGTCGCACTTCGAATCTCGGCAGCAAGACGCGTCGTGGAAGAAGCTGCTTGCCAGACACGACCGACAGTGCCGCGGGAGTTTCGTCGTCGGGTGCGGTGCGCCACTGATCGAAACCGGCAGCTCAGCTGATACACCTCGATAAAGGGACGTTGAAAGCTGTAACGTTGCACCTTCTGCACCCGGTCGGGGACAACTCGAGCACGGAAGAGAAGGCCAGCACCGGCAGTCGAGGCCAGCACCCGATTCCCTCCGGCCACGACTTCCGCCTGCAAGAAGGCCGGCTGATCCAAGGTGTCGTAGCTGTTGACGTTGTAACCGGCGACTTCGATCGCCAGCACATTCTGCTCCTCGTGCAACAGCCCCTGCAACGGCAACTCGTCAATGCGATAGTAACCGTGGGGCCCGCGGGCCGGCCCGTAGGCCAGAAAAGCACCGTTCAGCCAGGCTCGGTAGACGGTCGAACAGGCCACTTTCAACACGACGCCGGGGTCTGATGCTCGCGGGATCTCCGCCCGGAACCCCACGGCCAGATTCATCTCTGTCTCGCGTCCGGTTAGCCACACCGGCTTGGCGGACCGAAACGCGGAAGGATCCTCACCGGCCTGAGTGCTCGCGGCCAGCAATACCAGGAGGAACGCCACCGGAAACCATCTTCGATGCTCAGTCATGTTGAATCTCCGCGGCAACAAATCGTGTCGGTCGTCCAGGCATGGTAGACGCGTCCCTGGCGGGAGCGCGAAAGTGATTTCACAGTGATTGCGCCGGCACCGTGATTGCGCCGGCGGAGGGCTCGCCGTGGACAGAGGCTTAGCGCGAGTCATTATCGTCAGCCTGCTCGTCTGGGGACAAGGCACGATAACGAATTTTGCGCAGTGCGCCGGTCGTGACCCACGTGGCGATCCCCAAGGGCAGGCAAGGCTCCATTTCGGATGTCACCGTCAGCTTGCGGTGATCGGTTTCCAATTGACAAATCCGCTGGTCATCGACATAAGCGGTAACCTTCTTCTTCGTTACCCTGACTCGAATACGATACCACTGCTTATTCTTGAATTCCATCGAACTGCACGTTGCATTGTCGACCGCACGATACCCGTCAACACAGGATAGCCCCGTGATCCAACCACCCCAACCTCCAAGTATCAACGTGAGCGCTCCGTCACCGACCGGAAAAGAGAGGCCGCAAAAGAAATCACTCCCTTCCAGGCGTTGCCCCTCCAACTCCACTTCATAATCGGTCTTGGGGAACTTGCCCGTCCAGCGGACACCGGTAGCGGGATCCCCCATGGCGAGAACCAGACTGCCGTCCTTGATCTCGACTTTACCCGAGTCGTCGTAGTCGATTCCCTTGACGACTTCCCACCCCTTCATCTCCTTCCCATCAAACAGGCTCGTCCATTTTGACACTTCCTGCTTGGCCGGCACCTTCTCAACGGGCTGTGGCGACGGCGTCTGATCTTTCGTGTCTTGAGCCATAAGTAGGTTGGCGTACGCAAGGACGGCTGCCAGCGTCATTACAGGGGAAATGCGTCGCATGGTGACTTGAAACCTCCTATTGCCTGATTATTTGCACTCAACACTTCACGTGGGCCCCGCTCGCAACCAACACGCTAGTCGACCTTAAACCAAAGATGCAACTGCGGTCAACCTTTTTCGGGTCCGCTGCCACCCCACAGGTCCGAGACTACTTCCTGGCAAGACGCGCCGCGACACATCCTCACAAATTCGCGTTGTGCCACCACATCAAACAAACAAGTGGTTACCGTCCCGACAACCTGAGAACCCTTCACAGCTACAAAACACCCGCGTGGCTGCAACGCCAGGAAACGCTGCCAATCCGCGTACGTTTGGTTCCAACCCGCAACGTGCTTCAGCCGCATTCCAGCGGGAATATCGGCTTCGACCATGACACGCACGAGAACGGTCTCGTCTGATGTCATAGCCTCCGTACCGTCGCCGCCCATTGCCGTTGGCGTATCCCCAATATGGTCACCCCTTCCACACTCCACACCTGCAACTCCTGTGAAGTTGGCTGTGCCCCGGTTTAATCCTCCTGGCGCAATGTGGAAAAGTTCCCAAAAAATGACGCTTGGCGTGAGGGATTCGTGCCCTCGATTGCGATGCACCGTTAGGAGCCTGGAGGGTGTGGATCGACGAGCCCTCACGCGGCAGGCGGCTTCTCGCGTGTCGAAGGGATATTTCCACATTGTAGCAAAGAGGTCCGACCATGGCTGCCAACAACCATTCCAACATAACTTTCTCGCTGGGACGGGTATACGCCACGCCAGGTGCCATGGAAGCGATCGCGGAGAGCGGGGAAACCCCCGCCGATTTCCTGGCTCGGCACGTCCAGCGAGATTGGGGATCCGTGTCCGATGGCGATGCACGCCTGAACGACGATGCACTCGAAAACGGCTCCCGAATTCTGTCGGCATACGAGACGGGACAAGGTGTACGTCTCTGGATTATTACGGAAGCGGCGGACGAAGCGGGACATCGCACGGCCACCACGATCTTGCTCCCCCAAGAGTATTGACGTACGAGTCCCCGGCGAAACCAGGCGCTCTCTCGGGGTATGGAGCAGTGACTTCCCGGACACGCCGTCGTGAAGACCACGTCGATTGACACACGGACGCCCTTCGAGCGCAATACAGAAATGCTCCGTATCGAAGATAGTCAAGGTCTGATCGAGGTCCGCTTCACTGGCTCGAATGCCAGAGAGGCGATGATTCAGGCGCTGGAAATGCTACCGGAATGGACGAACCAATCGTCAGCCAAATAGGGCGTGGTGGATCGGCCCGACGTCGCCCCAGAGCCGCCCGCCGACAGCTGCCGCTGGGCACTAAGTTCGATAAGGGGAAGCGGGAATCCCAAAGCGAGGGATATTGGTGGCAGATGTGCGTTCCTGGGCGCACAGCGCGCTAAATCGCCCAATCCGCCCAATTGACACAACCGGCAGACCTGGATTTTTTGGTGTTCACCGAGGTCATGAGCACTCGTGCGGGCATCCGCAGAAACAGCCACCAATGGGTGTCATAAGATCGGCTGGCATGGCAAAAATCACGGATATTCTCGGATATCGGACTCCTTGACACCATCACCGAAGTATATTCGAGAGACGGGAACACGATCGCCAGCGTGTAAAAACAGGCAAAATGCGTATTTAGGCACGGTTCTTGCTCGTGATAATGCCCGTTGCAACAGACCGGGCGCTCGACTTGTGTTTGGGCCAACCCGATTCCCACCCTTTGTTGCCCGAGCGTTGACCAGTGCGCCGGAGCGACAGCGACATACGTTTTTCCGAGCTGTGGAGACGCCAGGAATGTGCCCAGTAGGAGATGTGTTGCCAGACGATGGGGCGTCGGCGGAACATCAACAGGGCCTCGAGTGGTATTGTTCCTGGATTTTCTTCTTCGTTGTGTTTTGTTTCTTTCGAATTTCGCTCGAGCTTCTGGAGGCTTAGTTAACCATGAGACGACGAGTAATGTTGATGGTTACGATTGTATCCATCGTCGGATTGGCTTTTCTGCTATGTGGCATCAGCCCTGCGACACAGGCATCCAATGATGTCGCGTGGGGTTGGGCTGCGACGACCAGCGCACCGGCTACGACAAGCGCCCCGGCCACCACCTGTGCTCCGGCCACGACCTGTGCGCCGAAGACCACTTGCGCGCCGAAGCGTTGCCGTACGGTAAAGGTCCGTTGTTGCAAACCTGCAACAAAGTGCTGTGCTCCTTCGACCACCTGTGCGCCGGCTACGACCAGTGCACCGGCCACGACTTGTGCGCCGGAGACCACCTGTGCGCCGAAGAAGCGTTGCCGACTGTTCCGCCGCGCGGACACCTGCTGTGCGCCGAAGACCACGTGCTGCGCTCCGGCCACCACGTGCGCTCCGGCTACCACGTCAGCTCCGGCCACGACCTGCGCTCCCGCCACGACCAGCGCCCCGGTAGAGGCGATGGAAGAGGCTCCGGCTCAGGACGTTCCCACCGAAGCTGCACCGCCTGCCGAAGAGGCTGCCCCTGAAGTGGCTGCCCCTGAAGAGGCTGCTCCCGCCGAGCCGCCAGCCGACGCTACTGCCCCCCAGTAGTAGTCTGTTGATCACTGCGCCCGCCCCGTTGCTGCTTTAACCTGTAACGCACCGGCAGCAACGGGTCGTACCGAGTAGAAGAGACTGATCTGTTGCCAGAACAGCCCAGACTTAACGGTCTGGGCTGTTTTTTTCGCTCAGCCCGCGATACGACGGCGGCGGCACTCGCCGCGGCTGCCGGCTTTCGATCGCTGACATCCGCTCAGCGTGAGCAGCACATGCCGCGCCTCAGCCAACGAGAACTGGCCACCGGAGGGGGTTTTTCCTGTCAGGTCGCGTCCCTGCCGCCCGGGGGCATGAAGTATGATAGTGGCAGGACCAACACGTTGTGGAAGTATCTACCTTGCCTGAACAACCCGCACGATCGCACTCTCTCGCCCCACCGTCACTCGCAACGGCATGGGGTGTCGCTCTCGGTCTGCTGGCCGCCTGGATTGCCGCAGGATCTTGCGGCCCCTTGGCCCATTCGTTTGAGGCTCTCATTGCGTGTTTTCTCCTGATCGCAGCAGCCATCGTGGTACGACCTCGCCCGCGTGCCCGCGGATGGATTATCGCCAGCGCGATCCTGCTGGTTGCGACCATTGCCCCGCTGGCATCTATTTCAACGCCATACCAGTTGCCACTCTTGATTGCCACCACCCTTGGGCTGCTGGGTGCGAGTAAGAGCGCAGGAGATCGTCGCTTGCTCGTGCTGGGCGGCCTGTGCGTATTGCTGCTCGTGATATTTCAGTTCGCTCAGTGGCAGGTTCCCGCCATCTGGCTGGCGGCCGATCGAGTTGGTTCGTCGCTGGGACATGTGGTGGGAGCCTTGACGGGCAAGCCGCTGGAGATTGGCGCCACGTTCGCCGGCCTGGATTTTCTGGTCGTGATGCTGGCGCTGCTGATCGGTTCCGCGCCGTTGGTGCGCCGGCCGCGTCTGGCCTTTCTTCTCTTCGCTGGAATCTGCGTCATTCTTGCGACACGCCGCGTACCTGGTCGCTCTCGCGTTCACGCAGCAGATTACCGATCTGCTGCCACCCGTGGCCTTGCCCATGTACGACAACCCCTACATCCCTCCGAATTTCTGCTGGTCGACGATTCTTCGACAACTGCTCCCCTGGAACCTGCCGGCTGTGGGAGCATTGGTTCATGCCGCGATCGCCCTGATGATCCTGCGGTGGACTCCCTGGAGCATCTCGCCGGGGGCCCCCCCCGCCGATCGCAGCAAGTGGCCTTCTCCACGCGTGCAGGTGGTGATCGCGGTAGTCCCGCTACTCCTGGCGATCGTGCTCCCGCTGGTCGGGTCCCTGCGGACCGCTGCCAGTACGCTCGAAGGCAAGCGACTCTTGGCGAACCAGCAAGACGATATCGATTATTTGGTGGCACAGCATGACTCCTACGGTCAGCAATCGGCCGGCATGTTTGGTCTGCTGCCATGCTTGACACAAAGCCTCGGAGGTAGCTTTCAGACATCAGCAGCCTTGACCGACGAGGAATTGCAGCAGGCAGACGTGTTGCTGCTACTGCATCCAAATCAGGCCATCTCGCAACAGCGGGAGCGGATTTGGCGTTACGTACGTGAAGGAGGATCTGTCCTGCTCGTCACCAGCGGTTTCAGTCCCGAGTCGGGCCTGGAAAATTACTGCAACGAACTCTTGCGCGACACCGCTATCACGGTCTCCCAGGATGCAGCCATTTCGGAAACCAGGGATTGGCAAGAGGCCTTTGCCGTTGCCTCGCACTCCATCCTGACTACGACCGACGCGCATGCCGCCGGGAGCTTGTCCGACTTAGGCGCATCGCTGCGTATTGCCTGGGGCGCCAGGCCCTTGGTCGCGGGACGGTGGGGCTGGAGTGCTCCACAACAGGGGGCGACGTGGGACGAGTCGCATTCGTTGGAGTCTGGCGCCAGGCTGGGAGACCTGGTTCTGGCGGCTGAGCAGCGGATGGGTCAAGGAAAGCTGGTCGTGCTGGGGAGCGATGCCAGCCTGATCAACGAGGGACTTGTCAAAGGATATCCCTTCGTCGGTAATCTGCTTGCCTACCTGGCCCATCGCAACCCGGGCCCGCAGGCCACTTGGCGCCAAATGCTGGGACTGCTCTGTTGTCTTGCCCTTTCATTCCTGTTGTTGCGCAACCCGGACGCAAAACAGCTGATCGCAGTCAGTATGGTCTTTTCGATCTTCCTGGCTGCGTGCCAAGCGATCGGTTTCCAGGCAGCGCGGGTTGTCCCGGACGGACAGCGTATTGAGCAAGCGACCGACAGGCCGCTCGGAAACCGGCTGGCTTACATCGATCAGTCGCACCTGGAGGCATACGGTCTGGACGATTGGGGTTTCGATTCGCTCAACGGCCTGTCGTTGAATCTGATGCGTAATGGATACGTCCCGTTGATGTTACCCGCCTTCACTTCCGAGCGACTGGAGAAGGCCGGGACGTTCATTTCGATTGCACCCGCTCGGCGTTTCTCTCGTGCGGAGCGAGTGACGATGAAGGAGTTCGTCGAGCGTGGGGGAGTGTACGTATGCATGGTGGGAGCCGAACAGGCGGCAGCCAGCAATGTGCTGCTGGCCGACTTTGGGATGCGCGTGCCCGTGTCTCCCGTACCGACCGATGCCGATGGGCTGGAGCCCGAGCCTTTTGGACGTACGCGAGCACTCTACTTGAAGGTGGAAACTCCCGAAACCCAGGACAGCTACGAGGTTGGCGTGCGTCTTCATGCTGCCTGGCCTGTTGAACCGCTCGACGATACGATCCGAGTTCTTGCTTACGGTCACAACCAGCTGCGCGTCGTCGACAGTGACACCGAATTGCCGGTCATAGTGAGACGCAAGTTTGGGAGTGGGACGGTCGTGTTGATCGGCGATACCGGATTCGCCATGAACAGGAACCTGGAATACATCGGTGGCGAGGCGTTGGCAGGCGGCTATGAGAACGCCGATTTCTGGCGCTGGTTATGGACTGATATTGCCGAGCAGCCAGAGTGGATTCCCCCCGTCCGACGGTCAAAACCGTCCCGGACGATCAGCGTGGCGTGGAGCCGGCGGAGGGGGACCAGTGATGCGCCAGTGGATCGCCACAGCACTGTTAGCCGGTTCATGGCTATTGGGACTGGGCTATTTTGACCCAGCCAACACGATCGCTTGGGGATGCACGCTGGTGGCCGCGGTCCTGTTGCTGGCCGACACTCCGCTACGATTGCCCGGACTGCGCATACGGATTGCGACGCTACTACTGCTGGCCGTTGCCGTCTCGTTTGTCCCTCTCCCGTACAACGCGGTGGTCACGCTGCTGCTGGTCGGCACGGCAGCGTCCCTGGCACCGATTCCCAGCCGTTGGCTGCCCCGTCTGTCACGAGGGGCAATCGCCGCCGGGGCGATTCTCTTGTCACAGTCTCTGGCACTACTCGCCTACCAGACCATGACAGCCCGCGCTCACGAACTTCCTTGGTTCTTTGCCGAACTGATTGCCGGGCTGGCACATATGCTGGGTGCGGACGTGACGGTCGATTCAGCGACACTCGTCCTGCGCAATGCCCAGACGACGATCCGCGTGGCCGCGACGTGGGAGCTGTTGCTGGCACCTGGTACTGTGTGTTTTGTCGCAGGTGGACTTGTGTTGCTCGCCCTGCGGACTCACCGCCGACGACATGGCTCCACACACCGCAAGTCCCTGCTGCGGAGCGTGCTGGCTTTGGTGATCCTCTCCGCAGTGTGGGCTCTCTGGCGAGCCGTGCTGCTTGTCACGCTCGTGCTGCAGCAGCAACTGCGCCACGGTCATCACGTTTCCGAATGTTGGAGAAACGCTGATCAGCACCTGGGTTCATATTGGCTTGGTGCTGGTGTTGGCCGTACTGGCCGGAGCTCTCGTCCCGCAGCCAGTTTCTCGGTCGTCAGCAAGTGCGGCCGCGCAGCCGCGCGGTCCGCGGCATCCGTTCCATTCTTGGCGACCGTGGGTGGCGGCAATAGCTTGCCTTCTGGCCGTCGTGACCCTGACCTGTCTCTATTTCTGGGCACCGGTCGGTCAGCGCAAAGCGGGGAGAATTAAGGTTGTCGAGCGCCATTCGACGTGGGAGCCGACGACGGAGCCTTACGGTACCCGGCTCTACGGTGAACCGGGCTCCTACAACTACGGAGCCATCTACGCGTATTGCGGCCAGTTCTACGACATGTCGCGTCTGCTGAACAACGACCCGATCGACGACGCGACACTGAGCCAATGCGATGTCTTGGTGATCAAAACGCCCACCTCGCGCTATGAGCCGGAGGAAGTACAGGCGGTCGTCCGCTTTGTCCAGCGAGGCGGCTCATTGTTGATGATCGGTGATCACACCAACGTGTTCAACATGAACACGTATTTGAATGATGTCGCCCGCAACTTCGGCTTCACGTTCCGCAACGATTTGCTGTTTCGGATCGGGAATCCTTATCGTCAGTCGTATGAGCCGCCGAGGATCTCGCATCCGATTTTGCAGCATGTGCCCCCCATGAACTTCGCCGTATCTTGTTCGATCGATCCAGGTTTCAACCGCGGCACGATGGTGATTCGCAACGTCGGACTCTACAATCTTCCACCGGCGTACCAAGAGTCCAACTACCACCCTCAGGCTGAGTACCGTCCGAACATGCAGTACGGTGCCTGGTGTCAACTTTGGTCCACGACATACGGCCGGGGCCGTATCGCAGCCTTCGCCGACTCGACACTATTCTCCAACTTCTGTACGTTCCAGCCAGGCAAGGCGGAGCTGTTTGTCGGCATGCTGGAGTGGCTCAATCACACCAGCCGACTGGATGACCCAACCGCCAAGCGGGCGTTGACCATTCCGCTGGCATTGGTCAGCATCGGGTTATTGGCCTACAGTATCTGGCTGCTGCGACAACTTCGCGGTGGTTGGCTGCTACTGGTGGCCGCCGGGGCCGCCGCCTGGACTGTCGGCGGTTGGCTCGTCATACAGGTTCAGCAGCAGGCGATGCCCCTTCCTCCACGGCATCACACGATGAAGCATGTGGTCATCGACCGCACTTTATCGACCGTCCCCCTGTTTACAGGAGCGTTCGCCGACGATCCTGACGGAGGCGGGTACGGCTTGCTCGAACAGTGGATACCGCGGATTGGCAACTACATTTCTCGCCGCCAAGGCACCGAGTCGTTTCAGGGGGATGGACTGGTCGTCATTTGTCCGACGCGTCTCCCGAGCCAGTCGTTTCGCGAGGCCCTGGTGGAATGGGTGCGGGCGGGTGGACATTTGGTCGTGTTCGACACACCCGACAGCGAAAACTCGACCGCCAACAGCCTCTTGATGCTCTTCGGCATGACCTCCACCCCTACCGCGTCTGCGCCGGACACCGAGGACGAACCGTTGCGACTGGCTGACGATTCCGCACAAACACCGCTGTTGGCATCCTGTGAGATTTCTGGCGGCCAGCCGGTAGCCCTGTGGGGCGAGGCCACCGTCGCGGCTCGGATCGAATTCGGCAAGGGGACGGTAACGGCGATCGGCTTTGGCTCGCTGTTCAACGATGCCGCCATGGGATTCCACTGGCTCGCCGAACCTGACGCCGAACTGCGGCAACGCTATGAAGTCCTTTATGGTCTGTTGCGTGCCGGGCTGCCCCAGCAGCAGTCAGACGGAAGCCGCCAGGATTCCGACGTCGGGAACACGTGGGACAGCTTCCGCTGAGCCCTTGGCGGGCTCAGCTACGGGCTACGGGCGATCTCCGCTGAGCCCTTGGCGGGCTCAGCTACGGGCGATCTTCGCTGAGCCCTTGGCGGGCTCAGCTACGGCCCTTTCACACCTTACTTTCCCGTCAGTTTCCAGATGGGAGAGAACTTATCCGGTGATCGGGCGAGCATATCGACGGCGCGGGAGAGCAGAATGACCGTGGGACCGTCCTCCGGGTGGTCGGTCAGCAAATTGCCGAGAATCCGTGTGGCATCCAGGAAATTGCCTCGCTCGTAGGCATCGAGCGCGGATTGGTAGCGATCTCGCAGATCATCCCACGCCTTGTCGGCATGGCCATGCAGTTCGTAGAGCACAATCGGTTCAGCGATATTAACGACCTCGACACAACAGAGACGCCGCGTGGAAAACGCGTCACAGAGCTGTTGGGCGGTGGAGCCCGTAATCACGATCTGGGTCCGCACGAATTTCGTCGCCCCCTGGACTCGGCTCGCCAGATTCACCGTGTTGCCAAGCGGCCCGTATTTGAACTTGCGTTTGCAGCCTGTGTTTCCGACTCGAGCCGGACCGGTATTGATACCAATACAGTAGCTCGTTGGCTCGCCAACGACTTCCTGCCACTGGGCACTAAGTTCTGGCATTCTGTCGATCATCGCCAGTGCGGCGCGACAGGCAAATGATTCGTGCTCCGCCATTTCCTCTGGAGCTCCCCACATCGCCACCAGCTCATCGCCAATATAATCCACCAGCACCCCTTTGTGCTCGATGACGCAATCCGACAGGGTGCCCATGACCGAGTTGATCCACTCGAAGGTCAACGCCGCGCCGATGCGTTCTGAGATCCGGCTGAACCCGCGAATATCGCAAAACAGCACGGTCACATCGGCATCTTTCCCCGACAGCAACAGTGGGTCAGCCTGCAACTGCTGCGACAGTTCCGGAGTGAAGAACTGCTCGAACAACACACGAGCTTGAATCGCGGCTTGCTCTTGTTCGATGCGAGCCAAACCTGCCGCCACACTGCACGACAACAACTCGACCAACATAGCCTCCAGCTCGGTAATGGGTGCGACGCCGGGCAATAGCCCCGTCGCTCCGCGTTCGCCGTACACCGCCCCGATAACGGCTCCCGCGGAATTCAAAATGGGTGAGGCGACATACGCCTCGAGATTCAGCAGGCTGAGCCTGCTCGCGGATACTGACGTCGGTAAAGGGAGTCTTCCAGAACGTCCGCTTCTGCTGTCGTACGCGTTCGAGCAGCGATTGGCTCGGCATCCAATCCCTGGAAGCCTCGTCAACTTCGTCGTGGCAAGACGCATCAATGTGCCATTTCCCATCGTGACAACTCAAGACAGCAGCACGCTGCAGGCCGACAATATCGATGACGGCTCGAGCGGCTTTGTGGAGAAAATCAGCCGAGCTGGCGGCACTCTGAAACACCTCCATGGTGTTGCGCAGCCAGGAAATCACCAGCTTGGAGTCTCTCTCTCCCCGCTCTGGCTTGAATACCTGCTCCAACGACGCCAGCTCTTTCGAGCGTTCCGCGCCGGGAAGGGCGGTGGGAAGTGCCAGACTCTGCAGACCGTCATTCTGATCGGCGGACGGATAAACGAGGATCGCCAAGTCGGCAGTTCCCAAAGTGAGAAAAACCGGCAGGTCACATTCACACTCGGAATTTGTTTCGAGCGCTTTCGAAGAGTCAAGCCAGATCGTATTCACGGCACTCAAATTCGAAACGCGTACGCGATTGGAGGATACGGGGTAAACCGCGACGTGCCGGCGGGAAATCGTCGATTCACTCAACTCAGCGATGATCACGCGATCGACATCATCCATGGCAACGTGCGTGTAGGGCCCAGCATCGCCCATCCGTTGCCGTCCCAACTCCAGTGGCCGGGTCAACTCCATCGAGTAGACAGCCTCTCCACTCACCAGGACGGTAAGCATGATTCCGTGGAACGGGGGTCCCGCGGGACTGCCGAAAACTTGCGTGGAGGAGTTCAACGTGCTGCACTCGTCGTTCGGATGCCATCTGCCCGTGTCGTGGCACTCCCTCTTCGTTCCCGATACATGTGAGAATCGAGATATTTGAGCGCCACCGCGCACGGATATTCGGAGGACGGGATCCTCCAGCGTCCCTGCTCGAAATAAGACCTCGAGCCGCATTGGATGTAGCCACCGGACACGCCCCCCATTGGGGATTGTGCGTCACGCCCTAGACTAGTCGTTTCCCGCCGGCTTGTCGAGTTCCATGGCGGTGTCGGCCGCGATCGTGCTGCTGAGCCAGTGAAGGTGGGTAATTACTGGGTGAATGCTATCGGAACGCGTATCGAACGCCACGTTCAGGTTTGTGCGGCGCGAGGCCATAACAGCGGCAACCAGGGGGTGGGGCAACGATGACCAGTACGCCGGGCACGGGGCGAACGGGACGGTGGGGACGGCAATACTGACCGCTTGCTCTTCTCGTTGTGGACGTCTAACCTGATGGGTTTTCACCTCCGATAGGTCCTTCACCTCCGAAAAATCCTCATGAGTTCGACCTTTGCTGCCGATCAGACGCTGTTTTCCAAGGAAACTTCGGTGCGACGCGATGACCTTCGAAACCTGGTGATCATTGCCCATGTCGATCATGGCAAGACGACATTGGTGGACTGCCTGCTTGCGTCAATGTGGCCAGTTTCGGGACGCCCAGTTGCTGGGCGAGCGGATTCTGGACACGAACGATCTGGAGCGGGAACGAGGTATAACCATCGTTTCCAAGAACATTGCGATCCCGCACAAGGGCGTGAAGATCAATATCATCGATACGCCGGGACACGCAGATTTTGGTGGTGAGGTAGAGCGTGTGGTGCGGATGGCGGACGGTGCGTTGCTGTTGGTCGATGCCGCAGAAGGCCCGATGCCACAGACTCGTTTCGTCCTCTCCAAAGCTCTGGCCTGTGGGTTGCAGGTGATCATCGTCGTCAACAAGATCGACCGTCCCGACGCTCGACCGTTGGAGGTCTCTGGACGAGAGCTTTCGAATTGCTGATGGAACTGTCTCACGACGATTCGTTGACAGATATTCCGTTCATGTTCACGACGGCCAGGGAGGGCTATGCCACGGACGATCCGACGCAGCCTCAGGATTCGATGGAAAGCCTGCTCGATCTGGTGTTGGAGAAGATTCCGGGCCCGGAAGTACAACCGGACGCTCCGCTGCAGATGCTCGTGACGACGGTCGATTGGTCTCAGTACGTTGGTCGGATTGCGGTGGGTCGGATCGCTTCCGGCACGCTCAAGAACGGCCAGCGAGTGGGGTTATCTCGCGCCGACGGGGAGATCTCACCGGCACACGTTTCCTCGCTGATGGTTTTTCACAATTTGGGCCGCCAGGAAGTGCCGGAGGCACAAGCGGGTGAGATCGTGGCCGTAGTCGGACTCGAAGATGTCGAAATCGGCGACACGATCTGCGACATCGAGCGTCCGCGGGCGATGCCCCGCCTGGTTGTCGACGAGCCGACGCTGGAAATGGTCTTCACGATCAATTCGTCACCCCTCTCTGGACGTGATGGGAAGTACGTGACGAGCCGGCAATTGCGGGAGCGTTTGCATCGCGAACTGGAGCGAAATGTGGCGTTGCGTGTGACGCCACTGGAAGGCGCGGACGGCTTTGCCGTGGCGGGACGGGGCGTACTGCACTTGGCGGTGTTGATCGAGACGATGCGACGCGAAGGATACGAGCTGTCGGTGGGCAAACCTCGCGTGATCATTCGTTCGATAAACGGTATCCGGCACGAGCCGTTTGAGACGTTGAATGTCGAGGTGCCGATGGGGCACCTGGGACGGGTGATGGAGCTGGTTGGTCAACGACGCGGTCTCTTGGAACACATGGCGCCGCGTGGAGACTACACCTGCACGACGTTTCGGATCCCGGCACGGGGACTGATCGGTCTGCGCACGCAGCTGCTCAATGCCACGCAGGGAACGGCGTTGATACATCATCGTTTCTCAGACTACGCACCGATGGAGGCGGAATTGCCGCGCCGCGGCAACGGCGTGCTGATCTCGAATATTACGGGCCGAGCCGTGGCGTATGCCTTGGCCGGATTGCAGGAACGGTCTGAGCTGTTTGTCGGACCGGGCGAGGACGTTTACGAAGGCATGATCGTGGGGGAGAACAGCCGGGAAAACGACTTGACCGTCAACCCCTCCAAGGAAAAGAAACTGACCAATATCCGCTCCGCCAACAACGACGAGAATATTCTCCTCAAACCGCCCCGCGTCATGTCGCTCGAGGCAGCCTTGGAATACATCAAGGAAGATGAACTCGTCGAGGTGACTCCCAAACAGGTTCGACTGCGCAAAATGCACCTGCGCGAAACGGACCGCCGCCGCCAGTCTCGGCAAGCGTGAGCGAATCGGCGATCACCGGCATAACCGGTGGTATGCGGAAGGCCCCTGAAAGGGGCGAGAAATTGAGGTGTTGGAGGGGTGGAGTTTGGGAGTACCTGGGAAACCTCCCAACGAACGAGACATAACATGGCTCGACCAAATATGTCTTCGTGCCCATCACTCACTTCTCCACTACTCCCACGCTCCGCCACCCCAGAATCACGCCGGCAACAGTCGAACCTTGTCCATTCTTACCAGCTATGCCGGTGGTCGTTGATGGGTGGGACTCTGGGCACAAATCCCACTCAACCGTAACGAGCACACACGACTTGAGCAGTGTGCGGCGGCACCCCGTTCATCACTTCTTTGCTGGCGCCTCGGTACTCGGTTCGCATTGCGTGCCTCGCCCCAGTGTGGAGTTGCCGGGTGATCACGTCTTGACGCGTTGTGCCTGAAATCGACGGTCCCGCTGTCAATTTTGGCGTCGCCCAAGAATTGTGGAAGTTTCGTGAGGGGTTCGAGACGCATTTGGTGATTAACGTGATAGGGGGACAGACCAAGTGCCCCTGCAACTACCGAGAGCGGGAATCGCCAGCGGTGCCGGTGGATCGGGTCGACGTGGCGGCCGCCGGAAAATCAAGGGAAGGAGCCAGACGGTGAACCGTGTGCGAAGAGTTTCTTGTCTGTGTCTGATCGCGGGATGGATGCTGATTGCGTTTTGCGGCTGTACGGGAGCGAAACGGCATGTTCCGCCACGACAACCGCAAACGAAGATGGTCACAGCGCCGAGTATCGAGCCGGCACTGTTGGAAGATGGACCGTAATCATGGGCACCGTTGACTATGCTCCGCGGACGCGTGACCGTGCGTACTCCAGGCTCGCGTACGGCAGAGACACACAGTGCGAGCATGTGGTGCCGAGCCGGGGTCGAAGCGGCACTGACAAGCGGGGATTCACGTTGATCGAGTTGCTGGTGGTCATCACTCTCATCGGTCTGCTGGTTGCCTTGCTGATCCCGGCGGTCCAGTCGGCACGCGAGGCGGCGCGGCGACTGCATTGTCGACAGAACCTGAAGCAACTTGCGTTGGCCATGCATCATTACCACTCGGCTCGCGGCAGCTTTCCCTATGGTGTAAACGCTGGCTGGGGCCAATCCTGGTCGGCTCATCTGCTTCCTTATGTCGAACAGGTCGCATTGGCCGACACGGTTCCTTGGTCAGATCTTGGCTGGTGGGGTGGTCCCGACAGAAACAGTGTGGCACTGAGACACCTCGCGCAGACGCGTCTGCCCTTGTTTCGTTGTCCTTCTCAAGGCTCTCCGATTACCTCGGACGTGAATCAACTGCCAGGACGCTACGTGACCAACTATCTCGCCTGTGCGGGGGGGGACGCGACGCACGACAATCGTGGGGCAAGAGGCATGGACCAGTCGAACGGCATGTTCCTGGCAACTGTCTTTGACGGTGCGGTACGGCGGCCGACTCGACTGCCAGACGTCCGCGATGGGACGTCCAGCACGCTGATGATCAGTGAGGCAACCTTTGTGTTAGATGGCGATGCCGGTTGCTTCACGTGCGATCGCTTCTATCTTTACCATCCCAATGCCGATAGCCGCCAAGGAAGCGATTTCTCGGAAGCTTTGGGCTCATCCTATTACCCGATCAATACGCAAAGCGCTCGGGAGGTTGAGCGGGAATGTGCCTTCAGCAGTCATCATCCGAGGGGAGTCATGGCGGCACTCGCCGATGGTTCGACGCACTACTTTGAGGAGTCCGTGGACCTGTCCGCCTGGCGAGCCCTGGGATCCATGCGACAGGGCGAACCAGTCAGCTGTCCCTGAGCTGTGAATTGCCACCTCTGGTTGCGGTAGGAGAATGAGTTAGGTTACCGTAGTACAGGCGGTAAACTGCGGCAATCTTGATGTGAGGTGATCATGTTCCGGCTGTATTGTTCGTTGGCGATGGTGTTGGCCTGGCATTCCACGTCATTGCACGCCGAAGAAGGCTGGTATCAACATGGCTTCGACAGCCAGCACAGCGGCAATGCTCCGTCGATCCAGCTGACGCTACCGTTGGGATTACAGGCAGCGATTCCACTGACCGACGCGATTTTCACATCACCGGTGATTGCCGACGGTCGGATTTTTGCATTGGACGGTTCTGGCGTGTTGTTCTGTGTCGACGCGAAAACCTGCCAAGTGCTGTGGAAATTCGCGAGCGATGCCAGCCCCTACAACTGCAACAACTATTCTTCTCCGGCGCTGACACAGGGCTACGTTCACTTTGGGACCATGTCTGGAACCTACTATGTACTCAGCGCTCAGGATGGAAACGTAGTGCAGAAGATTGAGTGTGGTGAGCCGATTTTCAGTTGCCCTGTTGTCGGCGCCGACACTGTATATTTTGCGACACTCGGGTCCCAGGTCTTTGCCGTCGCCCCCGACGGGAAGATTCGTTGGACTTGGGACTACGTGCGGGAAGTGCTGAAGTTCAACGGTGATCGCTGGAGCGGAGAGGATTGGCTGAAGCACCAGCAAGGGCGAGTGACGTGGCGGGAGCAGTTTCTTTGCTCGCGCAATCTGGCGGTCCACGGCAACATTCTCGTCATTCCGGCAGGCGGTTCGATTGTCTGGCTGCAGGACAACGGAGCAGCCCCCAAGTTGCTCGGAGGTTACGCCCCCCATGAGAGTCCCGCCACGCTGGGACTGAGCCTGGATCAGCAGGGTAACGTCTATCGCCAGTGGTTCCGCCGTGACAACACCGGGCAAGTCGATGTGTTGCGCATTGCGGACCAGAAAATTACCGCGAGCTTCGTGCCAGGCACACAGTCAGATTACCAGAGCGATCCCAGTATGAGCTTCTCGGCCGTCAGCATTCGCGACACGGCGGTCTACCGATGCCGCCCCGAGCAGGGGTTCGGGCTGTGTCGGCATGTGGATGGAAAGACAGTGCCCTTGGGTGACTTCCCTTCGATCACTCAACCCATGCTCGTCGGCGACCATGCAATTGTCAGCTGTTTGGATGGGCGTCTGGCTGTGGTTCCCTTGAGTTCGGATCAGCCCGCTTGGGTATATCAGACTCCACTGGGTCGCCCAATCACGGCCCCTGCAGCAGCGGCCAACGGCCAAGTGGCTTGTGGCGGAGAGGATGGTTACCTGTACGTGCTGGGCCCGCACGGGACTGCCACTCCTCCCAAGAAATCGCTCGATTTGGATCGTATCCGGAGTCCGTTGACCGGTCGTTTTACCGCCGAGCAATACAACTGGGATACCCACTTCGGCAACCAGGCCAATACGAATCGCACGTTGCAGGGCCTGGAACTACCGCTGGCCATGCGGTGGATTCGTCGCTGTGAAGGAACCATCAAACATCTTTCCACGATGGGTGGCTCTCGAGTCTACACGCATACTGCCGAGGGACAGGTGATGGCGGTGGAACAGGAAACGGGCCGCCTCCTCTGGCGTTCGTACTATCCTGGAGTGCATGTCTCGTTCACCACACCAGCGTACCACCAGCAGCGTCTCTACCTGCCCCAAGCAGGATTGCATGAATGTCACCTGCGATGTCTTGATGCAGCTACGGGCCAATTGGTCTGGGAGGCACCGTTCTCCGGCTCTCCCAGCTGGAACCGGCAAGTACCCCCGATCATCCACGATGGTTTGATCTTCTATCAGTTCAGCACGGGGAAGTATACCTCGCGCAATTGGCTCTTTGAGCATCAGAGTACGTTCGGATTTGCAGACGATCAGAAGCCGCTGGTGAAAGCGTGGGATCTCCAGACGGGTCGCGAAGTCTGGTCGCTCGATTTTTCCAAATATGGTCACGGCGGCGATGATGCTGGCATGTGCCTCGACGATAACGCGCTCTACTACTCCTGTTACTTTGGCGACAAGCCAATAGCAGGTGTGACCGCTGCTATCGAACCGAAAACCGGCACCATCAATTGGCTCACCACCGACTATGCCGTGCACGCTGGCTGTGCTCCATCGGTCTCGCAAGGACGGCTCTATCTCGGTGGATACAACGCGGTCGAAGGAAAAGGAAAAGTGAATCGAGTCTGGTGCCTGAATGACCGCCACGGGAGAACTCGTCTGGGAATCAGATCCTGTCGAGCGAGCCATTCATGTGCTGACAGTCGCCGACGGGCGGCTCTTTACACACGCTCAATACAAACAGGGTTACTTGTTGGATGCCACAAGCGGCAAGGTACTTTGCGAGCTGACGCAGGGCTATCGTTGCACACGTTTCACGATGGACGGCGACTATCTGCTCGGCCCGAACATGGATGTGATCGATACGGCTCACAACAATCAACTGATCTCCACCGGCCCCGCAGTCGATGTGTTGCAGTGTGTCGGAGCCCAGCTTTCGAATGGACGACTCTTCTATACGGCCAACGGCAGCGGGCTGCAACTGTCGATGGGATACGCAGGCGAGGGGAGTACGCCGTCACGTCCCTGGCAGCGCTCCGATCCCGGGACACCCCTGGGAGAATAGCCGGTGCGTACCCCAGCGAATCGGGTGGGTAGGCGGAAGGTTCCTTCCGCACCACCCATGGCGGAGTCCGCCAGAGCTAACTTGGAGACAAGGGTCGGCTCTCCAACGGGGACTGTCGCGATGTCGTCCGTTGTACTCCATCGCGAATCGGCATCTTCCCGCTGCAGCCGACTTAGGCGCAAGCTGACCTGTCGTCGATTGACGCTCGACAACCCCTGGGTATTTGAAATTGCGTCAGTTAGTGGATTCCAGCCGAGATTCTCACGCCTCCGGTCGGCAGCGTCGTACACCGGGAAACCTGCGAACGTACACTTTGCGCCCCCCAGACGCAGGCACAAAAATGCGCTGGAAGCTCAAAAAATTTTCAGGATTGGGATGGTGGACATTTTCGCAACAGCACCGTTGAACAACGAGCTGTGCGGCCTGCCACGGCGACCTGGTCACCGCAGCCGGCGTCGCGCAACGAGCTGAGCTGACCTGAGCATCCATAGTCCGACTCAGACCGTCGGGGAAGAGTGTCTCCGTGTCAACCAAGGGTGGCAACCAATGTCGCCCTTCCACCCAGCCCGCTCTTTTGAGCCTTTCTCGCTCGGTCCAACCTGCCTGAATTCGCTCGCACGCCTGTTCAATATCGTGCGAGGTCGGCACGTAGACCTTCTCACTCCGCCTGTCGCGTTTCATCGTTATGCCTCCTTCTCTTCGCCCCTCCGGTTAATTCTACGGAGCGACCCCAAAACCGGCCGCTCAGCGACGCACCAGAACCCCGGTATTCCTGCGAGTCGAAAAGGGGGAGAATTGCTGGCAAAGGCGGGTCGAGGTCCCCATTTTGGCGTGCCAGGCAACGTCGTCCCGAGGGCCACGGCGCCGTCGCGTCGGCGCGCTCCCGTCGCTTGCGTTTTCACACGCATGTCGACCTGACATATGGCACGGCATGGTGAGCGCATGGCCGTTTCCCGTTGGCCCTGGAACGCCCCCCCTCGTTTAGGTCTAGATTTATCCGCCGGAGGTAGCATCTCATGTTTCGAACAGCTCTCTTGGTCGCTGTGGCGTATGCATCCAGCCTACCGTCGCCGACGCCAGCTGAAGACGGAACGTTGCGGGGCAAGGTTCTCGACGCGACAGGGGAGCCGGTATCTGGCGCCGCCTTGATGGTGTGCGACGCGGAGACTGGGATCCCTGTTTCGACAGAGAGCTATCGGCCTTTCACCAAAGAAATGCAGTTCCAACAATTAGTCATCGCCATGACGGATGAGCAGGGTGCGTTCACCGTATTGGGTGTCAAGCCCGGTGTGTACCGACTGATTGCGCAGTCGTGGGAGGACGCCGAGAAACCTGTGCGGCAGCTCCTCGAAGTAAACGGGCGCGTGGTTCACTTGCGTGGTATTGTCCCGCAGGTCTCCGTCCCATCAGATGACGCGACCAAGCTGACGATTCAGCCGCTTGGCACAGCAACTCTCGATATCACGACGGCTCCTCAAGCGCCGAATGATGAAACGCTGATTGTGGTGAGCGGCCGGCCTTTGGCCGCCGATCCGATCCTCGGATTTGCGGCCTGGTCGGGTGCGTTTATGCCGCACATGTTCACGGGCAATCGGATGCCGCACGGAAAGACCACGTTCCGAGGACTTCCGGCAGGAACGGTACACGTGGCGGCCTTTGCAGCTGACAACAATCCCGGCTTCGGTGGTCTCACTTGCGAACTGACAGCCGGTCAGACGACCGTTGTCTCCGTACCGTTGATTGCCTCGTGGAGTGATGGCCACAAGGAGCCACCGGAGAGACTGGCGGCACTAGTCAGCCGATTAATGGGCATGAACGGTGTCACCGTCATGGATTTGATCCGGAAGAAGGTGCCGGATGCTGCCAAGGCTCTCGAGACGGCGCGTGGCCAGGCTCACGATCCTTGGTCGGCGTTAATCCCCGTTTTGGATCAGAGCATGGAATTGGAGGACGGGCAGCAGGTGCTCCTGAAAGACCTTCTGGCAGCCGACGCTTACGCGCAGCTGGCGAAGCAGGATGAGGACCGGACGAACCGCCAGAAGCAGAGTCAACGGCGTGAGATGAAGATCGATTCCGAAGTCACGTACGAGCAAGCGTTGCGGGATCTCCATGATCGTTTGAAACAAGACTATCCTTGCTTCCAGCTGAAAGGTATCGACTGGCGAGCGGTTGGTGAGCGGCTATTGCCGCGTGCTAAGGGAGTTGGGAGCGACGAGGAATTCGGGCTGCTGTGCCTCGAGATGGTGGCGGCACTCGAGGACAGCCATGCACAATTGTTACCCGCAGCAGCACAGATCCCTTCCATCCCATTTCCCCAGTGGGACGCGGGTTTTGCCTGTCTGGCCGATGATCGTGACGAGCCGGTTGTCTACTATGTTGCCACAGGCAGCTCAGCGGCCTCGGCCGGCATTCAAGTCGGGATGACGGTGGAAGCCATCAACGGAGTTGAATCCGCAGCTGCGATACAAAAAGCGATGGAGCAACTGAGTCGCTATGCCGGCTATTCCAGCCAGCGTTATCTGCGTTATCACGCCTTTCACTTCTTCGCTCGCCAACCGCAGCAAGGCCAGGAGATTACTTTGCAGGTCTCCGACACACAGGGGAGAAGTCAGACACTCAGCATGCGAGCGAACCGCCGAGCGGGGTACATCCCACGTCTGCCCGTTCCGATAGTTGGAATCTCGGATTCGGGCGACGTCAGCTGGAAAATGTTGGACGAAGAAATTGGCTATATCTACGTCCGGCGCATCAAGGCGAACTTGATTGACTCTCTGGACCAGGCAGTCAAGCAACTTAACGGCGCTCGCGGTCTGATCGTGGATGTGCGAGGGAACAGTGGAGGCGGCTTTGACGCGGCGAGAGCCCACCGGAATTTTGACCTGGAGGACAATACTGAGCCGAGTCGGCCGCGTTTCACGCGCAGTATCGCTCTCCTGATCGACTCGCGCTGCATTAGTGCGGGGGAGGGATGGGCCTCTTGGTTCGTTGCCCGGAAGCGCGGCAAGCTGTTCGGAGAAGCGACGGCGGGCGCGTCGGCCCGCAAGACCGTCTACACACTGACCAACGGCCTCTTCCGCGTTCAGTATCCGGTCAAGGCTTATCAAGGGTATCTCGACCGGCCCATCGAGCGGCGCGGACTGGAACCAGACGTGGTCGTGACACCCAACGCACAAGACCTGGCGGATGGTCGTGACACGGTACTGGAGACGGCCAAGAAATATCTGCTGGAACTCGCCGATAGGCGGTAGCTCAGCGTGTTGGTTGAAAACCTGCACGCACCCCTGTGAAGTCGACTATTGGATAGGGAAACGATTAGGGAAAGCAGAGTGCGGAATGCGGAATGCGGAATGCGGAATGGAAGAGGCCGGTCACTGCGGCAGTGGCTCCAGGTGACCACGGTGCTGCTGATTTCGAATGCCGCATTCTCGATTCGTTCCTTATACGCGTACCAATCGAAATAAGTGAGCGGGACAGCCGACGGCTACTTTGGATGCGGCCGCGTTAGGGCGTTAGTCGGCAACGAGCGCGGCCGGCGCGCATGTTCGTAACTGCGACGAGACGTCGCAGCCACGTTGGATGGCAGACCAGCCCGGAGCGAGCCTGAGCTCTATCTTGAGGCAACCATCATCCCGAAATCGCCCACCGCAATATTTCGTTCAATTTCGGTGCGCGGCCCTGGGTGAGCATCCCAATGCGGAAGACGCGACTAGCGGCGAAGACGCAGAGTGCCGTGGTGGCCAGCGAGAGGACGAGTCCCAGGATCGGCTGCCAGGCGGGAATGGCACTCGTGGCACTCATCCGCAGACACATCAGCATGGGGATGAAGGGTGGAATCATGGAGAACCAAGTGGCGAAACTCCCGGTCGGCTCGCGGACGATATTGAGCCACACGAAGAGTGGCAGGACGATCAAGATCCAAACCGGCAGCAGCAGGCTCTGAGCTTCCTTCAGCTGATTGACCGCTGCCCCGATCGACATGAACAGCGAGCTGAACATGAGCACGGCGAGGACTTGGTAGACGAGAAACCAGGGCAGAATGTCAAACGGCACCACATCCAGCACGTCATTATATCGAGCCAACCCGTAGGCCCCGCTGAGGTAGATGGTGGCGATTGTCAACGACCCAGCCACGTTGCCAAACAGTTTCCCCGTCATGATCTGCAAGGGTGTCGCCGATCCCAGCAAGACTTCAGCAATACGGTTCGTTTTCTCCTCCAACACGCTTTCCAGCATCGGTTGGGCGGACATCATAATGATCATGAACATGAACATCATGATGCCGAGTGGGAGCAGAATGGAGAGGACTTCCTGCCTGTCTTGCGCCTTCGTAACGCCACCATCCGCGGCACGGTCGAACAGACCGCGGCCCTGCACCGTGACCGCTTTCGATTGATCCACAACCGTCGGATCGATCCCGGCAGCTTCCAAGCGTCGCGTCTGTACGATGTTTGTGAGTGTCTGTTCAAACCAGCGTTTGACATCCGACAAAGCGGTATTCTCGGCATAGAATGTCATGACCGAGGGCTGGCCGTCGGCGGGAGTCTGCAGCACGTCTGGAGGAATTTCGACAAACGCGTAGAGGTCTCCCTTGCGAATCTCGTCAGAGAGGCTCAGCCGCAACTCGTCCGTGACCGGACCGGCGAGGCCAGCTTCCACTTTGTATTTCGGTGCGATCTGCTTGCCCGTCTCGGCATCGTGCGTGGCGTACTCGTTTCGCGCGGCAACCGCTTTTTGCATCGAATCGTAGAGTGAGCCGGATTCATCGAGTACTACAATCCGTTTCTCGTTCGTGTCGACCCGATCTTTCAGCAGTTGCGGTACCACGGCACCACCAAGCATGAAGACCGGCATAATGGCGATACTAAGGATAAACGCCTTCGACCCGACCATCGCCGTATATTCGCGCGGGCAATCACAATAATCTTACGCATGGGTTACTTCCTCGATTGACTGGGACTCCGGCCCCGCGATGCGAACGAAAATATCGTGTAGCGAAGGACGGGCCAGTTCGAAATGCTCAATGTCCCCCAGTCCGACGAGCTGATGCAGAATTCGCTGCGAGTCAGCCTCGGGAGCCATGCGCAGTTCCTTGTACGGACCGTAACTGTTGACTCGCAGGACTCCCTCAATCCGCTCAAGTGATCCGTTCACTCGCTGCATGCGAATACGGATCGTGTCACTGCCGTACTGGTCCTGAATCGACTCCAGACTGCCGTCCAGCACCTTCTTGCCTCGACAAATCATAAAGATCGTATCGCACATCCGCTCAGCAACATCCATGTCGTGCGTCGAGAAAATGACGGTCGACCCTTGTTCGCGCAGTGACAGCACGGCATCCTTCAGGACTTCCATATTGACCGGGATCCAAACCGCTGAAAGGTTCGTCCAATACGATGAGTTGCGGCTTGGAAATCACCGCGGCGATGAACTGGACTTTCTGCGACATGCCTTTCGAAAGCGTCTCAACACGCTTGTCGGCCCAGGCGGTTAGTTCCAGACGATCGAGCCAGTCATCAATCTCCCCTCGGCAATTTCGCATTCCCTTTAACTGCCCGTAGAACATCAGTATGTCGCGGACTTTCATTTTCTTATACAGTCCGCGTTCTTCCGGCAAATAACTGACTCGATCGTCCGCCGCACTGAGCCGATCTTCCCCCAGCACTTTGACCCGGCCCTCGTCCGGATAGAAAATCCGCAAGATCATCCGGAGCGTCGTGGTCTTTCCCGATCCGTTGGGCCCGATGAAGCCGTAGACCGTTCCCGGGGGACGACCAGATCCAGATGATCCACAGCCACATGTTTGCCGAAACTCTTCGTTACCTGGCTCAACTCAACGGCACTGTTCATCTTGGTCACTTGCGGAGAACTCTTTTGCCTAACAGGGGACGCTCACCCACGGATGTGATTCGCCATAACCAGCGGTTTATTGCCCGCACGCGGCAGCGAATCCCTGCCCGCGGCAACGAATCATTGTACCGACTGATCAGGCAGACAGGGCCTCAAAGCTCCAGGACTTGTCACAGCGCCGATGTCTCGCCAACAGGAACCCCCAAAGGAGGTGGCTTGGATTTTCGGGTCGGCCATGGCCCCCAAGTTCCAGCGGATGGCGGTGAGACACAACACGTCCGCATGGACCGCCGGCTGATCAGAGCGATACGGATTTTCCGGTGTCGGCGCTTTTGAGTGCCGCCAGACAGAGCGCCAACGATGTGAGATTGTCGCGCGCTGAATGGTAGGGTTCGCGGTTATCCTCGATGGCGCACAACAACTCGGACATCGTCCCGTCGAATCCGTCGGGAAACCACTTGGTGGTGAGCCGAGGCACGGCCATCCCTTCTTCCGTGTAGAGAGTCACGGTCTGTTGATTGATATTTGGACCGCAACTGATCAACGTCCCTCGCGTGCCCACTATGACAGTGCGATCCTGGGGCCCACAAAGCGAATCACCACGCAAGACGATCGAAGCCTGCACGTGAGGGTACTCGACGATCGCGTGACCGGACAACGGCGGCTTGGCTCGTTGCGACAACGTACGATAGATCGAAGCCACGACATTCTTCGCCTTGACCCCGCCACAATAACAGTGCAACATGTCGAACCAGTGGATGCCAAAGTCGTACAGCAGTAGATGGTCAACGCTGTTGAAGGGCGTATCGGCCACCCAGTTGTGATCCCAGTGTACCGACATGTCGACACTGGTTACGTCACCGATCAAGCCGGCTGCAATAGCCTGTCTGGCATAGCTGACATGCGCGGCCCAGCGACCGTTTTGATTGACCGCCAGCTTGACACCCTTCCGCTGTGCGGCCGCCACCAGCTTTCGTCCCACGCTCAAGTCAGTCACAAACGGTTTCTGGCTCAGCACATGCTTGCCCGCTCGTATCGCCTCCATGATCAGGGCAGGGCGGACTTCCGGGTGCGTGGCAATGTCCACCACGTCGATGTCTGCACTTTCCAGCAACTCGCTGGCGGTTCGGAAGACTTGGTGCGCGGCGATAAAATCGGTCGCGATATTGTTGGGCACGTTCTACCATCGGATCGGCGAATGCCACGACCTGATACCGGGCCTTACGATAAGCTTCCAGGTGCGTGGCAATGATCCCACCACATCCGATAACCCCAATCCGCGGCTGGTAGTGTTGGGTGCGGGGAGGCTTATAGGGGAGGGCCGGAACGCGAATCTTCCGGTCGGGAGTGGCTTTGCTAATGGCATAGTCGTCTTCCCGCGGAGATCCCTGCTTCTGCGCCATCACAATTACTCCTGTATGCCGGCAAATGAAGTTCGCCCATTGTCCAGCATCAGGATGATCGAGTACAGCCCCCGAATTCGGCAGGCACCAGGTTGCACGCTACTCCACCACTATGGGAAAATAGGGCCATCTCTCCGTGACATCACTACGTCCGTGACATCACTACGACGAGGCATACCATGAAGTGTTCGACCATGCTCCTGGCAATGACCGCTTGTGCCATCCTCTGGAGCAGCCTGACGGCCAGTAACCTTGCGGCTCAGGAGCCCGACCCCGCAAGAATTCGCCCTTTCCCGCAGAACCAATCATATTGGCAGTATCAGGGACAACCGGTACTGCTGTTGGGCGGCAGCAAAGACGACAGCCTGTTTCAGATCCCCGATCTGCAACAACATCTTGACGAAATCAAGGCAGCCGGCGGCAATTACATCCGCAACACGATGAGTGATCGTCCGGACCACGATTTCGAAATCTACGCCTATCTCCGCCGCCCCGACGGCAAATACGATCTCAAGCAATGGAACGACGAGTATTGGCAGCGGTTCGAGAATCTACTCCGATGGACCCACGAGCGGGCCATCATCGTGCAGATCGAAGTCTGGGACCGTTTCGATTTCAGTGATAGCGGCGGTAACGATCGCTGGCTACTGCATCCATACAACCCGAAGAACAATGTGAACTACACGTTCAAGGAGTCGGGATTTTCCCACAAGTACCCGAACCATCCGGGGCAAAATGACCAACCCTTCTTCTTCACAACGCCGCCGCAGAAGAACAACAAAATCGTGCTGCCGTACCAGCAGCGATTTGTCGACAAGATGCTATCGTATTCGCTTCAGTACAACCACGTGCTCTATTGCATGGATAATGAGACTTCGGGTGCCGAGCAATGGGGAGCTTATTGGGCCGAGTATATCAAGCAGAAGGCGAAGGAGGCGGGGACGCAAGTCTGCGTGACGGAGATGTGGGATGACTGGGATCTGACGGCCGAGCGTCACCGCCGGACCCTGGACCATCCAGAACGTTATGATTTCGCGGACGTTTCACAGAACAACCAGCGAAAAGGGCAGGTACACTGGGACAATTTCCAGTGGGTTCGTCAGCACATCGCCGCCAGTCCCCGCCCGTTGAATACGGTCAAGACGTATGGGGCAGATGGAGGCCGTTTTGGCAACTCGCAAGATGGACTGGAACGCTGGTGGCGGCACGTGATCGGCGGCGCCGCTTCAGCCCGGTTTCACCGCCCCGACTCCGGTCTGGGATTGTCCGAACCGGCCATCGCCTCCCTCCGCGCAGCACGAAAACTGGAATCGCTGATCCCCCTCTGGGATGTTGAGCCAGCCAACCAACTGCTGGGCGAACGCGAGGAGAACGAAGCATACCTGGCCGCGAAACCCGGATGGCTCTACGCGATCTATTTCACCGGCGGAGGTGCCGTGACGCTCGATCTGCGCCAACATGCCGGTCGTTATCAGGTGAAATGGATCAACATCGCCAGTGGCCAATGGGACAAGGAAGAAATCGTCGACGGAGATGCCGTCGTTCCCATCAAGGCTCCAGGTAAAGGAAACTGGACGGCTGCAATTGTCAAGGCGTCGCCGTAGGACAGCACTCATTCGGCCCACAGACGTAATGCGGGCCTGCCCGTAATAGGGATTCTTGTCATTGGTCATTGGTCATTGGTCATTAGTTACTTGTTATTGGCTGACTCGCCACGTCGTGCAACGTCCAGGGCACGTAGGACCTCGAAACTCAAAACCGACAAGTACCCAATTCCCAATTCCCAATTCCCAATTCCCAATGACCAATGACCAATGACCAATGACCGTTACGCCCGCAGTCAGTTCGTGTGGACGACACGGTAAACGATGCACATGAGGGTTGCCACCATGGTCGGGAAACTGTCGCGACGGACTTTCGTGAAGGGGACCGCGGCGGCGCTGGCCGCTCCGCTGATCATCCCCGCTCATGTCCTGGGACGAAATGGTGCAGTGCCACCGAGCGAGCAGATACCGATGGCATCGATCGGGTTGGGGTTCGCTTGGGAGACCGGTCTGTACAATCCTCACACGCGAATGCTTGCCGTCTGCGATGTACAGCGTGATCGCCGCGACAACGGCAAACGGCTAATCGATGAAAAGTACGGCAACCACGACTGCCAGACTTACAACGACTATCGAGAACTGCTTGCCCGCCGCGACATCGACGCCGTCTACATCGCGGCACCGGACCACTGGCATGCTCTGATCACCATTGCGGCAGCCGAGCAAGGCAAGGATATTTACTGCCAGAAAGCCGCTCACGCACACGGTCGCCGAGGGACAAGCGGTCGTCCAAGCTGTGCGGCGCAATGGGGTCATCCTGCAGCACGGAACGCAGCATCGATCGGAATGGGCCTTCAATGCGGCTCGCGAACTGATCCGTGGCGGTTACCTCGGGACAACTTCAAACGATTCGGCTAGGCTTGCCCAGCGGCACACAGATTCCACCTCAGAAGATCGAGCCGGTGCCGGATGGTTTTGATTACGACCTGTGGCTTGGACCTGCCCCCTGGGCTCCCTTCACGTCCCGCCGCTGCTTCGGCCCGCACAGCTGGTACTTCATCTCCGACTATTGCGTCGGTTATATCGCCGGATGGGGAGTGCATCATCTCGATAGTGGCCAACATGGACATGGTACGGACGATACGGGACCGACCACCGTCCGCTCCGCAGCCATCTTTCCGACAGACGGGTTGTATGACACACCGATCCACTATCGAGTCGATTTCGACTATGCCGACGGTGTCACGATGATCTGTACCGACGTGATGGATGGAGGCTGGTCGCGCGGTGCTGGAATCGATCCGCGAAGGATCCAGGAAATTCATGGCGATGCCTATGGACGACACAAATTCGGCGTTCGGTTCGAGGGGAGTGAAGGGAGTATTTTTGTATGGCGTGGCGGACGACTGGATACAACTCCAGGTTCCCTGCGGCAATTGGTGGAACATGACGCGCCGGCGATGGACGTGCCCAACACGACAGCCGACCACTTCCAGAACTGGGTGGACTGCATCCGCTCGCGACAAGATCCACATGCGCCGGTAGAGGTCGCCCACCGTTCCACCACCCTGTGCAATATCGCCACCATCGGCATGGTGCTTGGCCGAACACTTCACTGGGATCCGCTGTCGGAAGTGTTCATTGACGATGGTGAAGCGAATCGTCTCCTCGCTTGCCCCATGCGTGCTGCGTATGGCCGATCTTTGGGAGCTTGAATTTCGTGCCAAGAACACCGCCTGCTAGAACCGAGCGAGGATCGCCCGAACAGTGAAGGGTTTGTCGTTGCTGATCCCTTATGCCAGGGAAGCTCGCTGAAGTTCTTCGCTTATGCCACCCGGAAAGACAACAACAGAAAAGACTGCCACAATGCGTAGAATCAACTGCCGGGACGTTGTCCTGTTGATCGGTATCTGCTCAATCCTTGTAGATACGGCCAAGGCACAGCAGCCGATGCCGCAACTGCGGGACCGCAGCGTCGTGGAATCCATGTTGTTGGCGGCGCCCGCCGGCAGCACAGATCGTCCACTGCGTGTTGTGCTGCTCGCTGGGCCCAAAGACCATGGGCTCAATGAACATGACTATCCGCTGTGGCAGCGTCGCTGGAAAGTCTTACTGGGCGGCAAACAGGAAGGTGACGAACCGATCCTGAACACATACGGCGCCCCGCTGCCGGTCAGTGAAACGGACCTGGCCGGCGCGAAGAACGTGACCGTCAGTACCGCCTGGATCAAGCCAACACCCCAGCAATGGCAAACAGCTGATTTGATCGTGATGAACTGTGCCCCGTCCTGGGATGCGGAGATGATCGCCAGCCTCCAGGCGTTTCTCGAGCGCGGTGGTGGATTCGTCGTCGTGCACCTGGCGATGTGGCAGGAGTCGCCGGCATTGGCCCAGGTGATTGGAGCCGCCAAACAGCCAGCAACCGAGTTCCGACATGGCCCGGTTCAACTGGAGATCGTTGCTCCAGCTGACGCCATTACCGCCTCCTTGCCGTCCAAGATTGATTTGGTGGACGAGTCGTATTTCAACTTTCAGGGAGACTTGGCGGACGCTCACGTCCTGGCCGTGAGTCGCGAAACTCGCCAGGGAGAAACTCAGGTCCGTCCCGAGCCAATGTTCTGGACCCGCCAGTGCGGCGAAGGCCGGGTTTTCGTCTGTGTGCCTGGGCATTACATGTGGACATTCGACGATCCGGTATTCCGCTTGCTGCTGTTGCGCGGTATGGCCTGGGCTGCCAATCAATCTCCTTCTCGCTTCGACACGCTCGTACTGCGTGGAGCGCGATTGGCGGAGTCAGCCCCTGCCGTTCCCGTCACGCCGGAGGAACCACGTGCCGATGACCCGGATCTGTTACTCTGGCTCAGTGCATCCGACCGAGCAACGCTCGCCACCGATGATGACCAGGCCGTGTCGTCCTGGAAGAACAAGGCTACTCGAATTGGCCATGCCGTCACGGCAACGGGAAACGCTCGGCCCCAGTTGCAGGAAAACGCACTGGGAGCGCAGAGTGCGATTCGGTTCGATGGAAGGGACGATGTGCTCAGCTGCACAGACTTCGCACAGTCGACCGACCAATGGACACTTCTGATGGTTGTGGTCCCACAATCCAATCAGGGAAGCGGTGTCCCAGACGGTTTTCGAGGCTTTTTTTCCTCGAATGAGCATCGCCAACAAGATTTTGTGACCGGCATCAATGTCGACATGGGGGCCACTCAGACCGATCGGTTCTGGTGTTTGAATGTCGAAGGAGCAGCGGGAGCCGGTGCCACCAACCTGCTCTTCACAGCCACCGACTTTGGGCAACCACGTGTCCTGACGATCACAGCGAGCCCTGAGCAGATGAACCTGTTGGCCGAATCGATTCCTCAGGGCTCCCGCGGGGCTGGTGTCGCCACAACCTCGTTGGCTGAAATACGGATCGGTGCGCGATACTACTTCCAGAATCAGGCCACCGGGTTCGTCCACGCCGATATCGCGGAGATTCTCCTCTATCGCACCTGTCTCCCCACCGATCGGCTACTGGCGCTCTCGAAGTACCTCGAGACGAAATATGGCGTCCAGACCGCAGCCATCAAAATCTCCCAATACACCCTGGAAGATGCCATCACCGGACTCGCAGCGTACGATTGGGACCGATCCCGCGAATCGCTTGGCTCGATCGATACCGTCATTCGCAGTGGTGATCAGCAGGCAATCAGCCGTCTCGAACAGCAGTTGATCGAGGCGATGGAGAAAGGTGTGCCACCGGGAGCAACGGATTTCATTTGCCGCAGATTGGCGGTGATCGGCTCGTCCGCTTGCGTCACACCCCTTGCGCGACTACTACAAGATCCCGAAAGAAGCGGGCCAGCCCTGGCGGCATTGCAACGAATTCCAGCCGGCGATGCAGGCCAGCAGCTGATCGAACAGTTGCCGCAAACGGAAGGAGCCACTCAGTTGGGAATCGTGAACGCAATCGGTCAGCGCCGCGAAGTCGCAGCTGTCGATGAGCTGCTGAGGATGCAGGCCAGCGAGAACGCGGAAACGGCCCGAGCGGCCGCTGCAGCATTGGCCGAAATCGCCGAACCTCGAACCGTCCCGGCACTCATCGAGTCTTGGCAGCAGGCACCACAACTGCTCCTGCGTTTGGCAGAACGATTGGCAGAACGGCATGAGACGGAACTTGCGCAGAGTGTCTACAAGCAACTTGCCACCAACCCGGACAATGCGGTGCCTGCTGCGGTCCTACAAGGATTGGTGTCACTCGACCCCGACCAGTCTGCACAGCTGCTGACCGGCGCTCTGCGCGGCAATGATATCCGTCTGGTGGGGCAGGCAGCCCAGCTACTGGCCCATTCATGCGCTGAGCCAATCGTGCAGCAAGTCATAAGCGGGTTCCCCGACCTTCCCCACCCGGCGCAACAGACGCTGCTCGGCATGCGTTGGACACGACTTCCCGAAATCGGGCATCAGCTCGGTCGCTTGGGAGTCGCGCAAGCGGATCCGGATACCGTCGAGAGCGCTCTGCGGCTGCTGGCTCTCCATGGAGTCCGGGAAGATGTACCGCAACTGAGCGGCTTGGCTGCCAACGCCACCAACCAACAGGTCGGTCACGCCGCAGGTTTGGCTCTTCAACATCTCGCTGCTCCCGATACCGATCAGGCGATTGTTGAATGCCTGTTGACGGCCGAGTCGCAACAACGGCTGGCATTGATTCGAGCAATTACGCGATCGGCGTTCGCGACTCGCCGGACCGGCGCTGCTGGATCTGGCAGCGGCCCAGCATGGCGCAGTCCGCCTCGAGGCGCTGAGGGCCCTGGAGACCGTGGGTGACCCTTCCGCGGTCGAGCCGCTCATTGCCGTCCTGCTGAAATCTGGAGACGCACCCGAGCAGGACGCTGCCGAAAGAGCGATCTGGTTATGCGCACTGCGTTCTGCCAATGAGAGGGAGCGGGTCCAACCTCTGTTGCAGGCTTACTCGAAAGCCGCCCCGGCGGAACGCGTGGTGTTGTTACCGGCACTGGGTCGGCTAGGGGGGAGCGACATCCTGCCAACGGTTCTGACAGCCCAGTCTGAACAGGATCCGGCTTTGCGCGATGCGGCAGTGCGAGCATTGGCCAACTGGCCCGACGCGTCGGTGGCGGATCGTTTGCTCGACATCGCTCGAGAGGCCAGCGTACCGGCCCATCGCATCTGGTCGCTACGCGGTTATGTGCGTGTCGTAACGATCCCGGGTGCCCGGGCCCCGGAACAGACCTTGCAGATGCTGCGGCAGGCCTGGGATCTGGCAGCGCGAATCGACGAGCGCAAGCTGATTCTGCAGCGTCTCTCCGCGGTACCGTGCCCCGCTGCATTGACTTTTGCCATCGATCAGTTTACTCAACCGGACCTGAAGCAGGATGCCGTTGCGACGGCTGCGGCGTTGGCCGAGGCCCTACTTCCCTCGGCACCTGAGTTCTCGCGGGCGGCGATGGAGAAGATTATGGCTGCCACGGACGATCCCACGCTGCGCACGCGACTCAGCCGGCACCTGAACCAGAATCGTTGATGTGAGAAAACGCCGCGACCCGGTTGCAGGTGTGTCAACGTTCCTACTCTACACTCCGCAGTTTCATACGACGGTCACCAGATTCGGCCCTAGGAAAACAACTCCGACACATCGAGCCGAAAGCCGGCCATGACAATGTCCAAGTCGATGTGGCCCTGGGCATACACACGAATCTCGTGCGCCGAGCGATAATCGCGGATCGTCTTGGTTTGCGGGTCCACCACCAGGACAATGGTCACTCCGGCCGCCAGCCAATTCAACGCCTTTTCTTCCACCTCGGAAGAACTGTCGTTGGGCGAAACAACTTCGGCGACCAGGTCGGGAGCGAGAGGCAGAAAACCCGGATGGTCGGCGAGCTCTCCCAGCTTCACGTGCGAGACAAACGCCACATCCGGCGCGCGGACCGTATCGGGATTCTGCTGCAGCAGAAAACCGGTTTCGGCGGCATAGGTTACTCCAAGTCCGCGCTCCTCGACGAAATCACCTAGGCGCCGTGCCAGCTTCATGGCAATACGTCCGTGTCTCCCACCCGCCGGTGACATCATCCGCAGGTCTCCGTGCACAAGCTCGTAACGCTTACCGTCATCCGGCATCGCCAGAAGGTCGTCCGCGGTGATAACTCGGGTTTCTTGCGACATAATCGTCCTGCTGATGACTGGCCAAATGAACCCGTTCGGCCTCGAGATTCACTCTCCAGTCTACCGGATGGGGGGCCGGTTCGTCGACAGTTGTTTTATGGTCTTTGGGCACAGTGCCGGCCGTCCCCGTGACGGTCTGGGGCGACGCAAAGTCTGCTTGTGGCCACCTTGTGACGCCCCAGCGGAAAATGTCGAAGGTCCGTCACAACGACGCCAAATCAGTGATACACTAGTCGGACAGCGCCGCTTTGCTCCGAGCCAATTTTCGTAACCGTTGTATCCCTCGCTACCGACCGCTACCGTGCGCGATCGCAGATAGAGTGGCGTTGTCCAACCTGGAGGCATGTTTATGAGCAAGGTTATTGCGCTGCTCGGTTCCCTCGATACAAAGGGAATCGAATACGCCTTCGTGCGTCAGTGCCTTCACGACCTGGGACACCAAACACTGTTGATCGATGTCGGCGTACTTGGCCCGCCGGCGGTAGAGCCTGACGTCACGCGTCAGCAGATCGCTGCCGCGGCTGATTGCAGCGTAGAAGATCTGGTCACCGACAAGGATCGCGGCCGTGCGGTCGCCGCCATGAGCCGCGGTGCGGAGAGGCTGGTGCCGGATTTGTTTGCGGCAGGTCGCTTCGATGCGATCCTGGCCATGGGCGGCTCGGGTGGTACTTCCGTGGCCTGCTCCGCCATGCGGGCGTTGCCATTGGGCGTGCCCAAGGTGATGGTCTCGACGGTAGCGGGCGGGGACGTGTCGGGTTATGTGGGGGTGAGCGACATCGTCATGATCCCCAGCATCGTGGACGTGTCGGGGATCAATCGCATCAGCCGGGAAGTGTTCTCGCGGGCCGCCGGCGCCATTAGTGGGATGGTCGAGACGGTTGTTCCCCCCGGGGATGACAAACCGCTGATTGCCGCCAGCATGTTCGGCAACACGACCGATGTGCGTGGAAGCGGCCAAAGCCATTCTGGAGCAAGCCGGCTATGAAGTGCTGGTGTTCCATGCCACAGGTTCGGGTGGGCGCACCATGGAAAGTCTCATTCAATCCGGCCGCATCGCCGGTGTGCTGGACATCACCACCACGGAATGGGCCGATGAATTGGTCGGTGGAGTACTGGCTGCCGGTCCGACTCGACTCGAGGCAGCCGCTCGCCACGGCGTACCGGCGATTGTGACCCCGGCATGTCTGGACATGGTCAACTTCTGGGCACCCGATACGGTACCGGCAAAATTTCGCGATCGCAAATTCTATCCACACAATCCCAACATCACACTCATGCGCACCACGCCCGACGAGTGCCGTCAACTCGGTACGATTCTCGCCGAACGGCTCAATCTGAGCAGCGGACCAGTGACCGTGTTGCTGCCGCTCAAGGGCTGGAGTGTCATTGACGCTCCCGGCGGTCCCTTCTGGTGGCCGGAAGCGAATGGAGCATTACACGAAACACTCAAGGGTCATTTACGTCCCGACATTCCCGTCCTGGAACTTGACGCAAATGTGAACGACCCCGAGTTTTCCCGCCGTGCTGCCCAGACTCTACTTGACCTGATGCACGCCGCGCACGACAACTGACACTTGGCGATCTGTTGCAGCAGCCGATCGCAACTGAACGTTCTGGGGAGAACCGATCCATGAATGAAACAAGATCCGATATTCTTGCTCGCTTCCGTCGCAAGATCGCCGAGGGGAAGCCCATCATCGGCGGCGGAGCCGGTACGGGGATTTCCGCCAAGTTTGAAGAGGCAGGTGGCATCGACCTGATCGTGATCTATAACTCCGGTCGATTCCGTATGGCGGGACATGGCTCCTTGGCCGGGCTCATGCCGTTTGGTGACGCCAATGCGATTGTGATGGAAATGGCCTCGGAAGTTTTGCCCGTGGTGAAACGGACGCCTGTCCTGGCGGGTGTGTGTGGCACCGATCCGATGCGGCGCATGGAGCGGTTTCTCGCCCAAATTCGCGATACCGGTTTCGCCGGCGTGCAAAACTTCCCGACCGTGGGACTGATCGACGGTTCGTTTCGCGCCAATCTGGAAGAAACGAATATGGGATACGATCGCGAAGTCGAGATGATCCGACTGGCCAACGGATTGAACTTGCTCACAACGCCCTACGTCTTCTCACCCCAAGATGCTGTCCAAATGACTCAGGCGGGTGCCGATATTCTCGTGGCCCACATGGGACTTACAACCGCTGGTTCCATTGGCGCTCACACTGCCAAGACCCTGGAAGAATGCGTCCCGTTGATCGATGCCATCGCCTCGGCAGCCCAGGAGATCCGCGAAGACGTGATCCTGCTATGCCATGGCGGCCCGATCGCCGAACCTGAGGATGCCGCGTTTATCCTGCAGCATTGTCCGAACATCGACGGGTTCTATGGCGCAAGTTCCATGGAACGCCTGCCAACCGAGCGTGCGATTCGCGAACAGACAGAGCGATTCACGCAGATCCGCCACCGCGGCTGACGCGAGCGGCACAATTCCGTGACCATCGACGTCCCCATGGTTTAACCCGCAGCCGCTCGCCACTACCGGCCGATTTTCCACAGCTGACTGACGCCGCGCAGGTAAATGGCGCCGTCCGACACGGCGGGCGAACCGAGCATTTCCTCTTGCATGTCGTTCTTCGCCATGAGTTTCGGCTCGTCGCCGCGCACGTCGACGACCTGAATCAGGCCTTCCGCGCTCACCACGTACAGGTAGTCGCCCGCCAAGATCGGCGTGGCCCAGTACTGCTTGCCACTCAACCGGATCTTCCACAGTTCCCTGCCGGTCTCCACGTCACCACAAGCCAGCAGATTCGGCGATCGAATAACGTACAGCCTGCCATGACCAACCACCGGACTGCTCGTCTGTGCACCCAGCCGATTCTCTTGCCACAGCAAATGGAGTTGATCAGAACTAGCTTGATATTGCAAGGCAGTCAACCCTTTCGACGGCATGAAGATCTTGCCATCCTGGGCAACCGGTGAAGCAATCGCCGTGCCGGGCGTCTCGTAGCTCGATACGACATCGCCTGTCTTCGGCTCGACAACCAGCAATTTGTCGGAGGTCTGCAACAACGCCAGCCCTTTTCCCTCCACTCTCAGCGTGGCAGGTGACAACCAGTTGATTGTGCTGGGCAACTTGCGCTGCCAGAGCGTTTGCCCAGCCGAGCAATCGATCCCCAGGGCGAACGAATCACCTTGGCATTCCATCTGCAGAACGAGAGTGCCATCCACCAGCAACGGCGAAGACCCCATCCCGCGATCGTCGAAGGTCAGTGGATGTTCGAGCCCGATAGCCCGCATCCAGAGCAGATTTCCTTCCAGGTCCAGACAAACCAGATCATTCGACGCGAACAGCACATCGATGCGTTGCCCGTCGGTAGCGGGCGTGAGTGCCGCCATGCAGGTAAGGGGATGGCAAAGCGTGCGACCCGTGGCCCACAAGTTGCGCTGCCACAGCAGCCCGCCGCGTGACTTGTCCACACAGAAGATGTGCAGCCGCTCGTTCTGCTGACCACTGGAACCGGTGGTAACCACCTGGTCTCCCACGACAATCGGACCGCTCACGCATCGTCCGGGCAACGCAATACTCCATCGCGCATCGTCGACGCTCCATTGGATCGGCAGACTTGTATCCTGCGTGATGCTGCCATTATCGGGTCCGCGAAATTGCGGCCAATCCGCGGCACCACACACGGCCACGATCATCGCAGCGAAGATCACACGCAGCGGGACCAAGGTATGACGAGTCATCGTTCTCCTCCCTTCGAGCCCGTGGCTGGCTCTTGTACGTTGCCGCCTTCTGTGTTTTCCGGCAATGTCGCCTCCTCCACGTCTTGTGTGTCCCCCTCGCCGGTCACAGCAGCATGATCGGCCGACAAGATCGCGGCTCCTGTTGTGTCACACACTCGCACACAGAAGTGCCAGTTGTCGTAAAAGTCCATCGATCTCCCCGATTCGACCTGGCACGACTTGACCACAAAAAAGTTCTTACCCGGCCGCAGATTGGCGCGCACCTTGTACTGGTCAAAAGAATTCCCCGTATGCCCCACCGGCTGCTCCATCAGCAACTGGCCATTGAGCCAGATCTTGAAGGAGTTCTGGATGCGCAAACGCACGTCCACTTGCTGCGAGCGCTGGGAAACGAAGACCGTGGCACCGTAAGCCATTACATCGCGCAACTTCTCGATCGCTTCATTCAAATTGACATCGCCGTTGTTTCGTGCTGCTTGCACTTTCTTCCAGGATACGGGACCCGATTTCCCCTGGATCTCTCCGGCGGACACGCCAGCTTCCAGGTCTTCATATCCTTTGAGTGTCAATTCTTCCGGAGGCGATGTGAGATCGAATCCTCGTCCCTCGCTGTTGTCAAAAGGACCGATGACGTACCAGTCGATCAAATAGCCGAACTGAGTCGCCAGATCCACTTCATGGCCCAGCGTCTTCAGTTCCCGGGCAATCTGCACCACCTGATCTTCGTCCCGCGCGGATTCGAGTAGACGCCGCCAAGCTGCGATCCGCTCCTGGTTGGGCTTGTCGGACTCGGCAAGTTGTCTGGCTTCTTCCATCGCTTGCTCTACTGCCGGGCGTCGAAACGCCGCCTCCGGATCGTTGATCAGCAATGGCTGCAGTGCTTCCACGTACTTCCTATCCGCTCGCGCCAGCAAATCCATGGACATTTTTCTTGCCAGGGGAGCGCGGCTCGCATCAATCGCCACATTTTGGAGCAGATTGACCGGCAATTGCTGACCCTTGGCAGTACTCTGCTGCACGATTCGATCGAGCGCCATGCTGAGCCAATTGGCAGCTATAGGATTTGCCTTATCGGCCGCTTGGAAGATTCGTGGTAGCTGACTGTAGTCAGCGTCGGCAACTACCTTCCAAGCTGCCGCAAGTTGGGTGGCTGTTTCACCCGGCGTCGTACTCAACAGCGTACCGAGCGCCCGTTCCAACGCCTCGTCGCTGGGCCGCTCCGCGGCACAAGGGGCGACATAGGCTAGGACCCCTGCCAGGCAGGCCAGTACCGAGGCGATTCGCTGAAGGTAACGGGGCACATCTCCACGTCTCGTTCGACAAACAGTTCCCGGATCCACGCACATTCTCCTGTCTGCTGCCAGTGATTTCGTCCGCACCATGGTCTGCTGCCGCTGGAACAAACTCGGAAATTCCAATTCTGGGGGCTTTCGACTACCATAGCAAGGGTATGTCATGCGCGGGAAATCGACTCCCGGTCTCGCAAACACCTGCAGAACGACACCTTGATGGACACACGAGTTCGCTCCATGAAACATCAGCCTTATGCCGTCGCAGTCGAAAATCGCCGCTCTTTTCTCTTCATCCATCGCCTCGCGCCAATCTGGCTGGCGGTCATGGGCGGGTTCGTCGTCAGTACCACCGCATTGGCTCTGCAGGCTGATACGGTGCAGGAGAAGTATCAGAAATTCGAGTATCGCATTGCGATGCGGGATGGAGTGAACTTATTCACCTCCGTCTATGTGCCACGTGATGCTTCACCCGAGAAGACCTATCCCATGCTGATGCTACGAACCTGCTATTCGGTTGGTCCCTATGGTGCGGACGCATATCCTGGATCACTGGGCCCCAGTCGCGAACTCCAGGACGATGGGTATATCTTCGTCTACCAGGATGTGCGGGGCTGCTACCTTTCCGAAGGGTCCTTCCAGAATATGACTCCACATATTGCCAACAAACAGGGCGCACAAGATGTGGACGAAAGCTCCGACACGTATGACACAATCGAGTGGCTGCTGCACAATGTACAGCATCACAACGGCCGAGTGGGAATGTGGGGCATTTCATATCCGGGTTTCTATGCGGCGGCCGGCATGATCGATGCCCATCCCGCGCTCAAGGCGGTCTCGCCACAGGCTCCGATTGCCGATTGGTGGTATGACGACTTTCACCATCACGGAGCATTCTTCTTGCCACACGCCTTCAATTTCCTGTTGCGATTCGGCCAACCGCGTCCAGAGCCGACGACGATGTCGGCACATCCGCTTGAACTGGGCACGCCAGATGGTTATCAGTTCTTCCTGGATCTCGGTCCGCTCTCCAATGGCAATGAGCGATTTCTGCGTGATCGAGTCTCGATGTGGAACCATCTAATTGAACACTCCAACTACGACGAATACTGGCAAGCCCGTAATCTCCTTCCGCACCTCAAGAAAGTCGCGCCCGGAGTGTTGATTGTCGGCGGTTGGTTTGATGCGGAAGACCTGTACGGACCGCTCCAAATCTACCGGCAAGTAGAAACAGACAACCCCGGCATCCAGAACACGATCGTCATGGGTCCCTGGCCGCACGGCGGATGGGCGCGCAGTCGCGGCGATCATTTGGGAAACATTGACTTCGAGTCCCCCACAGCGGAGTATTTCCGGCACCAGATTGAAGCGGTATTTTTTCGCAGTCATTTGAAGGATGGCCGATCTCCAACCTTGGCGGAAGCCACGATGTTTGAGACCGGCACCAACCGCTGGCGTTACTTCGACCAATGGCCTCCCCAAGAAATGAAGCTGAAGCGATTATATTTCTCCGCTGATGAAAGGCTCACCTTTGAAGCGCCCACTGGCGATGAGGTTGCTTTTGACGAGTTCGTGAGTGATCCCCGGCGGCCGGTCCCGTTCACCGAGGACGTTGATATCGGTATGACATACGCCTACATGACAGACGATCAGCGGTTTGCGGCTCGCCGGCCCGATGTGCTCGTCTACCAGACGAGTCCACTGGAAAACAGCCTCACCTTGTGTGGCCCCTTGGTGGCAGACCTGCGCGTCTCCACTTCCGAGTCCGATGCCGACTGGGTTGTCAAACTGATCGACGTCTTTCCCGCTGATGCCAAGGACCACAAGTTTGTGCGGTCCGGCATGCACATGGGCCAGTACCAGATGATGGTCCGCAGTGAAGTGCTGCGCGGCCGCTTCCGCGATGATCCCTCCCAACCGAAACCGTTTGTCAGCGGAGAACCGACGACCGTCACCTTGCCGCTGCAGGATGTTCTGCACACGTTTCGCCCGGGACACCGCATCATGATTCAGGTGCAAAGCACCTGGTTCCCACTGGTTGACCGAAACCCTCAGAAGTATCGTTGAGAATATATTCCTGGCGGAGCCGGCCGACTTTGTCAAAGCCACACATCGCGTATATCGCGATCCGCAACATCCTTCGAGTATCGAGATCGGGACGCTGGAGTAGTGAGTAGTGAGTAGCGAGTAGTGAGTAGTGAGTAGTGAGTCGTGCAGTAGCGAGTAGCGAGTAGCGAGGCTACAGGCTTGAGCAGTGAGGCTCACTACTCAAGCCTCACTACTCCAGCCTCACTGCTGGCTCGCTTCAATCGCGTATAAGCGGGACAGGGTGTTCACATAGAGGACTCCGTTGGCTGCCACCGGAGTAGTTGACATTGGGCTATCCAGCTTGATGGTTGCCAGCACTTTCTTCTCCTTGCTGGCATGCAGGATACAGAAATCGCTTCCGTGCGAGCCAACATAGAGCTTACCGTCGGCGACCATCAGCGAAGACCACACCTGGCCCTTCATGCTGTGATCCCAGTAGAGCTGGCCGGTGCTGGCATCGAAACAGTAGACTTTCCGTCCCAAGTCGCCCACGAAGACCAGATCGTTGTAGATGGCGGGCGTCGTGCAGGCGTGCCGCAGTAGAGGCTGAGACCAGACCTGTCCGCTCTGTGTGATGTCCCCCTCCTTCGTGGCGTCGATGCACTTCACAAACGCCTCATTCTTGCCCCACCAGACATCGCCACCGCCCGTGACGTAGATGCGATCATGGTAGAAGACCGGCATCCCCATGATATTGCTCGGGCTCACATTGTGATTCCCCACGTATTGTTGCACGTCTTCCTTGGGCGCTGACGGATCGCAATCGAACTGCCACACTTTCTTCAATTTGTGCACCTGATTGTCATCGAGTTCTTGCGTCAGAGGTTCAAATGCATAGACCACCCCGTCCCCGCCACAGAAGAAGATGAGCGGTTTACCATTGACCACTCCCATGGCGGGCGAAGACCAGGTGCAGTGAAAGATCCGCGGGCCAATAGGTTCCCCATCCCGCGCCACAAGCTCGCCCGTCTGTTTATCCAGCACGATCAGGCTGGGGGCTTCCGGTTTGAGAATCTTCTCGTGCTTCAGATCCAAACCGTTACCGGTATTCAAATAGAGGTACCGCCCGTCAAGGAGAATGGAACTGTGAGCCGAATCGTGTGGGTGAATATCCGCCTGGGCACGCATATCGAACACCCAGAGTATGTCCGCATCCTTCTCTGTCACATCCATAGCCGTTTCACCCGGCTGGACCATGTGTTGGCCTTCATCCATATATGGTCCATCATTGCCGTTGGACATGCCTTGCATGTCGAGACAAACCACCTCTGCTCGGTTCGTTACCACATAGATGCGGTCTCCCTCCACCGTCGGCGGAGAACAGAACGCGATGTTCGGCTGGTCAAGAAATCCATTGTCGCCCAACAGCCTGGGGACCACCAATTGCCAGATCATCTTTCCGTCCCGCTGATCAAGACAGAGCAACACACCCTTGTCCCCTTGGTGACGAGCATCCTGGGGAGCGGAATTATTGGTGCCGATCAGAACTCGCCCCTGGGCAATGACCGGGGTTCCATAAGCCTGGCTCCCCAGATCGACCGTCCACTTGATCCCTTGACCGCTGGCTGGGTCAAAATCACTGGGCAAACCAGTCTCGTCAGACACCATGTTACGAGACCGTGCCTGTCCCCATTGAGGTTGATCGTCCGCGTAGCAACAGCAGGTGATTCCGCAGCTCAGCAGGACAACAGTACTTAAGACCGGTTGAAATGCAGGGAGTTGTGTGTTCATAATCGCTTGCTTGTCAGCGGACAGGGACCACAGAGACAGAGACCACAGATGACAGGGACCACAGGGAAGCAATTTGACTGGAGTGTTAACCGCAGAGCAGGGGAGCCAACGGGGACATCGCTCAGGAACGACAGCTGTTTCGGACGCGCTAGTCGCTGGTATGCCTTCACGAGGCAGAGTCCGGCGGAGCCGCCTCACGCATACCGAGCAACGTGAGAGTAGATTGTACCAGTTCCCGTGGGCGGATTTAACTGCCTGGCCACATTTTCGACGGGAGTCATGACTCCCCGCTCAGCTTCGTTGGCTGTGCTCCATCAACAAAGAAGAACACTGGACGCGGAAAGGAAGGCCAGCACGTGACCCTCACAACTCGCATCGGTGAAGCCAGAGACGCTACGGTCCTGACTCAATTCAACATGGCCATGGCCCGGGAGACCGAAGGCAGGCGGCTTGATCCGAAAACGGTGACCGCCGGAGTGCTGAGCCTGATCAGCAACCCCGCGGCCGGATTCTACGTGGTGGCAGAGCAGGGGGGCGACGTCGTGGCCGCGCTCATGGTGACTTATGAGTGGAGCGACTGGCGCAATCGGTGTTTCTGGTGGATCCAGAGCGTATTCGTGAGCCCTTTGCATCGCCGCCAGGGAATCTTCAAGAAGCTATTCGAGGGGGTTAAGTCGTTGGCCCAGCAGCGGGACGACATCTGCGGCCTGCGTCTGTACGTGGAACAAAACAACGCCATCGCGCAGGCCACCTACAAGAGCCTCGGCATGGACGAGACGCACTACGACATGTACGAAGTGGAATTTGGCGCTTAGCGAAACGCGTAATACAGTGCGGCCATGGCCAACATCAACAGCATCGTCAGCAACTTGTAGTTACCCAATCCCGGCCACCCCTTTTCTTCCAGCGGCTTGAAGGGAGTTTCCCAATACAGCTTGCTGGAACGCTCCGACTTACCAGCCGGCCACCGCAGCGTGAACGCCACCTGCATGATCACGCAGGCGGCCAGCAGATAGAATGCCATCATCATGAATGAGCCGCCTGAGATGTATGTCAGCCATGGGGCGACCGGAGTCATATCTCCCAACCTGGTCAACAGGAAGACCACTGCTCCCAGAGCCGAGCCAAACCACAATGTCAGCTTGGCCGACGTGGCCGATGCACGGGGCCAGAAGACTCCCAACACGAACACGCAGGTCACCGGGGGCGCCAGGTGCGCAATGATCTCGTTGAGCCCCTCGAATATACTCTGGTAGTCATTCAACAACGGCACCAGGCCAATGGCCACCAACAATGCCACTCCGGCACGAATGCGCCCGACAAAAACCAGCTGATGATCCGTGGCATCGGTCTTGAATCGTTTGTAGAGATCGTAGCTGAAGAGTGTCGAAATGGAATTCAGCGCTCCCGAGACCGTCGACATGAGCGCTGCCAGCAGCGCTGCCACCATGACACCTTTCAGTCCGGTTGGCATGAGATCCATGATCATGGCGCCATAGACACCTTTTGAATCGATGGCAACAACTCCCAGCGACTCGATCCGCGCGATTGTCTCCGCATCCGCCAGGGAGTTCTCTTTGACTTTCGACAAGTTGACGATCTTGGACTTCGTGTCGTAGGCACCCGCGATCGCCAGAGCATCCTCATCCAACTGCAATTCACCCAGCTTGAGTGGAATGCGCACATTTCGCTGCTCATCCGCGATCTTATCCGCTTTCGTCTCAATCAACTTGGCATCCGCAGCCGTAATCAAACCCAATTGCCGCGCTGCCGACAAGCGAAGGATCTTCGTGATCTTGTCGAAGGCTCCAGCCTTCTCGAGCCTTTCCAAGTCGAGTCTTAACTCTCCGTCAGCCAGCAATTTACCCACGTCGCGCGTCTCGTCCAACCGCATTGTGGCAACGTTCAGCTTGCCGGATTGTGCCAGCGTGAAAGCAAACAACCCCGGCATCACGAAGATAAAGACCGGTAGGATCTTGATCACGCTGGCAAACAAAGGACCGATGCGGGCATGATCTTCACTGCGGGCCCCCAGCACGCGCTGCACAATGGTCTGATCGGCACACCAGTACCAGATGCCGAGTACCGGATATCCGAGAAAGACCGAGTACCAGGGCATTCCATCCGGATCACCGTGAGGACGCAACATGGAAATCTTACTCAACGCATCCTCACCCAAGGCGTTCTTCGCCTGCAAGACGCCTGTCATCGCGTCCCATCCACCCATGCGATCCCAGGCAAACCAAGTAATCAGCGTTGCTCCGATAATCAACACGACTGTTTGGATGGCTTCGGTCAGCACCACCGCCATCAAGCCTCCCACGATGGTGTAGAGACCCGTCAGCACGGCCACCACCATGATGCTCGTGTACATATCGACGTTGAACAGCGTCTTGAGGACGATCCCACCGGTCAGGAAGGAGAACCCGATGTGGATGATCACCGCCGAACACATCGAAAGAACCGCCAGCCAGTCACGGCAGGCTCGACAATAGCGGCGTTCGAGAAAGTCGGGCAACGTGGCGACTCGAGACCGAATATAGAACGGCGCGAAGAAGAGGCCCAACATGATCAGTGTGAAGGCAGCCATCCACTCGAAATTGCCCATCAGCAACCCGGTGTCATAGCCCGACTGGGCCAACGAGACGAGATGGACGCAGGAGATGTTCGTTGCGAACAACGCCAGCCCGATGATCGGCCACCGAAGCGTTCCGCCGGCCAGAAAGTAATCCTTGGCCTCGCCGCCACCGCGGCGCCGACTGATCTGTCCAGCCGCGCACCCAAGTGTTACGATCAGGACCAGGTACACGATCGTTACGAGAATATCGATCCAACCCATTTCGGTGTGCTCCCCGCACGCAACACATGAAGGCAGTCAGTCACACAGACTCTCGGCTGCCGGCGAACCGGCGCATCTTAGAGGATCGAGAGACCGTGCTGAGCAGCAGGCACTGCCGCTCAAAAAGCCCTTGCCACTGATAAAAGCCATTGCCGCTGATAAAGCGGTGATCATGGCACAAAACGCCTGGCTTCGCAAGCAGCGCCAGGACCACGAGATACGCTCGTCCCAGAGGCAATTTCGAAACGCGATCTACTCGCCCTTCCGCACTGGCGACAGTGTGAAGCTGTATTGATAGGGCTGATCGCCAGGCAGGGTGTACTGGGGATGTGTCCTGGCTCCCCAACTGTTGTCGCCCCCCACTCCGTGCAATTGGTGGTCGATATTGACGGTGATCGTTTCCCGTCGCGGCAGCTCGTAGTCGTGGCTCGCCTGCTCCAGATCCTCCAGAGTATAGGGCCAGGTGGAGAAATTGAGAGGTGTCTGGCCGGCAACCTCCAGTCCGAATCCCTCCTTCGTGGTCAACGTAAACCAGCGCACGTCGGCTCGATTCGCATTATCCTGAGCCCGCACGTAAGGATGCACCATCTCGTCCACGGTCAGCTGGTGAATCGCAATCTCCCCCCCCGTCTTCCGATCCCAATAAGTCTCTTGCGGTCCGCGACCATACCAGTGGATTTGATCCAGTTGACCTGCCACGGCACATGTCATCCCCACCTTGGGAATCAACGGCAGGCCCGTTCCCCCAGGCTGATATCGGTATGCGACAGTGACACTGCCGTCTGCAACAACCGTGTAAACGACATCGCATCGCGAGAATCCAACCGGCAGGATCGACTCACAAACAACCTCGATTGTCCCCCCGGATTTCCTGGCGGTAACTGATTTCACGCTGCGGTTTTTGGCCGCCTCCCGCCACGGTCCCAGACGATTCAAGTAGTCGTTGCGATACTGATTGTCGTTCGCCGCTTTCCAGAAATTGGGGACCAGCGGAGCCGCAAGCAACTCCTGATCATCCACGCGGTAGCTGCGCAGCGTGCCCTGTTGGCGATCAAATTCCAGATGAAAGCCGCTCCCTTCGACTACATAAGCAGCTTCCTTTTCGATCAACTCCAAGGGACCGTCCACTGTCGCCCCTTCAGCGACAGGCGTCGAGTAGGGCACAGCAATCTGATCCCAGGCTACGCGATGGCCCTGCGGCGCCCAGCGAGTTTTTTCCGGCAAAACGAATGACACGGTCAACAGGTATTCGCCGGGAGTTGTGGCATGATCGAGTGGAATCTGAAATACCGCATCCGCCTGCGGGGGGACATCAAGTCGCCCTAACGATCCGCTGGTCACGTTGATCCCATCGCGTCGCAATTCCCACACCGTCTGAAACTGGTTCAAGTTGATGAAGAAATACTTGTTCTGTACACGAATCCGGCCCGCCGCGATATCGACCGGTGTTACCTTGATCGACTGATAGACCTTGCGCACCTCATACAGATGCGGGTTGGGCCGGCGATCTGGTTGAATCAGCCCATTAATGCAGAAATTGCCATCGTTGGGCTGATCGCCAAAATCGCCACCGTAAGCAAGATACCTGGCAACACGCCCCAGCGGAAAACGCTCACCCGACACGTGCGCCAAATCCAGGTGCAGTCGCAGTGCTTCCCGCTTCCGCGAGGCGGGCTCCGCTACTTCGCTTGGCGACAGTGCCCGACCGTAGATCCGGGCCTCACGAATCGCCAGGTCACAGATACGGTCGGTCTTCTCCGAATTCCGACCGATGTTCACCGGAAACGTGCTGGCAGCAACCGGCCCCTGCACTGCCACACGAGCCACTTCCGTGCCGTTGGAATAGATCAACAAATGCTCTCCGTCGTAGACCCCCGTAATCCGGTTCCAATCTTCCGTCAGGTCTGCCTGGTCGAAGCCGACGCGCGCACTGACCCACTGCTGCTGGAACACGACAAAATCAATTCCGCCGTTGTTCAGCCGCAACAGGTATTGGTGATCCCCTTTGGAAATCAGCGGGCAGTACGAACCGTGCCGGAAGCCGTGAACAACGACTTCGATCGAGAACGGCCCGGTCAGATCCAGACCCTCCTTGTCCACAACGACCACCGGGCCGGTCACCCCTTCCTCACCGATCTTCCCCAGCACATTGGCCGTGCGCGACGGAACGGCCAGGTCCGCGATCCGATGGCCTTGAGGAACATCGGTCAGCAGTCCCTGATCAACCCAGTCCCAGATAAACCCGCCCTGCAGTTGATCGTGACTTTCGATCGCATCCCAATAGTCCTGCAGATTCCCCACGCTGTTGCCCATGGCATGCGCGTACTCGCAGAGGATCAGCGGTCGTCGCTGCGGCTTGCTCGCGTACTGAGTAAGGTGTTCGATCGAGGCATACATCGGGCAATAAATGTCGGTGTCATCCGCCAGCTCCGCCCGCTCATAGTGGATCGGCCGAGATGGATCACGCTGTTTGATCCACGCGTAGCAGGCTTCGAAATTGACACCATTACCCGCCTCATTCCCCATGGACCAGATAATCACGCTGGCGTGGTTCTTATCTCGCTCCACCATCCGGTGAATCCGATCCAGATGAGCGGCCTGCCATTTCGGGTCCTTGGCCAACGACTCACGATCGTAGCCCATCCCGTGCGACTCGACGTTCGCCTCGTCAATCAAGTACAGACCGTATTCATCACACAACTTCAACCACAGCACATCGTTTGGGTAGTGTGAGGTCCGAACCGCATTGATATTGAACTGCTTCATCAGCTCGATATCGCGAATCATCGACTCGCGGCTGACCGTGTGGCCCGTGACCGGGTCATGCTCGTGGCGGTTGGTTCCTTTCAAGTAGATCGCTTGGCCATTGACCAGTAACTGGCCTCCACGAATCTCCACTTTGCGAAAGCCGATTCTGTGACTGCATACCTCCAGCGTCCGCCCAGCCGCGTCCTTGAGCGTCAACACCAAGGTATGGAGATTAGGCGTTTCCGCGGTCCACTTGGCCGGATTCGCCACATCGATTTGCGCGGAACGTGCCTGTTTCTGACTGGCCGCATCGATGGAAATTGAGTCCACACGCGACTGGGCAACCATCTGGCGCTGGTCATCCAGCAACGCTACATCGACGCTGCATGTTGCCGCTTGAGGGGCGAAATTCGTGACATCCATCTCGACCGCAAACGAAGCGTTTTGAAAGTCCTTGTCCAAGTCGGTCCGTACGAAGAAATCGCGAATATGCTGATCGCCTGCCGACCAGAGAAAGACGTCGCGATAGATTCCGCTCAGCCGCCAGAAATCCTGATCCTCCAAATAACTGCCGTCGCTGTATTGATAGACCTCCACCGCCAAGCCGTTTTCCCCATCACGCACATATTTGGTGATGTTGAAAATGGCGGGCGTCCGGCTCTCCTGGCTATAGCCGACCTGCTGGCCATTCACCCAGAGGTAGAACGCCGCGTCAACTCCGTCAAACTGCAAGAACACCTGGCGACCTTTCCAGTCGCTCGGCAACTGGAACGTGCGCCGGTAACTCCCCACCGGATTACGCTGAGCGAAATTCGTGTAGTTGGCGGGAGGATCGCCCATCACTCGCGGTGGATCCTTCTGAAACGGATAGGTGATGTTCGTATAGAGTGGAACCCCATGACCCTGCGTCTGCCAGTTGCCCGGCACCGTTATCTGCTCCCAGGCCGTCACGTCATACTCCGACTGGAAGAAGTCCGTTGGTCGGTGGTCCGGATCGGCCGACCAGTGGAAACGCCAGGGACCATTGAGAGACTGAAACCACGGACTGGTGTCGCGCTGATCCGCCATCGCCAGACGCTCGCTCGGGTACACCATCGCGGTCGCCCGCGGCTCCTCCTTGTGACGCCCGAACACCTGCTCGTTCTCCCAATCCCGTTCCGCCGCCAAGCCACCGGCCAGCCACACAGCCACCAAGAAACACGACAACAAGGCCGAGGCGATTCGCTTGCACGGACGCATGGGAGCTGATCCTTGGAATTCGAGGATTGCGGAGGCCAAGCCGCGTCGGACTTCCGGGAAGGAAGGGGACCGTCCCGATCCGCCGGCGGACCCGGTATGCCCGCCGCGCAATGCGACAAGGCCCCCGGGTCGCCACGTCGCCAGTGGGGCCCGGAAACTGCCAGCTATTATATCAACGTTTAACCGGGGCGTTCAGCCGCGGTGCGTGAATTCGCAACTTCGCGATCGACGGCTTACATCCCCCATCGTGCCGCTCCAGCAACTCTCGGCGGGTCGTATTGACGTGGTGTTTTCGCTTCGCCGTAATCCGCTACAATTTGAACACACAGACCGCGAGTACCGTCCCCACTTTTGGCCTATTTGCCGATTGAGACGTTACTCGCCGCCTGATTGCGCCGCATCCGCTCCTGGCTTTCCAGACGCCGCCAGCTCAGAGGGGGAATGCCACAATTCGGTGGTTCCCGCCCGGCACCGGTGTTTAACGAGATCGAATGATCGTTTTTGCTGTGATGAGCCTCTGGCGTCGACTTGACATTTTCTTGGATGGAACCGCCTATGGCGTCGCGAAAATCAAAGGGTAAAACGAAGGGCAAGTCGCGTCTGGCGAAACGCTTGAAGCAACGATTCGAGACAAAGGCGGCTCAGCGACTTACCACCAATCCGAATGCCAGGCTCATCCAGCTCAAACCCAAACCCATGGCGGACGAACCCGTTGAGGATTTGGCCGTCTTCGCCAAAGCCCGCCGTGAAGAGCTTTCAAGTGCTTTGCAGACGGAGGCTGGTGCGGTAAGAGAATCGCTCGAATTGGTATACCAGGGCGATTTCGGTCCGGCGATGGATCGTGTGAAGATCATCCCACGTAACAGCCCTCTTTCGGATTGGCGGCTTTTTGTGCGGGGATTGATCGCGTTCTACCACGGCGATGTGGATACCGCCCGGCAAGACTGGTCGCGATTAGACCGAGCGCGTCGGCCGGCCCGCATCGCTTCGACGTTGCTCTGTGCAGAGACAGAGGTGCCATTGGATCGGGCCGTCCATCAGCCTCCGAGTGAATTGGTGGAGCCCGTTCGAGAGCTGTATCTTCGTCGAGGTGCCGTGACGGCGGCCAGGCAGCTCGCGGCTGTCAGGCATCCCGATTCCGAAACAACTTTCTCGGCCTCACAGGTCGCAATGCTGACCGAACTTTGCGACCAATATCAAGAGGTTGACGGCCAGTTCGTGGCTCGTTTTGCACAGGGATGCGTGCGGCTGGCGTACTTTCAGCCCAATACAAGAATCTTCGAATTGCTGAAGAAACACGTACCCGGCCCGCCCCACGATCCCCGCTGGAATCTGTTGGGCTTTTCGTATTTCATGCAGTTTTCGGACGCTGAAGACCTGGTCCGACGTTGCGCGGCGAACTACGTCTTGACCGACCTACTGAGACTCACGCAACTGCCACAACACCTCAAGGATGCCTTGGCAAGCGTTGTCCACGTGACGCAGGCTCAATGGCAGCTGCACGATGAAATGGAGTTGGGCGGCCCCTTCTCGTTCCGGTTCTCCAAACCCGATGTCCGCCCGATTGAGAAATTGATTCGGGAGGCAATTCGGAAGTACCCCGCCAACCGCAAGGCACACGAGTTTCTCATCCAGGTACTGCACATGCAGTTGGACGACCGGGACTTGACCGAGTCGAGGGAAAACGCCCTCGAAAATCAGATCGTCCAAGCGAAAGAGCAGCTCCTCCAGTTCTTTCCGGACGATGTCAAGACAATGCTGTGGCTGATTGATCACTACCTCGACACCGACGAGTTCGAGAAAGCTGACACGTTGGTCGGTCAACTCGGCGGTCAGCGATTGGACGACCCCAGTGCGAAAGCGTTGCCCTGGAAATTGAAACTTCTCGAGGCGATGCGACTGAGTCGCAGGAAGACCAATTCGGCGGCCGCTCGCGTGGCCTTGGAGGCTGCCGATTCCCTATGGCCTGCGTGGCTGAGCCGAGCTTGGCTGCCGTTTCTCCACGCAGCCCTCGAACTGCGCGCGGGCGACGAAGCCAAATCCGCCCAACTCATGGCTGCCGCTCGTCAAGCGGGCGGCGCACATGAGCTGGTCGCCGATGTCATGGCTTTTGCCGCGTTGCAGCAGATGAATCTGCCCAGCGCCAAGCTGAAACCGTGGCGAGAGATCGTCGAACGTCATGCCAGCCGTGTGGGAGACGTGCCACTGAACGATCTCTGTGCGCTCGGCTCATTTTTTTGGGACCTTACGCGCACGGGCCTGCGACACAAGGGCTACCGTTTGCAGGCGGGTAAGTTCGGTAAGGCCCTTTGCGAGCGCCTCGCCGGCGGCGAACCGCCGGATATCGGCAACGCGTTTTCGGATGCCTGCAGCTGGGTCGCCAGCCATCGTTTCTGGCAGTCAGACTACGGGCGAAGGCAGCCGAATTGGATCGCCGATATTGCATGCCAGGAACCACGAGTGGCTGCGGCGGTATTAGAACAGCTCCTTGATCAACGGTACGCGGAATTCGTGATCGACGAGTACCGGCCACACATCGAGACACTGGGGGAAGCAGTCAGAACTGAAAAGGATCCGTTCTACCGGCATCGTTTTGAGACGATTGCCACGGAAGCGAAGGCAACACTGGCAATGTGGGAAGCGCGTCGGCGCAACCGCACCGCGTTCAGTCCCTACGACGACTCGGCTTGGGACGAGGACGACGAGGACGACGAGGACGACGAAGACGAAGACTCGTTTTGGAACGAGGACGCGGAAGATGACTGCAATTGTCCGCAATGTCGGGCCCGGCGCGCTCGCGAAGCGTCTGCCAGCGCAAGGGCTGAGCGTCAACCCAAAGCATCTCGTGCAAATTATACCCGAACGCTGTTCGACCTGGACGGCTCGGAAGATGAGCCCGCAGCCGAACTGGAGGATGACGCATTCGACGATGGGGAATTCGATAATGAGCCATTCGACAACGACGAATTCGCAGACGACATACCCCCCATCATCGCGCAGGTCTTTTCCAAGCTGGGGCCAAGTGGCGCGCGGGAATTGCAGCTGTTGCTGGACACGGCGCAGAGTAAATCGGAGGGCTCTGACGACCTTTCTGGCGCCGTCGCCGCGATCGGGTCACTATTTAGACAGGCCGGATTGTCTATCCAGGAGGAAGCCGCGTTCCTAATAGCGATCATGCAGGGCTCCGTACCCAGCGATTTCAGGCAGGACTCGTCGCCGCGCCAGCCACAACCCGCCCCTGCCAGCATGACCGCCGAGGAACGTCGGGCCCTGGACAAAGAGCGCCAACGACAACTAAAAAAGAAGATGCGAAAGCGCCGTTGAACAGGAATCATGATGATGCATACATCCGTTGCCAACGCACATACCGTACTGGGAGTCGCACTCGATGCGACACCGGACGAGGTGCGCCGCGCTTACCTCGGTCTGGTTCGCCAATATCCACCAGACCGGGACGCGGAGAAGTTTCGAGAAATCCATACGGCCTACCAACTGCTGAGTGATCCGTTGGTGCAAGCCGAGGCGTTTTTGCTGCCCAGTCGTGACCCGCCCGATCTCTCCCAAATTATCGCGGTCGCAGAGAAAGAACGTCCCAGGCTACCCACGTTGGTCCTCCTTGCCCTTGGCAACCAAGAATAGCATCCCATGAACGACGAACCGCTGGACAACCAGCAAATAGCCCGACCATTGCCAACGGATAACTCAGAAGAAACCGAGGCGGAGCATGCGTGGGAACTGTTGGGCGCCGCGGATATCGTGGAAGCTTTTACGGCGCTGCGACATGAACTGAAGCTCCAGGTACGTGGCGGACGGGAGTTGCAGCAGTCGCTCCACGACAGCCTGCGGCGGATCGAACAACGTTTGGCATCCCAGCAGGCACAAGCTGGAACTTCCTCCCCATCCGACGAGAGTCGCCCACTGGCGGAAGCGGTGGCGGAGATTGAAGAGAGCTTGGAACGTACGCTGGGGACACTCACCCGACGATCTCCGTCGCCGTGCGAACCGGCAAGTCTGCTGGATCGCTTCGATCACGCCATGACCCGAGCGTCATGGGTGACCCGGAAATTCGCCGGACATTTATGGACGGAAGTCCGTGGGATCATCGAAGAATCTGCCAGCGAGTCTCGGGAACGCGACGAGGCAATGGACTCGGCGCACCGCGGCCTGGAACTGCTGCACGCGCGCGTGCACCGACTGATGCAACAGTGTGACATCCGGCGGGTCGATGTACTCCAGCAGCCCTTCGATGCCGAGGTCATGCATGCAATCGACTTGATTGACACACCGTCCGTGCCAAGCGGACACGTCGTCCAACAACTCCGCCCTGCTTACTTGTGGCGCGGCAACATCCTACGCTACGCGGACGTGCGTATTGCCAAGTAGATTCGCCACTGCATCGGTCACGACATTTGCGTCGATCGACAAAAAAGAGCAACCGTACTATCAGGTGAACGTCATGGATCAAACAGAAATGACACCCATTATTGGCATTGACTTGGGCACAACGAACAGCGAAGTCGCGGCGCTGATCAATGGACACGTCCAGGTCATCCAGGAAGACGGTCAAGCGATTCTCCCCTCCGTGGTGGGCATGACGATGGAGGGGAAGCTGATCGTCGGTCAGACGGCCAAGAACCAATTGGCGGCGTTCCCCGATCGGACGATTGTGTCGGTCAAACGCCGCATGGGGCAAACGGTCAAGTTGAAGATGGCCGGGCAGGAGTTCGCGCCACGAGAAATCAGCGCCATGATTCTGCGACGCTTGCGCGAGCGCGCGGAACGAGCCCTCGGCACCACGATTACTCGCGCCGTGATTACGGTCCCGGCATTCTTTGATGAAAACCAGCGACAGGCCACCCGCGAGGCCGGACTGCTCGCCGGCCTGACCGTGGAACGGATCATCAACGAACCAACCGCCGCCAGCCTGGTCTACCATGCCGGCGATATGCAACGTCGCCATCTGATTGTTTATGACTTGGGAGGCGGAACCTTCGACGTGTCCATTGTCCGAATCGAAGAAGGGGTGGTCGAGGTGTTGAGCAGCAAAGGCGACACACAACTGGGAGGCGACGATTTCGATCAGTTGCTCACCAAGTATGTCGCCGATGCGTTTCTCTCGCAACACGACTACGACTTGATGGCCGACAGCACCACGCGATGGCGGTTGATCCAGGCGTGCGAACGGGCAAAGTGCGAACTTTCCTCCTTGAGTTCCGCGCATGTTGCCGAAGAGTTCATTGCCACGATCAACGGCAAGCCCGTCAGCCTGGATATCGTGGTGACGCGGCATGAATATGAAGAACTGATCGCGCCGCTCGTGCAGCGCACGATTGAATGTGTCGACGATGCGATCCGGGACTCTGGCCTGTCGGTTGGCCAGCTGGATGAACTGATTCTGGTCGGTGGCGCCACGCGTACACCATTGGTTCAGCAGTGCCTGCGAGAGGAATTCCAGCGGGAACCTCACTGGTCCGTCAACCCGGATCTGGCGGTCGCGTTGGGAGCGGCAACCCAAGCAGCAATGCACGACGGTCACTCGATCGGCCCAGTGTTGATTGACGTGGCAACGCATACGTTGGGGATCGAAGCGCTGGAGCGTTCGCCGTTCGCCGCGGAGCTACGCTTCTGCCCCATTCTACGCAGAAATTCCCCCTTGCCAGCCAAATACGAAGAAGTTTTTCGGACCGTGTCGCTCGACCAGGAGGCGGCGGATATTCATGTCTTTCAAGGCGAAAGCACGCAACTCAGCAGGAATCAATCGATCGGCCGGTTTCTGCTGCAAGGACTTAATGAATCGCAGGACGCGGATGGGCAGATCCTCGTCCGGTTCGAACTCACCCTCGATGGTATATTGAGCGTGACGGCCATCGAGCGACGTACAGGGCTGTCGAAATCACTGAAGATTGACAATGCCCTCTCGCACATGTGCGAGGAAAACCGACAAGCCTCTGAAATCAGACTCGCCGCGATGTTCGATGATTCCGATGAGTATCGTCAGCTTCCCGACAGCTCGGCCGTCGTGGACGCGAACCCAGCCTTCGCCAGTCCGAAGTCGGCCGGGGAGATACGTATCGACCCGCCCAGCCAGCCACAATCGAAACTGGAACAACTCGTCGCGAAAGCCCGCTCCATTCGGTCCGCGCTTTCCGAGCACGACGCGACTGATGTGAATCGACTTATCGAGTTGATCGAGAAGGCCAAGGAAAGCAACAACCACGACTTGTTGCCGGAACTGCAGTCCGAACTCGATGACTTGCTGTACTACCTCGCGGAATGAACGGTTTGTGAGTGTCAGAAAAACGCCAACTAACTTGTCCCGTTTGTGGAGCACGACAGCCGCGGCAGCTGGTATGCCGGCGCTGTGCGGCTGACCTGTCGCTGTATCTCAGGGCTCTGCAGAGTGAAGAAACTACGCGACAGCGATACCTGGACGCCTGCCGGTCCGGTGATCGAGACCTTGCGGTACGCGTTTTGAGCTATCTGCATTGGCTGCGACCTGGCACAGCCCGCAGGCTCGCGAATCTGCCTGCGGGGCAGGATGACTGCCATGCCACGCCAGGAAGGAGCTGATTCCATGCCGGTTGTTTCTGCCAAGCGGATGCTGGTCGATGCGGCGACGCACGGCTACGCCGTCGGTGCGTTCAACGTGACCAATATCATTCAGATGGAGGCGGTGATCGAGGCGGCCGTGGCTCGCCGGGCGCCGGTGATCGTCCAAACATCGGTAACTCCGGCGAAGTTTCTCCGGCCCGAAGTGATCGTGGCCGCCTTCCGGGCACTGGGCGAGCCAGCCCCGGTTCCCGTCTGCCTGCATCTGGATCATTGCACCGACGTCGAGTACTGCAAGCGCTGCGCCGAATTGGGCTACACGAACATCATGTTCGACGGCTCGAAGCTGGACTTCGACGAGAACGTCCGCGTCACGCGCGAGGTGGTCGAGTACTGCCACGGCCTGGGTGACATCACCGTCGAGGGCGAACTGGGAACCGTCTCCGGCGTGGAGGATCAGGTGCGGGTCGCGGAAACCGAGGCCGAATTGTGCGACCCGGCCCGGTCGCTGGAGTTTGTCGAGCGGAGCGGCGTGGACCTGTTCGCTCCCGCCATCGGCACGGCCCACGGCGTCTACATGACCGAGAATCCCAAGATCGACTTCGACCGGTTCGAGAAGATCCAGAAGATCGTCAACGGCCAGCGGATCATCGCTCCGCTGATCGTGCACGGCGGAACGGGCCTGAAACCCGAAGTGGTCAAACGGTTGGTGGCCTTGGGTGGTGCGAAGTTCAACGTCTCGACCGACCTGAAGTACGCCCTGATCGACGCGACGTACGACTACATCTCGTCGCACCGGAACGAATACAATCCGGGCAAGATCGACATCGCGGCCAAGCAGGCCGTGATGCAGCGGGTCGACTACTGGATCGACCTGCTCGGCTGCGAGGGCAAAGCTGAGCGCCACAGGGGGGGACCAGGCATGAGCCAAATCAAGGCGTTCATCTTCGACCAGGACGGGGTGATTGTCGACACGGAGCGCGACGGCCATCGGGTGGCGTTCAACCGGACCTTCGCCGAGTTCGGCTTCGACGTCGAGTGGGGCGTGGAGGAGTACCACGAACTGCTCCAGGTCGGCGGCGGCAAGGAGCGGATGACGCACTACCTGCAGACGAAGGGTTTTGGCGTCGAGGTGAAGCCCGACGATGTGCCGGACTTGATCCGGCGACTGCACCGGCGCAAGACGGATATCTTCATCGAGCTGATCGAAAGCGGCGCTCTGCCGCTGCGCCCGGGCGTACGCCGGATCATGGAAGAAGCCGCCGGCTTGGGGCTGACGCTCGGTGTCTGCACGACCTCGAACGAGCGGGCGGCCCGCGCGATCGCCCGCGGCCTGCTCGAAGGTATCCCGCTTCAGTTCGTGCTGGCCGGCGACGTGGTGCAGGCCAAGAAGCCCGACCCGGCCATCTACCTGCTGGCGCTGGAGAAGAGCGGGCTGCAGGCGGACCAGTGCGTCGTCTTCGAAGATTCGCACATCGGCGCCGTCGCCGCCAAGGCCGCCGGTATGCACGTGGTGGCGACGACGAATCTGTACACCGAGAACGAAGACCTGAGCATGGCCGACCTGGTTGTCAACTGTCTCGGCGAAGTAGACGGCCCGCACGCGGAGATGCGATCCGGCGGACCGAAGACTGACCCTGGCCGACGGCTGCGTCCACGCCCGCGATCTGATCGAGTTGTTCGGCAGCGATAACTCAGGAAACGAGTCGATGATCGATTTCCAGCAACTTGACGCGCAGACCTTGGCCAAGACGCATCGACTTTTCGATCCTGCCCAAGCAGACCACCGAGGCGGAGAGTTCGCGAAGGCTGTGCCGTGACTCGTCGCTACGGGTTCGCTGCCTTCTACACGAGCAGCGCCTACTGGGCCCCCGTCGTCCGCGAGGAGTTGGCCGGCATGGACGACGTGGAGATCGGCACCGGGATCGCATTTCCCTTCGGCAGCACCCCGGCGGCCGTCAAGGCCTTCGAAGTCGAGGACGCCGTGCGTCGCGGCTGCACGGCCGTCGATATGGTGATGAATATCGGCGCCCTGAAGAGCGGTGACTACCAGGCCGTCGCCGAGGAATTGCGGCTGTTCAAGCAGGCCGCCGCCGGGGCCGTGACGAAGTGCATCCTGGAAGTGTGCTACCTGACCGACGAGGAGATCGCCACCGCCAGCAAGCTGGTGGCCGAGGCCGGCATCGACTTCGTCAAGACCTCCAGCGGCCAGTTCGAGGGGCCCAGCCTGGAGCAGTTCCTGGTGATGCGCGAGGCGGTGCGCGACGCGCCGGTGCGGCTGAAAGTCGCCGGCGTGAAATTCCCTCGCCCGCAGAATGCCCTGGTCTTCCTGCGGGCCGGGGCCGACCGCATCGGCACCCGCGCGGCACCGGAGATCGTCGATTCCCTGGAGATGCTCCGCCGTATCGGCCTGGTGCCAGAATAGAGTTGCAGGATCTTGGAGTGGATGTTGCGGCGGAAATGCGAAATCCGAAGCACCAAATACGAAACAAATGCGCATGACAGAAATGCAAATGACAGAAACGGGTGATTCGTAGGCTATCGGCAAGGAACAAGGCATCCTCGCTGCGGCGTTTTGGTCATTGAGACATTCGGATTTTGAATTTGTTTCGGTTTTCAATATTCGGATTTCGGATTTTGCAGAGGGGATTCGCCCCACTGTTGGGTTGCGGTCCAAGCCCGCCTGAGGACATTCGAGTTCTTAGTACGTGCCTGAACCGTGCGTCAGCGACTCGAGAGGGAAAACATGGCAGACTACCTGGCCGGAGTCGACGTGGGCACGACCGGTGCTCGGTGCATGATCTTCGACCTGCACGGCAACTCTGCTGGCCAGCCACTACTGCGACTACGGGGCCAGCTATCCGCGGCCGGGCTGGGTCGAGCAGGAGCCGGATCTGCTGATCGCGAAAACGATGCAGGCCTGCCGTCGGGCGATCGACCAGTCGGGCATCGACCCGCAGCGCATCGCGTCGATCGGCTTCTCGGCGCAGCGCTCCGTCGCCTGTCCCGTGGCCGCCGATGGCACACCGGTCCGGCCCATGTTCTCCTGGCAGGACGCCCGCACCGCCGAGGAGGTGGAAGAGCTTGGCCGGATCATTTCGGCCGAGCAGTACTACGCGGAAAACGGATTGCCGTTGGGCACGACGTGGATCATCACCAAGATCCTCTGGATGCGCAAGCACGAGCCGGCACTGCTGGCCAAGACCGCCCGCTTCGTGCAGAACCAGGATCTCGTGCTGCGAGCCTTCGGCGCCGACGACTTCTACACCGACCTGTGCTGTGCCGTGTTCTACGGCGTGTGGGATGTACGTCGCGGCACCTGGAACCTGCCGCTGCTGGAGCGACTCGGCCTGAGCCCCGAAATGTTCGGTCGCCCCACGCCGCCGGGCACGCAGGTGGGAACGATCAGCGCGGCCGTGGCCGACCAGACGGGCTTCGCCGCCGGCACGCCGCTGTGCGTGGGTGCGGGCGACCAGAATTGCAGCGTGCTGGGCATGGGAGCCATCGAGCCGGGATTGGCCACCGTAACGCTGGGCACGGCCGGCCTGGCGATCCTGGCCACCGAGCGTCCCCTGGCCGGGTTCGGCGGGATGATGATCACCCATCACGTGGTGCCGGGCATGTGGGAGGTGGAGGGCCTTTCCAACGCGGCCGCAGCCTCGCTGCGGTGGTTCCGCGACGTGGTCGCCACGCGGGAGAAAGAGACCGAGGCGGCCGGCGGCCTCGACGCCTATCAGCAACTCGACGAACTGGCCGCCACAGCCCCGTCCGGCAGCCAAGGCTTGCTCTACCTGCCCTACCTGGCCACGGCCGCCACCCCGCGGTGGAATCCGCAGGCCCGTGCGGCCTTCGTCGGTCTTTCCTTCGCCCACGGCCGTGCCGAGATGACGCGGGCCGTGATGGAAGGTGTGGTGCTGGAAATCCGCGACATGTTCGAACAGTGGACTGCGGCTGGGCTCACGGTCCGGTCGCTGCGGATCGGCGGCGGAGCGACCCGTTCGACGCTCTGGAACCAGATCCAGGCCGATGTCTACGGCCGGCCGGTCGAAACGTTGCGTGTGAGCGAGTCGACGGGCTTGGGAGCGGCGTTGCTCGGCGGGGTCGGCGCGGGTCGTGTTCGCGTCGATCGAAGAAGGCGTCGCGGCCATGGTCCACGTGGCCGACCGGATCGAGCCGGATCCGGAGCGTCACCAGCGTTACGAAGAACTCTATCGGGCCTACGTGCAGGCCTACGAGGGACTCAGCAGCAGCGGTGCCTTCGACTCCCTGGCCCGCATCCAGGCCACCGGCAGCGGTGGCTGAATTCCCTTTCGAAAGAATCCCTTTCCCGTGCCACTGCTTGATCCCACAATGTTCCCACCCGCCCAGCCACGGCGCAACAACAACGCGCACCATCTCGACCGGCCCAACTCAAACAATGCGGTAGATGGTAAAATGTGGCGAATCAGACGGTAGGGTGTGCCAAGCTCGCCCGCCACACCTTCACGCTATCCACCAACGTCACGGCGAGCGCCGGCACACCAGAATGTGGTTTCCAACCGACGAACATCTCTACCCGACACAGTGCGCGGTTTCACCGGAGACGTGGTGACGTGAGAACCCCTACATGACAGAAAACGTCGAGGTCGTTAGGCAACGGAAAGACGGCATCACTCGCGTCGTGGGGATATTGGTGATTCTGGGGATCGTGTTATGGCCGTTGATGGTCATACTGGCGAGCTTCTTTCGCGGTCGTGGCTTCGCCATCCTGGCGTGCATGGGATTGATCATCTGGTTCTCCGCGATCCGCTCGTTGTATCGCGGTCGTCCCTTGGTGTCGCGAGCCGTAGGATACGTGCTGATTCTCACATGGTTGGCTTGGTGTTTCGGAAGCCTAATGGACTTTCCGCAGTGGTACGCTTGGCGGCAGTATCATCGAAGTGATGCAGTTTCCAAGGATAGACGGTCACCGGGCAAGCAAGGTGGAGACTGACGTGGAGCGGGGCAGAAGGCGGCAGAAGGCAGGCACACAGAAATTGAATGCGCACAAATAGAATGGTCTCGTGATTCGCACCTGGCGTTGCGGACGTTGCGCTGGCGACTCGGAGCTACCCAGCATAAACTCACCCGCCGTGATCAGTTTGAACTTCATCCCGATGCTGTTCGTGAAGTCCTTCGGCGGTTCGGCTGATACCGCAAAGTCCGCCATGACCACCAGCACCACACGTACCGCCGTCACGACCAGCATCGTGCGGAGGCCGGAGCGGAGCCGGCACCTTCTGGGTGGATGGTTCATGTCAGTTATGTGGCTGCAATACGGTCGATTCTCGGATTAGTCTCTTACGGTCTGTCTCCCACGGTCATCGGGACTAGCCCAACCAGCGACAACCCGCCACAAATGCAAACAGCCGAAGCAAAAACCCAGCCAACAAATCGCGGAACCGCACAAGCTTTTGCGCCTCGGCGAGCGAACCAAATCGCCAGCATGAAACAACTCACAGCGCCTAATACAAGCACCATGATGAAAAGCGGCACGGCATCCCACATGCTGTAGTGAATCGCGACCCGCATGTCGCTAGTCCACCCGAGTCCCCGCAGCATCCATTGACTATTCGGCCCCTTGCCGGGTCATGGCACCGTTCCGTCATACGGTCTTTTACAGGTGCCAACTATGTCCGATCGATCCATGCTGGAGTATCGCGTCCGCCGAACATCACAGCGACCACCAGAATTTCCTCTTCACTGCAACGGTAATGAACCAGATACGGAAAGCGTGCCAAACGGCAAGCTCGCAGTCCTCTTTGGGTGACGCCATAAGCCAGGGGTTGATACTGGATTCGCTCGATCGCTGACCAGTACTCGGCGAGAAATTCGTCACCCAAACCGGTCTGTTTCGCGTCGTACCAGCCAACTGCGCTCAGCAAATCGTCGGCCACCTCTGGGCGAAACCGGATGTCCCGCATCAATCCCTATCCTCAAGGCGGCGTTCAAGTTCCTCCCGGCCAATTGCCGAACTGGGGTCCGCATCGTGGGCGGCGACACGGCGGTCCAATTCGATCTGTTGGTCGTGCGAAACGACGACCTCGGTCTCGGCCGGTATGGAGTCCCAGAGCAGTTGAACAAGCCGCAGTCGGTCATTGACCGGAAGTGCCGCGAGGTCCGTGAGAGTCTGTTGTATGTCCATGGGGTTCTGCCCGTCGTTAGTCTGTCGGTGGGTATCGTTCGAAAACCTATTATAGCCGCAAATTGATCAGCTCACGCACCTTTGCAGGCCACCTGTCATCCATCAGACCAGCGGCGGAGTCGGCACGGTTTCCAAATCGCATGTTTCCAGGAATTCTTTCGTCTCTTGCAGCCCGTCACTACCCGATTCTACCCGCAACCGCCCGGCCACTCCACATCGACCTTCGTATGCCTCTGGGGAGGCATATGCCCGGCGAACAGCAAAGGGTGGTTTGTTGAAACGCTCCAACCGCTGGATTGTAAGCTGCAAATTTCCCGGCAGCATCTACGGACTTTCTGGTCCCTCTATCAGGGCCATGGCCGCAGTCAGCGCTGCTAATCGCCTCCGATCGGATCGTCCACTGCGGTCCAAGGTGTAGTTACGGGTTTGCTGGAGTCCTGGCGAGTGAACGCAAGTACTCTGGGGCGAAATCTGCACCGTTGGGCCATACTAGTGTGTGCCCGATGATCGAGAACTCCCGAAAATACTCAACGTCTCGGAGAGGTTCGAAGATCAGTCCATCCAACGAGCCAGACAAATCCAGTTCGGCGCTCGTGCCGTCGTTAAACGACACTTCAACGCGATGATCTGCGATGTGCCGGGCTTTGTTAACATGCAGGAACATAGTTCTACTCCAGAGGCTCAATCGGGTTCAGCGGCTGCCGTGCCTGCGCCAGTTCCCAGTTTTGAGCCAGTTCGGCCTGATGAAGACCGTACCAATCCAGCACTGCCGCCAACGCCCGCCGTGGAAACCTGCCTTGGACGATGCCGCCCTCAATTTCAACGGTGATTTCATGCTCCCCGTATTCCGCGTGGAAATGCGACGGGAGATGGTCGCGGTAGTACATCCGAATAACGATTCCAAGAAATCGGCTGATTTCGGGCATTGGATCGAGAAGTTCTGCAAATGGCCATGTCGGTTTACTGACGCCTCCGAACACCCCCATTATGACGACTCGTCAAACGAGTGTCAAAACTGGGGGGATTGATAGGACAACGTATCTGATTGTCCGCAGGCTGTCAGGTCGTTACTGTCAGTCGTCATAGTAGTCGCGCAGCAGCATATTAGAAACGGAGGGTGTTCGCACCCGTTTTCTCGGTATCCAGCTGTCTGGCGGTGGTGGAACCAAAAACCGATTCGATTGTCGGAACGTTTGGCCCTCGGCGTCCCACGTGATTTCCATAGAGGCGCGCAATTGATGCTACCTATTCGACTTTTCGTTGTCTGGCGAATCCTCGAAAACAACTCTCCATTCGAGACTGAATAGGTGACGCACGAGTCGCCATGCCTGGTAACGAGCCCGATGCCTCTCGTTCGCTAACGTCGCCGTCTCATTCACCAACCCGGTGGGAATTAATTCGGGTACGGGCCAAGTAAACCGCACGGCGGCGCGTTCCTTTGCCCAGGCGACTAACTTCCTCGTGCTTGGTGCACCTGGCCCGCTGTGACCATGACCATGCGACATATCCAACAGCTTCTGCTGACCTCGCATGATCTTGGTTTTCCACCGCCATGCTCCAGGCCACGTAGGCTCCCCGAGAATGTGTTGTCAATCGGTCGTATTATGATGAGTCCCAAGAACCTCAGCACTCTGACGAGTTGATGAGCCAATCCCTCGGCGCGGCAGCAACCGATCTCTCAGGGCTCGTTCTCGCCCTTCCCTTCTGGCTCTGCCTGTGGCCCATGTCCCTGTTCCTGAGCGTGTCCGAGAGATCGCGTCAAGCCACCGCGCTGGCCGACCGAAAGCGACTGCGGCTGACCTCGCGCGCAATCAGGCGGCACGAACGCCAGACGCGTTTGCGTTGCGGCCTCGGCACAACGCCGGCGTGATGGTTGCTGCTGGACTCGGCCGCTCATCGGTGTGGGGCCGGTCGGTAGCTGGCCAGTTGTGGTCCCCCTGGGATGTACTGGTCCCCCTGGGATACCCAGGGGAAACCGGAGGGAGTGTCGGCGAGTCAGGTAGCTGGCCAGTTGTGGTCCCCCTGGGATGTACCCAGGGGAAACCTGATTCAGAGAGAAGCGGGAAGTGAGATGTACGGAAGTCGTAGCTGAGACCGCCGTAGCTGAGACCGCCGTAGCTGAGACCGCCAAGGGCTCAGCAGCAGCGGCGACAGATGTTCCATCGCGATTTGTTTGAACGACAAAAAGACTGGGTGACAAAAAGATAAGTCGGCACAAAAGATCTTTTTGTCATCCGATTTTTTTGTCCTTCATCTGCCCCGTCCAAGGTCTCTGCCACCATCTCGAGATGATTCGAAATGCCTTCGTTTGTGCCGCGCTCGGACGCCCTCATTCTTCGCCTGAGTCCGGGCAGCATCTGTCGAGTTCGTGGACAAGGCCTCATCAGGATTGACCGCCGAAGTGGCCGAGAAAGCCACTCAGTTACATCTACAGAGGGGGACAGACCTTTGACATGCACTCCAAAATATATATTTATCCCAAATTGCCATGTCGGTAATCAAAGTGCCATCCAGTCGTGGGCGCTGGGGTTTATGAATAGCCACCAGATGGCATTGTCCGGGTCTCGGCAGGTCGTGGCGACCTGACCCACGCTCGCCTCGTATCGCGGCGGTCCCCATGTGATGCGCAGACGCGGCCGGGTATGGTCGCAATCGCCGGTCGTGCCCAGGGCTGTGAACCGGGATCTACCGCACCCTGACCAAGCATATTCATATAGTGGCCGCCGGCTTGGAGTCCGTCGGGATTTACCCTGACGTGTTGCCTCGCCGTGCCGCTGGGATTCTTCCCGTGCAAGCGGCGGTTTGCCAGCTGTCTGTTGACACACTACGTCCGTATGGCTACAACTGTAGACGGCGTTCGTCAGGACGGTTTTCGGAGAACCGAAGGTACTGGTGAAAGGAGTGAGACGATGCACTCTCGCTTGGCCTGGGTATTGACCAAGGGTTTTCTAGTCGTCGCTGTTGCCAGCCTTTTACTTGCTCCATGGACAAGCCGGGCCGCTGACCCACCTGAGCCCGAGCTCGTGTATCCACCACTCGCCGAAAATCCTGCCTACATGCTCTCCGGGCAAGTGGCCTCGGATGGCAAATCGTTCGTGGTTGTCCAGGGCTATCCCTTTGTCCGGGAGACAGGGAAGACAGATCCGGCTCAGCTAAAGGTGATTAATCTCGCAACGAAAAAGGTGGCATCGACGTTTACGCTCGACACCGATCGGGCGCCGAGTCTCACACCTGATGGAAGACACGGTATTGAAAACATTGATGGCGGTGAGTTGGTGGTGTATAGCACGGCTGACGGCAAGGTCGCGCGTCGCATGGCGTTTGACATGCCCGGCGCCGAGAAACCCTCTCTTCAGCCTCATTTCTCCGAGGACCTGAGTTTTTTCATTGCCGCTGGGAGGCATTCGACTTCCTACGTGCTCGCCCGTTTTGCGGGTCAACCGCTAAGCATTCACGCCAAGCTGGAGAATCGGTGGGAGTGGGCCAGCACGCTCGACATGATCGGAGATGTTGAGGATGGCAGGATCGCCGCCATCATGATCCCCAAGAAGCATCAGAAGGAGGCGTGGAAGTTGCGGCTGACGGACATGCAATTTCGTGTCCTTTCAGAAATCGACGTTCCTCCCATGACCGCCATCTCCGATATGCACGGCGGCAAGTATCCCATGTTGTTGACCCGTCGCGGCCCGTATTGGATGTTGCTGTCCCTGGACCACGATAAGCCAGTCGTCGCAAGAACCGGCACGCAACAGCACGGCAAGGAGGAAATGCAGAGGGTGGCGAAGGCATACGGCGGAATCGCAAGAAACGGTACTCAACGGCCACAAGCTAATCCGACAACTGGTATCATTGACGGCGTGATTTCTCCCGACGGGCAATGGTTGGTGACCATCGCGATCATTGGCCCAGGCGCGATGTTTTCCACAGGTCCAGAGCAAGTGAGTCATCTGTCGGTCTGGTCAGTGCCAAGTGGCCAGAGGGTTCAAACACTCCCGTTTCAAGGTGCCGCTGGGGGACTCCGCTTCGACGCCTCCGGGCGTCACCTATCGCACAATGTCGTCCAGGGGACCTCAGCTCGCCTTTACGTATGGAATTTCGCTTCGCTGGTTGCCACGCAATGATCGACGACAGTAAGAATTCAAGTTAGCCTGGTTCCCACGCTATTCTTATGGGGTACAAGACGACGGTCTGACAAGAGAATCGGTTGTCACGCGACATTTTTTTGTCATCCGATTTTTTTGTCCCGATCGGTGCTGTCCAAGATGAATTTTCGGACCAGAAGATGTTGATAATCGCCGCGTCTGAAGTCGGTCGACGTACTTTCGCTCTTTGACAACGCATCGTTGTTGTTGGCGATCTTGGCACACCCAGACTTCGAAATGCTTCTCGCCCCTCAGTTTTGAACCTGCTATCCTGAAGGCCATCGCCGCACCCCGTTCACGGTTGCTGACGCGAGCAACGCCCTGACGGCTGATGCTGAGCGCACCAACAAGCGGGCAAAGGGGACACTCCCTCGATTTTTCCCTTCACACCGGGTGCCGGTAATCCACAATGACGTGTCTAGCAGAGGAGCGATGATGACTAGAGTCCACAGGATCGTCCGCAGTTTGCTGGTCGTGTCCCTCCTATTCTGTTCAGCTGGCCTGCGCGCGGCGGATTGGCCGCAGTGGGGTGGCACGGAGAATAGAAACATGGTGTCGGGCGAGACGGACCTGCCCGATACGTTCTCGCGCGACGGCACGAACGTGGTCTGGTCCGCGCGACTCGGCGCCCACAGCTACGGCAATCCCACCCTGGCCGATGGCAGGGTCTTCGTCGGCACCGACGCGGAAGGGGCCAAGGGCGATCCGCGATTTGGCAAGGAGCATCCCGGAGTGGTCAAGTGCCTGAGTGAGGCGACGGGCGAACTCCTGTGGCAATTGGTCGTACCGGAGCGACAGCATGGGTTGCCAATCGAATCACATTTCGTTCATCAAGACATCGGCATTTGCTCCTCACCGACCGTTGATGGTGACCGGGTTTACCTGGTGACCTCAGCTGCGGAAATCATCTGTCTCGATGTCAAGGGAATGGCGGATGGCAACGACGGGCCGTTTACGGAGGAGGGAGCGTACATGGCCGGTCACGGCAACCCACCGGTAGAAGTGACCGATCGCGACGCCGACATCATCTGGCGCTTCGATCCAATTGATGAATTAGGAGTCATGCCGCACGACGCGGCCAGCTGTTCAGTCCTGATCCACGGCGATTTTCTGTACACGAGCACGTCCAACGGCGTGGGAGGCATGCCGGGAGCGACTTTCTTCTCAAAACATGCATACGTCGTGCGACCCGACGCACCGGCGATCATGGTACTGAACAAACACACCGGGAAGTTGGCCGCCCGCGAACAAGCAGGGATCAGTAGCCGCATCTATCACGCACAGTGGTCGTCGCCTTCGTGTGGCACCGTTGACGGCAAGACACTGATCTTCTTTGGGGGCGGTGATGGATTCTGCTATGCGTTTGAAGCCCTCACGCAGGCCGGCAGTGAACCGGTGGATCTGAAGCTGGCCTGGCTCTATGACTGCATTCCCCCCGAGTACCGATATCTTGACGGCAAGCCGCGTGACTATTACGACGGTGACCGGCGCAAGCAGGATGGCCATAACAAAAACGACGAGTCCTATGTGGGCCCCAGCCAAGTGATCGCCACCCCCGTGTTTCACGAGGGGCGCATCTACGTCGCGATCGGTCAGGATCCGGCGCACGGCAATGGCGTAGGCATGCTGCACTGCATTGATGCCTCGCAAACGGGCGACATCACGGCAAGCGGTTGCATCTGGACCTACCGCGACATCCAGAGAACGATGGCCACGGCGGCGGTGGCCGACGGTTTGGTCTACATCACCGACGTGACCGGAAAGCTGCACTGCGTGGAGGCCGAGACCGGTCTGCGCCGTTGGCTCTACGACACGGCAGCCGAAACGTGGGGCGGTGTGCTGGTCGCCGATGGAAAGCTCTATGTAGGAAATCAGCGGTCCTTCTACATATTCTCGGCCGGTAGCCAACCGGAACTGCTCAGCAAGATCCAACTTGGCCAACCTGCCTACAGTACTCCGATCGCCGCCAACGGCACTGTCTATGTCTCTTCGCAGCGGTACCTCTGGGCCGTTTCCCACCCAAAGGACCAGCGTGTGCGTAGCTCACCAGTTGTGGCCCCGCCGGGATGAACCCGACGGAAGCCCTGTCGAAATCAACGCGGGCGTAGCTCACCAGTTGTGGCCCCGCCGGGATGAACCCGACGGAAGCCCTGTCGAAATCAACGCGGGCGTAGCTCGCCAGTTGTGGCCCCGCCGGGATGAACCCGACGGAAGCCCTGTCGAAATCAACGCGGGCGTAGCTCGCCAGTTGTGGCCCCGCCGGGATGAACCCGACGGAAGCCCTGTCGAAATCAACGCGGGCGTAGCTCGCCAGTTGCGGCCCCGCCGGGATGAACCCGACGGAAGCCTGCCGGAGATAGCTGGTGTGCAGCGTCTGTCCGGCAGCTTCAGACCTTGCGTCAGTCGTCGGAAACCGACGCCGATGGCATGACTTGTGGATCGAATCGGCGGGGGTCTTCGTGGGCGGCCCACGCCATCCCACGCAACAACAAGAGCCGGAAGTAGGGGTGATCGAATGTCGCGTTGTTGTGGCCCAGCACACAGCCGTAAACGCGTCCCTTGCCCAGTTCGACGGTCCAGAACATGGGTTGCTCAGCGGGTGCCTTGAGAGTATCTTCCGCAGCCTCTTCGCTCACGGCGAGAACCTGCAGTCGATTCGCGTCAGGCTGCGGCGTGGGAGGCCAATAGCTCTCGTCATCAAACCGAATGACCGGCGGCAGCCCACGGCAGATCGGATGTTCAAGTTGGCTGATCCGTAACTCAATAGGGCCGTGTCGGTATTTCACGAACCCTCCCACACCCGTCAGATCGGCAACTGCCTGCGACGGTTCCGGCCGGGTCCACGTGGCGGAGTGGATCAATACAAACCCGCCGCCACGCTCCAAAAACTTGCGAACCTCGGCCGTCCGCTCCTGATTCCAAGCCAAGTAACAGAAAGCGACGACTAAATCAGCACTGTCCCACTGATCGGCAGTCGGCCAACCTTTGGCGGTGATCACATGTGCATTTCTTGCCCCGGCGGCCAGTGCCGAATCCCGTCGATCTGGTCCCGCCAAATTAGCCGCACGTTCACTCGAAGCCAAAGCGCCGCCCAACAGCAACGCCCAGCGAGCTTGCCAGCGCGGATAGTCATGTTCGCCCGGTCCGTGGTCCTTGTCGTCCGCTAACAGCACGATGTTCAGACGACGAGAAGTCAATTCGGACGGTTGGCCACTTTGAGCCGCAGTCAGTACTGCGGCAACTTCACTCCGTTTCGGCAACACAGGTGCCTCAGGTGGTGCGAATAACGGCGCCACGAGAATCGCCAGCAAAACTCTCAACAAATCAGCGGACGAAAGTAAACAAAACACCGCATATCTCCTTGAGACGGAAGTCCTCCAATCCTTCAGCCAATGCTGTCGGCGTAACAAATCATTGTACCCCGGTGCCACTAAAGCACGTCACCTCGCTCCTATCAGGAAATGGAGAGCGGGTACCAGGAACATACTGCGAGCCTCGGGCGGCGGTTTGCTGCAGCGCTTTCGTGTCCTGACGCGGGTCTCTGAGCATCGGCGGGCGAAACCGCTCACAGTGGCACGGCGAAGGAGATGGAGTCCGGAGACCTCCGACCATCACAGCTCACCTGCCCGCTGGATTACGCAAGACCCTACCAATAAACAACTTACCGTGATATCGCGACATAATTCTGCCCCTTTCCGGCACTCCGGGCACGACGCTTTGGCTCATCTGTAGGCAATTTCGCTTATCTTGCCCCAGCGTGGTGGTCGATGACGAATTCGAGGGTTTGTATCTATTGTGCCGATTATGGCGATGCCAGGTCCGACACTCGCGCCGGGCCTCACCCGTCGGCGACACTCGCTTGGGAACAGGATCACAATGGATCGACGCACATTTTTTACCACTGCCGCAGTCTCGGTCGGATCGCTTGCCACGTCGCTGTTGGTCGGATGCCGGGGACATCAGTACGGCCATGTGGTCAAGGAGGGGCAACCCGACCTGGTGGGGAGCCATTCAGCTGGAGCCGAAGTGTTCAATCCACTGATTGAAGAGGCGATGGCCAAACTGCTCGCCCGCCAGAGCATGCCGGTGCACGAGGCCAGTTACCAAGGAGCAGAAGTCCTGCCCGCGCCGCGGAGTGTTTTCTTTGTCGGTGTGGAGAACAAGAGCATTGAGGAACTGGGAGATTTTAAAGACCAGATCTATCAGCAGATCGACACGCTATTGGTCCAATCGCAGGCATTCCAGCCGGTGAGTAAGCGCGTTGTCGATGTGGCTCTGAGGGAAACGCGAATGCGGCCCGATTCTCTGCTGATTCCTGAAAACATGGCCATCTTCGCCGGTGTCTTGCAGCGTCAAGGTCAACCGCTCAATTACCTGCTCTTTGCCACACTCACGTCGGGAACCACCGTCCGTAATGAGTCCCAGCAGCGTGACTATCTGCTGACGCTGGAACTGGTGAATGTGCAGACCGGAGCACCCGACAAGGAATCGGCTACGATCAGCAAGGGTTACCACAAGACGCGAGCAGGCAAGTGGTGGCAGTACAACCCACTCAAGAGCGAGGGCTAGTGTACGCAGACGGAATCCGTTGACTCAAGGCTCTGCGAACGTCATCGCGATCGTTCGATGCCAATCGAAATATTGCCCTGAGCCATCGGTATGGGCCGGGGAAGACCCGGCCACGGTTGGCTCTGATCGCCGTCCCCGGCTTACACGGTTTCTCAGGACGCAGTAGTGCTTTGGTGTTTCAGGGGCTCACACGGCACATGCTTGTTCGTGGCGGCGGCACGCATGCCATGCGCTGCGACGTGACGTCGCAGCCACGTTAGGAAACGTTCTCCACAGATGGAACGAAGGACCTCTCTGCAACGTTACTGGGCCTACCTTGCCGGCATTGTCGCCCTCTGCGGCTTGACCGGTTGTTCCACATATGCGCAGCGCGTCCAGTTGGCCCGTCAAGATTTTTATGCCGGTCGGCTGGCAACTGCAGCAGATTCTCTCGAGCAACAGATCTCGAAATATCCCCGCGACGCCGACGCCATATCACTCGACCTGGCCATGATTCAATTGCTCAACGGCCGGCCGGCGGAGGCGGAGACAACGCTCCGCCGTGTGCGTGACAATCTGGACCATTTCGACCAGAAGGATCTGGTCGAATCGGGTATCAGCATGTTTACTGATGACCAGCGTCTGGCTTACGCAGGGGAAAGTCACGAAAAGGTCCTCACACGAGTCTTCCTGGCCTTGGCCAACCTCATGAATGACGGACAAGACGCCGAAGCGTACAGTCTGCAAGTCAATGCCAAGCAAGAGGAGTTATTGCAGAAAGCTACGGAGAAGCAAGTCGAAAACGCTCAGTCCGCCTACACACCTCTGGCCATCGGTCCCTATCTGCACGGCATGATTCGCGAGTCTTCATTTGGCAACTACGACGATGCATCGCGTGCCTACAATCAGGTAGTCAGCTGGCAACCGCAGTTCCAGGCCGGCAAAGCGGATTTGGCACGTGCTCAAAATGGAGTCCACAGCCGCCCGGGACATGGCGTCCTGTACGTTTTCACCCTGGTTAACCGAGGTCCGGTCAAAGAGCAGGTGGCCGAAATTCCGACCAGTGCGGCACTGCTGATCGCCGACCGCATCCTGTCGATGGTCGGTGAATATGACGTCCCCCCTACGCTCTCACCGATCAAGATACCTCGCGTGATGGTGCCACCGCGAAACGTGGACCACGTAGCAATCGTTGCCGATGGGGCATCCGTGGGTCGCACCGAGACGATTTGCGACGTGGCCGACCTGGCACTGCGTCAAGAGGCCGTGGAACTGCCGTATGTCATGGCCCGCGCAGTCGCCCGGCGTCTGGTGAAGAAAGCGGCCGTCTACGCCACCAAGGATGTTGTGGAGGCGGACAACCCGCTGGCGGACATTGCACTCAGCGCTGTCGGGGTAGCCTGGGAGGCCACCGAAGCCGCCGACACGCGATGCTGGGGACTACTCCCCCGCGAAATCCAGGTCGTGCGTGTCGAACTCCCCGTCGGACCCCACGATATCCAACTCACGCCCGTTCTTGCCAGCCGCAGTGCGGTGGCCGGGCCACGCCTGTCGGTCACCATCGAGGACGGGCGGAACACATTTTTGCTGGCCTGCTTCCCCGGCCCCACGTCGGTTGGCCAAGTGCTTCAGCGTTAACAGGCGACACGGCCGCGGGATCAGTAGTGAGGCTTGAGGCTTGAGACCTGCGGCCAGGCCTTTTTTTGGTTGCCGTCCGCGGGCAAACCGCGAGATAGCTGCTTAGCATCGGCCAAAGAACAAATGTCGTAGCTGGACTCGCCAGAGTTCAGAGGATCTAGAAGAGGATCTGGAAGAACCGAAGTCTGGCGACTCGGGCTACGGGAAATACGGCACTTATTGTCTGTGCGATGCTTAGCCACGGATACGTCGTGGAAGTCAACGTTTTTTTCACACGGTCAGGCGGAGACACGACGATTCTTCCGCTGCAACGCCCACGCACGAGTCTGTGGCGTTTAGGGCCGCCAAAGAACCGGGAGTTCTCGCCTAATGGGAGCGGCAGCTACAATACCTGAGCGTAACGCGTGAGGCCTCACGCCTCGAGCCTCAAGCCTCCGGAGATCTCCCATGAACCGTTACCGCATGCAGTCAGCGACCCAATCGTGGTCCCCCAAATTGAATGCCACGATCGTGAAGCTATTCCGGCCGATCAGGCTGGCCAAGCAGCGGCGCGAGGAGCGGCTGCTCGAGGTCCACGTGCAAGGTGCCGAGCGCGTGCAGCAACTGCTCGCCGACAACCATGCGGTGCTCATCACACCCAATCATCCAACCCACGCTGACGCGTACAGCATCTACGCGGCAGCCGATGCCATCGGGGTACCGATTTACCTGATGACCGCCTGGCAAGTCTTTGCCGACAAGTCCCGGTTCGCCCGTCATGTGCTGCGTTGGCACGGTGGTTTTAGTGTGGACCGTGAAGCGGCGGACTTGCGTGCATTTCGCCAAGCGGTGGAAATACTCGAGAAACATCCCCAGCCCTTGGTCATTTTTCCCGAGGGAGAGGTTTATCACTGCAACGCGCGGGTGCGACCGTTTCGCGAGGGGGCGGCCGCCATTGCCTTGTCGGCAGTCAAACGAGCTAAGCGTCCGCTGGCCTGCGTGCCGTGCGGAATCTGGTATGAGTATATCGACGATCCATACGACGAGTTGGTCCAATTGATGGACGAACTGGAACGCGAGATGTTTTGGCGCCCTCGTCCCGAGCTGCCGCTACCCCAGCGGATCTACCGTTTCGCCGAAGTCTCCTTGGTCATCAAGGAAATCGAATTTCTCGGTCAACCCGGTTCCGGGTCGCTGCCCGACCGCATCGCGGCCTTGATCGATGACATCCTGAAGAAGATCGAAGCAAGACACGGTTTCGTCGCCGCCACCAATAAGGTTCCGGAGCGAGTGAAAGAATTGCGATCACGCGTCATCCAAAGTATGGAGCAGGAGAACCTCGACGCCGACACCCGCATGCGATTGAACGAAGAACTGGATGATTTGTTCCTGGTCGTGCAGTTGTACAGTTATCCAGGCGATTACGTGGCCGAGGCACCGACGATCGAACGCATGTCCGAGACGCTGGACAAGTTCGAGGAGGATGTGCTGGACAGGTTCTCCGCCACCGTTCGCGGCAGCCGCCGGGCCCGCGTCGCTCTGGGAGAACCGATTCTTGTCGAGAGATCGGGAGACCGCAAGAGAGCGACTGCGGAACTGACGGAGCGGCTGGAACAGGGCGTGCAACAGTTGATCGACGGCCTGCGTTACGGCAAATAATTGATCACTCCCTCATCAGCAACCGACGCTGGAGTGCCGTGCAGCGGTGCCTGGTCTCCTGGCGGGACACAGCCATGCTCAATGCTCGCCTGGAACCCACAATGACAACCAGTCGCTTTCCCCGCGTGACCGCGGTGTAGAGCAGATTGCGCTGCAACATCACATAGTGCTGCGTGTGCAGTGGAATCACGACACAAGGGTATTCCGATCCCTGGCTCTTGTGGATAGTCAGCACGTACGCCAAGGCCAGTTCGTCCAGATCCGCGAAGTCGTACACGACCTGTTGGCCTTCGAAATCAACCGTCACTTCCTGATCCACGCGATGGATCTTCGCGATCTTGCCGAGGTCGCCGTTGAAGACATCGCGGCTGTAATTGTTCTCGGTCTGAATCACTCGGTCCCCCTCCCGAAACGTCCAGCCGAAACGCTCAACTTCCGCCTTGTCCGCTGGGGGATTCAACGCGGCCTGCAGCATCTGGTTGAGGTGGCGAGCGCCCAGGATCGAGCGATTCATCGGTGCCAACACCTGGATATCCGTCAGCGGATCCACTCCAAACCGGTCGGGAATGCGTTCTTGCACCAGCTTGATCAGCATGCGTTGAATGGCTTCCGGATCCTCAGACTCGACGAAATAGAAATCCTCCAGGTCGTCGGACCGCGTCAAATCGGGCAGCCGTCCCACGTTAATACGGTAAGCCGACGTGATAATCCGGCTTTCTGCCGCTTGTCGAAACACCTCCGTTAGTCGGACCACCGGAACGGTTTGTGAGGAGATCACATCGGCAAGCACGGCGCCGGGGCCAACGGATGGCAATTGGTCGACGTCACCAACCAGCACCACGCAGGCACCGGTCGGAATCGCCCGCAGGTAGTGATTTGCCAGGAAGACGTCAACCATCGATGACTCATCGAGCACGAACAAGTCACCCCTGAGCGGCTGTTTCTGATTACGCTTGAAATCGCCCGTCGCGGGGTCGAATTCCAGCAAACGATGGACGGTCTTGGCCGTCTGAGCGGTGGTTTCCGCCAACCGTTTTGCCGCTCGGCCAGTGGGCGCCGCAAGTATGCATCGCAGGTTCTTGGCGGCAAATATCTCCAAGATGCTCCGCACCAACGTGGTCTTTCCCACTCCGGGACCACCGGTAATCACCACGACCTTGTGCGAGCAAACCGCCCGAATCGCTTCGCGTTGACCCGCAGCCAATTCGATCTTCAATCGATCTTCCACCCACCGTAAAGCTTTCGATACGTCGATCTGGGGCAGCGGGTGTGAGACCGCGTCGTGCAAACGCCCTACATGCTGGGCAATTCCTACCTCGGCATGATACAGACTGGCCAGGAACAACCACGGTTGCGAGTCAACAACCTCCCGCACCAGACTGCGGTCCGCCAACTCCGCTTCCACGGCCTCCTGCAGCCGAGACGCGTCGACCCCCACCAGTTGCTGCGTCGTTTCGATCACACTCGACTCGGGATACCCACAATGTCCCTCTTGGCTCAATTGCTGCAGCGCGTAACGCACGGCCGCTCGCGCTCGAGCCGGTGACTGCGGGTCGATGCCCAGCTGAGCGGCAATCTGGTCGGCTGTTTTGAATCCAATTCCGCGCACATCATCGGCCAGTTGGTACGGATTGGCTCGTATCGCCGCAATGGCCCCTTGCCCGTAAACCTTGTAGATGCGGATCGCACGACTGCCCGAGCCCAGCCCCAGCTCGTGCAGAAAAAGCATGATCTGGCGGACCTCTTTCTGTTGCTGCCAACTGGCCCGAATCCGTTCCAAACGCTGCGGACCGATCCCCCGAATATGCAACAGCATGTCGCTGTAGCGATCAATGGTCTCGAGCGAACGCTCCTTGTAAATAGCGACAATCCGGGCTGCCAACTGCGGCCCAATGCTGCGAATCGCTCCCGATCCGAGATAGCGTTGGATACCTTCCACAGAGGACGGGTGAGTCGCGGTCAACTCCGTCGCCTTGAACTGAGGACCGTGCTGCGGATCGACAATCCACTGTCCGGTCGCCTCGATGTACTCGCCTGCCGTGATCATATTGATCGTTCCGATCACGGTCACCACGTCACGTCGCCCTTCGGCACTGACCTTGAGCACCGCAAACCCATTGTCGGGGTTGAAAAACGTAATGCGTTCCACCGATCCGCGCAGGGATTCCGGCATGTTACCTTCCACCGGGGCACAAGAAACAAACAATGCAGAAAGTACATCATGCCCCGGCCGGTGATCGATTGTCCAGTCCCCGACAGAGCAAGGAGCGATGGAGCAGGAGAGCAGGGGAGTAGCGGAGTGATGGAGTGAGTGGATGTGAGTGGAGTGGTGGAGTGGTGGAGTGGTGGAGCAATCGTACGACGTCAATTCCGACAAGACTCTGCGTCACTCATTCCCCGCGGCTTTGTCGATTGCGTCCGGGATGCCGTCGTCCGGCGTCGAACCGAATCTTTCACCGCGTTTCTTGCGTTCCATGCGAATCTCATCCGGTCGCCGATGATCGAGCAGTTTATCGAGCGCCGTCCCGAGTCCCAACGAGGCTCCCGGGACGTTCTTGAATACCTTGGAACCTTTCTGCGTACGGTGCGTAATATCGGCGGCACCCATAATCACCAGTTCCAACAAATCCTTTGTTTCCCGCTTCAGCCCACGAGCGAAAATTGGCTCCCGCGCCGTACTCTGCAAAAATCGCCGCTCGTAAACATATGCCTCGTCAATCTCCACCCGATTAAAAAGCCATGCCCAGAGCACTTCCGCGGAAATCAGCATCGCAAATACATAGGCTGCGACAACGTAGAACCCCTGCGTCACCTCCACGTGCAGCCACTCGATGTGACCGGCCAAGGCGCGTAACGGATTCCACTCCCATTCGGCATTCGACACGTAGGCCAGACTCAGGACTGCCACAATGCACACGATCAGAATGCTTGCTTTGACAATATTGAAATTGTAGATCACCGTCAGGAAACAAACCGCCAATAGAATGAACCACACCAGCAAAGGCCATCCGGCCGCAAATACATCACTCTTGACCACAAAGAACAGGACCAGACTTCCCCATACCATCGGATGCAGATAGACCGAGTCTCCATACCAGACGAACCGCACGCTGTACACGCGATCCTCGTCACGCCGCACGCGCCCGAGCACATAAGAGAGCCAGTGTTCATAAAGAAACCGGCACAGGAACAGGAATGGCCAGGCAATAATCTTCAGGGGGAGCAGCAATAGCGAGACAACCGAAGACGAAGGCTTCGAGCCGGATGGGTGCTGGCCGTGTTTCATCATGTCCCGTCATCTCCGGAATTCGCTGCTCTGGAATTCGATTTTCTGGGTTGTCCGGGTATTCGATAGACCCAGACTAATTCGCCTTGATCTCACGAATCTTGACGTTTGCAAACGCCATCGGATTGCCGGGGTCCTGTAGCGCGAATCGAGTCCTCATCTACTTGGCACCCGACATGGGGGGGATCAGATAGAATACTGATGCTCATTATACTTTCCCCCTCCTCACACAACAGTAGACCGCGGGAGCAGCATCTTGGCTCGCCCGAGCCGCAGTCGCTGGCCCTGGCTGGGCGCTTCACCCGTTGCCCGTTTGTTTGGCACCGCCTCACACCGCCTCCTCCGACTCGGCGATTCGCGGGCAGAACCCGAAAATCCGGGACTTGGGAGACCCGAACTTCGTGAATCCGCTTGCCACCCCCCTGTTTTCGCCTACAAATGTACGAGGGAGTACTAACAATACGCAATACGTAGGTGCGGATCTCACCCCCCTGCCCAACCCCACGCGTCAGGGGCCCTTCGCTCGGGTTCTGAGAGCTCCCACCAGCACGCGAGCAGCAACCTGGTGCGTGGCGGACGAACAACGCGGCAACTATCGCACCCTGCTCGGAATGGAAGTCGTCAGGCGTGGGAAAAGACGCGGTGAGCGTCCCAGTAGACCGTCCAGGACGGCCGTGGGGAGTCGCAATGATCCTGGGGGCATTGATCCTGGGGGCATTGATCCTGGGGGGAGATGGACTTGGGGTGCCTTTGTTCAGATACCGACTCGGATGATGCGGCACCACGCCGAACGAATTCACGACGTTGACTTTCTGGGGGAGATAGACCAGTGCAAAACGATTCACTCACTCATTTCCCGGCGGCGATGCGCAGCTGTTTACAGCCGAGCGTCGGAGCCCTGCGTCGCGTTGTGTGCGGCATGGTGGTCGCCACGCTGCTGACGGGCTGCCGCGCCAACGCTCAAGACAAAACGGCAGATGCACAGCTGCCGGCAGCCAAATCGTCTCAGTTGGAATTGGCCACGTTCGGCGCGGGTTGCTTCTGGTGTACTGAAGCGGTGTTCGAACGTGTCAAGGGTGTCGAGAAAGTCGTTTCCGGGTACTCGGGAGGAGCCGTCCCCAATCCGACCTACCGCGACGTCTGCTCTGGCCAAACGGGACACGCGGAAGTGACTCAAATCACCTTCGATCCCTCTGTCGTTTCCTTTGCTGACCTGCTGGAGATATTCTGGAAAACGCACGACCCGACTACACTGAATCAACAAGGCCCGGACATCGGTACTCAGTACCGATCCGTGGTGTTCTATCACAGCGAAGAGCAGCGAAAAACTGCCGAGGCCTACAAGCAGCAATTGAATGAATCGAAGGAGTTCAAGAAGCCGATTGTCACGCAGATCAGCCCGTTCCAGGAATTCTATCCTGCGGAGGGCTATCATCAGGACTATTTCGAGCTAAATCGTCGTCAGCCCTACTGTGCTCGTTACATCAGTCCGAAGATCAAGAAGTTCAACAGGCTGTTCAAGGACAAATTGAAAGACAAGGACGCGACGAGCAGCGACCGGCAATGAACCTGGCCGACGCCATTCGTTCCTGCTGGATTGACCTGAAAGCGGTCGGCACTCGAATACGAACGCGTGACCCTTCCATTGCGACCGGTTGGGGAATAGTGTCAGCGTCAAGTCGAACAGATATCGGCTGCCGCTATACAGCTTGACCTGCCCCGCAATTCGCCACCAACGTCGGCTCGAATACGGCCAACAGCACCGAGTTCCGCACGCTCCACACTGGGCAATACCTATGATTTTCAAGATCCTGACTTTCTGTCTTATCATCGCTGCGACCGCCACAGCGGCCTCGGGGGACTCGTCGGCTCCGGACAGGCCCATCATCGGGCAGAATATCGCCGACTTCACGTTAGCCGATTTTCGGAGCAAACCATGCTCTCTCTCTGACTGGCGCGAGGCAAAGATCATCGTCGTCGCTTTCCTGGGGACCGAATGCCCGATTGTCAAGCTCTATGCGAAGCGTTTGCAGCAGGTGTCTGACAGTTATCCCGCGGAGCAATTGGTGGTCATCGGAATCGATTCCAACCAGCAGGATTCGCTCGCCGAGATGGAACATTTTGCGCGCACGCATGCTATTCAATTCCCTCTGCTGAAAGACCCGGGTAACCGTATTGCCGACCTGTTTCGCGCAGAGCGTACTCCGGAACTCTTCGTGCTGGATGCGCAGCGCACGGTGCGGTATCACGGCCGAATTGATGATCAGTACACGTACGAGACCCAGCGTTCCAAGAAAGATGCGGACTACCTGGCAACCGCCGTCCAAGAACTCCTCGCGGACAAACCGGTTAGTACTCCTGAAACGGAGGTGGTCGGTTGCCACATCGGCCGGGTTTTTGCGGAGACCAAGGACGACGGGGTCACCTATTCGAATCAAATCAGTCGGATTCTTCAACGGCAGTGCGTGGAGTGCCACCGGGAAGGGGAGATCGCACCATTCTCATTGGACACTTACAGCGAAGTCGCGGGTTGGGCGGAGATGATTGAAGAGGTCGTGCGGCAGGAACGGATGCCCCCGTGGCATGCCGCCGCTGAACACGGTTCATTTGCCAACACTCGCCGTGTGAGCTCCGAAGACAAGCAACTCCTCTACAAATGGGTGGCGGATGGAGCTCCCGAAGGCGACGTCGCATTACTCCCACAGCCCGTTTCCTATGTGACTGGATGGCAATTGCCGAAGCAGCCCGATCTGGTCGTCCGCATGCAAGACGCACCGTTTACTGTGGCAGCCGAGGGGGAGATCAAATACCAGTATTTCGTCGTGGACCCAGGCTTCACCGAAGACAAATGGGTATCGGCGGCTCAGTGCCTGCCGGGCAATCGCCAAGTGGTTCACCACGTGCTGGTCTTTGCACAGCCACCTGGCAGTAAGGCAATTTCGGGCGAACAGGGGGGGTTCCTGGCGGCCTATGTCCCCGGCCTGCGAGCCAGACCGTACCCGGAGGGCATGGCAAAACGCGTCCGCGCAGGTTCCAAGCTGATTTTCCAGGTCCACTATACTCCCATCGGCACGCAACAATCCGACCTCAGTTCGCTCGGCCTGGTGTTTGCAGACCGCCAGGATGTGCAGCACGAGGTGCGTACGGTGGCGGCGGTGCGAAACACAGTTTGCCATCCCGCCACATGACGACAACTATCAGGTGGACGCAGATTCTTCTCGCGCACCGGTCGACCTGTTGCTGCTGGCTTTGATGCCCCACATGCACCTGCGCGGCAAATCGTTCCGCTACGAAGCATGCTACCCGAGCGGCAGTTCCGAGATCCTGCTCGACGTGCCGCGTTACGATTTCAACTGGCAGACCGCCTATCGTTTGGCTCAGCCGAAGCCCTTGCCGGCCGGAACTCGCGTGCACTGCATAGCCCACTTTGACAATTCCGAGGAGAATCTGGCAAATCCGGACCCGGAGAAAACCGTCCGCTGGGGAGATCAAACCTGGGACGAGATGATGATCGGCTATCTCGACATTGCCGTTCCACTGCCTCCTCGCCGGGTCGATTAGCCAGCCTTGTTGGTTGGTCGTGGCTGAATAGGAGCACGATCGTTATTCACATTTGCCCCCAGAGAAGAAGCCCATGAGCGCTCTCTATTTAACCAAAGACTTGTTGTTCTCGTCTCGCGTTGGCAGCGCGGCGGCTGATTGCCATCTGGAAATGTCCGTTGTCTCCGATGAGCAGCAACTCCTCTCACGCATTGCAGAAGGGGGTATTCATTTTGTACTGATTGACTTCACTACTCCAGACTTGAGTCTATTGACAATCGTACCTCAAATTCACCAGGCCTCTCCCACACCAGTTTCCGTGGTGGCATACGGACCTCACGTTGACGTAGCGGGCATGGCGGGTGCCAAACAAGCAGGATGCAACGCGGTCTACACGCGCGGGCAGTTCGATAGCCAGATGATCAAAGTCCTGCGCGAATATGGCTGTGCTACCTGAGTCTTTCCCAGCCAATAGGGCGCGTATGATGGGCAGTACCGACGAGTTGGTTTCGTATCAACGCCAGTCTGATGGCAGACCGATTGACGATGGACTGCTGGCGTCACCAGGCAACCTGGGCCATCCACTCTTTCTGCATTTCGGAGATGCGGCCGCCGAGTACCAGGCAGCTCAGCAGGACAGTGTTCTATTTGACGTCTCGGACCGAAGTCAGATCGAACTGGCCGGCAAAGATGCTCGTGCATTCCTGCACAACTTCTGCACGAACGACATCAAGCGACTGACCGCCGGCGAAGGCTGTGAAGCTTTCATGACCAACGCCAAGGGGCGAATCCTGGCACACATCTTTGCCTTCGTCACTCAGGAAGCCGTCTGGATTGACCTGCCACACACTCACGAAGAAACCATCCTCGCTCATCTCGATCGCTACCTCTTCAAAGAGGACGTGAAGCTGCGCCGCCGAACCGACGAGTTCGGAGACCTCTACGTTTCCGGCCCGCGCAGCCCGGCCGGGCTGGCTCAGTTGGGGTTGGCAACCGAATCACTGCGCAACTTCGCCCACACGCTGACTGTCGTGCAGGGGCTGCCTCTTGTTGTCCGACGTGTTGACTTATGGCAGTCTCCCGGCTTCCTACTGTCAACCGAACGGCAACATCTGGTCCCGTTATGGCAGACACTTGTCGCGGGGCAGATTCGCCCAGCCGGTGCTCAAGTTTTTCACAGTTGCCGCATTCAGGCGGGATTTCCTCTCTCCGGACTAGATGTGACCGACGACAATCTGGCTCAGGAAGCTGCCCGGACTGAGCATGCCATCTCGTTTGCCAAAGGGTGCTACCTGGGCCAGGAACCGATCGCTCGCCTCGATGCGCTCGGACACGTCAACCGGCAGTTGTGCCGTCTCCGCCTGGACTGCACTCAGGTTCCTGCTTCCGGCGCTGCAATCGTTAATAACGACGCCCATCAGATCGGTACGCTCACATCAGCAGTTGCGGTTCCCGGCGAAACACAAACGATCGCGCTGGCCATGCTCCGGACCAGCCACAGTACGCCGGGCACGAAGGTCTGGCTGTCGGCAACTGATCCGCGCATCGCCGCCGTGGTGTTCTAAACCATCGGCAGCTCGGTATCGTGTGCGGCTCTTCTCGACAGCACACAATGCCGGAATGTCGAACCCCTGATGGAACTCAGTACCGAGCCTCGCAGGCAGTTTATCCAGAGCAGGTCCCGATCATCGGTTGCCAATCGTCCTGTCGGGTGTTTCAATGGCGACTGTCAAGAGTAACCGATTCGGAGAGGACAGAGCCATCGAACTGCTGCTAATCGCTCTCCTCATTGCCGCAGGTATTATCGCCTTCGTGGTTTTCGCTGTTGTCCAAGTCCAACAGCAGAGACGACTCCACGAGGCCTATCGGGTCGTGACCTATCGTTACGATGGCACTTTGACCTATCGTTACGATGGCACTTTGATGTCTAGTGATCCACGAGGCCGCCCGACAGCACAATTTGCCTACCACGGCGTCCCCGTACGGTTGGATTCCTATTGCACAGGGGGTGACGATAGGGAGTACTACACCCAGCTCCATATCTCCTGGCCCGAACCGCACCTGCGACTTGAAGTATTCCCTGAGCGCTTTGTGGGAACCGTCGGTAAGTTGTTGGGAGCGCCAGATATCATCATCGGCTCAACCACGTTCGATCGAGTCTATATCATTCGCGGGAATGACGCGGCCCGGATCAAGGCTTTGCTGACGCGGCCAGTCCAGATCAGCATCGACAAGCTGCGAACCTTCTTGGGGAATGACGATATCTACATTGGGGCCAAAGCCGGAACGTTGTTGATCAAGAAGAAGAGTCTCATTTCCTCGGCCCACAAATTGGAGTCCTTCGTCACTCTGGGACTCGCATGCTACGACGAGATCGCGGGACTACGTCTGGAAGGGATTGAGATTCTCGACCAACAGGAGTCCTCTTTCTCGCCGGAAAAGTCTGACGCAGATCTGCCAGATTTGCGGCGAGCCGATTACGACGGATGCCGTGTTGTGCCGGTCCTGCAGGACGCCCCACCACCGGGATTGCTGGGTGTACTGCGGGAAGTGCTCAACGTACGGTTGCGGAGAGACGAGATTCGCGGAGTTGCCGGCTGAGGAAGCAACTTGAAATGGGCGCGCGGGCTGGACTAATTGGACAGCGTCACTTCGTATTCGATCGCGCACGATAAGAGTGTTAGAAGAGACACCTTTGACCCGCGGCGGTAGGCGAGAACGCGGCTTGCACCAATCCCCGCTGCGTCCTCGCCTACGGCTGCGGGTTCAACGACGATGCGCCACACGTTCACACGACTGGCAGCGATGCGAGTGTCTGGACCACCTCCTCGGCGGACAGCCGCATCGCAGGATCGTGTTGCAGCATGCCGGTGAGCAGAGTTCGGTACTTCGTGTCGACTTTGGGTACCAGTTCGCTGACCAGATCGGCCGATTGGAGATGCAGCAGCAAGTCGATCGGTTTGCGATCGGCGAAGGCCGGCTGACCGGTCAGCATCTCGAACAGTACAATCCCCAACGAGAAGACGTCACTGGACGAAGTCGACAGGCGGCCGGCAGCCTGTTCGGGCGACATGTAGGCAGGCGTTCCGCGGATAGCCGTCTCGGACAACGACTTCCGCACATCACAATCAATCGTCTCTGCCAGTTCGGCATGCTGCCAGCACTGCGGCAACTTCTCGCTTCTCCGCGGCGGCACTCAGCGGGGAACTGCTCGATAATCGCACCGCTCTCTCGGACCTCGCCAGGCCGAAATCGAGAATCTTGGCCGCGCCGTCACGCGTGACGATGACGTTCGCCGGTTTCAGATCGCCGTGGACAATCTGCTGGCGGTGCGCAGCGGCCAAACCGGCGGCAATCTGGCGTGTCAGTCTCAAGGTACGCCGGGCCGGCAGGTTTTCTTTGATCTCCTGCGACAGAAGCCGACCATCCAGGTACTCCATCACAATCACCGGCAAACCATCTTCCTCTTCGACAGCATAGACACTGCAGACGTGCGGATGATTCAATCTGGCTGCCGCGCGAGCTTCCGTGAGCGCTGCCTCGCGCGATTCAAACAACGTGCGCCGGAGTACTTTGAGAGCGACCATGCGTTCCAGCCGTAGATCCCAGGCAGCAAACACGGTACCGAAGGCTCCGCCCCCCAACTTCTTTCGAATGCGATAATGGCCCAAAATACGCCCTGACTCGAGCGCCTGTTCCAGATCAATGGTCCCATCCGCGGACGTCCAACTGGCAGGGCACAACCCACCCGTGCGCAGTGCATCCAGGACTCTCAACACCTCGTCGGGAGTTCGCCCCACGCTGAGATTATGCACGACCGAGTACTGCAGTCTTCCCTCGGGGTCAATCAAAAACATCCCACGCGTCGAGACCAGTCTTGTCAGGAACCCACACGCCGTACGAGCGGGCCACCGATCCGTCCGGATCAGAACCGAGCGGAAACTGCAGCGGTCCTAACCCACCTTCCGAATCGGGCGTAGTGAGCCATTCTTCATGAAGTTCGATCGAGTCGACACTGACGGCGAGAATATCACACTGCCGCTCAGTGAAATCCTCAACCCGGGCACTGAATGTCGTCAGTTCGGTCGGGCATACAAACGAGAAGTCTCGCGGGTAGAAGAACAACATCAACCAGCGCCCTCGATAATCACTCAGCGATACGTTGCGAGCGCTTTCATCGTCCAGGCTGAGACACTCGAGCGAAAAGCTCGGCGCCAGTTCACCCACACGTGCTGTCGACATCGATTCATCCCCACCCATTCTCATCACTCCACGCCGTTCGACTTCACAGCAAACTCGTGGCTCCTGACATTCACGGAGACTCCGTCCGAAAAGCGCACGGTTCGCTCGTGCAGGCCGACATTGTACGCCACATACGTCCGCATTGCTCCCTGGCGAAAGACCTGAGTGTAGGGATAATTGGCGTGATCCGATTCCCCGGATAGTAGACGCGCAGACCGCTGGCCGCGGCGCAGACGGCTAGTGGATGAGGATATTGGCGTTCCGAATAAGGCATCCAGGCCAGCGAACTCCACCAGTCGTTCGTCGGCATCTTGCGCTCGAGCCCTGGCACCGCAAAAATCGTTTCCGGAGGCGTTGTGGCTCCCGCCGGCAACGCCACTGCCATGCTACCGCCGCCAATCTGCTGCACGGCGCCTCCAGCCCCGCTCTGGGGATCAGAAAAAAGGCCGCAGGTGATCAGCCATATCACCGTAAAGGTACGCCTGGACGTCATTGATTCGCTCCCAAAAGTCCTCCATTCCCACAACCCAACCGCCGCATAAGCCAGCCCCATCGCGCCGGGCTGCAACTGCCGATCACCCCGCGAAACAAATTGCCGCGGCTGGAATTGCGTAGTACGAACTGCGTGGTCGTAATTGGGGGTGGTCGGCAATACCGAGCCGGTCACTTCGCTGGCCGGAAGAGCGCGACTCGGTGCCCAGGTTCGGTTCCTTGTGCCGCCCATTTGAACTAAGATGCACAAGGCGACGTTCATTTGACAATGAATGTTCCACGCCGTCCACGCCTCCTCCCCATCGAAACGAATTGCATGCGGAAGTACCTTCAGCTGACCCGGCCACGCATCGTGCTGATGGTGCTCTTCGCACTGGCGGTGGCCGCCTGGTGCTGCGGCGTGACTCCACCCGCCTGGCAGCAGTTGTGGCACGCGATCGTGGGAACCGGACTGATCACGGCCGGTTCCGTCGCCTTGAATCAATGGTACGAGCAGCGTTCCGATGCTCTGATGGCTCGCACCCAACACCGACCCATTCCCACGGGGCGAATCCCGTCGGGACAGGCTCTCACCTTCGGTGTCGGTATCTCGCTTGCTTGGTCTGCTCTATCTTGCATTCTTTTCCAGTCATCTGGTCGCGTTCGTCGCCGCACTCAACTGGGTCTTCTACGTTGCCTGCTACACGCCGCTGAAATCGATTTCGGTATGGCAACTGCCGGTGGGAGCGGTAGCCGGCGCGATGCCCATGGTGATTGGCGGAGCGGTGGCGGGAACGCCACTCGGTACCATGACGTGGATGCTGTTCGGAATCGTGTTCTTCTGGCAGTTTCCTCACGCGATTGCCATCGCCTGGATTTACCGGGACCATTATGCCAAAGCGAATCTGCAGGTCGCTTCGGTGGCAGACCCGTCGGGGAGACTCGCCGGCATATTGGCCGCATGCGGCGCAGCGATTCTGTTGCCGGTCAGCCTGCTGCCGGCAATCTGGCACTTCACAGGTATCGCGTTTGGCGTGATTGCGGCGCTGCTCGGACTTGTCTATCTCGCGCTTTCGCTGCACTTCCTGCGGCAGCGACAGGATGCTCCCGCTCGGCGAATGCTCTGGGCCTCGTTTCTCTACTTGCCGGCCATTCTCCTCACACTGCTGTTGACTGTCAGAAGGCTGTCCTGACGAACCCGGAGAGCACAACCATTGCCTCGACCATGCTTACCGCGCACGGTCCCGAGCTACAGTGATCGTGGCCAACGACCAGGTCAGGCTTCAGAGATGAGAAATAGGTAACTGTGGGCAGACAATGCAGCCTACTGGCCGGGCGCCATGATGTCGTACACGGCGGGCTGATAGGCGACCGAGTCCAAGATGACAATGCCCAAGAACAGGAACATGAAGACGAGCGCCGGTAAGGAAGACGATCGAGTTGAAGGGGCTGTCGTAGCGGAGGTGCATGAAGTAGAGCAACACCAATGCGCCCTTGATGGTCGCCACACCGAGTGCAATCCAGAGGTTCAGACTTCCGAGATTGACGGAGGTAACGGCAACGGTGATATAGGTCAGCACCAACAGGGCAACAAAAACCATTGCCAGGATAGGCAGTGGGACAACATGCCCCGCACCTGCATGGTCATCGTCATGGTGAGCATCCGCTATGTGAGATACGCCGTTTTCCATGGACTTATTCCGAAGGAAGAATGATACTCGGTTGTCTGTTGCCGGCACACTTGTCGCTGCCGGTTCTCTCACAATTTCACTGCCGGTCCGTCCGGATCTGTCACGGAATCAGCTTCTGTCAATGAATCAGGTAGAGGAGCGGGAACAAGTAGATCCAGATCAGGTCGACCAGGTGCCAATACAATCCCACACAGTCAACGGGGAAATAGTACTGCGGCTGAAATGCCCCTTCGCCGCGCGGATCAACAGCCAGGTGATGGCAATGATGCCGCAAATGACATGGATCGCGTGCAGACCGGTCAGGCAGAAGTAGATGCCGAAGAACGTCCCCAGATTCTCGATCCGCTGCTCCAATTCCCCGGCGTAAAGCGATTCGGATATGACCCGCACGCCAGCTTCCCGGTCAGCTTCGCGCAGGTGTTCTTCCAGATATTCCTTCTGTGGATGGAAGCCGCGCGGCGGCGACTCGCCCGGTACACTCGACTCTGATTCGTACTCGACGCCAAACAAACCGGCAATCCGCGCCTGCCCGGGGACCATGTGGTGATCCCACTTGACCTTGTACTCCGTGTACTTGATGCCGAGAAACACCGCCGCGCACACCAACGTCACCGAGAGGCAGGCGATCAGCCCTCGCCGCTGTCCCAACTGAGCGCAACGCACTCCCCAGGCCATCGTGAAACTGCTCAACAGCAACACGGCCGTGTTGATGGCACCCAGGGTGGTATTGAGAAAGTGGTGGCCGTCGAAGAAGATCTCCGGATGATTGCGGCGAAAGACCGCGTAGGCGCAGAACAACCCGCTGAAGAACAGGATTTCGGTCAGCAGAAAAGTCCACATGCCAAGCTTGGCTGACGCGGACTGCTGCTGGGGCGTATCGAAGTGATGAGCCAGCCACGGCGGGTGCTCGTCGTGGCCATCGGCACTGTGCTGTTCAGAATTCTCACTCATGGGGCGGTCACATATCCCTGCGTCTTTTCATCGAATTTCAAGTGATCGAAATCGTACGGATCGGTCACTTCCGGCGGCTTGCTGAAGTTATCCCACGGCGGAGGCGAACTGGTCTGCCATTCCATGGTGGCCGCACCCCACGGATTCGCGGGTGCCGGCCGGCCCTTCTTCAGCGAGTAAATCAGGTAGATCGGGATCGCGATCAGCCCTGCCACAAACATGTAGCCGCCAATCGTCGAGATCATCTGGTAGAACGTCAGATCAGGTATTTGCTCCAGCAACTTCTCATAATCGAAGTACCGTCGCGGCATACCACGGCTGCCGATGATGAACTGCGGGAAGTACGTCAAGTTGAAACCGATCAGAATCACGATGGCCACAATCCGCCCGGCCGTCTCGTTGTACATCCTTCCCGTCATCTTGGGCCACCAGTGATGGACACCGCAAATGAAGGCGATCAGCACACCTCCCGCCATCTGGTAATGGAAGTGCGCCACCACGAACGACGTATCGTGGACATGGACGTCGGTGGCCAGGGCTCCGAGAAACAGTCCCGTCAACCCGCCCAACCCGAACAGGATGATGAAGATCATGGCGTAGAGCATCGGCGTGGTGAACGAGATCGAACCCTTGTACATCGTGGCGACCCAGTTGAAGACCTTGATCGCCGACGGAATGGCCACGCTGAACGTCAAAGCGCTGAAGATCATGGCCGCCAACGCCGATTGGCCGCTCACGAACATGTGGTGTCCCCACACCAGAAATCCCAGCAAGGCAATGGCGATGCTGCTGTAGGCAATCAACTTGTATCCGAAGATGTGCTTGTGACTGTGCACCGAAATCACTTCACTGATAATCCCCATCGCCGGCAGAATCATGATGTACACGGCCGGGTGCGAATAGAACCAGAAGAAATGCTGGAACAGAACCGGATCGCCTCCCAGCGTCGGGTCGAAAATCCCCACGCCAAACAATCGTTCCACCAGCAGCAGGACGAGCGTGATGGCCAGCACCGGGGTCGCCAGCAACTGGATGATCGCGGTGGCGTAAAGCGACCAGACCATCAGCGGCATCTTGAACCAGGTCAGTCCCTTCCGCCGCAGCGTATGCACGGTCACCAGGAAATTGAGCCCCGTGAAGATCGAGCCGAAACCGAGCAGGAAGGCACCCGTCACAGCCGTGGTGACGGCCGTGGATGTCTCCACGCTATACGGGGCATAGAACGTCCAGCCGGTATCCACGCCCCCCAGCAACAGCGTGAGCACAAAGAACAACGTCCCCAACACAAACAGGTGATAGCTGAACAGGTTCAGCCGCGGAAACGCCACATCCTTGGCCCCCAACTGCAGCGGCAAAATGAAGTTGCCCAGCGCCGAGGGAATAGCCGGGATCACGAACAAGAAGATCATGATCGCCCCGTGCAGCGTAAACGCGCGGTTGTACATCTGCTGGGGCGTCAACTGCGTGTCCGAGAGCGTCAGCTTCGACACAAACTTGGCCGTCGTCTCCGTCATGATCGTGGGACCAGGATGCGTCAACTCGGTCCGGATCAGCAGGGCAAAGAACGCACCGAGCCCCAGGCAGATCGTCACTGAAATCAGGAACATGATCCCGACCCGCTTATGGTCCAGCGTGAAGATCCACGACGCGATGCCCCGCGTGTGGGTCAAATAGTTATCGGAAGCGACGGCAGGAGACTCCGCCGACTCCCAGGTTTCGCGTTGTTGTAGCCATGGGATATTAGTCGTACTCGCCGCGAAAGGGGATGCTCTGAGGTTACGCACCGCGCGACGCTATTCAAGCGTCTTCATGTATTCAATCAGGAAATTGATCTCTTCGTCGGTGAGAATGCCTTTGAAGGTCGGCATCACCGGCTGGAATCCGGCGACAACCTTCGCCTGAGGATCCAGAATCGACTCGCGAATGTAGTTCTCGTCCACCTTCACCATACTGCCGTCACGCATCTTGTGCTCGGCGCCAAACACCCCTTTGAATGAAGGGCCTGTCTTGACAGTACCGTCACTGGAGTGGCATTGGTTGCAACGGCGCGTGAAGAGAATTTGACCCGCTTCGGCCGGCGGCAAGTTCTTGTAGAAATTGGCGGCGTTCTCCAGCCAGGCTTCAAATTCACCCGACTTGTGCACCACAACGTTCGCCAGCATATCGAAGTGACTGTCACCGCAATACTCCGTGCACAGCAAGTTGTAGGTTCCCTCCTTCGTCCCACGAAACCAGGCATACGTGTAACGCCCGGGAACACAATCCATCTTCACGCGAAAAGCCGGAATGAACAGGCTGTGAATCACATCCTCCGACGACATGATCAGTTTCACTGGTTCGTCAACCGGCACATGCAGATCACTGTCGATATGACCGTTGGGATAGGTGAAGAACCAGTTCCATTTCTGTGCTTTGACCAGAATCTCGTAGGAATTCTGCGGAGCGACCTGCATCTGCATGTAGGCCGAGAAGCCCGCGTAAAAGACATAAGCCACGATCAACGTCGGAATGATCGTCCAAGTAACTTCCAGCAGATTGCTGTGAGTCGCCGTCTTCTCCGCCTGGTGGCCTGGACGACGCCGGTAAGCGATGGCGAAATAGACACATCGTCGCCACCACCAACAGGAAGAAGATGGCACATATCACCAGCACTAAATAAAACACGCTGTCCACCGCCGGAGCCGTCGAACTGTCGGGCGGGGGAAGCCAAAACGAACCGTCGCCTAACAGGACGGCCGGCACTGACTGCGTCACCGATAACAGATTGCTCATTGCGACTCCACCGATTCCTCTTTGCCAGATTTCCCCGATTCCCTCCGCCAGTACACGACCAGCACGCCGCCGACAATCAACACGGTGGTCAACGCTCCCAACTTCATCAGATTGAAAGCAGCCGGACCGTATTTGCCCTTGGCCGCATCGTAGTGGAAACAAAACAGAAGAAATTGTTCCATCGATGTCCCAATCTTCCCTTGTGCCGCTTCCAACAACGAAAGACGCAGCGTCTGCTGGTCATACTCCACGCCATACAGATAGCGGGACAAACGGCCGTCAGGAGTACAAATCATGGTCACGGCCGTGTGAGCATACTCACCGGTCTCCGGCACGTATCGATAAAGAAAACCGACCGTGTCGGTCAGCTCCTTGATTTGCTTGTTCTTGCCCGTCAAAATCGCATACCCCTGCCCGCTTCCCGGACGCCCATACCGCTGCAAATACTTCTCGCGAGTCATCGCCGCCCGTTCGCTCGGCTCAGTCGGATCAATACTGACGGTCACCATCCGGTACTGGTCACCAAGGTCCCATTTCATCCCTCTCAGCCCGTCGAACAGACCGTCGAGCTGCAGACTGCAGAACATCGGGCAACTGGAATAGTTCAGCGTCAGAATGACGGGGTGAGTTCCGTCAAAATAATCCCCCAGTTTGACAGTAGCCCCTTTGAAATCGACAAACTGGAGGTCCAACGGGAGCTGGTCGTTCAAGTGCTCGGTCACTCCGACACCCTGCAGATCGGACGGCGCCGCCTCCTTCCGCTGAGCCTGCGCCACGCTGCCGCCGAGCAGCACGAGCGCAGCGAGCAGCAGCGTTCGTAGGGAAGATCCTCCGCATGTGGCGGCCGGCAGGCAAGCAGGTGCGGTCGACAAACACGTGAAACAGCGCCGCACCAGGAATTCAAGACTTGCCATCATCTTTCGGCTCCTGTGTTTCGGTGGCAGGCATCTTCTTCGGCGGTTCACTCGATTCCGCTCTCCGCATCCGCCGCAGCTTCACTCTCGGCGGCAGGCTTTTCCGCTGGCGCCAGGGGACCAGCGGGCGTGGACGACCGCCGGACCAATCACCTCCTCAGGTGTCTTGCCGTGGGCAAGATCGGTCAGCACCAGCTCCATGGCTCGGTTGATACCGATGGCCACGATCCCTCGCTGCCGATCGACATAACCTCGTTGCGTCAAGGCGGTCAACTGTTTGGCAGTCAGCTCGGCCAGCTCCGGGGGAGACCCCGCGGCGGCCAACTCAGCTGCCGTTATTTCATTGCGCTGCTGGAAATAGAGGACTTGCAGTGCCATCACAGCCACCAGCGTGACAATGACGCTCACCAAGCCAATATAGGCAACCGGGGCAACTTTGACACCGTCGTTGAAAGCCATTTCGCACCACTTCCAAACTTCGACACACGAAATGGAGACTGCCCACGCAGACTCCTCTCACTCCTAATAACTTTAGCGAGCCAAGGCTCTAATAACTTTAGCGAGCCAAGGCTCGATGGGGAACCGATCCGATCGCTGCCAGAGAGTCCCCGCAACGACATGCAACCAGTCGGCACCGTCGCAGTCCAACGAGCCGGCACACGGCACGTCACAAGTTCTCGAAACCGAGCGATTCGCCCAACCGCGGATCCTTGGTCGGGACCAGCGGACGATGGCCGGCACAAACCAGTATCCCGGCGAAATAGATCAATCCGAACCCCGTCAGACAACAAATGTCGACGGGCCCCAAGGGAAAACCGGTCTCGTTGACATGGGGCATGACCAGGTACTGCACGTCCAGCCAATGCACGAACAGCATCCACACGGCCCAGAATCCGAGGAGTGCTTTGCGCCGCTTGACCTGGCGTGACATCAAGCCGAAGAAAGGGATGAACAAGTGCCCAAACAGCAAGATCAGCGAGACGGCCGTCCAGCCAAAACGCTGCCGCGGCAAGTACCAGATCGTCTCTTCGGGCATGTTCGCGTACCAAATCAACATGTACTGCGAAAACGCCATGTACCCCCAAAATACGATAAACGCGAACAGCAGCTTGCCCAGTTCGTGGTAATGCTCCGGAGTCACCGCGTTCGTGAGCCGACCGGTGGCCTGCAATCCGATCAGCAGCAGAATGATCGCAGCCAGGGCGCCGACCACCGATCCCGAAAAGAAGTACACACCAAAGATCGTGCTGAACCAGACCGGGGTCAGTGACATGATCCAGTCGAAGGAGGCAAAGGTGATGGTCAACGCAAACAAGATCAGGGCTGGGTAACTGACGCGCTCCATGCGCAACGACAAACTCACGTCGCCCGATTGATCCTGCCGCAACGACCCTCTCCAGAAGAACCAGATCAGCCCCCCCCAGACACCAAAATAGAGGATCGCCCGCACGGTAAACCAGGGAAGGTTCAAATACGCCTGTTTCCCCTCCAGGATGTGCCGGGTGTGTTCGTTATCGATGGCTGCCAGGTCGGTCCATTCGTAGAGTGATTTACCACCCAGAAAAGCCGCCAGCAGAATGGGTAGGAAGAGGACTGCCATGAGCAGCACATTGACTGCCACGATTTCGCTCACACGCCGCACGCAGACACTCCAGCCCGCTCGGCTCGCGTGGTGCAACGCCACAAGAAAGAGGGCGCCCAACGAAATGCTGAGATAGAAACAGAAACTCACCAGATACGCGTGCCAGAAATACTTCAGGGAACCACTTCCCACCCACCCCAAGATCAGCGCCAGCAACAACACCACGATACCGGCGATCGCAACCCCCCACGCCAAACGGGGTGGGACGGTGGCCAGCGTCATGTTATCGTCGTCGCCAAGTTGGGGGATATCATGCTTCTGCATGGCAATTCGCTCAGCTCGTTAGCACGGCGACTCACCGCCGACGGCGGTCAAGTCACTGCCAGTTCTTGTTCATTCTCTGGTCCATAGCATTCCTGATCACTGATTCAAATCAGGTAACTGCAACGCTTCTCGTTCATTAACAGGCAGATCATCCAACGGGGCATTGCGGCTTCGCTGCAAGGCCAAGACATAGAGTACGATGGCCCAGCGATCCTGCGGTGGGATCTGCGGACCGTAGGCGGGCATCGACAGGTTTCCGTCGTTTTGCCGATCGACTCCGTTGGTGATCGTACTGAAGACCTTTCCGATGGGCAGTTCCAGTACGGCCTGGCTGTGCAGAGACAAGGGGGGACGCCAGGCTGGCGAGTCAGCTCGAGCCAAGGCACGTTTGGAAGTAATTCCGTCCCCATCACCGGCCAATCCATGGCAAGTCGCACAATAGATATTGAATCGTTCTCGTCCGCGCACGATCATCGCCATGCTAACGGGACCGGCCTGCTCGGGAAACGTTTTGGCAAACTCGCTGGCGGCGATCCCACGGTAGAAATGCTCGTCGTCACGCAGCTGGCCGCGGGCAATCGTGCCGAGGACCGGGGGTCGCATGGTCCTCGAATCGGCAAACAATGACGTCTCGGCTTGCGTTTTAAATTTTGGCTGAAAATCCATATCGGTTACCGGGTGGATGCGTGGCACCTCCGATTTGGTGCGGCGGTCCTTGGCAATCCACAGCGGCGGAATGAAAGCCAGACACAAGACGACCACGCCCACCAGGTGAACCGCCAAGGGAATCTTCGCCGGCGAGGCGGCGTCGCGGACCTGCTCGATCGAAATGGCTCCGGCCGCTTGCAACAGTTCGCGCATCCGCGACTCGTCAAAGAGGGGATCGCTCGCCTCGACGCCGATGAAGAACCGATCCGACGTGGCGCGGCGAAATTTCTCCTGCTGAAACAGCGGATTGTTGAAACGAGGAAGTCCGTTCAGGGCCAGCACACCAATAAAAGCGGTGAAGGCACTAAAAAGCACAATCAGCTCGAACGTAACCGGAATATCCGCCGGCAGACTGAACAGCGGCTTGCCGCTGATATTTAACGGGTAGTCGACGGCATTGGTCCACCATTGCAGAAGCAACGCCACGATGCAGCCCGCGATCCCCGCGATCAGAACCAACCAAGGCAAGTGGGTATTGCGAATCCCGAGGGCGCGCTCCATGCCATGGATCGGATAGGGCGAGTAGCAGTCGCACCGCCGCACCCCCGCTTCGCGCACCGCCTGCGCTGCTTCCAGCAACCCCTGCTGATCGGAGAACTCAGCAAGCAATCCACACAGCACCTGAGGCTGGTCTGTTCGTTCTTCGTGCTCGATCACGGTTGGTGTCCATGTGGCAGAACGGTCTTCACTTCAGCCATCGCCACCATCGGTAGATAGCGGCAGAAGAGCAGAAACAGCGTGAAGAAAAGACCAAAGCTGCCGATCAACATAACAACATCAATGGGAGTGGGAACAAACGAACCCCAACTCGACGGCAGGTAATCGCGCGTCAAAGACATCATGATCACAAACCGTTCCATCCACATGCCCACATTCACCAACAGGGCAATCATCACCATGATCCAGGGAGTGGTACGGCATTTCCTGAACCAGAAAAGTTGGGGAATAAACACGTTGCAGGAAACCATCGTCCAGTATGCGGGAGCATAGGGACCGAAGGGACGGTTGCCCAGGAACAAGAAACGTCTCGTTCGGGTTCTGGCTGTACCAGGCGGTGAACAACTCGACACCGTAGGCATATCCGACCATGCAACTGGTGGCCAGAATGACTTTCGTCATGTTCTCCAGGTGCCGCAGCGTGATCAGGTTCTTCGAGCCCGAAGTAAGCGCGGGCCGGCACGGCGAGCGTCACGACCATGGCGAAACCGCTGAAAATCGCCCCGGCGACGAAATAGGGAGGAAAGATCGTGGTGTGCCAACCTGGAACTAGCGCCACGGCAAAGTCGAAACTCACCACCGAGTGAACGCTCAACACCAGCGGAGTCGCCAGCGCGGCCAGCAACAGGTAGGCGCGCTCGTAGCGGTGCCAGGCTCGCGCCGATCCGCTCCACCCCAACGACGCCACGCCAAAGGCAAATTTCCGCACGGTCGACGTGGCGCGGTCCCGTAACGTCGCCAAATCGGGGATCATCCCCAGGTACCAGAACAGGGCCGACACGGTGGCATACGTGCTGACCGCAAACACGTCCCACAACAACGGACTGCGAAAATTCGGCCACATTCCCAGATAATTCGGGTACGGGGCCAACCAGTACACCAGCCAGACCCGGCCGACGTGAATGGCCGGAAACAGGCCGGCACACGTCACCGCGAAAATCGTCATCGCTTCCGCCATGCGGTTGATGCTCGTCCGCCACTGCTGGCGGAACAGAAACAAAATCGCCGAAATCAGCGTCCCCGCATGCCCGATGCCAACCCAAAACACGAAATTGACAATCGGCCAGCCCCAGAAGACCGGACTGTTATTGCCCCAGACACCAACCCCTGTGGCAATCAAGTAGACAACCGAAAGCCCCAATACGGCCAACACCGACACGGAGATGGTAAACGCGACATACCAACTGCGCGGCGGCCGATACCGTTCCGCAATCTCACAGACCGTGTTCGTGACGGTCGTCAAATCGGCCGGGCCGGTCACCAAAGGTGCCCGCTGAGTTGGATCATTGAATGTGTTGTCTACAACCGCCATAGTCTATCCTGCCTCGTGATCCGCCTTCTCCCCCTCCGCGACCAGCAGCGCGGGATGCGGGTTGCGGATCTTCGCCATGTACGTCGTGCGTGGCTTGACGTTCAACTCAGCCAACATGGCATACGACCGGGTGTCCTGCTGATTCTTTGCCACCTGCGATTGCCTGTCGGCCAGATCACCGAACACGATAGCTTGCGTGGGACATGCCTGCTGGCAGGCAGTGACCACCTGGCCGTCCTGAACCGGCTGACCGTCGTTCTTCGTCTCGATCTTCGCCGCCTGAATTCGCTGCACGCAGTACGTGCATTTCTCCATCACACCACGTACCCGTACGGTGACCTCGGGATTGTAAACCATCTTGCTGACTTCACGATTGGCGTCCTCCAAGTCCTTGTGGTAATTGAAGTAGTTGAAGCGACGCACTTTGTACGGACAGTTGTTGGCGCAATAGCGAGTCCCGATACAGCGGTTGTACACCATATCATTGAGCCCCTCGCTACTGTGAACCGTCGCCGCCACGGGACAAACTTGCTCGCACGGAGCCAGTTCACAGTGATGACAGGCAACCGGTTGCATGGCTACTTCAACGTCTTCGGCATGGTCGGCATCGCCCTTGAAGTAGCGGTCGACGCGGATCCAGTGCATTTCTCGGCCGCGCAGGACCTGGTCCTTGCCAACCACCGGAATATTGTTCTCCGCCTGACACGCCACGACGCACGCATTGCAGCCAATGCACTTCGCCAGATCGATCGACATGCCCCAACGATGACCGTCGTAAACATGCTCCTTCCACATCGACTCGAGCTCAGGAACATGCTCGACATGCTGAGCAAAATCGGGGTGCTGCAGGTACTGGTCCAGCGGCGCTTCGCGGACCAAGATCGGGTATACGTCTGGCCCGCTCCCGCAGGCCAACCGTGTCGATCGCGAAATGATCCTGGGTGACAGCCAGACGATACGTGCCGCCTGTCGCCTCGACGGTCAGCCCCGTGGCCACGTACATCCCCTGACTGGTCCGCAGCGAATAGGCATTGACGCCAACCGGCGGAACCGAGGCTTCTTCCAAGCCACCGACCAACCCCGCCGCCGTACGACCGTAGCCGAGGGACAGGGCGATCGAACCTTCCGCTTGCCCCGGCATCACGTAAACCGGCACCTGCAACTGGGAACTGCCAAGCTTGCAACGTGGCGAGCGTCTGGGAGGCAATCGCCCAATGCCTTGGCGGTGACGGGTCCCACCAATGCCGCGTTGTCCCACGTCAACTTCGTGAGCGGATCAGGACACTCTTGCAGCCAGCCGTTATTGCCGAATCGCCCATCATAGACCGAAGCATCCCGGCAAAAGACCAGTTCCAACTCACCGTTTCCCGGTAAGGTCTCTGCCAACTGCGTGGGAAGCGATACTTCCCTGGGCTCGGATACCGTCGCGGCGGGCCAGGCGCTGTCGGCGAGCAGCCCGTCATGCACGGTACGACGCCAGAGACTCTCGCTGTACTTCGCCCCCAGCGAGGGACTTGAAACGTCTCCCGCACCAATTCCTCCGGCTTGGGAAGCGTGTCGCCGAGCAGACGTGCCACCAGCTCGCTCCACGTCCTGCCACCGTAGAGCGGAGCAATCATTGGCTGCACCACGCTGTAAGTGCCATCAAACGACCGCGCATCCCCCCACGACTCGAGAAAATGAGACTGCGGAACGTGCCACTGGCAAGCGCGAGCCGTCTCGTTACGGTACAGCCCCACATGAATGCTCGTCTTGACCTTCTTCAGACCACCCGCGAAATCCAGATCGGTCGGCGCGTCGTAGACCGGATTACCACCCAGAATCAATAGCGTGTCGACGTTGCCAGCCTGCATGTCACTGGTCACGGCCGCCAACGCACTCACATGGCCCGCGCCGTCTGCCGATTCATCCAGCGTATACTGGACCGTCTTGCCAACGTTGCCCAATAGTGCGTTGAGCCGGTGGACGGCGGCATGCACCTCGGCCGGCTGCTGCAGATCCTGCCGCTACCACACTCTCACCCCGATGAGCCACCAGATCGGCAGCGACGGCAGCCAGGAATTTGTCGGCGTGCGTCGTTCCCGCTTCGTTGCTTCCCGCGGCACCCAGCAGCTGTGTCACGATCTGCAGCAAACGCCCGACAAAAGCCGCCACCTGCCCACTACGCAAGGGGAGCCGATGATCGGCCGAAGCACCGGTTATCGAGAAACTGCTCTCGACCGCGTACAACCGATTCATGGAACCCTTGACAACTTCACGCCCCTTGGCGAAGTCACGCGCATACCGCAGCGACGCGGGATGGGCACCCAGCAGGTCCGCATCGAGCGTCAGCATGATGCGCACCGTGCTCAGATCGAGCTGCGTACGATACGGAGCGCCCAGAGCCAGCTTCGCACCTTCCCGTACGTGATCGTCGGTCAGCGGCTCGTAAACCGCCCACCGAGCTTGTGGCAATTCACCCAGCAGTCGAGCGCGAAGTCGCGCCAGGGTGGGCGAACTGCTCGCCTCGGAAAGCACGGCAAATCCAGCTCCCTGCCTCTCCTTCACCCCCGCAAAATGACTCCGCAAGAACTCGTCAAAGCCGGTCCACTTGTCCTTCCCCGGCTCTCCCGCATGGATGATCGGGCCCTGCGCCGCCAACTGGACCGGATGCTGGCTGCGATCGGGATCGTACAACTCCAGGACCGCCGCTTGCGCCAGCGAATGGCTTCCCCCGAGACTCTGCGGATGCTCCGGGTTTCCCTCCACCTTGATCGGTCGACCGTCGACACTCGTCACCAGCAGCCCAATGGCGCTGCCCGACAGGTCCATCGCCGTCGCGTACTGCTGCGACTCGCCCGGCGTACGACCTTCCGGACGGTGGGCGAACGGAAGCACCTCCTGCTTCTTCGTTTCACATCCTGCGACGCCGGCCAACGCAAAGGAGGCCCCCATCACCTGCAACCAACGGCGCCGGTTAATCCCCCCCGGGTCCGCAGTTTCTGGAAACTCGGCCTCAGCAAACGCGCGGTACTCCGGCAGGTCATGCAACTCCGCCAGACTTCGCCAATGTGTCTTCAATGTTCTTTGTTTGCCTATCGATGACATGTCGAGCAACTTGTCGACGGATTAATTTGAAGTTGTTCACGCACCCGCTTGCCAGTCACCGCGGCATCTTCGTCGGGTACCCAGTCCAAGTCCGTGACGAACTCGGGTGGTCGCAGGTGAGCGTCGGGATTGCGATGGCAGTCCAAACACCAACTCATGCTCAGCGGCTTCACCTGAGTCACCTGCTCCATCTGATCCACGCGACCGTGACACGAGACACAACTCACACCGCGCGTCACGTGCGCACTGTGATTGAAGTAGACGTAGTCCGGCAAATCGTGCACCTTGATCCAGGGCACCGACGCGTCGCTGGCGTAGGCCTCGCGGATCGGCAGCAGCTTGCGGCTCTCCGGCGCGATCTGCTTGTGACAGTTCATGCACGTCGCCGATGGAGGAATGGCGGCAAACGCGGCGGTCTCGACCGTCGTGTGACAGTACCGACAGTCCATCCCCAGCTGGCCTGCATGCAACGCATGACTGAACGGCACCGGCTGCCGAGGCGAGTATCCCACCCGCCACGTCTCCGGGGAACCTCCGTAGTAGAGCATCGCCACCACGTATAACGTACCGACTACGAGACCGACCCCCACGAGGGGCTTCATGCGGTCAAGCCATGCTGGAAACAATGATCCGATCATCCTGCGTCGCGAGACTATCGAAGTTAAAATGCACCTAGAAAGCGATCGGACGAAGCCGAAGAAAGAGACACGACCTGCACCAAGAGGAACCGCCGGGAAAAGGCCTCTTGGGCTCCTCGGCTCCCGATTCTAACGAACGAACCCGATTTCGTACACCGAGGCACCAGCTCGCTTGGAGACGGATACCTGATCGGCGAAGAGTGACCGCGTCGGCCCACTTTGAATCCAACGATTGTGAACCGTTTCTGCGATGAGGAAAAGGGTTCCGCCGCCATTTTTCCGTCGAATTGTGGGAATTCCTGCCGGGCGACGGGCGTAGCGGAAGCCGCCAAGGCTTCCGATTTGGCGTAGCGGAAGCCGCCGAGGCTTCCGATTTGTGGGGACCAGCCGCCGAGGCTTCCGATTTGTGGGGACAGCTTGGCGGGACGCTGCTGAGCCCTGGCGGGCTCAGCTACGGGCTACGGCGGGCTCAGCTACGGGCGTAGCGGAAGCCGCCAAGGCTTCCGATTTCGTGTAGCGGAAGCCGCCAAGGCTTCCGATTTGGCGTAGCGGAAGCCGCCGAGGCTTCCGATTTGTGGGGACTGCTAGGCGGGACGCTGCTGAGCCCTGGCGGGCTCAGCTACGGGCGGGCTCAGCTACGGGCGGGCTCAGCTACGGGCGGGCTCAGCTACGGGCGGCGAGGGCCTTGCCCGGTAGCCCACCGGCAAGCAACAATTCGCAGCAGGTTGAGACATCAGACTATCATCCAACATGAGGTGCCGATGACCAGCGCGGATATCGAGCCGATCAGCGACCGCCTGATTGAACGCGTCGTGGTTGCGCTGGCCGAGAATCGTCCGGTGCGTGAGCAACTGCCGGGGGGTGGCATGCTGAACATGGATCGGCTCTTGCCATTTCTCTGCATCTACCGCCGCGACCCGCGCCGCGCCGATGCAGGGACCGGGCTGTTTGTGACCGCCGAGGCGGCCTACCTGAGTGCGCCCGGTGGAGTGGTTCGACGGCCCGGCCTGCGGAAGTTGGTCAGTCGCATTGCCGAAACGGCCGCAGCCCGTCTAGGTTCCTTTCTCGTCCTCGAAGTGTGGTCGGACGACGATGGCCGGGTGCCACGCACAGTCGATGAAATCACAGCCGAACCGCTGTTGCCGCAGGGTGCCTTCCGCATCCTAACACGACTGCCCCACCGTCCCGATGGAACGGTGGCCAAACTCGAGTTTGCCTTGCAGCGGATCAAGCTCCACCGCAAGGGGAGCGAAGTGACTATCGTCGTGCAGTCGCGTACGCACCCGCCTGGCATGCATCAGCTGATCTCGGCGGCAGATGCCCTGCGACTAAACTGTCACGTTTTGGGACTCGAGATCCGTCCGATCTATCGCAGTCCGGAAACGGGTGAGGTCTACCAGGCGTTACTACGACGACTCCGTCGCGGTGTCACTCGCGCCCTGAAACAAGCGTTTTTCGCCTTCGCATTGAACCGCACCAATGTCCGACCGCAACATTACTACATGCTGGGGCGGCGCTCTCTGCCCCAAATGGTCTGGAGCGTCGATCGCCAGTTGGCCGACGTCAGCAGTCAGTTCAAATTCTTGCTGCTTACTACCCCCGTGAATGCCGAGCGGTCATGGCATACGTTTGCGGCAGAAGGCTATCAGACGGAGCCCCGTTTCCTTTACCGTCCGCTTGAAAACGATCCGCTGCTACTAAAACGCAAGCTGCTGCGCATTCGTACCGAGCAAATCGAAGACCCAACGCTGGAACACGTCTTTCGCCAAACGCAAGATGAACTTGAGCGTCAGATCATCATGCTTTCCGACATTGGCACGCGACGATTCCTCCCAGGAAGCCTACAGGTGTTTGGCGGCGTCGCGCCGTCGCTGGCGGAACTGGCGGATGAGATCCTCAAACGGCTGCCACGTTCCGAACCGGCCGAACCCGATCGCATGGGAGCCAAGGAGTTCGCCAGGCGAGCCACACGAGAAATCCAATACTATCGGCAGTCGATGAAGGAGTTCACTCCCCAAGCCATTGTGCGCGACGACATGTATAGCGGACTACTCTCGACGGGCGGCAATCTGTTGATCGGTCGCGAAACCACACTCGGCGCGCGCGCGTCGACGCGCTGCTGCAGCATGAAGTGGGGACACACCTGGTAACGTACTACAACGGCGCTGCCCAGCCCCTCAGACTGCTCAAGGTCGGCTTGGCCGGATACGATGGACTTCAAGAGGGACTTGCAGTGCTGTCGGAGTATCTGGTGGGCGGCCTGAGCCACTCACGGATGCGGACCCTGGCGGCTCGCGTGGTGGCCACCGACCAGATGGCAGGCGGGAAGCCGCTACCCGAAGTCTTTCAGACGCTTACCCAACAGTACGGATTCGAACCACGCACGGCCTACACGATTGCACTACGCGTGTATCGCGCCGGCGGCCTCACCAAAGATGCGATTTATCTCCGCGGTCTCGTGGAGATCCTGGATTACTTCCGCGGCGGCGGCGAGATTGAGCCTCTGCTGGTTGGCAAGCTGGCCGTCGATCAGATCCCGATCATGCGCGAGCTATTGTTGCGCGGCGTGCTGCGCCCGCCACCCCTCCGCCCACGCTGGCTCGACCACCCCCTTGCCGCGGAGCGCCTGGAGCAAGTGCGCGCGGGCAAGACCGTGTTGGACTTGATCCAGGATGGGGACGTGAACGGTTGAGCGGCCAGGAGATCTAAGTACCGTGCTACAGCACCAGCAGCGCCACACCGATCACGGAGATGACGGCCCCAACAGCCGAGCGGAGACTGACGTGCTCTCGGTGCAGAATAATGACGAAGGGCAAAATCAATACTGGGGTCGTACTGATAATGGTCGCCGCCACTCCGGTGTGACAATTCCGAATCGCCACCAGCGATAATGCAACGCCCAGAAACGGCCCCACCAACGACCCGAACAGGACAATGGACATCGCCTTTGTGTCCCGCACAGCGAAGCGAATGAAATTCCAGCGGCGCGTGAGGGTGATTAGTACGGCGAAGCAAGCGATGGCCGTGATGACGCGGATGAAGGTGGCCGCAACCGCATCGTATTGACCAATACCCTGTTTTGAACAGACGAACCCACACGCTTGAGCCAACGCGGCGGCACCCGATAACAACAGTCCGTTGCGCAAGTTGCGGCTCGAAGCCGTGATCGTCGTCGACGGAATGCGTGCCGGAGTCGAAGGAGCACGTCCCAGAATCACCCAGCTGACACCGGTCACCGTCAATACCATGCCCAGCCAATCCAGGGTGGACAGGCGTTCGCCCAGAAAAGCCCATGCAGTCAGCGCGGTCAGGGGTGGCGTGAGCGATTGGACTAACAGCGCCAGGCGAGGCCCGATCAGTATAAACGCCCGGAAGAGACAGAGATCTGCCAGAAAGAAGCCGAGAAAGCCGGAACAACTCAACAGCCACCAGGTTTCCGCCGGGGCGTCACTGGGCAACCATAGGCCACGCAGCAGACGACCATAGGTGGCCAAATACACGCTGGCCACCAGCAAGCGAATGAACCCGACCGGTAGCGAACCAACTCGTTTTCCCGAAGCGGTCCAAGCCAGTGCGGAAAGCGTCCACGCCAGTGCGGTTCCCATCGCCGCCCATTCACCGATCCCGATCACACTGGTTCGCTCCCCATTTACCGGTTAAGCATCCTCTTCGAGATCCGAGTGTGCGTTACGCGAATCGTCCCTATCTCCCGTCCGATTCTCGCAATACGTGAATCTGCCGCCACGCAACAGCCAACTGGCCAAGATGTGAGCGGCAGACGCGAAGTTGCGGCCTACGAAGCGCACACAGCACTGCGCTGCAAGTTGAATCATAGTCCGTGTGGCTCATTTGTCACGCGATCGGCAGCTGCCTGGTGGCGCCACTCATCTCGTCGTGCAACTCTTGGACGAGCCGGACGTCAGGATGCGTGATGCCACTGCCAACGGACTCGATCAATTGGCAGGCTGCGAACGATTGGGCGGCAGCTTCGTATGCTGCGATCCATGCGATCCGCAGGGGCAGGCGATCTGGCGTGACGGGCCAGACGCCGCTGCGCGGCCGCAGGTGCTGGTCGATTCCGATTCGCCATGGCTTGGGACTGACACGAGCGCGAAAACACTGCTGGTTCAAACACATTCGGGCATAGACCGGATCGGTATCGAACGCCTTAAAGCACTCGGTTACCGCAGGGTCGCCGGGGCTGAAGGTCCGGTGAGTTGCCAGCACGCGCAGGCCGGCTGGGGTGCGATAGACGCACAGATTCCACTCGGGACGTTGCTGCACAAAACGGCTTATCCGATGGCGCGCCGCCCCCTCCGCGCCGCCGCTGGCCCGCTGCAGGGCTCGATGAAGTATCTTTGCGATCGATCCGCTGAGCACGAGAGCAACAACGGCCAGGACAGAGCCAATCACTTTGGAGGCCGCCAACCATCCCACCACCACGGCGCAGCTGAGCAACAGTAGGACGACCACGAGTGTCAGCCGGCAGGATGGATCGACTCGGAAGTCCACGTCAGCAAAGAGCACATTGGGCGTATTCAGACACCGTGCTCCGTAGGAGTTGCGAGTAATGATCGTCTCGCCATGGCGACTGACGATCTCTTCTCGAATCGGTACTCCCTCCGCACCATTGTAAGGGACTTTCGGTTCCCGGCGCGGAAGCTTTTCGCCCGCGAGCAATCGTTGGAGTGCCTCTTCGACTCGCGCATCGGCGCTGGATTGGGCGTCGGCCTGGCTGACGTCCGACCAACCAAATCGCCGCACCGTGATCTGTCGCCCTTGCTGCCGATGCTGAAGGCGGCTTTCAGCCCAATACTGTGGAACGAGCATCGTATAATTCTCCTAGCCCGACCGTTGGCCACAGCCAAACGTAGAACGGAATTTATTCCGTTTGTGCAGCTTCCATCGCTCCCCACTTCCCCGACGCGGAACGGCAAAATCCCGTTCTATGGCATGCGTGCATGTTACCGACTGACACTCTACGCTTCGTCCGGGGCCGCGCCGGAAGAAGAGGCCGCTGTGCGGCAGTGAGTGGGGACAAGAAAATGGGATCACAAAAAGATCAGTTGAGCCGAGATGTTTTTGTCATCAGATGTTCTTGTCCCCTTCCGGTCTGTAGGTGTGGCCCGTGCACATCTCCCTTGGGGGGACAAGATAGATGGCAAAAGAACCCAGCGGGAGCCACCCACCGGTCGTCACTTTGTCCGCCATTGCCGTACCACGATGCGCGACAACAACCGTCGCATTCGAGCGTAACGCTACACGACCTGACGACACGGGCACCACACGTCGCTAAAGGCACGCCGTGCGGCGAATGCGCGTAGCGCTTCCCACAGCAATTCTTGAACATTTTGCCGCTCCCACACCCGCACCGCCGGTTCGCCGAAACCTTGTTTGCGGAACGCGCGGCGAGTTTTCGCTTTCGTTGGGCGGACGATTCAATTGCACCGACATCGTGCCCCATGTCGATTCGACGTTCCGTATCCGAACGTTCGTATCGTACGTGTGAAGACATTCCTGCCTCAAGACATCGGCGGATGAGCGGAGCAGGATCGAAATCTCTATCCTCGATCCCGGTACTGATTCGCGTTTGCCACTGCTCCAATTGAGACTCGTCAAGAACCCCCAGGGGAATCGCCGCACCACCGGTGGCGGTAAAGTCGTGGAAGTCCAGCAGACGCGTGCCCAGAAGCAATCCTGGGCGTGCCGATTTGGATAGTCCCAGGTCGACGAGCAACTGCGTTTCTTCTGTGAAGAAATTCCGTACCTGAACGCCCACACCGGACTCGACGCGAAGCACGGACATCATTGCATATGTGGCCTGCTGCATCGCTCGCAAACATGTCATTTCGTCGGAATCAGGGTCAGGTGGGCAATCGCACAGATACTGCTCGACCGCGTTGCGTCCCTCCCGATAGACGTCGTAGATGCAATAGTCCATGAGCACGGAAGTCTCATCTTCCGTGTTGAAAACGAACACGCCATTCTTAAGCATGCCGAGCCGACTCGCTCCAATTCTCAGCACATCCTGGCTCAGCCGACCGACGAGTTCATGATTCAGACGCAGACGAATCGGACGCAGTTGCTGGTAGCGGGCAACAACGTCACAGTAGGTCGCGGCTGGCAAATCCCCGCCCGGTAGACCAAACAGTCCCATGATCCACGTCCTTGCTTGTTCCTGGTTGACTTCCTAACGCAGTCGCTGGCCGCACCCAAGGTAGCTTGGGATCCTCCGCACCGAGCGTGGTCGGGATAGGATCCCGACCTACGAACATGCGCATCTTGCATGCCAGAGCTTTGAATATCGATTGTACAAACCAACACGGGCTCGGTACAAGGCAAGATCGATGACTTGAGGACCGAGACCGACGTGGCTCTGATTCTTATTGCAGCGGCACTCCGGGGTGCTCTCGCAAGGCGCTCAGGTAGAGTACGGCCGTCTTGCGATCGGTCGCGGGCTCAAGAAGTTTGGCCACGGCCGCCATCACATCCCGGCGACTGATTTGCCCCACCAGCTTACCATCGCGCACCACGGGTAGGCGGCGGAATCCCTGCGTCTGAAAGATCTGAGCGATGGCCAGCAAATCGGTGTCCTCGTTGATCGTCCGCAGATCACGCGACATATAGTTCCGCACCTCTGCTTCAGGCAAGTCATCGTAGACCGCATCCAGCAGAGCACTCATCACGTCCCGCTCGGAAAAGACACCAATCAGCTCACCAGCCTTATCCACCACCGGGGCACCGGAGATGCGATTCTTGAGCAACAGCTTCGCCGCCTCCAACATTTTTATGTCCGGGGACAACGTGATAAGCTTCGTGACCATGAAGTCGCGCGCAAGAATCTGCTTCGCCATGATTCCACTCCCTTTTCCCTGAAGTACCCTTCGCCAAATATCGATCGCTCGACGCGACGCGTCACTACAACATTGTGTGAAGGAATACCCCTCAAGATGAGATTTGCGCCCAGAGAGTCGCCGCACCTCAGACTCGTGATCTGGCCGAACCTATAGAGCACCCAGAAGCGTGTTGGCATCAACCGCCAAGCCACTGCCGGCACTCCCTTCGATAAAATAATCCCCCCACCATACTTCCGATCGGCGCCGGGTGACTTGCAGCGTCCCCAACACCCAGCGGCACCGCCGACTCCGAAGTTCTGACGTGATTCTACAAAGTGACCACCCCCTTGGCGACAGCATCCCGGGGCAAAAATGCGACGCGGTGCAGTCGAAAACCGGCTGCCGCGGCGACCCAAGCGGCCCAAGTCGGCACCGCCGCAGAGGGGGAACTCGCAAGCCGGTCAATCATTCATCTCGGGATTGGGCCGACTCGCTCTTGCCGCAATTCTTGCCGCCCGATGGACAACCGTCACAGGCGACCTTCCCGTGCTTGCCGCGGATGTGCGACAGGCCACCGCAGGAACCGTGGATTTGCCGGTCACTGAGGATCACCCCCAGTGACATGCCAACCAGCGCCAGACTAAAGACTAGTAGGGTCAGTACAAATACCATCGCAGGTCACCATGTTGGAATTCACGGTCATTCTCGACCGCCAAAATTTCGAGTTAGTTTACCCGCTCGGCGATGTTCGCCGCAAACCCGGCGGTAGCACGCTCTTCAAATGCCTGCTCGCGGCGGACAATCATCATGATGTCCAGTCCCAGTTCGCCTGCCAGTTGCCACGCCTTGTCCGGCTGCAGCACGATCAAACCAGTCGCCAACGCGTCGGCCCGCATCGTGCTCTGGTCCATCACCGAGACGGACGCTACGCCATGCTCCACGGGGCGACCAGTCTGTGGATCAATTTCATGAGAGTAGAGCCGCCCATCCGCTTCAAAAAAGTTCCGATAGTCTCCCGACGTGGCCAGACTGATATTTTTCAGGTTGACGACCAATTCCAGATCGCGGCGCCCCGCCACCGGGCGTTCGATCCCAATACGCCAGGCAACGCCGTCAGGACGAGTCCCGCGGGTCCGCACTTCCCCACCGACCTCCGTCATGTACGCTCGAATCCCACCCTGCTGCAGCAGGTCCGACACCTGATCGACCGCAAACCCTTTGGCGATCGCCGACAGATCAATCTTCACCTGGGGGATCTTCTTGCGCAAGGCGGGTGGATCCAATCGCACTTCAATATGTTGGTACCCCACAGCCGAGCGTGCCGCCGCGATCTCCGCCTCGGACGGTACTCCCAGCGGGCGCTGATCCGGACCGAAGTTCCAGATATTGACCAGTGGACCAACTGTGATGTCGAACGCTCCCGCGGTCAGATGCGATACGTCCAGGGCCGTGGAAACCACCAAGGCCGTATCATGCGACACCGAAAACCACTCAGCGGATTCCGCGCGATTGAATCGCGAGACTTCCGAATCCGGTTTATAGGTCGACATCCGCGCGTCGACCTCGTCCAGACAAGCCTGGATCTGCTCCTGCCACGCCTGCTGCTCCGGTGCCGAGAGAGCCTCCGCCAGTCGCACGGTGTAGGTCGTCCCCATCGTGGAGCCCGTCAAGGTGGTCACGACAGCCGGCTCAGGACTCGTCAACGTCAGCGCTACCGCTACGCCGATGACCAGCAGGACGCTCACCAAGATTCTTTTCATGACCATTCCAAACGCAGTGCTGCCACCAAGCCACATGCCCGGATCCCTGTGCCTCAGGAATCCGCCGGTGAGGCGCAAGCGGAAACGCACTCAACATTTGTGGCCGGGCCACGGATGGTTATCGTTCACAGCCTCCGGCGGCAGAGGCCTACTCCAGTGTCAATCATACTCTTACTCATACTCTTACTCATACTCTTCTTCCTCGGAAGTGGCCTAAAACCCGCGTCCCTGCCGCTGGCAATTGGGTGCGGTTCATGCTGTGTTGAGTGAAGTTGCCTGTGAGTGCAGGGGAAGTGGAGGGGAGTAAGAGTAAGAGCAAGAATGAGAGTAAGAATGAGATGGCACAGTTACCGAGCCCTGCGCGGTCGGGACTCCGTGAACAATGACACGAAATGCTCGCGACTTCATGCGATCCCATTTCGTTGCGACAGGCTGCTCAGCCACCGAAGTCGTCGAAGGCAATGTTCTCTTTCTCGACGCCGAGATCGTCGAGCATGCGAAATACGGCCTGGTTCATCATGGGAGGACCGCACATGTAATACTCAATGTCTTCAGGGGCCGGATGATCTTTCAGATAGTGATCGAACAGAACTTGATGGATGAAGCCGTTGTATCCGGTCCAGTTGTCTTCCGGCAGCGGCTCGGAGAGTGCGAGGTTGAAAGTGAAATTCGGAAATTGCTTCTCGATCGCTCGAAATTCATCCACGTAGAACAGTTCACGGACGCTGCGTCCGCCGTACCAATACGAGACTTTCCGACCGGTGCGTAGGTTCTTGAACAATTCAAAAACATGACTGCGCAACGGCGCCATGCCGGCACCACCGCCGATATAGACCATTTCCGCCTCGGTATCTTTGATGAAGAACTCGCCGTAGGGGCCGGAAATCGTCACCTGGTCTCCCGGTTTGAGACCGAAAATGTAGGACGAGACTTTGCCGGGCGGGACGTTCTCGGGCACGGGGGGGCGGACTAGCGATGCGGACATTCAACATAATGATGCCTATTTCGCCCGGGTAGTTTGCCATCGAGTATGCCCGTACAACGGGCTCATCGACCTGCGACTCGTACCGCCACATGTTGTACTTATCCCATTCGCCTCGAAACTGCTCCTCGATCGAAAAACTCCTGTAGCTCACATGGTGCGGAGGAACTTCAATTTGGATGTAGCCGCCGGCCTTGAAGTCAACGGCCTCACCTTCCGGCAGTTCGAGCACGAGTTCCTTGATAAAGGTTGCCACGTTGCGATTCGAGCGCACGCGGCACAGCCAGCGCTTGGTTTCCAGCGCCTCGACGGGCACTTCGATCACCAGCGACTGTTTAACCGGCAGCTGGCACGAGAGACGATAGCCCTCGCGGATCTCCCGTTTATTGAAGTGGCCACGCTCGGTCGGAAGGATATCCCCGCCGCCCGACAGCACCTTCACTCGGCATTGAGCGCAGGTCCCGCCGCCGCCGCAAGCCGAGGAAACGAAGATGCCGGCATCCGCCAGGCTCCCCAACAACTTGCCTCCCACGGGCACTTCCAGCGTCTTCTGCCGATTGACTTCCACTGTCACCGACCCACTGGGTACCAACAGGTTCCGCGCGACCTGGATCACGATGACCAGCGTCAGGACCACGACGGTGAACAGTGTCACCCCAAGGAATACTTCGAGTACTTCTACTTCAGACATAATCCCTGCGCCTGCAACCGACTCTGCTGCACATGCAGAAGGGTCGCGGGCGTCCCTTTACAGCTGGATTCCCCCAAACGACATGAAGGCGATGGCCATGAGTCCGACAATGATGAACGTAATTCCCAATCCACGCAGGCCCGGCGGCACATTACTGTACTTCAACTTCTCGCGGATCCCGGCTAAGGCGACGATCGCCAGGGCCCAGCCAAAGCCAGAGCCGAAACCATACACCACGCTCTGCCCAAAATTGTAGTCGCGCTCGACCATGAACAGCGAACCACCTAAAATGGCACAATTCACCGTGATCAAAGGAAGAAAGATACCCAACGCGTTGTATAGACTCGGTACGAAGCGATCGAGCGCCATCTCCAAAATCTGCACCATCGCGGCAATCACACCGATGTAGCTGATCAGCCCCAGAAACGAGAGATCGATGGAGGCAAATCGCTCACCCGCCCAGGCCAGCGCACCAGGGCGCAGCAAATAGTGAAAGATCAAGTTATTCGCCGGTACCGTAATCGCTTGAATCACGATTACCGCCAAACCGAGGCCAAAGGCCGTACTCACGTTCTTGGAAACGGCCAGAAACGTGCACATTCCCAGAAAAAAGGCCAGTGCCAGATTCTCGACGAATACCGATTTCACAAACAGGCTGAGGTATTCTTCAAACATTTCAAGCCTCCTCGACTTGATCCGGCTTCCACGTGCGGAGTGCCCAAATGAGCAAACCAATCAGGAAGAAAGCACTCGGCGGGAGCAACAACAAACCGTTCGGTACGTACCAGCCTCCATCGGTCGACAAGTGAAAAATCTCGAACCCCAGCAGTCTCCCCGATCCGAACAACTCACGAATGGTCCCCACCGTCACGAGAACCAGACTGTATCCCAGTCCGTTGCCGATACCGTCCAGGAAACTCGCCCAGGGACCGTTCTTCATGGCAAAACCTTCGGCCCGGCCCATCACAATGCAGTTGGTAATGATCAGACCGACAAAGACCGACAATTGCTTACTGACTTCGAAGAAATAGGCACGTAAGACCTGGTCGACAACAATCACCATCGACGCGATGATCGTCATCTGCACGATGATACGAATACTGCTGGGAATAACCTGACGGATCAGACTGATGGAAAGATTTGAGAAGGCGGTCACCAAGATGACAGCCGCCGCCATCACCAACGTTGTCTCCAATTTGACGGTGACGGCCAGCGCCGAGCAGACACCCAACACCTGCAACGTGATCGGGTTGTTGTTGAATAGCGGATCAAACAGGATCTTTTTTGCCTTGAGCATGACCACCGCTTCTCTCCTGTAACTCGCTACTCGACCGACTCCGACACCACTTCGCAACACCTGCTTCGCAACACCCGTTATGCCAGCGGAATCCCCCGCCAACGGTCAGGCCAAGAGCGTTGCGTGGCCGATGACCGGCCCACCACGCGTCTCCGTTTCACGGCTAGGGACCTGTGAGTACTCGTCGTGTCGAGAGTAATTGCCGCTCCACCGCAGCGGTCCCCTGGGCTGCAGTCTGTTCACCACCCAGCTTGTTCAGGAACGGGCCAAATCCGTGGGGTCCCGTCCAATAACGAATCATACTGGTGACACCTCGCGTGGTCAGTGTCGCTCCCGCCAGACCATCTATCTTGTGAGATGCGTTCGGATCGCTCGGATCGACCGATCCCCGCACGAAATCGATATGCGGCGTGCCGTCCGGGTCGCGCACCACCTTGCCCTTCCACTGCCCTTTGAATTTCTCGCTGTCAATCTCACCACCCAATCCCGGTGTCTCCCCATGCTCGTAGAACGTGATACCACGAACCGTATGGCAGTCGGGCTGCAGAGAAAGGAAGCCATACATCGTCGACCAGAGCCCTTTCCCACGAATCGGCAAGATTACCTGCTGCAATGCACCTCCCTCACCCTTAATGAGATACACCGCCGAATATTTCTCGCGGCGTTTGATACCAGCCAGATCATCCTGCTGCGCGATCGCAATGCTCAACTGGGGATCTTTCGTGGCCATTTTCGGGTCGTCCGCTTTGGGGTCCAACGACTTGCGATCGACAAAATCGCCCGTCTCCAGGTTGACGGTCCGCGTCTCTACCTGCCCAAACAACTCCGAAACAGCTACACCTTCTTGATAGAGCCCCGCCACGCGCAGTACGTCTTCCTGCATCTGGTGCCGCTTGTTCGTATCTTGCTTCTCCTTCAGCATCACCGCGGCCGACGAAACGAAGACCGAGCAGACAATGCAAAGGCAGGTCGCCACCAGCAGGGATCGGCCAACAGATTCACGCTGCATAACGAGCCCGCCTCCTCTTCACATTCGCTCGCACCACCAGATAGTCGATCGACGGGGCGAAAACATTCCCCAGCAGAATCGCCAACATAATACCTTCCGGATACGCCGGATTGATCACGCGAACCAAGATGGTAATGACACCAATGAAGACACCATACACCCACTTCCCGGTCTGAGTCATCGCCGCCGATACGGGATCCGTCGCCATGAAGACCAGTCCAAACGCATATCCGCCCAGCACCAAATGCCACCAAGGGGGCAAATTGTACATCGGATTCGTACTGCTCCCGATCAGCCAAAGCAACGTGGAGAACCCCATACCGCCGGCCAGCACGCCAGCCATGATCCGCCACGAGCCGACTCCCGTGGCGATCAGAATAATGGCTCCCAGCAGACAAGCCAGCGCGGATGTCTCGCCCATCGAACCCGAAATCGTCCCCCAAAAGGCCTGCATCCAGGAAACGTGCAAGGCACTGATGCCCGTCGCCGGATCTGCTGTAGCCATCAGCCCCAAGGATGTGGCTCCACTGAAACCATCCACCGCCACCCAGACGCGATCACCGATAATCTGAGGAGAATAGGCAAAGTACAGAAAAGCCCGGGCCAGCAGCGCCGGGTTCATGAAATTGCGGCCGGTCCCCCCAAACACCTCTTTTCCCAGAACCACACCGAAGCTGATTCCCAAGGCGACCTGCCAGAGCGGAGTCGTGGGGGGAAGAATGAGTGGGAACAGGGCACTGGTCACCAGGAAACCCTCGTTGATCTCGTGTCCCCGGACGATGGCAAACAACGTTTCCCAGAACCCGCCGGCAACCAGCGTCACGAGGTACACCGGCAAGAAGTACAACGCTCCGTGCACCAGGCAACTGAAGAAGCTGTGCGGGGAGAAACCGAGTCCCATCCAGGACATCAAGGTGCCCCGCCAACCTGGCGCGGACGTCAATCCCATCTGCTCCATCGCCAGGTGTGCCTGGTAGCCCGTGTTCCACATGGCCATGAACATGCAGGGCAACAGCGCGATGACCACGACGGTCATCATGCGTTTCAAGTCCAAACCGTCCCGAATCTGCGTGGCCCCACGCGTCACGTCGCTGGGCGTGTACAGGAACGTGTCGATGGACTCGTAGAGGGGATGCAGAAGCCGCAACTTCCCCTTCTCTTCAAACTGAGGCCGAATACTGTCCAGGAAGCGACGCATCATTTCCGTGTGCCTATCCTTCTCGCTCGATCGTACTGAGATTCTCACGCAGGATCGGACCGTAGTCGTACTTGCTCGGACAAACAAACGAGCACAAACCGAGATCGTCCTCGTCCAACTCCAGACACCCCAGCATTTGGGCATCGTCGGTATCGCCCACGATCAGCGATCGAAGCAGCTGCGTCGGAAGAATGTCCAACGGTACCACCTGCTCATACACACCAATGGGGACCATCGCTCGCCGCCCACCGTGCGTCGATGTGTTCCACAGTACCTTGCCCAGCCCACCGAACCAGGCAGAGGCAAACGTACGCGTGGCGGAGAACTTGTCGAACCCCGGCATCTGCCAGCCCAGCAACTCGCGTTGTCGTCCCTCCGGCAGTACCGACACCTGCAAGTGATAGCGGCCGAGGTAATTCGAAGGAGGTTCCGACCGCCGACCCGACAGCAGCGAACCGGACACGATTCGTTGCTCCCCCTCCGCCAGGTTACCTAGGGTCAGCGCATCCAAACATGCTCCCAAACGCGTCCGGACCAACCGCGGCTGCAAAACCGACGGTCCCGCCAGTGAAATCACACGCTCCGTTCGGATCCGCCCGGTGCGCAGCAGCATGCCGAAGGCAATGACATCCTGATACCCCACGAACCAGACCGTTCGCTGGGCGCTGACCGGCTGCAGGAAATGGATGTGGGTTCCCGGCAGCCCGGCCGGATGCGGCCCCGAGAATTCGGCCATGGTGACACGTGGGACGTCCTGGCCCGGAACGGTCCGCCCTGCCTCGTGGCACACATAGACAGCCCCCTCGGTAAGGTGTGTCAACGCATGCAGTCCCGTCGCAAAATCTTCCCCTTCCTCGGCCAAGATCACGACGGGGTCGGCGGCCAGCGGATTGGTGTCCATCGCCGTGACAAAAATGGAACTCGGAACACCGTCGGGAGGAGGTATTCTGTTGAAAGGTCGAGTCCGCAAGGCGGTCCACAAGCCGCTGCGCGCCAGATTGTCTCGTACCTGCTGGCCCGTCATGGCGGAAGTGCCGCAGGTCGCGAAACGTTCCTCCTCATCCCCATCCAGCTCGATTTCCACCGAAATCAGTTTGCGTTTTTCACCTCGATTGACCGCTCTCACGATGCCCGCTGCCGGAGCCGTGAACCGGATTTCGGGACAAGACTTCTCGGTCAACAGAGTCTGCCCCAGACGAACGCGGTCGCCGTCGCGAACAGACAGCGCCGGGCGAAGACCGACATAGTCGGCAGCCACGATCGCCACGCGGCCGATCGTCGCCCCCTGAGAAATCTGCTGGTCCGGCTTCCCGCTGACCGGAATATCCAGGCCTCTTTTGATCTTCATCACACTGGCCATTTCCGAAGCAGATCGTTGCTGCAGAGATCACGACGACCCGGTACCTCGCACGCAGACACCAATAGGAAAGCCGCGGCTGTAAAACCGACTCTCCAGGTAATTCACCACCGGGTCGGCAACCAGCGCCGGGCCGGTTGCTATCGTCCGTATTGTAGAGAACGAGCCAAAAGTGTAAACCAGCGTCAACCAAGGAACTAGCGGGCAAGCGGGGCAACTCTGGCGTATCGTCGACCGCGACAGGATACGCGGCGAGGCCAGGCCTGGTCCGCGAGATCTCGTAGTCCGGTACCCGTGGCAGCAGCTGGCGGGTACTTTCCTTCCCCTTGGCTAGACGTCCCCGCGGACGAATGCGGAATGCGCATTCCCAGATCGTTTTCAGGAGGGCGTGAACGTTTCCCTTGGCGAGCCTCCCGGCCGGGGGCCAACACGGTTGCGACTTGGTCTTGCCGGCAATGCCTGCCACGAAGAACCCGGAAGAGCCAGTTTTTTTGCCTCTCCCACCGCAGAAACAGGCCGGACCGGCGGGGCTCCTCCAGACGATCCGCGCCGAACCTCCACGCGGGTGATGCTCCTGCTTCGACGTCCGCTGACCGCCCCCGTGTGTTGCCGAAGCGGGTGTTCGCCCTCCATCGCATTACCACTGCTCGGCCGTGCGGCGTTCATCATTCACCGCATCCTCATAATAGTAATGCTTGCACGGAATGAACTTTTTCTTGGGAACCTCGTCACCATCGAGATACTTGATGAACGCTTCCACCGTGCCCTGGGCCATGAGACGAGGGAACTGCTGCGGAGAATCGTACAGCTGCTTCTTGAAAACCGCTTGCTTGCCCGCCGGAGATGCATCGAAGGCAACGATGGGGATTTGCTCCTGCTTGCCTGCTTTCACCACAGCCGCGTAAGCCCCCAGGGCACAAGGATCGTTGATGGCGAAAATGCCGACGATATCGGGATGAGCCTGCAGGATGTCGGTGGCTACCGCCAGACCCTCGGGCGTGTTCCCTTTCGCTGACAACTCGGTCACGATCTCCAGCTGGCTGTTGTTCTCCTTCAGGTAATCCACGAACCCATCACGCCGCAAGATACAGGAGGTTACTTCCGGATAAGTGATGATGGCAAGCTTCCCTTTGCCGCCGGTCACTTTCATCATGCTTTCGGCCGCGAGCCGTCCGCCCTGATAGTTGTCACTCCCAATGTGGGAGACAATCAAATCCTTGGCTTCCTCATCCGTGACCTGTACGTCAAACGTGAAGACTGGAATCCCGGCCGCATGCGCCTTCTTGACTCCTTCTCCGGCCGCCTTGGAGTCGACCGGATTCAGGAAGATGGCATGGCAGCCTTGAGACACGAAATCCGATAGCTGGTTATTCTGTTTGGCGGGATCCATGTCACCGCTCAGCGCAATCAGCTGATACCCGTATTTCGCCGCCTCCTCCTGCATGATGTTGGCAATGAGCTTGAAAAATGGATTCGTCAAATCCATGCAGGTCATGCCAATCCTACCCTTGACCTTCACCTGCTCCGCCTGCTGCGTATCCTTCGCGCAGGAAGAAAGGCACAATACCACGGTCATCATTATCAGTTGTGCGCTGGCAAGCTGCTGGCGAATCATGTGAATCACTCCCACGACCGACTTCGATTGGATAAGCTGACTTTCGATTCAGTAACCCGAAGTGTAAGCGAGGGTGGGGAAGTATCCCTCGCTGATGCTTCACCCCCGTAACCGTTCACGGTCATTCTTAATCTTAATCATAATCTTACTCATAATCTTCTTCGCAGCCGGGTCCGAGTTCGTGCTGCGTTGAGTGGAGTTGTCTGCGCGTGAGGCGGAGGAGATTATGATCCGCCCTGCCGCCACCGGTTCCAAGGAACTGAAGGAGCGTAACAGAAAAAAGGTGCGAACGAAAGCCAGTTGTGACTGACCAATGGCCGCTCTGCGACTGGAAAATCCCTGTTTAACGACATTGGTTGGTTCGGACTACAGGCTCGTCCGAACCGCCGTCAGGTCATAGCCCAGAACGTGCGCCAGGCGGTCCATGATGTCCGATCGAAGAGTACGCTCGCCGGTCAGGAACTCGTCCAAAGGAATCGGGCTGATCCCAATCTGCCCGGCGACGTCGGTCAAGGACAACGGACTCGCGTGGATTGCCCGCCGGAGTCCGCCGCTGAGCGTGGATTCCTCTCGCGCTTCCTTGCGCAGATGATCGCGCACCGTCAATTCAGGTAACTCCATGGAAATCTGTTTGCGAAGCTGTCGAAGTCTCGCTGCTTCTTCGGGGGTCAGCTCGCGAGTAAATCTCCGTGCTTGTCGGTCTGTCATAAGGCACCTATCTCGGTTCAGGTACTTCGTATGCCGTAACTGGTAAGATAGTCGTTACGTCCAGTTCCTCGTACATGAACAACCGGCTAGTTTCTCCAAATGGCGCAGGAACTCGAGACATCGTGGTGGTGGTGATTGGCCTTCCAGCGGGGCCCTGTTTTGCGACTCGACGTAGAACTCAATCCGCGGCACTTCGCGTGCCGAATGGAGTGTCGCCAGCCAGTGATAAGACACGGCGTGTCGATGTCCAATCCGGCGGACTCGATAACGGATCGCGACCAGATCAACGAGCGGACGTGTGATGACCAGTTCACGTCTCAGTCCCGGTCTGCGGATTGTCAATTCAGGACCCTCCCGGGCAATCGAGATCCGATCGAAGGGATAGCGAATTGACTCCAGCACTCCATACCTGATTCCGATCCAGCCGAGCAGCAGGGTCAGTGGAACAAGAACAAGCATGCCGGTCCAGCTCAGAATCGTCAGGACTCGTTCCCGCTTGCTGTGCTTCACTTGGCGTTCTTGAGCTCGCTCCCGTTCTCGCTGCTGCAGCTGCTGGAGCCTTTCCGGGCTGAGCTGTTTCTTCAGCTCCTCGGTCATTCTCTGCAGCTCCTCAGGACTGGCGGGAGCATTGCGTTGTTGAGGCGGAATGCCAGACGGACGCGCTGCCAGTTGCATCGCACTGGACTCGTCGCGATGCACGCTGCTTGGCTGAGACGGCCGATTGCCCAGTGCACTCATATCCGAGTGAGTGCGGCTCCACGCGCACGAAGAGAGCCAATACGCCAGCCAGCCAGAAAGTCCCAGAAAGAAAATGGCCGTGCAGATGCGCCAGAAGAGGCTGACTGGCCGCGGACGCCCGTCAATGCGGTCGTCTGAATAAGTGAGATCCCAGTCTTCCAGGTGAAACGTCAGCTCACTCCTGCCGCTCCACCCGTCTTCGTCGCGGTCCCAGCGGAGCGTGAACGTACTCATACGATATATCCGTCAATGAATGTGCGCGAAAAGTCACATCACCTCGGCCGGAGCAGAAATGCGAGGCTCTTGCCACTCCTCACTTTGTCGAGCAACACGGCCAACAAGATTACGGCACCCAGGACGACCTCCTGAGTGTAACTTTCCAAGCCCAGCAGATTCATGCCGTTCTGAATCACTGAGATAATGAACGCTCCGATCAGCGTGCCAAGAATTCGTCCCGAGCCGCCAGCCAAACTAGTACCTCCTACCACCACCGCTGCGATGACGTACAGTTCGTGCATATTACCCATATTGGGCGTTCCGGTATTGATTTGGGAAGCTTGAATACACCCCCCCAACCCGGCGCACAAGGCGCTCACTGCGTAGACAAACACGAGTACTTTCCCGACCGGCACGCCGGACAAGCGTGCCGCCTCTTCATTGCCTCCGACCGCATAAATATACCGTCCCATGCGTGTGTGGGACATGAAGATGTGCGCCGCGATAAAGAGGACTACCAGCAGGATAACGGTATTGGGAACACCGATCGTGCGTCCTTGTCCAAGCCAGGGAAGATCTCGCGGCACCTGATAGATGGAGCCCCCCCCCGTAATCATGCGGGCGAGTCCTCGCGCCATCATCATCACACTCAACGTGGTAATAAATGACGCGACCTTGAAGCGCTGGACAATGGCACCCCCGGCCGCGCCGACCAATCCGCACGCCAAGATGCCTGCCGCAAAGCCGATCAGCACGGCCGAGCCCGGCGCCTGCGTGCCTCCCAACCGCTTCATCACGAGCGTGGCAATTACGGCAGACAGGGCTATCAAGCTTCCCACGGACAAGTCGATTCCGGCCGTGATGATCACCATCGTCATACCGATCGCAATCACGGCAATAACCACGATCCTGTCGACGATGGCCAGCAGGTTGGTCCGCTTCAGGAAGTCGGGCCACAAGTATGTGGAGAGCGTTAACAGCTTGAACCGGGCGAAGGCCGGGTACTTTTCGGGGATCTGTTCGATCACCCGCCACTGGGCCGCTTCGCCTCCCGTGGCAACGGCGGCCAGTTGTTGACCACTCTCGGCAATTCTGTCCAGTTCTTCACGCAAATCGCGCGGCGTACCGACCACAACATGCACATTCTGATATCCATCGCGCTGCAGTGCGTCACCTGTGCCCGTCGCAATGGTCCCCGTATCTCGTTTGGCGGCTCCCACGACCACCACCACGTCGGAAACCTGACAACCACCCTTCACTTGCTCAACCAACTGCTGCACCGCGGCAGCTCCGTACGGGATCTGCTCCTTCAGCGTCAAGAGGCTGAAAAGCACACAGAGCGCCAGGAGCACAACAAGCATTCCGTAGTCATTCAATAGTCTTTGCACAAATCTCTACTCCAGCACTGAGAGGCATGCGAGCCGTGATCCCGAGTCACAAACGGTCATGTCGTACGCAGGCGAATAGTCCATTCAGGCAATCGCCAGCGACAAAATCCCTTCCTGCGTGGCACTGGCCACGTCTTTGATCTCGCCCGTGATCCGTCCCGCATGCATGACGAGGATTCGATCGCTCATGCCAAGTATCTCCGGCAATTCGCTGCTAATCATGATGATTGCTTTGCCTTCGGCAGCAAGCTGATTGATCAGCAGATATATCTCGTATTTTGCTCCCACGTCGATCCCTCGAGTTGGTTCGTCAAAGATGATCACGTCGGTGTTTCGCGCCAACCACTTGGCCAAGACGACTTTTTGCTGATTTCCGCCCGAAAGACTGCCCGCCGACTGTTCAAGACTGGCAATGCGAATCTTCAGACGATCCACGTAGCGTTGAGCCTCGAGACGCTCCAGACGCTGGTCCAGCAAGGGTCCTTTCATGTAACGATCGAGATTCGGCAGACCGAAGTTCTCGCGCACCGAATGATCGAGTATCAGTCCCTGAGCTTTGCGGTCTTCGGTGAGCAGGCAAATGCGCTGCGCGATCGCATCTCGAGGATTGCGAATCTTGACTGGAAGGCCCTCCACAAAAATCGTCCCCGAGTCGGCCTGGTCCGCGCCAAACACGATCCGCATCGTTTCGGTGCGCCCGGCGCCAGCTAGTCCCGCGAAACCGACTACTTCACCCGCTCGCACGGCAAAGCTCACGTCCCGCACCCACTTGCTGCGACAGAGCCGTTCCACGCGTAGTCGTTCTCGTCCGATCGTGGCTGAGCGTCGAGGAAACTCGGATTCTATCGGACGACCAACCATCATCTCGATCAGCTTATTGCGCGTGACGCCGCCGATCGCCAACGTCCCCACATGTTGTCCGTCTCGCAATACCATCACCCGATCCGCGATCGCAAAAATCTCGTCCAGGCGATGACTGATATAAATGACCCCCAGGCCGTTCGCTCTGACTTCCCTGATGATCGCAAAAAGACGCTCCACTTCGGTTTGAGCCAGAGCGGCAGTCGGTTCGTCCATCACGAGAATCCGCGCGCTCGCCGACAGCGCTTTCGCAATCTCCACCGCCTGCTGTTGAGCAACCGTGAGATCGCGGCAGCGCGCACGGGGATCGATATCCATGCCGATCTTCTTGAATAAACCGATCGCTTCGTCATACTCCTCCGACGCTTTGATGAAACCGCCGCGAGTCTTCTCCCGACCGAGAAAAATGTTCTCGCAGACCGTCAAATCCGGGATCAGGTTGAACTCCTGGTGGATGATCGACACGCCCTCTCGCTGGGCGACGGTCGGGCCGGTCATGCGCACCAGCTGCCCAGCCAGCAGAATATCGCCGCCATCCGGCAGGTGCGCCCCGCCCAGAATCCTGATCAGCGTGCTTTTCCCCGCGCCGTTTTCACCAACAAGTGCCAATACCTCCCCCCGCCTCAACTCGAGCGAGACACGTTTCAGCGCATGGACGCCGGGAAACGATTTGTCGATTTCCCGCATCTCCAAGAGCGTCTGCTTGTCACTCATCAGGTCCAACATGCGATCTCTCCCACCTCACTATCCCTCCCTTCGCCGAGTCCTGATTGTATCGTGAATCTGCCGCACGACACAGCTCTCACACAATCGACGACGGCACACCGCAACTTCGGCCAGCCGTCTGGCGACCCAACCGCGCCGGATGTGCCACAACGGCCGAAAAGCCGTAGAACACGCGACCCGGATACGCTACCTTTATGCTTCATGCAAAACAACTTGGCCCGAAACCGGGAGCACAATCCGCCAGATGAAGCTCAGCCATCGAACCCTCACTGCAATGGTTGCTGGGCACCACCATCATTATCTATCTGATTGTGATTTACGCGATCGGCTATTTCTCCCAGCGCCGCATCTCTGACAATGAGGATTTCCTCGTCGCAGGCCGGCGACTCCCGCTGTCGCTGGCCTGGATGACCATTTTGGCCACCTGGTTCGGTGCCGGTACTCTCCTGGCAGTGTCGGACGAAGTGCGAGCAAACGGGCTACAGGCCGCTGCATTGGATCCCTACGGAGCAGGGTTCTGCCTGATCTTTGCGGGCTTGTTTGTGGCCGGTCGCATGTGGCGGATGCAGCTGCTGACCGTCTCCGATTTCTTTCGCCAGAAGTTCGGTCCCGTCGCCGAAATCCTGTCCGCGCTGGTCTTGGTTCCAAGCTATATCGGTTGGATCGCCGCCCAGTTCGTGGCCTTGGCGGAAGTGCTCAACCTGTTCTTTGGCATTCCAGTCGACATTGGCCTGGTCATCGTGGCCCTGGTCGGAACCGGCTACACATTGATGGGTGGAATGTGGTCCGTCACGCTGACCGATGCGATCCAGATCCTGCTGGTGATGGGGGGACTGATCGTACTCACTTGCGTGACGCTTTCCGAACTCGGTAGCGGAGACATGATCGGCGGTCTGCGAATCATCTCCGAGGAGACGCCACCAGAGAAACTGGCTCTGATCCCTTCTACTGATCTGGCAACCGTCATTGGTTGGCTCGGCGTGTTTGCCACCGGGGCGTTGGGGAACGTGCCGGGGCAGGATCTCATGCAGCGAATATTCTCCTCCAAGTCGGCGCGCACGGCGAAGTGGGCGTGCTTGATCGCGGGAGTAGCCTACGTGACCTTTGGCACTTTGCCCCTGATCCTGGCTTTGGCCGCCGATCTACTTTTTCCGGAGTCCGTCGACACGGCCATTTTGCCGGCGCTGGCCAAGGCTTTCTTGAGCCCTGCGATGGCCGTCATCTTCATCGTCGCGCTATTGTCGGCAGTGCTGTCCACCATCGACAGCGCAATCCTCTCCCCAGCTGGCGTGCTGGCCCAGAATATATTCACCAAATTTAGCAGCGCTGACACCTTGAAGATGAACCGCGTGGCGGTCGTACTGGTCGCGGCAGGGAGCCTGTTTGTGGCCTACCTGGGGGAAAATGCCTATTCCTTGCTGGAGGCGGCCTACTCCCTGACGCTGGTGGGACTGTTTATTCCCATGATGGTGGGTCTGTACACGACCCCCAAACGGCCGATAGCTGGCGTCCTGAGCATGCTCACCGGCACGATCGTCTGGCTGACGCACTTTACCTGCGGATACGATTATTTTCTGGAACCATGGGCGGCAATCGGCACCGTTCGTGTGCCCGTTTCCCTGATGGCTATCGGCCTCGCACTGCTTGTCTACCTCGGAATCGACCAACCGTGGCGGCGTGTTACAGATTCTCCCCTGCCAACCAACCTGTGCTGAAAGCCGCCTGAAAATTGTAACCACCGATCGGCCCATCCAGGTCCAGTATTTCACCGGCAAAATACAAGTTGGAAACGATCTTGCTCTGCATGGTCCGCGAATCGACTTCGCCAAGCGTCACGCCGCCCGCGGTGACTTCCGCCTTCTCGAACCCCAAGGCACCGGTAAGCGGAAATCGCGTCGACTTCACCGCCTCGATCAAACGCGTCCGTTCTTGGCGACTCAATTCCGCGGCGGTGCGCGTCAGGGGCACTTGAGCTTCACTCAGCAACGCTTCGACCAAGCGGCGTGGCAGGGACTCGGTCAGTACTGCCGCCACAAGTTTCCGCCCGGCCTCGGCGGCGGAATCCCGCAGACGATGTTCCAGCTCGGCCGCGTTCTCCCCCGGCAGGAAATCGCACTCGAGCACCAATGAACGTGGCTTCTCGTGCCTCGTGACGTGACGGCTGACGTCCAGCACTGCCGGGCCGGACAGGCCGAAATGCGTGAAGAGAAAGGAACCTCGCTGTTGCATCTCCGCTGCACCACGCGGTCTCTTTCCCGACACGTGAACTTCCTCCTGCCCCCTGACACGCACCAACACGTCAGGGATCGTGATGCCGCTGAGCGACTTGGCCCAATCGGCTCGGATGGTCAATGGCACGAGGGCGGGGCAGGGGGGGACGATGGTGTGCCCCAAAGCCCGAGCCCACACGTAGCCGTCTCCCGCGGTGCCGCACCCGGGATACGACTGGCCTCCCGTGGTGAGCAGGACGTTGGCCGCCCGCACCGTCTGCAGCGGAGTCTGCACAAAGAATTCCGCCCCGCGTTCGGTCACCGTGAGACCGACTACCGGCTCGGCCAGTGCCAGTGTCGCCCCGCTACGGCAGAGCCGTCGCCGGAGTGCCGCCAACACATCGAACGCTTTGTCGCTCGCGGGAAACACTTTGCCGCCGGGTTCGATCTTCGTCGGCACCCCTTCAGCCTCAAACAAGTCGACGACGTCGCTCGGCCCGAGGGCGGCTAAGGCCGAATGCAGGAACGAGCCTTGTTGACCATAGGCACGCACGATATCGCGTGCTTCGGCCGCATGTGTCAAGTTGCACCGCGTCCCACCCGACATCAGGATCTTGACACCCGGCTTACGATTCTTCTCCATCAACAGCACGCGACGACCACGCTCGGCCGCCCGAGCGGCGGCCAGCAATCCCGCCGCTCCCGCTCCAATAACGACAACGTCCCAGCAAGTGTATACCGTCATATCTGCGAACAAGGTGCCGGCTTGAGGATCAGGTTCGTGATATTGCTCAAGATCTTCTTGTCAGCGAATTCCTCCATGGTGCGCAGGCGTTGCCAATCCGGATCCGCACCGAATTTGCCCCAGTTCGCTTTCAGCTCATCCTGGCTCTCGAACGATAGCATGTACGTCAAGTTCGGCATCTTCCCACCGAGGAGTGTCTCACCAAAGAAAACTGGATGCAGACCCACGCGGCGAAAAATCGTAATCTCGCCGGCATCATTGAACATCTCGATTTTCTTCTGCCCGGTGATCACGCTGGGGCTCTCGTAGATTCGCAGCTGAAAAATCCGGTCGGGTGACGTGACAGGTGTTTCGACATGCGGCATTCCCTTGAACGCAATCATCAACGAACTTTCCATCCGCGCATAGGCCGGCTTCTCACGCGTCGCATGCAAGAACTCGCTTCCCCGACGGAGGAAATCGGCATCTTCCCCCAATCTGCTTACCAGCGTGGTCGCCGAAGTGAGAGACTTGTGAGGTAACAATACATAAATCGGACTCAGATCTTCCAACGGAAAGAACACGCCGACCGGTTTGATAGCGGCCCGGTTCAAGGCCGGAATCGCTGCTTCGCGAGCGAACGTCTCAAAACCGACCCGCTGCTCCTGCGTCTCGATATGGTATAAGTGCAGCTCCAAATAATCGCGCTCACTCGAATGCTGATCATCCGCTCGAGCCAACGTCAAGGGTGTCAATCCCAGTGCCGTCGAAGCCGCCAAGAACTCTCGTCGCTTCATCACTCGCTCCTTTGTTGTCGATCGTCGCGTGGGAACCCATCCCTGGCAGTCTACCAACGGACGGAATCGTTGGCGAGGTACGGCCCTCCCTCCCCCCCCCGCGTTCTGCGCGAACGCGGCTACGGTTGGGGGTAACCGTTCACGGAGTCCCAACCGTGCAATCTCACTCATACTCATACTCTTACTCTTACTCTTCCTCCTCCTCTCAGCTAAGCCCAAAATCTGCGTCTATGCCACTGGCAAAGGGGTGCGGTTCATGCGGAGTTGAGTGGGGTTGCCTGCGAGTGCGGCGGAGGGGGAGGGGAGTAAGAGTAAGAGTATGAGTACGAATTTGCCGCCGGAGGCTGTGAACGGCTGCGCTGGGGAAGCCGCAACCACCACCCCTCTCAACACGCGCACCGTCACATCCTAGCTGTCCGGCAAGGTCGCGACGGTCTCGCCACAGCCACGGGCCCCGTCGCCACCTTTCCGAGGAAGATTACCGCCAAGAACTTGCAGGAAACTCTCGGCTTTGGAACGTCTGATTGATAGGATGGTAGTAAGAGGTGTGAGTTAGCTTCCGGGCAGGTGGCCTGTCCGCCGCATGACAAGAGCCTGGCCCGGTTGAGGGATTTCTCCAGTAACACGTCGGGAGTCCGCGGCGGTCTTGCCGCTTCCAACAACCAGGAGGTTCGATTATGGCTATCATCAAATCCGGTATGGCGTCCGATACTTCAGCCTCTCGTATGGCCGAACAGCGTGTGCGCCAGTGGACACTGAATCTGGAAGCGCAGCGCCGACGCTTCGAGAAGCGAAACAGTTCCGAACTGTCGGTCGACACCCATCCCTACATCGCCATTTCCCGCGAAACGGGTTCGGGAGGTGCCGCCGTTGCGCGGCGCGTGGGCGATCTGCTGGGCTGGGATGTCCTGCACCGCGAACTGCTCGACCACATGGCCGAGAAATTCAACCTGCGGCGCGACATGCTGGGCATGGTCGACGAGAAGACCTCGAACTGGATCATTGAGGTGTTCGGGAAGTGGTTGGATCCTCGATTGGTGACCCATTCCGAGTACATTGTGCACTTGGGGCAAATCGTGCTCCTAGCGGCGCAGAATGCCAACACCGTGTTTGTCGGACGCGGCGCTCAGTTCTTTTTGCCAGCCGAGAAGGGACTGTCCGTCTATCTCGTGGCTCCCCTGCCGATGCGGATTCGCCAAGTCTGCCAAATTCGCGGTTGCTCGGCTGCGGAAGCCGGGCGATATATCCGTGACACTGACAAGGGTCGACGAGATTTGATCAAGAGTTCGTTCAACCACATGATCGGTGACCCGCATCTTTACGATCTGGTGATCAACCGGGCTCACACCAGCGAAGAAGATGCTGCAGAACTGATTGCACAACAGTGCCGCAGTCGATTTTCCGGGATTTAGCGTGTGCGTCCATAACCTGCACGCACGGCATGAGTATGCTGTAGAATGGAATTCAGTGTTGCGCCGAGGAAGTGGGGAGCTCCGCGAGCTGTGTAAACGGAATGAATTCCGTTCTACGTTTGGCTGTGGCCGCAGGCCTCGTTAGGAATTCACTCGTGGATATTCGTTATCTGGTGATGGGGATCAGCCTGGGCGTCTCGGTCCTCATGCTGGCGGGAAAACTCACGGCCTACTTCATCACGGGTAGCGCAGCGATCTTGGCCGACGCCAGTGAATCGGTCGTTCATCTGGCCGCCACCGGCTTCGCAGCTTACAGCCTATGGTATTCACTTCAGCCCGCTGACGATTGTCATCCCTACGGTCACGGACGCATCTCGTTTTTTTCCGCCGGCTTCGAGGGAGCACTGGTCTTCATGGCCTCCTTGGCCGTCATCGGAAGTGGAGCCTATGGACTATGGCGCGGCCCACAGGTGAGGGAGATTGGAGTGGGAATCGCCATCACATTTGTGCTGGCACTCATCAACCTGGCCTTGGGAGCGGTGCTGGTCATCGTCGGTAAGCGGAATAACTCGATTGTGCTGATTGCCAACGGCAAGCACGTGCTGACGGATGTCTATACCACGGCGGCGGCCATCGTCGGCCTGCTGCTGGTCCTGCTCACCGATCGAGCCGTGCTGGATCCCCTGGCCGCCATCGCCATTGGAATTCTCATCATGGCAGGAGGATTCTCGCTGCTGCGGTCGGCCGTAGCGGGGCTCATGGATCGCATGCCTCCCGATCTGAGTCGCAAATTGGACGAATCGGTGGTAGCTTGTCGCGCCGGGAGTATCATCCGGGACGTGCATGAACTGCGAGCGCGCGTTCTCAATGACGAAATCTGGCTGGAAATGCACGTGCTTGTCGACGGGAAGATCTCGGTGACCGAAGCGCATGATGCCGTGACCGATTTTGAAGACAAACTGGATCATGCCCTGTCGCACTATCGTCTGCGGATCAGTTCGCACATCGAACCGCTCGAACACGGCCATGCCCATCCGGATGGTCACTAGCGTATGACGCGGTAACACGCGTGCACCGTGTACGCATGTTGCAGGTCGAGAATACAATGGCATGTGGCGAGGGCGAACCTTTGCCGTTAAGCGTGGGAGATGGGAGCTCCTATCCGCATGCCGTTGCTACCATTGGGAGAGGGGAATGGCAGTGAGCCATCCAAGGTCGTTACGAGGAACAATCATGTCTTGTCCCCCACGCGGTCTCCATCCCACGATACTCCTGCAGGTGAGTGCGGCGAGTCTTCTCCTCGGCCTGAGCACCGGTCTGGCTTCGTTCACCTGCGCCGCTCGTGCGACCGAGCCGGATCCAGCCAGGACGACAGAGTTGGTGGGGCCGCTGGCGCCATCCTTTCACATCCCGCCGGTGCGTACGGCTCCACCGGTTCGTACGCGACCCATTTTTCGACCTCCCCAGTATGATCCCGCCACGACCGCACACAAACAAACGCTCCGCTACAAGATGGAATCTCTGCGGCTGGCCATCGACGATCTCATCGAGACGTTTGGACCAGCCTACCCGCGCGGCGCTGAACTGCTGCAACGTTGGAAGGAACTGTACCAGACAGTCGGCAATCCGCCTCCCGACGCGGAGCGACTGTTTGGAGAGCTGCGCAGCAATGCGCTGCTGTCGAATCCGCTGCTCAGCTTCAATCGTCTATTAGTGATCAAACGCAAAACCGGCCAACTAGGACTCCCCACCAACCACCAGTGCAATACGTGTCTTGAGCAAAGCGGCTACGACAACGAAATAGCCGTTCTCTCACCGGTGCGACCGAGTGGCACATTGTCGACCGTCTTTCGTCCCCAGCAAGACTGGTACGTGGGCGAAATCGACTTGCACTTCGGCGCGGAGCGATTGTTGTTCACCATGCCGAACGGACGCACCTGGCAGATTCACGAGATCGGTATCGATGGCAGGGAACTACGGCAGGTATCCCAGGAGGTTCCCGATGTCGACAACTTTGACCCCTGCTATCTTCCCGACGGCCGAATTGTCTTTGCCTCGACGGCATCTTTCACCGGCGTTCCCTGCTGGCATGGCAAAGAGCGCGCCTGCTGTCTCTTCGCGATGAAGGCCGATGGTTCCGACGTGCGGCAACTTTGCTACGATCAGGACCTCGATCTCCATCCGTCGGTGTTAGATAACGGTCAAGTGATCTTCAGTCGCTGGGATTACACGGGAATCCTGCACGCCTACGTGCGCCCGCTGATGGTGATGAACCCGGACGGCACGGGCCAGCGGGCGATCTACGGCAGTAATTCGTACTATCCCAACTGCCTGTTCTTTCCTCGCGGTGTCCCCGGCCAGCCCCACAAGATCGTGGCCATTTTGTCCGGCTACCACGGCAGAAATCGCATGGGTGAATTGGCCGTGCTGAACGTTGGCGCCGGCTGGGCTGGCCAACAGGGAATCACTCATCGGATTACACATCGAGGCGAACCGATCGTACCGGTTACCATCGATGCGCTGACCGCCAACGCAGCACCGCAGTTTCTGCATCCCTTTCCCTTGAGCGACAAGTACATCTTGACGGCGATGCAGATTGGCAATCAGCCTTGGGGCATCTACCTGGTCGACGTCTTCGACAATATCGTCCCCGTGCTGACGGATAGCCAGTTCGATTTCTTCGAGCCGATTCCGGTGGCCCAACGCCGGCTGCCGCAGGTTCTCCCCGATCGTGTCGATCCCACGCGCGACGACGCCATCGTGGTACTGCACGACATTTACCAAGGTGAGGGTTTGCAGGGTGTGCCGCGCGGCACGATCAAGCGACTGCGAGTGGTCGCCTACCACTATGGTTATCCGGGCATGGCGGGTCCCGACAAGATCGGCCGCGGCGGCCCGTGGGAAGTGATGCGCATTCTCGGCACAGTGCCGGTCTACGAGGATGGATCCGCCAAGTTCCGCGTGCCTGCCAACACTCCTATTTCGCTCCAGGCGCTGGATGCCGAAGGGAAGGCAGTTCAGTTGATGCGAACCTGGTACACGGCGATGCCCGGTGAAACGGCCTCCTGTGTCGGTTGTCACGAAACGCCACGCAGTGTGCCCGGCTCCCGCCTCGACCTCGCCGCGCTGCAGCCGGTGGCGGAGATCGAACCGTGGTATGGTCCGGCGCGCGGATTCGATTTGCGCGCGAGGTTCAGCCTGTGCTCGATCAACTGTGTGTCAGCTGCCACAACGGCCAGCCGCAGGAAGATGGCCGGCAGATCATCGACCTGCGTGACGAAGGACTTGTGCCGGACTACACCGGTTTGCCCTTGACTTGGCTCGGCGCAACGCGTCTCGATGCGGCCATTACACAGAAGTATCCAGAACGTTTTCCGGCCTGCCAGGGGATGCCTCAACCCTACGGCGAATTGAAGATGAGGTACACGCCTGCCTACGAGGCACTGATACCGTTCATTCGTCGCGTCAATGTCGAAGACTGTGTCAGCCTCCTGCAACCGGGTGAATACCATGCGGATACGAGCGAGTTGATTCAGATACTCAGCAAGGGGCACCACGGTGTCACACTCGATGCCGAAGCCTGGGACCGACTGATTACCTGGATCGACTTGAACGGTCCTTGCCACGGTACGTGGGGAGATGTGGCGGAGATTCCCCGCCAGGCAGACCGGCGGCGTCATGAGCTGGCCTTGGCCACGGGCGGCCCCACCATCGATCCGGAAGTGATTCCGGTAGCCATTGCCGTACCAGCGACAGGTGCCGTCGCAGTCGCTCGTGACTGGCCCCACAATCGAACAACGCCAGCGACTGATTACGCAGCTCTTGAACAGCGATCCGACACTGTCTCAGGCTTCCCGTGTGTCAGCCGCGCAGGATACGATCCAGCTCGACCTGGGCGCCGGGTCATCCATCGAGTTGGTACACGTCCCTGCCGGCCGCTTTTTGATGGGAGACACCACCGGTAGCGGCCAGCAGGACGAATGGCCGGCCACGGTCGTGTCGATCGATCGCGATTTCTGGATCAGTCGCACCGAGATCACGAATGCGCAACTGCGCACGCTCCTGCCGGGCCATACATCGGGGGTCTTCACCAAGAGACAGATCGATCAGGACGGTCCGGGGATCCAGTTGGACGGGCCCAGTCAGCCCGCCGTCCGTGTATCGTGGGATGCGGCCGTGGAATTCTGTCGCCTCCTGTCTGCCGTGACCGGACGTCAAGTAACGCTTCCTACCGAGGCGCAGTGGGAGTATGCAGCGCGTGCAGGCACGATGACCGATCTCTCGTACGGCACGGCTTCCGCCGACTTTTCCACCCTGGCCAACATGGCGGACCGCTCACTGGCTTGCTTGTATACGGGGACGGCGGGAGTTGCCGTGCTGCAGCCGATCCCGGCGATAATGGATTGCGATGACCAGGCGATCGGCACGACTGACGTCGCATCATACACGCCGAATGCCTGGGGTTTATACGACATGCACGGCAACGCCGCCGAATGGACGAGATCGCTCTACCGCAACTATCCCTACGATGCTCGTGACGGGCGCAATGACGACCGGACCGATGTCTCTTCCGACAAACGCGTCGTGCGCGGTGGGTCCTTCTATGACCGTCCGCAACGTTGCCGCTCCGGCCACCGTCAAGCATACCGTCCCTGGCAAGGCGTGCACAACGTTGGTTTTCGGATTGTGGTGCAGACGCGCTGACCGGGTGCTCACATTCATTTTGCGACGCACACATGCCGTTGGAAGAAACCCTAATTCGAGAATGTGGTTGGCACCTAAATATGGTTGTACGATCCTCGGACGCAATGTACCTGCGGCAGGGGGCGAGACAGGAATGCTTGTCGTTCTACTTAACGCGGCCTGCGGCCACAGCCAAAACGGGCGTCGATAAAGTTCCCGCCACCTCGTGTGCGACTCGTCCGGATCTCCTCAACATCGACTGGCATCATCCGTTCCACGCCACAGGCTGCACGACGATCGCCTTCTCCGGACTGGTCGGACAGGCCAGCTGGCAAGCACCACAACCGGGACAGCGATCCAAGTCGATTTGAGGAGTCAGCGTATAGTCGATCTCGGAGAAGATCAGACTGATCGCCTCGTACGGACAGCGATTGCGGCAGATGGAACAGTCGCGATCGTCCCCCAAGAGACAGATTTCCATATCGACCACGGGCACTCCGATGGGCGATTGGAGCTTGGCTTCCAGGGCAGTCGGCCGTATCGCACCCGTCGGACAAACGACCGTGCACTGATTGCAGGTCTCCAGGCAGTAGTCTTGCTGAAACGTCACCCTGGGAGTGAGTAGACTGGCAACACCGTGTGAACCGCCATCATGAGTGATGATCCGCGTCGGACAAGCTCGTGAGCAATTACCGCAGCGTACGCACAGACCGGTGAAGCTCGATTCATCGATAGAGCCTGGGGGGCGGCAGAGGGCCGACGCTGCGGCCGCGCACCTTGAGGGTGGCCGTAGCCCACACGATACCAATGATCACGCCCAACACGGTACGACGACGCAGCCCTCGCAAAGGTCTCGCGCTGGCTCGCTTTCGCCGGATACCGGCACCGACCGCGGATCGCACCAGATTGCCGGCACCAAAGACCGCGTCCTGCATGCCCCCCAAGGGACAAAGATTTGCGCACCATACATTGGGCCAGACAAGGCTGACAACCAGCACGAATGCCAGGCCGCTCGCATACCAAAGAGACGTGACGGTGCGAGAAGCATCGATTGAGACCAAGGCGGCACTCAACAGAGCCAGGGGATCGAGCCACAATATGAGCGGATATCCAATACAAGCACTCACGAGCGTGACCAGTGCGATCCACTGCCCGACGGCCGGCCACTTTCCGCGACCGCGCCCCAGGTGGCGTCCCAGCCAGGTCGCTTTGTCCGCGCAGAACCCCGTGGGACAGACCCAGCGGCAAAACCAACGCTGCCGCCAGGCCACCACACCCAGTACGACTACAGCGGCCCAGCCGAACCAGGGCATGATTCGTGTCACCAGCAAGGAAGATAGCGTAACCAAGGGACTGAGTGAAGGAACAAGCACCGACCAGCGCGAAGCCATGTCTGACAGCAGCAGAGCGCAGCAGGCAACCAGCACGCCCGCGCGCAAGCACCAACGGAGACGGATTGGCGTCACAAACCGACTCGTGCTTTGACCTGCTGCTTTCTCCTGCTTGTCGCTCACCCTAGGTAGGCCTCTTGTTCGCGCAAGATCTTCTGGACCTCAGCAATGTCCACTTCCCGCGGCGTACAGCCGTGGCGTGCAGCGACAGCGGCACCGACGCCCGCCGCATGCCCCGTCACGAAACAGTTGGGAATCAATCGTACCAGGTCCGCCATGCGCATCTCGGCACTCATGCAACGTCCGGCCGCCAATACGTTTTCGGTCGACACCGGCACCAGCGCGCCATAGGGGATCTGCCACGGTCCATGCTCGGCCCCCGCAGCCCCCCCAACTCCGACCACGTCAGGAAATACCGTTCCGTCCTTGAGATCCTGCAAGGTAATCGTCTTGAGCCCGTGCATGGCACGTGTGATGCGGACACCCAGCTGCGGCGCCGTTTCGACGAGGTAGACCTTCTCGTATCCCGGAATACTGCGCGTCCTTTGCACGTTTCGCCAGATAAACTTGCGATGGTTCAATTCCATGCGGGTGAGCACTTCCACGTCCAACCCATCGACTTCCGGACCGTGCATGTTCACCCAATTCACGCCCGGCACGGGGGTAACATTCCCCAAATGACGAGGCTCCACACCGCCGCTCTCCCGCGTCGTATCGACTCGATCCAGGTTGCCAATGCGTGAGACGAGCCCCACATTGTGCGAGCGGCGTTCGTAGGATGCACCGGCCATGGCAAATACGTCACCGTCCCCCGTGGCATCGACGACCGTCTTGGCCACAATCGCCAACCGCCCCGACTTGCTTTCGAAAACCGCACCTTGCACTTGGTTGCCGGTGACAATCGCATCCACCCCCCAGCAGTGCATGTAGACTTTGACTCCTGCCTCCTCGATCATCTCGACCATCAGATACTTGACCGCTTCCGCGTCGACGGTCGGAGCGACTCCGGGACGGCGATTCACAATCGCACCGTCCAGCTTATCCAGCCGGCGCATCATCTCTTCACCAATGCCCTGACAAACCTGCTGGCCCCCCTTCACAATGTGGCCGATCACCAGCAACACCAGACCACCGGTCCAGAGACCGCCAAAGTGACCGTACCGCTCTACCAGGACGACGTCCGCGCCGGCCCGCTTGGCAGCGATCGCGGCACAGACGCCGGCCGGGCCGCCGCCTACTACCAACACATCCGTACTGCGCAGGATCGGCAACTCGCGGGCCGGTTGCATGACATGCCCATTCTCCAGCGACGGGCTGGCTCGATTCGCCTGCACTTCGTTTTCATTGATGATACTGCTCTGAAAACCATTTGACTCGCCCGGATTCTGAGCAGACGCGGAGTGCGCCGCATAGTTCCCTAACCCGGCCGCTACGCTAGAGGCGGTCAAAGTACGCAGCCAGTCCCGTCGACTCATACCATCACTCATCGTGGATCTCCTGTGATGCGTTCGCGTCCTGCCAGCGGAATCGTCGATTCCAGTATCTTGGACATTCGGATGTCCGATTTTGGATCTGTCTCGAACCAGTCTGCTTCGACTTTCGGACTTCCACGCACGGCTGTGGAAGAATCGTGCACAGTCGTTTCAGCGCCAGCACGACGTGCCAGGGCTACTTATTGAGCAACACGTCGATACGTGGAGCGTGATGATTGTAGGGTTTCATGAGTATGTCCAGGCGACCGTCACCGTCGAAATCCGACAACAGACCCTCATGAATCCCCTGCCCCTCGGACGCTACCGTTTTGCGAAACACTCCCTGCCCCCCTCCGTACCAGATGTACGTTTTCGCGTTGTCACCTGCTCCGGGACTCCCCATCTCGCCGATCAGAATGTCCAGGTTCCCATCCCGATTAATGTCCCGCACTTCGCACGTGTGGCCATGAATCACCAACCCTAGATTGTGTCCCACCCACTTGCCCTCGTCCCACTGGTACCACATCGCGTCGCCATCCATATCGCCCGGCGAGAAAACGATCTCGGGGCGTCCTCCCTCGACCAATTGTCCGGCGGCACATTGCGTAAAACGCTTTTCATCGTCGATCACTTCCCCTGTGAACTCATTGCCTCCTGAGTTCTTGAACCAGCGTCCGCCCCCCACAACATCGAGCCTACCGTCCAGGTCAACGTCGACGGGAAGGGAAGGAAATCCTTCGAGTTCCTGCCCACCCGACCAGGAGTAGATCACAATCGGAGTCCAGCTCTCTGTTGAGCGGGGATGATCGGGAATCTCGTACAGCAACAACTGCTGGGCTCCCTGATTCCAGGTGACCAACTCTAACTTGCCGTCTCCATCAAAATCGCCCGCCGTCTGATCGTGATGCTTGTAAGCGCCACCTTGTTTGATAAAGCGGCGTTTCCAAGGCTGAGAAAAGTCGGGACACGGATTCTCCCACCACCAGATATTCGGGCCACTCGCATCCTGCCCCAGGACGAGATCCTGATCACCATCACCGTCTACATCGAAGCACACACCGCCCGCTTCCGGCTGCAGGTGAGTCGCATCAATGACGCGTTTGTCCCAACCACGTCCGTTGTATTTATACCAGACCACGGAGGGCGTTTGCGTCCTCTCGCCAATGGCAAAATCGGACAACCCATCCCCATCGAAATCGGCTACGACACAACACGTCTGCTGTTGGCCTCCATTGGGAATCGGAAGATCTCCCGTCGTGCTGCTCTTCCGTTGCCATTGCGGATCGGCAGCAACTGTCACCAATGGTGCCGTCAAGACCAGCAGAAACACCCGCAGCAATTGAAGCTTCACGAACATGTCGGTGCTACCTCCGCGTAGTACATCGAATCCGGAGACTCCGCAATGAACAAGCGACATCAATGAATCCATGATATCCGATAGTATGGGCGTTTTCGACTGCTACAGCGTTTCTCAGGTTCGTGCCAACACACGTTTCCGTTGTGTTACTGGCATGTTAAAGTGGAGTGACCGACTCGAGTCCCCCAGCCCCCTCCCAGGGATTGCCAACATGAAAAAGTTCTGTCTTGCACTCGGCCTCGTCGTTTTCGCGGTGTGTGCCACACCTGGTGCCGCTGAGAAGATCCCGTACGCAAAATCAGAAATCGTTCCGCCCACACCCGAGTGGACTGCCGCGGTCGAGCAGCATGCACCGGCGAAACCGACCGAGCCGACCGAGCCGCGCAAGTTGCTCGTTTTTTCGCTCTTCACCGGCTTTGACCATTTGGTGATACCCCATGTGGACCGCGTGTTTCAAATCATCGGCAAGAAATCGGGGGCTTTCACCGCGGATATCACCACGGACATCGAGCGGCTCAGCCCTGGCAGCCTGGCCGATTATGATGTGTTGGTTCTGAACAACAACTGTTCCGTCGGCCCGCGACGCAACCTGTTTCTCGACGAACTGGAGAGAAATCCGAAATACGCGGGCATGACGGCCCAACAGCGGCAGGCCAAATCGGACGCCCTGGAACAATCGATGCTCGATTTTGTGGCAGAGGGCAAAGGACTCGTCGTGATTCACGGCGCTCCCACGCTGCTGAACAACTCGCCGAAATTCACCGGCATGGTGGGGGGAGCCTTTGACTATCATCCGCCGAATCAGGAAGTCACGGTTCGTCCGGTAGACGAGAATCACCCTCTCGTCGCCGCGTTTCGCGGCAAGGGCCCGTTCGTTCACCGGGACGAGCCGTATTGTTTCAACGGTGCCTACGACAAACTCGACTTCCGGCCACTGCTAGCTATGGACGTGGACGGACTGAAGGATCCGGGGGGACGCGTCGGCACGATCACTCGGTACGTGGCCTGGATCAAGCCGTCATGGCAAAGGTCGCGTGTTTTACTGTTCGCCGAGCCATTTCCCCGAAAGCTACGAAAGCCCCACCTTGCTGCAGTTTATTCTCGACGGCACCCAGTATGCCGCCGGCGATTTGACATGTGACGATTCCACACTGGGCAAACCAGAAGTGACCCGTTAATGGCGAGTCTGCACTGAACCATGGTGGCATCGGCGATGCGCCGTTCCATGAATGGAGTGCATCCGTTTCGCGCCGGCAATTGTTGGTTTGCCTGGCAGTCTCTAGAATCAGCGCCTCGTTGACGTAGCTGAAGCCGCCAGGCTTCAGACGAATGGAGGACCGATCCGCGCTGCCGCTGAGTCCTCGGCGGGCTCAGCTACGTAGCTGAAGCCGCCAGGCTTCAGACGAATGGAGGATCGATCCGCGCTGCCGCTGAGCCCTCGGCGGGCTCAGCTACGTAGCTGAAGCCGCCAGGCTTCAGACGAATGGAGGATCGATCCGCGCTGCCGCTGAGCCCTCGGCGGGCTCAGCTACGTAGCTGAAGCCGCCAGGCTTCAGACGAATGGAGGACCGATCCGCGCTGCCGCTGAGTCCTCGGCGGGCTCAGCTACGTAGCTGAAGCCGCCAGGCTTCAGACGAATGGAGGACCGATCCGCGCTGCCGCTGAGCCCTCGGCGGGCTCAGCTACGTAGCTGAAGCCGCCAGGCTTCAGATGAATGGAGGACCGATCCGCGAGCTGCCGCTGAGCCCTCGGCGGGCTCAGCTACGGGAATCACCGTCTGGTGCAACAATTCGATGAGCAAGTTGGTCCGCCGGCGTAGAAAGAAGATTCTGGGCATTTCGGGACGGGTTTCCCGCCCGTTGATCTTCTCGGCGCTAATCGGTGTCGTCGCGGGTCTGGCGGCGGCTTTGCTCGAATGGGGTTTGGATGTCGGCATTGACTTGCTGATCGGCGAAGCACTGCCGAGTTCCACCAGTCAGTGGGTACAGTTCGACTGGCGAATTCTGATGTTGCCTGCCTTGGGCGGACTCTTCTCAGGTCTCATCGTGCTCTGGCTTTGTCCCCATTCCAAGGGGCAGGGCACCGACGCTCTGACCCGGGCATTTCATCGCAACCATGGCGAGATGCCGTTGCGCGGTCCGGCCGTCAAGGCGGCCGCATCGGTCGTGGTCATATCTAGCGGTGGATCGGCAGGGCCGGAAGGCCCGATCGCGGCGTTGGGTGCCGCGTTGGGATCAACCATTGGCCACTCCTTTCACTTAACGCCACGCGAACGCCGCATCCTGCTGATTGCCGGCTGTGCCGCCGGTGTCGGAGCAATCTTTCGCTGTCCCTTGGGGGGCGCCCTGTTTGCTGTCAGCATCATCTACAGTGAACCCGAATACGAATCGGAAGCATTGATGCCGTCGGTCGTCGCCTCGGTGCTCGGCTACACGGCATTCATGACTTTCTGGGGTGCGGGAGAACCGCTGCTGCGCGAGGCACGACATCTCAAATTCTCTTCCCCCTACGAGCTACTACCGTATGCAATACTGGGACCCCTGTGTGGTCTGGTCACTATTTTCTTCAGCAAGTCGCTTTCGCTGGTGGAACGGTATGTGGCCAAATCGGCGTGGATTCCACGTTGGCTCAGCCCCGCTTTGGGTGGCCTGATGACGGGCGGCATCGCCTGCCTCGTCCCAGCGGTCATGGACGCTCGCTATCACTTGATACAGACGGCCACCGACGGCAGTCTTTTCGCCCATAACGGCCACATTAGTTGGTGGGGATGGACCGGAATATTTTGTGCCGTTGTCGTGGCGAAAGCGTTGGCCACCGGCTTCACGATTGGCAGTGGCGGGTCCGGCGGCGTGCTGGGACCGAGCCTTTTTCTAGGCGGCGCCGTAGGTGCCGCGCTTGGGGCGATCCTCATGGCCCTTTTCCCAGATAGTGTCCCGGATACACTGCGCCAAGCCTTGATCCCGGTCGGCATGGGCGGAGTCCTGGCTGCCGGCATGCGTGTACCCATTGCAGCCATTGTGATGGTTACCGAAATGACGGGGAGTTATCAGCTGATCGTCCCGCTGATGCTGGTCTGCTCCACGTCGTACCTGGTGGGACGCAAGTGGGGGCTCAACAGACAACAGGTACCCACGTCGGCTGAATCACCGGTGCATGCTGCCGATGGCATGATCCATCGGCTCGAGTCGTGGCGTGTGCGAGATTTCATCCAGCCGAGTTGGGAACATGTGGTCTCGCCCGGCACATCGCTGGGCGAGATCGTCGCTAAGATTCAACCGGGGACGCACCCGATAATTGCGGTTGCAGAAGGGAGTAAGTTGCGTGGGCTGATTACGTTGCCCGATATCGATCGCATCGAAGACCCGCTCCTCCAGCGCTCCGTCATCGCGGAAGACATCATGACGGAGCGGCTGACAAGCTTGTGGCCCGATGACAATCTCTACGAGGCCCTGGAGCTTTTTCGCCACGAGAATCACGACGTACTCCCCGTTGTCTCGGAAGATCCGGACCACCGGTGGATGGGGATGCTCACCCGCAACAGCGTGTTTCAAGCTCTGTCGTCTCAAGTGGAATCAAGTCGGCAGTTTATTCTGGAGGAGTATTCCGGCCTGATCGCCATGGATCAGGAGGCCGCCTTGGACAATCTGCTCAAAGCGGTGTCTCCCCAAAATGGCCTGCGCATCGAACGACTCATGGTCCCGCTCGATGCCCTGGGCAAGTCGATCAGCCAGTGCGATTTCCGTCGCACGTATGGAATACAAATCATTGGCATCGAACTGCCTGACGGTAGTCTCGAGAGTCCGCCGAATATCAACGTTACTTTGGTGAGCAGCTACCGCCTGTTGGCCATTGTCACGCCTGCGCAACCGACGCATGTCCTGGAGACGACACGACTGAAGCACAATTAGATCCGGTGTGTCATGATGCGTCTGTGGCAGGCCCCCGGATAGCTGCGTTAGCTCAAGCCGCAGCTCTCCCGACCCTGCACTGCTCGCCAGGTCAGCTCTTTTTCACGCGTATCCAGTACGGGCACTCACCCTGCAACATGCAGCAAACGCGAACAGTTATACTTGAATGCTGCTTGGCCGAACCCCGCACCCAAGGAGTCTCGATCATGTCCCGTCTTTCGTCTTCCGGAGCGACTCTTGCACTGGCATCCACTTTACTCGTCAGCTTCCTCTCGCGCACAGAAGACGCCGTGGCCAGCGAACCTGGTCGGCCAAACGTGATCATCGTCTTGACCGATGACCAAGGATACGGCGATCTCGCTTGCCTGGGAAACCCCGTTCTGAAAACACCGAACTTGGATCGCTTGTTTGCCGAGAGCGTTCGCCTCACTGACTTCCACGTCGCCCCCATGTGCACTCCCACAAGAGCTCAACTGATATCCGGCTGCGACGCATTGCGCTCCGCGGCCATGAATGTCAGTAGCGGCCGGACTTTGCTGCGCACCGATCTGCCGACAATGGCCTCGATATTCGCCGGCTCTGGCTACCGGACGGGCATGTTTGGCAAATGGCACTTGGGCGATGCCTATCCCTACCGTCCACAGGACCGCGGATTTCAACACGTGGTCTGGTTTCCTTCGTCACACATCGGTGCCGTTCCCGACGCCTGGAACAACGACTACTTCAACGATCGATATCGCACGAACGAAGGCCTGCAGCAATTCCACGGATACTGCACGGACGTATTCTTCGATCAGGCCTGTCAGTGGATTCGCGCCAACCGTGCGCAAGAGCAACCGTTCTTTGCCTACATCCCCTTGAACGCCGCACACTGGCCCCATTTTGTGCCCGAGCAGTACCGTCAGCAGTATGAGACACTGCTGGATCAAGCCTCCGGAGATCCCGTCAAAAACAAAACACTGGCCCGCTTCTTCGGCATGGTGGCCAATATCGACGACAATATTGGACGTCTCGAAACGCTGCTGCAAGAACACGGCTTGCGCGACAACACCGTGTTGATCTTTCTGACCGATAACGGTGGCACGATAGGTGTACCGTTCTTCAACGCCGGCATGAAGGGCGGTAAGGTCACGTTGTGGGAAGGCGGTCACCGAGTCCCTTGCTTCATTCGTTGGCCACAAGGCCATATCGATGGTGGCCGAGATGTATCTGCCTTGACGCAGTGCCAGGATCTGTTGCCAACGCTGATCGAATTGTGTCATCTCGAGCCCCTTTCGCCAGCTCATTTCGATGGTGTCAGTTTGGCAGGCCTGTTGCACGGGACTGGCCCGGCCATTGAAGACCGGATGCTGGTCGTGCAATTCAGCCGCATGAATGCCCCGCGACCCAAACGCAGCGATGCTACGGTCCTGTGGCGGCACTGGCGACTGTTGAATAGCCAAGAGCTCTACGATTTGCGGACGGATCAGCATCAGGACAAGAACGTCATCGATCAGCATCCTGAGGTAGCGGCTCGCATGCGCGAGCATTACGCGCACTGGTGGCAGGACATTGAGCCGCAGCTGGACACGTTTCAGCCATCCACCATCGGTGCGGAACAAGAAAATCCGACTCTCCTGTCCGCCTGCGAGTGGGCCGATGTATTTCTGGACCAGGGACTGCAGGTGCGTCACGGCGAGCGCAAAAACGGCTTGTGGCACGTCGAGGTAGCTCGCCCAGGCACCTACGAGTTCCGCTTGCGCCGCTGGCCCGATGATGTAGACGCGCCGCTGTGTGGGACCGTGCCGGCCCATGACGGAGAAGATGGTGATTACCCCGCCGGCGTGGCTCTGCCGATCGCCGCAGCGCGTTTAATGGTCGGCACTCACGATCTGCAAAAAAAAGTGGCGGCGACAGATCAAGAGGCTAGTTTCGTGGTGGAGCTACCGGCAGGACGCACAACACTGCAGACGTGGTTTCTCGACGACCAGCCACAAGGGATTTGCGGAGCCTACTATGTCTATGGTCGGTACATAGAATAGCCCGGCCCGTCATCGAGAACTTGCCGGTCAGAAGGTTGGAGCGCAATTCGCTCTCTCCCTCCTCAGGAGTATTCACCGGTCAGCTTCCCTAGGAGCACCGACGAGGATAGAGAAGATAGATGTGCAGAAACATCTCGCGCCGGACCATTTTTCTGCCACCTAATCTTTCTGCCCCACATTTTTCTGTCTTCGAGCCCTTCTGCGTTGCCGTTCCGGCCCAACGAGTTACGTCTCCGAGCCGACCGAGCGTGCCCCGTTGCGGTCGCTCTCTTATTGGCGGACAATTCTTGTTGTGGCAAGAAACTCGACTCGAACCATGGAGACGCACCCATGACACGACTCTCCTTGATGGCGGCAGCATTCGTGCTGATTGCCTTCGCCGGCAGTGGACAAGCAGCAACGCTGCACGTGGCGCCTGACGGCAACGATGCTTGGAGTGGACACTTGCCACGCCCGAATGCAGCGCGCACCGATGGTCCGCTGGCATCCCTGCAGGGAGCGCGGGACGCCATCCGCAAGATGAAAGCCGAGGGCACTTTGAAGGAGGCCACGGATGTGGTCGTGGCCGACGGTCACTACCCGAATGACCGGACTCTCGTACTCACCGCACAGGACAGTGGTACCGAGCAGGCTCCTATCCACTATCGGGCCGCCCCAGGTGCCCAGCCAGTCTTCTCCGGTGGACGAACGATTGGCGGCTTCCAGAGGACTCCTGATGGCAAGTGGGTGGCGGAAGTCCCGGAAGTCAAATCCGGAGATTGGTACTTCGAGCAACTTTGGGTGAACGGTCGTCGCGCCATTCGGGCACGTTCACCTAACAAGTTCTACTACTATGCCCTGCACGCCGTCGATTACGCCGACGATCCCGCCACGGGAAAGTTGGTGAAACAGAATAACCGAGCATTCGTTGCTCGTCCCGAAGATATTGAACTGCTGCAAAACATACCGGCAGCGGAACTGGCCGATGTCAACGTCATCGCCTACTTCTCGTGGGAAGCATCACGATTGCGATTGGCCAAGGTGGACGCGAAAGCCGCGGCCCTTTACTTCACTGGCCCGACGCCGTGGGGGTTCAACCAATGGGGAGCCAATCAGCGATACCACATCGAAAACCTGGCAGCCGCCCTGGACGCGCCCGGCGAGTGGTATTTGAGTCGGCAGGGCAAGCTGACCTATATACCGCGACCGGATGAAGACATGAACAACGCGACGGTTGTCGCTCCGGTGTTGGATCAATTCATCCGGCTGGAGGGCGACCCGCAGAAGGATCAGTGGGTCGAGCACATTTCGATCGAGGGGCTGGCATTCCGGCACGGACAGTACTTGCTCCCCGCCGCGGGGCATGGCGATGGGCAAGCGGCATTTACCATTCCCGCCCTGATCATGGCGGACGGCGCCAGGCAAATCGCCATCTCGCAGTGCGAACTGGGACATGCCGGTCTGTATGGAATCTGGTTTCGCCGCGGCTGCCACGACTGCCGTGTCGCTGAGAACTACCTGCATGATTTGGGAGCCGGCGGAGTGCGGATCGGTGAGGGAACCATTCAGCCCCTGGAAGCCGATCGCACGCACCACATTGTTGTCGACAACAACATTATTCATGCGGGCGGGCGGCTCTTCCCCGGTGCCATCGGAGTGTGGATCGGACAAAGCGGTAACAACCAGGTCACGCACAACGATATCTCCGACTTCTTCTACACCGGCATCTCGGTCGGTTGGCGATGGGGATATGCCGAGAGTCTTTCGCATCACAATACGATCGACTTCAACCACATTCACCATCTCGGCTGGGGCGTACTGAGCGACATGGGCGCAGTCTACACACTGGGCCCCGCACCGGGCACCACGGTCAGCAACAACGTCGTGCACGACGTCTACTCGTATGATCGGTATGGCCGAGGCGGCTGGGGACTCTACAACGACGAAGGAAGTTCGAATATCGTGTTGGAGAATAACCTGGTCTACAACGTCAAGACGGGAACGTATCATCAGCATTACGGGCGTGAGAACATCGTTCGCAACAATATTCTCGCCTTCAGCATGGATGGTCAGGTCCAGCGATCGCGGGTGGAAGATCATCTATCGTTTACGTTCGAAAACAATATCGTCATCTGGAAAGAAGGACCGCTCGTGGCGGCCGGTACACTCAATGACGACAAAGTGCAATTGAGGAACAACCTTTACTGGAACACGTCCGGGAAGGGAGTCGATTTCCAAGGCATGTCACTCGAGGAGCGACAGAAACACGGCTGGGATGAGGGCTCGATCGTAGCCGACCCGAAGTTCGTCGACGCCGAGCATTATGACTTCCATCTGCAAGCGGATTCGCCAGCTCCGCAGATCGGATTCCAACCGTTCGACTACAGTCGGGCAGGAGTCTATGGAGACGCTGCGTGGACGGGGCGGCCCAAGGCGTTTGAGTTTGCAGCCGTGGAATTCGCGCCCGATCCTCCGCCACCACCACCCTTGATGGTAGACGACGACTTTGAGTCGACACCGGTAGGGGCGGTGCCGGCTACGGCCAGCGTTCAGTCAGAGAAAAAAGGCGATTCGATCACCGTCACCGATCAAGTTGCAGCCGGCGGGAAGCATAGTCTTCAGGTTCTCGACGCGCCCGGCCTGCAGTCGGCCTTCAACCCTCACGTCATTTACCCGACGAACTACACGACCGGGATCGTAAGATGCTCCTTCGACTTACGCATGGAAGAAGGTGCGGTGATGTACCATGAATGGCGTGACTGGTCCAAACCACCATACGTCGTGGGCCCCAGCCTGTGGGTGCAGCAAGGTGCACTGCAGGTCGGTGGCAAGAAGCTGTGCGACTTACCGCTGCAGCAATGGGTGCACTTGGAGATCGAAGCCAGTTGTGGCAACGCCCGCACGGGGAAGTGGAATCTGCGGGTGACCATCCCGGGCCAGCAGCCGCAACGATTTCCCGACTTGCCCTTCGGCAGCCCAGATATTCAGCGCATCACTTGGGTCGGCTTCATCAGTAACGCAACGACCAAGACCACGTACTACATCGATAACCTGTCGCTCAGGAATCAGCCGCAGTAGAACGGACTTTAGTCCGTTGACGAAGAAGCAAGGGACATAGATAGCAGCGCATGCCGGGTTTGCACTTTGAATTATGAACATCTCGCAATGGTGCATGAGACCTGCGACGGGGCAGATAAAGACAAAAAAATCGGATGACAAAAAGATCGGACGACCAAGAGAGCTCGTGAAAAGGGTACGACGCCCCCAGCAGAACACGCAGAGCATCCCAGCGAAACTACAACTGGTCCGTGATCCAAAGTGCGCGTTCCATCTGGTTTCCCCTGGGTTTATCCCAGGGGGACCACAACTGACCGCTACCGCCAACCGGACCATTACCGCTTGGCGGCCGAGGAGAAAAGTAGCCATCACGCCGGCATTTTGTCGAGGCCGTAATAGAGCCGCGCCTGGCCTCGTGTCCCGTGCTGACGCTCGAGGTAAACCGCGTTTGATTTCGGTCGGCGAGCGCGGCGGCGTGGTACCACGTCTGGGACTCGACCGACGCCGTGTGTTCGTATGACGGTAGCCGACCAGTGGTGGCCTCCGCCGGGATAAACCCGCCGGAAGGCCAAGAGGACAGATTGCGTAACGTAGCGGACGAGTTACCCTGTGGCCGGCGCAAGGCCGACCTGGGCCGCGTCCTGCCCTACTGTCGGATGACCCGCAAGCGGGACTGCGGAAGACTTCGTGGACATCGAAGCGCCGAATTTTGGCCGTGACAAAGCACTACGACAAGCACTCGATCGTCAGGTAGGATAAGGGGCAGTTTGCAGGCTGTCTGGCTCCTCTCCGCCAGAAAGGTACCCGAACGAATCTTTGCCTAATGGTAATCGACTCATGACATACAATACGATTCTCAGGTCGACGGCATGGTTTTCCGTTCTGACGGTCGCGACATGGGCACATGCCCAGGAGAAACCTGCGGATTCCTCACCCGTTGACAACCTCCCACCTTACATCAAGCAAGTCACTTACTTTGGCGAACGAGCGGACTGGTCGCACGATGGCAAGCGGATTCTGTTTCTGTCCAAGACTTTTGGTGATGCCTACGAAGTCGAGCTGGCAACGGGCATCATCCGCCCCATGACGAACCACTACTTCCACGAAGGATACACGCGGGCACTTTACCTGGCTAACGGCGATATTTTGTTGTCGGGTGCCCGCGAATTCGATCATACCGATCCCTGGAAGAGCCGCGATGAAGCAAACGCCGAACTGTGGGTACTCAAGCGAGATCTCTCATCGCCCCCGACACCCCTGGGAGAGCACTGCAGCGAGGGACCGGCCGTATCGCGTCGCAACATGCACATTGCCTGGACACGTGGCGGCGCGTTTTACGCCGCGGACATTTCCGACGTGGATGGGACCCCACAACTGACCAACAGGAAGAAGATCCTCGACCAGAAAGACCTGCCATTTGAAACGGGCCTGGAGACCCAGAATTTCCGTCCACCGGCCGAGAAGGAGTTGATCTTCAGCGCCTACGGATACCAGAAGACAGAGGTCATGGGGCTGAACCTCGAAACGGGTGAGGTCGTCAACTACTCCCAAGCCCCCAATCAGTACGACGAACCGGAAGGCATTTTTCCTGACGGCCAAGCCACGCTTGTCGAGTGCGATGCCCACAATCCGCAAGGAAGTCAATATATCGATCTCTACAAGTTAGCACTGGATGGCAGTGGCAAATATGAACGAATCACACACTTTGGCGACTACCCGGGCTACAAGGCCAGTAACCCGGTCGTCAGCGACGATGGACGTTATATCGCCTTTCAATACGCGCGCATTGGAGACGTCGCCGGCGTGGGACGTGGCATCCTGGTGCTCGACCTCCAGATGCGGGAACGTACCAAGAATTGATAGGCAGCCGGTAAGCGGTCGACAAGAACTAGACCCCTCCCGGTCACGCCTGAAGTCTCCTTGGAACGCATAGGGAATGCGAAATGCGATAAGGGCGACTCTTGCCGATTTGCGTTGACAGGAGAGCTAATCCGTCGAGCTGATTTGGGCCCTGAGGCGTACGTCGTCCCACTGCGCCCTCTGTCTCGTGTGGCTTCTGAAGTTGCGGTTGTCTTGCCGCCGTCTACTCTGCAGCCTCTGTGTAAACCATGATCGCGGCGCCAGGCTGTTCGGGGATCGTGACCAACAGCCCTCGCGTCATGAGTTCATCACCGCGGACGTTTTGCGTCTGGTTGGAATTCAATTCGCGCAGTACGTATTTCGCCGCGGGATCGAGACCCCGCAACTTCAGCCGAGCGGCCTCGTAGATGCTGGCCGGGCGGCGAAACACTTGAATCATCCCACCTTTTTTTTCCGGCTCGTCGAACTGCCAACCCATCCAGTCATCGTCGCTCAGGCTATAAGCTGTCAGTGGGTAGTAGTCGCCGTAGTAATAGCTACTGATGGTCCGCCACCCATCGATCAGCGTGCCGAGCTTGGCGTAGTCCAGATCCTTCACCCGCACATCGATCCCCAGACCGAGGTTGGGTGTCACGTCGCTCCAGAATGCATACGGCTCGACCGGCGTCTTTCCACCGCCATAGTAGCCCACGCTGCCGCACGCCACGGTACCGGTTCCATAACTTGGCAACCAATAGGAAATGCCATAGGTCATCGCCTGGGAGTTCGTGGAGTGAAAAGGATAGTCGGTACGCCACAACGGTATTGCGCGGCGCATTACCTCCAAGTCGTTGCGCCGGCCGCCCGAAGCACAGGCGTCGATCAGCAGGTCCGGATGCCGCCTGAGCAGTTCGTCCCAGTAGGCCAACAGTCCTGTAACGTACCGATTTTCGGTAATGCCCTGCCGATCCGCGGCGTCGTTGGCACGCCAGAATCCCAACGGGTCGATATTGAAATCCTGCCGATAAAGATCGATACCACTGTCGGAAATCAGCTTGTCCACGTGGTCCGTCAACCACTCGCGAGCGGCGGGGTCGCCGAGGTTCAATAATTTACTACCGTCTCCCGTGGACAACAACCACTGCGGCCGTTGGTCGTAGAGCCAGGTCCCCGGCATGGACTCGCTCTGGCTCGAACCAGACCAGTATCTTCACATCCCTGCGCGTGAGCGTGATCGCTGATCGGCTTGAATCCCTTGGGAAAACGTTTTGGATCCACCTCCCAAGTGCCGACTTTCGGCCATTGCCCATCACAGATGTACCAACCGGCATCCATCCACCAATAGTCCAACTTGATACCTACTTCCTGATAACGGTCGATATGCATGATCTGATTGGCTTCGTTGGCCCCGATCATTTCGCCGTACGCGCGCGAGCTGGAAGCATACAAATGCGGCTGCGGCAACTGGCCACCCGGCTTGGGCATACTGTACTTCGCCATCCACCGGCGCCAGACGTTTTGCGAGTCGATCCGATCACGCTCGGTCCAAAACTGCACGACGATCAGCGGCGAACGAATCGACTCGCCCGGCTTCAGACTCAGATGTGTCAACTCCTGACCGGCACGGACGCGGAGTGAGGTTCCCCCATCGCGAGCAAACTCAGCAGACCACTGCCCAGGCCACCCGACAACCACAATCGCACCGCGATTCTCCCACGCCACATTGAAATAGGACCAGTCGCTATTGGTCGATCTGCCGCCAGCCGCTGAAATCCGCTTGACGACGCCCGGTCCCAACGGCGTCTCGAGCGGCCCGTAATCGGTACCATTGGACGGCGACCCGACGGCGTGATGCAAAACGAACTCACCTGCCCCCAGCCGAGCGAATGTAACATCGATCGCCTGAATATTCTCCAGGATGGGAGTATCCGCCGTCCCCGTGTTCTCGAAATACACGGTCCACTCGACCGTCGGAAAATCCTGGTACTCGATTGCTTCGCAGCGGACCACCAGGCCCGTGGCCGGGTCTGTGAAGCTGAGTCGGTGCCGCGTCCGCTGGGCATCGAGTTGCTGAGCTTGATTCTGCCGATTCCAAGTGGCCAGCAGGTCGCTCGATGGTTTGCCATCATAAGTGAATGAAAACGGTACCTCCGTTGAATAAGTCTCGCGGTAGTCAAACAGCGGGAGATCTCCCAACCAGATCGTCTCCCCATTGGCCAGCCCAACTCGGGCCTCAGCCCAATCTGCTTGATCGCAGGAAATCCCGTCGGGAGTCTGGTCGACGTCGAGTATCAGCTCTTTGGCACCGCCCAACGGTACGGCAATATTCTGTCCTGGCATCCCTTCATGGAACACGTCGGAGCGAAACACCTCCTTGCCACCTGCATCCACCGAAAACACAATCGATCCTCGGCCCGGGCTGGTCTGAGCGTTACTGTCGACACCGATCGTGGCCAAAAACTCGCTGGCAGCTGCGGGCAGGCGAACCAAGGTCGTGCTCTTCGCGTGACCGTAGATGCCCCTCGCATATTCCGTGCCGGCAATTCGCAGCGGTTTGTCCTGCCGGGTGTTTCGGCTTGCCCTGTCGTAGTTGGCAAACACCATCAATCCTACGTCCGGCAATTCGTTCGCAATCACCTTCCCCTGAAATTTTGCAGCCGCCCATCTCCGGGCCGCCGATAGGTCATCGCGCGGGGCGTCATGGCCCTGGTCGTCGACGACAACAAGAACAAGACAATCAAACCAGAGAGTACGTTGATGCGGAACATCGCATGATCCCTTTCAGGTGCGCGCAGCAGTGAAGTCACATGCCCGCCGGAGCCCATATTGTTGTTCGTTTCTGCCCGCCATGTTCATCGTCGTCGTGCACGGGATCGGAGCGCGCTGGTGGTCAGCGTTTCTGCCTCGTTGGGGGTAACCGTTCACGGAGTTCCGACCGTACAGACGCTCGGCAGCCGTCCACTCATAATCTCAAGCATAATCTCAATCCCCTCCGCCTCACTCGCAGACAACTCTACTCAACTCAGCACGAACTCGGCCCCGGCTGCGAAGACGATTATGAGTAAGATTATGATTATGATTAAGAACGACCGTGAACGGTTACCGACAGGAGAGATCACCAACGCGGCACGCTACCGTATTCCACCACAGGTAAACCATGGTAGCTGTCTGAAAATGCGAAAATGCAACAGGGACCAGGAGTTCCAGGGCAGATTCTGTCAGTTTGCCTATCAGAAGATCATGACGTCAGCATTATCGCCAACTTTGGGGGGGAAGATCAACCTATGGGTTCTTGATCTCCACGCAGCCATGGGGCACGCTAGTAGGATTGCACCACGACCACGTGGCAGGCTGTGAACTCAGTGCCGTGGGCAAGATGTCCACGCCCTGAAAATCAGCCCTGATCACTGCCTGATACACCCCGTGAAGTGGTGAGCGGGACGCCGCTTCAGCACTGGCTCCGCTCGCGATTGGTGTTTCTCGTGGTTGGTGAAGGGTTTGACGCTCGCTCAGCCAGTGGCACCGTGGGGAAGTGGTGCGCGGGGGATTGCCTCAGCACTGGCTCCGCTCGCGATTGGTGTTTCTCGTGGTTGGTGTAGGGTTTGACGCTCGCTCAGCCAGTGGCACGGCAGTAGTACACGAATACCTTTTACGTTTCGGAGTGGGAATCGTCATGAACGAACCGATGGCACGCAATAGCTTTCTCTTGCAGCATAGCATCTCACGGCGTGAAATGCTCGAACGTTTGCTGGGATTCGGAGCAGTGGCCGTGGCCGGCCTGAACTCCCACGCGCAAGCCTACTCGCCCCCAATTAACTCCTCCGATCTTATCCGTCGCGAGAACGAGCAACCGGGCACGCGCGATTGGATCCTGGAAAAGACCGGTGTCGATCCAGCCACCAAGTACCGTTGCCCCTGGATCGAAGGCTACTGCTCTCATACGAGCGTGCGAGCGGGAGACACGATCACGTTCCACGTCAGCACTAATCCCAGCTCCCACTTTACGCTGGACATCTATCGCCTGGGCTACTACGGCGGCACGGGTGGACGGCACATGCTCACACTCGGTCCCTTGCCAGGGAGAGCCGCAAACGGATCCGCCGATCGGCCCCAAGCGCCTGCGCGATTGCCAGTGGAAACCATCCGCTTCGCTGAACATTCCGGCCGACTGGTTAAGCGGCGTCTATCTGGGCAAACTAACGGCGGACAACGAGGGCTGGCAAAGCTATGTCATCTTCATTGTCCGCGACGACCGCCAGGCCGACTTCATCCTCCAGTGCTCCGACACGACCTGGCAAGCCTACAACCGTTGGCCTGACCAGTTCGCACTCTACGATGACGGCAAAAACGTGTGGTATTGGGGCAACAACGTCGCCGTGAGCTTCAACCGCCCCTACGGCAAATACTGCCAGATCCTTGACGCCCCACTGTCGACCGGCTCGGGCGAGTTCTTTTTGTGGGAATTCCCACTCGTCTATTGGCTGGAACAAAACGGCGACGATGTCACCTACATTTCCAATTTGGATATGCACAACGATCCCCAAGGATTGATGCGCGCTCACGGGTTCCTCTCAGTGGGACACGACGAGTACTACTCACTGCAAATGTTTGAAAACCTGAAACAGGCCATTGTCAGTGGATTGAACGTGGCGTTTCTCTCCGGCAACACGTGTTGCGGACGCATCGAATTCCAGCCCGATTTCAGTGGCCGTGGGCGAACATATGAGCGCGTGGATTTTTATGGCCCTCCCGATCCGCAGGCGATCGCCGGCATGGAAACGCTGCCGCACCAGAGCCCTAGTTCGGCCGAGTTGGTGGGTGCACGGAACATGGGGCCGTTTACGGGTGGTGCCGATTGGATCTGCGTGAATCCCGATCACTGGTTGTTCGCCGGGACCGGCATGAAGCAGGGGGAAGGAATCCCGGGCCTGGTCGGCTGGGAATGGCACGGTGACCCGGCCAATCTACCCGGTCTGGAAGTGGTGGCTACCGGTCCCACGCAAAGCGCTCCGGGCACACTCAACGGCGGCACCTACACGGCCACCGTCTATCCGGGTCCGCGCGGCAACTTTGTCTTCAATGCCTCCACCTGCTGGTGGGCGGACGGCCTATCCGCACCGCCCGGTTATGTGCGGCCTTCGGTTTACACCACGCCGCAAGGCCCCGATCGCCGTGTGCAGCAGATCACGCGCAACGTTCTGCAGCGCATGCGATCACGCTGAATTCTCAGTCGCTCTGGCGTGCCACGGTACCTAAGTGATAGCGAGCAACAACACCCCTCAGAGGAGATATTCTTGTCATCCGATATTTTTGTCCTCATCTGCCCCTTCCTCAAGGTTTTATCGCGATTCGTGTGAAGGACAGAAAGATAGGAAGACACGGTCGTAATTCGACAATACCCCATCGCGCGTTCCAACCGACCAGTGACCAATGACGAGTGACCAATGACCAGTGACGAGTGACCAGTGACCAGTGACCAGTGACCAATTCACCGTGCCCGGCTGAGAATCTCGTGCAGATCGTCATTCTGCAGCTTGATGGGGTTGCCCTGCATGCTGCTGGCCCGCATGGCTTTCTCGATCAGATCGGCAAAATGCTCCTCCCGGAAACCGTAACTACCAAGGGTCGGAACTTGCAACTCGTCGCACAGTTCCCGGACCCAGGCCACGCCATCGCCGGCTCTTGCCATGACACTGCCTGTCAGCAACTGAGCCACTTCGTCATACCGGCGGAGCGTCGCGCTGTCCCGCTGCCGCTCCTGCAACGCTTGTACATTGATCGCCATCACATGCGGCAAGAGAGCAGCACAGGTAGCGCCATGCGGTGCAGGAAACATACCGCCAAATGGTCCAGCGATGCCGTGCACGGCCCCCAACTTGGCGTTGGCCAGGGCCAGTCCGCCGAACAAGCTGACCAGGGCCATGTCTTCGCGAGCAGACACGTCACTACCATCCTCGCAAACACGTCGCAAGGATCGCGCGGCACGCCGCAACCCTTCGCGACAGATGGCATCGGTTAACGGGTTGGCGGCGTGCGACACAAACGGCTCCATCACCTGGGTCAGTGCATCGAGTCCGGTGCTGGCCGTGATGTTTGAGGGCAGGCTGTACGTCAGCTCTGGATCGACGATCGCCAGCCGAGGGAGCATCAGCGGGCTGCGCAACTGACCTTAACCTGATGCTCCGGCGAACCGAGCACGGCGTTGCGAGTCACCTCGGCGCCGGTCCCCGCGGTGGTCGGGATGGCAATGTACGGCGCAGCTGCTTTCGTGATGGGTTTGCCGTGCCCGATAACCTCCAGGTAATCAATCGGCTCACCGCCGTTGGTGAGGAGTGCGGCAATGGCTTTGCCGGTATCGATGGCGCTGCCTCCTCCCAGCCCGATCACCACGTCGCAGGCGGCGTCGCGCCCCAGCGCAACTCCCCTCGCCACGGTGTCGACGGTTGGCTCTTCAACCACACCGAACGTAACCACGTGCAGGTTCCGGTCTGCCAGTTGTTCGAGCAAGGCGGCAGTGCGATCGCCAGCGTCCCCCGTCACAAGCAGGACGCGCCGCCCCATTCCTAGCGCGGCGGGTGCCGTGTGAGATAGCGTGCCAGCTCCAAAGACAATCCGCGTTGCGGTGGCGAACTCAAACCGCATCGGGCATCTCCCAACCGGCATCTGGCGGGAACATAGGGCTGAACTTCACGCTCGACCGAGGCTCGGCCATCATGTCTGCCACCGTGTCGCGCCAGGTCTGATAATGAGCCGTCGCTTTGTGGCGTGCCGGGTCCTCCACCGTGCGGTAGACCTCGACTAACACGAAACGCGTGGGGTCATCGTTCTGTTGAATCACGTCGAACCGGGCAATGCCCGGCTCTTGCACGCTCTGCCGCGCATTCTCGACGCTGGCTTGGCAAAACTCCTCCACGCAATCCGGCTTGACGTGCACATGCACATGAACAATCAGCATGAATCGAGTTCCTTTCCTGGTCTGGTTTCCCACAGCTTGCACCGGCAGCTAGTCCTGCCCTGCAGATTCGACGTGGCCTGCGTGACCGAGCTGGCACGGCGCGAGGCAGGTCGCCGACACGAATGCCGAGCAAGCACCTCTTGGTTCTAAGCAATGCCGAGTCCCACTCCAAGCTATTAACTCAAAGTGCAAGCCCGCCTATGGTACCAACGCTTCCAACGCCGGAAAAGCCTCTGTTTTCGCCCTGTCACTCTCTGGATGAATCCCGCGGCCCTTCCGGCGGCAAACAGTGCGCCATAGTACGGCTTTACGGGCTACATGAAACGCATGATTCACAGTTGGCGTTATTCCGTAGATCCTGCGCGATCGATCAGCCCACGGCAGATTCCGGATCCCGCGATGCGGTAGCCAATTCCCTTCGGGGAAGCAAGTTGATAAGATGGGGAGCGAAAATCTGGGCCACTCGACCTGTCTGATCTCATCAACCGCAGTCGCCGGTTGTCTGATTCGCTCGACGGGGGTGACAGTCGAGTTCGCCGGTCCGCAGGAGTCTTTGCTGGAAGGAGGCAGGTACATGGCCACCACTCAGAAACGTCGGATTCGGACCTTGCGCGATCGGCTCGCGCATCTCAGCTACGCTCAGGCCTGCAAGCTGTTGGGTCCTGGCGGTAAAGCACTGATGCGCAGCGGCGGTCGTTTTCATGACAACATCGACCTGGACCGTGATGTCTATCTGCGAGGTGACTTATTCCGCTTGATACTCCCTCACGACCGGCAAGAAGAGAATCCCGTCCGCGTCACCATCACACAGAAGGGTGACCGACTCGGCCGACTCTGCTGCAATTGCGATGTCTGTGGCGGCACGTGCGAACACGTCGCGGCTGCGCTGTCACTCATTCTTGACGAGAAGTTTGCCTTGGGATTGTCGGACATCCCCAAGGAGGGGACCCCTCTGGAACTGCTCAGTGAAAGCGATTTGGAGCAGCGGGCCATTGCCGAGCGCGCTCAGCGAGCCGTGAAGGAGCGGTTTCGGCTCACCTCCAAGAATGCCAAGATTCCCTGGACAGACTATGTGGTGACCAGCCAGTCATCCGGGAAAACCTACCGCGTGGCACTGCGTGGTGAACAGCGCGGCGACTCGTACTGCTCGTGCCCTGACTATCGAGTCAACACGCTGGGTACGTGCAAGCATATCATGTACGCTCTGCAACGCGTGCGCACGCGTTTTTCCGCGCGCCAGCGATCACAAGCTGCCCCACGAAAGGGCTATGCCGTACATCTCAACTACGGGCAGGAAATCGAATTGCGGCTTCTGACACCTGAGAAGGTGGAGGCCAACCGCAAACGGCAGCTGTCGGGACTGTTGGATCGACCGATCGACGATATCGGCGGACTGTTGAATGCCATCCGCACGTTAGAGCGAGCGGGGGAGACGGTGGTGATCTATCCCGACGCCGAGCAGTGGATCCAGCAGCGACTGCACGACGAGAATATTGCCGGGCTCGTGCAAGAGATTCGTGCCAAACCGGCAAAGCACCCGCTGCGAACATCCTTGCTGAAAGCGCCTCTGTTACCCTATCAGCTCGATGGCGTGGCATTTGCCGTGGGCGCCGGCCGAGCGATTCTGGCAGATGACATGGGTCTGGGTAAAACGATCCAGGGGATTGGCGTCGCCGAGCTGTTATCACAGGTGGCTGGCATTGAGCGGGTGCTCATCGTCTGCCCCACGTCGCTCAAGTCGCAATGGCGTGGCGAGATCTACAGGTTCTGTGAACGCGACTGCCAACTGGTGATGGGATCGGCGGAAGAACGTTACCTGCAATATGACAACGGCTGTTTCTTCACGATCTGCAACTACGAGCAGGTGCTGCGTGACCTCGAGCCAATTGAACGAGTTAACTGGGACCTGATCATCCTGGATGAAGGGCAGCGGATCAAGAATTGGGAGGCCAAGACATCTCGTGTCATCAAGTCGCTCAAATCGCGATTTGCCTTGGTCTTGTCTGGCACACCCCTGGAAAACCGGCTCGATGAATTGTACTCCGTCGTTCAATTTATCGACGACCGCCGTCTGGGACCGGGTTTCCGCTTCTTTCATCAGCATCGAGTTGTGGATGAGAACGGCAAGGTGATCGGCTACAAGAATCTCGATGAGTTACGAGCCAATCTGAAACCGATCCTGCTGCGGCGGACACGCGCCGCGGTGTTGCAGCAGCTTCCCGAGCGAACGACCGAAGTAGTACGGATCCCCGCGAGCGACGAGCAAGCTGGGCTGAGCTGGGAGAATGTGAAGCGAGCAGCACAGATTGCGGCGAAGCGGTTCCTCACGGAAATGGACTTGCTCCGCATTCAAAAGCACTTGCTCGTGGCTCGTATGGCGGCCGACAGTACGTTCCTGGTGAACAAACAGGAGCCCAGTTGGTCGACGAAACTGGATTATCTGGACGAGCTGTTTGAGCAGATCTGGCAAGAGCCAGATCGCAAAGTGGTGCTCTTTTCCGAGTGGACCACGATGTTGGATTTGATCGAGAAACGGCTGGAGCGCTTCGGCATCGACTTTGTGAGACTGGATGGCTCGGTACCGCAAAAGAAGCGCCAGCAGTTAGTCCATCGGTTTCAAGAGGACGACGCCTGCCGACTCTTCCTCACCACGAATGCCGGTTCCACGGGCCTGAATTTGCAGGCGGCCAATACGGTGATCAATGTCGATCTCCCCTGGAACCCGGCCGTGCTCGAACAGCGCATCTCCCGCGCGCACCGCATGGGGCAGAAGCGTCATGTCGACGTATATTTGCTGGTAACGGTAGGCACGTTTGAAGAACGGCTGCTGGAGACACTATCCAATAAGCGTGAGTTGGCCTTGGCGGCTCTGGACCCGGAATCGAACGTCAAGGAAATGAAGCTGCGGAGCAACATGGATGACCTGAAACGCCGCCTTGAAACGCTACTGGGTGAGCCCCCCAAGCCACCAGAGGATCAGACCAGAAAACGGCAGGTCGATCAGGAGGCGGACGAACTACTGGCGCGACAGGAGCGTGTGACCACCGCGGGTGGCCAGGTGGTATCGGCGGTCTGTCAGCTGATCGGCGAACTGCTGCCGCCACAGCCAAATGCGACGCCGGACGAATCAGTCGTAGCCCAGGTCCGTACCGGGCTGGAAGGGCTGGTGCGACAGGACGAACAGGGGCGACCGCAGCTCCAGTTGACGCTCCCCGATTCCAGCAGCCTGGATCAGCTGGTCGGCGCTCTGGCACGACTGGTCAGTTTGTCGTCGGGCCCGCGGTAAGATCGAGAGAAGCTCGAGGTGCATTCTCTGCACAATCCAGATTGCTGTGGAATAGTGAATTCCTCGTGCTCGTACTCAGCGTCGCGGTACTCGGACTCGAACAAACAGTGATGACGCAGCCAACCTTCGACCATGAGAAACCTGACGTCTATCGTCTGTCGAATGATTACGTGGCCTTTTCCGACGGAATCGCGAAGAAGCCTCTCCACCCATCAGTGAACTTCGAGACGTTTCGAATTGGTGCAAGGGATCTTGGACGGGGCCGAGAAGGACAAGAATATCGGAGGACAAAACGATCTCCTGTGCCGACTCACCTTTTTGTCACCCTATCTTCCTGTCCTTCAAACGAATCGCCTGCTCGCCATGGTCCGCAACAATTCGGATTATGTGGAACACGCGACGCCATTCAGTGTAAGACATCTGATGCGAGACCAACTCGATGTATCCAGCCTAACGCGTGCCGGAGTCCAGACTGTTGGGATATCGGAGATTGATGGGCTCGAGCCGTGATTGACAACAAGCAGCCCGACGAGCCGGTCTTGGATCGGGGCCGAACAGCACGCAACACAACGGCACCGACCAGCAGCACGCCGCCTGTCGCCACGTATTGGCGTTGCGAACGGATTCGACTTGTGGGACGATGGAGAGAGTGAAGATGTGTCGGTGGCTGCCTGGCATGGACGGGGAATAAGCCGGTAACAACCAAATCCATCGAGTCTCGGGCACCGGAAGAATGAGTGGCAGTCAACCAGAAGGTCGTCGATCCCAGGAAAGCAGCAAGGCGGATGATCCGCACCGAACTGTCGCGTCGCAACACGCTCCCCTTCTTGACTCGTCGCAAGAGCATCCCCAGCAGATCGGTCGTTATCGCATCGACCGGCTCCTCGGCAGTGGAGGGTTTGGCCGAGTATTTCTCGCTTACGACACGCAGTTGAAGCGGACCGTCGCCATCAAGACGCCGCATGCCAGCCTGCTGTCGCGTCCCGAAGACGCGCGGGCATATCTGCTCGAGGCACAGGCGCTGGCCAGCCTCGACCATCCAAGTATCGTGCCGGTTTATGATGTGGGTAGTGGCGAAGGACTGCCCTGCTACGTCGTTTCGAAGTATATCGAGGGGACCGATCTGGGCCACAGGATCCGCGAGCGGCGATTGCTGCACGGTGAGGCAGCCCGACTCGTGTCGACCATTGCCGAGGCCCTTCACTATGCCCATACGCACGGACTGGTCCATCGCGACGTCAAGCCGGGTAACATTCTGCTCGACGCCGAGGGGACTCCGTACCTGGCGGACTTCGGCCTGGCCCTGCGGGAAACAGAGGTCGGGACCGGTCCACGCTACGCGGGTACTCCCGTCTATATGAGCCCCGAGCAGGCGCGTGGGGAAGGGCACCGCGTCGATGGTCGCTCGGATATCTACAGTCTTGGCTGCGTGTTCTACGAATTACTCGCGGGCCGTCGTCCCTTTTTCTCCGAATCGCAGTCGGAGTTGTTTCAGTTGATCGTGCATCACGATCCGAAACCACCTCGGCAGATCGATGATTCAGTACCTCGTGAACTCGAACGAATCTGTCTTAAAGCACTCGCCAAACGAGCCACCGATCGGTACACGACGGCCCGAGACATGGCGGACGACCTGGCTCATTACCTCGCCATACACCCGCCGGAGGACTCGGCCGCCAAAGCCGAGATCGCGCCGCCGGCCGCACAGCGTCCCGGATCGACTCAGGTATCGCACGTGTCGCACACAATCGACACGGCCAGCAGTCGTTTACGGGTCGTCCCCAAGGGACTGCGTTCCTTCGACGAGCACGATGCTGATTTCTTTCTGGAATTGTTGCCAGGTCCACGAGACAGGCACGGGTTACCGGACGGCATTCGGTTTTGGAAGACCCGCATCGAAGAACGCGATTCCGACAAGACGTTCTGCGTCGGCTTGATTTACGGACCATCCGGATGCGGCAAATCTTCCCTGGTCAAAGCTGGATTGCTGCCCTGCTTGTCGGACGAGATCACCGTCGTCTATGTCGAAGCGGTGGGTCGGGGGACTGAAACACGATTGCTGCACGCACTGCGAAAACGGTTCTCCGATCTTCCCCCGGAACTCGACCTACGTGGACTCGTGGCGGCACTACGACGCCAGCCAAACGAGCGCAAAGGCGGGAAGATCCTGATTGTGTTGGACCAATTCGAACAATGGTTGCACAGCCACACGGACATGCAGCAGGCATCGTTAGTGCAGGCACTGCGACAATGTGACGGTGGTCGTGTGCAATGCATCATCATGGTTCGCGACGACTTCTGGATGGCAGCCACCCGTATCATGCGCAAATGGAAGTGCGCATCGTTGAAGGAAGCAACTCGGCTGCCGTCGACCTGTTTCCGCCGCGTCACGCACGACGAGTGTTGGCAGCTTTTGGGCGTGCCTTCGGTGAACTGCCTGAGCACGGTCCTGGCCCGAGCAAAGCGGAGCAGGCGTTTCTCGACCAGGCGATTGACCAACTGGCCGAAGATGGGAAGGTGATCTGTGTACGTCTGGCGTTGTTCGCGGAAATGATGAAGGGGAGACCCTGGACACCTGCCACGCTGCGTGATGTCGGCGGAGCAGAAGGTATCGGCGTGGCGTTCCTGGACGAGACGTTTCGTGGCGGTACGGCGCCCCCCGAGCATCGCTATCACGAGCGCGCCGCGCGCGGGGTCCTGCAACTGCTGCTGCCGGATGATAGCGCCGGGATCAAGGGTCGCATGCGGTCGCGTGCTGATCTATTGATCGCATCCGGTTACGGCAATTCTCTTAAGGATTTCTCCGATCTTCTCGAACTGCTGGACAACCAACTTCGTCTCATCACTCCCGTTGACCCAGCAGGACTTGATGACGACGGCGAGGAAGGGCCAGCAGTGACTCTGACAGATCCGCCAGAGTATTACCAACTGACGCACGATTACCTGGTCCCTTCGCTGCACGACTGGCTGAGCAAAAAACAGAAGGAAACGCGGCGCAGACGCGCCGAGTTGCGACTGGCGGAACGATCCGCCCACTGGAACCTACGACCCCAGAAGCGCAATCTGCCGCAGTGGTGGGAAGACGTTGACATTCGGCTGTTCACACGGCGCCGCAATTGGAACGAAGGCGAGCGCCGGATGATGCGCCATTCGGGCCGCCATTTTGGACTCTGCGCGGCCGTTGCCGCGACACTCGTCCTGTTCGTCGTCTTCATCGGTTTTCGGATTCGCGGTCAGATTGTCGATACAAAGCAGTCCACTCACGCGGCCAGTCTCGTCACTTCTCTGTTGCGCGCCGAGATACGGAACGTACCCGGGATCCTCGACGAGATCCAGCAGTATCGCGCGTGGATAGATATGCCGCTGCGTCAGGCGCATGAACTGGCACCGGATGCTTCCACCGACAAATTGCGCAGCCTCACTGGCGCTACTGGAGACCGATGCGAGCCAATGCGATTACCTGTTCCAGCGCCTCCTGACTGCTGCGCCCGATGAAGTGCCGATCATTGTGGATGCGCTGTCGTCCGACCGTAACGCGCTGGTGGCGCAGCTATGGGAAGTCGCCGAGAATTCCACGCGAGATGGTCGGCAGCGATTGCGATCCGCGTGCACCTTGGCCGCTTATGATCCGGCCAATCCACGCTGGCCTGTCATATGCGAAGCCGTCGCCAGGCAACTGGTCTCCTCGGATCCGCTGACCGTGTCTCACTGGCGGGAAGCGTTGCATCCCGTAGCTCAAACACTGATCGAACCTCTGAGTTGCTTTTTCGAAGACGCGCAGCTGGATGAGTTGCAGCGGTCGTTGGCGACTTCGCTGTTGGCCGATTACGCCGCGAACGACGTCGAGCGACTGACTCAGTTGGTTTGCCGCGCCGATTCCAGACAGTTTGGAGTCCTGTTTGCGGTGCTGGAGCCTCACGGAGACAGAGCCATTCGGCAACTCAGAGCCGTGCTGGAACGGCAGACAACGCCCACGTGGAACGATCGCGCCATCCCCGCTGACTGGTCCGTAACGGATGGCGAAGTGCAAAGCCGTATCGCTGCCGCGGACGGGCGCATCGACGCGCGGTTTGCCTTCTGCCAGACGTTGCCGATCGAACAATGGGAAGCGGTCGCCGATGGTCTCCGTCGGTCGGGTTATCGTCCGACCCGCATTCGGCCTTCCTCGAACGGGACTTCCGTGCAGGTCGCCGCCGTCTGGGCCAGAGATGGTCAAGAATGGCAAGCGACCTTGCAGGCCACGCCCGAGCAGCTGGCGGAGCGGGACGCCCAACTGCGACAGCAGGGCTTCCTGCCAGAGGACGTCTGCGGCTATTTCGCCAGGGAGGCTGACCGTGAGGGGATGGCTGTTTTTGCCGCCGTGTGGAAACGCGATGTGACTTCCACGATTGAGGTGAGGATGGTGGCAGGTGCGGCTGGGGATCAATTGGCCTCCCTCGCAGCCGAGCTGCTCCAGGCCGGGTTTAACCAATCGACCTGTTCGGTGGTTTCTCCGCAAGATGGCCAGGAGCTCCACTCCGCCATCTTCCAGAAGCCGGCCGGTCAAAAGGAATCTTCCAGCCGGACGATCGTCGGCAGCGAACGTCAATTTCACGGAAACGCCTATCCCGGCTTAACCTTGACCGATATGGTGGAAGTGCAACGTGCGGCTCCAGCAGCCGAAGAAGGACAAGGTGGTGACAAGATTCGGCGTTACGGTGTGTGGAATGTCAGCACCGAATACTCTTCGCTGCTCATTGCCGGACATTCGCCACAATCCCATCTGAAGAAGTCTCGGGAGTTGACTGCGGCCGGCTACCGTCCCACGTCAGTGTCCTTGACGACGTCGACCGAATCAACGCGGTCGGCGGCTGCCGTGTGGCAGCGGCCACGGATCGGAGACGCGGAAAAGGAGACGCTGGCAATCTGGCAGGCCAATGCCGCGGTGGCTTTATTTCGCCTGGGGCAATGCAATGAGGTCTGGCCCTTACTACTTCACACGCCAGATCCGCGTCTGCGCAGCTATTTGATCCACTTGCTGGGTCGCCTAGGCGCGAATCCGGAGGCGATCGCACAACGCCTCAAAACGGAACCGAGTGCATCCCGGCGGCAAGCCCTGATACTGGCGCTGGGGGGCTTCAGCGATGCTCAGATTCCAGAATCTCTGCGCGGTTCTTTGACGGCGATCCTGCTGGAACTCTACGAGACCGATCCGGCTGCGGGTATCCATGCGGCTGCCGAGTGGGTCTTGCGCAGCTGGGGCCAACAGCAGCAAGTGCATCAGATGGTCCAGAAGCTGGCGACACCGACGATCGAGCCAGATCAACTCTGGCCCGTCAATCGTCGAAACTGGCATGTTAACGGACAAGGACAAACACTCGTCGCCATAGGTCCAATGTGGTCCTTCGTCATGGGATCGCCTGTCACGGAAGAAGATCGAGTGGGAGGTCCGGCTGGGGATATGGAACAGCAGCACAGGAAACAGATCGATCATAGATTCCTGATTATGATGCACGAAGTCACGGTCGAACAATTCCTGCGATTCCGACAGGATTTTCCCTACGCCACCGCATTTTCACCGACCGTGGATTGCCCCATCAATCAGGTCACTTGGTACGAGGCCGCGGCATACTGCAACTGGCTGAGTGAAGTCGAGGGAATTCCACAGGATCAGTGGTGCTACATTCCCAACAAGGATGGACAATATGCCGCTGGGATGAAGCCGGCTCCGGACATCTTGCAGCGAACGGGCTATCGCCTTCCGACGGAGACGCAATGGGAGTTTGCCTGCCGCGCCGGATCGGAGACGAGTCGCTGTTATGGCGAAACCAAGACGCTGCTACGGCAATATGCCCGTTATAGCGCGGAGTCGTCGGATCGGCGGGCCGTGCCAGTGGGCAGCTTGAAGCCGAATGACTTCGGATTGTTCGACATGCACGGCAACGCCCTGGAGTGGTGCCAGGATGTGATGGATAATTACGTCGTATCAATCGATGACCTGCCGATGCTTGACCGGGCCGACACGTCGGTCGTCACCGACGCCTCCTTTCGTGTTCTGCGCGGCGCGGATTTTTATGCCCCAGCCGAGCATCATCGTTCAGCCCGCCGCTACCGGTACACGCCCCAGAATCGCGTGAGCACCATCGGCATCCGCCTGGTCCGAACGCTTCCTCCGGCACGTGACGAGGATGCAGCCGAGCGATAGCTCGTAATGGGTTCGAAGCCCTGCCTCATAAAACCACCTATTCGTGAGCAGACCCATGAATCGCCAGATCATTATCGGCCTATTCCTATTACTCGGGGCTGTCGCAGCCTTGGCCGATGAGCGTCCCAATATCATGTACATCATGTCGGATGACATGGGGTTCTCGGATATCGGCTGTTACGGTTCCGAAATTGCCACGCCGAATCTCAACTCGCTGGCGGCCAGCGGCCTGCGTTTCACTCAGTTCTACAATACCGCTCGCTGCTGTCCGACGCGTGCCTGCTTGCTGACCGGCCTGTATCCCCACCAGGCCGGCGTGGGCCACATGATGGAGGACCGCGGTTACGACGGATACCGCGGCGATCTGAATCGTCACTGCGTGACGATCGCCGAAGCGCTCAAGCCCGCGGGCTATCGCAACTACATCGTTGGCAAATGGCATGTCACCAAGATGACACGGCCCACAAGCGATGCGGACAAGTACAATTGGCCGCTGCAGCGCGGATTTGATCGATTCTACGGCACCATCACCGGTGCGGGGAATTTCTTCGACCCCAACACGCTGACTCGTGGCAATCAGTTCATCTCGCCCTATGCCGACCCACAGTATCAGCCCAAAGAGTACTACTACACCGATGCCATCAGCGACCATGCGGTCCGCTTCCTTCGCGAGCACCGCGAACAGACACCTGACCAACCGTTCTTCATGTATGTCAGCTATACCGCTGCCCATTGGCCCATGCATGCCTTGGAGAAGGACATTGCCAGGTACACAGGCAAATACGACACAGGCTATCAGGCGATCCGAGACGCACGATATCGGCGGATGATCCAGCTGGGCGTGATCGACGAGGACTCCACGGTAAAATGGCCCATCCCCGCTGAGTGGAAAGAATTGGAGGATCCGCAGTGGGACATCCGCAATATGGAAGTCTACGCGGCTATGATCGATAACATGGACCAGGGAATTGGCCGGATCGTCACCGCGCTGAAGGAGACAGAGCAATTCGAAAACACGCTCATCTGCTTCCTCCAGGACAATGGTGGTTGTGCCGAGTCCTACGGTCGCGGCGGAGCAGGGGGACCTCGGGCGGACGAGCCACAGTTCGCAGCGTTTCCTGACGACTTCATTCAACCAGACACAACTCCTAAACAAACGCGTGCCGGCTTCAAAGTGCGTACCGGCAAGGCTTCCATGGCCGGCCCCGCCGACACGGCCATCGGGTACGGGAGAGGATGGGCTACGGTTTCTAACACGCCGTTTCGCGAGTACAAGCATTGGGTGCACGAAGGAGGCATCTCTACGCCGTTGATCGCGCATTGGCCAGCGGTGATCAAACGCCATGGGAAACTGGAGCGGACGCCAGGCCACCTGATTGACCTGATGGCCACCGCGGTCGATGTATCGGGAGCGAATTATCCAGAGACATATCACGACGGTCGGCAAATTACTCCGCTGGAGGGAAAAAGCCTCGTGCCGGCGTTGCTGGGCAAGGGCATCGATCGGGAAGCGATCTACTGGGAACACGAAGGCAATCGGGCAGTTCGCGTCGGAGACTGGAAGCTGGTAGCCAAAGGGGCACGCAATCCCTGGGAACTTTACAACATCGCTCGAGACCGCAGCGAACAGCATGATCTGGCGGAAACGCGACCAGAGCGCGTGGAACGAATGGCGGCCAAGTGGCAAACGTGGGCCCAGCGAGCACACGTTTTGCCGCTCAACCCTAAGTCGGAGAAGGCCAACGAGAGCGGCCGGGCATTCAACAAACGGCAGACACGTTTTGCACCCCAGCAGGGCGACGACTTGGACCGTTTTAAAGGACCCTTTGTGCAGAGACGTGGTTTTGCAGTTACAGCAACCGTCGTTCCAGACGGATCCGAGGCCAATGGCGTCATCGTGGCACAGGGAGGTAGTTCGCATGGCTGGTCGCTTTTCTTGGTTGAGGGAGAGCTTTGTTTTGCCGCGACACACCAGGGAAAACGCACGGTTATTCGCAGCGCCACCCAACTCAGCGGCAAGACTCGGGTCGGCGCCGCACTGGATGTAAATGGGGTGGTGAAGTTGACTGTCGATGGCCAGGAAGTGTGCCTGGAACAGGTCCCCGGACCGCTTGCCAGCCAACCGCAGGACGGCTTGCAGGTGGGACAGGATACCCAAGGTGCTGTCGGCAATTACACCGCGCCGTTCCCATTGCAGGGAAAGGTTGGCGCGTCTTGGTCGAGGTTTCACAATAAGCGGCTCAACGCCCTCTTGCTTTTCCAAAGGGCCATACGGAGCCCGCTGAGAATCGCCATTGACGTCGCCATTTCTAACTTGCCGCAAATTGGTCCAGTGGTCTCGTTCTTTTTCGCGCCCCGGCGAAAGTGTCACGTTACGCTGTACGCCTCCTACTCGGCCAGAGACCCACCCCCTCCCGGGTGCCTCCCGGGTGCCACCCCCTCCCGGGTGCCACACACCTTCTGCCTCGCGGGTGCAGTGCTCCAGGGTGCCATGCTCCAGGGTGCCAGGCTCCAGGGTGCCAGGCACCTCCCGCGAGGCACTGCCAATGAAGCGAGCCCGTGTCAGTAGAAACGACGACTCGAGGCAAGGTCCACCCGCTTGTGTGCCCTCCCGGGTGCCACACACCTTCTGCCTCGCGGGTGCAGCATGCTCCAGGGTGCCAGGCACCTCCCGCGAGGCACTGCCAATGAAGCGAGCCCGTGTCAGTAGAAACGACGACTCGAGGCAAGATCCACCCGCTTGTGGACCCGGCGTAACGCTGTGAGCAGTACTCGAAGTGATCAGAGTACCGTGGAATTCCTGACCGCCCTGCAGCCAATCACATTGTGACATTGTGGACAAGAAGACTGAGTCACCAAATTTGTTCCGACCAGGCAGTCGGCACTATTATCAAAGCAATGGCCCGTGGACTTGGTGCAAACAACGATCACGATCGCCACAATTTATCGCCTGATTGATGACAGATGTCGGCACGCAGTGCCATGGCAGTCGTCGCATTGGCCGGCACTTTCAGTCGACGAGAATTCCTTCCACACGGGATGCTCCCTCACAACGAGGACGTCGTACGTACTCCAACCACGTTGGCTCAACTCTTGAAGACGCCGCCCAGACGGAGTCGCTCGAAATCGGTGGACGAAAGGCATGGCAAGAGATCTCTGCGCGAGTACACCCCCTCACAGTTCGCGAAGTTGCGAGTAATGTCGAACTTCGTGCCGAGAAGTTAACACACAGAGACACTTCGTGCCGCGCCACCTGACGACGTGGCAATTGGATGGGCACATCGCCACTGTCGAACTCAACCAACCATTCAGTTTGACCCTTTCGAATCACCTCTCCGAATTCCCCCCGACTAGCGCGGCGGTAATACGACGCACCGTCCCGCGCGTTGAAACCCGCGTTCGTATCGGTCATGCGAGTTCGCCAGCATGTCGCAGTCACAGCCAATACGACTTAGGATAGGATCCAGATGTTTGGGAATGGCTCCCCGCTTGTCACTACGACGCTGGCGACCGACCCAGTCGGCAAGCTCAAAATAGTGTTGTGTCGTCATCGGTAGAATGCCCTTGTCAGACGGCCTGAAGACGGGTGCGGCGGCGTTACTTGCTTCACCATCCTCAGGGATCGGTTGCAGGGCCGCGTCCGGCACAGGTTCGCCAAGAGCTGCCGTGGTACAGACAGTTTGCGTTCGCAATTGATGCCCCAGCACGCGACGTTGAAAAGACCCATGAATATACGCTTCGGGGCAATCGGCCATTCCGGCCCGCACGCAATTCAAGTCGACATACAGCAAACACAGCAAGAGTGTGATCACGTCGGCCAAACGCGGACTGTTGAATCGCGACTCGAAGAAATGACCTCGCTGGTCCGATTCTCGATTCGCTCGTTTGGCGATATACTCTTTGAGATCTTTCATGTACCACGAGAGGCTGGCCAGCCGCCGGCGCCACTCTTGCACCACGACCGCATCCCCGAGCAACGCCTTCAAATGATCGTCCGAAAGCTCGATGATTTCTCCTTGTTCGTTTTTTTGTGGGTGCAATCTGTACCAGCGACGCACCACCTCTTCATCCGTCCACACTTCCGCCAAGTCAGGGCGAGTACGGATGACATGGTGCATGTGGTTGTCGAGAATGGCATAACCAAGTAGTTCCATAGCGTAGACGGTGACCAGTAACGCCTGGCGGTCCTCGATCCACGCCTTGCGATGGCTGTAGTCAGTGCCGGTCTGTCTGTCGACTCCACACAAAAAGTAGCCTCGCACGCAGCGCGAGTAGCAGTGATAGACTCCGACCTCGCTGGGATCCACTATGTCCTTCCTATTGGGACGCGTCATTTATCATACTCCTGCATCTGGAACAGGCCTGCCCAGTGCTCGCGTCACCTCCAGCATAGGTATAACCACGAATGATCAAACAGGACAAATTGGGTAATATTGCGTCAGAATCGGGCAGAAAGTCTCCGCAATTCTCCTGCCGGTGACATGCGTATGTCACCGGGTTTGCGAATGTGACTGTTTGGCGTGGAATTTTCAGTAGTGTCGGTGCACCACCCTCAGCCCAAGAGACCCGTCCGGCATCGGCTCTGATGCACCACGAAAATGCACCGCAGTCGTAGCTGGAACTGGACACCACGACGCACGACCTCTCACCAATCTCGTTTTCATAGCCGCTTGCACCCTGAAATCAGATGAATTTGCCGATCACCGTCGTGACGACAAGCCGCCGGCCAAACCACTCTCCAGAGGGAAACATATCCACCCACCAAGCCTAGAGAGGCGAGTGCGAGGACGAGCGACAAATGCAGCGACGGATGCCATGCACTTTCTGCAGCGATGCACTTTCTGAACGACAGGGAAAGGTGCCCGCTGACAGATCACGGGCAGGCATGGAATGAATGGAATGGTGCCAGGTACCCTGTGTGGTGAGGTACCCTGTGTGTTAGGTACCCTGTGTGTTGGCAGCCTGTGTGTTCGCTGTAACGGACAGGTGCGGCAGGGACTGGTGCCAGAGGGATTGGTGCGAGGGATTGGTACCGCAGGGACTGGTGCCAGAGGGACTGGTGCCGCAGGGACTGGTGCCAGGCACCCGCGTGAGGCACCCCGCGTGTTCGCCCTGTGTGGTTGGCAGCCTGTGTGTTCGCTGTAACGGACAGGTGCGGCAGGGACTGGTGCCAGAGGGATTGGTGCGAGGGATTGGTGCCGAGGGATTGCGGAGGGATTGGTGCCAGGCACCTGCTGAGGCGCCAGGCACCTGCTGAGCGCCAGGCACCTGCTGAGCGAGGCACCTGCTGAGCGAGGCACCTGCTGAGCGCACCAGGCACCTGCTGGGCGGCACGACCGCGGACGTCTGCGTGGTAATCGCTTCCGCTCTGACGGGTCGATTCACGTACCTACGGTCCGCGACTCAGTCCACAGGCTCAAGCCAAGGATGAGCCGCAAGGCCCCACCCTGAAAAAAGGGATTGTTCAGTCGCAAAGTTACCTGTGGTGCTGGCCACAAAGCGTCTAGCTCGCGTGCGTCAAGCCACTCATGCAGGCGTTCACGGTGCGGTTCCGCGGCCATTCGTATGACTCGCCAATAGGATTCGTCGGGATCAAAGAGTCGGTGGTACCGCCGCGGCTCGACGCGGCGCCACTTCCGCCAGTACCATTTTCGGCCGCTGCGACGCAGGGACACGGACAGCCTGCGCAGTAGTGTGGCCTTCCGTCCTGCCGTTCTCCAGGCTGGTTCAAAGACGAACGAATTCGTGTCCTGAGCGATCTCAGCCAATCGGGGAAAACACGCGTTGACGATGGCGTACTGCAATTGTCGCCGCTGCAAGTGCTTCTCGGGAACGTTGAACACGACATCCAGCACGCCTCGATCGACAAACGGATTTGTCGGCCAGCTCCGCAGGCTCAGGCGATGCACAATCACTCCGATGTGATATCGGATCCGCATGTGCAATCGCATCCGCAGGGACCGCTGCGACGGCGATTCATCACCATCCTCCCATTGGCGGCGCAATTGCTCAACCCGAGAATTAACCAGGTCGTGACCCTGCCTTCCGAGCAGTTGCCCTAACCGCGTGGCCGGCACGCCCCACTGATTGGTCCCGCATAGAAACTGCTCGAAAGTATCACTTCCTGTCCGCGGATCGCGGCTGAAGCCAATCGCCGAACCTCCCAGCGACATGTCACCGACGTAACCGGCCCAAAATGCCTGTCCCAGTCGACCGATCAGTGTGGCCGCGGCATCCATCTCGAATGAGCTGAAGCCGCCAGAGAGATGTTCCCATTCTGCGCCACGTCGAGCGGCCGCCAGAAACTCCAACTCCGTTGGCTCCTGCGGTTCACGGTGCAGTTTCAGACCGAGTACCCGGGCAACCTCAATCGCCGCCCGCACTTCATGGTCCGTGTCACGACCCAGCACGAGCGCTGAATCGGTCGTTTCGCTTTGAGCCAAGTAACCGGCAAGCATCCGCGAATCGAGCCCCCCTGAGAGCATCAACGTGGCAGAGGATACAGCCCGCCGATGTCGACGGACAGCGTGGGCAACTCGTTCGTCGAGCAATTGCCACGTGTCTTCGAACGTCAGAGAACGATAGCGGTCGTGGATGGCCGGCCGATACGTTTCGATTTCCCGGCCTCCCTTGCCTGGAATCCAACGCAATTGGCTGCCAGCAGCCAGTCGCGTCAAGTCGGTAACAAGCGGCTGATTGGCCACCAATCCGTTAGTCAGAAAGATACCAGTCAGACCAGCCAGATTAAGATCTCCCTTAATGTGCGGATGCGCGACGCACAAATCGCAGCTTGTCGCCGCGATCAATGTCTCTGGTCGAGCGCAAAAGTAGAGCGGAAACATACCGAGCAGATCGGCGCCGAGAATCAGCCCGCAATCACGGCGAAAGGACATGGCGAGATAAAACCCGTCGCAAGTGGGCAATACCGAGCCGTCGAATTCTTCAAAACGTTCGATGGTCGATCCATTGAGCCGCTGCCCGTCTTCTTTGATCGCATCTCCCAGAATGAGGGCAAACGACGTGTCTGTCGTCCGCTGGCTCTGGGGCGCACCAGGAAAAGTGCCCCAGGTAACAGCCAACTCACAGCACTCCACCTGGTTGATGACTAACCCCGTGAGCGTGCCGAGTTTCTGTCGGACCGCAGCCAGGAATCGACCTCGCCGTATTGGATCCGGATCGATCGTTAATGCCACATGCGCCATATAAACTCCAGCGTACTGAGGTGGGTCGTCAGAGTGGGCGACCGTCGCTGGAGAGATTATACGTGGGACGGGACAAGACGACTATTCGTGATCAAATTGCGATACGTTCTGAACCTGCGGCTGCGGGTTAAACAAGTGTGGCTGCGGCACGAGCGCGAACATGTCATAATGGAGTCAATCGACTGCGGGGAATCGTTTGTTTACTTGACGGGTTACGATGCGGAGGACGAACAAGTGCGTCAAGCATATACTAACTGGAGCTTCATCGTCTGCCTGTCGACAGCCGCAGTACTTGTCGGTGCGAATTCTGCCGTCTGCCAATCACAGTTGTCACTTGACGGTGCCTGGCAGTTAGCCATCGATCCACAGAATGCCGGGAAAGAACAACAATGGTTCGCCGCAGGTGGTTTGCCGGAGGCGAAGTCGACGCTGGTCCCGTCGATTATCCAGGAGGTATTTCCCGGCTATCACGGTGTCGCCTGGTATGCTCGCGAATTCACGGCACCGACGAATCCATTTCCACACGGACGCACTTTGCTCCGATTCTGGCAGGTCGATTACTTGGCTGAGGTCTGGCTTAATGGCCAACTTGTCGGAGGTCACGAAGGTGGTGAAACACCGTTCGTGCTGGACGTCACGACGGCGATCAAACCGGGCGAGGACAATCGCCTGGTCGTGCGCGTGCTCAATCCCACGAATGAGCCGATCGACGGTATCCGCCTCAGTGAGACAGCGCGCCGCTGCAAAGTAGTCCCGTATCGGGCTGGCGCCGGTTTTGATCACGGGGGAATCACTGACTCCGTCGAACTACTCACTGTTCCCGCCGTCTTTATTGAAGACCTTTTCGTTACAGCCACGCCCGATCAGAAGGTGGGCCACGTACACGTTGAAGCAACGGTCAACAACTCGTTGTCGGATCCCCAATCGGGAAGCCTTGACTTGGCGATCGCGTCGGCCCGCAACGGCGAGACCACACTTTCACACGGTCAAGAATGTGCGATTCCCACCGGTCGCTCGCTAATCAAAGCCGACCTGACGATCGAGGATCCTCGTCTCTGGGAACTCAGCGATCCTTATCTGTACCGAGTGACTGCCCGCATCGGAGTAGACGGCAACAAGGACTTCCATGAACAGTCGACAACTTGCGGATTTCGTGACTTCCGCTTCTCCAACGGTTACTTTCGACTCAATGGCCGCCGCATCTACCTGCGATGTACCCATACCTGCAATCATTTCCCGATCGGCCAACAATTCCCCCGTGATCCCGATTTTCTGCGCCGCGATTTACTCAACTTGAAAGTGATGGGATTTAACGCCGTCCGTTTTATCTGGGGAGGGGCATCGCGAGCCCAGTTGGACTTCTGTGACGAGATTGGGCTGCTCGTGTATAACGAATCTTACGCCTCGATGTGGATCGATCCGTCGCCGCAAATGGCTGATCGATTTGATAGTGGAGTAAGCGAACTGATACGCCGCGACAGAAATCATCCGTCGATTGTGATGTGGGGTCTGTTGAATGAGGCCCCCGATTGCCCGGCGTTCTGGCACGGCGTCAAAATGTTGCCGCTGGTGCGCTCACTCGATCCAAGTCGCCTGATTCTGCTCAACTCCGGCCGCTACGACGGACAGGTTACGGGGGGAGGGTCCAGTGGCGGTGGAATTGGCGGTGTCGAGGGTATCCGAGTCTGGCCCAAAGTACGTCCGACTGAACCTTGGGTAGCCCTGAATTCGACCAGTCAGACAATCCGAACGTTGGGGATCACGTGGCCCGCCGGGCACCTGGCACAGCATCCCGGCCCGAAAAATGAAATGAGCGTGGTGCGTTTCACTTCCCCTGTGGCTGGTCAAGCGAAAGTCATCGCCAAGTTCATCGGATTGGCCGAGCGTGCGACGACCGACGTCCACGTGTTACATGATGGTGAGTCGCTGCTCGATGCCGTCATCAACCTGAATGAAGCATCCAATGAAGAGTCTTGCAGCAAGACACTTCCGATTGCGGTTGGAGATACGATTGACTGTGTCGTCGGATCTGGCAACCAGAACTATGGGGCCGATACAACTGGGTTGTGTTTCGTCATCCGGGTGGGTCAGAAGACATTTGACGCGACGGCGGAGTTCTCGACCCAGTCCAACCCCAACGGAGTTTGGAGCTACGGATACTTGCCGGCCAACACGAAACCCGACGCATCCGCATATGTCATGTTTGGTGCTGAGACTGCCTCGAAGGGAATTGGCAGCCTGTCAAACCCGGGCGGAACCGACTGGGAGGATGTTCTCAACGACCGCCACTACTACCCACGAGTTCCCCATACGGCCAATATCATCCGTTCTCTCCGCGAGCTCAGCGGACCTGAACAGAACGTGTTCCTTTCTGAATATGGGATTGGGAGCGCGGTGGATCTGTGGCGAGCCGTCCGGCATTTTGAGCAACGTGGCGCCGAGGGACTGGAAGATGCACAATTTTTCCAGGACAAGCTGAATCGATTCCTGGCCGACTGGCAGCAATGGCATCTCGACGAGATCTACCCTCGTCCCGAGGATTTTTTCCAGGCCAGCCTGCAGAAGATGGCGGGCCAACGCACTCTGGGCCTGAATGCCATCCGGTCCAATCCGAATATCATCGGCCACAGCCTCACTGGGGCCATCGACCACGTGATGTGCGGCGAGGGCTTGACGACTTTGTTCCGCGAACTCAAACCGGGCACGATCGACGCCATGTTCGATGCCTGGGCACCGCTGCGCTGGTGCCTGTTCGCAGAACCGGTCCACATAGCCAGCGGCAGCAAGATTCATTTGGAGGCCGTGCTGGCCAATGAAGATGTGCTGTCTCCGGGAGAATATCCGGCGAGATTCCAGGTGATTGGCCCCCTAATGACGCGCGTGTTCGATCAGACGATAACGGTCACCGTGCCACAGCCACCAGACTCACAGGAGCCGCCATTTGCCCAACTCTGCTTTTCGGCCGACGTACCCATTGATGGCCCGCCCGGAGAATACCAGTTCCTGGCCACGTTCCAGCGTGGGGCAGCCGCGGCCGGAGGAAGAATCGAGTTTTACGCTACAGATCCACAGCAGATCCCCCCTGTGGCAACCGAAGTGGTGCTGTGGGGCGACGATCCACAACTTAATGAATGGCTGTCCCAGCACAACATACAAACGAAGCCTTTTGCTCCCGGTCAGTTGGTGAACCGACAAGTGATTCTCGCGGCGGCCAAACCTCCAGCTCCCGGTGGCGTAGAGGCGTTTCGCGATTTAGCTCGCTCGGTTGCTCGCGGAGCCACGGTCGTGTTCCTCTCACCGGAAATCTTCGCCGAAGGCAATCAGTCAACGAGATGGATGCCGCTGGTCCACAAGGGGACCATAACTCCTATTCATGGATGGCTGTATCTGAAAGACGAATGGGCCAAAAGCCATCCAATCTTCGACGGCCTAAGCGCCGGTGGGCTCATGGACTATGCCTACTACGGCGACCTGATCCCGGACGGGGTGTTTCAAGGCCAGGATCCACCCGCAGAAGCCGTGGCCGGCGCGATCAAAGCCTCTCAGGACTACGATTCCGGACTGATGGTAGCGGTCTATCCCTTTGGCGATGGACGGTTCATCGTCAACACACTCCGCATTCGTGACAACCTGGGAAAACACCCGGTGGCCGAGAGGCTGCTGGGCAATATGCTCCGCTATGCCGCGTGCGACGCCGACAAGCCGCTGTCACCGGAATCCGTAGATTTGAACTCGCTGCTTCAGGCGGTGGGACTCGGCACGCAATGAGACAGAGTGATCTGACACGGTTCTGTCTATTTTGGAAACGAATGCGCGTTTTGCATGACACAATCTCGTGTTCCTTGTATGAACCACTCTCCTCGTTCACTCGAAATCGTGTTTGGCGTGGATCCATTTCCGTCTACGAAAGATTGCAGTAACCTTGTCCATCACTCGCCTCGATCGGTCAGGTGGAACAACTCCGCGGCGCCCAAAGCGACTTTGTAGAACTAACGCCGCATGCGGTCAATGCTCCTCAAACATGTAGTCAATCATCGCGCCCATCGCGACACCAAACGTATAGCAGACCAAGTCTGACCGCAGAAAGCCGAAGCCTAGCACGAGGCCGCCGAGCGTTGTCCGCCGCACGGCATCGATCGACGGCGCGTGATAAAGCTGACTGAACTCAATCGCGTAGGCGAAAGCAAGCGCCATCGCTCCCCGATGCGATACCCGAGCGGTAGGCCTCACGACACTGATCCCCAGGAATACCAAGAGCGCCCAGAGCGTGTCGCCGGCGTACTCGGCAACGAACACCGGCAGGTTCGTGCCGTAACGCCGTGATGCAAGCCCCAACGCACCGACAGCGACTGCACTAACGAAGTAGATGAGACGTCTTTGCCAAACAGGCACCGATACCTCCACTGCATATGAAAAACGGACCTCGGTTCTTCGGGCCACACGAGGGGGACGCGCACGATCCATCACTGCCACACCGCGTTATCGTTGACTCCACTCGACCACTTGGGTTTGTGCCAATTGCGTTATCGCCCGCGATTGGCATCACACATTGGATTGTATGTCACCGCTGCTCCCTGCAATGCCGTCAAGTACACGTCGAATCTCTGCAACAAGGTCACCGATGCCGTTCGTTGTCGTCTTGCTCACGCGTCCGAAGAAGGCGGCGGAGAAGGCGAGTTGTGCCCGAGAATCCGGCGCGTCAGCCAAACAAGGAAGAAACCGGCACCTGCCCCCAAAACCAGCGGCCCCGCGACGGGGAAAAACATCCCGGGCAGTGCACACATGAAGGCCGCGTCAAACCAGGCCGGTTTCGGTTCTCCTCGTCTGCCCCAAGCCTCCAGCATGAACCAGAAGCAATACATGGTGTACGTCACGGAGCAAACCGGCACGAATACCCAATAAGGCCACCGCGGGCGTCGGGAGGGAGGAGGTTTGATGTCCCGAAATACTTCGATGTTCATCGCGATTGTCTCTATGCTCCATGTGTTGCGGTGGAATCGTGCCGCACTGAGTTCTACGTGGAACCAGAACCACGCGATTGGGTACGAACGATTACTTGTCGGCGGCGCCATCCGTCGGCAGTCTCCGCACGACGGCCGGCAATATGACGAAGCACACCACCAGCCCTATTTCACGCCAATTCACATCCTCACGCCGGACGCATTCGTCAGAACAGCCAGACACATCGCGTCCATAATCAGTAACACGAGTGGGATACCGACAGCGTACAGAGACTCTGCCATCGCCTGAAGCTTCGCAAACATCACGAATTGCCCGCCAATAAGCGGACAGACGCCAATGCAGTACAGAACAGCTAGAATCGAAACGCCAACTGGCCGAGCTGTTGCTGGGCGGTGTTGTACAACGCTCGGCTGAGCGGTGATGGACGACGCCAATTCGTATGGGTTGCCCGTCATGAGCACGTTGACTGAAACCGCAACAGCGCTGATGTCCTTGCCGGATCACGCCACGGATCGGGCGAGCCATTAGGGGGTGCCTGCATCCGGTTTATTAGCCCTGTTTCTCATAGATAAGTCTCAACCCTTTCAGAAACTCGTCCCATGCAGGTTTCTTCTCTGCAGTTTCAAAGTCTATCAGGCCGAGTCCCTTCAGCCAGTCGCACAGTTCCCTTGTCCACTCCTTCGGCATGCTGCCACCAAACGCATCGCTGTAGACTTTGTCAATGTAAGGGGAGTGCTCCACCAGTTGGAACACATATGCAACACGGATCTGTTGTGTTGATTTGATGCTTTTGAAGGCCCCTTCGAAGAACTGCCGTTGAAGGCCAAGGGAACTCGCATGAAACTGCCACTGCCTATCTGGATTTCGGATTGAGGAGCAGCCAAGTTCCTGGATCAAAATCGGCTTGCCCCGTGACAATGCGATCATCCCACTGAACGTTTCTTCCGTGGCCTTGAGATCGAGTCCATCCCGTTTCCCGAATCCATAGAAATTGAAGGAAACGACGTCGACGGAGTCTGCGATGTCTTTTCCATATGCTCGATCGGGATGAAGCACGGGATCGCATGTTGACGTGTAGGTGACTGCAATATCTGGATCAATGGTGTGTGCATGGTCGCGCACGGCGGCAACAAACTTGATGAAATGTGCCATGAACATCGGATCGTCATCATAGTGAGAATCCGGTTCATTCCCCACGGAAATGCAGTACACGCCGTGTTTCCTGGCGATCGGGATGGCCCAGTCAAGCATCTTCTTGTACCGCTGCACTATCACGGGGTCATCGGGCTTCATGTTACCGGCTAGTTTTTCGCCTCCTTTGGTCAGCAAATCCCGTGGGTAATTGAGGTCCCCACTGTCGGCGGAGCACAAAAGCAGATGGATGGCCAGCCCTTTGCTGTGAGGGAGTCGCAGACGCTCAAGAAGCTCTTCCTTCTCATAGGTTCCTTCGGTGGGCTCGACGTCGGGCCAATCCATTTGGACACGCGCAACCTTCATGCCGTTCTTCAGTGCTTCCTGAAGAGCCTCATCCATGACCGTGCGAAGGTTCGGAGGATTGTCCGGGTTGAATCCCTCAATGTAGCCCAAGTGCTGTCCCTGGGGCAGAAGCGGAAGTTTATGTGCGTGTCTCGGTGATACGGCTTCCTCACCGATTACCTGATTCGTCATGTAAACCAACAGTAATGCGGAGACTGTCAGAGAATCCACGATGCCAAATTGCCATGTGCTCTTCTTCATATGATTCTCTGTGGAGTGGACTAACATTGTGCATCACTGACCGTTCTCCAAGATCCGATCCTTCGCCTGATTCAGTGATCCAACAATCCCAGCGCTAGCATAACATCGAAGAACTCCTGAGATAAAAGACAGGGGCCTCATAACGCCCTGTCGCTAACGCAGCCAGGCTTGTTCGATATGCGGATCGCCCGCTGTATCAAGCCGCTGCATCTGCTCTGCTGAAAGCGTGACGTCGAGCGCCGCAATGTTCTCGGCCAACTGCTCCACACTGCTGCCGGCAATGATCGGCAATACCGGCGGATCGCTCTGTCGCATCCAGGCAATCACCACCTGGTGCTGAGTTGCTCCGACTTCGTTGGCCACCGCTTGAAGTGCCGCCAAACGCTCGTCAGCCTCGGGACCTGCGTATTGGGCCGGCAGCGGCCGATCGGACCGCGTATAGGTCCCTTGCAGCAGGACCGAGTAGCCGACCAGCGCGATCTCACGCTCGCGGCAATAGTCCTTCATGTCCTCATGGATACAGATTTGCGGTCCGAAGTCAGCGCCGTGGCGAGGGCGCAAATAAGTGTGCCGTTGCTGCACGACCCCATATCCCGCCCAGCCGTGCAGGTCACTTATCAGATTCGCTTCCGCGATCCGCCACACCTTCAGATTGCTCGCGCCGATCGCGCGCACCTTACCGGCCTTGATCAACCGATCGAACGCCTCCATCGTCTCTTCCAGCGGCGTGTCGGGATCGTCACGATGGGCATAGTAAAGGTCGATCCGATCTGTCTGCAAGCGCTGCAGGCTCTTCTCGCACTCGCGCTGGATCTGCGCGGCCGACAGCCCACCTACACATCCCGGATAGTCAAACGCAAGCTTCGAGTCGATTACGAACTCGTCCCGAACACCACGGTCTTTCATCCAGAGGCCAATCGTCGTTTCACTTTCGCCACCCTGGAAACCTGGCAGCCAACTGGCATAGAAATTTGCCGTATCGATAAAGCTGCCACCGTGTTGCCGAAAGAAGTCGAGCAGCACAAACGAGTTCTGCCGGTCGATCTTGCTGCCCAGGGAGTCCGAGCCCATACACAAAGCACCGACTTCCAGTCCCGTGTCTCCCAGTTTCGTCTTCTTCATCTGCCGCTCCCCGCAATTCGAACTTCCAGCAAGAGTCGACGTTCACAAGACCTATGCATACGACGCTGAGGCGAGCAAATCAAGCAGTCCTGCGAGTATCGACTCGTCCAGTGACATTCTGCCCCGGAATCCGTCCCAGTTTAGAAACGGGGGAAACGAGACGGATGGGCGAGGCGAAACATGACGAAGATACACAAACCAGGTAAAGTCCGCCACCTGGGGCGTCGATCTGGCGGTGCCCCTCGGCGCCCGGACGTCCGTCGTCGTCTCATTTCCGAGTTTCTCCAACAACGCACGCCGCTGGCGGCTGACATGGCCTGCTGGGTCGATCCGCGGATGGTTACCGTGAACCGCGTCCGCCAGGGTCGCCATCGCCAAAGGGGAAACTGGCCGTGAATTCTCGGGACACTTTCAGTCGGCTGCTGATGGGAGTGCTCGCAGGCGCGATATACTAGGGCTGGCTTGTATTGGCGATGATCGCGGATTTGCCGAAACGCGGCTTTCTTCTGCGACCAAGCGTCATTGCGACACTTCGGACGACCCACGACGATGACGGACACGTACCACGATACCCTCACTGAAATCGCGCGAATGCTGGGTGAAGCGGAAAGCGTGTTGTTCGTAACCGGCGCCGGCATATCCGCTGATTCCGGCCTGCCGACATATCGGGGTGTCGGAGGCTTGTACAGCAGCGGTGCCACGGAGGACGGCGTCACGATTGAGGAAGCCCTGAGCGGCCCAATGTTCGCGCGTCAACCGGCGCTGACCTGGAAATACCTGTGGCAGATCGGTTTGGCGTGCCGTGGCGCGGTGCCCAATCCGGCTCACAAGATTATCGCTGCGATCGAGGCCGCCAAACTCAATGTGTGGGTTGTCACTCAGAACGTCGACGGTCTTCACCGGGCGGCCGGAACCCACAATCTCGTGGAGGTTCACGGCAACATCCATGATCTGGCATGCACTCGTTGCGGCACGGAATACTCGGCGGAAGAGTTATTGTCCCAAGCAGGCGATTCGCCGGACCTTCCTCCGCTGTGCCAGGCTTGCCAGGGCATTCTCAGGCCGCAAGTCGTCCTGTTCGAAGAGTTGCTGCCAGAGCATGTCGTGCGGATGTTAATGGAATTGTACCAAGAGGCGTTTGACCTGGTCATTGCCGTGGGGACGACAGCGGTCTTCCCTTACATCCGCGAACCGATTCTGCAGGCTCAACTTCAGAACATCCCGACCGTCGAGATTAATCCTACCGTCACGTCCCTATCCCACCTGGTTCGCTATCGACTGGAAATGGGAGCCGCAGCGGCATTACTGCAACTGTGGCATGGCCAGGAGTGAACGATGGCCCACGGGTGGGTTGCAGGAAGATGTTGGATCGATGAAGATTGTAGGCGTTAGCAGCCGACATGGTGCGCATCGGTCGACTGCTGCCTCTTCAACCTCTCTTCCGGATTGGCTAGGACATGGCGGAACAGTCTTTTCGTGCGCTGATCGCCAACGCGCACAACGGGGACAATGTTGCTGCGCAGGCGATTGTGAACGAGTATACCGACGCCTTAGTGGCCGTAGCACGTCGCCAAATCGGTCCTCGGCTGGCGCGGCGTCTCGATCCCGACGATGTGGTCCAATCGACTTATCGTAGTCTGTTCGTTCGCATGCGTGACGGGCAGTACGAATTGGGAAGTGGCCAGGATCTGTGGAAATTATTGGTCACCATGACCTTGAACAAGGTCCGCCGACAGGCCCGCTATCATTCGACGCAGCGGCGTAACACCCAACTGGAACGGGTCGGCGCAGAGTTTTTGGAGGGCGAGATCTGCGATCCGGCGCCCGGCCCCAGTGATGCCGCCGAATTGGTCGACGAAACCGCTGCCTTGCTGAGCGAAGTTGAACCCCCGGGATCGGACGATTGTCGAATTGCGCCTGCAGGGGCTGACGACTACCGAGATAGCGGACGAAACGGGACGAGCCCATCGCAGCATTCGCCGCATCCTGGAGCAAGTTCGGCAGAGATTGGAGCAGTCGATTACGGAATGAACCTTACGGAATTCATCTAGTCTGACAGACTGAGTTATGCGTGCAGAGATTCGCCACATTTCGCAACCTTCGGCCCAACTGTGGGAAACGGTGGAAGAATGCGTCTATGCGTATGAACTCGATTTTCGCGACGGTTCGCAACGGCCTCTCGACCAGTATCTGCCAGAAGGCCATCCCCACCTGCGCAAGACTATCTTGATCGAATTGATCAAGGTCGAACTGGAACTGGAGTGCAAGCAGGCAGCGCCCAGGAGCCTGCAGGAGTACTGTGAACATTATCCCGAACTAGGTGCGCTCGACACTCTCCCTCCGGACCTGGTGTACGAAGCTTATCTGGCTGCGGCGAAACACGGCGAAGCGATCGATCTCGGACAATTCTGCCACGATTTCCCCCACCAGCATCAAGCCGTTCTTTCCTTGGCTCATCGGACCGTCAATCAGTCGACAGCTATCACCCGCCAGAAACCTGGCGGCCAGTGGCAAGTCGGCACTCGATTCGGTGATTTCCAACTCCTGACATTGCTGGGCGAAGGAGCTTTCGGCCGTGTCTTCCTCGCTGAGCAAATCTCGTTGGCTCGACAGGTTGCGCTGAAGGTCACCGCGAACCGCGGGAGCGAAGCCCGCACCATGGCCAGTCTGGAACACGACAACATCGTGCAAGTCTTCTCGGAACTCGTTCTTCCACAGTGCGATGCCCGTCTCCTCTGCATGCAGTATGTTCCCGGTACCACTTTGGGGAAGGTAATCCGTTACCTGGCTGAGCGACCCGGTCAGGATGTCTCGGGTGAGAGTGTCATCGGTGCCATTGACGAGCTGTCGATCGTGGCGGCTATTTTTCAGGCAGCTGCCTTGAAAGAGCGGCAGCAGTTGGCCGAATCGGATCTACTGGAAGCCGTTACGCTGATCGGAAGTCGACTCGCTGAGGCACTGGCATACGCTCACGAGCGTGGCGTTTTACACCGCGACATTAAGCCGGACAATGTTCTCGTGAGTCAGTACGGCCGCCCATTGCTGGTCGACTTCAATCTCTCGCTCGATCCGCATCAGATTGCCGGGACGAGTGCCGAGATGTTCGGCGGCAGTCTGGCCTACATGTCTCCCGAACACTTGGATGCTTTCAATCCAGCCAATCCCACATCGCCAGAGGCTGTTGATGAACGATCCGATCTTTATTCATTGGGCGTGACCCTGTTCGAACTATTCCACTTGCGCCGGCCTTTTCCGGACCTACCGCCCGGAATAAATCCGCTCCATTCACTTGACGATATGGCCGCGGCAGCGCCGCGCTGGAATTCCCCTCTCGGACACGCAGCCTGCCCTGGAAACGGATGTCCTCGACACGGTCATCCAACGCTGTCTTGAGCCGGATCCCGAAGATCGTTACCAGTCGGCGGCAGAGTTGTGTGAAGCGTTTGACGCCGCTCGGCAACTGCACGGAATCCGCAAGGCAATGCCTCTTCCGGGACGGTTGATGCAACTGGCCCTGCGATGGCCGTTGACGATGCTCGTGCTGGCTGTGCTCGTCCCCAGCTTTCTGGGAAGCGCGGTAAACATTTCCTACAATGTGCTGCGCATCCTGCCTGAATTGACCGCTGAGCAACGCATCGTGTTTCAGAAGATGCTGCTGGGGTATAACCTGATCGTCTATCCGATCTGCAGCGCACTAATGATCTACCGAGCGATTCCCATCTTCTTCCCCAAGCACGGAATCGACTCTGCGTGGCTGCGTCGGCGAATTGTCTCGCTACCAGTCTGGATTGTCGCACTGGGGGCTGTTGGCTGGCTGCCCGGCGGTTTGCTCTTTCCGTTGGGGCTGCATCTGGCAGATGGCCCCTTGGATCCGGTGATTTTCGGGCATTTCCTGATCGACTTTGTCATGTCCGGCCTGATTGCCGTCACGTATTCGTACTTTGGAGCGGAGACCATTTTGCTGCGGGTCCTCTACCCGCGATATCTGGTCGGTCAGGATCATCCGCAAGAGGCAGCAGGCCGGGAGCTGCGCCGCATACCATGGCGGATCAATACCGCTCAGATCGTCGCAGGGTTGATCCCTCTGTTGGGTGCCATTCTGATCGTCCTGATCGGGCCGGTAGAAGTCGAAGGCTACAGCATGTTTCGGCTGCTTGTCACCGCCTTGATTGCTCTGGGAATGATCGGATTCTGCTTCTCGATGACCGCCGTGAACCTGCTGCGGCGGACCCTCCAGACGCTAACCGGTATCTCCCCGTCGGCACAAACCAACGGACATTGAGCGGCGGAAAACGCTGCCTGGCAGCGTTGATCAAGCTTCGCAGGGCTCTCCTCTCGGCTTCCCGCAAAAAAATCTGAGATTCCTGGCCGCTGGAGGACCTCGATGGTGATCTGTCTGCAGAACCGTTACCAGTCAGTCATCCATCGCTCAGGAGCTAAACGATGAAAGCCAGACAGTTAACAACCGCCGTAGTACTCGCCAGCTTGGCCATGACCCCCGTCACGGCGATGGCAAAGCAACCCTTCAAAGCGTTCACCAGCCGAGTCCAACGCGGTGCAAGCGGCAACCGTTTCTCCGCCGCCAAGAAGCTCTCCGCCGCCAAGACGTTTTCCACCGCCAAGAAGCTCGTCACCGTAAACCCCAGCAAGCAGTTTTCGACGGTAATCCCGTCCAAATTCAAGAAACCCGTGATCAAACACGTCAACCCGATCGTCAAGAAGCCTGTCGTGCTTCCAATTAAGCCCAAGTGGCCCATTATCCTTCCGCTACCCAAGCCGTACCCCGGCCCGATCTGTAAGCCTTGGCCCAAGCCGTACCCCGGCCCGATCTGCCGACCTTGGCCCAAGCCGTATCCGTGCCCGGTTGTCACGCCGTGCCCGTTGCCTTACCCCCAGCCGATTTGCCAGCCCTACCCAGTCTGCCCGCCGGAACCGATTATCGACCCCACACCCATCGTGGAGCCGGAACCGGTGGTCGAGCCCGAACCGGTCGTCGACGAGAACTTGCCCGTGATCACAGCCGGCGGACGGACAGGATTGCCGGGGCCAGGCTTCGGCGATGACCCCGGTACGATACTCGTGAAACTGGGCGACGCCACCTTGAAGTCGAAGGTCGAGAAGTGGGAGTCAGAGGAAGTTGTCTTCGTCGCGCCGACATCGAACTGATGCAATCGAGCCGTGCAGTATTGGTGGTCGTGCTGGCAGACGGCAGTACGTTCGCGGAGGTCCCGGTCATGCTGACCCCCAGTTCCGAGGTAGCACAGCAGACCGCGGCAAATACCACGGTCGGCTCCTGATCGCCAACAAGCAGTCGAAACTGGATCACCTGTCTCAGGGGTGGTCCTGCAGGCCCGAAACAGCGACACCCGGTATGCCGCCCACCTGCATCGAAGCCCAAGGGCAACGATCCAGCGCGGTACACCGGGTGTTTCTGTTTTGCCGAAAGGGCAAGGTTCCGGCCGAGCGGCACATCGGTATCAGTAATCCGACTCGCTGAGAGTCAAAGTAAAACAGTTGAACCAAGTATCTCCGCTTCGACCGGGACTAGCTCCGTATCGAAGAAGATAACTACTCGGCTCTCGTACACTTTCTTGTGTCGTGAGCTGCGCGAGTCGTACCACCACTAACGCAGTCGCGCATTCAACTCTTTCCAGGCCTTCATCGATCGAGCCAGATTCTCGCGGGGGTCGCCCTGTATCGCGTAACATTGCAGACCGACCGGTCCCTTGTAGCCGTTATCTTTCAGTTGCTGGAGAAAGCCTCCCACATCGAAGCTGCCCCGATCCAGTGTCTGAATGAGCCGGTCCCAACCCATATTTTGTGTATCGCCGTCATCGCAACCGTTGATGCTGACAAGGAAGAGGTACGGCATCGCTTCCCGCAGGCGATCTATCAAGACCGCCGCATCATTCTGCTTCAGGAAATGGCACAAGTTGAGCGACACACCAACGTTCTTGCGGTCGATTTTCTTGACCAGGCGAACTGCATCGGCCGTGGTAGCCACATAGAATCCGGTGTGCGGGTAGAGCACAACGGGGAGTTCCGCGGCCTGCGCCATATCCGCAACCTGGCGAATTATTTCGACAGCTCGATCGTCTTGCTTCGTCGACGATGCCTCGTTGCCGAGAACGTAGATCCACAGTGCCGTACCGGCTCCTTTGAACTGCTTGATGGCGTCTGGCAGGCCGGGATCGTATGGCGGTTGACCATCCTTCAGATTTACCGGTATGTAAGTGCTGTACATCCTCAATCCACGTGCTCGGAGTGCCTTGAGCATGGCGGGAACATTCTCGACTCCCGTGTAGCCGATTCCTTGGTAACCTAGTTCCGCCAGCATCTCGGCTTGCTGGTCCGGACTCAGCTCGCCACGCCCGACACCGTTGTCGAAGGCGAAAATGGGCCATGCCGGCGCGATGTCCTCTGCGGCAGTGACCCTGGCCCGCGCCAACAACAGGACAGCTACGCCGCAGCACAAAAGGCCGGCGAAGCACGTGATCCGGCGGATAGCAGATCTACCACGACGCACCAATTGACTGGACCACACATGTACATTTGTCGCTTCACTCATTCGGGCAATCCTTGTTGACAGGTGACTCATTGCAAGCATGGTTGTTTTCCGGAGGGGTGATTCAGCATGTCTCGCCAGTACCGTAACGAGCGACGGTGTCGGACAGAGCTCGCAAGTTGGCATTGGGACACTTGGGACTGATCGCACAGCCAGGACTGATGATATCTACTCCCGCTGCGAGGTTCCGAATGACCTGCCGCTCGATATCCGCAGGTGTACCACGGAGCAGGTCCGTAGTGTTGACGTTACCCATCACACGGAACGCTCCAGCCGCTTCCTTCACGACTACCTCGGGGGCTATGGCCCAGTCGAAATTAAAACAGGTCATTGCCGTTCGCCTAAACATGGGAAGCCGAGCGGTCACATCACCGCAGATATGCATGATGGTGGGCCCGTTGATGCGACTGATCATCCGCTGGTGCCACGGAAGAAGCTGAGTTTCATACATCTGGGGCGATAGCATGTTCGCACCGGCTCCTCCCTCGCCGATCGCCAAGGCGTCAATGCCGATGTCAAACTGAGCATTGGCGCACTTGACCAACAACTCGACACAGACATCCAAAAAGTGGGCGATCAGGTCCGGCTCCTCGACCAGCGCCATCATCGTCCGTTCGATGCCGCACATCACCTGGGTCATCGACAGCGGCCCCATCACTTTTCCCAGTACCGCCATGCGGCCGCCATATTCCCGCTTCGCAATCCGTAGCGTCTCCAAATAAGTGCTGATGGGACGTCCGCTGCAACAGATCGGCGGGAATCGTGGCGTCATTCCTCACACGCCACGGATGCGATGTAAAAGCGGGCAGGCTGGCAGACGTCCCCCAGTCGATCTCGGCGCCCAACGCTGCCGGTTCCCCAAAGTAGTTAATGATGAACGACACCGCGTCGAACCCCAGGATATCGTGATTGGCAGCCAACAGCCGAGCCTGCTGAACTGGATCGTGATGTACCCCCGGCATGGAGCAACCGGTCGCTTGCTGCAATTGCTCGGTGGTCAGCGCCGCGACGTGAGCCACGGGCGGCCGGTCGGGTTTTTCACCATAGAGTGCGGCAAGGAACCGTTCGCGTGAGTTCATCGATAATCGATCTCGTCCGTCAATACTTGCGCGGATGAAGAATCCGAGGTGGGAGGGACGCATCATCCTGTCTGTCGCTTCTCATGCCACAGGTGTCCAGACAGCATCGACCCCACCCGGAATCTCGTCTCAACCCGGTCAGTTTACACGAGTCACATGGGCGTGTCTCGAGACCTCGGCGGGAATTCGCGAATTCGCAGCGCAGTACAAGCAGCATGCCACCGTGCGCTGATATCCGAGAAAGGTTCCGACACCGTTGCGCAGTGATCAGCAGGGTAGTCTTCCACGGTTCGCAAATGTAATACGTGGCTCGCTTCACGACGAGCAGATTAATGAGGCTTCCACCGGACCCGTTCCGGTGGGACCACAACTGGTCAGCTACACCATGCAGTTCATCTGCCCAGCAGGAAACGCTGCTCACCCCTGGCTGATTTGGTCATCCGGTCAATTTGGCAAAGTCGCATTCTGGCTAACATTGGATTTGGCTGCGGCACGTGAAAGTAGACACCGGATCGAAAGGCGCGTCCGCCGGTAGCGGACCAGTTGTCGTCCCGCCGGGATCAACCCGGCGGAAACGGGTGATGGTGTGTGCTCCGCCGGTAGCGGACCAGTTGTCGTCCCGCCGGGATCAACCCGACGGAAACGGGTGCTGTAATGTTCGGGGTGTGATATGTTGTACACCAGAGTTCAGCCTAGTGAAGCATCCACGATGCGATGGAATACAGGGGCGTTGCCGCGTCACTCTCACTTGCCGCTGTTGTTCTCGGTAACAGCAGCAGTCCAGCAGTCGTCACGGTTTCAGAGAAACATCGCACTTACTGACAGGAACGACGATATGCAACTGTTACTGACCGGATGTCTGGCGTCTCTCTTGGTAACTGCCACTCCATGTACTGCCACGGAATCAACAGCGTATGATCAGCGCAGCGGCCAGTGGCTGGTCGATCCCGAAACCATTGTGTCCCGCAACGACGTGCTTTACGTGCGTCCATCTCCCGAACTTTGGGAGGCGATGCCGGTCGGAGGTGGTGATCTGTCGGCGATGGTCTACTGCAACGGTACAGACCTGGACCTGCATCTCACGAAGTCGGACTGCTGGGGATTTCAACTTCCACCCGAGGCCGCACCGGGCGGGCGGTTCTTCAATAACGTCAGTCCGGGGCACGTGCGACTGGTGTTGGGATCGCCTGCCAGGACATTGGCCGAACGGCATTTTCGCCAGCGTCTGGATCTGTATCGAGGACGCATTGTCATCGAGTTGGGACCGCCTGATTCGGGCGTGACGCTCAGCATCTGGGGGCACCCGCAGCACACGTTCCTGGTCGTGGAAGTAAGCGATCCGGCACACCTACTCGGCCCGATCGACGTGGAACTCACGCAGTGGCGCGGCTCGATGAAGGTAGTAACGACGTCCGATACTCTGGAGGCCGTGGAAATCCACCAGCGGCCGGCGCGACCGCATCTGACCAACACCCTCATGCAGGACTACTTCGAACCGGGCCACGACCCTCTGCAGGGACGTGGTACCGCACTTTGCGTGGCGGTCGACCGAGCGCCCGTGCAAAACCGTACAGCCGGCCCGGATGGACTCTCGGCACGATTGCAGGTGAGCCAGGGCCGCGCGGAACAATTTCAGGTGGTGATCGCGGCAGCGGTCACTCCCAAAGGAGATCCACTTACTGTCGCACGCGAAGAAATGCGCACAGCGCTCGCCACCCCTTTGCCACAGTGGCAGGCCGAGCACGAGCAGTGGTGGCACGACTGGTGGGACAAATCCTTTCTGCGCATCGAGAGTCCGGATCGGTTGGCCGACTGGCTGTGCGCGGCCTACCACGTACATCTCTACACGTTGGCGAGCGTCAATCGCGGGGCGGTACCCTGCAAATGGGACGGTGGTGCGGGGCTGATGCGCGGCGATGAACGGACATGGGGCCTGGCCGAATGGGTCCAGGAGATTCGTTTTACCTACCTGCCGCTCTACAGCGCAAACCGCCTGGAAATGGCCCGCGGACTCACTCGCCATTACACGCAGATGCAGCCCTATCTATTGGCGCAAACGAAACCAGTGTGGGGCGTGGAAGGACTGTGGATCCCCGAGACAGTGCTGCCGTGGGGACATGCCGAGGACCTGGTGTTGCAGGATGGTCCTACCAACGGCTACTTCCTGCCATGGGACCCTGACCATGCACGCTACGGCAAATTTCATCGGTATAACGGCTACGTCGGATTTCTGTTTACCGCCGGCTTGGAAGTGTGCCACCATTATCTGCTTTACTACCGGTACAGCGGCGACGAAGAGTTTTTGCGATCGGAAGCCTATCCGACATTGCGCGGCGTCTGCCAGTTCGTCGCATCATTGCTACACAAAGAAGAAGATGGTCTTTACCATCTCGATCCAGCCAACGCATTGGAAACCTGGTGGATGGTACGCGATCCATCTGATACGATCTCCGGGATCCAGGCTATCTTTCCCGAGTTCGCTCGATTGGCCGAGCAGTACGATTTGGATGAAGAACTCCGCGCACAGTGCCGCGAGATTCTGGCACATCTTCCACCGCCGACGATGGCACATTGGGATCGCGACGGCCAGGTGGATTCCGGTGCGCAAACCTATGCGCCGGCCGCTGCAAAGGGGAATATCGTCGCAGCGCGCAACTTCGAGGTACCCGCTCTATACCGAGTCTTCCCCTTCGGCCTGAGCGGCCTGGACACACCGGACATCGAGGTGACCCGTGCGACCTTTGCCCGTCGCATTTACGGAATCACCAACAGCTGGTCGCTCGATGCCGTGTGGGCCGCCCGTCTCGGCCTGATCGAAGAAACCGAGCGATCTGCTGCGCGAGCACGCCGCTGCGCTACAACCGATTTCGCTACGGAGGATGGAGCAGTAGCAACTCGAGCGTGTTTCCCGGCGACTTGTCCGGTCGTACCGTACATGGACGGGGCCGGGCTCAGCGCATTTGCGGTTCAGGAGTTACTGCTCCAGAGTCATGGAGGTGTCATCCGCCTTCTCCCTGCCGTGCCGCCCACCTGGTCCGGCATTTTTCGCCTGGCTGCCGAAAACGGATTTCTCGTATCTGCTGACGTCGCCCGGGGAAGACTACGATTTGCGGAATTGCAGAAGTCTGCGCGGTGGACGATGCCGGGTTCATAATCCGTGGCCAGCAACCGTTGTGACTGACAAGAATGGCTCAGTCGTGTCGCAGTCGGAGGCCACCACGATCGAGTGGGAAACGGAGACCAACGCCCGTTACATCTTGCAGCCAGCTGACCACCCGATCACGGACTACCGCGTCGAGGAGCTCCACGACACACGCAACGAGCAAGCTGGTCTGCCGGGCCGAGACCAGAAGGCCAGCGACCAACAGCAATGTCGGGTCCAGCTCGCAGCCCGCACCCAGGATGCGGCTGGCACTTCCTGCCACGTAGGCACTCGAGACGACCTGAGTCGTACAACATTCTGATGAAACACACCTCCAGAGGGGGCCGTCCAGGCTGACAGGGCTCTGGCGGTCAATTTCTGCTGGCCAGAACAATATCCGCGGTTTTGGCCTTTTTCCCCCAAATCGACTTGAGAGTGGTAGCCGTTAGGATGAGAATTCCGGGTATGGGTAGCTCAGGAGTATGGGCAACATGAAGGCAGCAATGCGAAGAACCTCGTGAAGTGTTGGAGGGTTTGTCTTGTGCTGAGAAGTGCTTATTTGGAGATTACACCTATGGACAAGTCCTGTCGACGTTTTGTTTCTGTGTCGTGTACTGCCATGCTGCTACTGGTGGTCACCGGCGGCGTCTGCCGAGCGGCGTTGGTCGAATACACGATCGACAACAGCAAGAGTTCACTTACCATTTCAGGCGCATTCTGGGTGCTGGCTCCCAGTCCGAGCTCAATTGGCGTCATCGCCGAGCAAGTTTCCGGATCATTGGCGGACAGCTACGGCGGGACGATCACGGCGGATAAAATCGGCACCGATCTCTTTTTCAGTGGCGGGAGTACGATTGCTGCCGACGAGCACCCGGCAGGTCGCTTTGTTCCGGCGGCGGGCGGGTCCGTTGACAATTACGGTATGGAAATAGCCACCTCGCTAGATGCGACGGTATTTGGCGCGTTTCGTGATATCACCATGGATTTCACTGGGTCATTGTCCATTGGTGCGAACCCGTCTTCCATGAATATTAGCTTGCCATCCTTTGTTATCGATAACGAAATTCCATCTACCTTCGCGGCGATATTCGGCACAAGTAGTGCCGCTGCTGCGAACTACAGCAGCGGTGTCGCCACATTAGAGATTATTGGTGACAAGCAGTGGCTGACCATTCCCATTCTGTGGGACGGAATCGTCGAAGGCGATCAGGCAAACGTAGGTTCTGTGGAGCTACGCTATACGCTCGCTGGCGAGATGGTTGCGTATCGTGTGGTTCCCGAGCCCGCGACGTGGGTGTTGATGGGGCTGGGGTTGATTGGACTCGTGGCGGGCGCACGACGAAAATTCGGTCGCTAGTCGACAGGTTCGACGAGAACGGTTTCGAGAAACCTGGGCCGACGCACCGCGCATGCGGTTGTTGGTTCCCCTGAACTAGACAGGATCGCCCGATTTGGCGCCCGTACGCTTGAACCATTACGGAATCTTTCCGATGTATCTACCAACCCGTTGGCTGATTCTGCCACTCCTCATGTCGCTATGCTGGCCTGGTGGCAACCGACTGTGGGCGACGGAAACCCCAGCATTTCCAGGGAGTCCGACGGATTGGAACGGATTCGAGCGCTATGATTTCGAAGTGGATGGAAAACCGGTGCTCGTCGTCACTCCCAAAACACCGGCTCCAGGCCGACCGTGGGTCTGGCACGGCGAGTTCTTCGGCCACAAACCGGCTCCAGACATCGCCCTCCTCCAGCGAGGATTTCACATTGTCTACATGAGCGTCCCCGATATGCTCGGTTGTCCCCAAGCGGTACAGCATTGGAACGCGTTTTACCGGGAATTGACCGGGAAGTACGGGTTCGCGAAGAAGGTAGCATTAGTGGGCCTGAGTCGCGGGGGCTTGTACTGCTACAACTGGGCAGCTGAGAATCCGGACAAAGTCGCCTGCATCTATGCGGATGCTCCCGTCTGTGATTTCAAGAGTTGGCCGGGCGGTCAAGGAAAAGGACCGGGTAGTCCACGTGACTGGAAACTCGTGCTCGAACGATATGGTTTTTCCAGTGACGCCGAGGCCATGGCCTACGACAAGAATCCTGTTGACAATCTGCAGCCACTAGCCAAGGCCAAAGTCCCTCTATTACACGTCTACGGCGATGCGGATGAGGTCGTGCCCTGGGAGGAAAACACGGGCGTGGTGGCCGAGCGATATCGGAAGTTGGGCGGCGAAATCACGCTGATCGCCAAGCCCGGTGTCGGTCATCATCCACATGGACTTGATGACTCTACCCCCATCATCGAGTTCATCGCCAAAAACGCGGCGGTCCATTGAGCCACGCGGGGCAACTGCGTGGTTGCTTCTGAATGGAGAAACCTGCCGCTGCTTTCGATTGCCGCAGCGGACTCGCAGAACACCCGCCATGTCAGCTTCCGATAGGTAGCCAGACGGTCATTTGGGATGCGCCGCGGTTGGCCCAGGCGTAGTACGGAATCAAAGTGATGGGAATTCGCACCTCGCTCCCGCTCTGCCACCGCGCGTAGAGCTGCCCCTTCCAGTCGCGAGGACTACGAACGACCGCCAGGCCATCCAACACCGTCACACCGCCCAGCAGATCCGGTTGCCAACGCGGCCTCCAGCCTGCCCCCGGCAAAATGGCGATGTCGTCGATGCTCACTCCTGCGGGCAAATCGAGAGATTCCAGGCAGTAGACGATCGGGCCGCGCATCACTGCCACCTGGTTGCGGGCTTCTTCCACCAAGGGATGAGCTTGCATAAACGCGACATCCATCGGCAGGTTCAGCTCGATCGTATCGCCCGGCGACCAGCGACGTTGAAGAGCGGCATAGGTACCCGGCTTGGCATCCTCGTCGACGGACTGTCCGTTGATCTTGATCACGGGACCAGACGACCACTCCGGTATGCGGACCATGAGATCCATTGGTTCATCCGGTGCTTCTTGAATCGAGATCGTCACCTTGCCGTCCCACGGATAGTCCGTCTTCAGTGTCAGCTTGACCGGCGCACCTCCCGGCAATTGCGTGTCCAGGGTGCCACTATCCAACAGATTCACCCAGACTGCCGAATCGGAAACGCTATACGCCCAACCGTGGAGTTTTGCGATCGTGCGGGCCACATTGGGCGGGCAGCAGTAGCAGTGCACCGGCGAGCTGGGAGTTGTGTCGCGCCAGCGCGCAGCGGAGTCGTTGTTCATCAGGGGGGTGTCAGCACCGCAACGGCGCAATGGATTGGTGTAGAAGAACTCGGTCCCCTCAACGCTCATCGCCGAAAGCATGCTGTTGTAGAGCACCCGTTCCATCATCTCCGCATACTTGGCATCTCCGGTCAGTGACAACATTCGCCAATTCCACATGGCGAAACCGATATTGGCACACGTTTCGTTGTAGGCCGTACGGTTCGGCAAGCTGGTAACTCTGCCCGAATGCTTCGTGAATTGAATCGCGCGGCCAGCGTTGAAAGGTCTCGCGCGTCACCTCTCCGAAATGCAATGCAGCTATTCCCCCCGTGACGTACATCTTGTGCGTGGTAACGTCGCACCAGAGGCGTTTGAGAGATTCCAACAGTGCCTCTTCCCCCGTCTCGCCAAATACATCGGCGGCACCGCACCATAAATACGTGGCGGTCACGGCATGCCCGACCGCTTCCTCTTCCTTGCGCAGCGGTACCGAGGCCTGATTCTGATTGCTGCCGCCGGCAGTGGAACCGCGCATATCGACGAAAATCCCCGCCAACTCGAGATACTTGAGATTGCCGGTCGTCCGATAGAGGTCGATCGCCCCCATGATATTGGAAGGATTGAAACCAAAATGAGCCAGCTCTTTGGGCCGAGGGGAAAAGAGGTCGTGCAAATAGTCCCCCACGCGAATCGCAATGAGCAGATAATTGTCCTTGCCGGTCGCGCGGTAGTGGACACAGGCTGCGGTCATCAAGTGGCCCATATTGTACAGCTCGTGGTTGTTCAGGTCCGACCAACGGTCCACGCCGCTTAACTGTACCCAACTGGATAGATAGCCGTCCGGCTGCTGAGCTTTCCTGATCACGTCAATCGTTTCATCCATCAGCCGGTCGAGGTGGGGATCGTGGTTCACAGCGAAGATATGCGCCATCGTCTCGACGCACTTGTGACAGTCACCGTCACTCCATTTCGTTCCGCCCGGCTTTCTCGCTGGAACCAACCCAGCGGCCATGCGTAGATCGTTGAAAGTCGCCGCATTGTCAGGTACTTGCATGACCTGCCACATACTCGGCAGAATATCCGTTGCACACTGCTGGAACCGCCGTCCCCAGAATCCGTCGCCCCATCGTACTGCTGCGGGATCGGGGGAACGAAGCTTGAGGTGGGGGCTCGTCACGGCACTCGGCTTCCCACCCTCGGTACGTTCTTGGGCTACGGCCCCGACCGGACGGAACGTCATGAGAACCAGGCAGGTGGCGATAACGCGATCGCAGGCATGTTCTATTCATCAGAATCAACCTCAGAACTTCTCGGCCATCAATTACACCGATTCAGCGGGCAATCATGTCTATCCCTGGATGATGTGCAGGTAGCCTACGATACAAACCCGCTTGCAATTAGCTTACAATACGCTTTCGTGTCGATCATAGCAAATTTGTTCGTCATAAGAAGGAACACTGTGTTGCCACCAATGACAAATCCACATGAAACAGCCCTTCACATAAATCTCCTACTAACGATCGCGGCCAGCATTGTCGCCGCCATAGCGCCGACGGGAGTGTTCGCCGACGAACAGGCGACGGTCGCTGCTGATTCGATGCAGGTCACAGCGCCGCCGGAGCATCTCCACCTGGATCCATTTCATACCAAGTATGTGAGTGCACACGGCTACCCGGTCGTGGGATCTGCCAAAGTCGATGACTATGCACTCAAGGAAGCCGCCTATCTGATCAACATGATGCTGGCCAAGCGTCCGGATATCCGCGATGCGCTGGTGGCGAGCGGTTCGCGGATGATCGTCATCGCTCACGACGAGTTCACGACCGATATCCCCGAGTACGCCCGGATGCAGCCCAAGAATTTCTGGGATGCCCGAGCACGCGGGCTCGGGGGCTCGCGAACCGATCCGGTCTGCTCGTGTGGCGAAGAAAACCTGCTGGGATTTGACGGCGATCCGTACAATACCGAGAACATCCTGATCCATGAATTCGCCCATAACATACATCTTCGCGGTCTCGTAAATATCGACTCGACTTTCGATGACCGACTGCGGAAGATCTACGAGAAAGCCATGGCAGCTGGACTTTGGAAAGGCAAGTACGCTTCGCTGAATCACGAGGAGTATTTTGCGGAAGGCGTGCAATCCTGGTTCGACAACAATCGCCCGCCCGACCACGACCATAACCATGTCGACACGCGACGCGAGCTTAAGGAATACGACCCCGGACTCGCAGCGATCTGTGAGGAAGTGTTCGGAGAAACAGAGTTGGTGTACAGCAAACCCGGCACTCGGCTCCGCGACCACCTGGCCGGCTATGATCCGAACACCATGCCCGCGTTTCGCTGGCCGGAAAGATTGGACACGGCTCGGCAGGAAATCCGTGAGGAGGCTTTGAAGCGCAGCCGCGAGGCAGCCGCTAATGGCACGCCTGCCGAAGCGTCACATTCCGGGCAGTAGGAGCACTCCAGGAGATAGCATTGTGGACCGTCGACCATTTCTCGCTCGAACTCTGGCTGCGTGCCTGACCACGTGCCTGGTGACACAAGCGACACTGCTTCACAGTGCCTCACCGGACTCTCTTCACGGCACTGTTTCCGCAGCAGGAAGCCCGCTTTCCGATGTGCTTGTTTCCGATGGGTTTTGCGTTACGCGGACAAACGAAGAGGGGCGATATCACATTCCCCTCAGTAACAACAGCGGGCGATTCATCTTTGTCTCCGCTCCGCGGGGCTATTGGACAGACGCGTTCTATCGATCAATCAGCCAAGTGCGTGTCACCGGACCCGTTGATTTCGAACTGGCGGCGGTCGATCAGTCGGACCGATTCGACTTTGTATTCCTCACCGACGTTCATCTGGAACGCAAGGAGTTCAGTGAATCGAAGTTCAAGGCCAGCCTGACAGAGATCGCTCAACTTGATCCAACGCCGGCTCTTCTGTGGGTACAAGGTGATATTTGCCTGCAGGGCGGTATGGGAACAATCTATCAACAATGCTTGGCCACATCGCGCTTACCGATCCGCAACGGCGCCGGTAACCACGAAATGATTCTCGAAGACGCCAATCCGCGTGCGCAATTCGAAGAGATGTTTGGACCAACTTACTACTCATTCGATTGGGGGCCAATCCACTGTATTGTGCTGGACGGTAACAAGCCGATCCCGGGCCAAGAGGGCTGGAAAGCCGTCCATGGTGCCGTGGAAGGAAGTGAATTGGCTTGGCTGGAGGCGGATCTCGCTGCACAACCGAGTGAAAAGCCGATCGTCGTGGGAGTCCACATTCCGATCGTCTCGACGTATCCCGAGCGCCGCGCGCATAGCCCGGAAGACGCTCCCTATTGGGAGATGACCAACCACTGCCACCTCACCGATTTGTTCACACGGTATGGGGTGCGTCTGGTACTGCAAGGTCACATGCACGAAAACGAGCGAATCTCCGTAGGTGGTGTCGAATATGTGGAGTCCAATGCGGTTTCCGGTACCTGGTGGAAGAGTGGCCAGGGATTCGAACGAGGTGTGGACGGAAGTCCGCGTGGATATCGTATCGTCTCGGTGGAGGGAAATCGCATCACGCATCGTTTTCGTACGAGTTGCGAATCGTACGTTGATCGCCAGGGAGAGTTTCGCGGTGGGGAGCGACCGATACGTCGCGAGGAACACACTAACTTCGTGTTCAATTGCTACGATGCCCCGAATGGATCGACCGCTCGAGCGAGAATCGATGGTGGCGTGTGGCAACCGATGCCTGCTTTCGAGGCAGTCAACAAGGAGTTCGAGTTGGTCATGCCGCACCACTTCCGACTGCAGGTAGACGCACGACGTTTCCCCGCAGGTCTACACCACGTGGAAGCCGAAGTCACCTGGCCCGACGGCACGCTCGTGCGGGAACAGACGGATTTCAGCTTGTTCGATGAATGATCCACCGGCTTTTTGTGGACCCGGCAATGCGGATCCTCGCGGGATAACGTCCCGAAGGAAGCCGCACGGCCGGGGAAAAGGATCAGCGGTGGAACACGGTTCTCCGATGCATGAAACGGAATGAATTCCGTTCTACGTAGGGAGCAGTATTCTTGATATGATGGAAACGCCGGCTTGTACGACCATGATCTATGATTTCTGTATGCACTAGGGAGAGCATCCCAGGAGAGTCCGCCATGAGATTCAATCGGCTTATGCACCTTTTGTCCGCGAGCGTCTGCCTTCTGGGCCTGCTTGCTGAAAACCGGCAACCCGCCTACGGAGACGATGCGCCAACCGCGGTACAACGCATTCTGCTCGTGACTGGCGAGGACTATCCCGGGCACGAGTGGCGAAAGACGGCGCCGGCACTGCTGGCCGAACTGCTGAAAGATCCGCGACTGGCCGTCGATGTCCTGGCCGACTTGAAGTCGCTGGGCACGACGCGACTGAGCGATTACGACGCGGTAATCCTGCACTTCAAGAACTATGACCCCGCGGTGCCGGGCCGAAAGGGGCTCGACAACCTGACCAAGTATGTCCAACAGGGCGGCGGGCTCATGCTGCTGCATTACGCCTGCGGGGCGTTCGAGGAATTCAAGGGTGATTTTCAACCAGTCGCCGGTCGCGTCTGGTTCGGTATGCAACCGCCACCCGGACGCGCCCAGCACGACCCCCGCGGACCGTTCACCGTCAACATCGCCGATCCCGATCACCCCATTACAAAAGGCTTGAAAGATTTTGCAACGGTCGACGAGTTGTACACTTGCTTGGAAGGGGACACACCCATTCACACAGTGGCAACGGCGCAGTCCAAAGTCGATGGCAAGGTCTACCCGATTGCCTTTGTCTTGGAGTGCGGCCAGGGGCGTATCTTCCACTGCGTCCTAGGTCATGATGTCGAGGCATTTTCGGGCGCCGGACCTGCTGAACTGCTCCGACGCGGCTGTGCCTGGATCGCCGGTTTGGAGCCGACAGCTGCCCCCAACGCAAACAACCCCTGATCAACCTGGCCGGGCATCGGCTGGAGTTTTGCCACGTGGCATCGAAGAGGACCCCATTCATGCTCGCTCGGAGATTCACGCGTCGCCGATTCCTGTTAGCGGCTTGTGCCGCCACGACTGCGATGCCAGCCCTTTCTCATGCCTGGCAGGATGATCTGCCCCCCGTGACTAACCCGCGGGCCACCGACGGCGATCAAGAGTATGAACCGGCTTGGGATGAACGTCTCACGATCAGCGTCGGACCCAACAAGGCCGACATTGTCGGCCGCAGCGACAAAGCCATTCAGGCCGCTCTTGATTACGTTGCGCGGTTGGGCGGCGGTACGGTGCAGGTGTTGCCTGGCACGTACCTGCTGCGTGATGCGATCGTACTGCCATCGGGCGTTCGCTTGTTGGGCAGTGGCCCCGATACGGTGATCACCAAAATCGATTCGCAGTCGGTCGCCTTGGCGGATGACTCCAATTGGTTTGACCAGGAAATCACTCTCAAGGATGCGGCCGATTTCCGAGTCGGAGACGGAGTCCTCCTGCAGGCGAAGAATCCGCACAACGGCGGTCTGGATGTCATCAAACGCACGCTGGTAGCCAGGTCGGGAAACCGCTTCAAGTTGAGTGATGGGTTGCGTGAGAATCTCTGGCTCAGCGGATCACCCACCTGTTCGTCACTATTTCCCCTCTTGATGAGCGAAGACACATCGAACGTGATGATCGAGAATATCACGCTCGACGGAAACCTGAAGAACAACGAGAACCTCAACGGCAACTACGGCGGATGTGTCTTTCTGCAGGACTGCAATCGTTATACGATCCGCAAAGTGGAGGCACGCAACTATAACGGGGACGGAATCAGCTTCCAGATCTGCCATGATGTGGTGGTCGAGGACTGTCACTGCCACGACAACGCGGATCTCGGGATCCATCCGGGCTCCGGCTCGCAACGCCCGCTGATATGCAACAATCGCATGGAGCGGAACAATCTGGGACTTTTCTGGTGCTGGGGAGTGAAATACGGCTTGGCGGAGGGGAACAGCATCGACGCGAATCGCAGCTATGGCATCTCGATCGGTCACTGCGACACCGACAATGTCATGCGCAAGAACCGCATCACAAACAGTGGCAAGATTGGCATCCTTTTTCGCGATGAACCCCGTGGCCGGGATTTCTGGCCGAACCGCAACCTGCTGGAAGAAAACACGTTGCTCAATAACGGTGATGAAGATGGTGTGGCCATCGACATCACTGGCCAGACGCGGGACATCCGCATCATCGGCAACGAGATCCGTGAGACACGGGCTCCCGCACGACGCGTCGGCATTCGCATCGGAAAACAGGTCGGAAGCGTCGAACTACAGCAAAACACCATCGAAGGGTTTGCCACGCCGATTCAACGAGCGGGCAAGCAGTAGCTGGGACACCGTTCGCATCGTCACTCGCCCAGATCGAACAGTGCCGACATACCGCCGGTTTCGGGGTCGCCATCGCGACGAATGATCACTCGGAAACCTTTCCCGCGGAAAGCCGTCACATCAACCACAGCGGATTTCGCGTCTGCCGCCACGGCTTGTGCCAGGCGCGCCACGTCGTTCGCACGATTCTTGTCGCCACCGACTTGCTGCAAATACACGGAAACGGTCGCATTCGCAATCCGCTGCCACACGCCCTCGAGTTCCCAGCTGATCTGCGTCTGGCGGGCAGGCCCTGTGACAGTGACGTTCTTGACGAAACATGAGTTCGCGACCTGAATCTGATGCCTTGCCCCCTGCCACAGTTCCGGCTGGTCAAAACGTCCCTGCAGGTTGTATCGCTGGTCGCCCCCACAGTTGTTTTCCGCAGCCAGTCGCTCATCGTATTCAAAGTCCCGGTAGAGCGGTCGATAGCAGGCGGACCCGACATTGAAGACGATTCGTTTCTCCTCTCGATGACCGCCGGCAGCGCGGGCCATGTAACGCCACTGCGATTGTAGTGGCGGAGGAGGATCATAATCGTTCAGAGGCGGCTTGGTCGGTGTCGCATCGAAGCAAATCCAACCGTAGTGGCTACCGAGCCAGACCTGCGTATAGCGGTGACCGTTCGTGCAGGCTGCGGTTTCGTCCGCATCCAGCAATCCGTTGCCATTCGAGTCCCACGTCTCCGCGGACTTCGGTGTTCCGGTCCCCAACCAGCGTGCCGGAATCCCCAGGTAACGCATGACACCCGTCACCATGACACTGGTGCCCGAACAGGCAATGATCTGCGTCTTATCGTACTCTCGCTCAGACAATTCGATCTTCAGATTGGCCGGATTGGCATCGTAATGTTTTCGATCGTAATCGACGGTCGCCGGCTTCCGCCTGGACGGATTGGGATAGTAGTAACTGTCTTGAATGTATTCCACCACGTTGCGGGCGGCCCAATAGGGATTCCGCATATCGGCTGCCACTCCGTATTTCGCTCCAATGTGCGACTTCACACGCTCCACGAAAGCGGCATATGTTGCGGTATCACTCAAGTTGTAGAGTTCGCAGTCGTCGGCCAGGTAATCGGTATTCCCCAGCGACTCTCGGTTCGTGTCGACGCGATGTGGATAGACAAATTTTTTGTAGGGATTCGTCCAGATATCGATTTCGTAGCGGGAAGAGCATTCTCCACGCTGTGGAGCGTCCGCGTACTGCACACACCACATGTGCTGGCGGCTTGCAGCGTCACGTGCCGGATCGTAGGTGATGCTCTGGATCGTCGCTTTCGGCGTCTGGGAGATATCGACCAGCGTCTCAGTCTCCGGCCAGCAGCCCTGATTGTGCAGCTGGTCGTATCCATAGGGTCGAGAATAGTAGTGGTAGGCCATACCGGGACTGGCTGCATCCGATTCCGGTTCCGTCTGAATCGTCATCGTCAAATGCCGGAGGACTCTTGGCCCCTCGAAGAACGTGTCGGGATTCTTGGTTACGTTGACCCTGTACACGTGATCCGTCTTGGGTGTGTTCTCCGCGACCCAGAGATCGCCACAACCGTAATCGATGCCCCAACAGGAAGCTCCTTGACCTTCCGACTTGGGAAGATCAAAGAAGAACAACCCGCGGCCGGTGGCGGCATCAGCGCAGTAGATATGATCGTTCCCGACCGTGGCCCAGAGGTATGCAGCCCCATCCAGTTCCATCCGGGCGAGCCCCCGTGCGGGAGACGTGCCTGAATCGGGTAAATGGCCGACTTGCTGCGGGCCCTCGCCAAACGCACCGCGCCACTGAATTCGAATGATCCCCCGTTGCACGCGCAGGTTCTGGTCGAGATAGCCCGTGGGATCAAAACTTACCAGAATCTGTCCCCCGTCACATTTGACGTCGAACAGTTCACGGTCCCCAACTCGAAACATATATAGCGAAAGATCAACCGAGGAAGCGGTCGCATCGGCAACTCCGAATCGCCACAACTGCGATACCTGGGATCCTCGTGAACGGTCCCAGTTCAGAAAATAGAACACGCGTTGGCCATTCTCAACTGCGGTGGTGAGCCCTCGCAGGCCAGTCAACCGCGCTGGCTTGACAACTGCTGACAGATCAACTGTTTCCAGCAGTTCGAGGTCCGCGGAGGCTTGCTCCGCGTCGCCGCCGAATCGATAGGCAAAAATTTTGCCTGCCTGATCGAGCGTGTACAATCGCGGGCTTTCCGCCTCGGAATCATCGATCGCGAGTCCTCGGACCTCGGTGTTCTCATCGGGCAGCGAGTACCTACGCAGGCACCGCCCGATGGGTACCGTCTCCGGCTGAGCATGGACAACATCGTCGTTTGCCAGCACGAAAACGAGAGCCGCCACCAACGCCGCCACTTTCATGCCACCCATGACCTTAAACTCTCATGCGCATCGGAAACAGAGCGGAAAGGCGAACTTCGGAACGCACAACGGAGCGTCGCAAGTAACAAGTAACCAATGACCAATGACCAATGACCAACACTGCACCGCCACCCCGCGTGTTCGGCGATCTCGATACACCTACCGTTTCTCACGCTGCAATGCCTCTTCGATCCATTTGTCGAAATTGTCAAACGGCAGCTTTCGAATCGAAAGCACATCGGCCGTAAGGTTGTATCGAAGCTTTCCTGTCGCGGGATGCCTGGAGGAGGGATTGGCACCTACGCAGACCAGGCGGAGTGCGTGCGTCCCCGGCTGAAAACGAAACAGCCCAATCTTGCTCTCATGACGTTGCCCGTAAATGTAGTCCTCGTGCTCGTTCTTCCGGTAGATATTGAAGAAATCCAACGTCGTGTTGATCTGATCGGGAGGCAACTGATTCACCAGGCTCACGCGGTACCCTCCCGCGATCTGTGATTCACCCGCTTCATAAATCTCCTTGTTGTCGATAAAGACCTTCCAGATCCCATTGTCGTCTCGCAACAACTGAAACAGCGACATGGAGTAGCGTCCGGCCTCTGCCACCTCAAAGGGGATCTCGATCCACGCGCCGACAGATTCGTTTCTCACGCGAAACCACGGTTTGGAGTAGGTAGCACGATTGTACGGAAGGACCTCCAGTTCACTTTCCGGCGAATGCCGGATCTGGTCAACCACTTGGTGAAGATGAAGTACGATCTCCGGGTTCACACGCTCCTTGTAAGGTGGAAACACGCACCAGGGTCGAGCGATGGTGTCCTGGTACCAGAAAGAGACCGACGACCAGAAATCGGGACGGGGTCCTGACTCCGAGATGACTTCGCCGTGCGAGTTCATCACAAAGCCGCGGCGTTCAATTTCGAACTTGAGCGATTCCTGAAAGACGATCGGGTCGGGGATATGCCAGCGGTAAGCCGTGACACGCGCGTCGGGCGCTCGCGGTTCAAATACTGTACAGCCGGTAAACAGGCTGGAGTGCACGCGCATGTTCCAAGCTTCATTGATGTAATCTTCCGTACCGGTGCCGACGATCGACGGCTGCGCTTCCCCATCGATGTAGAAGAGGTCATCTCCTTCCCCGAACCAATGGCCAATTCCGTTTTGCGAGGAAAGGACGGTACCGACATAATGGCCCCGCCCCTTGGTGAGGAACACGGTGTACGGCTTGCCCATCTCAGGGGGGTATTCCTGGTGATATCGAGCATGGAAGTACATCGCTTCGGGGGGCGCATCGAGACGCAGCCAGTCGATTTGGTAATAGCAGGAGGCGGGTTCCTTGTTGGATTCGTTGGTCAGCGTGATCTTCGCCTCCCGCTGGAATGGCATCTGCCAATAGCAGTTATAGCCACGACCGTACGAACTCACCTTCACCGGCAGCGAGTCCACGTTAGCCAGCATGCCATTTCCGACCGCGAAGAAATCTCCCAGCGGCACTTCCACGCTCGGTTCCTCCGCGCCGTCCCAATAGATACGCAATACCAGGGCACGGGGATAGCGAATGTCCATCGAGTTGGGTGTCATCCAGATGTGGGTGATTTTCCCCGGGCCCACCAGATGCCCGATGGTCCGGCACTCACCCATCGCAAACTTTTGGGAATCCGCGTTGTCGACGGGATTCCCACTTGATGCCCGCATGGACCTACCGGCTTGAGGCCGGGTGATAGACTCCAGCGTCTGGGCGGCTCCTGAACGGCTCATCACCATCAACAACCCCAGCACGCCAAGCATGGTTCGATGCATGGAAAGTTCCCTCAGACGCACACAATATCGATAATAGTCTATTTACGCAGAATGAATGCCGCGTCTCAACTATGCCATGGTAGTTTACGAGTCGATTTCCCAAGATTCCTGTTCCCCGCCGTCAAGGCGATTTGTCTTCAATACGGAGAGCGTGCGGACGCCTGCCGACCTCTCGCCACATCGCTCTGACGGTTCTGTTGTTGAACGTGCTCGCAACCAGGCAAGCTGCGACTGCAGCGAATCACATGCCACTTGCCATCGGCCGGCGATTACTCGATCCGCCGACAGTCCGTGCGGAATAGCCTGAGAAAAAAGTCCCTCTTGGGGTGTAACCTCCGGGCCCATGACCATCACTATCTTGCTGAATGGCCCTGCTGATCGGCCGAACGGGCTGGAAACGATTCGAGAATCTGCGACACACTTGGATCCCGGCGCCGCCGTTCGAGAGTGAGCCAGTGCGAGATTCGCCAAGAGGACTCACGCCCCCTGCTGCGCTGAGGGTGGCGGAACGACAATTGCGGGTCGTGCGAACGTGTAGGCTACAGGCAGGACGAACAGATTCAACACAGTTGACGTGACAATCCCGCCGAGGATAACGAACGCCATCGGATACTCGATTTCCTGGCCAGGAACGTTGCCGCTGAGGACGAGCGGGACCAGGGCCAGTCCGGTGGTGAGCGCCGTCATGAGAATCGGTGCCAATCGTTCTTCCGCTCCCCGCACGATCAGTTCCGGTCCGAACGCTACTCCCTCCTCGGTGTGCAGGTGTCGATAGTGGCTGACCAGCATGACGGCATTGCGGGCAGCGATTCCCAGTACCGTGACGAAACCCACCAGGGATCCCAGGGAAATAACGCCCCCGACCAGCAGTGCACCTGCCACGCCGCCCAACAGGGCAAGGGGGAGCATCAGCGCCATCAACAGCACCAATCGCCACGACTGGAAATCGACGTACAAGATCAGCAGGATGGCAATCACGGCAATGACCGACAGCGCCAGCATGCGTTGTCGCGAAGCTTGCGCTTCGGCGTACTCACCGAGAAACTCCGGATGGTACTCCGTGGCAAATTGCACACCTGCGAGTACTTTCTCTTCGATCTCACGGGCCACGCTGCCCAAATCCCGTCCGTCGACGTTGCAGGTGACATCGATGCGTCGCGAAGCGCCGTCACGTTTGATCTCATTGGGCGCCGGGACCACGGTAATATCCGCCACATCGCTCAGCGGAATCTGTGCACCCGACGGTGTGTCCATCATCAGGTCACCCAACGATGCCACGTCGGGGTGCAGTTTGTGGGCACCGCGGACGACTACGCCATAGATCTTCTGTTCCTCGTAGATCTCTCCAACCTGAGTGCCATTGACGAGCGTTGAAACGGCACGCATCAGCACTCCCGGGGTCAAGCCGAATCGCGAGGCGGCATCTGGTCGCAATTTGATGGCGATCTGCGGGACGAGGACTTGCGGTTCGACCTTGAGCGTCGTAACACCCGGGACCTCTTCCATCACCGCTGCAACGTCGCGGGCACTCTCCCGCAGTTGCTCGAGATTCGGACCGTAGATTCGCACGACAATCGAAGCGCTCGTACCGGTGAGGACTTCCTTGATCCTCTCCGTCAAATACGTCAGTAAATCTCGGTAAAGACCCGGGTATCCGTCAACGATGCTTTGTACCTCGGCAATGGTCCTGTCATATTCGGCCGACTCGTCGATGCTGATCCACAGTTCAGTGAAGTTCGGCCCAACCACTTCATCCGCGACTTCCGCCCGACCGATGTGCGAGCCGAAGTTGCGCACACCATCCACTTTCATCAATTCATCGCTGGCACGAATCGTGATGCGATCCATGGCGTCAATACCGATCCCCGGCTTCTCAACCCAGTGCATCAAGAAGTCAGTTTCTTTGAATTTCGGCATCAATTCGTCGCCCAGCATGGGGACCAGCAACGCCAGGCAGCCAAAGACAACGATCGCTCCCCCTAACGTCATGGCCCGGTGTCGCACAAGCGGCGGCAGTAGCCAACGATAGGCCTTCTTGAGCAAGGCTACCAGCGGACCATCGCTCCGACGGCGATCGGCGACTTGCGGCAACAGCAACAACGAGAGTGCCGGTGTAACCGTCAACGCAACTACCAGTGAGGCCAGGATGGCCAGGATATACGACATCGCCAAGGGACGAAAGAACGAGCCGGCAAGCCCTTGCAGGAAGAAGACCGGCAGGAAGGCGAACACCACAATCAGCGTGGCATAGACAACCGCACTGCGGACCTCCAGTGACGCGGCCAAAACAACCTGAAAGGGACTCGACGGCCGAGCGGTTTGATAGTTGATGCGCAGGCGCCGTGCGATGTTCTCGACATCGATGATCGCATCGTCGACCACTTCCCCCAAGGCGATGACCAGCCCGGCCAACACCATCGTGTTGACTGTGCCGCCACGCCAATAGAAGACCATGACCGCTGCCATCAACGAGAGTGGAATCGCCGTGGCACTGATCAAAGCCGACCGCCAGTCAAAAAGAAATAGCAACAGCACCACGATGACGAGCAGACACCCCACGAGCATCGAGTGGCTGAGGTTTCCCAGCGCGCGTTCAATGAATGTGGCCGGGCGGAAGATCGATGTGTCGTAGTGGATGTCACCCAGTGCCGGCTGGAGTTCTCGCATGGCCTCTTCCACACCACGTGTCACATTCAAGGTGTTGGCCCACGGCTGCTTTTCCACGATCAGCAGCAGGCCCGGCCGACCGTTGATGATGGCATCTCCAATGGGAGGCGGGTGATCGATTACGACTTCCGCCACGTCCTGAATTCGCAGCGGAGCGCCGTTTCGATAGGCCACCACGACGTCGCCAAGTCCTTCCGGCGATTGGACCGAAGGAATGTGGCGAATCGCCAACCGCTGATTGGCAGTATCGACAAAACCACCGGCACCCACGCTGGTCGCATCACGCACGGTCTGCAATACCATGTCGAGTGGTACACCGTGCACACGCAAGCGATCCGGGTCAACGACGACCTGCAATTGCGTGTCCTTCTCACCCCAAATCGCCACATTGGCGACGCCCGGGACAGCCATCAGTCGCGGCCGGAGCGTCCAGCGTGCCACGACCGTCATCTCCATCTGCGCTCGATCACTGTCCGACAACTGCGATGGGCCGCCCGCGTCACGGCTGTTCTCCGCCAGATCCTTCCAGAGTCCGATTTTCAGGCAGCGACTGAGTGAAGAAAGGGGGGGCAAGATTTGCGGGGGCCGGGCCACGAGGGGGAGTCTGGGAGCTACCGTCGAGAGACGCTCTTGCACCAGTTGTCGAGCCGTCAGGAGGTCGGTTCCGTCACCGAAAATCAATCTGACCGACGAAAGTCCCAATACGGATTTGGACCGAACCGTCTTCAGGTACGGTATACCGTTCAGCGAATTCTCGATTGGCACCGTCACCAGACTCTCGACTTCCTCAGTCGAGATGCCGGGAACTTCGGTTTGAATTTCCACAACCGGCGGAGCGAACTCAGGAAACACGTCCAGGGGTACGTCGTCGGCCGTGCGAATACCCACCACGATCAGCGCAATGGCCAAAGCCACAACCAGAATGCGCAGTCGCAGCGATGCTTCGATCAGCCAACTCATTTGCCGGCTCCAAATTCGGTGCCGTATAGTTCGGCTGCGCCATCGACAACCACTTCGCTGCCGACCACGGGCCCCTCGGCGAGTATCGCACGATCCTGCTGCGTGTACCGAACCAACACCCGCTGACGCTGGAAAGCCTGCTCACCTGCCTTGAGGTATACCCACGTACCGCCGTAGATATCGTACAGAATCGACTTGGCCGGAACGACGCGTGCTTCCTGCTGGCCCTGAAGGGCCAGTTGCACGCCCACACGCTGTCCCGGCCGCAGATGGCCGTCTGCATCGTCGACTTCAAAATAGAGATCCGCGGTCGAGCTCAGCGGGTCGGCCGTCGGGGGCGCTGTGATCGGCCGCGCCTGCCGCGGCTCAAGGCCTTCGCGGCCATCCAAACCAACAATCAGGGCACTCGCCTGGGGGTGAATTTCCGGCAGCAGACCAACGTAAATCGGTACGCGAATCCACATATTGCGCGTGTCGACAACTTCGAACAACGTGGCCCCCACCGTCACGGCCTGCCCTCGCGTAACCGACAGGTTCCGCATCACGCCGGATTGCGGAGAGGTCATCAATAGTGGCGTGGCCTGCCCATTGGAGCCGTTAGCATCCAGATCAGCCAGCAGTTTCTCGATCTGACGCGCGCGCTCTTGAGCAGCTTGGACTGTCGATTTCGCCACATTCAGTAGCGCGCGGGCATCATCTGCGGCTCGCGCACTGCCGGCCTTGTCAGAGAGTAGCTTCTCGGCTCGATCTAGAGAAATCACAGCGGCGTCCACTTCTGCCTGACCGCGCTGCACATCTCCTTGGGCCACGGTCAGTGCCGACATCAGGCTGGCCCGAGCGTTCGTCATCTGTACCCGATCGGCTGGACTCGGCACGTAGCGTTCGGGCGATAACAGGGGAACGAGCCGCATGACAGACTCCCCAGCCTGCAACTGCTGGCCCGGTAAAGGGATCGCGCCGGAGGAAGGTGCTTCGATCGTGCCGGGAACCGGCGCGGATACAATGGTCGACTTGCCGGCAGGAATCGTCACGTCTCCGCCAAAAACGCGCCGCCGCTGGACATCCTCATTTACGACACTGGCGAACGTGATGCCCAGTCGCGCTTCCGCTTGCCGCGTCAGTGTGATTCTCGAAATTTCGGTTTCCTGCGGTAGCTTCTCGACCTTTGCCGGTGCGGCTCCCTTCTGCTTTGTGGAACTCGCTGGACGCTCACATCCTGCCACAGCCAGCGTACCCATGACTGCCAACACAACCAGGGTTCTCATCACTGGCCCTCCTGGGTTCGAATGGATTGCGGCAACGGTAGCGGCTCCAGTTCATCCCTGAGGCGGCAACCCACGCTTCTCTCCAACTCGGCACGTGCACGCTGCAATGCGGCAAGCTGATCGAGCATGCGAGACTTTGAATCCAGATACTGGCTGGCCGTCTGGAGCACCAGCAGATAGGACGCGCCGCCATCTGCGAACCCTTTTTCCGCTATGTGCAGTGCCTCTTCGAGCGCCGGGACAACCTGTTGTCGCAGAATTTCATAGTTGTGCTGCGCTTGCAGGTATTGAGCGGCAGCCGAGCGAACTTCCTGCACAATCTGATCGTGCACCGCATCACGGCTGTACTCTGCCTGCTCCAACTCGGCACAGGCACGCGTTACGCCCCCTTGATTGCGATTGAAGATGGGGATGTCAAATCGCAGGCCCGGACCAATTTCAAATCCTTTCAATCCCCTGCTGTTGGCATCAGCCGCCACGTCGAATCGCAAGAACAGCCAACGAGCTACGGTCGTTCGTTCCGCCGCAGCCTCCACGGCCCACTCCGCCGCACGCGCGTCCGGCCGCATCGCCAACGACTGGCTGACCAAGAACGGAACATCCGGACTCAACGGCGGCGGCAGCTCGGCAAGCGTTGCCTGAATCAACTTCTCGGACGGCGTCAATCCCATCAACTGCGCCAACCTCGCTCGGGCGATGACAATGTTCTGCTCCAGGTAGGCAGCGTTCGCCCTGGCGTTCAAGGCGTCGATGCGAGCGGTCATCGCTTCCAGTTCGCTGATGTCGCCGCGCTGCAATTGCTTCCGCGTCAAGTCCGCTATACCGTCGCGAATGGAGACGGCCTCTTGGGCTAACTGCCACTGTTCGACGGCCAGCCCCAGGTTGATATGGGCCACACGCACGTCGCGTACCAGTGCCAGTCCGTTCTGGACCAACTGGTTTGCCACCCGTTGATAATCACTCTCCGCCACCGCCACGCGATGCGGCCGCAGCACGAACGCTTCCAGCGGCACGTAGAGCGTCCATTCCCACTGTTTGACCCCCGCCGGAATAAATGTGCTCATGCTGGGATTCGTGAGCAGCCCAGCCTGCACGCGATCACCGCTCGCCGCAGTCAGCTGCGTCAGCGTGGCCTGAAACGCCGCGTTATTACTCAACGCCGTGGCAATCGCCTCGTCTTCGCTCACCCCGTCGCTCAGGTCGGCGTGGGGAGGAAGTACAAATCCCCCCGGACACGACGGGATGATCGCGTGACCGGTGCGGTGTGATATTTCGGTACCCACCCGCGGGGATGGACAGCCGGCCGGTGGCAGACGGCATCCGGCGGAAACCACAATCACCAGAACCCCCCAATAGAACGCCCACCGCCACGCAGGAGTGCCGCACGGATCGCCGCCTCTTCCTGTTGGCTTAAGCATCTTTGTAAACCTTGACGAAAGCGGGGGTTCTGTCGAATCTCCAGAATTCGTGGCACGCGCGCAATAACTCACCCAAAACGAATAATCGTTAATTCAGTATCGACTGGTAACATCGACACAATTCACCCCATCTTCACAATCGCGAGATGGCCGGAGCACCTCAGGGCTTCAGGACTCCCGCCCGTCAAGGGGATCGCTGGGGTTTTGCACTTCCTGGCGGCGAGTAGAATTAAGCAGATTCGTGTTTTCCACATAGTGCGGTCCACGCGTCGAATATCCCGGGCATTGCCGGGCCGACGGGGCAGGTTCAATTTGGACGCGATGTTGTGGAGTTATCAGAGAGGTGCACTTCTAAATGGCGGTCGAAGAGCAGCCAGCAGAACGCGGTGAGAAAGAGCTGCATGAAGCCACGCGGCCGTTTGCCAAGGAGTCGCGGCTCAAGAGCTGGTGGTACACCGGATCAACGTTTGCCATTCTGACGCTGCTGCTCCTGGGTGCGGCCATCCTGCCTTGGTGGCCTCTTCGACTCGTGCTGTCGGTAGTGGGTGGCCTGACCATGGTGTGCGCGTTCGTGCTCTATCACGATTTCATGCACCGGTCCATTCTGCGGGACTCGCTGCCTGGAAGAGTCCTTTTCTATGCGTTCGGCTTGATTGCGCTGACTCCACCTCGTTCTTGGCGTTTCAGCCACAACCATCATCACGCACATGTCGCCAAACCGATCCCGCAGCAGGAAGGACATTTCTCATTAGCGACGTCCGAGGTGGGCGCGATGCCACTGATGACCATGCAGATGTGGCAACAGGCCACCAGGGGGCAACGGCTATGGTATCGAATCAGCCGTCATCCGTTGACGATACTGGGGGCGTATGCGACTATTTTTTTCCTGGTGATCTGCCTGATACCGACGTTGAGGAATCCGCGGAAGTTCTGGGATGGCGGGGTGTCGCTGCTGGCTCACGCCGCGCTGATCACCGCCTTGTGGACCCTGGCAGGTTTTTCGGCCGTGATCTTTGCTCTGTTGCTTCCCGCGACGATTGCGGCATCGCTCGGCGCCTATCTGTTCTTTGCCCAACACAACTACGAGGGCCTGCGCGTCTTGCCGATCGACAAGTGGTCCCACTATCGAGCATCGCTGGAGTCTTCCAGTTTTATGAAACTGGGCCCCGCAGGGAATTGGTTCACAGCCAATATTGGCTTTCACCATGTTCACCACCTCAATGCACTGATTCCATTCTACCGGCTGCCCGAGGCGATGCGTGCGATTCCGGAACTGCAGAATCCGGAGACCACCACGCTTCGCCCACGCGACATCATTTCCTGCTTGCGACTGAGCTTGTGGGATTCCGACAAACAACGGTTGGTGACCTACCGCAACGGATTTGCAGCGAAGCTGGAGGTTTGAGGCTTGAGACTTGTGGGCAGAGACCTGGGGGCCGGCAATTATTGCCCGGGCTTTACTGCTGGAATCCCGACCTTCGCACAATAGTTGCCTGCCTTACCTTCGTGGAACGAATCGAAGCTGCCCTACAGGAGCGAGCCGTGCCAGTCGAGCTCTGCATAACTCGTATCGCCGCCTGATGGGAATTAGAGGATTTCCGCCCGCTTTTGACTCATCCACCACATTGCGTCAGACTGTGTGGTGCCTGTGGTGCCACAGGAATCCCCAATCCTTTCGTTGTTCGCCACTTGAATCGGCGAGGGAGCATTTCTCATGAACCTGTTACGTCGCCTTGTTGCCATCATCACGCTAATGGTCCTCGTGTCGCTCTGGCAGCCCTGCAGGGCTCAGCAGCAACAACTGCGGAACGCCAATTCCCCGTCCGACTCTACACTCGAATGGATCAGGCCCAACGAGGATAGAACACACTTCGTGAAAGCCACATCTGGAAAGCGAATCGTGATGTGGGGAGTCAATTACGATCACGATGACGCGGGCCGCCTGCTGGAAGACTACTGGAAGGACGAGTGGGATACGGTGGTGGCCGACCTGCGGGAAATCAAAGCGTTGGGCGCCAATGTCGTCCGCATCCACCTGCAGTTGGCCAGGTTCATGGCGACAGCCGATCAACCTGATCAGGCCAATCTAGAGCGCTTGGGAATGCTCGTGCGGTTGGCCGAAGAGACAGGCCTGTACCTCGACTTAACAGGTCTCGGTTGCTACCACAAGCCAGATGTGCCGGCCTGGTACGATTCACTGGGAGAAGCCGCACGATGGGATGTGCAAGCGCGTTTCTGGCACGCGGTGGCCCAGGTGTGCAAAGCGAGCCCGGCCGTGTTCTGCTACGATCTGATGAACGAGCCGATCTTGCCTGGCGAACAGAAACCGGAAACTGACTGGCTGGCCGGCGAGTTTGGCGGAAAATACTTCGTGCAACGCATCTCGTTGGATCTGGCTGGTCGCACGCGTTTGGAGGTGGCGCGGGAGTGGGTTAAGAAACTCGCAGCGGCTATTCGCTCGGTGGACGATCGCCACATGATCACCGTAGGCGTCATCCCTTGGGCACTTGTGTTCAAGGGAGCAGCCCCCATTTTCTACTCGCCCGATGTGGCCGGTCCACTCGATTTTGTGAGTGTGCATTTCTACCCGAAGAAAGGCCAGGTCGACGAGGCCTTGGCTGCTCTGAAGGTGTACGAAGTCGGGAAACCCTTGGTCATCGAAGAGATGTTTCCGCTCAGCTGCTCCATCGAAGAATTGGAAGCATTTATCGCGGGCTCACGCGAATTCACCGACGGCTGGATCAGTTTCTATTGGGGGGCCACCATTGCCGAGAACCAACAGAAGGGTGATCTGTCGGGGGCCGTGGTCGCCCAGTGGCTGCAGCGTTTTCAGGCTCTGGCGCCCGATTCAGCCCCCCGCGACGAGGCAGCGCCGGAGCGCAAATAGCTCGGGACTTGATGGCGCAGAGTCCCACCAACTGGAACGGTTGATGGATTGAGCGGTGGCACGCCCCCAGGCAACTCATACTCCTCAGCGCACCACGCGTGTGTTGCCTTCCCAAACTCGCCACACCTGGGCTTCGTCAGCAGGTTGAGCGTAATCGCTGAGCATGGTGGTGGCCAGTGCACCGGTCCCCCAACCGAAGCGGACCCACTTGGCCGGCTCCCAGCCTTTCAAGATGGCGTACAGCAAACCACCCACGAACCCATCGCCACCGCCAATCCTGTCGAGCACGGTGATTTCACGCGGGTTCTCGATGTGCCAATTGCCCTCCTCGGCCAGAATTGCTCCCCACAAATGACAATTCGCGCTGATGACTTCCCGTAGCGTGGTGGCAAAGACCGTGACGTCCGGGAATTTCTCTTTCGCCCGATTGATCATGGTCGTAAAGTGCTCGATCTCTTCCGCCAGATTCGCACCGCCGGCTTCCGGACCCTGGATTCCCAGGCAGAGCTGAAAATCTTCTTCGTTCCCGACCAGTATGTCGGCCACTCGGGCGATCTCCAGGAAGATCTGGCGTAACTCCGCATCCCGCCCTTTCCAGAACGAGGCTCGGTAGTTGAGATCGAAGCAGATCCGAGTGCCGTGTCGCCTGGCAGCCCGAGCGAGTTCCAGACAGAAAGTACCTGTTTCCGGCGAGAGCGCCGCAATCAAGCCGGACAGGTGCACAATCTGCACTCCCTCCCGGCCGAAAATCCGCTCCAGGTCGAAATCGTCTACGTTCAACGTTCGACCAACTTCGCCGGCGCGATCATTGTGTACGCAGGGACCACGTGCCCCGAACCCGCTATCCGCCAGGTTGAACTGGTGGCGATATCCCCACGGGTCGCCTTGATCGATCTCCTTCCCGTCGTAATCCATGTGGCGACTGGCCAGATCATCCTTGATAAATCGGGCGATGGGACTCCCCTTGACGAATGTCGTCAGCACTTTGACCGGCAGTCCGAGATAAGAAACGACACTTGCCACATTCGTCTCCGCACTGGTGGCTTGCATCATGAACATGTTGCTGCAATGCATGGGCTGGCCACTAACGGGAGTCAAACGAACACCCATGCTAGTCGGGACCAGTAAGCTGTAAGCACAGTTTTGTCGCAGCTGAATAGCCATTTAATTCTCCTGGTCAGACTGCAGTGGCGACCGGCGCGGAGGTTTGCCCGATGGCCCTCAGGACGAAGCAAGTGTCAAGTCTTGTTCGACGAGCAGCCGTAAGAACATGCCACAGCACGAACATCCCCAACTGCTCCACCACGGCTGGTTGCTGATTATCCGAAACGTTCAAGATAACGAAGGAGGACGCACTTGTGCAGATACTGAGCAAGGTGCCCATTTCCAGTGCAAAACCGTGCCCTTCTTTTACAATCGGTGACCGCCTGACAAATCAGGGAATTGGATGATCTCGAGGAAATTCGGCCCGATCCTGATCGTCAGAAATCAAGACCTCACTTGGACCTTCGCGCGATGAAGCACAATCATCGTGCCGGCGGCCCTCTTCCGCATCAGCGCGTCCGGCACACCATTTGCAGGTCCAATTCCCATGCCGCACCATTGGTTCTCCGATTGTGGTCGAGAAACGTATCTGTGGGAAAAGATCTGCTATCGGTTGGGAGAAGTAACCTATGCTAACGACGGAAATGTCAACGGAGGTGATGGGAAATCACGCTGGCGGATATGCCTCGACCGCTCACCATAGGCTCGAAGTGTCGGCTCGACGGAGCATCGAACAAGATTGTCCCTATGCTTTCTACTTCCGCTTCATTCGCTACCTTTCACGCAATGGCGTGCTGACAATTCGCGGAAGCCTTCCTTCTTTCTACCTGAAGCAAGTGTTGATCTCTCATCTTCAGCGGCTTGACGACGTACAACGCGTCGACGACCAGGTCGACGTAATCAATTCAAGCGGATTGAGCAGCGTCCGGCATTGAAATCAGCATCTTGCACATTTTCGCACAACGCCACATCAAGCCTGCGCTGTCGTCCCACCGCATTCTCGGAAACAGCAAGACAACGGGACAGAAAGATCGTCTGAGGATCGTCTGGGGCAAGATTCTTTTGCCCGTCAATGGCGGTCTCGTTCTACTGACCCATCAGAACCCGCCGATGTTGCTGACAATCCCCGCCCGGCGCCAGATCGTCGCCTCTTACACCCTCGGGCATTTGATTTCGAAGTGTTTCGAATTGGCTGGTGTGGGTCCTCGAGACGCGACCCACACACTGCGCATTCGGCCATGCAGCCCGGACAGGCACATCGTTGGCCGGTCTCCTCGCGTGTTTTCCCCACCAGCGGCAGGTTGAGATGAGGCTGCTGTAATGTGAACGAAGAGGAGGTAGGATGGGGGGGCCGCAGTCGCTGGTTTCCTGGCAGGGCCGATTCTTGGGAGCCATCCCGCACAAGCGAGCACTGTGCAGGCGAAGAAGCCGCGGAAGTCGGCTCCCATCGCGACGAAAAATGCCTTCCTTCACGGCTGTTTGACAACCGATCGCCTGTAATCCTGGAGTTGTGCGATGATCAGATACATCAAGATCACCATCGGTGTGGTGCTGGCAATTGCCATGATCGTGTTCGCTGTGCAGAACATTGCATTGGTGGAAGTGAGCTTTCTGACGTGGCAAATGACCATCCCGAAAGTCGTCCTGATCCTGGGAACGTATGTGCTGGGAATGGTCTCGGGCTGGGGACTGGTGGAAATCCTGAAGCGAACGATGAGCCGATAAAGACGCGGCACGCGGACGCGTTATCAGGATCGGTGGGCAGCTGAGTGCGGCCGGAATAGGTCGCCAGAACGATCCTGCCGCACGACGTGCCCCGGTGCAACGGGCGACAAGGTGTTCATCCGGATCGTGACTGCGGCCACAGGCCCCTGGAAACATGTTAATATCGGTGGGATTGATGACGATCCGCTGGCGCCTTGTTGCGTTTGAACCGCCGTGACTGAATGCGTCCAAAACCGGCTGCCACATCGCGTCGACCAGCCTGCGGGGGGGCGCTGCTGGCGCGCCGCAAGTCGATATCTTCCCAGACCGACAGACCGACGAGTCCGCCAGACTGATCTTGCCCGAACAATGAGCATTGATATCATATCGTACCCGTTGTTTTCGTCGAATTACCGGTGCGAGGTGAGATTACCTATGAGCCCCCGAAAGAATGGAATCGGTCGGATCTGCATGGCTTTGGCAATCGTGTTCGTCGCGGTGCACTATTCCGATGCCCAGGACGGCAATGAAACGAACAACCATGAGCCGAGCAACGCCGCAGGTGCCTTTCGCCTGGGCGACATGGTCTCACTACCCACGCCGTCGCTCGACAGTGCCATGGCTTGGACCGATCAATACTTCTTCCGTCAGTGGAGGATTCAGCAACACGTTGACTCCAACGAGTGTCGCCTCCTGGACGAAAATGGCGATTTACACGCCAGGGGATCATACGCCGACTGTCGAGCCAAGCTGGTGGAGATCAGACGAGAGCAAAATCTTGAGCCGATGCGTGGCAAGGCGGTGGTCCTACTGCACGGCCTGGCAGCACCTTGCTGGTCCATGCAACTGTTGGCTCGACACCTGCGCAAACACGGCAATTATGAGACCTTTGCCATTGACTACGCGAGTACTCGTTCCACGATCGACGCTCAGGCTCAAGGCCTGGCTCGTGTCATCGAAGGCCTCGAAGGAATTGACGAGATTGACCTCGTGGGTCACAGCATGGGCAACATTGTCATCCGTCGGTACTTGGCTGGAGACTCGTCACCAACAGTCGGCTGGCGACCCGACCATCGCATCGCACGTATCGTGATGATTGCCCCGCCGAACCACGGATCGATCACCGCCACGCGGCTTTCCGACAATGCACTCTTTAAAGCAGCGTTGGGGGAATCGGGCAGGCAGTTGGGAGTGAACTGGAAGGATTTGGAGACCAGACTCGCGATTCCCAGCTGCGAGTTTGGCATTATTGCCGGTGGGTGCGGCAACAAGCTGGGACTTGAACCCCTTTATTCCCGGCGACGACGACGGCCGCATTACTGTCGAAACGACTCGGCTGGCCGGTGCGTCCGACTTCCTGGTGGTACCGGCCGTGCACGAGTTCATCGCCAACGATCCTCGGGTCTTCAACTACACGCTTCGTTTTCTGACTGACGGCTACTTCGTCTCTCCCGAGCAGCGTCAGGTCATCCCACGGGGCCAAGTTGCTGAGCGGCCAAACGCCGCATCTCGGCGGTGACACCCCCCCCAATCAAGGCAAACTACTCCCTCTCCACAGGGATGTGGCTATCCTCCAGCGACGCCTGGACGGCAAGCTGTTTTGTCTGGGCAGAATCTCTGGAAAAAAACGGCTGGGATTCCCCACTGGCACCCTAAGTCCTTGTTAGGGCTGATTTAGGGTGGGAATTTAAGCGGATTCGAATATACTGACGATGTGCCCAGCGGCAGAAGCGTTCGCGCCATGGTGCATCTGGGTGGCTGCGTTTCCTGCTGAAGTCCGGTCCGGCATTAGCGCGTTTGACGTTAGTCTACGGATGGGCGAGACCAGAGAATTTTTGGCCAAATTCTGGCGACCAACGCTCGGCGGTATCCGAGCCGAGCGGTAGCTCGTAATTGGCTCGAGGCCCTGCCTCGTTAGAATCTGAAGATCACGCGGCGGCCGCGCCGATTGGCTCTTCCTTTTCTGAGGCTGGTGGTTGGCCGGGTCAGTTGCGTGACAACTCCCTGGCTGCCAAAGGCTGGATTGCGCCACATATTGGATATTGACTGCTGTCACCTAGGAGGCAACATGAGCATTTCTTTCGCCAACGGATGCGATGAGCGTACCACGGCGGACGGGAATCGGCTGAGTTTCTTTGACGTTGGTTCGGGACAGGTACCGGTAGTGATGCTACACGGATTGTTCGGCAGCCCGTCCAACTGGCAGTCCATCATGCGTGATTTGGCCGATCACTATCGATTTCTAGCACTCCAGTTGCCGATTGAGCATGGCCAGAACCGTCGGCACACTTCCTTTGATTCGTTGAGTCAGCTGACCGAGCACGTGGTGCACTTTCTTGATGAGATGGGATTGGATCGGGTGGTACTCTGCGGCAATTCCCTGGGTGGCCAGGTAGCCCTCGATCTCTATCTGCACCATCCGGGTCGGGTGGAGAGATTGATTTTGAGTGGTAGTGCGGGGCTATTCGAGCGGAGCTTGGCCGGCGGTCGTCCGCCGCGGCTATGCCGCACCTACATTCGTGAACAGGCATGCGGGATCTTCTATGATCCGCAGCACGTCAGTGAGGAGTTGGTGGACGATGTTTATGCGATGTTGAGCGACCGCAACTACCGCCGATTCTTGTTAAAGGTAGCGAAATCCACGCGCGATCGTTACATGCTGGATGAGTTGCCCAACGTGAAGATCCCGACCATGATCATCTGGGGCCGCGACGACGCGATCACCCCGCCGTTTGTCGCCGAGCAGTTCTGCGAGAACATTCGGAGTGCCGAGTTGGTATTCATCGACCAATGTGGCCACGCTCCTCCGATCGAGCAGCCCAGGGAGTTTGCAGCTTATTGCACACGTTCCTCAGTGATTTGACTTCGAATTCAACCTGTGCTCCATGCAAGCCACGGTGAGCAACCCGTCCTCCGAAACAAACCGCAGGTTTTCTGGCCTCTACAGTGCCGCCGTGCTCATCGCCCTGGCCGTGTTGTTTCCCTGGCTTGTACGCGGAGTCCTGGGCGCACTCAGAAGTAACTCCAACGACCCCCGTCAGTGGCTTCCGCGGGGCTTTGAGGAGACAGACGACGTACGATTGGCTGCAACGGCACTTTGGCAGCGACGAGATTACCGTCGTCAGCTGGCCTGGCTGCACGCTGGACGACGATCGCACGGAGCAGCTGGGCCAGGCTTTGCTGAGCGATCCTGAGACGTCGTATTTTCAGCGGGCGATTTCCGGCCGGCAGATTCTCCACCAACTTGTCTCTCATCCGCTGGAAATACCTCGCGCTGAGGCCATCCGTCGCCTGCAAGGAGTGCTGATCGGTCCGGATGGTGCGACGACGTGTGTCATGCTGACGATCTCCCAGCGCGGCGCGCGCGAATCGCGCCGCTGCCGTCGACGAAATTCGTCGGGTGGCGGAGCAGGCTTGCGGATTGCCGTCTGAGCAACTTCGGTTGGGTGGCCCGACGGTCGATGCTGCCACGATCGACGTGGAAAGCCAGCGTATGCTCTTGGAGCTGGCTGGTTTGTCGGGTCTCGTTGCCCTCGCTCTGACCTGGGTTCGCCTGCGTAGTGTTCGGCTGGCTGTCATTATCCTGGTGGTCGCCGTATACAGTACGGCCGTGGCATTGGCCATTCTTTACTACTGCGGCGGAAACATGAATCTTGTGATGACCATGTTACCCCCCTTGATATTCGTGCTGAGCATCTCCACGGCGGTTCACCTGACCAACTATTATCCGCGACGCGTTGGAGGAGTCCTCGCCACAAGAGGCAGCGGTTCAAGCCTTGGCACATGGCTGGCGACCGTGCGTCTTGGCCTCGGGCACGACGGCTATTGGCTTGATGTCACTGGCGGTCAGTGAGATCGTGCCGGTCAGGATGTTCGGGATCTACGCTGCTGCGGGCATGTTGGCCAGCCTGGCGATCATCTTGCTGTTGCTTCCCGTCGCGTTGACCGTTTGGCCGGCAACGTCGCGCCGTGACAGCCTCGGTCCCACAGAGTCGGATTCCAATGTCGAGGATAGACCGGCTGGTGGATGCGATTTGCCGGTACCACGCCCCCATTTTCGTCGGCTCGGTGGTGTTGATGATCGCCGCGGGAATCGGTCTTTTCTCACTCCGTTCGACGGTGAAATTACAGTATCGTTTTGGCGCTCACAGTCGAATCTTGCAGGACTATCGTTGGCTGGAGGAACACTTGGGCCCCCTGGTGCCGTTAGAGCTCGTGGTGCATTTCGGCCAGGAGACGCAACTGAATTTCCAGGACCAATTGCAGCAGGTGGCGGAGTTGCAGCGGATTGTCCAGCAATTGCCCGATGTTGGCGCCGCCTTGTCGGGAGCCGACTTCGCCCCGTATTTGCCTGAAGGCCAGTCAACTCGAGTCACTGCCCGGCGAGCGATTTTGCGACGCAACGCCCCCGTGATCGAAAAACGGTTGCAGGAGAACGGTTTTTGTGCCGCAGGCGAAGACGATGAACGATTGTGGCGGATCAGCATTCGTGCGCCCGCTTTGAGTAATATCGATTATGGCCGTTTCGTGGATACGCTGCGACAACATGTCGAACCTTTCGTGCAGACGCTCAGTGGAGTTCACGTCACATATACCGGCGTGATCCCGTTGATCTACAAAGCACAACGCGAATTGCTGAGCGACTTGAGGGAAAGCTTCTTAATGGCTTTCGGTGTCATCACGCTCGTCATGATCGTTGTTCTGCGGAGTGTTCGTTCCGGTCTACTGGCCATGCTCCCCAACATTTTCCCTGCAGTAGTCGTCTTTGGGATGATGGGCTGGTGCAGCATTTGGATCGAGATCGGCTCGATCATGACGGCCAGCGCTGCCATGGGGATCGCAGTCGATGACACCTTTCACCTGCTGGCTTGGCATCGACGAGGACTGCGTGAGAACCTGCCGCGCGGCGAGGCACTCCGATTTGCCATGCATCGCTGCGCCGGCGCCATGATCCACACGTCGCTGATCTGCTCCTGTGCCTTGATGGTCTTCTCATTGAGTTCGTTCATGCCCATCTGTCGGTTCGCCTGGCTCATGGCATCGCTATTGATCGCCGCGTTGCTGGGCGACTTGATCCTGATGCCGGCGGTCCTGGCCGGTCCTTTCGGCAACGTGTTCCAGTCCGGATTGGGCGTGAAAGTTTCACGTACCACCGACACGACGGCCGCACGGGACTCGGCTTGAAAGACGGCTCTTCCGGGTTCGCCATGGCAGGAATTATCAGCGACACCCCGTGGCAACCATATTGGCCTACGGCTGGGCCGCTCGCCACGAGAAACGCTCACGCCCTCCTAAAAACGAATCGGGATTGCGCAGTGCGAATTGCGGAATGTGACAACCAAGGCGGACTTTCGCGCCATCGCCGCACGCAAGGAGCCACGTTGGCGATGAATCCGCATCACCAGGGGAAGGGGCTCATTGTCGCAACCGATAGGTCACCCGGATATTCACGAAACCGGAGTGGCTGACACTGACCTCAAAGGTCCTCTGTGGACACGCCGTCGTTGGCATCCCGTCGGCAATTCGATCTTCGTCAGCCGCATTCCGCATTCCGCACTCCGCATTCGTTCGCGGGAAGTCTTGCCAAGGGGAAGGAAAATGCCGCGGAAGTGAGTACCCAACGTTCGCAGGCCCACACCCAAGGCCGCGGCCGCCCGTCTTTCTCCCGGCCAACTTGCCTCGGCACGCCATCCAGTACCTCACAATCGACCCCGCAGCCGGCCCGGAATCCTCGCCAAGGGTCCACTTTACGCTTCGCAGCCTCTGGCGATTTGAGTATGATAACTTGGTCCAGGTGCTCTCCACTAACGCAGGAATCAGGAGTCGTTATGTCATCGCATCGATCCTCCACCATATCTGCCTACTACTTCCTTGCCTGTATTTTCACAGCGTTGCTCACTAGCTCGTCGGTCCAGGCCCAGGAGACTTCCTCCGATCCCCTGACGGATGGCTTACGTCCCTTCTGTCAAATCTTGACAGGCGAGCAGCAATTCACCTTGCGGGGCGAAGTGGCAACAACGATCGACGGTCGGCCGCAGATGGTTCGTCTGCAACTCGCGCACTATAGCGACGATGCATTTGATCTGAGTGTGACCCATGCCGATTACGCCTTCAGCTTGCGGCGACGTGGTGAATCGACGGCGTTGGCGTTGCCCAAACATGGAGTTGTTTACTTGGGCAGGGGCGACGTGGACGCGGCGGACCACCTGGCGCCTGCGGGGATTGTGGCACGACTGATCACCCAGCGCACGACGGCTTCCATCTACACCCCCTTGGCCACCCAGGCCAATCCACGGGCGGTCTCTCTACTGCTGAGCGGATTGCTGCAGATACAGCGTGACGCGCAGACGGGCGAGTGGAAAATCGGAGACAGAATAGCTTTCGGATTTCCTCAGCCCGGTTCGCTTTCGCTGCGGGTCGAGCGCACGCAAGTGCATCTCCAGGTATCTGATGACCAGGCAGTGCCACCGGCAGTGGATGCCTGGCCAGACATGCGGCTGGTGGAAATCGATCGCACCCAGCTCGAGCGGCAATTAGCGCGAGGCGTGCGACGAGCACTCGAGATACTGGCCCCCTCCCCGCTCTTGACCAGCCCCCGGCAAACGGCTCGCCGCACACCGCACGGCGAGCTGCGATGGATCGAGGGACAGCGGGTCGTGTTGCTCAAAGGCACGCCTGACGAGGTGGGCCGCGCCCACGGCCAACTGCTCCACGACGAAGCATTAGCCTGCGTCGACTCGGTACTCAACACGTTCGGCACGGTCCAGACAATTCGGACGGGCCGCTGGTTCCGCCACGATTTGGAGGAGGCCTATGCTCGCTTGAAGCCGCACATTCCAGCACGGCACCTCGTCGAGACGAGAGCCTTGGCACAGGCCCTGGGCGTCGACGTAGCGACTGCGGAAGCAGTCAACGTGTTCCCTGAAATGTTTCACTGCAGCGGCTTTGCACTGTTTGGGAAGGCGACGCGGGACGGGAAGCTGTACCATGGGAGAGTCCTCGACTACATGACCGAAATCGGTCTGCAAGATGCCGCCACGACGTTCATTATCAGCGTGGAGGGGCAGATCCCGTTCGCCAACGTCGGATATGCAGGCTTCATCGGTAGCGTCAGCGGCATGAACGCGCACGCGGTGTCCTTGGGAGAAATGGGCGGGGGTGGCGAGGGAAAATGGGATGGCGTACCGATGGCCACGTTGATGCGTCGAGCGTTGGAGGAATGCAACACGCTCGACGATGTCATTAATTTGTGGAAATCCAGCCCGCGTACGTGTGAATACTATTATGTGTTTGCCGACGGCAAGACGAATCGAGCCGTCGGGGTGGCGGCCGTTCCCGAATCGATCGAATTCATCCAGCCCGGGCAATCGCATCCAAAGTTGGGAAATGGGGTTGAAGATGCGGTCCTGATGTCGGCCGGTGACCGGCTCGAGACGCTGCGGCAGCGCGTGCAATCACGCTATGGCCAGTTCGATGCGGAACTCGGCAAGTGGTTGATGAGCCGCCCGGTGGCGATGCAGTCGAATCTGCACGACGTGTTGTTCGTCCCCGCGGATGGTGTGCTGTATGTCGCCAATGCCGATCATCGCCATCCGGCAGCGGAATGCCCCTACGTGCGTCTCGACCTGAAGGCCCTACTGGCTGAACAATCTGGCCAGCAGGCATCCCTTGAACCGGCCGGCCCGTCGGGTGTGCAGCAGTAACCAGTGACGAAATCAGCGATCGGCACGAATTGTCTTCCCCGTTCACGGTTGTTCTTAATCATAATCATAATCTTACTCATAATCTTCTTCGCAGCTGGTCCGAGTTCGTGCTGAGTTGAGTGGAGTTGTCTGCAAGTGAGGCGGAGGGGATTATGATTATGATTAAGAGTCGTCATTGGCTGATCGTCTGTTTCGATACAGCGACAGATCAACCGCTTCGGTCATTCTGTCAACGACTGGCCGACCGTCGAGAAATGCGCTGATCTGTTGAGCGTGCGTTGCCGGTTCCCTCAACAATGCGTTGTAGCTGATCTCAAGCAGTTTCATGTTCGACTGATTCGGCAACCACTGAAAGAGTCTCTCTAAGTGGAGATCGAAGGCCTGCTTCATTTGGTCGTGTGGGCCGGCAGGACGATTCAGGCGTTTCAGCATCTTCTCTTGCGAAACGATTACCTCCTCCAGTCTGCGCTGCATGAAAATGATCCGGTAACGCTCCGTATGCGGCAGATCGTACAGCAGTTGTGACACCATCTTGAACACTCTGCCACGAGTTTGGGGTAACCAGGTGGCATCTCGTTTGATCCTCTTGACCTGCTCCAATTCCCAATATCCGCGCGGGTTATCCACATCCGCAGCGCGGAGGTTGTCGGTGACGACTTCCAATCCTCCAGCCGACAGCATCTGCATCATCAGCGACGTACCGGCACGAGGCAGTCCAGACACGACGACGATCTCGGAGTCCAAACTCATCGCAGAAACCTCCTCACGCAGGTGGCGGCCACCACCAAAGCGGGCCGTGGGCTACCCGTGCTGTTGTATTTCACTTTTCACGCGTAACGCGGTCCCCAGCCTCTAAACGTTCACCCTCAGCAACGGCCGAATGCACAAGGCGGCGACCATGGATGCTACAAACCAGTAGATGAGCCAATCGTCGCTGCCGCTGGTCCACGCGGCGCGTGGCGGATAGTCAATCTCGATCGATTGGACAACCGAATCTGGGGCAAAAGGTGTTTCCCGGGGATGCATCAGCATCTCCGACCAATTCCACTCCGGCCTCTGCAGACTCACTTGCATGAATCGATCTCCCACTGCCAGCTCTTTCTCAACCTGCTGTCCGGCCACATCAAAGGCCAACTGATGGTATCCGTTCTCACAGGCTCGGATATTCCAGCAGACCAGTCGCTCGTCAGGCACGCGTACTGGTCCTGCGACCAATTCGATACCGGGTGCCGGCCGCAGATCCGCCTCGGGCAATGCATTCCCGCTGTCGCCGGCCAACCGCATCGTCAACACAGCCTCCTCCCCCACGCGCAGAGGCCTGGCTTGGTACCACAGTGCAAGTTGTCCGAGCAGCAGGCACATGGGCACGGTCATGACCAGCATCGGCACGATCGCCAGCAACATCAAGTGACAGGCATTACCGAGAATCCGGCGCCTGCGCTCGCATGCTCACGAGCACACTCTCCTTGAACAGCGAGAGGGCCAGCAGATTCGCTTTGATCTGGTTCCGCACTCGCTGGACGGCCCGCTGATTCGACGTGTACTTGAAGATCACCAGCATGAACAGACCGGTCGTCGCCGCAATCAGCGTCGCGGAGAGCCAGCCGGGCAACACCGCGATCGGAGCAAGCAGCACGTCTGCAAACTTGCCCGCCAAGGCGTTCAGGGAGACAAGAACCTGGGTCATAGGTGAGATCACTCGATGTAGCCCAAACCACGGAGCTGATCTGACACTTGCTCCTCGGCCGCTTCGACCTTGAGACGTTTGATCTCGTTCTCGATGGCGGAGGTGATGAACTCTTCCACGCTGCTGTATCCCGCCGCTTCCGCGGCCGAGCGGGCCCGGTCGTACAGGTTCGATTCGATCTTCACTTTTGTCATGCCAGTCCTCGATTCACTACGAAACAAAGATGTTCTCTGCCGGTCATCTGCCGAGGCGTCGGCAAGCCAAAAGCCGCCAGGATCGATGGGGCCATGTCGATCAACGCCGGACTGCTCGCGCGAAACGTGTCATTGCAGAACAGGACACCCGGCACTTCCAGAGCATCGGCACAGTGGTCGGCGCTCCAGGCCGAGTCGTTGTCCAGCAACACGTCCGGGGTCAGATCCCCCAGACAGGTCGCCCAGGAAGCCCGATATCCCGCGGCATAGCCGACAATCAGATCGGGGGCCAAGGCTGTCGCATCCCCCGGATAAACTTCGTCGGCGCGATAGACGCTCCGGATGACTTGCTTCCCGTCGTAGTCGCGTACTGCCTGCAACCTGATGACCAGCTCCTTGAGCAGCGCCTCATGCTCCTCACCGGGCTCAACAACACCATCACGTTCGCGGCCCTTGAGATTCACATACAGACCGTTGATCCCCAACCCATAGGCGCGAGTCCGCGACCAGTCTGCATGTTGAGATATCGAACTGCACTCGCGCGGATTGAGATAGCCCCAATCACGGAGCCAGGAATTCAAGTTGAATTGCCGGCCGAAGTTGGCGAATCCGTGGTCACTGAGGACGAAAATGGTCGCCTGTCCGCCGTAACGGTCAAAGACGTCTCCCACGACCGCATCGAGTTGCTGGTAGAGTCGCCGGATGTGCGCGAAGTATTTCGCGGCCTCGGGTGAGGACCGCGTCGGGTGTTTCTGGTCCGAATCCCACCAAAACATGTGCGATTGCAGATCACTGCTGGAGAAATAGAAATAGAGCAACCCATCGTCGTAATCGTCCACCGCATATTCGAAGAGAGCCAGTCGTTCTTCCAGTACCGTCGTGGCTTGCTTCAGGAACTCATCGTCAACAAACAGACCATTCGAGCGAGCCTTGTGATCCTCTTGGAAACCTGTCGTATAGAACAACCCAAGCTGCTTCGATACGTCCTGCACAAAACTGGGCGGCTCCGACAACTGCACCGCAGGTGCGGACGGGTCGATATTGATTGGGGTCACGTACAAGCGAAAGGTAGGGGACACTTCCTGCAGGTAGAAGCGGCAGATACCGCTGATCTGTTTGTCTGGCACGAACGCGGGAGTCGGGAGATCAAAAGTCAACTTGACCCACTCACTCCACTGTCCGGCTTTCAGCACAATCTTGCGCCCCTGCACCTCCAACAGCGCTGCATCGGCCCGCACGTCACGATGGACCATGAATGGAGCGGTCACCGGGCGGGGATTTTTCAGGAAACTGTTTTCCGGCCCGACGATTGCGCCGCTGGCAGTCTCCCGCTCAAATTCCAGTTTTGAACGCCGCCCGCCGCCCTCTTCCAGACCGCCAGACGGGACGTTTTCGCCGAAGTACTGGTACGTGCCGTAAGTGCCCAGCATGTCGGGGGTTCCCATGCCGCAAAGGCATCGGTGATGGCCATACTGCGACGGGCTGGGAGGATAGTTCGCTGGCAAATCGTAGAAAGTGGACGGAACACCGGCTGCATCAAGATAGTCCCAGAAAGGAATACCCTGGCGGCGCAACACGGTGGTAGGGGGATCGTGCTGAAACGGCCAGAAATCGAGTTGCAGCCGGTAATCGCCCACTTCCCAGTAGCCTTGCCCCGGGAGTGTTTCGGCACCCGAATAGAAAGGTGTGCATGGCTCCGCCGGATGGCGGTGAATGAAGTCAAAAATCCCGTGCGATCCAGGTCCGGCCCCATTGATGAAGTTGGACCAGGCTACAGGACTCTGCGGAGGAATGCTGGTACCGAGACGGCTGAAGCCGCCGGAAGCGCTCATCTTCTGCAGGTTGGGCAGCAGGCCTTCTTTCATCATGCTCGCGCACAATCGCGGATCCATGCCATCGATACCAATGACGATGACTTTCTTACCCACGCTTTTCGACACGCGATTGATGCCGCCGAGCCAATACGAGCCCGCGGCGATGCCGGCCGCGCCCGCGGCCGCCGCCGCGGAGACCTTGAGAAACGACCTGCGACCTAGCTTGTCTGTCATCGATTCTGCCATCACGCCACCTGTGTCTTGAGTGAGTCGCCGTGGGTGGGTTCCGCCACCCTTTCGCCGACCACCATCGCCCGGCCGTCCATGTAGTCGGGGGTGGGAATGCCGAACAGCTCCAGCACCGTGGGACCGATGTCCAGCAGTCGCGGATGAAGTTCTTCGATCTTGCGATTGCAGAACAGCACCCCGGGTACGACGGACGGATCGACACAGTGGTCGCCGCTCCACGCTTTCTTGTTGTCGTGAAACACCTCCATCGAAGTGCGGCCGATGGCAGCGTCCCACGAAACACGATAGCCACCGGCGTAACCCACGATCAGATCGGGCGCCTGGTCTTTGTAGGGACCGCGGTACACCTTGGGAGCCTGATACGCACGGATGATCGCCCGCTTCCCCGTCCGCGGATCGATCAGGGCGTCCAGTCGCTGAGCAATCTCTCGCGCAGCTGATCGGCTTCCTCACCGGGTGGCACAATGCCTTGTTCGAACTTCCCCTGAGTGTTCAAGAAAATGCCTGTCAGACCAAGGGCAAAAGCACGCGTCTGCGACCAGTCGATCCCTGCCAGGTGTTCCTCTTGCCTGCGGGACGGATCAACTTTCAGATACCCGTTGATCTCCAGCCAGCGATTCAGATCGACTCCGTGGCGAAACGTGTTGAATCCATGATCAGAAAGAACCATCAGCAGCGTGTGTGGGTCCCGGCATTTGGCCATCGTGCGCCCCACCAGGTCGTCCATGCGACAGTACAGGTCCTCGATGGCGTGGCGATGTTCCTCAGGTATCGTTTCCGGTCGTGCCGGGTGATCTTCATCCAGGTACCGCCAGAACATGTGTTGCATGCGATCCGTTCCGTCAAACACACAGACGCACAATCCCTGTGGCACTTTCTCCAAGCCGTCAAAGAACATCGACTCACGCTCGCGGTCGGTATCCAGACACTGCTGTAGAAAGTGATCGTCGCTCAACACTTCTTCACTCAACCCCCAAGTGTCCTCGGCCAATCCCAACGTGGCGAAGGTACCTTGTCGTTTGGCCAGATAGATCGGATAGACCGCTGGATAACCGATCGGCATCGCCGGTTTTTCGGGGTCGATATTGACCGGCGTCACGTACAACTCGAAGTCGGGGTCGGTGCCGAGCAACAGGAACTTGCACACGCCGTGAACGGAAGTCCCCAGCGCGACGCGGAAACGGACTTGGATCCAGTCCGTATACTCCCCGATCATCAGTTCGTGCCTGACGCCATTGATCTTCAGCACCGCGCGGCCACCGTCGCGGATCGTTACGGTGAAAGGCAATCGTAACGGAAGGGGTTCCGCACGATGTGGATGCTGAGGTCCGAGCAGATCCGCGCGAATTTCGTTGCCACGGCGCTGGATGTAGTGCACCTCGCCACCGGTTTTCTCGGATGCCTCCCGAGGTTTGGATGTGTATTGCGAGAAGGTTCCCTGCGTACCGCGCAAGTCAGGAACGCACATGGCGGACAGCTGCACGCCACGCAATTTCTCGGGAGGAAATGTGATCGGCACGCGGAGGATGCAGTTGAAGATGCCGTAGTCGCCCAAAATACTCCAGAAGGGTTTGCTCTTGCGCAGTAAACGCACATCCGCTTTGCGGAAGGGTAAGCGGAGCCAACGCCAGCCGCCGCCGCGACGTGGGGGTCGGATCTCGACCGAACTCAACTTCGGCTGGTAGGTCCGCTGGTCCGGCATCAAGAAATCGAAGATGTTGTGCTTGCCCGGATTGACCGACGTCTGAAACGTGGACCAGGCAACCGGCGAGATCGGTGGCAGCGAACTGCCAAGCGCCTTAAAATCACCCTGCTTTCGTAGCGCCGCCAAATGCGGCAACTTGCCTTCAGACAGTAAGCGTGACGTCAAAGCGTAATCGAGACCATCCAAGCCCAAAATCACCACTCGCTTCACGCGACGCTCCCCAGGCGATCGGCGCCGCAAGAACACGCGAATTAAACGACGGATGGGCCAGGCCAGCACCATCACTGCCGCTGAGAAAAAGGCGCCAAAGATGGCCAGGAAGGATCCTGCCAAGGCAAAGCCGGCACCCGGTCCGATATACGCCTGCGCGGCGCTGGGTAGAAGCACGATCAGCCAGAGTGCCGGAATCAACAAGCGATGGAAGCGGATCATCGAAGACCTAGCCAACGGCTCCTCCCCAGAAATCCGAAATACGAAATACCCAAGTCCGAGCGAGATCTGAATACGCGAATCGACTTCATATGCTGGGCCGTAACGAGGTTTCATCCCGCGTTGGTCGTGCATCGCCGGATACAGGCGACGTCGACTGCGGCGGAGGTTTGATGCCCGGCTGCGAGATCTCCTCCGCGCAGTACTTCTTCCAGCGGCTTGCCCGGAGTCATATCCCGACCCGCAAAAGCCGGATAGTCGACGCCATAACGGTAACTGCGAAACAGCCCACCTCCGCCGCCACCCGGTCCACCCGGTCCCATCATGGGAGGCGGACCACCCGGCACACCGGGAAAGCCATTCGGCCGATTACCCGGTCCACCAGGCGGGCCAAATCCGCCGGGCCCACGAAAGCCGCCACGACCACGTGGCGGTCCGCCGCCGGGAGGAATTCCCGCGCCCCCAGGAGGGCCGCCGGGCGGGCCGAAGCCGGGAGGCCCAAAGCCCGGTCCACCAGCCATGGGCTGTTGCATCTGGTCGAGCTGTTTCTGCTGCGGTTCAGTCAGAATCCCACGCAGCCGCTCATCGACATCCTTCTGCAGCGTGTCTAGCTTCTTCTGTTGTTCGTCCGATAGCTGCAACAGCGGGTGCAGAAACGACGGCAGTACCTGTCCAAACGAGGGAGCGGGAAAGCCAAACGGAAAGCCACCAGGAAAGCCGCCAGGAAAACCGCCGGGAAAACCGCCAGCCGGTTCGGATAACACGTATTTCCAGACCACTTCCTTCTGCGGAGTAACTTCAAACACAATGCCGTTGTTGCCGGAACAAATGTAGGTGTTGCCGTTGGGCAGTCTTTGCGCTCCCGAGATGAGCATCGAGAAGAACTCGGCCTTCACTGGAGCCGTGTAACTCCACGTCGCCGCTTCGGGACCAAACGGCAAGCCGTTTTCGCGAGCGTAGAGCCCCTCTGCTGTCACAGGCAGTTCCACTTCATCGACCGAGGAATACATGCCATCGGGTCGCTGGTTGCCGTTGTTGAAGACCAGCATGTGACTTGCTCCGGGCAGACCGGGCGCGATCCAGTGCGCATGGTGCTGCGCGAACAATCGTTGATCAGCGCCGGTACCACTGCGATAAGCACGCGGATTCCCCCAACGATACAACAGATCTCCACCCACGGCACATCGACCACCCGTGTGAGACGCCGCTTCGTCGGTCGTCGTACTGTGGTCGATGACCCAGACTTCGCTGAATGAATGGACGCTCAGCATTATCTGATCGAGTTGGGCGTTGTAGGCGACGGAGTTGATGTGCGTCCAGTCCGCTCCCATGGGCCCTGGCATGCCGGGAGGTCCGCCCCGGGGGCGGACGCCTGGCGGTGAGTTGCCTGGACCGCCGGCGGACTGACCTGGAGGAGGGGAAGAATTCCCCACATAACCTAGCGATTGCAGCTGAGCGAGGCCTTGAGGGTGAGCCATCATCGGAGCCACGATATCTTCACCGTAATTGATATCGACCAGTTCAGGATGAGCCGACACTTCGCCGAAGTACGCCTTGGAGGAATCGAGATCTTGAATCATGTGATCCCACACATGCCACTGCCAGACGATTTCACCCGTGGTTTTGCCGGTCGGCTTGACTTCCAAAATGCAGTCGGCCACCATGTGGCCTGCCGCCGTCTCTGGCCGGCGTCCCGCTGCAATGGCCTCTTCAGCACTCTTCTTCTCGGACGCCACTAACAACACGTTTCCATTGGGCAACCGGGCGATGTCGTGGTGCGGACTAAAACGCTCGTCCGAGAGCGTGAAATCCCAAACCAATTCTCCCTCCCAATTGAATTCCTGAACACGCCCGCCCGCACCTGGTCCGCCAGGCCCTCTGCCAGGCACGGTACCAGGTCGCAGCAAATGCCCGTTCTCGAGCAAATATGCACTCGCAGCAGGATTGCTGTCGCTTTTCCATGTGTTGACAACGCGGCCTTGCATGTCGATCAGGTAGGTATTATTCGATCGCAAGGGAAATAGCAGAGAATAGCCTTGAAAGGCCTGCGTGGCATTCACCTGTAAGCCGGTCTTGCTGATTGGCGGTGGTCCCATTGCGGGCGGCTGATTGTCGCCTGACGTTGCTGGCGGCGACGTTGCTGGCGGCGACTGGGGCGATGCCGATGATGATTGCTGTGCGATCGATGGGGCACTGCTGTCGTGTGCGGGCGGCTCGCCTGTACCTTTCGCGGAATCATCTTCGGTGGTACTCAAGACTTCGTCGTTCGACTCGCTTGATGCTCGAGCTTTCGCCGATGACTCACTCTTTGCACCGACCGAAAGGATCTTGTCTTTGAATGCACTATCTCGAGTTGTGGGTGATGATGCTGACTCCCGCGAAGTCTCATTGCATCCCGCCACGGCGCCCAGAATCAATATCAAAACCCCTACCCGGATGACGGAGCGATAGGTTGCCTGAACTCGGAAAGTAGCTGCCATGTACCAAGACTCCACGTAATCAAGCTTCGTTGGCGGACACCGCTTTGGCTGCGCGGTGAGAATGGCCGTCGATTGCCGCGTGGCATAACCCACCGAAATCGGGGGACCTCGCTCACATCGCTCAATGACTGACACCAGCAGCTGCCAGGACCGGCAGCCCCTAATCATTAATGCGAGATTTGGCGGAGCAGGGGGCCAACATATCCTGCGGAGCAGCAGATATTTTTTCCGGGAGGGCAAACTGGCAAGTTGGCCAGCTTCACACCATCCACCATCCAAGACAGCTCGTCCTCCCGCCGCCGGCCCCGTGCCGGTGGGGGAACGACTGGTCAGCTACACACCAACCAAGACAGCTCGTCCTCCCGCCGCCGGCCCCGTGCCGGTGGGGGAACGACTGGTCAGCTACACACCAACCAAGACAGCTCGTCCTCCCGCCGCCGGCCCCGTGCCGGTGGGGGAACGACTGGTCAGCTACACACCAACCAAGACAGCTCGTCCTCCCGCCGCCGGCCCCGTGCCGGTGGGGGAACGACTGGTCAGCTACCATCACACCAACGCACCCCCGTCGGTCGAGTCCCAGGCAGGCCGTCACACCGGCGCGTGGCCGAGACCGAAACACACCGCCGTTTGTTTTGCGCGCGGCCGCACCACGCGAATTCCTCATCGGATCAATCCGGCCTCGACCCGCCGTCTGGTTGCTGACGTGCTCGCTCGGCCGCCGATAACAGGTCTAAGAGGCCTGGCTGTTGGTATTTGCCTGAACGATTCACTCATCCCGGTTTCTTCTGCTTCTGCAGTCCCTGAAGCATGCCCCGCGCTGCATCGCGCACCCTTACCTCCGGATGTTTCTGCAGGATGTCAGTGAGTCCCTCTTCGTCTCCGAGCCAGTGTAGCGTCATGACGGCCGAGATCTGGATTCTGACGTTCTCAGACGACCACACAAGGTCCCGTCCAAGGTCTCCTGCACCATCTCGGGATGCTTCGACGTCGTTTGATGAGTGAAGAGGCTCCTTCGCGATTCTACGACGCGTGAAGGGCCGCCAAGGCACGCCTCTCAATCAGCTTCAAACGAGCGTCTTCGCCGGGCGGCGCCCCATTGATCAACCGGCTCGCCTCACGGTGCAGCAGTTGAAATTCGATGAAATCGAACCACATGACCGGGAACGATCCCACCTGCCCGTCCGCCATGAACTTGATCCACTGGTCGATCGTGCGATCGGCTTGAGCAAGCGTGTGGCGTGCTTCATCGAGGCGACCAGCGCGATGGTAGGCCATGGCCAGTACCGGACTACCAATTGCGTAGTTGAGCCCGTACGGTTTTGTTGGCTCCGACTCGCGCAGGCGGTTGATGGCTTGCTGGGCATGCCCCGCACGGTAATGCGCCAAGCCTGCCACATAGCATTGCAGCAAACGTTGCGGCGATGCCAGCGTTGGCGGGCCCATGGGGAGAACGCGAGGCGGCTCACTCTGGCGATCCGGCGGAGGTTTCGGTCCGAATCCGGGCGGAGGTGTACCGTAGAATCCCGGTCCAAAAGGCGGAAATAGCTCCGTAGTCAGCGTCTGCTCGGCGAGCCGAGCCAATTCTAGCGGATCGGCTACCGGCGATTCGCTGACCAGGCAGCTACGCAACGCGGGGTTGATGAAAAAGCCGTCGGATGAACGCAGTGCGTGCCGCAGCATTTCGGTGCAGGCGATACGGTAGGCGTCACGGTGGTCGGTGTAGAGGCAAAGTTGCGGCACACCCCACCAGCTCGGATTATTGGCAGGTGCCCCTAATTCCAGCGCCTTGGCGTAATCGGCACCGGCATGCGTCCAGAGTCCAAGTCGGAGGTACATGGAGCCGCGTCCGGACCAGACCAAATAATGGTCGGGCTGCAACTCAGCCGCTTTGGTGTACTGGTCATAGGCAGCTGCCCACCGATGCTCGTCGGCATTCGCGCGAGCGCTGTCCAACAGCACGTTGGCTTCCTTCAATCGGTCGGCAAAGTCAACCGCTTCTCGGCGCAGCGCATCAGCATCGGCCTGTGCGGATGTAGCTCGAATGGCTTGCCACGTGCTCACCGTGGTACCGAGTAGGAGGGCGGAGATCACGAGTGAGGCGGTCGTCAGAATGACCCGATTGCGCCGCGCAAATTTATGGAACCGGTAGAGTGGTGAGGGAGGGCGTGCTTCGATCGGCTCTTCATTGAGATAGCGTCGCACGTCCGCAGCAAACTCCGCTGCCGTTTCGTAACGACGTCGACGATCTTTCTCCATGGCCCTCATGACAATCCAGTCGAGGTCGCCTTGCACGGTTGACGACAAGTTCCTCGCGTCCACCCGGCGGTTGGCTGACAAGGTCGATAGCTGTTGCCCCAAGGTCGTCAACCGAGTGCTGGGACGTGGTGGCTCTTCTTCTCGGATCATCCGACGCAATTCGTCGAAGGAAGCGGTCTGTAACCGTTGCCGATCCAAGGGCGTGGTACCAGTCAGGAGTTCGTACAGTAGCACACCCAACGAATAGATGTCGCTGCGCGTATCCACATCCAGCCCACTCATTTCCACCTGCTCCGGGCTCATGTAGAGTGGTGTCCCGATCATCTGGGCAAAACGTGTGTAAATGGTCTTGGCTGTCAACGGCTCCCCAATGGCCTTGGCCACGCCGAAGTCGATGACTTTTACGACTGGCGTCCCATCGTGCAACGTCACGAGCACGTTGCCGGGCTTCAGGTCGCGGTGAATGACTCCCTTCTGGTGCGCGTGTTGTACCGCATGACAAACGTGGACAAACAGCTCCAGTCTATCGCGCGTCGTGTTCTGCACCTGATCGCAGAACTGCGTGATGGCCACGCCGCGAACCAGTTCCATGACAAAGTAAGGCCTTCCGGTGTCCGTGGCTCCTGCATCAAAGACTTGAGCAATGTTCGGGTGATCCATCATCGCCAAGGCCTGCCGTTCCGCCTCAAATCGCGCGATGACTTCCCGCGTGTCCATCCCCGGCTTGATCACTTTCAAAGCCACTTTGCGGCGGACTGGTTGCTGCTGCTGGGCCACGAACACTCGCCCAAACCCTCCTTCACCAATCTGCTCCATCAATCTGTAAGGGCCGATAATGGTACCCGGCCCCTCGTCCATCGAATCCGACGCGGGACCGACCAGCCGGTCTTCCGGCCCATTGCTGCTCTCTGCCGGTACCGACTCCCAGCCCAATCGCCATTCTCCCACACGCTGTGGAACGTGATCCAGCACGTTCTCCGATCGTTCATGGGCGACGAGCAAATCGTCCACGGCTGCCCTCAGTTCCGGCTGGCCGGCACACGCTCGCTGCAGATAACGCTGCCGCGCCGCGGGCGTCTCCTGCTCCAATGCTTCCAGGAAAATCGATTTCTCGGACGGCGTATCCATTTATTCCACGCTCGCGTCGTCGATCTGTCGGAGATTCATTCGACCGCGTCACTTTTAATTCAATCGCACGCCACAAATGGTTTGCAGCCCCATTTCCTCACCGCAGAAAACAGCCGTACTATTCACGTTCCATTTCACGCTGCAGCCAGGCTCGAGCGTAACTCCAATTCCGCTTGGCTGTACGGGAGGAAATGCCGAGCAATGTGGCAGCCTCCTCCACGGTCATTCCGGCAAAATATCGCAGCTTGACCAACTCGGCCGATTCCGGGTCCGTGGTCGCCAGCTTTTGGAGCGCCTCATCCAGGGCCAACAACTGGGCTGAATCGGCCACTTCCGCCGCCGCTACCTCGTCATCCAATTCAAGCCGCACCAGCTCACCGCCACGCCGCTGGGTCTGCTTGCGGCGTGCTTCTTCAATCAGAATCCGCCGCATGGCTTCGGCTGCCGCGGCATAGAAGTGTCCGCGATTGTCCCATCTCTGAGCGGCATCTCGATCCACCAGACGCACGTAGGCCTCGTGCACCAGGGCCGTCGGTTGCAGAGTATGATCAGGAGATTCCTGCGTCATTTTCTGCGCGGCCAACCGACGCAGCGCGTCATAGACGAGTGGCAACAGTTCATCGGCAGCCTGGGGGTCGCCCGATTCGATTCGAGACAGGATACGTGTAACGTCGGACATACACAGGCACTCGGTGACCACTAGTTTTCAACTAGATTATACTCGCCCCCTGGTCGGGCGGAAGCAACGAAACCGAAACGCTTTGGGGCGGTAAGACCTGTCCGATAAATAGCTTGCCGTCTCTTGCCTTGTCTTTTTGTCCCCTCCCTTCTTCTCCTCGAGCACATGCCATTGTCTGGAAGAGATCCGGTCTAGGCAGCAAAGACTTTCGTGGCACGGGATTGACTCACTCGAGCAGCGCCAAGTGGAATTCCTGCTGGAAAAACCTGGAAATTCCATGGGTGACGCGAAAGGCTCCTCGAGATTAGACTGAGAGCATGAGCTCCTTGGAATGCAGGTTAGGTCACGGGAGAACGACATGAGCGAACGAGTTGGACAGTGCAGTCGACGCGGGTTCTTGGCTTCGATGGCGGCCGCCGGCATGGCCGGACTTACCGGCCCAGTCTATGGAACGCTTCGAAACGACTCGGCAAAACTCAAATTGGGTTTCGACAACTTCTCGGTGCGGACCTTTGATTGGAAGGCACCGCAACTCATCCAATACGCCTCATCACTCAAGGTCGATACGCTCCTGATGTCGGACTTGGATGTGTACGAGAACTTGGACGACAGCTATTTGCAGAAAATTCGCACGTCGGCCGAGCAAGGGGGGATCGAGCTGCAGGTTGGCACGGGGAGCATCTGTCCAACTTCCAACTCGTACGACGCCAAGAAATGGGGCAAGGCCGAAGATCATGCGAGATTGCTGATCCGCATTGCTCAGCAACTAGGCAGCAGCGTGGCGCGCTGCTATCTCGGCAGTCGCCGTGATCGAAGTGGCGACGGCGGTATTTATCGCCACATCGACGAGATGGTCAAGGTCCTCAAGTCGGTGAAGAGTGCGGCGGAAGATGCCAACGTGAAAATCGCCGTGGAAAATCATGCCGGTGATATGCAAGCGTGGGAACTGGTGACCCTGATCGAGGCCTCCGGCAAAGATTTTGTGGGCGCCACAATGGACCCTGGTAACGCCACTTGGACCATGGAGGACCCAATGGTCAACCTGGAAACCCTCGGCCCCTACGCACTCACCACCGGTATTCGCGATAGCATGGTGTGGGAAACAGACGACGGAGCTACGTCCATGTGGGTCAACATGGAAGAAGGGCTGGTCGACTGGCCTGCATACGTGAAGCGGTTTCAGGAACTGTGCCCCCACACTCCCTTTGTGCTGGAAGTCATTTCGTACAAGTGGGGCAACGACATGCCGTACTTCAAACCCGAATTCTGGTCCAACTTCCCCCGCGCGCGGGCCAGCGAATTCGCAAGGTTCATCGCCCTGGCCCACCGAGGCAAGAAATGCACGATCCCACCAGATCGTCCGGCCGGCGAGCCGTCCGCGCAGCTGGAACAGGCCCAGCAGAAGTGGGATCTGGAGAAAAACCTGCAGTACTGCCGCGACGTGCTGGGAATCGGCCTTAATTCATAGCCCAGCCTTAGTCATACAAGACTTGTTCTTTCCGCCAGTCCTTGTCCTGGTCGTAGCCGAACGCTTTGACGCGGGGGCGGCGTTCGCGCAGGCGGACGGAGTTGACTCCGATACCAAAAGCGGATGAATCCTTGTTCTTGCCGACACACTCGAGCCGCAGCGTATATTTCCCCGGCTCCGGCCAGAAATCCATGAGGTGAAATTCCCGCAGATCGGGCTCCGCCTTGTAGAGGTCGAGCGGTTTTCCCAGTTTGACGCCGTTAAGGATCGGCTGCCACAGACCGTAATCACTGGATTGAGTCAGTTCCAGCAGCAATCGCAACGGCTCTTTCTCTTTAACTTCGAACGGGCACTCGACCCAACCGTCTTCTTGTGTCTTCGGCTGGAACAGCAACTGCCCACCTGATTCCAGATAGAGCGCCCCCTCCTCAACACGCGTGTCGCCCTCTCCGTGGCACGGGGCACCGACGGATTCCTTGCCCCACACAAGAATTCTCTCGAGGCTGGGGAGTTTCCGCTCCGCAGCCGAAGGCATCTCCGTGAATTTCTTGGTCGGCCCCATCTGGTACCAGAAAGCCACACTGGTGAAGTCGTCTTCCCGTTCGTTCCAGCTGTGCGCTTTGTGCTCTTTGTTCTCATCGGGCGACATCCAGCCAAACGTCTCAAACGTCACCCGAATTCCGGTGTTGAACACGAGCGGATCGTGGACATGCCACCGGTAGCTGCAGGTCATCTGCCCGACGATGCCACCGAGTTGATTCAGGTACGGGACGCCAAAATAGGGTGTGCTGTGCTTTTTGAGTCCCCAGGCTGACAGGAAATAGTCCTCTGTCCCCGTACCACGAATCGAAGGCTTCTCTTCACCGTCGATGTAGATCAATTCATCACCTTCTCCGAACCAGGCGGGGCTGCGCGTACGCACGGAGTAGACTGTACCGACATAGTAACCCTTCCCCTCCGCATCAAGTACGACGTAGTCCTTGCCGTTTTGAGCGGGATACTCTTGGCGGTACTGGGCGCAAAAGTACATCGTGTTCTCGGGAAGCGACTTCTTCTTGATCCAATCGACGTTGTTGTACAGTTTGCGAATCGGCTTTTTGCTCTGATTCACAATCTCGATGCGAGCCGATTTCTGGAACGGCATGCGCCAGAAGCAGTTGTACGAATCGCCATCTTCCACGACGACGGGAGCACTGATGACCTCCATCTGTTTGCCGAAACAGCACGCGAAGAAATCGCCCACGGGAACCTCGACATCCGGCTTTGCCCGCCCATCCCAATAGATGCGGAGCAGCATTTCTTGGCCATTGGCCGCCCCGTCGGTGACCCAGAAGTGCGGTTCCTGCAAGAAGGTCAACCACAGATGCGTGATGATCCCGGGACCTTCCAGATCGGCCATCACATAGGTCTCGCCCGGCTCAATACGATCGGGACGGTCCAAGTTGTTCTTGACGTCATACTTGTCGTTCTCGATCCACGCGTTGGAACCGACTCGCATGCTGCGACCCTCTTCCCATTGCGTCAATCCCGCCAAACCTTGCCCCGACACGCGTGATGCCGAGAGGCCAAACAGGAACCAGGTCGCCAGGATAAGAGTGAGCGAACGCCACATTTCACGAGGTGCTTGCATGAGATCTTCCTCTGCATCAAAAGAACAAGTCGAGCTGATTTCGCATGCGATTCAAGGAGTCCATCTGAGAGGCCATGACAGCGGGACTGCGAGCCTGGTCATTGCGATGCGACAATTGGCCGGTAGTCAATCCAGACAGCGTCGTTCATATAGGTCCGTACGTACTCGTAGCTCATCTCACTGCCGCCACGTCCCTTGCCCGAATCCCGCACCATGAAGATGCCGCCACCCGGCTGCGCAGCGTCGTCCCGGAACCCAACCAGTAACACGCTGTGCCCGTCACGCACCCCATCGCGCGGTGCCATCTGAAGCACTCCCTCCACCCACCGCGCCTTCTTGGGCCAGAGAAAGCCCCCGCACACGGGCCATCCACGTCGCAATGTATCCTTGACTGCCTGTAATTGACCATCAGTCAGTCCCTTGTGCGGGTTCCACGGTTTGATCCAATGCAGATCGAGTCCAACTTGTCGGATCCCTCCGGCGTGTATTAACGCAGTTGGGGAGGGTTGCAGCGTAGGATTGAACTCCGCGCAATACGGCATCTCATCTTCCACGCAGACGCCGTACTTCTCAAAACCCTTCCACAAATCAGAAAAGAAACTGCCGTCTTCCTGCTCGCCCTTCGCTTGATTGGACGCCCAGTTAAGAAACTCGACGCTCAACCGCGTCGCGGGGACTTGCTTCTCCCCCTCCTGCTTGGCCAAGGCATACTCCATCGCTCCGGCGACGGCAAACACTGAGCACGTCCCTCGGCCACCTTGCGCCCGTACAGGTAGTGCCAAACGGTCAAACACGGGTCGCAAGTCAACCTCGTTGGCCGGTGCATTGTCATCGCCCCACACCGCACTCAGCACGCCACCACATGTCGGCAGTAGAAATGTCGGCAGTAGAATGGCTAGTAACAGCACCGTACCACATAGATGACTCACGCGGAGCGGTCGGCCGCACTTCAGATCATGCCGCATATAAATGGATCCTGATTCACTTGTTTCTGTGACACTTCAGTACAGACACCATTCTAGAAGGACACCCGACTCGCCACAACTATCGGCAATACGCCACCGGTCACCAATAGGGGTCGATGCGTGGCTACGAGACCTATTTCCGCTACCATGGCAAAAGACTCTCTGGACGCTTTACGCGTGACGGCGAGGGCGTGTGATGAGCACAAACCGAGACGACGATTTTCGCGGCACGGATCGATTTGATGTCCAGCGACGCTTCGGGTCCGGTGGCATGGGTACCGTCTATCTGGCCTCTGACCGTCCCTCCGTTGGATGTTTCACGATTGCGATGAAGCCTTACGTCGATAACATGCGGCACGGTACGCGCAGGCTGTAGGACAGATTTCCGTTCTGCGGCGGGGAAGGGGAAGCGAGGGGAGTTGCATAAACGGAATGAATTCCGTTCTACTTTGGCTGCACCACTCGGACCTCCAGCGTACGAGTCCAGGTTCCGTCCTTTTTCAAGACTCGAGCACGGACCGTCGTCCCTTCCGCGGCAAGAATCGGGTCGATGTACATCTGGCGATTGACACCTGCGGGATCGCGGTCGTCCAGGCTGAAGTAGATTTCCCCATCCATACCGAGTGATTTCAATTGAACTTGAAAAGCACCCTTGAGTGGGCCAGACGAGATGGAGATATCTGGGGTCGTGGCCTGAATGACAATGTCCTTGAACTCAACGCTTCCCCCCATGGCATAGAACAAAACGTCAGCCCAATCGCCTCCGTTCTCATCCAGTAGAGTAACACCGGTCCTCCGGTTATCGATGCACACATCGAGCAGTCGATTGTGACGCACGATCTCCAACGTGAATGGTTTGTCGAGTCCCGTGACATGCTCCATGCCGAAGACTGCCGTTTTCTCGCCTGGCAAAAATGGTAGATCGATGCCACCCGTGCCATTCGGATGGGCACCAATCTTCAGTCCAAATCGGAGTGCTCCCTGAGCTGGAACAACGGTCATGCGCATGCGGAAGTTGCGCGGCAGGCCCCTCAGCAGCCCCACCGCTTCCTGGTCCGCTGCGGCTTTCAGCACAATGCCGTCTCCCTGCCGCGCGGCGTCCGAACCGGGAGCGACAAGACGCCAGGGGAGCGGAGCACCGCCAAGAGGGGTCATTTCAGGCGGAAACTGGTTGTTCAGCGTACCGTCCGGGTTTTGTGTGACTTCGCGGAACACGGCAAAGCCGGCGTAACCGTGGTCTCCCACAAACGCAGCCCCGATCCGGCGATGGTCCTGGAACTGTGCGGTCTTTAGCACCACGGCTCCCGGTCCACCCAACAGATCGTTTTCGGGTTGAGTCCACGGTCCCATGGGACTGGTCGAGAACCGGTAGTGGGCTCGGCCTTCCAAGCTGAAGACCAGGTAGTAGTAATCACCGAACGGAAACGTGTCGATGCATTCCGGCACATGCGGCGTACCGGGCCGGTAAAATGGCGGCTCATGCTTCCAGCTGCGTAGATCTTGCGACGTAAGGTGGGCCAGGCAACCTTCCCCCGTATCGGCCGCATTGGCTGAAACCAGCATATGGAAGAGCCCCGTAGCAGGCTCGCGAAATACATTCGGATCGCGGAACGAACCCTGACGGTAAAACTCACCTGGCGAGGCAAATGGGTTGGGCAGCTGTTTCTCGAAGTGAATTCCCTTGGAACTGGTGGCATAGCTCAGTAGCTCGCCCTGATCCGTGCGGGTGGCATAAAACGCGTAGTAAAGACCGTCGTGGTACATGGTGGAGCCGGTGCAAATCGAGTTTTCCCATTGTTCTGTAATGGGAATCATCATGGGCTGATGTTCCCAATGCACCAGATCGCGTGACGTCGCCTGAATCCACTGGTGAGCACCGCCGCCGTTCTTGCTATGGTGACCGCGTCGATCGAGCAAGTAGACAAAGTGGTAAGTCCCGTCGTGGAAGAACGGCAGACAGTCGCCGACGCGGAAGTGTGAATTCGGCTTCCAGTACTGCAGGGGTTCGTTTCCGGGACCCAGCATCTGGAACTCGATTTCGCGTCGGCGTTGAGCCATCTGGGCAGCACCACCGCTGAGCCGGACGATTTCGACTTCTTTCAGCGCCCGATTCCAATAATCACTCTTGAGCACAACAGCCTGTGCTTCCGGTAGCACGGCCAGCGGCGTGCCATCACTTCTGAACTCACCCAATGGATAATCATTGTCTACCCAGACACCGTCCACGAAGAGATCCAGACGCCCTTCGGTGTAGCGTACTACCAGGTCGTGAGGAACATCCCCTGCGAGCAAAATGAGCGGCACATTCAGGGTCAACGGCACATCGTTGCGGCTGGTAGTCATTTCAAATATCAGCTCGCGACCGATGGCCAGTAAGCGGCAATCCGGAGCCTCGCCCAACGTCTGCTGCGACGCGGGGCTCCGTGTGCCGTTGAGGTCACCAAGGCTCAGATGCCAGGTCGCTTGCTCAATCCGCGCGGCGGTCAACGCGCGCCGCTCCAGATCGGATATGGCATTTCGCACCCGAAAGTCGTCGACGTTGATAACGCCCCACGCCTGGCGGTCATTGTCTTTGACCACGATGCGTCCCTGCTTTCCCTGCCACGTACTGACATCCCACAGAACGCGGCGCATCGTTTCGGTTTGATGGCCCGTGGCAGTGAGCACTTCGTGACCGTCCACAGCCAACGCCACGTAACACGTCAGTGGTTTGTTCCCACCACTAATCAGAAATGTCATGTACGGAGCGCGGATCTCGAACGGAACGGACGTCAGGCTTCCGGTAGCCGCATCCCCCCGGGCGTCTCCGGAGCGCCCACTACGCCCGTCATATTTCTCGTAGGTGCCCACCCAGTATTCCCCCTGGTGTTTGCTCGGCCGCGCACCTCGGGCAGACGTGTTATCTCCCTGCGTGGGTTGAGTGTGATCGAAGGCATCACCTTCCGCACTCCAATTCACCAATGTGCCTGCTTCAAAATCGCTATTTTCGAAGAGCAATTCATCTGATTCCGCCCGCGCCGATAATGACACGCCTGTCACGACCAACGACATGGCAATGATTAAGTCTCGAGTCACCGTGTTCCTCCTCGTCTTGCCACTTGGTTCCAGGTCGGACAATGTTCCTGCAACTGCTGCGGATACCGTTTAAGCCGATACCATGTCACTGCCTAGGAATGCTCCGAGCCACCTCGTTCCACCGGCTAGACACGCTCGACAAGATGCCGGTGTTCAGGTGGCAGCCACGGGCCAGACGGCAGTCAGCTCCCTCCCAGAAATCGCCATCGCGGCCGGAGGGGGGTTCCCGTGCCCGATTCTGCCGGAACGGCATTGCGCCGCCTTGTCAAAACTCGCCGTACCCGTTGCTACCTCATTCCACCTTAGCTGCCGGCCTCTTCACCCGATGTATTCCTCGCAGACTCATGTTATCTTGATAACGGCTCTTGTGGAACATCGCCAACCACTCGCTACCGGGGCACGTCGCCAGCGACTCGGCGGTTTCCCTCCGAAACACACCAGATTGCTTCACACCAAGGAGACATCATGAGACATCTACTCCCGATCTTCGCTGTCGCGATTATGACCGTTGCCTCTCTCACCACCGGCTTTGCCGCCGAACCAACACTGCAACCAGGCGACTACGTAGCGGTAATCGGTGATTCTATCACCGAGCAACGGTTGTACTCCATGTACATCGAGGACTACTTGTTGATGTGCCAACCGACTGCTGACCTGCGTGTCACGCAATTTGGGTGGGGTGGTGAGACGGCACCGGGCTTTGCCAACCGGATGGCCAACGACATGTTGCGATTCGGCGCGAGCGTGGCCACAACCTGCTTTGGCATGAATGACGGCCGGTACGCACCGATGAGTCCCGAAACCGGAAAAGCCTATCGTGATGGGCAGAAATCGATTGTCGACCAACTGAAGAAAGCCGGTGTTCGTTCGATTGTCGTCGGCTCGCCCGGCTGTGTCGATGCGGACACGTTCGGGGGCCACAAGCCCGAGCAAGCCATCATGTACAACAAGACCCTGGCGGCACTGCGCGACATTGCACGGGAAGTTGCCCAGGAAGAAGGAGTCGTGTTCGCCGATGTGTTCGATCCAATGGTGGATGTCATGACCAAGGCCAAGGCGAAGTATGGCCGCGACTATCACCTGGCGGGCGGCGACGGAGTCCATCCCGATCGCAACGGACACCTGGTGATGGCATACGCGTACCTCAAGGCCCTCGGCTGCGACGGAAGCATTGGCACGATCACCGTCGACCTGAAACAGGGTAAGGCAGACGCGAGCGACGGCCACCAGGTATTGTCTTGTAGCAAGGGTGCCGTCGAGATTGAAAGCTCGCGATATCCGTTCTGCTTCTTCGGCGATCCCGGACAGACTGGTTCGACACGCGGTGTCATCGAATTCCTACCGTTCAATGAACAACTGAATCGATTGACGCTTAAGGTAGCGAATGCAACGGCCGGTCAATACAAGGTGACTTGGGGCAATACCTCCAAGCAGTACAGTGCGGAACAACTGGCTGAAGGTATCAATCTGGCTGCTGAATTTCTCGATAACCCGTTCTGTGAACCCTTCCAGCAAGTTGAAAAAGTGATTGCTCAGCAGCAGGGTATGGAAGTGCAACTGATCAAGAACCTGCTGCACGACATTCCGATCTATAAACAGTTCGCCCCCTCGGAAACCGATTCACTCGAGAACATTGCCAAAGCCCTGGTTGCCAAAGACAAAGAGGCCCGCGATGCCTCGGCTGCCGCGGTCAAGCCGGTCAAACATACGATCAAGATCGAAGCGTTATAGTAGCATGAAGACGGCAGTGAGCTGTTCATCATTTATCACTCGCATGCCAATCCGGAAAAACTCGGAGGGGACCGCGTGGTGAACATCGACCGGCTCGAATTCACCCCTGACGGAAAACTGCGCGTCAAAGGCCCGACACGATCGCCCCAGCCACTGCCATCCGGCGTTACCCCACTGGCCAAGAACCACTGAACAACTGCTCTTCCTCATCCAGGTTGAACAGGCCGACAGCCATCGAACCATCCTCCAACCGTTTGGCGTAGACCTCGCTGTTGCCGCGTTTCAATTGTCGCACGAAATGGCGGAACGTGTTGGGTGTGTGGGCGTGGTGGTAGATGCGAAGCCGCACGCCGTCAGCTATTACCAACGCTATGGTTTCGAGACTCTGGAAATCATCTCCGGGAACCTCGAGACCCGCCCGGTGACGGTGCCGCTCTTCTTGCCACTCGGCTCGATTCCCCGGCGGTGAGCTCGACAGCCGCACGGGCTCCGCCGGGCCCGCGTCACCCGCTGAGGAACACTCTGCGCAAATTCGATACAGTTTTGCGCATTTCCGGCTTTCTGGACACGACCCGGCGATCTAGTCTAAGGGCACACCTTGGGTCCTGACCAGTCGAACCCCCGGAGCGGCGTCATGAAAACTCTTGCCGGTTCTTTATCCTTCGCACTCTTGGCGCTGCTGTCGCCCACTTTGCCTGCCGGCGATGCCGTAATCACCGTCCACCTGGACGCCACGCGCCTCGCTATCAACCCCATGATGCACGGAGTGTTCTTCGAGGACATTAACTACGCCGCAGATGGTGGCCTCTATGCGGAGCTGATCCAGAACCGTTCGTTCGAGAATCAGGAAGGGATGTATGCCTGGACGGTCGTCAATCGCGGTGCCGACGGGACCGTGAAGATCGAATCCGACTCACCCCTGAATCCGGCGAATCCTCACTACCTGCGATTGTTTGTCGAGCGATGCCGGTGAGGGCCTGGGAATCGCCAACTCGGGATTTGGCGGAATCGCCACGAAGCAGGGAGCCACCTACCGCGTCTCACTCTATGCTCGCACCGCCAAAGATTTTGCGGGAACGTTGCGGATTAGTTTGCTGGACGAGCAGGACCGCGAAATCGGGTCGCGCAATTTCTCCGGACTTGGCGTGCAGTGGAACAAGCTGAGCGGCGAGATCGTGTGCCAGTCAACGACGACTCAGGCAAGACTATGCGTACTGGTGACAGAGCCCGGCCAGATCGATGTGGACTTTGTTTCGTTGTTTCCTCAAGACACGTGGAAACAGCGGCCCAACGGCATGCGTGCCGACTTGATGCAGATCTTGGCCGACATGAAACCGGCTTTCGTACGGTTTCCCGGCGGGTGCATTGTGGAAGGGAAAACGCTCGACAACGCCTACCGTTGGAAAGATACGATCGGCGCTGTTGCGTCGCGACGCCAGAACTGGAACCGTTGGGCCGATTGGGATTCGCCTCAATACTATCAATCGTACGGCCTCGGCTTCTTTGAGTTCTTTCAGTTGTGCGAAGACATCGGTGCCCAGCCGGTGCCCATTCTGAACTGCGGCATGGCGTGCCAATTCCAGAGTGGACAGCTCGTACCGCTGGACGAGCTGCAACCCTGGATTCAGGATGCTCTCGATCTAGTCGAATTCGCCAATGGCTCCGCCGACAGCCCGTGGGGATCGAAGCGAGCCGAGATGGGACATCCGGAGCCGTTTCAGATGAAATACTTGGGGGTCGGCAACGAACAGTGGGGCCCGGAGTATTTCCCGCGTTACGAACGTTTCTTGACGGCGATCCGAGCCAAATACCCCGATCTGCACATCATCACGACTTCAGGTCCCGGAGTGGACGACGACAATTGGCAGTTCGCCTATTCCCAGTTCAAGACCATCCCAGCAGACATCGTCGATGAGCACTACTATCGTTCGCCTCAGTGGTTCCTGGATCACGACAATCGCTACGACAATTACGATCGTCGGGGCCCCAAAGTGTTTGCCGGAGAATTCGCAGCACACGGTCCCGGCCGCCGAAATGATCTGCAGTGTGCCCTGAGTGAAGCAGCTTTCATGACCGGATTGGTGCGCAACGCAGACGTGGTCTGCATGTCGTCCTATGCCCCTCTGTTCAACAAAGTAGGCTCGACTCAGTGGTTGCCCGACCTCATCTGGTTCGATAACACGCGTGTTTTTGGCACACCTTCATACTACGTACAGAAGTTGTTTTCGCTCCATCGTGGCGATGAGGTGATACCTCTGACGGTAACCCAGCCTCAGCCGTCCGCCATGGTGCCGCAAGGACAGATTGGCGTGGGTACATGGCTGACGAAGGCCGAATTCAAAGACATTCGCGTCGAACAAGACTCGCAGACGGTTTATGCCTCGAAGTTCAGCGACGGCACCAACGGCTGGACATTCTCGCGGGGAAACTGGCAGGTAAAAGAGGGCTGCCTGCAGCAGACCAGCACTGAGCCAAACGTCCGAGCGATGTTGGATGACACGTTGAGTGGCGACTTGACGTTGACGCTCAAGGCTCGCGCATTGAGTGGTGACGAAGGGTTTCTCATTTCCTTCCAGGGGGCAGCCGACGACGGCAAAGGCTGGTGGAACCTGGGGGGCTGGGGCAATCGCCAGCACGGTCTCGAGGCTGCCGGTGTGCCACAATTGCGCGTGCCGGGACACATTGAAACGGGTCGCTGGTATGACGTCAAGATCGAACTACAGGGGGACGCGATCCGCTGTTACTTGGATGGCCGCAAGATCCACGATGTAAGACGTCTGACATCGAAGGACCTCTATGCCGTGGCGAGTTATGACCGAGATGCCGGTGAGACAATCCTGAAAGTGGTCAATGTCTCGGATATTACGCACCGGACCGCAATCCGATTGCAGGGTGCTCGCGACGTGGGATCCGAGGCGCGTCAGATCCTGCTGACTTCGGACAATCCCGCGGATGTGAATTCTTTAGACGCCCCCACACAAGTGGCTCCTCGTGAAGCACCGTTGGCAGGCGTGAGCAGCGACTTTCCACACGACTTTCCAGCCCACTCTTTGACCGTGCTGCGACTCAAGACCCCCCGCTGAGATCGGTGCCGCACATCTGCTCACAGGACATGAACGGGTATCGAGACCTGCTGCACGGGCAAGATCGCCCTGTCACGCGTCGAATGTTGCACAGCCTGCTGATGTATGCCGAACAGGGTGTGACTACAGCTGTAACCGTTCACGGAGTTCCGACCGGGCAGACGCTCAGCCACTGTGCCACCTACCCTTACTCTTACTCATACTCCCCTGCACTCACAGACAACTTCACTCAACGCAGCATGAACCGCACCCCGTTGCCAGCGGCAGAGACGCGGGTTTTGTGCCACTTCCGAAGAAGAAGAGTATGAGTAAGAGTAAGATTATGATTATGATTAAGAACAACCTGAACGACTGCCGTTAGAGACGCTTGGCAAGATCTTCACATGGGACGACATACCAGAGAGGCAAAGCGTCTCGAGCGACTACCCACGGTTCGGCAACGAACAAGGCATCCTCGCTACGGCGTTTTGGTCATTGAGACATTCGGATTGTAAATTTATTTCGTATTTCGATATTCGGATTTCGGATTTTGCAGCGGGGATTCGCCCCTCTTTTGGTTGCGGCCAGGGGCCGCGGTAGGACACTACTCCCATGCACCGATACCTATTCCCGTTGTTGATACTGGCCGCACCTTGCGTGACGGACGCCGCCCAGGAAGCATTCCGCCCCCCGTCCGTCCCCCTGGTGACGCACGATCCATATTTCTCTGTCTGGTCGTCGGCAGACAAGCTGACGGATACCGACACAACCCATTGGACCGGCACGCCACAGCCACTGCGGAGCCTGATCCGTGTCGACGGGCGCACGTTCCGATTAATGGGATCGCAGCCGTCTGACACACCAGTTCTCGCGCAAGAGGCTGTGCGTGTCTGGCCGACTCGTACGATCTATCGGTTTGCCAACGAGCAAATCGGAGTTACGTTGACGTTCCTGACGCCGGCGTTGCCGTCGAACCTGGAAGGACTCAGCCGACCGGTAACGTACATCACCTGGGAATTGTGCTCACGTGACGGCCACTCGCACAACGTGCAAGTCTACTTTGAATGCGGCGGGGAAATCGCCGTCAACACGCCCGATCAGCAAGTGGTATGGGACCGCCCGCAGCTGGATGGCCTGACGGTCCTGCGTATGGGATCGCGGCAACAGCCGGTGCTCGGCAAGAAGGGCGACAACTTGCGTATCGATTGGGGCTATGCGTACCTGGCTGCACCCGGCACGGAAAAGCCGCAGGCAGTCATCCAAGATGCGGCGGCAGCGCAAGCTGCCTTTCTCCGTGATGGCCAACTGGCTGATCAAGACTCGGATCGGCAACCTCGTGCGGTCCAAGACGGACACCCGGCAATGGCGTTGCGATTTGACCTGCCCGAAATCACCGAGCAGACCAAGTCGTGTTGGTTGATGCTCGGCTACGACGATGTCGCTGCCATCCGATATTTCCGTAGCCAGTTGCGTTCGTATTGGGCACGCAACGGCGCGACAGCCACAGATATACTCCGTTCTGCGGCGGATGATTACAGCGCGCTGGCGCAGCAGTGCGAAGACTTCGACCGGCAAATCATGCTCGATCTGACAGCGTCCGGTGGCGAGCACTACGCTCAACTGTGTGCGTTGGCTTATCGGCAGACGCTGGCCGGCAACAAGATTGTGGCAGATGCCAATGGAATGCCACTGATGTTCCCCAAAGAGAATTTCAGTAACGGTTGCATCGGCACTGTGGATGTCCTCTATCCGCAGGCACCGTTCTACTTACTGCTGAGTCCCGCGCTGACAAAGGCGATGCTGATACCGTTGCTCGACTATGCCAATTCCTGGCGATGGACTTTCGTCTACGCGCCTCATGATCTCGGAACGTACCCCTTTGCGACAGGCCAAGTATATGGTGGTGGCGAGCATTCTGATGAGAATCAGATGCCGGTCGAGGAAACCGGGAACATGCTGATTATGATGGCCGCGCTGTCGCAGGCTGAAGGCCATGCCAGGCTGGCGGAGAGGTACTGGCCTCTGCTGACACAGTGGGCGGACTATCTCGTCAGAGAGGGATTCGATCCGGCCAACCAATTGTGCACCGCCGACATGTTCGGGCACCTCGCTCACAATGCCGATCTCTCACTGAAAGCCATCATTGGCATCGGTGGCTATGCGCAGATGTGTGCGATGCTGGGCCAGACGGCCGATAGCGACCGATACTTCGCCGTTGCGCGCGACTATGCCACCAAGTGGCAACAGTTGGCCAATGACAGTGGTCACACGCGGCTCAGCATTTGACAAGCCCGGCACGTGGGGCATGAAACACAACCTGATCTGGGATCGAATACTTGGCCTGAACCTGTTCCCGGATTCCATCGGCGATCAGGAAATCGGCTGGTATCTCCAGGTGCAGAATCGGTACGGTCTCGCCTGCGACAATCGTACTGACCAATCGCTGATCGATTGGGCCGTCTGGTGTATTTCGCTGGCGCCGCACCGATGGAGAATGGCATGCCTTGTTCGAGCCGCTCTATCGCTACGTTCATGAAACGCCGCAACGAGTCGCCATGGCGGATTGGTTCAACACCAAAGACGGCGTACGAGTGGGATTTCAAGCACGCCCGGTGGTGGGCGGCATTTTCATGCGTCTGCTGAGTGACCGAGCCGTTCGCAAGAAGTGGATTTCGGAAGCCGGCACGGTCGCCGGTTCGTGGGCTGACATCAACTTGGGAGTCCCCAAACAGACAATCGTTCCCACCAGCCAACTGGAAGGTATTGAGTGGCGATATTCACTCGCGCAACCGCCGGCTGATTGGTACAAGACAGATTTCGATGATACTGCCTGGCAGCGAGGGCCAGGTGGCTTCGGGACCGCCGGCACACCTAATGCCGTGATACGCACCGAATGGAATACACGCGATATCTGGTTGCGTCGCGAGTTTGAGTTGCCAAACGAGAAGCTGACCGACCCGGTCTTGCTGGTACATTACGACGAAGCGCCGGAGATCTATCTGAACGGCGTATTGGCCGCGCAGCGTGAGGGATATTCTACCGGGTATGAAGAGGTGGAAATCAATCCCGCGGCGCATGCCTCGCTCAAGCCAGGCAAGAATCTACTGGCGGTTCACGCCAGCCAGACGTGGGGCGGACAATACATCGATGTCGGCTTGGCAGATGACGAGCAATTGCTGCCGGTCCGACAACTGTTTGACTTTCCCCTGCAAGACAAAGAGGGACACTGGTGGTCCACGTTCTTTGGAAACGACCCGCACGCACCATGGCGTAAGCGTCCCGGCATCCTCCCGATTCACTTGGATTCTGCCGGACGCATCACAACCGGTCCTGACGCACCGCTTCCAGCAGTGCAACCTCACCAGGACTAAGCTGCAGAGTGATCTTGCTGCGATCGTGAACATCGTTCAAACGCCGTTCGCCATCTGCCGTAATCCGTTTCAGCGAGTAGGTACTCGGCGGTAAACCGCAGGCAACCGGGTCAACTTCCAGTTGGATCTCTGAGTCGGCGTTGCTTGGAAGATTCACCAGTAAAATGCCGAGCCGACTGTCACCTCGGGTATACGCTTGCCCCACAACGGCCGGCACACGCATCGTGGAACTCTTCGCCGGTGTGGCCGGCAGCGCCAACATGCTCTTGGCCCATTGTTCAACCGTGATCCCTTCCGAGTCAGTCTGGTCTTTCTGCCCTTCGTCGGGAATCGATAAGGCTCTCTGTAGCTCGGCAGTGTCCTGGCTGAAGCGTATCGTGCGCAGCCAGCCGCCTTCAGCCAACCCATGATCAATGTCGATCGAGTCACACACAATGGCGGGCGGTCGCTGCAGACGGCCGTAGGCTAGAAAATCCTTCGCGAACACCGTACGGGCAGCCACCAGATTCCGCAGCCAACGAGTACGTTGGTCCGATACCGCGTCACCGGCAGTCCGCGGAAAAGTTGTAATCAGACCACCCCACAGCACAGCCCTTGCTTCGGCCCAGGCAAAGTAAGGATCGCCTTCTGCGGTATTCCACGGTGGAATCGGATAGATGCCCTGGACGGCCATGGGACCATATTCATGGTAGATGAACGGAAACAGTGGAATGGTCTCCATCTGTCCGTCGGGCAACCACGTCAATCGGCGCACATAGTTTGCGACTTCCATGTCGGGAGCGAAGCCGGCATTGCGGGCATAATACAGATCTAAACAGTCCACGAAAGGTTCACTGACACACTCGGTACCGATCGGCACATACTGGCCTTTCACGGCCGATGCCCGCCGCTGACTCTCGCCGAGTAAGGAACGATGGGACTGCGTGATCTCGCGACCAGCGCCAGGGTTGTGCTCGTGATCCGCGGCATAGCAGTGCGTGGGTATGCCGGCACAGGGACCGATGTCGTAGTACAGGCAGTCCGCCTGACAGCCGGTGCGGTTCTCATCAACCCAAATCTGATGATGACGCTGAGGCTGCAGGCCAACCATGTCCTCTGCTGATTCGCAAAAGATCTGTCGCCACGCTGGCTGAACCGGGCACATAGCGATCCAATCGGGCGATATAGGCATGGCGGGTGGTACGATCTGATCTCTGCCATGCCCTGCAAACACCGATTCCTGCCTCAAAGCCAGGAACGGAAAGTAGAACGGTCCGAATCGATCACCCTCGCTCTGAGCAGCTTGCCGCGAACCTTCGTTGCTCCACCAGAGTTCGAGATGTAGCAATGGCGCACCGTAGAGCTCACGAGTGCGAACAATCGTGTCGCGCAGGTCGCTGCGAAAGGGCCACCACATACCGACTGCACCGATATCCTCCAGCAGCCATTGGCACGCGTCACCTTTGTTCATCCGTGCGTGGCGCGTTCCACGTTGGCACCATGGCTGCTTGACGGCCCACTCACGATAACGCTCTGCCGCTTCATACCAAGTCCCCTCGGTCAAAGCCGCGATCGCAATTGGATAGTCCACGGCCAGACTCTTGCCAGGTCGAGCATCCGACTGCATATGGGCGATTTCGCACGTCAGACTCTCGGGAGAAGACTTGAAGAAGTTCAGGTCTTTGTCACTGCAAGAACTGTCCTGAGTGGCAATATAGAACCCTCCCTGGCCCTCGGTGTAATACGCCATCAACTGCAATGCGGATCCGTGAAAGCCGTTGGGATACCGCGAAACGACCAGTCCGGCGGCAAGGGGGTCCGCGCTGCCGGCCTGGAACAAATGAAAGGGATCGTGAAATAGACATCCCATGGCCGTGGAGTGCAGTAGCCGGTCGTGGGTAGCGACTTCACCCAGCGGACCGATGCCCTGTATGGCTGGATAGCGCAGAGCAAGAATCGTATGATTCCCCGTATTCTCGGCCGCGCACTTCAGCACCAATTGATCTGAACCAGGTGCGAGTTGCGCCTCGGCCTTCACCGTTATGTCATACGGGGTTTCCCATTGCAGTGTGACGTTATGAGTGACCGTGTCAGGACTTGCCGTGATATGAAACTGCGTGAAATCGGCAACAATTTGAAATGGCGCCAGCAGCAGAGCCCACGGTCGCGGCGAATCTGATACCGACGCCACAAGATCGAGGTTTTTCACCTTGTTTCGCAAGCGAGTGATCGATCCGTCCACTCGAGAGAACTCGACTAACAGCGAGTCATTCTCCAAACGGACGTAGCTGTCCTCGCCGACCGCCATCGAGGGTACCAGAATACACAACAGCACACCGGTTCGTATCATCGGGACACCTGAGAAAGCCTGTCGCCTGTGACATCTTGCTCCGGGAATTGTACGTGCATTGACCAACCGTGGGCAATCACCCGAGGAGAACGGCGTTCCGCCCCCAACTCATTCCTCCGGCCATACGTCGCCGATTCCGCCCCGAGGCGATAAGTACTTTCGTCAAATCATAAGCGGTCACGGTTGTTAATAATCATAATCTCACTAATATATTTTGTCGCCACTGGTTCACATTCGTGGGGAATTGAGTGGAGTTGTCTGCGAGTGAGGCCAAGGGGAGTAAGAGTAAAAGTAAGAGTAAGAGTAGCATCACACATTTCGGAGTGAGTTGGTCATGTCATTCATCCGACAGATCCGTGAAGAAGAGGCTCAGGGGATTGTGGCGAACGTTTACGAAGCGGCTCGGCAGCGAGCCGGCGGTATCGCCAATATCGTCCAGGTCATGAGCAATGACGGCCGGTCGATGCAAGGATCGATGCAGTTCTATGTCGCGCTCATGAAATCGCCGAACGCCTTGTCGGCCGCTCGACGCGAAATGCTGGCGGCAGTGGTCAGTAATGCCAATGACTGTTACTACTGAACGCTTTCCCATGCCATGGACTTCGGTCAGGAGTCCGGAAACGACGAGGCAGCCAAACAACTCGTCTTCGACTATCGCCAGGCAGTACTGTCGGCCGAAGATCGAGCGCTTTGTGACTATGCCGTGAAACTCACTCTGGCTCCTGGTACAATGAGTCAGAATGATGTCGCTCAACTTCACTCGTACGGCTTTACGGACGAACAAATAACCGTCGCCACACAAGTTATTGGCTACTTCAATTACATCACGCGTGTGGCTCAAGGCTTGGGGGTGGATCACGAGTTGTGGATGGACATCCCGTACGACGAGTGGCGACGAGTCAAGGGGAGCGACTATCTGGCACATCTTGACTAAGCAGACGGGCCCGGTCGTGGAATCGCTTTGTGAGCCAGACACGCCAAGTGACAAAACCAATGCCTGCACGACAGGAACAGTGAATCCTGCAATTGACCAGAACTCCTACGGGACCACACGATGAGAATGAGCACTTTCCTGACTGTCGGCTGTTATATGCTTGCCGTGACGCCGTGGCATGCCGTCGCCCTGGAACAGGCCCCCGACAAGGCCGCTGCGAACGTCCAGGTACCAGACTTACCAGACAGAGACCTCGTCACCGCCTATGAGAAAGCTGCGACTCAGAATGTCTTGGCAGCCGTCAACCCACAGGTCTTTCCCGGTTACTTCTCTGTATGCGCCGACGGACAAGGCTTCGGATATGGGAACAGTTACCCATCGCTCGACGGGCACCAGATGATCGATGCGTTGTTGTGGCTCGGGGATGTCGACACCGTCAAGTTGAATTGGGACTTTGTGCGGAAGTTTCAGCAGCCTAGCGGCCGACTGCCGCTGGCAATCCTGCCGTCCATGGCGGGTCAGCCTATTGGCTCCGCCGAGAGTCAAGCTACGGTCGCTGCCAACGGCGGTCTGTATGAGCATTGGGTACGTGGCAATCCGCTGGCGGCACTGGCCAGCCCCACTTTCATTCAAAACGCCGACGTCATTTATCGTCACACGCGGGATCGTCAGTGGCTGGAAACCAACATCGACGCGGTGAACCTGGCCGCCGACTATCTTACTTCGCTCACGACTCCGGAGGGAGTGGTACAGGGAGCCGGCTACTACATCGAGCGTCCGACACGCATCGCGTCGGACGGAGTGGCACAATGCCATGCCGTGGATGCATTTCGGCGAGTGGCAGCTTTGAATCGTGTCATTGGGAATAGCGATGCTGCGACACGCTACGAACAACAGGCCGCTCGGATTATCGGCCAATTCACACGCCAGTTTTGGACTGGCGATCATTTTGCCGAATACTTGCACCCGACGCGAGGTTTGATCGCATCACACGGACTGACCGACGTGGATTGGGCGGCCCTGGCGACCGATGTCGCTCTCCCTGCGCAGGAAGCAGTACTGTGGCCACAACTGCGCGGCGAGCAGGCATTCTATTACGGTGGCATGCCGACCGGCATCAGCACACGGCCCGCATCTTACGAGGATTGGGAATTTTCGCATCCTGACCGCCACGATCTGGCGGCGATGGGTCGCGTCTGGTATCTGGAAGCGTGGGCACGCAGCCGACTGCAGGACGCCAACGGGCTCTTGGACGGACTGCATCGCGTGGCGGGGGAAGGGGCAAAGCACGACTATTCCTGCGCGAGCGTTACTATCCCAGTCACACCGGTACACCGGTCCCCGCCGGTGCGGAGCAGTACTGTGAGTACGCAGCTAACCTGATTCGCATTGTGAATCAGTTCGTGTTGGGAATTGACCTGCGACTGGATGGCTCAATTTTGATTGCCCCCACAGTCCCCACGGCATACTGGGACCAGGGGTTTGGGCGTGCCTTGCGGGTCGCCGACGCACAGCTAGGATTTCGACTTCAACGAGATCGTATCGAAGTGACATTTAGCGGCTCCACGGAACAGCGATTAGGATTGCGCATCCCCACACAGGATAGCGACCCGGCGTGGAAACTGGCAACTCCGGGGGGGACGTGTCCGTTAGCGGCAGCAGGAGACACGCTGTGGCTCACACTTCCCGCCAGCTCGCCGGCGTCGCCGTCTCAGTTCATAATTCAGCGTAATCGGCTCTAAAGCGGTGCTTTGGCAAATGGCCGGTAGGCGCTCTTAGTTCTTGACCGCTGCATGCACACACGTTATGTTCGCGCTCAGTTCGCCGGCTTAGAAAACGTCGCACCGGTTTTCCTGGACAGCAACATTGGGAGAGACGATTCATGTGTATGCATTGCACGCGTCGGCAGTTTCTCGGGGCAAGTGCCTTGAGCGGGATGGCCTTGGCGTCTGGACAATTGGTGGCGGATGGCGGTGCGCCGAGCACGCCGCGGGCACTCAATTCCAAGGTTCGCATCTGTGCAGTCTTTGCTGGCAGGACAACGGATCGCAGCTGGAGTCTTTCCCAGGAAGAAATCACCGCCATCAAGAATCGCCTGGCGGAAGCTGAGCAGAACCTGGGAAATATTGAGTTCGTGGTGGGCCAAGCGGGAACCGCTGCGGAAACCACGGCACTGCTCGACGAAGCTGGTCCTGACGCGCCAGTCCTGGCGATCAGTACCGACATTTTTGGGCTCAGCCAAAACGTCATGCCGACCGTTTTCCAAGCTGGTAGGCCAGTGGCGGTGTTTCACATGCCGATTGTCGGTGGCCACGATTGGTGTCTCGTCAACCCGTGGCGTGAAGCGGGGCACCGCATCACACTCTTCAACAGCAGTGACTTGAACGAGCTGCAGCAGGCGGCGGCATTGTTGAGAGTGATCCCTCTATTGCGGCAGAGCCGCGTACTGGCCTCTCCGCCATTCAAGGGTACGCCGGAGTCTCATGCAGTGGATCAAGTGAAAGCGCGGCTGGGCGTCGAATTAGTCCCTATCGCCGACGGCCGTTATGACGAGATTCTGGCAAATGTGGACAACAACATCGCTCAGACGGAAGCGAAGCGATGGATCGACGGCGCCGAGCAGGTTGTCGAACCGGCCGACGAGGATGTTCTCAAGGCGGCTCGCGCCAGTCTCACGTTGGAACAGCTTATCAAGGAGAACGAAGCGCAAGGATTGTGCGTGGGGACTTGCATGGGCTGGCTTCCTCGCGGCTTTCCCTGCCTGGGATTCTCGCAACTCAACGACCGGGGAATTCCCGCTGCCTGCGACGGAGACATGGATTGCCTGCTGACGATGCTCATTTTCCAACACGCGCTCAATCAGGCTGGATTTCTCGGAAATGCTGGCGGTGTCGACACGGCGAAGAACGCATTTCACCTCTCCCATTGCTCGGCTCCGCTCAGAATGGAAGGTCCCGACGGGCCGATTTCTCCCTATCTGCTGAGACGGCACGCGGAGGTTCGGGGAGGCGCCGTGACGGAGGTCCACTATAAGATCGGGCAGACGATCACCTTCACGAAACTTGTCCACCTCGAAACGCTGCTCGTGTTTACGGGACGGATTATCGAGATTCCGGCGGTCCCGCGCGATACGGAGCGCGGATGCCGCACGGAACTCGTCGCCGAAGTGGACGATGCCGAGAAGCTCCTCGCTAACTGGGGGGGTGGCGCGCTCGGCACAGCGCCACCGATTACTATGCCTCATTGCATCGCGTGGCCTATTACGGTGACCACACGCGCAGTATTCGCCACTTGGGCGATCTCATGGGATTGAAGGTCGTTCACGAGGGTTGACGATTTCCACAGCCGCTGACCCTGGATGCCTACATTGTGCCCAACACGCACGACAACGTGCTGTGGCAAGCCTACGGTTTGACGCCTGGAGAACACACACTACGGATCGTCACACAAGGCAAGGCCGACCAGCGATCTGCGGGGACAGCGATCAGCATCAAAGAGGCCGTGGTATACCGCGCGGAAAAGTGATCTGACTTGTTCGCGATTACGTAGCACAAGAGACTTGGTTACAATCGGTTTCGGTGCCGTAAGACGCTGCGCATGTAATGAAGAGCTCGCTAGCCGACACTGACAATAACACCATTGAGGGAGTCAGCCATGCTGCGGACCATTAATCGTCGTGAACTGATTCGCCAAACTGCTGCCATCGGCCTTGGTTTCTGGTCGGCTTCCCAACTGCGCGTAACACATGCCGCACATTCTGCTAACGAAAAGTTGAACGTCGCCTTGGTCGGTTGCGGCGGTCGTGGTGGGGAAAACATGAAAGGTGTGGCCGATGAGAACATCGTTGCCTTGTGCGATGTAGACGAGCGTCAAGCGGGACCGGCGTTTGAACGGTTTCCCAAGGCTCAGCGGTTCGTCGACTTCCGTAAGATGTTGGATCGGATGCATGGCCAGATTGATGCGGTCGTCGTGAGCACACCGGACCACATGCACGCGCCGATCAGCCTCGCCGCGATGGAGTTGGGAAAGCACGTTTATTGTGAGAAGCCGTTGACGTGGAGCATCGGTGAAGCACGCCAGATGGCGGATATCGCCAAGAAGCAGCAGGTCGCCACGCAGATGGGCACGCAAGGCATGGCGGAGGATGGTGCACGAGCAGGAATCGAGGTGATTCGGTCTGGGGTGCTGGGCGACGTGACGCAGTTGCACGTGTGGACCGATCGCGCCAAGGGTTGGTGGCCGCAAGGCGTCGATCGGCCGACTGGCACGCCCCCGGTGCCGTCGCAGCTCAATTGGGATCTCTGGTTGGGCGTGGCCCCTGCCAGACCTTACCACGGAGATTATCTGCCATTTCGCTGGCGCGGCTGGCAGGATTTTGGCACCGGGGCAATCGGCGATATGGGAATTCACAACGCCGCCATGCCGTTTGTCGGTCTGCAACTGGGCTCGCCCGCGTCCGCCGAGATCGTTGACAGCTCCGACCTCCAACCCGAGACTTTTCCCCTGTGGTCAAAACTCAAACTGGGTTTCGCCGCCAACGACCGTCACGGCCCCATCACGATGTACTGGTACGATGGTGGCCTCAAACCTTCAGCCTGACTTGCTCTACGGCCAAGAGCCTGCCGAGAACGGTGCGATTGTCGTCGGCAGTAAAGCCACGCTCTATTCGATCGAGTGGACCGGAGGTGACTGGCATTTGTTGCCCGAAAAAGATTTTCGTGATTATCAACTTCCTCCGCCATCGGTCCCACGGGCCCCGAACCAGGATCATTATCAAGAGTGGCTGGCAGCCTGCCGTGGTGGCGTGCCAGCTTTCTGTCGATTCGATGGCTTCGCTTCCCAACTCACCGAAGTCATGCTGGTGGCCAATCTAGCGTTGCGCACCGGCAAACAGATCGAATGGGACGCTGACAAGATGGAAGTACGCCGGTGCCCTGAGGCCGAACCGTTCATCAAGCGACCGTATCGCTCTCGCTGGTGATGAGCCGCACGATGCGGACCGCGTAACCGCCATGCAGCGTTGGCTGTTTGTAGATGCCCAGGATTATGCCACGCCATCTAATACTTGACGGTCACGCCGAGGCTGGCAATGTGCGCGGAAGCCGTGTTGGTGACGGAGGAGCCAGGGATTTCTCCGGTCGGCAGAATAATCGGGCCCGTGCTATCGTACTGAAAATAGTGTGTGTAGCTGAGGTGGAAAGCCACACAATCCGAAAGTTCCCAAGACCCACCCACACCAAGCTGATGCTGGTAGTTCAGGGGCGAGGCGACGTTATAGAACGTGTCGTGGTCACTGTAGGGACTCGTGTTGAAGGTGTAGCCCAATCGCAGGAGAAGGCGATCGAATAACCGCCGCTGAACACCGAGCGCCACAGCAAGTTGATTTGTCCAGCTCAAGCCCTGCAACGCACCGTAGGGATTGTAGCCTTGGTCCCCAAAGCCATCCGTATTTCTGTAGTCAAAATACCGCAGGTCAAGGGCGAAGACCGTGTTCTCGAAGCCCGAATACGCGGCACCAACAGAAAGGATCATGGGTAAATCAAACTTGAACTGGGCCGTATAGGGCAGGCCTAGTTCGTTCTCCGTGTGCACTCGGAACGGTTCCATCCATTGCGGGGATTTGAGCGAAGCCCCGAAATGCCAGTAACAGTCGGTGATGTAGTAAGCACCCAATTGCGCTCCGCCTCCCCAGGCGAATCGCGTGCCTCGCCCTGCGGGGTAAACACCACTGCCATCGGCGACCAGCAACAGCGGATCCACGACAATCTGCCCCATCGTCACCGTCGGGCCAATCCCGATCGACAACCGTTCTGTGACCGCCAAGGAGATTACCGGCGCCAGTTGCATGAACTGCGCTTCCGAAAAGAGACTCCCTAATCCACCGGGAGACAGCACCGGGTTCGTCCAGCTTGCCGGATAGTTGGACTTGAACCCGCCCACAACCATCGTCCCCAAACCGATGGTCGTTCGGTCGCTGACCTTGTGGACCCAGCCAATGTTAGGCAACGCCAGAACCCCCGGCTCCGAGCCGGTCGACCCTGCCCCAAGTCCGGGTATCGAGGAATCCAGCACCGGGTCTGACAAGAGAAACCCCAGTCCGAAGCTGAGCTCCGAATTCGGCAACCCGCTGATTGACGCCGGGTTCCAAGCTAAGGCACTCAGTGCCTCGATCGGTGCCGCCGTGGAGGCTCCACCCATCGACGCGTTAACGGGTCCAAAGCTGGAGAGCATCAGGCCTTGCGCCTGGACGACCGCGGGCCATACCAGAATCAAGACAAACAACGCCGCTCGGCAAACATGCATCATTGCCCGACTCCCCCCTGGTGAGCTAAATGACTGGCGGTTTTCTCCCAGCCAGAGCCGACAGGCGCAGCCTGCCCTATGAATGCTATCGGTAGAACGGGAACAACCATTAAAGTCAAACCCCAAAAGAAACCGCACCAGAACCGGCTGCTATCAGATTACCGCCGGGGCTGTCACGCCACGGTTCTCCCGCACTCGAAGTCAGAACTTGAACCCAACTAACGCAGCCTAACGGGCGCAACGAACGATGAATCCGGCAAAGCCAGACTCTGATTGGGGAAGGAGTCCAAAACCGTGTGCGCGCCCCAAGTTACCTCGCAGATCGTGGGACCGGACGCCCACCATTCGATGTTGGCCGTCGTGTCGCGGACGCCATGGAGAAACGGACCGACGACGCTCAGCAATTCCTGACGACGTTGTCGGCGTGGTGGGGACCGCCGTAGTATTGGATGTTGCTTTCCATGTTGTCGTGAGAAACGCATTTTTCCACGACGTTGCCTCGGCCGTTGTTCAGCGCGATGCCCCCGCAGTCCAGGAACGTGCAACCGTCGCGCACCGTGTAAGACGTGGGCTGGTCGAGCACGATCTCCCACTGGTAATCCTTTACCCATCGGCCGGGCCTTCGCGCCATCGTGCGGTAGTAGCCGGTCGCCGAAATGCCTGCGACGATCACCCGCCGGGGGCTTGCCAATTCCAGGCCGCATTTCCCGCCGTTTCCCGGCCAACACTGACTCGGCAGCGAAACAACTCCTGACGACTGAAAGCGGCATCCAACGCTCCGCAATCGACTTCTTTGGTTGGAACAAACACCCCCAGACGCCATCCTGCGACCGTATGACGGGGCAATTGAGACATGGCACTCTGGGCGATGAAACCAAGGTCGTGCAGCTCTGAGACTGTTGTGACACGACACATTTGTTGTAGACTAATGTTCGCGGCGAGATGTGTTTCCTCACGGGCGTCGAGTGTCCCGTGTACACTTCACAGTGAGGAACAAGTCATGACTATCCGCTTCAAGATGACGACCATTGTAGTGGCCGTTCTGTTGGTCGCGAACACCTTGTTGTCATTCGTTGCATTGCGCTATCTGGGGTCGGTGTGGCTGGGTGAAGTCCAGACGCGCGTGCAGCGGAACTTGAACTCGGCACGCGCCGCATACGACAAGCGCGTCGAACTGATTGCCGCTTATCTAAGAGGTACCGCACGGGACCAGCGACTGATCACAACTGCCACGATTCGCGATCTGCCGGAATTGGAGGCGCTGCTGACCGACATCCATTATGCCGGCAGCGTGGATTTCGTAACGCTCTTGGATCCAACAGGCCGCGTGACGTGCCGCGCACACAGCCCACAGCGCGGGGATGACCTGGCAAACGATCCGTTGGTGAGCATGGCCATCCGTGAGGGGCAACTGGTGTCGGGAACCGCCGTTCTGTCCCGTGATCGGCTGTTAGCCGAGGGAGGTGATCTGGCGGATCGCGCCCGCTTTCAGCTCGTTCCCACCCCGGCGGCACGACCTACTTCCGACACCCAACGATGCGACGGCATGGTGATTGCAGCCATCGTGCCGGTGCGGAACGCCCAGGGGGAGTTGCAGGCTTTTTTGTATGGCGGAAATCTGCTCAATCGCTCCTACGATCTCGTCGACGCCATCAAACGCGAAGTTTTTCCGAGCGAGTCATACCGAGGTCGCGATATCGGCACCGTCACCATTTTTCAGGGCGATCTCCGCATCTCCACCAACGTAACGATGGACGATCGATCGCGAGCCGTCGGTACCCGGCTCAGTGAGACGGTCTGCGAAGCGGTGCTGGACCACGGCGGCAAGTGGGCCGCTCCCGCCTTTGTGGTCAATGACTGGTACATCACCGCCTACGAGCCGATTTTCGATCCACTTGGCCGCGTGATCGGCGTGCTCTATGTGGGGTTGCTCCGGGCACCGTTTGTGCACCAGCTGAACGTCATCACCGCCGTCTTCCTGGCCATCGTGCTGGGAACCACCGTGGCGAGTCTGGTCCTCCTGTTCATTGCCACCGCCCTGGTCCTGAGTCCCGTGCGCCACGTGGTGGTCATGGCCCAGAAAGTGATTGGCGGAGATATGTCGGCCAGGGTCGGTATCCGACCACCCGGCGAGATGGGAGTGCTGTGTCGCGCCGTGGATAGCATGGCCCATGCCATGGCAGAACGCAAAGAACTGCTGGAATTAGCCACGCGGCAAGAGATGGGGCGGAGCGAGCAACTGGCCTCCGTGGGACGACTGGCTGCCGGCGTGGCACACGAGATCAACAATCCCCTGACGGGCGTGCTGGCCTTCGCCGACATGTTGCGCGAAAAGGAAAACATGGACGAACAGGACCAGCAGGATCTGGAACTGATCATCCGCGAAACGAAACGCGTTCGCGAGATCGTGCGCGGCCTGCTCGATTTCGCCCGCGAGACCCCGTTCGTACAGAAGCCTGTGGATATCAACGAGTTGATCCGCCAGACGCTGCGACTGCTGGGCAAACGTGAAGCATTTCAAAACATCTACCTGGTGGAAGACCTCAGCGATCATCTGCCGCTGGTCAGTGCGGATCAAAATCAACTCCAGCAGGTCCTCCTGAACCTGACTCTGAATGCATGTGAGGCAATGGCCGACGGTGGCACGCTGATGGTCGGAACGTCGACCGATCTCGGCCGCGTCGTGTTCAAGGTAACGGACACCGGTTGCGGCATCAAACCAGAACAACTGGACCAGATCTTCGAACCGTTCTACACCACCAAACCGGTGGGAAAGGGAACCGGGTTGGGGTTGAGTGTCAGTTATGGCATTCTGCAGCAGCACGGCGGTACACTGGAAGTGGAAAGCGAACTCGGGATGGGTTCGACATTCATCGTCACGCTGCCGGCATTGCCCGTCGCCGCGGCACGCGGCGGGCCCAACACGACGGAGGCGTCATGATGTCGTGGAAGATCCTCGTGCTGTCGAACGATGCAGCCACGGCCCAGCGTTATCAGCGCATGCTCTGCGCGGCCGGACATCATGTACGCAATGGCAAACTGGGGACCGCAGACGCTCATATCACCCGGACCGGTGCCGTCGACGCGACCATCGTCATTCTGACCAACCAGCAGTGGCCGCCTGTCCAGGTCCTCCGGCAACTCAAGACGGCGGGCAATCCTTCCCCCGTAATCATCGTCAGTCGGACCGACACGGTCGAAGCGGCCGTCGAAGCCATGCGGGAGGGAGCCGCCGATTTCCTCCACGAGCCAGTCTCTGCCGAGCAACTGCGAGGGGCTCTGCAGCGACTGGAATCGTCTCCACCGGCGGCCGGAACTGTCGGCTCTGCGGCCACCGAGCCAACAGAGGCGGAGAACTTCGAAGGTATGATCGGGCGGTGCCCCGCCATGCGCGAGGTGTTCGCCCTCATTTCACGCATCGCGCCAACTGATGCGACGGTGCTGGTCACGGGCGAGAGCGGGACCGGTAAGGAAATGGTGGTGCGGGCGATCCATCAACTCAGTCGCCGCCGTGACAAAGCATTTCTGGCATGTGACTGCACGGCCCTGGCACCGACCCTCCTGGAAAGCGAGCTGTTCGGGCACGTGAAAGGCTCCTTCTCCGGAGCCATTGCCACGAAGAAAGGATTGTTTGAGGCGGCACATGAGGGCACACTGATGCTGGATGAGGTGTCGAATCTGAGTATGGAAACACAGGGCAAGTTGCTGCGTGTCCTGGAGATGCGGCAGATCCGCATGGTCGGTGATATCGCCGAGCGCGAAGTGGATATCCGACTGATCGCCACGACCAACCGCAGTCTAGCCGAGATGGTTAAGGTGGGAGCCTTCCGGGCGGACCTGTATTATCGCCTGAATGTCGTCCCCATCGCCCTGCCGCCACTACGCGAGCGAAAGGGGGATATCCCGCCACTTGCGACGGCCTTCCTTGATCAATTCTCGCGGCGAATGGATTTGGAGCCGAGTGGGTTCACGTCCGAAGCCATGCGGCAACTGGGTGTCTACCCTTGGCCGGGCAACGTCCGCGAACTGCACAACATCGTGGAACGATTGGCGGTGTTGTATGGTGGCACGCGGATCGAATTGGAGCACCTGCCGATCGAAATCCGCGAGGCCAAAGCCGCCCTTTCCGTCGCGGAACTACCCGATAGCTGGGAGGACTGCAAGGTCCTGAAGAAGCAGATCATTGACGATCTCGAATGCCGCTTCCTGACCGCCGCCCTCGATCGCTGTTCGCAGAACGTCACGCACGCTGCGGAGAGTGTGGGAATGCAGCGATCGAATTTCCACGCGCTGCTGCGACATCATGGGCTCAAACCTGGTGCTGCAGCAAGTGGCTGATCGAAGTGACTGACCGACTCGCGCCGCTGAGTGTATGAAGACTCATACATCGAAGCAGGTTTCATACAGCGATCATCATCCCGGCGCGTGCTGAGGCGCCTGAATTCTCGATCAGGCGGCCACCTTGGACCACCGGCATGCAAGCTCTGCTATCGTGTTATGTGCCACAAAGTTGCGCTCGGCTGCGGCCGCACGAAATGAAGCCGTCAATCTGCAATGTGGTGTTTGGCGGCGGTTTTGGCACGCCGGTTGCCAAGGTAACGGAGCGAATCAATGCGTTGGGTGTATCTTGAATCACGGTGGACATCGGTTCACGTGAACTTGGCGGTGTTCTGCACGGCGAGGGGGAACGGGCCATGGTTGAAAATCACGCAATTCTGCTGGTCGACGACGAAGAAGTCATTTGCCATGCGTGTCGTCGAATCTTTTCGCGGCAAGGTTTCACAGTCGATGCGAACACGGATGCTCGCCAGGGACTGGCCATGGCCCTGGAGAAGGACTATGAGATCATCCTGCTGGATATCAAGATGCCCAACATGGATGGCATTCAGTTTTTGGAACAGCTGCGGACAAGCCGGCCGGAGGTGCCGGTCCTGATCATTACCGGGTACCCCAGCATTCCCAACGCCGCGGCGGCGATGCGTCTGGGCGCTTGTGATTATGTGACCAAGCCATTCACGTCCGAGGAAATCACATCGGCTGTGCAGCGGGTGTTGGCCACGCGGCGCATGCTCGAGGGGAATGGCGAGTCGGCGGAGTCGACGGCGTTGGAAATGTTTGCTGCCGAGTCGCAAGTGCTGTTCTGGGGCGAGTCATGGTTTCGCATGGAGATCGACGGATCGGCGTGCGTGGGGGCGGTATTGCCCGGATTGCACGGTGTGACGCCTGCCGCGATAAAGCTCCCGCGAATTGGCGAAGTGGTATATCAGGGCCTGCCCTTGGCCAGCGTCTCGGTGCCCGACAAACCGGCGATCTTGGTGACCGCACCGGTTTCCGGCGTGGTCATGGCCGTCAACGACTCACTACCGAGACACCTGAATCGGCTCACGTGCGATCCGTGTGGTGCGGGATGGATCGCTCACATTTGTTCGACGGAATACGACCGCGAAGCCGAGCGGTGCGGCCCGCGGCGTATCTTGCTTGCCAATGCGGATGCGTCATCGGCTCAAGAGCAGACGAAGAAGCTGAAGGCGGTGGGGTGCGACGTCCAGTTAGTCTCTGATCGCGAGACGCTACTCCCGGCGTTGAAGGACACGGAGGAACGCATCGTCTTTCTGGATGCCGTTTCCTTCGCCGATGCGGGGCCGGATCTGGTGGGCCTGATCAACCAGCAGGCTTCGGCGCTCCGGATCGTGGTGGTTGCTGCGGCCGGCGACCCGCGAGAAACCGCTTATCGCAAACATAAGATCTTGTACTATGCCGTGGAACCGTTTGGCGACGGCGAATTGGCGGACATCCTGGCGGCGGCGTTCCAAACTCACGAAGCGCCGCCGGCGACGGAGCGACAGAAGGGCCCCTCCGAACCGATCAGCAGCGTTTCGATCACCAACCGCAACGGTCACCACATCCAACTGTTGGCGGCTCCCGGCTTGTTGTGGCGGAACGAGGGACTGGGAAAGTACCTGGGGCAGAGGTTACTGGCTCAGATGTTCCCCGTTGTCATGACACCGGGAGTCGCGAACCTGAGCCCGGCGAACATACTGAAGTCCGCCACAGCTCTCGATCGACTGATGGTGCTATTGGCCAAGGACAGTGGCCTGTTGCCGGGTAGCCTGGCCCGGGACACGAAACCCGACTTTGGTATCGACCCGGGCGACGCGGCGGGCAAGGTAACCACGTTATCGGTACAGCCGGATGCGATGGGAGGCTTGGCGGGTCTGGGGGCTCGGACCACGTCTGCCTTGGCGGACCACATCGTGCGGGAGATGGTGGCATACTGAGATGAGCAACGTCGTGGATCACACGCCAGGGGACCTGCAGGCGGACGAGTGATCCTGACTCGAGAGGGGATATTCCGGACGATCTGACGGGGAACACGCGAGGTGGGAGGACAGCGGATGATCACGACGCCAACCGATGCCGGCGCGGAACTGCTGGAAAAGTTGGGCCTGAGCGGGGACGGCACTTCACCCTTGGGTTGCATGCAGTGTGGCATGTGTGCAGCAAGTTGTCCCTTGGGTGAAGCGATGGAGTTGCCTCCGCGGAAACTCATCCTTCAGTTGTCGGCGGGGAATCTCGATTCTGTTCTGGCAAACTCCTCGCTGTGGATGTGCGTAGGTTGCTATACCTGTTCCCTCAGGTGCCCACGCGATATCGAATTGACAGACGGCTTGTGGCCCGCGTTGCGCGACCATTCGATGCAGGCGGGTTATCAACCGCCAGCGGAGCTACAGGAGACGTTTCAGAACCTGTTCAAGTACGGCAATACGCTCGGTAAGTCACCGCGGCAACGACTGGCCTGGGCCAAGGAACTGGATGTGCCGGTCGTGGACCTGTCGAAAGACCGCCAAAGTGTGGAGGTCCTGTGGTTGGTCGGCTGCTACCCATCCTATTACCCGCGGAATCAGGTGGTGACCCGCGCCTGGGCGCGGATCATGACGAAGCTGGGCGTCAAGTGGGGCGTGCTCGGGGCAACGGAGAAGTCCGTCGGGGAATGTGAACGCATGTTCGGCGAAGAGGGACTCTTTGAAACACTTGTCGAGGAGAACCGCAAGCTGCTGGACCAACAGGAATTCGAGAAGCTGATCACGTTGGATCCACACGCCTATCGCGCCCTGCACGCCTTCTATCCACGTTTCGGCGGGTGGTATCCCGTACAACACTACACGATGTTCCTAGCGGAACGGTTGCAGCAACTGCAGTCACTGATTGTCAAGCCGATCGAGGCTACTGTGACATATCACGACAACTGCTGCGTGGGACGGCGCTGCGAGTGCTACGATCCGCCACGGTCGCTGCTGCAGATGATCCCGGGGATCAAGCTGGTGGAGATGGATCGCAATCGTGACAACGCATTATGCTGCGGTGGAGGCGGAGGCGGAATGTGGCTGGATGCGCACATTGTGGCCCACGGTGGACGCCGCTTGTCCGACGACCGAGTCCGTCAAGCCGCCGACACCGGGGCCGACGTGCTGGCCGTGTCCTGCCCCTATGAGTTGTCGCGATTCGAGGATGCGGCCAAGGTCACGGACCTGGAGGGTCGCCTGAAAGTTCGCGACATCATTGAACTGCTTGCCGAGTCGATGGAGTTAGGTGAAGGGAGCGTCGCATGAATATCGTCGTGGTCATCCGCCAAGTCCCGGACCTGATCGAGACTCTGGACATCGACCCTGCCGGGACTTCGCTGGACTGGGACGCCGTGTCGTACATTGTCAACGAGTGCGATGATCATGCGCTCGAACAAGCATTGTTGCTCAAAGAAGCCGGTGGTGGGACCGTCACGGTGGTGGCCCTGGATGTTGGCGACGTGGACAATACTCTGTACACCGCAGCCGCCAAGGGCGCAGAGCGGATTGTAAAAATCCCGGTGGAGGCGGAGACCAGGCCGACGCCGCTGGCCGCGGCGTCGCTCTACGCGGGTGTCATCCAAGATCTCGCGGCAGACCTGGTGCTGGTGGGTGTCCAAGCACACGACGAACTGGATGGCGTGCTGGCTCCCGCGCTGGCCACCGCGCTGGCCCGACCCTACCTGGGCGTTATCCACGGTGTGCAAGTTGGATCCGAGCCCTCCACGGTCGTGGCGTACAAGGAGTTTCCCCGTGCGGTGAGAGCCCGGATGCTCGTCCACCTGCCTGCCGTGCTGGGAATCTTGGGAGCCGATCAGCCGCCTCGATACGTGCCCGTCAGCCGGATCCGCGCTGCCATGAATGCGACACAATTCGAGGAACCGGAAGTAACGGCCGAAACCTGTCCGTCGTTGGTGTCGGTACGCAAGTTGTATCTGCCTGCGTCCGGGACTCATGCCGAGATGATCGATGGTTCGGAAACCGAAGTCGCGGGCCGTATCACGGACATTCTCCTTGAGAAAGGATTGCTATCATGAGCGCCCGAGATGTCCTGGTCCTGGCCGAAATCCAGCGCGACGCGTTGGATGAAATCACGCTGGAACTGCTCTCCGCGGCCCGCGGCCTGGCAACAGCGACCGGAGGCCAGGTTGTCTGCGCAGTACTCAGCGCCGACGGCGCGCCGTTTACTGCCGCGCTCTCGGCCGCCGACCGTATTGTGCTGGTCAACGACCCTCAATTGGCAGCCTTTTCGCCCGAACCATACCTGACCGCCTTGCGGCAGGTGGTGGCAGCCGAGCAGCCGCGTGCGGTGCTGGTGGCCGGCACCTCCGTGGGATGGGACATCGCGCCACGATTGGCCAATGGCTTGCAGGCGCCGTTGGTGACCGGCTGCAGCGCCATCCAGCTGGATGGAGACGCCCTGGTAGCGAACGTGTCTTTTTGTGGCGGCAAGATGATGGCGGAAGTCCAGATCGACAAGTCGCCTGCCGTCCTGATGGTCATGCCAGGCAGCTTTCGTCCAGCCAGGCAAGAAGGTGCTGCGCAAGTCGAGACGCGAGCGCCGAGCGCACCCTTGGAGGCAGGCGCAGTGCAATTTCAGGATTGGGTGTTGCCCGAGGCTGGCGACGTGGATATCACGCAACAGAGTGTACTGGTGGCTGTCGGAAGGGGAATCCAGCAACAGGACAACATCGAGCTGGCGGAAGAATTGGCGCAAGCCTTGGATGGCGCGGTGTGCGCATCGCGGCCCGTGGTCGATCAAGGCTGGCTCCCGGCCACCCGCCAGGTCGGCAAGTCAGGAATGACGGTCAAGCCGAAGCTCTATCTGGCGCTGGGAATCAGTGGTGCTCCGGAACACCTGGAAGGCATGAAGGGCGCCGATGTGATCATCGCGGTGAACACCGACCCGAAGGCACCGATCTTCGATGCCGCGCATTTCGGAACGGAGGTCGATGCCTTGGACTTGCTACCGGCCCTCGTGGAGGCAATCAACGCGAAAAAAGGTTAGAGGGAGACTGGAGATCCACGCGGGTGTGTCGTTGTTTTTCGGTATCGGATTTCGAGAAATCTTGACCGCGTGCTGACAGACAAGAACAAACGTTGCGGACCGTGAGGATAAGCCTGCCATGGAATTCGCTCGGCCCATCATGTGGAATGTTCCGTTGTGGGCGGAAATCACGCTTTATGCGCTGATCCCGCTCGTGATCACCGTCTTCCTGGCGGGCATGATCTGGCGTATCCGAAAGTGGTTTATCGGTCTTGCCGAGCCGGGCGCTCCCACCGTTCGCCAACAGCTGGTGCAAGTCCTTAGTCCACCGCGGCTCGTGGAACTCGTCAAGACGGCCCTCTTCCAATCGAGGCTCGCGGGTGACGGTTTCTCGCTGGTCATGCATCAGGCAATCTTCTGGGGCATGCTGATCCTGTTCGTCGGCACGGCGCTGGCCACGGTGGATCAGGATGTCACGAACTTGCTGCTCGATTGGCAACTCCTCAGCGGTCGATTCTACCTGCTGTTCGAATTTCTGCTGGATGTTTTCGGAGTCGTGTTGATCGTGGGAGTTGCCTTGGCGGCGTACCGGCGTTTCGTGATCCGCCCCGCACGACTGCAAGCCAAGCGGACGGGCAGTGGTCTTTGGGATGCATTTCCGCTGCTCACGTGCCTGCTGTTGATCGCCGTGACCGGATTTCTCGTGGAAGGCCTGCGGATCGCGGAAGGGGAGCAGATTGAGGCTCAAGTTGCTGCCGCACCGGTGGGCCAAGAGGCGAAGCTCGCCGAGTTGGAGCAGTTGAAGTTCCGCGAGCAATTGCACATGGGCCCCGAGCGGCAGCAAGAACAGCTGCAGCGGATCGCGGCGGGCGGTTCCGTGTTTCCGGCGGCAGTCGCCGCTCCCGTGGGCCGCGGACTGGCCCTGCTCCTGGCTCCCCTCTCGCCTGGTTCGGTTCGATTGTTGCATCAGTTGTTGTGGTGGTCGCACGCACTGCTGGCGTTTGGATTGATTGTCAGCGTTCCCTTTACCAAGGTGTTTCACCTGGTCTCCTCCCCAGCGAACCTGCTCTTTCGCAACCCCCATCCACCGGGTCAATTGCCCGTCACTGTCGAGTCGGGTGTCCGCACCGTGCGCGACTATACGTGGCGGCAACTTATGCAGTTGGATGCGTGCACCTGGTGTGGTAAATGCCAAGAGGTCTGTCCGGGATTCAATACTGGCTTTCCGCTCTCACCGCGCGATTTAGTGCAGGACGTCGACTCCCAGCTTGCTGCGCACCAAGTGGAACGCCAACGGGGACCACACCCAGCTTGCACGGATCCGTCATCCGAGCGGACGAGCTGTGGGCATGTTGCACGTGTCGCGCTTGTGAAGAGATCTGCCCGGTGCGCGTGGAACACCCGCGGCTGATCATCGACTTGCGTCGCCACCTGGTCGACCAGGGACAAGTCGACGAGGGACTGCAAGATGCGTTGATGAATTTTCAGAGGTACGGCAATTCGTTCGGACAATCGGCTCGCAAGCGATCCGAATGGATCAAGACACTGGACTTCCAACTGAAGGACGCGCGCAAGGAGGAAGTCGATTATCTCTGGTTCGTCGGTGATTACGCGTCGTATGACCAACGGGCGCAGGAGGTCACGCGGGCCATTGCCAAAGTGCTACAGCAGGCTGGAGTGGATGTGGGACTTCTGATGGACAAGGAGCAGAACGCGGGCAACGACGTTCGCCGTATCGGCGAGGAAGGCCTGTTCGCGATGCTCCGAGAGAAGAACGTCAAGGAGTTGGACAAGGCGAAGTTTCGCCGGGTACTCACGAGCGATCCGCACACCTACAACACGTTGAGGAACGAGTACCAGGCCAACGGGCAGGGCGGTGCGACCGATGCCGCGACAGCGTTGGCTGGCAAGTCCGTACTGCATTACACGGAACTCCTGGACGAGTTGCTACGCGAGGGCAAGCTCCGTCTGCACACTCCCTTTCAGGGTACTGTCACGTACCACGATCCGTGCTACTTGGGGCGGTTTAACGGAGTATACGACGCGCCGCGCCGCGTGTTGCAGGCGATTGGGGCAGAACTTGTCGAGATGCCGCGCAACCGCTGCAACAGTTTTTGCTGTGGCGCGGGTGGGGGACGCATCTGGATGAAGGAGACGCCGGGAATCGAGGAGCGGCCGGCGGAAAATCGCGTCAAGGAGGCACTCGCGCTGCCCGGTGTGCAATGCCTGGTGGTGGCTTGTCCCAAGGACCTGATCATGTTCCAGGACGCGGTGAAGACGGTGGGTGCGGAGGATCGGCTGCGGGTAGCCGATTTGGGTGAATTGGTCTACGAAGCAAGCGAAGTTCCGGTCGAAGCCACGACCAATACGGGGACGAACCATGACTCCACGCAGTAGTTCGTTGAGGATCGGCGTTTACGTCTGCCATTGTGGCAGCAACATCGCAGGCATGATTGACGTGGAGGCCCTGGCAGATTGGGCCGCCGGCCTGCCTGGCGTGGTACTTTCACGGCACTACAAGTACATGTGTTCCGATCCGGGCCAGGAACTGGTGAAACGGGACATTCAGGAATTCAATCTCAACCGGATTGTGGTGGCGGCTTGTTCGCCCAACTTGCACGAACCGACGTTCCGTCGCGCGGCAGAAGATGCCGGATTGAATCGCTTTCTGGTCCAAATGGCGAACATTCGCGAGCAGGTCGCTTGGGTCACGGACGAGCGGGACGCGGCCTATGTCAAAGCCCAGTCTCACCTGGCAGCGGCCATCCGCCGCGTCGCTGGGCACGAGCCCTTGCAGCGGCAATTCGTCCAGATTCGCCCCCGCGCGCTGGTCGTGGGCGGCGGCATCGCGGGGATCGAAGCCGCGTTGACGTTGGCCGACGCGGGCAAGGATGTGATCCTGGTGGAACGCGATCCCAGTATCGGCGGGCACATGGCCATGTTCGACAAGACCTTTCCCACGCTGGATTGCGCCGCCTGCATTCTCACGCCCAAGATGACTGCGGTCAAACTGCATCCCAATATCAAGCTGCTGACCTACGCGACCGTCGAATCAGTCGAAGGTTCGGTCGGTGGCTACCGGGTCAAGGTCCGCCGCAAGCCGCGTTACATCGACGAGGATCTGTGCGTCGGCTGCATGATGTGCATCGAAGGCTGCGTGTTCACCAGGGCCCGCTTCCCCAATCCGTTTGATCAGGGCTTGGGCACGCGCAAGCCGGTGTGGGTTCCCTTCGCCCAGGCCGTGCCGCCCGTTCCGGTAATCGATCCCGAGGCTTGTCTGGAAATTGCGCGCGGCAAGTGCAAACAGGGCTGTGTGGACGCCTGCGGCGAACGCAACGCAATCCAATTCGATCAGAAAGAAGAGATCGAAGAGTACGAGGTCGGCACGATCATCATCGCCACGGGGTTCCGAGCATTTGATCCATCCGTGATTCCTTACTACGGCTACGGCAAGTACCCCAACGTCTATACGAGCTTGGAGGTGGAACGACTATTGAACGCTGGCGGGCCCACGGCGGGCAAGTTGCTGCTGCGTGACGGATCGACGCCCCAGCGTGTGGGCATCGTTCATTGTGTCGGGAGTCGTGACAGGAACTACCATCCCTACTGTTCCCGCGTCTGTTGCATGTATTCGTTGAAGTTGGCTCACCTGGTACGCGAGAAGACGGGGGCCGAAGTCTACAACTGCTACATCGACATCCGCACGCCGGGCAAGGGATTTGAGGAGTTCTACAATCGCGTGCAAGACGAAGGCGTGCATTTCATCCGCGGCAAAGTGGCAGACATCAGCCTGGCGGGCAAGGAAAAGGGCGATGGCGACACGCATCTGACCATGCAGGTGGACGACACCTTGCTGGGCTCGATTCGCAAGCTCGACGTGGACATGGTCATCCTGTCCGTCGCCCTGGAACCGCAGGAGGACGCCAATGAGGTGCGGCGCGCCTTTGGGATCTCCTGTTCCGCCGAAGGATTCTTCCTGGAAAAGCATCCGAAACTGGCGCCGGTCAACACGGCCAACGATGGTGTGTTCGTGGCCGGCGCTTGCCAGGGCGCCAAGGATATCCCCGATACCGTGGCCCAGGCCGATGCCGCCGCCGCCAAAGCCCTGGCGCTGATCGATGCCGGGCAAGTCGAGTTGGAACCGAACACGGCCTGGATCGAGGCAGACATGTGCTCGGGCTGCAAGACATGCATCCCGCTCTGTCCCTATCAGGCGATCACCCGCGACGAGGAGCGGAATATCGCGGTCATCGATCAAGCGCTGTGCAAAGGCTGCGGCACGTGCGTGGCTGCTTGCCCGTCCGGTGCCGCCAAGCAACATCTGTTTAGCGATGAACAAGTGAACGCCGAACTGGAAGGACTGATGAGTTATGTCTGATCCCACTCCTCAACAGGCGGAGCCGACAGTTCAACCCGCGCATCGTGGCATTCATGTGCAATTGGTGCAGTTACACAGCTTCCGACCTGGCAGGTACGGCGCGGATCAAGTATTCGCCGTACGCACGCATCGTGCGCGTGATGTGCAGCGGACGCGTTGATCCGACCTTTGTTCTCAAGGCGTTCGCCTTGGGAGCCGATGGCGTGATGATCGCCGGGTGTCATCCGGGCGACTGCCACTACGTCGAACAGAACTACAAGACGATCCGCCGCGTCACGATGCTCCGCTTCTTTCTGGAACAGATGGGGATCGAAGGCGATCGCCTGCGGCTCGTCTGGGCATCGGCGGCCGAAGGACAGCACCTGGCCGAGTCGATCGATCAGTTCGTGGCGGACGTGCGGCAGATGGGCCCGCTGAACTGGTCCGCCAACTGGGAGGAAGCTGGGCGGCCGACCGAAGTCTGGGAGTCAATTGCGTGTGAACTCGCAGAAGCGACGGAGGTCCTGGCATGAGCGATGAAAAGAAAGGCAAACTGGCCCTGTATTGGGCGGCGTCGTGCGGCGGCTGCGAAATCGCCGTGCTGGCGCTCAACGAGAAGATCCTCGATGTCGCGGCCGCGTTCGACATCGTCTTCTGGCCCGTTGCCATCGATGCCAAAGTGCACGACGTCGAACAGATGGCAGACGGCGAAATCGATGTCTGCCTGTTCAACGGAGGCATCCGCACCAGCGAACAGGAATACATGGCGCACTTGCTGCGCAAGAAATCCAAGGTGCTCGTGGCGTTCGGCTCGTGCGCACACGAAGGTTGCATCCCCGGGCTGGCCAACTTGAGCAACCGCCGAACAGATCTTCGACACCGTCTACCACGACACGCCTTCGACCGAGAATCCGGACCATGTCGAACCGCAGTCCACGACCGAGATGCCGGAAGGTGAGCTGTACCTGCCCGTCTTCTACGATACGTTGCGCACGCTCGGTCAGACTGTGCCGGTCGACTACTACTTGCCCGGCTGTCCGCCGGAAGCCGAGCGGATCTGGGACGCCATCACGGCCATCGTCAGCGGCCAGCTGCCGCCGCCCGGCTCGGTAATCGGCGCGGAAACGACGGTTTGCCAGGAGTGCAAGCGCGTGCGCGAGGAGAAGAAGATCAAGAAGTTCTATCGCACCTGGGAAATCGTGCCGGACGAAACGACTTGCCTGCTCGAACAGGGGCTGTTGTGCTGTGGGATTGCCACGCGAGCGGGTTGCGGAGCCAAGTGCCCGCAAGTCAACTCGCCGTGCATCGGCTGCTACGGTCCCAACGAAGGCGTCCAGGACTTCGGGGCCCGACTGATGACGGCACTAGCCTCCATGATCGATTCGAACGATCCCGAGGAAATCGACCGGATTATTCGCGAAGGTATTCCAGATCCGGTGGGAAGTTTCTATCGCTTCAGCCTGGCCGGTAGCCAGCTGCGGCGCAGTAAATTGCCTCACCAACGGCAACGGAAGTCCGCCGCCTGCAAAGGCCGCTCCAGCCAACGCAAAGACATGGGGGTGAGTCGCCGTGCGCGATTCCGCCTTGGTTCACTAATAGGTAGTTTCGTGTTCGCCATTGTCAGTACGCAACGCACTCGGTTGACAACGGCAACTTCACGGAGAATGCATGATGTCTGTCGGCACGAAGAACCGTCGCATTTCCATCGACCCGATCACGCGTCTCGAAGGCCACGGCAAGATCGATATCTTCCTGACCGAGGAGGGTGAGGTTGCCAACTGCTATCTGCAGATTCCCGAGCTGCGCGGGTTCGAACAGTTCTGCGTGGGACGTCCGGCAGAGGATATGCCGAATCTGACGGCTCGGATCTGTGGCGTCTGTCCCGAGGCACACCACATCGCAGCGACCAAGGCGCTCGATGTCGTATTCCACGTCGATCCGCCGCCCGCGGCCAAGAAGCTGCGGGAAATGTTTTATAGTATCTTCTTCGCCACCGACCACACCACGCATTTTTACGCCTTGGGAGGGCCCGACTTCGTGATGGGACCGACGGCTCCCGTGGCAGAGCGAAACATCCTTGGCGTCGTGCAAAAGGTGGGCATGGAAATCGCCGGCAAAGTGCTCAAGATGCGTCGCGACGGCCATCACTTGATTGAACTGATGGGCGGGCGCAAGGTGCATCCCAACTGGGGTCTGCCGGGGGGCGTCAGCCGCGGGATCAACGAAGAACAACGGCAGGAAATCGAACAGCTCGGCCGTGATGCCATCGAGTTTGGCAAGTTCTCGCTGCAGTTGTTCGGTGATGTCGTTCTCAAAAACAGCGATTATGTGAAGTTGGTGACCGGTGATATATACGTCCACCGGACGTACAATATGGGCACGGTGGATGACAACAACTGCGTGAACTTCTACGATGGTCAGATTCGCGTCGTGGGACCGGACGGCGTAGAGCACGCGAAGTACGACGCACGGGATTATCGTGAATACGTGGCGGAACGAGTCGAACCCTGGAGCTTCCTGAAGTTTCCCTACCTGAAGAAAGTCGGCTGGAAAGGGTTCGTCGACGGAGTGGACTCCGGCGTCTACAAGGCTACGCCGTTATCACGTTTGAACGCCGCGGACGGCATGGCAACGCCGCTGGCAAACGCTGAATATCAGAAATTCTACGAAACGCTCTGTGGTAAACCGGTCAATCATACACTGGCTACCCATTGGGCTCGGTTGATCGAATTGCTGTACGCCGCGGAGCGCTGGGTCGAGTTGGCAACAGACCCCGAGATCACCAGCAAGGAGTACCGTGTACTTCCCACGCAGACGCCGACGGAAGGCGTGGCATCGGTCGAAGCCCCGCGCGGCACGCTCACGCATCATTACACAACTGACGAGCGTGGCATCCTGACAAAGGTCAACTTGATTGTCGGGACGACCAACAATAACGCTCCGATTTGCATGTCCGTCAAGAAGGCCGCCCAAGGCCTGATTCACAAGGGCCAGGAGGTGACGGAAGGCCTGCTGAACATGGTCGAAATGGCCTTCCGAGCTTACGACCCGTGCTTCGGCTGCGCCACCCACAACCTCCCTGGACAGATGCCTTTGGAGGTCACCCTGCGCGACCCGCAGGGCCGCGTTCTGCAGCGGCTCTCGCGTTAGCCGGCCGGCCTCCCTTGCTCGCCTTTGAGTTTCCAAAGATCCAGTGAGAGGAGTTGAACCGTTCCACCCTGAGTCCTCTCATCATCCCGCTGCCCTGTCCGCCCACGGTGATGTGGCGAACGGCCGCCCGTTTGCGGGGCGCAGCGGCCCCGCAGAACGACGACGGAAAGAGAGCGGGAAACGGCAGCGGCGCAACGGCGGTGTTTCTCAGGAAGGAACGGTTCCCGACGGCATGCCATGGCAAGTTCCCGCGAGGCTAACACAAACCTGGTCAGCCCTATTTGCCGCCAATGGCCACACGGTGACGAAACACCCAGTAGATGATCGACGTATAGGCGATCACAAAAGGCATCCCGATGACGGCGATGATGAGCATGATACCAAGTGTCTGGTGGCTCGATGCGGCATTGTAGATCGTCAGACTGTTGGCCGGATTCGGACTCGATGTCACCAGATGGGGGAACAGGGCCAGCCCCAGCAACAGCACCAGCGCGGACACGGCCAAGCAAGATGCCAGAAACGCTCGACCAGACCAATGACGGCGCAGTGCGTAGGGGATACTCAGCACGGCCGCGACATTCACGACTGCCACGAGCCAGGCGAGGGGCGAGGATTGAAACGGGGCGGTAGCACGCGGCACCCTGATCCACGTGGCAACCGTTACGATCAAATACATGACGACGAATGCGCCAAAGCTATACCACATCCAGCGGTAAATACGCTGCTGTAACGGACCGGACGTTTTCAGATGCAGAGTAAATCGCCCCATGCATCAGGAACATCGTCACTGCAAGTAGCCCGACGGACAGCGAGTAAGAGTTCAGCAGGTTCCAAAACCCACCTTCGTAGATGCCACGCGTGTTTAACGGTACACCCACCATGGCGTTGCCCACACCCACGCCAAAGAGCAACGTGGCCAATGTGCTCGACAGGCAGAAGCCAATATCCCAGGTTTTGCGCCAGGCGGCGGACTCTGTCTTACTACGAAAATCGACGGAAACGGCACGAAAAATCAGCGCCAACAGCACAAGCATGAAGACGATATAGAACCCCGAGAATACGGTCGCGTACGCTTCGGGAAAAGCAGCAAAGAGCGCACCGCCAAAAGTAACCAGCCAGACTTCATTGCCATCCCACACGGGGCCGATCGCCGCGATAAACGTTCTCCGCTCATCGTCGTCCCTGGCCAGCAGGTGCAACATTCCAACACCCAGATCAAAACCGTCCAGGACGGCGTAGCCGGCCAACAACACACCCAGCAAGATAAACCACGTCAGATTCAGGTCCATGTTAATTCGCCTCCTTCGGTCGGTCATCGGGTGGCGGAACATGCGCTGCACGCGCGGTGATCGCCGCGGCCGCATCACCGCTGAGAGCCATCGAACCCTGCACCAACTCGGTATCCGGGCCCTGCTGTATCGCCCGATTGAGCAGAAACACCCAGAGGGCGAACAGCAAGATGTAGATGCACCCAAACATGAAAATCGATCCGAGGACCAGTTCGCTGGTAATCACCTCCGACACACCATCGGTCGTTCGCAGGCCACCGACCAGGTGCCCTCCAGCATCGGGCGTGGGGTACACGATCCACGGCTGCCGTCCCACTTCAGCTGCCACCCACCCCACTTCGTTCGCGACAAACGCCAACACCACCGCAAACACAAAGTACCAGAGTAACCACCGTTGGCTGAACAGACTGCCGCGCCACCAGCACCAGCAGGCATACAACGTGCTGGCGATGAACAACATCCCCAGGCTGATCATGAGATGATACGATTGAAAAGACAGCCACACGGGCGGATGCCCGTAATCCTTCTCCAACTGGTCCAGTCCCGCCACGGGCCGGTGGAAGTCACGGTACACCAAGAAACTCAACGCCCCTGGCACGGCAATCCCCCCCTTGACGGTCTTGCTCTGATCGTCAGGCCACCCCCACAAATGCAGAGGAGTACCGCCTTCACCCGTCTCATAGTGCCCTTCAAAAGCCGCCAGCTTGGCCGGTTGCTGGTGCGCCACCATTTCGGCATTGAAGTGACCGGAAACCAACTGCCCTAACGCGGCTACGGTTCCCAGTATCAAGCCACCGGTAAACGAACGAATGGCAAATTCTCGATGCCGGTTCTTGAGCAAGTACCAGGCGGAGATGCTCATGACGAAGAACGCTCCCAAGATGCCGGCTCCCAGCCAGACATGGGTCAGTCGATGAACCGTCGACGGGTTGAAAACCATCGCCCAGAAATCGACGATTTCCGCCCGTTGAAACACGTGCCCATTGATCTCGCGCTGCACCAAGTGGAACCCGGCGGGCGTTTGCTGCCACGAGTTCGCCACGATGATCCAGATCGATGAGAAAACGCTCCCCAGTGCTACCATGCACGTGGCAAAGAAATGAAAGCCACGCGACACTTTGTCCCAACCGTACAACAGCACCGCCAGAAACCCGGATTCCAGAAAGAATGCGAAGATGCCCTCGGCCGCCAGTGCCGATCCAAACACGTCTCCCACATACCGTGAGTAGGCCGCCCAATTGGTGCCAAACTCGAACTCCATCACGATACCGGTCGCGACCCCCAACGCGAAATTGATCCCGAACATCTTCGTCCAGAACTTCGCCGCCCGATGGTAGATCGGATCATTCGTCCTCAGCCAACGGAACTCCAGGAATACCAGTACCAGCCCCAGCCCGATCGTCAGTGGCGGGAACAGGTAGTGAAACATGATGGTCAGCGCGAACTGAAGACGCGAAAGCAATACGACGTCCATCCTGCTACCTCTATGTTGAGCGGGCCCCTTGTTCGTGCCTAGATTTCGTCAGGGACAATGCACGCACTGTCGCGGCCCACCGCCGAGTCAAGCACAGCTTCTTTCATCAGAAGCGACGGGCATGCACACCGGAGTCGAGCGTTCCTTTGGTCCACACTGTTGGTCCAACTGTCACTCAGATCGACAGGCAGTCGCTGCGCTTCGTGTACGAAATCGCCAGGACTCACCTGCGCGACCATACGAATTCTGTATGATACTTTACAGGTGCGGAACCGTTTGTTGTAGACCTCTGTTGGGCAATCGATCGACAACCTGCGCGATTGCCTCCAGTGGTCAACCCCGCGTGCGGCATGGCGTGCCAAATCGCAATGTGGTTCGAGTATCGCCCCCCTCCAGGAGGAATACAACCCCCGGACAAATAGAACGACCACGTCTATCCCCACACCGACAAAACAGGAGATTCTGACCGCCCGTTTTCGCGCCGTTTGACTTGAAGCACGCGGCAAGAGGGCTACCGGAGAATCGGCCTGACGGAAGGAGCGTACGTCGGAGGCCCCGACCGGTATAATCGACTGGCAGAAATCCCCACACTATCTGACATGAAAGTATCTGGCGTTGCCTGCTCCACCATCGATCCTCATCGACGGCTACAACCTGCTCCACGCCAGTGGCGTGTTCGGCACCGGCGGTCGAACTTCTCTGGAGAGTTCGCGTGAGGCCTTGCTGGACTGGCTAGGAGGAGTCCTCAGCGACGCTCAGTGTCGGCGAACCACGATCGTTTTTGATGCTCGGGAAGCGTTCCCGGGCTTGCCCCGCTCGCTGGAAAAACATGGACTCACCATTCTCTTTGCCCCGCGCGGTGGCGAGGCCGACGATCTATTGGAGGATTTGATCCGCGACCATTCCGCACCTCGTTCGCTCCTCGTCGTTTCCAGTGATCATCGGATCCATCGGGCCGCGCGACGACGGCGAGCGACCCCGGTGGATAGCGAACGGTGGGTGGCGGAAATGAGGCACAACCGACAGGATGAGCAACAGGAACCCGATCGTCACCGGGAACTCGACGCCGACGAACTCCGAAATTGGCTCGATGAGTTTGGTGGAGGGTAAACAGGACAAGGGAAGCAGACGCTGGCGCGGGGCTGGAACGTATCGAGCCAGGCTCCCACCTCCCCAAAACAATGGATGCGTCTTGGATGGACGAAAGTCAAGTCACGGAATATACTTCAGCTGTGATGCCTCGGCTTTCTTTTTTGCCGACGGTGAGGAATCCGAAACCTGGCGGTGAAATACGTCTGGAAAACTCGAAGCATGGACACGGACCAGCACGAAGTCGTGGAGAGACGCCACATCGCGACGATCCCTGGCGTATGTGGGGGAAAGCCCTGCGTCAAGGGAACGCGTATTCGAGTGTGGGACATCCATGTTTGGCATGACCTGCATGGCATGACACCGGAAGAGATAGTTGCCGAATTTCCTCAGATCACGATCGCTGACGTACATGCCGCGCTGATGTACTATCACGACAACCGGGAACTTCTCGAAAAGCAGGACCGTCAGGCGCAGAAGCTAGTGGATGAGCTAAAGGAGAGATACCCATCGAAGTTGGGTATGCTGCTTGGCATACATTCATGACTCGAGCCAGCAAGGGTCTGCCAGCGCTGGTCGACAAGCGCGAAACGGGCGTCTGAGCGAATGAGAAGTCCCCCTGGCAGCATTGCGCGTGTCGTCGTGTTAGATTGCGACGTGGGACACACGAGCACGACGTGTCGACTGGCTCACGTTCAACACGGGTTCCCCCGCGATTACAGTGTTGCGTCCGCGTGCAACCTGGATCTCGATTCGCTGAGGGCCGACAATCCGAAAAACCGACCTCCGTGTGACTGATGTTGAATCGCTCTGTCCCTGCCCGAGTCTACCGTGTACCGCCATAATCGACCTGGTTCTACACGCGACTAACACACCACTGCCGTAACCTATGCTACCCAAGTACGAAAGAGCCACTCCATGAATGCAGCTTTCAAATCGCCTGCGCTGATTGCGAGTCTATTGGGAGCCTTCGCTGTGATCACGCCAGGAGTCAGCATGGCTCAAGAAAAGCGCCGCGGTCGCGTTGCCGGCGGGTGTCGCAGCAGTGTGGGACATCAGTAAGGCTTATCGCGAGTCCACCGAGACCCAGGAACGAATCTGCATCAATGGTCTGTGGCGCTGGCAACCGGCCGGCAGCAATCTCGATCAAGTGCCAACGCGCCAACTGGGGCTATTTCAAGGTTCCCGGCTGCTGGCCGGGAATCACAGACTATATGCAGAAGGACTGCCAGACCGTTTTTGCTCACCCCAGTTGGAGCGACGAACGGTTGAGTCGGATCACGGCCGCTTGGTACCAACGCGACATCACGATCCCTGCGCAGTGGGAAGGCCGACGTATCGTGCTCTCTGCTGAGTACGTCAACTCGTTCGCCACCCTGCTGCTGGACGGCCAGAAAGTCGGCGAGATCCGCTACCCGGCCGGAGAAGTCGATCTGACGTCTGTCTGTCGACCTGGCCAGAAGCACGTGTTGAGCATGCTCGTCATCGCCATGCCGCTGAAAGGCGTCATGCTCTCTTACCGCGATACGGCCTCGGCGCGCCAGGTCAAGGGAGAGGTGGCGCGACGTGGTTTGTGCGGTGACGTGTATCTGGCAAGCTCGCCGATGGGTCCGCGGATCGGCGACGTGAACGTTGTGACGTCGGTGCGCCAGTGGAACCTCAACATCGGCGCGGAACTCGCCGGTCTCTCTGACGACACAACCTACCTTCTCAAGGCCCACATCACCGATGGCGGCAAGCCCGTGCTGGAATTCAGCAGCCAGCCTTTTCAGGCAGCTCAGTTGCAGGATGGCCACATCAACGTGAGCGAATCCTGGCACCCCGACAAACTCTGGGATATCCACACGCCCCAGAACATGTATCAGCTGCAGCTGTCACTGAGTACCGCTGACGAAAAGAACCTCGACGATAGCCTGCCCATCCGGTTCGGGTTCCGCGAATTCTGGATCGACGGCCGCGATTTCTATCTGAACGGAACCCGCATCTTTCTCTCGTCGGTACCGCTCGACAACGCTCAAATCGGCGCCGCCTGGGCCAATTACGATGCCGCTCGCGAGAGCATGCAGCGACTGGCCAGTTTCGGGATCAATTTCGTCTACACGCACAACTACGGTTGCGAACCGGGTTCTCATCTGAGTTTCGAGGAAATCCTCCGCGCGGCGGATGACGTGGGAATGCTCATCTCCTTTTCGCAGCCGCATTTCTCCCATTACGACTGGGACAGTCCCGATGCCGCGCAGACAAACGGCTACGCGCGGCATGCGGAGTTCTATGTCCGGGTGGCGCAGAATCATCCGTCCGTTGTCGCTTACTCCACCAGCCACAACGCGACCGGCTATGGCGAAGACATGAACCCCGACATGATCGACGGAATCCAGGACCGCCGCAGTGAATGGGCCGATCGCAATGTGAAACTGGCGCAGCGAGTCGAGGCCATCATTACGAGCCTCGATCCGAGCCGCATCGTCTACCATCATGCCTCGGGAAATCTCGGCTCGATGCACACGAGCAATTTCTATGCGAACTTCGTTCCCGTCCAGGAAATGTCCGACTGGTTCGCGCACTGGTCGACCGAGGGAGTGAAGCCGCTGTTCACTTGCGAGTACAGTGTTCCCATGCCCTGGGACTTGGCCATGTATCGCGGCTGGTATCAAGGCAACCGCGAGTTCGGCAGCGCCACCGTGCCGTGGGAGTTCTGCATCGCCGAGTGGAACGCACAGTTCTTTGGCGACCGGGCGTACCAGATCAGCGAGCAGGAGAAGGAGAATCTGCGGTGGGAGGCCAAGCAGTTCCAGGCCGGCAATCTGTGGCATCGCTGGGACTATCCACATCCAGTTGGCTCCAGTGATTTTGCGGAGCGGTATCCCGTCTATGCCATGTATTTTGCGGACAACTGGCCGGCCTTTCGCACGTGGGAAGTCTCAGCCAACTCGCCGTGGAATCATGGACACTACTGGACGTTGCGCGAGGGAGTCGACAAGAGCCGCCAAGAGCTCGACGTACCATGGCAGAACCTGCAACGGCCTGGACTGAGCCCCGACTACATTGACGATCGGTACGAGACGATTGATTTGGCTTTCGAACGATCCGATTGGATTCCCACGGTAGCGGCACAGACGTTGATCCGCAACAACGGCCCGTTGCTGGGTTACATTGCCGGTAAGCCGCCAGCGTTTACGAGCAAAGACCACAACTTCTTCGCGGGCGACAGCGTCGAAAAGCAGTTGATCGTGATCAATAACTCCAGGGAGACCGTGAAATGTGTTTGTGAGTGGTCGTTGAATTTGCCCGATCGCCTCACCGGTAGCCAAGAAATTACGGTACCGACAGGGGAGCAGGAACGAATTCCCGTGCGATGCGCGTTGCCCCAGCAACTCTCCGCGGGAACCTACAGCCTCAGTGCCGTCTTCCGATTCAGCAACGGTGAGACTCAACAAGACTCATTTTCCATTGACGTCCTGCCGCGTCCTGTGCCATTGAAGATCGGCGTGAACGTCGCACTTTTCGATCCCCGCGGCGAAACACGCCAACTGCTCGACGAACTAGGGGTAGCGTATCGCGTTGTGAACGCGGATGCGAAACTGTCCGCTGGTGAAGTACTGGTTATCGGCAAGAATGCTCTGACGTTATCGGACCCGGCACCTGACATCGCGCGAGTGGCCGACGGATTGAAGGTACTGGTGTTCGAACAGACGCCAGATGTATTGGAGAAGAGACTCGGTTTCCGCGTGGCGGCGTACGGATTGCGGCAACTCTTCCGGAGAGTTCCCGACCATCCAACTCTGCTGGGAATCAACGAGAACCAGTTGAGGGACTGGCGAGGCGAGGCAACGATCCTCCCGCCGCGACTCACTTATGCGCCAGCGTCTCAATTCAGCGACGCCCCGACGGTTCGCTGGTGCGGCATCCCGGTCTCCCGGCTCTGGCGATGCGGCAATCGCGGCAACGTTGCCTCGGCGCTGATCGAGAAGCCGGCGCGAGGTGATTTCCTGCCGATTCTCGATGGCGGCTACAGCCTCCAGTACAGCCCGTTGCTCGAGTACCGTGAAGGGAAGGGCATGGTCCTCTTCTGTCAGGTGGATGTTACCGGGCGGACCGAGACCGATCCGGTAGCCGAGATGCTCACACACAATATCCTGCAGTACATTTCCCAGTGGAAACCGGCACCCAGACGACAGGTCTTGTACGCTGGCGATCCTGTTTGGGCAGACCATCTTCAGCGCACTGGCATCGCCACACAATCCTATCAGGGCCAAGAGCTATCACAGTGACCAGTTGCTCGTGGTCGGTCCGGGCGGTGGTGGCACGCTCGCCTCGCACGCCTCTGCGATCGCCGATTGGCTGACGAAAGGGGGACGCGTGCTGGCGTTGGGACTCGATCAGCAAGAGGCCAATTCCTTCTTGCCTGGTAAAGTGGAGATGAAGTCGCGGCGAACATATTTCGACCTGCTTCATTCCGCCTCCAACCACCTCACTACTGGCGGGAGTCTGCCCGGCGGATGTGCATAGTCCGGCACCGCAAACAATGCCCTTGGTGTCCGCCGGCGCGACGGCCCTGGGTGATGGTATCCTGGGCACTGCCAAGGACGTGGATGTGGTCTTCTGCCAGCTTCCGCCCGATAGCGTGCGGAAAGCGTGGGGTGAATTACCTTCTTTTGCCGTGAACGATGAGGATGCCGTAGAAGGCACACAGAGCGCTGTGATCAATATGGGCTCGGTACCATCGAGCCAATTTATCCAGAAGGTTAAGGCACCAGAAGTTGGCAGAACGTACACCTTTTCCGCTATGGTCAAAAGTGTCGGCGAGCCGGTCCAGCTCCGGCTGGAAGTGGAGCGAGCCGGCAGTCCCTGGGATCGAGCGGCGCGGGGTGACGACGTGCTCGCTCCCACGGGCACATGGACGGAACTGCACCAGACATTCAACGTCGACAAGCCCTATCCGGAAGGTTGGTCGGCTTATATTCACTGTGGTCAGGCCGGTGCGCAATACCGGCTCGACCAATGTCGCCTTTACGAAGGAACGTATGCCCCAGCGCACAGATAAAGCGCGAGGAACCAACGCCTCTTCAGCAGCCTCCACGAACCTGCTGGCCAACCCTGGCTTCGAATCGGGGACCGAATCGTGGTTGTTCTCATACCGCACTGAACAACACAATCTGAAGCGGACCTATCGTCGCAGTTGTTTCCTCGTTGCGCGTCTACTGGCCAACATGGGGGCCGCTAGTTCAACTCCACTGCTGGCCAGGTTCGCCACTCCGCTTGGCGACACTTCCGGAGTTTCGTTACTCAAGAACGGTGACTTTGCCGGTGATGAGGACGCCGATGGAGTACCTGATGAGTGGCTCTTCTCACAGGAAACCCAAGGGGCCACCTGCACGCGCGAGCGGATCCAGGATGGCGCCGACCAATGGTCCTTGGCACTCAATTGCCCACCCGCAACCGGCGACAAGAAGGCGAGCACGATGCTGGCACAGCACGATGTGCCGGTCACAAAGGGGCATTGGTATCGCATTTCGTTCCGCGCCAAGGCGGAGCAGTTAACTGGTCGCAGCGTCACTCTGGTCATTGCCAACATGGAGAACTGGCACTCGGTGTTCGACTACCAACCTTTCCAACCCGGTCCCGGCTGGCAGCAGTTTGACTTTGAGGTGCAATCGAGCGACACCGCGGAGCGACGCACGCGTTTTCAGATCTGGTACGGTGGCTCGGGCCGCTTGTGGCTTTCCGATATTCGCATGGAACCGATTCCCGACCCGGCGACAGGCAGGTGGCTGGAAGGACTGTACTTGGACACGCCGGAACAGTGGGACGATCCCTATCGCTTTTTCCGCTGGTAGTGCGAAAAATGATCGCGTGGCCGCCGCGCAGGAGAGTCTCGCTGTTTACGCCGCATGCCACGGCTAATGACGAACTCCGGGGACGACGATAGAGTGGTAGATGTGCCACGACGGTTTCATCACTTATCCCGCAGACTTGACGGAACTCCCTATGGCTACCGAGAATTGCCTCCTGCTATTACGAAGAATCTGCACGGGCGTTTTCGCCTCTCTCGTCGCTGCCGGCACATGTTGTGCTGAAGATCACGCGGCGCCGGAAGGCTGGCAGACTTCGTCACCGCGTAAAGAAATCCAGCCGGAATTTGTCTACCTACCCGAAGGCGGACCCCGTGGCGCGGGGAGCTTCGTCATTCGCGCCGATGCACGTGAAGGCTTGATTGGCTGTTGGACGAAGACTTTTCCCGTTGAAGGTGGGCAGTCGTATGCCTTTCGCGCTGTACGTCGTTGTGAGCAGGTAACGGCACCCAGGCGGAGTATCTTCCCGCGGGTCACTTGGCTCGACAAAGAGGGAATTCCAGCCATGCGTGACGCGGCGGAAGCGGTGACGCTCGAGCCCGGTAAGGCTCCGCGCAGCGAGCCAGAATTCCCCCTCGATCGTGGAGTCGACGCGGAGGGTTGGACCGAAGTGTCGGATACCTACCGTGCACCGTCCCAGGCGACGAAGGCGGTAGTCGAACTCTGGCTGCGATGGCCTTTGCCGCACGGCCAGGTCGAGTGGCGCAAGTGTCTTTCGCCCAGGTACCGGCCTTGTCGCCCCGGCTGGCACGTCTGGCTACCGTGCACTATTTTCCCCGCGACGGCAGGACGCCCGCCGGAAACCGCCAGCTCATGGTTCCCTTCATCGAGGAAGCTGCGCGCCAACGTGCCGACCTCGTCGTGCTAGGAGAAACAATCACGCGAGCCGGAACAGGATTGTCGTTCGAAGAATCCGCCGAACTGGTCCCTGGTCCTTCCACGAAATTCTTCGGCGCATTAGCTAAACAACAGAACCTTTACATCGTCGTACCGGTCGTCGAACGCGAGGGGCACCTCTTGTACAATACGGCCGCTCTGGTTGGTCCAGAGGGCCAGTTGATCGGCAAGTATCGGAAAGTGACTCTGCCTGGCGGGGAGTGGGATGCGGGACTTCAGCCGGGTGATGAATACCCGGTCTTCGAAACCCGTTTTGGAAAAGTCGGCATCATGATCTGCTACGACGGGTTTTTTCCGGAACCCGCACGCCAATTGAGCCTCAACGGAGCGGAAGTGATCGCATTTCCCGTGTGGGGCTGTAGCCCCCGCCTGACGGCGGCTCGCGCCCTCGAGAACCACGTGTATGTCGTCAGCAGCACGTATACCGATATCAGCATGAACTGGATGATCTCGGGTGTCTTCGATCATGAAGGGAACGTGATCGCCCAGGCGAAACAATTCGGCACGGTCGCGGTGGTGGAGGTCGACCTGAACAAACGACTGCATTGGTATAGCCTCGGCGATTTCAAGGCCCTATGGCCTCGCCACTGCCCAGTTGATGTCACGTGCGACGACCAGTAACTGAATTGGAGCAGCGAGCCGATTTCCCGCGTCACAGTGTTGGTCGAGAACATGCGCGCTCGGTCGGCGCTTCCCTGCGACGTGTGCCACTCCGTGGGGGGAACGATCAGGGATTGCGGAATGCGCAGTGCGGAACAAAGAACCACGTGAAACGTGTATTTGTGATTCCGCACTGCGCATTCCGCATTCCGCATTCCGCACTCCCTCATCATTTCGGCCATCCAAGTCAGCAACACCAGACACTTTGACGCCCACTTTGGATGCCACCGGCCACCCGTTCGGCGATCCGATACCACTGGCCGCACACGCTATGACCTGGGAACTGCCGGTTGGCTCTCCTCCTACCACTTGGTATTTTCTGACCGTTTCCCGGTAGGTCGCCGTGGCATGCAGCGACGAAATCGACTTGTGAGGTACTCCGGAGACGTCGAACACGACCGACATTTCCGAAAAATCGGTGTGCGTGGATGGCACTCAGCCCCGCTATGGTGTCAACTGGAGATGTGCACACCGGCCATCCAGAACTCAACGCGACAAGTAGCATCAACGTACCGGGTGGCTGCCAGACCAACGCCACACGCGAATTCACTCGCCACGACTACCGGCTGCGCACGCGACATGGCGTCCCACCATGTTTGTTCTGCTCAGATACTCGCCAGGCATGTCGAGATCATTCCCCACATGAGGTCTAATTGCCATGAAAGCCTGTGCACACTCAGCCACATTCCTGTTCATCGTCTTCACCTTGGCCGCCGGCATTAGCGTTAGTGCTCGGGCCCAGGAACGTGCCGAGCCATCCAACAATCCAAGCGTGACTTTCGACTATTTTGCGAACAATTGGAACGTAGTGGGACTGAAAGACTACGTTCACGGCAGTCGCATTACACCCGACAATCTGCTGGTGCTTTCGGGTACAACGCCCGTACAAGTTTGTATCGGAGGCGACCGCAAGCCCTTGAGTCGGGAGAATCCGAAGCTGGCTCTTCATGGCTGGATGCCAATCATTATCGTGACGGCGGACGATGGTCCCGTGCACTACGAAATCGCCTACTGGGCGACGCCGCTGCCAGACGCCAAAGACTGGCAGCAGGCCTTTGACTGGCCGACCGAAGGCGAGAATTTCCTGAACTGGATCCGCGTCACGGCCACCAATACCGGTGATACAGCGGTACAGGCCGGCGCTGACGTCGGGCCCAGCGAGGCACAAGTGCCGGCTACACCAGAGCAACAGACTGAGCCGGCCTCGGATGCGAAGGCATCGCGCACATACTCCTGGTCATGGCGACTTCCACCGGGCGGTTCCGCTATCGGGGTAGCTCGCTACACGTTCTTTCCCGTCGCGGCATCAGAGACTTACGACCAGGCTGATCCTCAGCTCTGGCTGCAGCGGACCGAAGCCTATTGGCAAAGTGCGATCGATCGCGCCGCCAAAATCGAAGTACCATGCCGCAAGGCGACCGAAGCGCTGCTGGCCGCGCATGTCTGCCAGATGATCGCCAACGACCATGGCGAAGTGCATGGTGGCGAGGGATTCTACGACGTGTTCTATATTCGTGACGGTGCGTACCAGGTGATGGAATTGGAGGAGGCCGGGCTCATGGACGCGGCAGCCAAGGCGATCGAACGGTACTTGGTGCGCCAACGCGACGACGGACGATTTGAATCGCAGGCAGGGCAGTTCGACGCCAACGGGCAGGCCGTCTGGACACTGTGGCAGTACTACAAAATCACCGGTGATCGGCAGTTTCTCGAACGGGTCTACCCAGCAATGCTCCGCGCGGCACAGTGGACCATGCAGGCTCGTCGCACCACCGCAGAACCATTTACGGGCGTTCTGCCGGTAGCTCCTGCCGACGGCGAGTTCCTCTGGGATGGCAAGAACCACATCGTAGGGTACGACTTCTGGAATTTGCGCGGCATGCTCTGCGTGGCCGATGCCGCGCGGATCCTGGGAAAGAACGACGACGAGTCAAACTTGCTCGAGGAAGCTGCAGCTTACAGAAAGGACATCGATGCCGTCTGGAAACGAACCGGCCTGCAGCATTTCCCGCCGAGTTGGGAAGGGGCGGGTACTCACTGGGGAAATACCGAGACACTTTGGCCGACGGAGTTGTTCGAGCGTGATGATCCCGGCGTGGCGGCGCTGAGTCAATTCGTTCGCCATGAGTTTGCCGGAGGGTTCATCGAGGGAACGATCCAGTGGAAAGGAGGAGGGAATGTGCAGGCCATTCACCCCTACATGAGTGCCTATACGACCATGACCGACCTGATCCGCGGAAAGGACGAACAGGTTGTGCAAGACTTCTACTGGTACCTGCTGCACAGTACCGCAGCACATGCGTTTCCTGAGGGGATTTACTACAAACGTCGTACGGCGTGGAGTGATACGATTCCTCACGTCACGGGTGCCTGCAATTATGCCATTATGTTGCGACACATGCTCGTTCACGAAGCGGGAGACGAACTGCATCTGTTGAGCGCCGTCCCCGATTGGTGGCTGGAGCCCGGCCAAGATATTCGCTTGGAACGACTTCCGACTCACTTTGGCGAGATGAACCTGCTTGTGCGAGGCACACCCCAGGGAGTTGAAATCGCATTGGACCCACCCAAACGCAGTCCGCCCCGGCGAATCGTGCTCACGTTACCTACATCGCGGCCCCTGGTCGGCTCGCTCCCCGGAGTGGAACTGGTGCAGCGAACAGATCAAACCAAACGCTGGGACTTCCCCGCAATTGTTGACTTGTACCAAGAAATCGTGCGATTGGACCAAGCCGGATGTTCCCAGCCTCTCGACCGGCAAACCGACACAATGTTCCCACGCACTTCCCGCCTTTCCCGCGTCACTGGCCAACGATGGGCGTAGCGATGACACCGACAGTTATTGGGCCACGGACGTCCAATTTCATCCGGGCGACGCCTGGTGGCAAGTCGACCTGCAGAAGCCCACCGCGATCAGCCGAGTGGTGGTCGTCGGCTACTACGGAGACCAACGCTCTTACGGATTCACCGTGGAAACGTCACTCGATGGCAAGACTTGGAGCATGGCTGCTGACGGGCGCGATAACACGCAACTTTCGACGGCAGAGGGATATACTTGCCGCTTCGAACCTCGCACAACGCGCTTCGTCCGCGTCACAGAGACCAAGAACTCGGCGAACAGCGGACGTCACCTTGTCGAGGTGATGGTCTATGCGGAGTAGGTGCACCTGTATAGGATTGAGTCGAGCCGGCGCACTGCGAATCCGTCTGGCACACGATCTTCTTGTCTTTCCATTGTTTTGTCCCATTTCAGCATTTTCAACGCAGTGTGCAGAACTTGCTTGCGGCTCATCTCACACCCAGAAATACCGCTGGCTGACAAGACATTTTGCAGGCCTGTAGCCACCTGCTAGTCAATTCCAGGCCAAGGAGATCATCATGCAACGTCAATGCTCGTTTGCAGTCGTACTGGCAGGCGTGTTTCTCGCCGGTAGCGGCCACGCGGCGGAGTTAGCCGCAGGCGTGGCCCGCGCCGAATTGACACCCCCCATGGAAATGAAGGCCGCATTGGGCGGCTACGGCGCTCGCATGAGTCGGCCTGCTGAGGGTGTACATGATCCGGTTCTTGTTAAGGCGCTGGTCATTTCTGATGGTAGCCGTCGCTTCGCGGTACTCACCGCGGATATCCTGGGGTTTCCTCCAGCCTTCAAGCCGGCACTCGTCACACGACTTGCCGGCAGTGGTTGGACCCCGAGCAGATCATGCTGCTACCCAGCCACTCGCATACCAGCATCGAAATGAACGCCATCAACCCAGCGAACATTTTCGGGATCAAGCAGATTGGCGTCTTCGATGGCAAGCTGTACGAGTGGACACTTGCTCGGTGCCAGAACGTCATCGAGACAGCTGCGAGCAATCTCAAGCCGGTATCGATCGGCACCGCGGCCGGTCAGGTTGACGGGTGGAATCGCAACCGCCGAGTGCCCAATGGTCCCACGGACAAATCACTGACCGTAACACGCATCGACTCGACCGATGGCAAACCATTGGCCGTGCTCGTCAATTTCACCGCCCACCCCACTTTCATGGGACCAGAACAGATGCTCTTCTCCGGCGGCTGGCCGGGGTATCTGCAACGCGGACTCGAAGCTTCTGTCGGCAATAGCGTGACCGTCATGTTCTACAATGGCGCAGAAGGTGATCAGTCGCCCGTGGATCAGGCCAATTCCGGTTCCGATAGGTGGCGCGCGGCGGAACAATTCGGTCTCGGCCTGGCCAGCCGTGCGCACGATCTGTGGGATAAGATCACACCGCAGCGCAATATACTGTTTGATTTTCACACGCATGAGATCAATTTGCCCTCGCGCAGCTGGCACCCTGATTTCATGAAGACTGGTGGCGACGAATACGGCCTGAGCGAAAAGTTGCTTGCACAAGCCCTGCCGTTGCTGTTCCCCAGCAAGGCAGCCAGCGGCAGCTTGCGACTTGGCGACCTGATCATTGTTGGCGTCCCAGGTGAAATGACCGCCGAACTCGGCCTGGATATCAGACAACGCGTCAGGGAGATCACCGGCGTCACACACGTCTCGATCGGCGGCCTGGCTAATGAGTGGATCAGCTACATCCTCTCAGCGGAACAATACAAAGTGGGTGGATATGAGGCGAGTGTCAGCTTCTACGGCGCGGATTTGGGTCGTTGCATCGTGGAGGGGGCGGTGGCAGGCGTTAAGAACCTGAAAGAGGCGGCAACAGGCGAACACCCGTAGCGTTAGCGGGCGGGCACTTTCCTTCCCCTTGGCGAGCGGCCCAGCCGGGAGCCAACATGGTGGCCACTTGGTCTTGCCGGTAATTGCCGCCACGAAGAACTCGGAAGGGCCGCAAATTGTGCCTGGTTGACGGGGAACGACCGTGGCCAAGGGCGATGACCTCGAAGAATGCCTGCCGGGTCGTTCCTATTTACTGCTTCGAACCGAGGGAAATTGAAGACTCCTTCGTGTCAAAATTCACCGTTACCGTCGTTCCGTCGCTGAAAGCCGTTCGCTGCCAGCGCCGCGTGTCGTCCAAAAACTCATGTGACGTCATTTCCAGCATGCCACAACGACGGGCCAACTGCGCCGCTTCGACCACCTGCGATATCTGCTGGCTTGTGGCCCCGGGACCGACATAAGGTAATCCCGCATTCAGCAGGCAATGCAGCCTCCCCGCGTCGCCGTTCGGGATGCCCCAACCACCATTCTCGCCCATGTCCCACGGTTCGAGTAGTGAATCATGGTAGACCAGGTTGAACAATGGAACGGGAATCCCCGTGGCGTCACCTCCACCGATATTCGGCGACGTGGAATACGGGGCGTGATGCACGAGATCAATGGAACGCACCAGGTAATCCGTCGGCTCCTCTGAGCTGACTACGTACCCGCGGGCCCGTAGCAGGTCAAAGCAATTGCGGCGGAATTCCGCACACTCGGCACGAGTCACGGGATGGGCAGCTTGGGCACTCTCATCCAGCGGCACCACTGAAAACACATCCAAATAAGCTCCCCGCACTTTCACACCATGCGCCGCGAAAAGATCGTGGTTTCGCCGCACATACTCCGGGGCAAACCGGGAACTGAGAATCGTCTGGGGCCCTCCACACCAGACACTGTGCTCCTCACGGCTGCCGTCGAGCCGTGTGACGGTCAGGCGGTCGTCAAAGGAGACGGCGTTCAGGTAGAAATCCCGGTACTGATCGTGGACGGCAAACAAGTAACCGAGTTCCGTACAGGTGTCCGAAAACCGCTTCAACCCCTCCCATCCACCTTGCTCCGGTCCCACCGGCATCACGTCGGGATGACCGTTGTCGTAGCCGTAGAACCCCCAGCCGTCCAGGTGCACATAGGCATGTTCAATACCAGCCTCTTTGAGTTTCCGCAGACTTTCCGCCAGTTGGTCAAACGTGGTCAATGCATGATTCGCCTCGATCCGTTCCTTATTGAACAGGCTCGCCTCGCGCACAAAATGATACAGCGATCCAAGATGCACGACCGGCTTGCCGATCACTTCATCCAGCGCTGGCGTGCGAACCAGCTTTTCGCTGAGCGAGACAAATTCTCCCCGCTCTTGCACATAACGGCGATATCGCTTCGCCATCGTCACATACGTGGCTGCATCGTCAAACACATAGCGAATAGTGCGGAGATACCCGAATCTTCCCAGGCTGGCATACCACAGGGGCGCGATTCGCGTCGGGCCACCTGCCGGGTGATCGTAGCGACCACCAGCATCCGCGGAGGTCTCGAGGATCGCCTGAACTCCGTGCCCGTCGTGAATCTGTCCCCACCACGGCAGGTAAAACGACCGCGAGTTGGTCAGGTCCTCACCCGATATTGCCTGCGGCCAATTTCCCGGCACCAACATACCCTGCATCCGCGGAATCACCGACAGATCGGTCGCAGCGCTGCCCAATTCAATCGCCTTGGGCCAACGAACGTTTTGAAGAACAGTCGCGGTATCGTGAGCAGCCAGATCGAAGACCACTTCGCTGCCGATCACGGAGGTGGTCCAACGCACCGCGAACCCCGGCCGCTCGGGGAATTCCTCGAACGTCAGCAGGCACCCGACACTGTAGCCGGTCATGAATGGCGCCGCGGTGATGTGTTGTGCACTGGCCAGCGATACCGCGCCATCTTGAAAAGTAATGTCATCCTGCCGCGGAGGGGAGAAATCGCCACGTTGCCGCGCCGGTGCGAATTTCCATACCTAGGTCTTTGCGCTGTATCCGCAGATTCAACAGGGGAGTGTGAATCTGCCACGCCTCCGCCGTCTCCTCGAACGTTCCCGGTGCCAACGCAGGCCGGTCCGCAGCATGCTTCCCTAGCCACATACGCACATCATCGATGGCCAAATAGAGCGCGTCGTAGGCAGTTTCGTCCTTCGCGCCTTGCCGCAGCCGCGCGCAGGTCCGCCAACCGCATCTGCTTCTCCGACTCGAGCGCCGGCGGGACGGTAATCGCCGCCAAGCGCTCCACATGACCTGCCAGCGTCTGAACACGAGGCGCAAGGCCATCGTCCCCGACAGCGAACATCACAGATAGCATTAACGCTGTTAGCATCATGTTCTCTCCTTTACGTGGCTCACTGGACCGCGACGATCCGCGGGAGGTACTTCAACGTTGCCGGTCGACAACATTATCGCTCGTCGCTGACCGTTGTGCAGCCTGACGCGACGACGGAATCTCTCTGCCCAATAACCGACCGTCTCGTTAGACAGCACCACGTCATACTTGAACGCGCAGCGTAAGTGTCTGTAGCGTCTTCGTTTAACCCGCAGCCGGAGGCGAGGACGGAGGGGATCGGCCAGGATCGGTACGAGCTACCTCCTCGCCTCCGGCTGCGAGTTAAACGACGATCAAGATGATCGTTACGAGCTTACCCACTGAATCAGCGAAACGATCGCCAACAGCAAGGCCGCACTGCCAAACACCGGTGCGGCGCGACGAGCGCGAGCGATCCAATCGCCGCTCCCCGGCAACACGCGAGCCAGGCCAAAACGCGTCAGGAGAGTCATCATCACGGCGGACACCAACAGATACTCGATTCGTCTCGGCCACGCCGCGGCAGACGAGGAATCGATACGTGCCCAACCAATGGAACTGGTAAAGATCATCCCAGCAAACATGGCTGCATATTGCCAACCGCCACGCCAATTCCCGTGCGTCTGCCAAGCCATCACGATCGCCGTTCCTATCAGCATCAGCGCCGCTGGGCAACTGGCCAGGTGTCCCGACAGACCCAACAGCGCCTTTCCTTCACCCATCCCATCAAAGGAGGAGTCGAGCAGAATCCAGCCAATCAGCAGCACAGCCACTGCCGCCAAAGTGGTCTGTGACCAGCAGAACCATGCGACGGGCCAGCCAGCCGAGCGGCCGGGGATTTTCAATCCGGCCACGACGCCAGGAAACCGCTGCCAGCCCCATCCCGACAGGGCTGCCAGGAGCATGAACCCAATCATCTCACACATGCCCGTCCATACAAATAACTTTCCGGGCGACAGGTCGCGAAGAACCAACAGCATGCCAACCAACAGAAGCCCCACCAAGTATAGTCCGCGCCATGGGAATCGCGCGGCGGGGTCCCAAAGGTGAATGACGATCGCCGCACATGCCGATGCCAGGGCCAGCCAGTCAAGCAACTGAAGATCGTGATGCGGTAGATCTATCACGTCGATGACGACGTAGTTCCCCACGACCAACCCCAGCAGCGTGGCTGAGAGTAGAGCCAGCACGCGCGAAGACACCACGGCGCGCCGGCCAGGGCTCAGTTGGGTCGCGTCCGCGGGGAGTCGCGCTGCGACGATCATCCATGCCGCCGAGGCAATCGCCAGGCCAATCACCATCAACTGTAGCCACTGCGTGACGCCCAACCGATGCTGCGACAAACAGGTGACGATCCCGCTGGTGTTGAGTGTCAATCCAGAAACAAACAAACAGGTGGCTCGCCGCCCAGGCTCCCACCAGCCAGAAGTGGTACCTGGTAGCCGTGCCACCGGCAGGCAACGCAATAATCTGCGTAAGGGACCACGCCACAAGTGACTTTGCTCCACCACCACGACACCGTCCCAGTTGACTTACGACCTGAATATGGCTCGCCTGACAGCGAAATCCCCGAATTCGATGCTCCACAAGAATATCGGTTTGAGCCATTCGCTACCACCTGCCACAGTACACCCATTTTCGATGCCCGGTTTCCCTGGCCTATGCCACCGTCTGTCGAGTGGCAGTCGGCGTTTCATCGCCGATATTGGGCCGTGGCGAGCAAATTCCCGCAGGATCTTGACTTTAGGCGATGAGCAAGTGAAAACGCCCCGTCGGATAGGCTGCCAGCTTCGACCTTACCGACATCTCGGATGTTTCCACCGAGTTCATCCCGGCGGGAACACGACTGTGCGGGTACCGATGGCCGTCCCAACGAAGCTGCACGCACGCCGGTCGCGTGCCGGCGGTCATGGCCGTCAACCACAATACAACACTCGTAACCGCCGGCACGCGACCGGCGTGCGTTAAGGGGTTTGTTGGAAAAGCATGGTTGCTGATCAGTCATACTCTTTACCGGGATCAACCTGGTGGTGGACGTATGGGTAATGAAAAGACGTTCCGGCTGTGGTATTCTCAAGCAGATTCGAATCGACCCAAGACGCCCGGGGACGAGCACAATGGCACAACAAAATGCGATCGTCGACCTGGAAACTGCTTTAGCCGAACTACCCATGTTCGATGTGCACACGCACCTTGCTGGTGGCCGACTCGGCGCCCGCGGCCTGCACGATATTGTCCTGTATCACATGGTCATCAGCGATCTCTATGCGGCCGGCTGTCCCAGTGGAGCGCGACTCACTCAGTTTCCAGACTGGCCCGACCAGGCGGAAGCTGACCGGCGGATTGAAGAAGCGTTACCGTTTCTTCCCCACGTGCGAAATACCAGTTGTGCATGGATGGTAAACATGATCCTGCAAGATCTATACGGCTGGCACGAGCCGATCACGCGCGACAACTGGCGGCGGCTGGATGCCATCATCCGCGAGCGGGCTGATGACGCCTCATGGCACCACTCGATTTTTGACAGATTGAATATTCGACGAACCTGTGCCGAGCACGCGCGGCGGGGCACTGGCCGGGATGACGAGCGCCTGCAATATTCGCTGGAGTGGGCCTTCTTCACGCGTTGCCAGTGGGGCGAGTTTGACACCGCCCTGTACGAACTGGAGCGCTGCTGGGGACGCCAGCCCGAGCCACCTTCGCCGATTGGCGGGACGCGGCCAGCAGGCCAACGCGAAATCCGCAGCCTGAACGACGTCCACATGGCGCTGGAGCACTACGTCAGCACGATCCCCTACCAGCAACTCATCGGCACGGCCACCGGTTTTTCCACCGCGATCGACTACCGCGAAGTCAGCGATGCCGAGATGGACGCGGCTATCCGGCGTCGCGCACAAGCTGGACCGGCCGAGCGTGATACGTACGCGTCGTATATCAATGAGGCATTTCTGACAGCGTTGGAGCGACGGCCGGAAAAGCTCGTATTTCAATTCAGTGTCGGTGCCGAGCCGATGCCCTATGAGACGGCGAGCATTCTCCAACAGCGGACGATCCAACAGTTGGCCGAAATAATGGGCCGTCACACCGGAATACACTTCCAGTGCTTCATCGCCTCGCGTCACGCGAACCAGGCTTTCTGCACCATGGCGCGTGAGTTACCCAACCTGAGCCTGGCAGGTTACTGGTGGCACAACTTCTTTCCCAACAGCATCCGCCAGATGATCGCCGAGCGGTTGGATATGTTGCCGGTCAACAAGCAGATCGGCTTCTTCTCCGATGCCTACTGCGTTGAGTGGGTATACGGTAAGGCTCGCATGGTGCAGAAACAATTGGCACGGGTATTGGCAGAGAAGATCGACCAAGGCCAGTTCACTCGTGATGAGGCTCTGAGCATTGCCCACAGCATTCTTTACGAATCTCCCCAAAGCTTGTTGGGGATGACTGCGTACCAACCTCGTGATGAACAATGACCGCAATCCCCGCCCTCCGTGCGACACACGCAACGGACGATGCGATGCGTGATGTGAATGGCTCGTTTCTCGTCTGAATCCAACGTTTTCAAACCAGTTGTTGTAGAAGGAGTTGACAATGGCACGCCCCATCACACTGTGTACTGGTCAATGGGCCGATATTCCAGTGACAGAATTGGCTCCCCTGGCCAAGTCGTTTGGTTTCGATGGCCTGGAGCTCTGCTGCTATGGCGATCACTTCGAAGTGGACAAGGCGATGACCGATCCTTCGTATTGCGGCAATATGCGAAAGACGTTGGAGCGGAATGATCTGCAGATATTCTCCATCAGCAATCACCTGGTGGGTCAGGCAGTGCTCGACCACATCGACTTGCGCCACAAATCGGTCTTGCCGTCGTATGTGTGGGGCGACGGCGACGGCGCCGGTGTGAACGCACGAGCCATCGAGACCATGAAGGATACTGCTCGAGCCGCTCAGAAATTCGGAGTTGACGTAGTCAACGGTTTTACAGGCTCGAGCATCTGGCATCTGCTCTATTCCTTTCCGCCCGTGCCACCAGAGATGATCGACGCCGGTTTCAAACTCTTGGCCCAGCGTTGGCACCCGATCCTCGATGTGTTTGCCGAGTGCGGTGTGAAATTCGCACTGGAGGTTCATCCAACGGAGATCGCATTCGATCTGGTCACCGCTCAGCGGGCACTGGAAGCATTGGACTATCGCCCTGAGTTCGGCTTCAATTTTGACCCCAGTCACCTCCTCTGGCAGGGAGTCAATCCGGTCAAGTTCATCCGCAAATTTCCCGATCGTATCTATCACGTCCACATGAAGGATGCCATCGTCACCCTGGACGGAGAGAGCGGGATCCTGGCGAGTCACCTGAACTTCGGCGATCATCGCCGCGGTTGGGACTTCCGCTCGCTGGGACGCGGAGCCGTTAATTTCGAAGAGATTATCCGAGCCCTGAATGATATCGGATACACCGGCCCCCTGTCAGTCGAATGGGAAGACAGCGGCATGGATCGCGAGCACGGTGCCAAAGACGCGTTGGAGTATGTCCGCAAGCTGGACTTCGAGCCGAGCGGCAGAGCCTTCGATTCCGCGTTCGAACGGACCTAGATAGAGTTTCACGATCTTCGATATTCGCATTTCGAGTTTCTGGCACCCGTTTGGTTGCGGCCACCGGCCGCACTGGAGTGTTAGTCGAGAACATGTGCGCACGGTGCGCGCATGCTTGTGACGCCGACTGCTCGATGGGGAACGAATCGGGACTGCAGAATGCGCCATGAGAAACCTCGTGAAAGGCGTAATTATGATTCCGCATTCCGCACTCCCTAATCGTTCCGGTCGTCCAAGTCAGCACAACGAGACACTTTGACGCCCATTTTGACTGCGGCCACCGGCCGCGCTCGGAACTAGGAGGCACTCCCCCCCTTGCTCGACAAATGGCTTGGGCAGGGGGGACTCCGGTCCCCACGAATTGGCCCGCTCAGTTTCTTGCGAGGCAAGCGGTTATCATGGGGGGAAGATTGGCAAAGCGGATCTTTCGGGCGAAATTCCCTGGCCACACGCTTGCAGCCGCCGGTGTCCGCACTATAGCTTCCTAGCGCAAGAGCCTTGCGCAGGTTCTCCTTTTCACTATTCCGCACGGATGCCCACGTGTAACCCGTTTCTGGGAGACGACGCGTGTCGCATCGATACCCCCCCGGTCCAATCAATTTCAATGCCTGGTTCGGGCTGACCTGGCGTCATGCTTTTCGCCTCTGGCACAACGCGATCGGCTTCCTGGACGACATGCGAGAATACGGCGACATCTCCTTCTTTCGCCTGCTTACCGTTCGTGCGTACATCGTCAACCATCCGGATCTGATACGCCAGGTGCTGGTCACCGAACGTGACAAGTTCCGCAAGCTGCCGCGGGACGTCCGTGCCATCAGGCAAATAACGGGAGATGGCATAATCGTCAGCGAGGGCGAGTCTTGGCTTCGCCAACGGAGATTGGTGCAACCCGCGTTTCATGCCTCGCGGATGGGCCACTATGCGGACGTCACCGTCCAACAGACTCAACGGCTCCTGGATCGTTGGGCGGATAAAGATGTCGCGGACGTTCCCACGGACATGTCGGACCTCACCATGCGGATCTCTGCCGAGACGATGTTCGATATCCAGCTCGACGCGAGGAATGGTGAATTCGTGGAAGCAGCGCGCATCTTGTCGGACACGTTTATTCGCGAGATCCACTCGATCTTCACTCTGCCCGATTCTCTCCCCTTCCCGAGCAAGAAACGTAAGCGGGCGGCTATCCGAGTTTTCGACCGGCTCATTCGTGACATCATTCAGCAGCGGCGTGCAAGTGGCGACGACAAGGGTGATCTACTGTCCATGCTGCTGCTGGCCGTCGACCAGGAAGGGGATGGAATGGGCATGACCGACCAGCAGGTGCGGGACGAGGCCATGACACTGTTCACCGCCGCATTCCACGCCAACTCCATGGCACTCACCTGGACCTGGTATCTACTGGCCAAGCACCCGGAGGTGTACCAGCGCGTGACCGACGAGGTTGAGAGCGTGCTGGGACAGCGCACTGCCACTTTCACCGACGTCGAACGGCTACCCTATACGCAATCCGTTTTGAAGGAGTCTCTACGATTGTATCCGCCGGCCTGGGCCTTGTTCTGCCGGCAGGCCCAAACAGAAGTCGAGTTACACGGGTACCGTGTCCGGCGCGGCAGCTGGGTTTTCCTTTTTCCCTATGTGACGCACCGCGACTCGCGATTTTTTCCCGATCCCGAGCGGTTTGACCCGGAGCGATTTTCGCCCGAGCGCGTCAAGGACATTCCACAACACGCCTACTTTCCTTTCGGCGCGGGCCCGCGCGCGTGTATCGGAAACGCGTTCGCGATGATGGAAATGACGCTGATCGTCGCCACGATCTCCCAGAGACTCAGCCTGGGACTCTTGCCCGATCAACCGGCCGTGCAAATCGAACCGCTCCTGGCTCTGCGCCCGCGCGGAGGGCTCATCATGAGTACGACTCGGCGGCATGCCCGACAGGTGTTTCATCGAACGGATCCCTCGCTGCGAGTGACGGATTTGGTGTGACACTCTGGGACACGGTTGAGCCAGACCGCTGACGACACGCCGCAGCCTGCCATGATTCCGCGCACGTGGACACGGGACTCATCGACGAATTACCCGCACTCGGCGTATGAGGAGCTTCTCGCCGTCACAAAAGAACCGGAAATCCGCCCCCCCATTTTGTGATCCGTCGAACCGAGCATCGGGAACGTCAAAGGAAGCAGTACGCCAGTGATGGCCATGGTTGCGTTCGACCACCCTGGATGACGCTTTGTAGGCTCCTCCGAACGGGGCCGTGCCATCGGTGGAGTCATATTCCAGCAGAATCCGGCCAGTTCCCTGGTCGAAGAACTCGCATTCAATCCGCAGTTCTCCCTTCCCGGGACGGTAGAACGAGTCGTCGACATCCAGATAAAAATACCGGCCAGCACCAGACGGCGTTACTTGCCAGCAACGCACACCTTGATCAGCGGCTTCCACTAACGGACCGTCCGGTACGTGCAGTGGTGCCAAGCCGACCGACGCGGCCGGGGTAGCGACGATTTCCTTCACGCGAGCGTATTTCGCGTTGCCATACTCATCCCGATGCGATTCGTATTCCCGCACCAGCCACATGAGGGTGTACATATCGACTACTTGAATGCTCTCGCCGCTGACTTTCTTCAATTCCTGTTGTACCTGTGCGTACCAACTGGGCGACTGGAGAATGGACCGACACACGACGAACCGCGGCGGTTGTCCACTGGTCAGTCGAGCAATCTCGCGAGCCGCCTCCGCCGGTGAGCCCGCCAAATCGGTCGCCATGCGCACATAGGGCATATCGTGATGCACTCCTTGTCGACCGATCTTTTGGGCCACCATGCCATCGGGTGAAAAACGTGAATACGCGTCAAGTCCCTCGTTATCTAATCCGCGGGCATAGCCATCAATGACAAAGCCGGTCACCGAAATGTCCCACTGGCGATACAGTTGCCGGCAGTGCCTTTCCCAGGCCTCCCACCCCGCAGGCAAGCCAGAATGTGGACGCGGCACAGAAAGATTGCCGGGATTCAGATACCCGGCACCGGAATCACCGGCAATGAACCAGTCGTTTGCTGTCCGTCGCTCGCGGGCCCAGGCCATCCCCAATGGAAAGCGAATGACAGAGATTCGGATTGAAGGCCCAGGAAAGCGGTGTCGTACCGCGCGCCGGATCACGCCACAGGCGCGGCAACTCGCGGTAGAGCCACGCGGCGGCATCATAGTCCCCCACGTAGTGAGCCACGTAACAACGCGGCTGGATCTGCCCTTTGGCATCCAGGATGCCTTGCGCCTGCAGGCTGTCACGTGTTGGTTTCGCATTCTGCGGATAGTGCTCGGCAAGTGGATAATGCTGAAAGAACGAAGCGTTCGCCATGGCTCCCAGTCCCAACGCGTCGGCGTCCATGTAGGCATTGAAACATGAGAGGATTTCCGCATAGCGCCACTCGGTCGGCACTGCCTGATGACCGCCTCCCGCACCATGGAAATCCGTATACTTGTACGCCCACGGTACGAAGCCCGCCGCATGAATGACACCGTCACCGTGAAATCGCTCATAGGCCGCGTGCAACAACTCCTTCAGCGTGGCAACATCGGTCCCCGGCTGCTGCGTCGGATCGTCGACACACGCCTCGTCATCCCACACGTTCAAGTCGAATAGCACACCGCGCCGAGCGATCACGAAGTCATGATTAGAAAGCGTATGATTCTCCGGACCTGAAGCACTCCAGGAGCAATGCCAATAGGCATCCAGGTAGTAACCCAGGACCTGCGGATTCGTCTTGCCAGTCTTGACATAGTGCTCGATGAGCCAGCGATAAGCATCATTCTTGCTGCTGCCGCTCGACTCTCGGTCCGTGCCGGGAATTTTGCCCTGACCCGTGAAGAGGGGAGTGCCATCCGCATTCAACAGACTGACCTTGGTCTGTAAGTGCGTTCCGTCCTGCGTCAACTGCTGGTAGAGTGATTTCTCATCAGGGTCATACCGCAGCGGCAGCAGGTCGTCACAACCGGCAATGGTCGAGGCCAGATTGGACGTGGCAGGGACGCGCGGGTCCCACACGACCGCGCCGTGGTAGTCGTCTTTGAATCGCTCCAGCAGGTCGTTGAGCGACGCGACTTTGACGACCGGCCGCCCCTCCAGCCAGCCGCCCGAGGCCGTCATCTGCTCCCACCAGAAATCGTCGGCCGATCGAACGTATCGAAGGAACAATCGCGGCGCTGTACGATTGACCAATCCTTGCAGTGCCACTGCCAAATGTGTCTCATCGAACAACCGCCACCGCTGCACCGGGTCCTGAAGATCCAATGATAAGATCGGCGTGAGATCGAAGTAAACGATCGGTTCCGCCGCGCTCTCCTCCGCACACTTTGCTCGTCCCTCCAAGGAAAGTGGAGACAGCAGTAACAGCAACGCGCTGATGTGATGTTTCATGCTCATTTGTGGGTCTCTTGCCGCTTTTCTTCCCGTCCTATCGTGACCGAGTTACCTTCTCGCGAACCCTATTGTAACTCCACAGTACGCGACCCGCTCCAGATCCGCGACTTCCGTGCGGTGGGAAAGGGGTCGCCGCAACTCCTTGCCTCGGAACGTATTCTGAGACAATTTCATGACCAGCGGGAGGGGCACGTACGAGGATGACTATACTGGTCAAAGGTGGTATACAGAGACCGGGCTGTAGTACTACCGGCATCCGACGCACTCTTCGCAGACCTCGATTTCGGAAATCACTCTAATCGGAGAACCGCGAAGGATCCGCTCCATCCATCAAACACAACGGCGAACAATCTCGAAATAGTGCACGAGACCTTTAAACGGGGAAGATGAGGACAAGAATATCGGATGACAAAAAGATCTCCTGTGCCGACCTATCTTTTTGTCACTCCATCATCTTGTCCTTCACACCAGCGGCGATGGAACATCTGTCGCCGGTGCTGCTGAGCCCTTGGCGGTCTCAGCTACGGCGGTCTCAGCTACGGCGGTCTCAGCTACGGCGGTCTCAGCTACGACTTCCGTTCATCTCACTTCCCGCTTCACTTCGAGTCTGGTTTCCCCTGGGTATATCCCAGGGGGACCACAACTGGCCAGCTACCAACCCGCCGACACTCCCTCTGGTTTCCCCTGGGTATATCCCAGGGGGACCACAACTGGCCAGCTACCGACCGGCCCCACACCGATGAGCGGCCGAGCCCAGCAGCAACCATCACGCCGGCGTTGTGCCGAGGCCGCCACGCAACCGCGTCTGGCGTTCGTGCCGCCTGATTGCGCGCGAGGTCAGCCTCAGCCGATTTCCGTCGGCCAGCGCGGCGGCTTGACGCGATCTCTAGGACTCGCTCAGGAACAGAGGACAAAGCCGCCAGACTCCGGCACGCAATCCGGTTCTCTCGGCCGCGTCCCGCTAATGTAAAAAACGGGCGACAGCCAAATTGCCGGCCAGCACTGCACATAGCAGCCACGTAGCGATCGTATAGCGGGGTAGCCGACGATCCGCCTCCACATACTGGAAGATTTCGATGAGGACTCCGATGAGGGCTCCCACGATCGGCGCGGCACATTGCGTCGAATCGGTCGGCCAGGACATTGCCAAGGAAGAGCCAGAGGCAGGCCGCCATGACCAGCGCAGCGCCAATCCCCCCGATCAACACATGCAGAAACGGCCGTTTGCGACCCACGCGATTGGTCCCGGCGCGCGCCGCCGTCCCGACCCCGGCCCACGCCACGCCACTTGCTCTGGTACAATCAACTTTGCCATAACCGCAGCCCCCCCGCCTCATGGGAGTCGATCCTCATGCTTCACATTCGTTGCTTTCCCTGTGCAGAGTGCCGTGTCACGCATCTGGCCCTGATCCTGGTAATTCTCCTGGCAACATCCCACAGCGCCCATGCTGCGACTGGGCGTGACGAGCAGGCAGTTGCCGATGTGCAGGCGGGCCGAGTTGATATGGCCCGCGCCTCATGGTGGGGATTCGAAGCAGCAGACGCGACTCAGGCGTTGCAAGCTGCCCTCAACTCGCGTGCCAGGCAAGTGATCGTCGACAACACCGGCGACCCATGGATCGTTACCACAATCACTTTGCCGAGCGACAAAGAGATCATCCTTGAATCAGGCGTGGTCGTGGAAGCCAAGCGAGGCAAGTTCCTCGGCAAGAGCGATTGCCTGTTTGTCGCCAACGGCCAGAAGCATCTGGCGATACGTGGCAATGGAGCCATCTTGCGGATGCACAAGGACGACTATCATCACCCCCCCTATGAACCAGCTGAGTGGCGTCATACCCTGTCGCTCGGCGGCTGCGAAGATGTCACCGTGGAAGGCCTGACATTGCAGCAGAGCGGTGGTGACGGAATCTATCTGGGAGCTGGATCCGATGGCGCAGCAAACGTCGATATCACGATTCGACACGTGATCTGCGACGGCAACAATCGGCAGGGAATCAGTGTCATCACCGCGGAGAATCTGCTGATCGAAGACTGCGTATTCCGGCGCACCGGCGGGACGGCGCCGCAGGCGGGGATCGATTTCGAGCCGAACCTGCCTGAGGAGCGGCTCGTTAACTGCGTCGTGCGCAACTGCCGTAGTGAAGGCAATGCCGGCTGCGGTTACCTCATCTACCTGGGTAACATGTCTTGCCAATCCACACCTGTTTCGCTCCGTTTCGACAAATGTATATCGAACAACTGTCAGCAGCCGTCCACGTATGTCGGCATGACCAATCGCGATGGTCTGCGAACGGTCAAGGGCTCGATTGAGTTCATCGACTGCCGCTTCGAAGCCGATCAGGGGGGCGCGGTTATTATTCGCGGTAATGAGGCCGACGGCTGCCTGCTACGCTTGCAACGCTGCGCGATTATCTGCCAGGACAAGGACGAGACACGCTGGTCACCCATCGCTATTGAAGCGCCACCCTCATTGAACATCGGGGCAGGCAATATCGAGATCAGCGATTGTGTGCTTCGCGACGCGGTTGCGAGAAGCCCCATCTCGCTGATTGCTTCACCTCTGACCGGACTGCCAGGCATCTCCGGATCGCTCACCTATGTCTCTCCGGCAGGCAAACAGTCGTATGCGATTAACGAACAACAGCTCGCCCAGTGGTTTCCACAGCAGGGCCGAGTCGACCACATTCCACCGTTTGCATTCTCCTGGCAGGATGCTAAGCCGTTGGCCGCGGAGATACCGACCACAGGTAAAGCGGACGATGAGAAACTGATCTCTTTTCGCCTGCGGAGTGAAGCTGACTTGCTCGTGTGGGGCAGGGGAGGGGAGCCTGTCACGCTGGTCGCAAACCTGGAGACTGTCGGTCAGCACAAACTGGCGGACAGCAGCATGTCTGTGACCGCACCCGATGGCGACACACGGCAGCTAACTCCCGCGATTGAGGGAGATCACGTTGCCTATAACTTCACGCCGCCAGTCTCCGGCACGTATCGACTGCAGTGGCGCTGCGGGCCCAACGCGACGCTACGACCCCTCCACTGCTCAGTGCCGTGGACTTTTCTGCAAACCGCCAACAACCTACACCTGTTCCGCTGCACCGGAACACTCTTCTTTACGGTACCGGCCGGAGTTGAGCGATTTGCCATCCAGGTGTCCGGGGAAGGCACTGCCGAGACGATCAAAGCAACCGTGCGTAACACGGCCGGACAAACTGTCGGCCAGCAGGACAACATTGCGCTGCCATACGTCTTTATCCCACAGCGCGATAGCGCTAATGAAACGGAGATTTGGTCCCTCACGTTGGAGAAGGCCAGCACCGGAGTGTTGGAAGATGTTACCATCCGCACGTTGGGTATTCCGCCGGTTTTCGCCACGTCGCAGAAGCAGGTATTCGCGCCGCAACACAAGATACCCTGAAGCAGCTTGTGCATTCACAGCGCGAACACCGAAATTGCTCGAACCGGGACTCTCGCCTGACGGTGCGGGTGCGGTGAGCAGAGATCCGTGGAATAGGATAAGATCGAGTGACGGTTCACGGTTGCTCATGATCATTATCACTCATAATCTTCTTGGAAGCTGCGCAAGTTCGTGCCGAGTGGAGTGGAGTTGCGGGCATCGCCCAGTCGCCTCTATCTGCAAACACTATTCCGCATTCCGCACTCCGCATTCCGCATTCGTTAATCGTTCCGGTCGTCCAAGTCAGCACAACCAAACGCTCTGGGTCCCTTCTTGGTTGTGGCTACCGGCCGCGTTAAGATTAAGAGTAAGAGAGAGTGAACAGTTTCCAAGCGTCTGCCCGGCCTGAACACCGTGAACGGATAAGAGATCGACTGACAAAAAGATCTTGCGTTAGACAATTATCATTCCCGAGTATCTATCGGCTCACAAAGAAACGCCCGATGAACAGCCCGAACTTGTCCCCCACAAGAACGGTCTGCCTGTTAATGGCAGTCGTTTTCGCACGCAGTGCCGCGGCCAACCCAGTGGAACTCGGCCGTGTGGGCGATGCACGCATTTTCTGGGAGGCGTCTCGCGGCTTGGCAGGTTTGGAAGTCTCGTACAACGGCGTGCGATTCCAGCCGTTGGCTGGGGCTGCAGCGTTGGATAAACAAGGCCGATCAGATCCCGCAGTACCGTTGAGCGTCGAGCCGGTGATTGATGGGAACGTGCTGCGACTGACCGTCACTGCGCCTCACATCGATTCTGGCGGCATCGACCCCGGCTTGGTGCAGGGCCTTGGCCCATGGCGACGACTCGACCTTTCGCGGTACGCGGAACCCTACGGCCAGACGTGGTGGCCGAAAACAACATACAGCGTCGAGGGCGACTTCTGGTTCACTTCGCATTGGGTGATGGAGGAGAGTGACGCGACCTGCTGGAAAGCACCTCAGCAGGCCAATCAAGGCAACGAACCGTTCCCGGCAGCTCTGCAGGTGATCTACGAACCAGACACGGCGGGTGACTTCTTGACCATTCACGAAGTGCTGGAATTACGGTTCTCGCGGAGCCTCTGGGAAGTCGTTCCCTGGCCCCGCCAGCAACCGAGTCAGTATCGTGACTTCCTGGCCAAGAGTCTGTTCGTCGACCTGTGGGGTGGACAGCCGGCAGCGGAACTCGAGCATTTCCTCACCGTGCTGCAGGCGATTGGCCGCGGCCACCGAAGCTACTACACGATTCTACAAAACTGGGAAGTCGGCGGTTGGGATGCGATGTTGCCCGATTCCATGTGGCTCCCCGACTATCCACCCAACCCGGCAGTGGGAACCCCCCGAGAACTGCGTGAGCTGTGTGCGCTCGGCAAGTCAATGGGTCGGTTCGGTTTTCGGACCAATTACCGCATTGTGCGTGAACGGTCGCCGAGCTATCAGCGCGGCGTGGCTCACTTCAGTGTGGATGCACAAGGCAAACGATTGGAGTATTTGCGCTGCGCCGACTGGCAGAGAGTGGCCTCGCGCGGGGATGGAGAAATCAGGGATACGTTTGCCCCAAATGCCTGTTTCACCGATCAGATGACCTCCGGCGCCGCGCCCTGGTCATGGCATGACTGGACAGCGATCGGTGGCTCTCGCAGCGTGCGTCAAACACTCGAACACCAGCAGAATCTGGCTCGGTCCATGAAAGACACATTCACCGGTCCGTTGGGGTCCGAGACGCTGAGTGACCAACACCTGCTGGGCGAGTTCGTCGACACGGGAGACTACGGCATCTACAACGGTCACCAGCGACTGTTCTCGCCTGAATTCAAGCTGAAGAGACTGCACCACCTGTCCGGCTTTCACGGCATGGGGTTGATGTACCGCTTTTACGAGATGCCACCTTTTTCTCGATTCCATTCCAGTACCACGACTTTTGGCAACGATGACGTTCAGCTGGATGACTACCGAGCCTGTGAAATCCTGTACGGCAACGGAGGCTACGTATGTCACGATTTTGCGAACTGGCGTTACTATTTGACAGAGTGTCTGCTGGTTGGCCACCTGCAGCAGTTCTACTCGGCTCAGCAGGTTCGGGAAGTCCGTTACTGGTACGATGGCTCTTGGGCCACACTCTCAGAGCTGGTGCGACGAGCGGTGGTGCCGAATATTGTGCCCTGGAATCCGCAGACTGCAGCCTTCGGGAGAATCCACGTCGAATATGAAAACGGATTGAACGTCGTCGTAAATCGACAAAAGGAAGATTTTCTCGTGCGGGAGTGTCGCGAGAGTGGCGTGGTTCTGCCGCGCAGTGGCTGGGTGGCATGGCGCAGCGAGCCGCCATTGCTGGCCTATTCCGCTTACTGGCCCGGCACTACACACCGCGTCGATTTCCTGCAGGACGACGCGACTGGCCTGCAGTACCTGGATCCGCGCGGCGAGCGGATTCAAGGCGTCACGAACATCACGCAATGGCAGAATGGACAGGTTGTGATCTCCGCAGATCCGCAGCAGAATAGAGTGACGATCGATGGGAAGACACTGACCCTTGATCCGGTGACGGCCGGGAACGTGGAATTGAATTGACAGGCGAAGACACCTCATTTGGCTGAAGAGATTACGAATATTCGAACTTCACAGATGTCTCTTCAGACTCTATTGGTCGATCGATAGCGGACGGCGCATAGCTCGAATGCGATCGTACTGGTAGTGATAGACTCCGTCATTTTTCTTGTACCCGATTTGTGTCGCGTAGAACAAATACAACCACTGCCTGCCATCCACTCTGACAAGCATGGCCTGCGGCACGTGGCAGGCATCCGCATCGTCGTCTGGAGCAATGTAGGCGAGCTTTTCCCAGGACAAGCCGTCGGGCGATATGGCCTCCCGCAACTGACGGCGCTTCCAACGCGATTCGTCCGGTTTAATGGCGTAGCCGGACGGGTCGGCAAAACAGTGATACGTCGCTCCAATCCGGACAACATCTGGATTGGGCCAATTTGCCAGCAACGGCTGGCGCAGATCATGCTTGATCTGAAATCCGTCCTTGAGCAGAAAGTCACCGGTATTCTCGGCATAGCCCATACAGATACCCTTGCGGGGCAGGTAATAGTCAAACCACAATCGCCATCTGCCATCGTCCCAATGGAGCGAAGGTCGGTGGAAATCCCCGATTCGCTCCGGATCCGCTTGGGGAAGTGCCGCGTCTGCCGACCGAATCAGGAGCGGCTGATCGGACTTCTCCCAATGGATGCCATCGGTCGACACAGCGCCCATGACACATTGCACCATATCGGCGGGAAAGCCGGGCACGTGGTCAAAGGGTTTCGATGTGGCACTGTAGGCCATGTGGTACTGTCCATCCTTCATGACCACCGAGGGATCGCCCACATGCCAGGCCTCGTACCACTGATCGCTGGCATGAAGAACAGGAACCCAGCGGGCTGGATCCATCGTGTCATCCCACGTTTCTCCCTGGCTGTACACTCCCCACGCCCGAAGATCCTTGGAGCGAGCGCAATAAATGGCGTCACAGCCCGGTACACCGGGATTCCCGGTTTCCACGGCCCAGCCGAAGAACCACATGCGGTACGGGTACTCGCCCCCCGTTTCGAGCACACAAGGGTTGTACATGTTGTTGAAATTGGTCAGAAGCGGAAGCTTGTCTCGCTGCCACGGTTCATCGGCGTTGGCGATCTCCAGAGCTAACAGGAGAAAACATGCTACGGCACAACAAGATGATCGCATTTTCGCTACTCCTATCATGAACTTCGCCCGCAACCTATGTAGTACGGATTTCAATCCGTTCGACAACATGCGTGCAGATGTAACCGACTAGCGCCTCTGACGAGGCAGGGCCTCGAGCCAATTGCGAGCTACCGCTCGGCTCAATCAACCCGCTCCCTTTGGTCGCTAGAACTTGACTCACAATGCTGACGTTCTCTCGCAAAAGTAGGCTAACCATGATCTCCACCTTCACCGGTCATGGCAACTCGGCTTTGCAGCCATCGATCCAAATATAATCGATACGGCAGGTTCCAGTCACTGCCGCTGCTTCCGCTGCCAGGTCGAAACGCAGTTGCTTGAGACTGCCTGTCCAGCCCGATAGGGTCGACATGTCAACGGTGTACTCGCGAGGTCCGTTGTCGTTCGCGACGACCTCAACGCTCTTGGACTTGGCCTCATCCCAAGTGGTGTCAGCGGCGGTTGTGAAAGCGAATCGCATCCGTTTGGCAGGCGTATGGTTTTGGAATCGCACTTTAATCGTCTTGTACTGCGAGATGTTGACATCAAGATCATCCGGGGACAGCAGATGAGCATTGCTACTGTCCTCCACGGCAACAATGTGGTATCCGCCGGACACATACATCACTGGCTGCGACTTGCAGGGCCACTTGGGATTCGATTGTAAACAAACCCACAGATCATTTCAGCCAGCTGTAGCGAACTGACCGTCCCGTCCGGCCATTGTACCTGCTGGGCCAGGTCAAGTGTTATGGCAGACGATGCTGAAGTGCGTCGAACGCAAGCGCGCCGGCCACGGCAGGCGTCCAACGGCAAAACGGCGCCGCGGCCGAGGCCGAAACAGGCTGCGGCTTGATTCGTCTCGAAGACGTGCCGCTGTGATGGCAAGCTGGGGACTCGACCGAAGGCGTGGCATGGTGTGACGGTAGCGGACCAGTTGTGGCTCCGCCGGGATAAACCCGACGGAAGCCTGAAAGACGGATGGTGTGACGGTAGCTGTCCAGTTGTGCCTCCGCCGGGATAAACCCGACGGAAGCCTGAAAGACGGATGGTGTGACGGTAGCTGACCAGTTGTGCCTCCGCCGGGATAAACCCGACGGAAGCCTGAAAGACGGATGGTGTGACGGTAGCTGTCCAGTTGTGCCTCCGCCGGGATAAACCCGACGGAAGCCTGAAAGACGGATGGTGTGACGGTAGCGGACCAGTTGTGGCTCCGCCGGGATAAACCCGACGGAAGCCTGAAAGACGGATAGTGTGACGGTGGCGGACCAGTTGTGTCTCCGCCGGGATAAACCCGACGGAAGCCTGTCCTACGACTAAGTCAATAGGCCGCGAACCCAGCGGAGTCGAGCAAAAGCAGCGCTGGCCAGTTTGTTGTCTCCCTGCTCTGGAGATGCCATTCGGGTGCTCGACGGGCGGGACTGCAATGATCACAATGCGGTTATGAAAATGACACTACGACGCCTGGGAACATCTGATCTATGGGTCACGCCGGTGGCTTTGGGCTGTTGGCCTTTGGCCGGCATCACAAGCGGAGCGATGACCGACGAAGCGGCTGTTGGCGTGATCGAGGCTGCCTTGGACGCGGGCGTGAATCATCTGGACACCGCCTATGCCTACGGTCGTGACGGAGAGAGCGAGCGGCGGATCGGTCAGGCGATTCGCGGTCGGCACGAGCAGGTCGTCCTGGCCACTAAAGTGGGCGTTTACTGGGACCCGGCCGGTGCGCTGCAGCTCACCGGCCAGCCGCAGATGCTCCGACAGCATTTCGAGGAAAGCCTGCAACGGCTGGTCGTCGATCAGGTCGACCTGCTGTACTGCCACGCTCCGGCTCAGGATGTTCCGCTAGCCGATACCGCGGGCTTCTTTCGCCAAATGTTGACGGAAGGAAAAACGCGGGCGGTGGGAGTGTCTAATCTATCCGTCGACCAACTGGAAATCTTCCGGGCCGAGTGCCCGATCGTGGCCTGCCAAATGCGCTACAATTGGCTGCAGCGCGAGATCGAAGCGGACATTCTCCCGTGGTGTCGCGAGCACCAGGTGAGCGTGATCGCCTACGAACCGCTCGCGTTGGGGTTACTGACCGGCAAGTTCGACCGCGACCACGATTTCGCGGAAGACGACTGGCGCCGCCGCTCGCTGCTGTTCAGCGGTGAGGCGTGGACAAAGAGCTTGGACGAAGTTGAACGACTGCGCACAATCGCGGCGAACTTCCGCTGCACACTACCACAGCTGGCCGTCGGTTGGACGATTTCTCGACCGGGCGTGACGGCCGCCTTGTGCGGCGCCAAACGGCCTAAGCAGATCCGAGAAACAGCGCAGGCCGGAGTGCTGGCCGAGTCGCTGCAGGCTGTCGACGGATAGCTTCCTTACCGCCCACAGTCCATAATAATGCACTGATACACACCCGGCGCCCGCCTTCCAGATGTCAGCGAGAGAGAAACGCCATGAAGACCTACTTGTTTCGATTGACCGTCGTGTTTGGTGTAGTGGTGGCCCCCTCGGTACAAGCCGCCGATGCGCCTTCATCGGCCCATCGCGACGTCCCACGTGCCATCATCCTGCCAGACTTTTGTAACACTCCCGACGCCATGGCCGTCCTTCCCGACGGCAACATCATCCTCTCGGTACCGAATTTTACAGACCCTACTTCGCCCGGTGTACTGATGAAGATCAGGCCCAATGAGGAAGTCTCTTTGTTCTGCACGCTTCCGCCGCACCCGCAGACGGGGCATGTCTATCCCATGGGCGTACGTCAATCGCCAGCGGGAGATCTGTACGTTGCCGACTGTCAGTTTATGGATGAAACACCCAATAATTCTCGGTTACTCTGCGTGCACGTCGAGGACGGCACACCCGGCAAGATCGAAGTCGTGGCCAACGGACTGAACATAGCCAATGGGGTGGCGATCCACGCGGGGTTTGTCTATGTCACTGACTCGGCAAGAGGCACCACGGACGGCGGCGCTGTACTGAGCGCCGTCTATCGCTTTCGACTCGACGAACGTAATGTACAAGTCAGAGCCGATGGTGAAGATCCGCATTTGGTGGCAACCCTCAAAACAGTCTGCGAGGAAATCCAGGTGGGTGCCGACGGGATCGACTTTGATGAGCACGGCAACTTGTATGTGGCCAATTGCGGCGATGCCGTGATCGAGAAGCTCGAACTTAACGCAGCGGGAACAGTCACTCGGCAAGAAGTTCTCACTCCGCAGGGTCAGATGAAGTCAGCCGATGGAATTTTCTATGACCGCCCCACGCAGCGCATCTACGTAGCCGACATATTGGCCAACGCGATTCGAGCCGTGACGCTCGACGGTCGCGTCGAGACGATCGCCCAGGACAAGGACAACGATGGTTCGGCAGGACAACTGGACGGTCCCAGCGAAGCGGTCGTGCGCGACGGCGAGCTGATTGCTGCGAACTTCGATCGCGTCTTCCCGGGCTGTGTCAATACGAAGTCCGACAAACCGTACACACTGGCCGTTGTCTGTCACGTCGGTGGTCCTGAAGAAACGAGTGGAGGGAAGTAGTCGCACGTTGGTCATGTCTCAATCGCTGATGTCTATCCGCAAAAAGGGGAAGGTGCCAGATGAGTACCAAGCACTCTGCCAGCATTTCTGACCGAAGGGGGGTGGGAATCACGCGTCGTGATTGGCTCCGCACGACCGCCGCGGCGATGGCGGCGAGCCAACTCGCCCTGCCGAGCCAGTCCACTTGCAGGGCCGAAGACGTGTCTTTGCAGGCCACCGCTCAGAAGAACATCGCGCTCGGCGTACACACCGGCCCCTATGTGTCGTTGCCGTTGGCCGAAGCAGCGCAGCGGATCAAAGACGCGGGCTTCAAATGCGTGCTCACGGAATACACGTTTGCCGACGTGCGATTCGACCCGCTTGAACCAGACTGGAAGGCTGTCGACACGATCGTCAGTACGTTTGAGCAACACGATATCCGGATCGCGGCCGTTTTCGGCTATGTGAATGTCGTCGATCCGTTGCCGGAGCGAATGAAGCGTCACGAAGCCCGCATGGCTTGCCTGACCCAGAACTGGAAGCGTTTGGGGTGCCCGAATATTTCCACGGAGACCGGCACGTTCAACACGACGTCCGATTGGGCTGGTGCCCCAGAGAACGCCACGGAGCAAGGCTATCAGAAGTGTCGCGTTGCCCTGGAAAGATTCGCCACCATGGCGGAAAAGACGGGAGCGATCATCTCTATCGAAGCCTATTGGCAAAACATCATTGACTCGATCGATCGTGCCGAGCGACTCTTCCGCGACATCCCGTCTCCTGCTCTGCGGCTGGTCATGGATCCGTGCAACTATCCCCGCAAGGAAGATCTGCCGCAACTGGGGACGATGTTGGACGACATGTTCAAGCGATTGGGAAACAAGATCGTTGTCGCACACGCCAAGGATGTCAAGGCGGCGGCCGAAGGGACCGACCTCCCCGCAGCCGGCCGCGGAGTGCTCGACTATCCGCACTACCTCCGTCTGTTGGCTGGCTTGGATCGCCCGATCGACTTGATTCTCGAGCACCTCACGCTCGATGATGTCCTCCGCGCCCGCGATTTCGTGCTCGGCGAGTTCGCGCGGGTTTAGTTCACCTCGAGGGGCAGGATGTGGACTTGTTGATTCAACGTCCAGATACAACACACTGACTTCCCCTCCGCAACTTGCGGGAGTTACACTCCGTGTGATACTTTTCACTTTCTGCCACCGGTTTCTGCGCATTGCTTGATGACCACATGCCGTTTTAGAACCGGGAGGGCGAGGCTCGTGCCGAGCCGGTATCTCGCCGGAATATGGGCTCAGCAGGAGCTTCGCCCTCCCAAAGCGTGGTCTTGGAGTGCGATGTCGGAATCAGCGGCGTTTCGCGAGGACAGTTTTCGGGAACGGATCGAGCATGTCACGGGCCATTTATTGTACGGAGCTGACGAAGACGTACCCCGGCAAGCCGCCGGTCGACGCGGTGCGCGGGATCGATTTGCACGTCGAGGTCGGTGAGTGCTTCGGCGTATTGGGCCCGAACGGTGCCGGCAAGACGACTACGATCGAGATTCTGGAAGGGCTCTTGGAGCCGACCAGCGGGGACGTGGAAGTCCTGGGGATGAAGTGGCGTGAGCAAGGGATTCTGATACGACAGCGGATCGGGATTTCGTTGCAGGAAACCCAGTTCTCGGACAAACTGACGGTCCACGAGACACTCAACCTGTTTCGCAGTTTCTACGCGCGCGGCTTGGAGCCGCAGGAAGCCATCCGGCGTGTCGGTCTGGTGGAGAAGTCGCGATCGTGGATCAAGAATCTGTCTGGCGGCCAACGGCAGCGGCTGGCGATTGCCGCCGCTTTAATAGGTGATCCGTCGTTGCTCTTCCTGGACGAACCGACGACCGGCCTGGATCCACAATCCCGCCGGCAGCTGTGGGAGATCATCGGCCAGTGCCGGCGGCAGGGCCGCACCACGTTGATGACGACACATTATATGGAAGAGGCAGAGCGACTCTGCGACCGAGTGGCGATCGTGGACCAAGGCCGCATCATCGCCAGTGGCTCACCACGTGACTTGATCGCACGGCTGGGCGGACACCATGTGGTCGAGTTTTCGCTCGCCTCGCCCGAAGGGACCGATCAACCGGTCTCTTTCTGGCTGGATTTGCCGTCGGTCGTGAGTTGCCGTAGTGAAACCGGCGCGATCCATCTGTCGGTGACGGAGCCCCATCGACTGCTGCCGGCCCTGGTCGAACGGCTGGAGCAACGGCGGTGGCAGCTGATCGAGCCTCGTCACGCGGCATGCCAGTCTCGATGACGTGTTTGTCATGCTCACCGGGAGACAACTGCAGGAAGCAGAGGAGACGAACTCGTGAACGATCACCCAGAGCCATCACCAACTCGCTGGCACCCGCTCTTCAGCTTGATTGCGGCGCGCTTTCGCGAATTTTGCCGCGAGCCTGCCGCCATCTTCTGGGTCTACGTGTTCCCCTTGATTATGGTCGTGGCTTTGGGGGTCGCATTCCGCGACAAACCGGTCGGCGGCTTCTCCGTCGTGGTCCGCTCGGGTGATCTCGCCGAACAAGTGCGGCAGACGCTCGAGCGCGACGGCCGTTTTCAGGTCTTCGTATGTGATGAACAGGAAAGTCGGTCACGCTTGCGGACCGGACGCGTGGAGCTTCTTATCGTTCCTTCGTCCGACACGGCAGAAGGCTACTCCTATTACTTCGATCCGACCCAGGAGAACAGCGTCCTGACGCGGCAAATGGCCGACGAAGTTCTGCAGCAGGCAGCCCAACGCCAGGATGCGATACCCGTGCACGACTACCCGTCCACTGAGCTTGGCAGCCGTTACATCGATTTCCTGGTACCGGGCTTACTCGGTATGGGGCTGCTTGGCGGCGGCATGTGGGGTGTCGGTTTCGCGATCGTCGATATGCGACTGCGAAAACTGCTGAAGCGATACCTGGCCACGCCGATGAAACGCAGTCATTTCCTGGCCGCCGTGATGGCCAGCCGCCTGTTGTTCACCGTGCCGGAAGTGTTGATGTTGCTGCTGTTCGCGCGGATCTTCTTTGGTGTGACCAGCCAAGGTGGCTATGGGGCTCTGGGGCTGCTGATCCTGCTGGGCACCTTTGAGTTCTCAGGACTCGGGTTGCTCGTTGCTTGCCGCGCACAAACGATCGAAACGGTCTCTGGACTGATGAACGCCGTGATGCTGCCGATGTGGATTGGATCGGGGATCTTCTTCTCGGCCGAGCGATTTCCGGCAAGCGTTCAGCCATTTCTCTCCCTGCTGCCGCTAACACCGCTGATCGACGCGATGCGCAGCATTATGCTGGAGGGGACAAGTCTGCTTGCATTGGGCCCCCAACTGGCACTGATACTCGCCTGGGGCTGCGTCACTTTCGCGCTCGCCCTTCGCTGGTTCCGCTGGAACTAGGCGGAGGGATCAAGATTGTTGCGATCACCGGATAGTCGCACCCAATGCGGAAAACCCTGTAGCAACTTCTGACTGCTCCGGGTTCTCCGTGGCAGGAGTCAACTGCAATACAAAAACGGCAACCGTTTTGGCCCCCGGTTGGGCCGCTCGCCAAGAAAAACGCTCACGCCCGCTGGAAAACGAATCGGGATTGCGGAATGACGGAATGCGGAATGACAGCCAAGGCGGACTTACTGGCCACCGCCGTGTGCCAAGGCGCCACGTTGGCGATGAATCTGCTTCACGAGGGTAAGGGGCTCATTGTCGCGACAGATACGTCACCTGGACTTTCACAAAAGCGGGATGGCTGAAGCTGACGTCGAACGTCATCCGCGGACAGACCACTGCTGGCTTCCCGCCGGCAATTCCATCTTCGTCACTCCGCACTCCGCATTTCGCATTCCGCCAGGGTGCCACTGGCTGAGCGAGCGTCGAAGGCCTGGCCAACCACGAGAAACACTGACCGCGAGCGGAGCCAGTGCCGAAGCAAAACCACGCCCACCACTTCCCATGGTGCCACTGGAAGTGGAACGTGGCAACACGCTTCTACACTGGCTCCGCTCGCGATTGACGATTTGTGGTGATGGCTACGTTTATTCCGCTCGCTCAGCCTGATGCCACCCTGGAGCCAGTGCCGAAGCCCTCCCACCACTTCACGGCGTGTCACAGCGTGCGTCTCCCCCTCCTAGCCGGAGCCTTTTCCAGCCGGGGAACCACGATCAGTGGCCAACAATGTGCTTGTCCGAGCCTCCCGTCACAGGATACGATAGGAACAGGTTAGGTCGATCGGGTCGCTGGGAAGAGTAGGTGCCGTCATGTCACGTTCGCGGGTCCTGTTCCTGTTGTCACTGGTTATTTGCCTCAATCCCTTGCTGTTGGCACCCGGACGTGCCGCGGAGCAAACGGATCAACGAAAACTCTCCTTCAACCGCGATATCCGTCCGATCCTGGCGGACAAGTGTTTCACTTGCCACGGCCAGGATGCCAAGAAACGCGAAGCCGACCTGCGACTCGACACGTTGGAAGGGGCCACGGCAGACCTGGGAACTACGCAGGCCATCGCACCCGGTGATCTGGCCAAGAGTGAATTGTGGCGGCGCATCAACAGCACTGACGAAGACGAAGTGATGCCGCCACCGGCGTCTCACAAGTCGCTGACCGACGCTGACAAATTATTGCTGAAGCAGTGGATTGAGCAGGGAGCCCCCTACCAGAAACACTGGTCATTTGAGCCGATTCAAAGACCGGCTGTGCCGGAGATCGCCGGTGTCGCTCAAGGTCTGGACGCTTTTCTGGTAGAGCGATTGCAGCAAGTTGGATTGACCCCGCAGCCCCCGGCGGATCGTGAGACATTGATTCGCCGCGTGGCACTGGCCGTAACCGGTCTGCCACCCACGATACGCGAACTCGACGACTTTCTGGCCGATAACGCGCCGCAGGCCTACGAGCGGATGGTCGACCACTACCTCGCATCTCCACGTTACGGCGAGGAGATGGCGCATCATTGGCTGGATGTCGCGCACTACGCGGACACGCACGGTCTGCACCTCGACAACGAACGACAGATGTGGGCCTATCGGGATTGGGTGGTGAAGGCGTTGAATGACAATCTGCCTTTTGACCAGTTCACCGTCTGGCAGGTAGCCGGTGACCTGCTACCTGGTCCGACGACCGAACAACTGGTCGCCACCGGATTCAACCGATGCAACGTCACTACCAGCGAAGGGGGCGCGATCGATGCGGAATTTACCTACCGCTATGCCGTGGAGCGCACGACCACCACGGCTCAAGCCTGGCTCGGTTTGACCGCCGGATGTGCCGTCTGCCATGACCACAAGTACGACCCACTCACGGCGAAAGAGTTTTACTCGTTGTATGCGTTCTTCAACAGCGCCGCCGATCCAGCTATGGATGGCAACATCAATACGACGACGCCGTTCCTGAAGCTCCCCACACCGACCCAGCGCGCGGATGCCGAGGCCGCCGCGGGAGTCGAACAAAAGGCGCGCGAGTGGCTGTTGTCCCTGGCACGGCTTGCCACCTACCAGGACCCGGCACACAGTCCTCCGGCTGCAGCGGGCAAATCAATCGTCGAAGTGTTGTTTGACGATGCATTTCCTCTCGGAAGTACAACGCGCAGTTCCTCGCGTAACGCCATCGCCTGGATTGTCGACCCGCCGTTTCACGCCGCGTCAGGTCGGCGTGTGATTCGCCAGGCACATGCTGCGGACTGCACGGACACCATTGAGTTCAAGCTTCGTCCGCTGATCGTTCCGCAAGATGGGCGGCTGGAAGTGATGGTGCGTGTCGAGCCGCTGGATGTTCCTCAATCCATAACGCTGACCGTTCAGGGCCACAAAGCGGTTACCTGGGTGCGTGGCGCGGGAGGACTGGCGCGCGAAGGTTCCACTCCGGCGGCCATCGCGCCGGACAATGGACACCGCTGACGATTCCCGCCGCCGATTGCGGCCTGCAACCAGGGGATCGTTTGAGTGGTGTCACGCTCGCCCAACAGGGCGGCATTGTGGATTGGGATAATCTGCGGCTGTTGGGTCAGGCGTCCGTGGCAACAGACCCGTTGGAATCGCTGACCGCGTGGCGCAGGCTCTCGGGCAGACAGTTCCTCCGGAACTACCGGCCGAGCTGCAGCCTTTGATCCAAGAGGGTCCCGATAAGGCGTTGTCGACCGACGAAGCGTCTCAGTTGCAGACTTTTTACCTGGGCGTGGTCGCTCGGCCTTGCTCCCCCGAGTTGTCAGCCGCTCGCCAGACTTGGGAAGGAGCGCGTGTGGCTCGCTTGATCGCAGAAGAGTCCGCGATCGGAACGTTCGTCTATCGCGAATTGGACCAGCCCCGCGAGTCTTTTGTAATGCTGCGGGGACAATACGACAAGCCGGGTGAGAAGGTCGAGCCGGGCATACCAGCCGTGTTGCCGCAGATCACGGCATCTCAACCAGGTGCACGGCTGACGCGTCTCGACTTGGCTCGCTGGCTGGTGTCGCAGGACAATCCGCTCACGGCGCGTGTCACAGCCAATCGGTTGTGGCAACAGTTCTTCGGCACCGGGCTGGTCAAGACCAGCTACGACTTCGGGACACGCGGTGAACCACCCACACACCCGCAGTTGCTCGACTTCCTGGCAAGTGAATTGCGGGACTCGGGTTGGGATATGAAGCGATTTGTCAAACTGCTACTGATGTCCGACGCATTCCGGCGTGACTCGCGCGTGACACCTGAAGCACTGGCCAGCGATCCGGCGAACCGTCTCTACTCGCACGGACCGCGTCTGCGACTGGACGCCGAACAGGTCCGCGACAATGCCTTGTTCGTGAGCGGCCTGATCAATCTGGAAATGGGGGGACCGGGTGTGCGACCATACCAACCACCCAACATCTGGGAACCGGTCGGTTATTCCGACAGCAATACCCGTTTTTACCTACAGGATCACGGACCGGCACTATATCGTCGCAGCTTGTACGTCTTCTTGAAACGCACGGCTCCCCCTCCATTTATGTCGATTTTCGACGGTCCCAACCGCGAACAGGTATGTACGCTGCGCGAACGCAGCAACACTCCGTTGCAGTCGCTACAGCTGATGAATGATATCCAGCACGTGGAAGCTGCTCGAGCGCTGGCCGAGCGCGTTCTGTCGGAAGGGGGAAGCTCGTCGGACGACCGAGTGGCGTTCCTGTTTCGCACCGTACTCGCTCGCCAGCCAACAGCCGCAGAGGCACGCATTGCGGCAGCATGTCTCACTCGGCAGCAAACACTGTACGAGGCGGATCTCGAACAGGCCAAACAACTGGTGCATACGGGTGAGTCAGTGCCGCGGGACTGCGCACCGGTCGAAGAGACGGCCGCCTGGACGATGGTCGCAAATCTAGTACTCAATATGGACGAAACGCTGAACCGAAATTGAACTCCACTGCAGCGTACGAATCTGAGTCTGGCATACCACCAGGATGTTCGTTGCTCACAGACTCGCTGCCCAACGTCATCCGTTGACGGGAACCACATTTATGCATCCGCTCTTGGAACAACAACTCGTGCTGACGCGCCGGCAGTTCTTCGGTTCGTCGGGTATTCGCCTCGGCGGTCTGGCCATGTGCCTGCTGGCCGGTCAGTCACCCGCACAGGGAGACGAGCCGGCCCAGGTCCCTCGCGCCTACCCGGCGCTCCCCGGTCTGCCACACTTTCCACCCAAAGCGGAACACCTGATCTACCTCCATATGAATGGCGGACCGGCACAACAGGATCTGTGGGACTATAAGCCAGGCCTGTCGGCGTTTTTCGATAAGGATTTGCCCGACAGCATCCGGAAGGGACAACGGATCACGACGATGACCAGCGGGCAATCGCGCTTTCCCGTCGCTCCTTCGATCTTCAAGTTCGCTCAGCACGGGGACTGTGGTACGTGGGTCAGTGAACTTCTGCCGTACACCGCTAAGTGCGTTGATGACATTGCCCTGGTCAAGACGGTTCACACCAATGCGATCAATCACGACCCGGCCTGCACTTTCGTCATGACTGGTAGTGAGGTGCCGGGCAAGCCGAGCATCGGATCGTGGCTCGCCTATGGGCTAGGGAGCGAAAGCAACGACCTGCCGGCATTCGTCGTGCTGACGCCGAACTGGAAGTCTGGTGCGGCGGCGCAGGCTTTATTCACGCGGATGTGGTCGAGCGGTTTTCTGGCAAGCCAATACACGGGAGTCGTGCTGCGACATATGGGCGACCCAGTACTTTACGTGCAGAACCCGCCAGGTATCAGCGCCGCAAATCGAAGAGCCATGCTCGATTCGCTCGCCGAGTTGAATCATCTGACCTTGCAACGTTACGCGGATCCGGAGACGCAGACCCGCATCGCGCAATACGAGATGGCATTCCGCATGCAGACGAGCGTGCCGGAACTGACCGACATTCAGCATGAATCGCAGGAAACGCTCGATCTCTATGGACCGGACGTCAGCAAACCGGGCACGTTTGCAGCCAGCGCATTGCTGGCTCGGCGACTGGTGGAACGCGGTGTTCGCGTCGTGCAGATTCTTCACCGCGGTTGGGACCAGCACGGCAGTCTGCCACGCGATCTCCGCTCGCAATGCGAGGATACCGACCAGCCTTGCGCGGCGCTGTTGATGGACCTGAAGCGGCGCGGCCTCTTGGAGAAAACCGTCGTTGTGTGGGGTGGCGAGTTTGGCCGTACGGTCTACTCTCAGGGTACATTGACGGCCACCGACTACGGACGCGACCACCATCCGCTCAACTTCTGCATGTGGCTCGCTGGCGGCGGTGTCAAAGGAGGGCAGGTCTACGGCGAGACGGACGATTTCAGCTACAACGTGGTGGAGAATCCCGTCCACGTCAACGATTTCAACGCGACCATGCTCCAGTGCCTGGGAATCGACCACGAGCGTTTTACGGTCAATTTCCAGGGTCTGGACCAACGGCTCACGGGAGTGGAAAGCCCCCAAGTGGTCCGCCCGCTGCTGGCAAGCTGAACAGAGCATCCATTCACTGCCGCTCAGCGCCGTTACACTTGATCTGGCACCACATACGGCGCACGGTACTCACGCTTCAAAAATTTGTCAGCCTCCGGATCGTTCACGAATCGCTCGGTGTTCGGGTCAAAATGGACGCTACGTCCCAGCTTGGCCGAGATCTTGGCCAGATGGCAAACAGTTACCGACTTGTGACCTTCTTCGACATCTGCGTTCAAGTCCTCATGTTTGCCGCTGCGCATGGCCGCGACCCAATTCTGAAAATGTGGGACACTCTCATTGGACCAGTTGAAGTCGGCGCTGGCAGTCTGGAACGGTCCCGGCTCGTTCTTCGGACCGAGAAACGTGTAGTAGCTGACGTAGTCCGGAATGATCATGTAACCTTTGCTACCAAAGAAGATCTCACCAACGCACTGGTTCTCGGCCATAAACGGATACGTGTCACGCATCCCGGCTTCGCTGTTGGTGTACCAGTGACGATTCTCGACGGTCACGAGCGCGTTGTTATCTGCCCACTTGCAGAGAAACGCCAGCGTGTTGGGCGTATCCGCGTCATCCGTGTCCCCGGGTGCGTAGCGGTCCCCCATGCACGCCACGGTCACAGGGTGTTCCATCAGTCCCAACCCCCAACGCACTTTGTCGACATCGTGAACGAGCTGGTTAGCCGCGTCACCGCTGGCAAAATTGTCGAGCCAATACCAGCGATGGTGACAAAAGTCGCTGTATTCAACCATCTTGGCCGGTCCCACCCAACTGTCCCAATCCAATCCAGCAGGTGCCGGTACCGGCTTGTTCTTCCCCAGATTGCCGCGGATCTTGTAGGCGATCGCGCGCGCCATATAGACTTTGCCGATCACGCCCTCTTTCAACTTCTGGATCCCCTCCACCACATTGGGACTGGATCGGTTTTGCGTGCCGACCTGTACCATGCATTTGTACTTGCGGGCCGCTTCTACCATCTGGCGCCCTTCCCAGATGCACCAGGTCGGCGGTTTCTCGACGTACACGTGCTTGCCAGCCTGACAGGCCCAGATCGTTTGTAGTGCGTGCCAATGATCCTGCGTGGCGAAACTGATGGCGTCAATTGACTTGTCTTCAAACAACTTGCGCTGATCGGTGTACGTCTTCAGTTTCAGACCAGCCAATCCTGGATACACCGTCGCAGCCGTGTCCAGCTTGTTCTGATCGCAGTCACAGATGGCCGCAATCTCGACGTTGTCCGACTGCGCCATGGCGGCCAGACTGCCGACATGCGACTGCATGCGGCCCCCCAAGCCGACCAGCCCCACGCGAATCCGGTCGTTCGCTCCGCCTTGTCCGAGCATGAGCGTGGGAAATCCGAATGTGGATGCCGCTCCCGCCGCCACGGCTGTCGCTTTCACAAAATTACGCCGGCTAGTCTTACTCATGGCCTGTCTCTCCCGCGCTTAAAGTGCTAAGGAAACCAACGTGTTCGGCCTGGATCTCATTCCCTTGGGCCACCGCTGATCACCCTATTAGTTTAATACTCTCACGGCGCAATGCCATCAGCCTGATCACGGTGTTTTGTTTTAGTAGCTGGAGCTGCCAAGCTTCAGCTGAGCCCTCCGCGGGCTCAGCTACCGGCGTAGCTGAAGCTGCCAAGCTTCAGCTGAGCCCTCCGCGGGCTCAGCTACCGGCGTAGCTGAAGCTGCCAAGCTTCAGCTGAGCCCTCCGCGGGCTCAGCTACCGGCGTAGCTGGAGCTGCCAAGCTTCAGCTGAGCCCTTCGCGGGCTCAGCTACCGGCGTAGCTGGAGCTGCCAAGCTTCAGCTGAGCCCTCCGCGGGCTCAGCTACGCCCTCCGCGGGCTCAGCTGCCGTAACTCTTTACAATCCCTTCCAGACCCACGCTGGTGAGTGCTCGTAGTCGAATCGCACTCTGTCACCTGGCTGGAGGATGAAGCTTTGGCCAACGGTCAACCCACTTTCGAATGTACGGCTGCGTCCGGCATCGTCGCTCTCGGTCCATTGCCGAACCGCACCCGGATGGGTGATTCGCACCTCGACAGGGAACGGATGGCGTTGGATCAACTCGCTGCCGGAGTCCGGGAATGGCGGAGCGGTGACGGACAACCCCGGCCAAACCGCGCCAGTGATGCGATTGGTCGGATGCACTGCTCGATTCGTGTATCCGTGAGGCAGTCGCATGATGGTCACCAGGTTGTCTCGCGCTGGCGGCTGAAACACGACGTCACTGTCCGCCGACATTTCCCCGAACGTGAGCGTAAGCAGGTTGTTCTGCCCAAATATTTCCGCGCCCACTGCGCCGGCAATTCCTTGGCTATGCAGATAGGCATCGATGCGGTTGTCAGTGGGACGAGCATCGTCGGGTCCGCCGACCTGCAAGTGCTTGAGACAGAGGTGGACCAATGGGGCATCAATCACATTGTGCGTGCATGGCCCGGAGAGACGCAGCCCCACGCCACAACCGACGATTTCAACGACGCTGATCTTGTTACCGTCGATCGGCCCTTCGGCTGCATCCACATGCAAACCGGTACCGATCCACCGATGTTCGGGATCGAGCTTATCGTTGTAGGCCTCGCCTCCCGGCCACGCCCCTCCACCTCCGACCAGCGCATTGAAATGAAATTCGGTCGACGTGATGACTTTAAAACCGTCCGGGCCGGCAGTGGTCGGACGCAGTCGCACGGTGGCATCGCTGGACTCGGAAACCAGTATGCCAAAGCGGTAATAGCAGCTCATCTGGCTGTCGAACACGATTCCCTCGCCGGACTTCTGGGCGTGATGGATCACGCAATGGCCGCTGTCCAGCCGAAAATCCTGCATCCACGGAACACGGAGCGTCTCGTGAAGCACATACACGATCGGCTGCGTCTTACCAGCCGTCCAGCTGCCGCCGGCAATGTAGAGGTCCATACCGCGCGTTTTGGCCGCATCCAGCGCCTCTTGCAGGCCGGACGTTTTGGTGCCAGGTGTCCTCGGCCCAAAATCGCCACCATCTTCCGGCCCCCGGGGCGTTACATACAGCCGGTTTGCCCGCGGAGCGAATCCACGAAGTTGCACCGGCGAGCTTGCTGAGGGTTCCTGGCCACGCGTCATGGTGGCACCCACAATGATCAGAATCGCCACAGCGAGACAGCCGCAAACTCGGTGTACCCATATGCGCAACATCGATCCTCTCCGTGCCAGGCAATCCTGGCTTGCTTCGAATTCTTTGGGACTTTCGCTTCGATCCCGGATTCTCGGTGTCGAGATTCGCAGGTGGATGTGTAACCACTGCATGATCGCATTCGATGATCCGGATCACTAATCCTTTGCTTCAGCGAGGCTGCGGAGTTGGGTTTGGATGGTGGCAATATCGCCGAGCAGCAGCGTCAGCCCCAGCGGATCTCCCTGCGAATACATACTCTTGGAAGCATCGTGGATGCGCTGCACCCTCTCGCGGTGAACCGCCCACCGTTTGGCTTCGTCAACGACCTGCCCGCGAACCGATTCGGGCGACAGTTCCTGAGCTCGTTTGAGCACACTTTGCGCATCGATCAGCAGTAACTGCCGCTGTGCATGGGCCGCAATCTTCTCTCCGGCAAGCCATAGATCTGCCAGTGCTTGCACGCGACCAACGTGTGGTTTCTGCGCATCAATAAGAGCCATCAGCTCCGTGGAGTCCTTCACCACACTTGTCGCTGCGTCACGAATTTTCACTAGTGCCGGATTCGGTTCGCCCTCCACGCTAGTGAGTTCACCAACGCGGCGAAAGGCCTCCACGAGCGTATTGCCCTGGTAACCCGGTTCCTGCGTGTCATACACACCAACAACGTCGTTAAGCGTCTGGTTGGCCAATTCCAGCTGTGATTTACAGCGGTCCAGTCCCGCGTACACGCGGGCTAGTGCGTCCGCCGCCTCATCGGTTCGCACATCGTAGTAGTGTCGCACAAATGCCCGCGTGAAGGAATTCTGGTAATCGTCCAGCGACCGCTCCGGATGGCTCCACCCGACATGCCCGTTGAGCGCAAATCCGTACCAGATCGAATCGAAGGCTCGCAGGCGATGCTTGGAGAAGGAAGCTGTCGCGACACCCCAGAATTCGCCGCTGTGACTGGTCCGCCTGGCCTCATCCGCCGCTTGGAACAGACTCGCAATATTGCGTGTCCCCGTCTGCTCCATCGGAGGCCAGGCCTTAGGGGGATCGGCTGGCGAAAGATCGGCCAGATAGAACGAATGGTTGTACATGGCGGAGATACCCAGAACATCGTAGCCTCGCTGCAGCAGAGCGTTAATGCCGGCGTAATCGGGCCAGTATTTCCAATAGCCCATCACGGTGTCTTGGGGAATGCGATCGATACCAACCCAGTCTTTCCCCGGGCCGTACATGTAGAACTCATCGCCCCACATCAGCGGACGGATAGGTCGACCAAGCTCGGCAGACACCTCGTGGACGGCGGCAATGCACCGCACCGCGTGCCCCAGCAACAGGTCGCGCACCGTCTCGCCGGCCTCGATGCGGCGTTGGCAAGCCGGGCAGTATTGCTGCTTCCACTGCATGTCGATCTCACTGCAGCCGATACCGATGATGGGCGAATTGTCAAATCGTGTGAGGAGGTCTCGGTAGAGCCCCTTGATCAACGGGTAGATATCTGGGTTGGACGGACACATCAATCCGGGAGCAGGACTCTCGCGATAAGGCGTCCCCTCATCGCACTGCCAGACAAGCTCATAAGCCTGAGCCAGCGTTTGCAGCGAAGGGACAATCGTGACGTGGTACCGTTTCGCCTCGGCAACGATCTCGTGGCAATCGCTCTCCGACAGTGTCCCCTGGTCGGCACAGGCCGGAAACGACGCGTAGGGAAACAGGTTGTAGCACTCGACGGCCAGCGTGTTCATCTTGAATTCCGCGAGTTGTCGTATCTGCTCGCAAAGATAGTCCTTGGCAACGATCCGACCATAACGCTCTTGCCCTCCCTCGATATAGATGCCACGCAGGCGAAACTCCGGATAGTCGACAATGGTGAGCGCTGGAAGTTGGCCGTCAGCCGCGAACGCCCGGGCCAATTGTCGCAGCGTTTGAGCTGCGTAGAGTAAACCGGCCGCCGATGCCCCTTGGGCCGTCACACCATCGGAGGTGACACGCAGAACATAACCTTCGTCAGCCTGTCCTTGAGTTGGTAATTCCGGTACAGCATCCTGTTTGCCAATCACAAACGTGTGGCCTTCGGTTGTTGCTGACCGGATCTCCACATTTGCACGCTGCAGCATTGCTGCGAGTACGTTGCGGCAGCCCTCATGCTCGACACCCACGGGCAGTTGGACCACGACGGGACTGACTGTCAGGTTGAAGCTTCCTTCGCCGAGAGTCATGTGTTGTGGTTGAGGTGTAAGCTTGCTAGTGATTTCCGTGACATCCGTTGCATGTGCGTCCAAGCACGGAGCATTCCCGACTAGAATGCCGAATAACAGCACTCGAACCAGGCCGTTACCGTTAATGATTGTTTGCACCGTTGTTACCTCATGAGCCCGTTAATGGTTTGCCGTAACCGTTCGCAGCCTCCGGCGGCAAACGCTTACTCCAGTTTTCATCTTACTCTTACTCTTACTCTTACTCATACTCGTAGTGACGGTTAGTAGAGCGTCCAATTGACACCGGTTCCCAAGGGAATAACGCCGGCCGGTTTAGCTCCGTGTTCGTTCCGGTAAACGTACACTGTCGTACCAGGATTGGTACTGTAAATGACATCCGGCACACCATCGCCATCCATATCAGCTTTCAGGCAAATGACCGATTCTTTCGTGGGGTCCGGCGGCGTTTCGCCCGACGCGACCGGCATCTCGAAGATCCCTTGCTTCTTTCCTGTCTCCCCGTCATACATGGCTGGAGGTTGACCGACAATGATCGACTCGATCCCCTCGCCGTACCAGTCAACGAGGCGGTGAAAGCGGCTCTCGTCGTTCAGAATCTGTCCCAACAGAGTCCCTTGGCCGTCGAGCACCCAAATCGGCTGCTGGCCGTGCGGGGCATAGGGGATGTCGACCACAATCTGCGGGGCGGCAGTCTGGCGACAGACCCGGCCCACATCGATCGATTCAAAATGCCAGCCGGGCATATTCCACTGGATTCGGCCATCACCATTCACGAGTAAAATACGATCACCGCCGCAACAAGTCAGTGCGAGTAGCGACTCACGTGCACTCGCGCCACGCTCGAAGAGGCGAGCACAATCGAGATGGCCGACCGCCAATCGTTTTCCCGCTGCCAGGGCCGGGTCGTGGTCGTCGAGCGCCCAACGCACACTGCCGTCGGCATTGAGCATCGCGTACCCGGCGATGATCTCGTCCACGCCATCTGAGTCGATGTCGACAGGAAGTGGTTGATGAGCCGTGCGACTACCGCCCGGCATTTCGACCGTCCACAACTGCCGGCCGTCGCGATCGAACGCCCAGATCTGCGTGTATCGCGTCTTGACCAGTACGTCGGTGGCCCGATCTCCGCCCGAGAGATTGCAGAATACGAGACAATCCGAGGCGCCGGAGGGAATGGCAAAACGGCGTTTCTCCTGCCCCGTGCGCCCGTCAATTTCCACCACTGCTTGATCGGTGGCGACAACTACCTCGTTGTTCCCGTCGCCGTCCCAGTCATACACTTGAGCGGCGACATCGTGGTGCAACTGATTGCGTCCCGCTTCCGCTTGCCCCCACCGCCACAATACCGAGCCATTAAGACGATGCACAACGACCGACGAGGTGTAGTGCGTGTCGTCCTGATCGTGATTGCGCGCACTGACAATCTCAGCCAGCCCGTCTCCGTCAAGATCGCCCGCCACAATCCAGGCACCACGATAGAGTGGATCAAGCTGAATCGTCTTCCAGGGTTGAATGTGCGTGGCATCCCCGTCCGGGACATCATCGCAACGCACGTTGAACAGTCTCGGTGACGGAGCGTCAGCCGCATCAACTCGTGCCACGCGCAGAATTGGCAACATCATCAGACACGCAACGAAAACGATTGCGGGGCGCAGCAAATACCGTATCATTGTGAACTCTTTCAAGAAAAGGGGGCTATCGGGCTCTGCCAGTGCCGACCGTTGCGAGAAGCCGGCAGCACTGGCAAAGTGACACCCGGTTCCCCGTTCCAAATTCCGCATTCCGCACTCCGCATTCCGCATTCCCGAATCGCTAGACCGGAGGGTAACCACCAGGGACGGCATCGGGAGGACTTCCAACACTAACGAGACGGAGCACCTTCGCGAGCCGTCTTGATGACAAAATCAATCAATTCCTGGCAGTGGAAAAAGCCCGGCCAGTAGTTATGTCCCTGGCCCGGGGCAATCGTCAGCTTAATGAGTTCTCCGCCGCCGGCCGCCGTATATCTGCGCACCACTTCCGCCGAGTTCTTCTCGAGTGGAACGACCTGATCGTCGTCGCCATGAATCAAGAACACCTTCACACCTGTCTTTGCCAGGACATCGATACGTTCGATCGGATTGTGTTCTTGGAGACTGGCCGTCAACTTCTCGGGAGACAACTCAAATGCCGGGGCGGCGCGTTCGACACCGGGCCATGACTTCAAATCGAACACTGGATAAATACCGGCCATCCCCGCGATCTTCTCGGGATTGTGGATCGCCCAACTACCGTTCCAGAGCCCTCCACGACTGCGACCGAGCAGACAACACTTCGTGGCAAAACCCCGATGTTTGGTCAGTTCCTGATACAAGGCGTCGTACCACTTCCGACTGGTGGGACTTCCATATGCTTCCCCCACGTCAATCCCGGCCACGGCAAGGCCGGCAGCAAGAAACTGCTCGTGCATCCATTTCTCGTGCTCGTCCGGCAGACCGGGTAACGTAGGAGCGTACATGACCCAAGGTTGCGGTGTCGTCCGTTTCGCCGCTGGCGGAAGCAGGATGAACGCAGGACGACCATCCACAAGAAATGACTCGCCGGGCAAGATCAACTCCTTGACGGGATCGGTGACCACGGCCGACAGGAAGTGGATGGCACACCAGGACGGTAGAGCGGTGAGAGCAGGGGACATTTGAGTTGGCGTTGGCAATGGGTCACTCTGCTCTCGTTGGCTGCTTGGAAGTACAGACGGAACGCACTCCTGGGCACTGGCCGAGTCATTAACAGCACTCAGCAGCACGGCAAGCAATATCGGAAGTACTCGCGGCATGGTTGTTTCTCTCCGATTCCAGGATTCCCTTGCGCCACGTGTCCTGGCGCGTCACTTCTCAAATTCGATACCGTACAGCACCACAATACCATCCACATTTGCGTTGGGAGTGCTCTCCTGATCAGGACCTTCTGGCCTTTCTCCGACTTACGGCATAGCAGGCTAAGCGTGCTGCCTTCGGCCTGTTCAGCAGGTCGGTGTGCACACCTAATTGAACTCCGGAGCACACTCGTTGCCAAGCCGTGGTCCCCCACAGAACTCAGCCCGCAGGGACCGGTACGATGTCGTGGTCGGCTGCTGAAAGGTCGCGAATCCGCTGTACGTCCGTCCCGGTGTGCCGTCACTCGCCGCAACTGTGTTGGGCCAGCCGATGGGGACTTCGGCCGTCCTTTGCTGCATATATCGGTCCTGCCAGATTCTCGACCGTCATGGCATGGCACCAGTCTGCTGGTTACACTGACATTCACCTTTTAACAAATGCGGAGACATAAAATGCATCGGGAAAATCGTCGGCTGGTCAGTCTGCTCCGGTTGTGCCTCTTGCTTTCGATTTGGCTGCTTCCGTTCACAATAGTGGTCAGTGCCGATGACTTGAATCAGCGTGACGCCCAGGCCGAGGCTCGCCGCTGGGTCGCGGCCAAATTCCTGGGCCTCGATCAATGGAAATCTAACGAGCCAGGTTTAACCGTTCTGGCCAACTACGGCCCCGTGCAGAAGAACGGTCGGGGCGAGGACAAACTGAACATCTCCGGCGTACGGTTCGACCACGGTTTCTATTGCCACGCCACGAGCGAAATCGTCGTGCAGCTACCTGCACCCGGTAAGACGTTCACCGCTCAGGTCGGCGTCGACAGCAACAGCCAGACGCGTCCTGAGCGCGGCAGCGTGGTGTTCGGCGTCCAGATCGGCCAGCAACAATCGTTCCGCTCGGCCACGGTGCGTGAGGGGATGGCCGCGGTGCCGGTTACCGTCGACTTGGATGGCGCCACGCAGTTCGTGCTGACAGTGGAAGACGGCGGGGACGGTTTTTCGTGCGATCAAGCCGACTGGGCCGATGCTCAAATCGTCCTCGCCAATGGCGAGACGCTCTGGCTCGACGCACTGCCCATGGTTTGTTTGCAGCGCGGTCCATTCACGACCGAAGTGCCGTTTTCGTTCCGATACGGGGACAAGCCTTCTGCTGAATTGTTGCCGCAATGGAAAGTCGATCGCGCGATGCGAAAGCTGGACAACCACCGAACCGAACACGTAGTGACCTGCAGCGATCCTGAAACAGGGTTAGTCGTGCGGTGCGTCGCCATTGAGTATCTCGATTTTCCCACAGTCGAATGGACGCTCTTCTTCAAGAACACCGGCAAGGTCGACTCGCCCATCGTGAGCGATATCCAGGCGCTGGACATTCGCCTGCAACGCGGTCCGGGGAACGAATTCGTTTTGCATCACCAGCGTGGCGACTCGTGCACGCCCGATAGCTTCGAGCCGCTGACGACCACACTTGCGCCGAATGCCGAATTGCAGTTTTGCGCCAAGTGGCGGCCGTCCGACCAATGGCCAGTGGCCCTACTACAACATTCGCTGGGATCAAGAGGGCCTGATTGCCGTGATCGGTTGGCCCGGACAATGGGCGGCCAGCTTCTCTCGTGATGCGGGTGATGCGCTCCGCGTGCGCGGCGGCCAGGAACTGACCCACTTTACGCTGCACGGCGGCGAAGAGATTCGCACCCCGCTGGTCGTGCTCCAGTTTTGCCGAGGAGATCGACTCAACGCTCAGAACACCTGGCGCCGCTGGATGTTGGCCCATAACGTTCCTCGCGTCGACGGCGCGCCACCCGCGCCCCTGTACTCGGCTTGCAGCGGCGGCTTCTTTCCCGGACTTAAATGCAATGAAGCCGACGAACTGCGGTTCATTGACACCTTCACGCGCGAAGGGATCAAGCTGGACTACTGGTGGATGGACGCCGGCTGGTATCCGTGCGACGCGTGGCCAACCATTGGAACATGGGAAGTCGATCGCACGCGTTTTCCCGGCGGCATCCGCGCCGTGAGCGACCATGCGCACGCCAAGAACATCAAGCTGATCCTGTGGTTCGAGCCGGAACGGGTGGCGCCGGGCACCTGGCTTTACGAGCAGCACCCAGAATGGTTGCTCGGCCCCGACGGCGGCCAGAAACTGCTCAATCTCGGTGACCCGGCAGCCCGAGCCTGGCTGACAAACCATGTCGATCAGCTCATCATTGACGAAGGGATTGATCTGTATCGACAGGACCACAACATCGACCCGCTTTCCTTCTGGCGAGCCGCCGATACCGAGGACCGGCAAGGCCTCACGGAAATCCGCCACATCGAAGGATACCTGGCGTATTGGGACGAGCTGCGGCACCGGCACCCTGGCATGCTGATCGACTCGTGCGCTTCCGGCGGCCGGCGCAATGATCTGGAGACCATGCGACGTGCCATCCCCTTGTTGCGCAGCGACTACCAGTCGTTTGGAGGCGAAATGAGCTACGCGGCAGGCAACCAGGGCCACACATACGGCCTGTCATACTGGCTCCCCTACTTCGGCACGGGAGTCTATTATACAAACGAGTCACTTCGCTATTGCGTACGCAGTTACTTCTGTCCAGCGTTTGGATTTTGCGCGGACGTCCGGCGCGACGATATCAATTGGGATATGTTTCGCCGCATGGCAGACGATTGGCACAGCATGGCGCCCGCGATGCTTGGTGATTACTATCCCCTGACTCCGTACAATCTGGACGAAGATGTGTGGATCGCCTGGCAGTTTCATCGCACCGATCTCGATTCCGGAGTTATACAGGCATTTCGCCGCCGAGAGAGTATTTATGAATCCGCGCGACTGCCTCTCCGCGGTCTCGTACCCGATGCGCGTTATACTATCACCGATCGAGACGCGCCCGATACTGTCGAAATGACGGGACGCGAACTGGCCGAAGTCGGACTAAACGTCCTGATCAAGGATCGGCCGGGTGCCGTAATTTTCACGTACCATCGCGCGAAGTAACAGACTTGGCACGGAACGAGACTTCGATTTTGCCAGCGCAGTCTGCGGCCTCCACCCCGACGCCCCGTTTAACCGCAAGGGGCGCAGCAGGCTGCTGAAAAAGACCACTGCGACGCCAAGTGTAGTGTGCCAACCGATCATGGTTGCGCATCTATGGTGGTGGCAGTGGACTTTTTCACTGGGCTGCGGAGGGCTGTGCGCTGCAGAGAGGCGTCCCAATCCAACATCCCCGCTCTCCAACCGTACTCGCCTCAAATCAACGCCGGTGCGTGGCGCACAGGATGACAACAAATCGCCAGCTCCTCTTGGTTCAGAGAACTCGCTGGGATCATCGTCAACGCGCCATGCCCGTCGCACGCGCAGTTCGCCACACTCCTGGCAGCCAACCTGCCACGAACACCCACCTAATGGGTGGGTGAATTCGATTCATGCCCCTGCCACCAATATCGAGCGGCCGTGGACGAATGCTATCTCAGTGATATCATAACGATAACTCCGCTGGGGCGAACGGTTACGGCTTGGCGGCGGCTGTGTGGCCCGCCGGGTAAGCGTGTCGCGCTGACGGAGGTGGCGGTGAGGGAGAATCCACAATGAACCACGAAAAACAGATTCGAGTGCTCAAGGGTTGGCTGGTGTTACCGGTAACAATTCTCATCTGTGCGGGGGCAAGCGGGCTAATTTGGCTGTTTGTGTCGTCCTGCATCGCGGCCAGCCAGTCGAATGGGCTGCCCAACTTCTGGCTCTTGATCGGTGGTGCCATAGTCCTGGGGATCGGGGTCTTCAGCTGTTTCGGTTATTTCACGTTGGAACCGAACCAGGCGCGCGTCCTGATCCTGTTTGGTGCCTACGTGGGAACGGTTCGTGAAAGTGGTTGGCTATGGACTAACCCACTCAACACAAAGGACCGGATTTCCCTGCGATCGAGGAATTTCAACAGCGACAAGTTGAAGGTCAACGACCGACGCGGCAACCCGGTAGACATCGCAGTGGTGGTTGTGTGGCGAGTGAAAGACACGGCTCAAGCCATGTTTGATGTTGAGCAATTCGAGCAATACGTGGAAGTGCAAAGCGAATCGGCGGTCCGTCACCTGGCCAGCCAATATCCGTACGATCAGGGCGAGGATGACGAGGTCACATTGCGTAGCGGCGTGGACGAAGTGTCGCACGCGTTGATGCTGGAGTTACAGGAGCGCGTGGGTAAGGCGGGCGTGTTGGTCGAGGAAGCTCGTTTGACTCACCTGGCCTACTCACCAGAAATCGCCGGGGCGATGCTCCGCCGACAGCAGGCGGAAGCGATCATCGCGGCTCGTCAGAAGATCGTCCATGGGGCGGTGAGCATGGTCGACATGGCCCTGAGCGAGTTGTCCGAAAAGAAGTTGTTGGTTCTGGACGAAGAGCGAAAAGCCAGCATGGTCAGCAACCTGTTAGTGGTGTTGTGTAGCGAACACGACACTCAGCCAGTAATCAACACGGGAACGCTATACGCGTGAGCAAGTGGCATGAACCCTCGCAAATCGCTCCTCATCCGCATCGATCCTCGACTGCACGAGGAACTTGTGGGCTGGGCGCAACAAGAGTTCCGTAGCGTCAACGGCCAGATCGAGTTCCTGCTGCGCGAGGCCGTAGCCCGCCGGCGCGGGCGAACCGCGCCGGCGGACGAGCAGGAGGATCCACCCAAGGAGACTGAGGAGCAAGGAGACTAGCGCAGCGGCTCCATCGTCGCTCACGTCAGATTTCTTGCCAGCTCCCGGGGATCGGGGCGGGATAGCGACCGTTCGCGTCGGCCTGAACGGGCGCCGGACTGTTCTCCGTCAGTTCAGCCACATTCGGGCAGAACCTGAAATCGGAGGCCATGGCCTCTTCCCAAGTGACTATTTGCCCGGTGTGGACAGCGGCTCGACCCATGATCGCTCCCAGATTGGAGAGTGCGGCGCGGCGTGCTTCGTTATGCGGCCGATCGTTGCGAATGGCATCCAGCAGCACATGCCATTCTGCCTGCCACGGATTCACCGCCTCGCGTTCTGGTTTCCAGGCCACGTTCTTCGAATCGATACGTTGATCTTTGTAGATCTGCGACGTCGGCGCGTGAATGTTGCCCGAGAACTGCGCGGCACATTTCGTCCCATGCACGTAGGTCACAAAATCGTTGAAGCAATTGGGAATATAGCGGCCGGTCACCAGCGCTTTCGTGCCGTCGGCGAAAGTGTACTCGATCGAGTAGCTATCCAGATTCTGACTGCAATCCGTACTGTCGGCTTTCCGTCCACCGACTCCGTGTGCCGAAACGGGGTACGCGTCCTTGATCCAAAAACACTCGTCGATCTGATGGATCATCAGCTCGATGAAGACCCCGCCGGATGACCACAGGAACTGATAAGGGTGGCCGGGATAGAGTTGCCACATGAGTTCATTCTGGCCCTTCGGGAAAGGCCCCATGCTGTAGCCCGAATCCATCCGGTAAGCGCGGATGAGTTGGATATCGCCCATGGCGCCATCGCGAATCTGCTGGATCAACGCCTGGCGTGCTGAGCTGTGGCGGGCCATGAGTCCCGCGGAAATCTTGAGATTTTTCTTCTCTGCCGCCTCACCGGCCTTCAGAATCTGCTTGATTCCCCCCGGATCCGCCGCAAAGTCTTTTTCCATGAAGACGTTGACACCTTTTTCGACAGCATAGGACAGATGCGTCGCGCGAAAGCCGGCGTGCGTGGTCAACAATGCGACATCGCCGGGCGCAAACAGTCAATCGCCTTGCGGTAGGCATCGAACCCGATAAACTGCCGATCCTTCGGCACGTCGATCTTGTCGCCCAGCAGCTCAGTCAATGCCTTATGCGACCTCTCGATTCGCTCGGGCAACAGATCGGCCATCGCGATCAATTTGATGGGGCCGCCCGATGCCGGACCGCCGCCGTCATTGCCATCCAGCACCAGCCCGCCAGCTGACATGGCGTTGCCGACCGCACCACTGCCACGACCACCACAGCCAACGATGGCCAATTGAATCGTGTTGTCTTCCGCTGCAAAGACATGCGGAAGGGCCACTCCCGCCAAAGCCGAAGTCGCGGCAATCTTGACCGTGCTCTTGAGGAACTCGCGACGTGGCGTAACAGATTCCGCTTTCTTACTCATGGTGGGTATCACTCCAAGGAGGGTTTTACGAGCTTGCGCGACCGAGAGGGAAGAACTCAACAAACCAAACCGATACTGCTGCCCGACGCCCGCTTTAGCAGGCCGTGATGATGCAGCATTATGTGTACCAAAACCCGCACCAGGCGGTCACCACTGCGCGAGGGCCGAAGAACCTGGCGTGGACCAAAGCTATTATGAGTTTTCCAGCCGGCAGCTGGAATGTCAACTCACCACCGTTCTTTTTCCACCATTGGTGGTGGACCGCGAGCAAATTGCCGAGCGGGAAGCGATGTCGGCAAGTTGTGCCGACATCGTAACAGGCCTAAAATACAGACCGCTTCCGCTACTGTGTCGACCTGCCTGAAAGGAGCGATCCGATGCCTCGCACCACGTTGATCAGTGTCGTTGTCAGCATTTTCTTCCTGACCACCCAGACGGCAGTTGCCGCGGGCGTCGACCTGGCCAAGCTGTCGGGCTGGGACATTGTCGTCCCGGCAGATGCTCTCCCCAGCGAGGCCTATGCCGCCGAGGAATTTCGCTCGATCTTCGCCCAAGCCACCGGCATCGACTTGCCCGTCGTCGCATCTCCCGACAGGGCGGATCGGCATGTGCTGATTGGTCCGAGCAAGTCACTGGCCGAGAGTTTTCCCGGGTTTGACCTGGCCGCCATGGGACCGGAAGATCTGCGGATTCTCGTCCAAGACAACCTCATCGCCATTGCCGGTGGCCGGCCACGCGGAACACTCTATGGCGTCTACACATTTCTGGAAGATTACCTGGGTGTACGGTTCCTGACTGCCGACCACACGCACATTCCGAAGCTGACGGAGACTTTCGTGATCGGCCCGCTTGATCGTAGCTACTCACCGCCACTTTCCTTTCGCTGGAGCTATTATGGTGAAACCAATCGCTCGCCCATGTTAGCGGCTCGGCTACGCGTCAACACCGTCGGGGGCGATGCGAAGTACGGCGGCAAGATCCGGCCAGTCGCTCATCAGCCATACGTTTGGCAGCCAGATACCGACGGCCAAATACGGGGCGGAACACCCCGAGTATTTCGCGCTGCGCAACGGCAAGCGTCTGGCAGACGTCTCCAATGATTATTCCGAGAGTGAACCGTGCCTGACCAACTCCGATGTGCTCAAGATCGTAACCGGTGCCGTGCTCGACGAACTGAAGGCCCACCCGGACAAAGAGAATATCTCGGTGAGCCAGAACGATAATGCCAAGAACTGCCTCTGCCCCAACTGCAAGGCGATCGACGATCGCGAGGGGACGCCGATGGGGACGCTGCTGGAGTTTGTCAACGCCGTGGCGGATGAAGTCGCCAAAGAGCATCCTGACGTCAAAGTGGGAACGCTCAGCTATTGGTACACGCGCAAGCCCCCCAAGACACTCACGCCTCGCCCGAATGTCCAAATCCAGCTCTGCAGCATCGAGTGCTGTTTGATCCACCCGATTAACGACCCCAAGTGCGAGAAGAATGTGCAGTTCTGCCAGGACATGGACGAATGGGGCAAACTTACCAAGAATATCTTCATCTGGAACTACAATACGAACTTCAGCAACTATCTGTTGCCCTGTCCCAACTTGCGGGTCATTGAACCGAACATCCGATATTTCGTCGCCCACGGCGCGAAAGGCATCTTCATGCAGGCGGCCGGTAACTCGACCGGTGCCGAACTGTCTGATTTGCGCAACTACGTGATGGCCAATTTGCTCTGGGACCCGACCCGCAGCGGCCAGAAGCTAATCGATGAGTTTCTCGACCTGCACTACGGTAAAGCCGCGCCGCCCATCCGGCGATTCATCAACCTGTATCACGACCACTGCGAGGCGCAGGGGATCCATCGCAACTGCTTTGGCCGAGCGGTGAACTATGCCATCGACGAGACAATCACCAAAGCCGCCATGGACGCATTCACCGAAGCACTGGCACTCTCCGACAACGACGCAGTGAAGTCGCGCGTCGAGAAAGCCTCGATTTGCGCCTACCGCTGTGCGATCGATCCGGCGTGGGAGGTTCATACGGGAAAACCGCTGGAAGCGGCCGAGGCACAAGCAGATGCGGCCACTGGTCAAACGATTCTTCGAACTATCTGCGCAGTTTGAGGTCCCCATGTTCTCGGAAGGGACAACCATCGACCAGGCGAAACAGCGTCTGCGGACCAACTTGGGACTGGGCGAGGGGGAGGATTTTTAGGCCAGGGCTTCGTACTAATCGGCACGTTGCCCAGCATTGGCATTCAAGAGGAGCAACACATGTTTCGCCTAATGCTGATCGGATGGGTTTCGACAATTGTGTTCGCAGCCACCGCACAGGCTCAACGGATCCCGCTCTGGAACGACCATGCCCCGATCGGCAATGAGAGGTACGAGAAGGCCGAGGCCTGGATCACCGTGCATCGTCCTGCCAAGGGAAACGGCACGGCCGTCGTCATCTGCCCCGGCGGCGGATATGGCGGACTGGTGACCGGCCCCGAGGGACATGGCATCGCGAAGTGGCTCAATGGCCACGGCATTACGGGGGTAGTACTGGAGTATCGACTCCCGGCAGGTCGCCCTTTCGTGCCGTTGCTCGATGCACAGCGGGCCATTCGCATGGTGCGCGCCAACGCTCGCCAATGGGAGATCGAACCGTCGCACATCGGTATCATCGGCTTCTCGGCCGGCGGCCACCTGGCCTCCACCGCCGCCACGCATTTCGACAACGGCGACGCAGAAGGCCGAGGACGCGGTCGACCGAGTCAGTTGCCGTCCTGATTTCGCCATCCTGATCTATCCCGTGATCACTCTGGGAAAAGAGGCGCATCAAGGCACCAAAACCAATTTGCTGGGTAACGAGCCGACGGATGAAATGATCGCATTGTTCTCGAACGAGCAGCAGGTGACGGACCAGACCCCGCCAACATTTCTCGCCCACGCCAGGACGACCGAGTGGTCTCCTTAGAAAACAGCAAAGCCTTCTACGAGGCTTTGCAGAAACACAACATCCCATCCAAATTACTCGAACTCCCCTCGGGAGACCACGGACTCAACGGCTACAAAGGCCCCATGTGGGACGCCTGGCAGAAACAGTCACTGGAGTGGCTGGCCGAACTAAAATTGATTCCCAAATCGCAGGGTGTGACAAGCTCGCCACAATAACTGTCGCAGTATCCAAAAGGCGTCACGGCGAGCGCCGGCACACCAGAATGCGGCCTCCATCTGATGAATGTCACCGCGCGACACTTCGTGCGATATCGCTCACCCATCGAATCCCACCCCACCGCACAAGGAGGCCGACCATGAGTCGTTCACAAGTGCTCTTCACCGCGTTTGTGTTGATTGCCCTGTTCGTTGTAGCAATCGCTGCCCCCCGGGAGTCCCTTTGTGAGTCGGAGGGACAGAACAATACGGCAACTCAGCAACAGAGTCCGTCTCGTCGTGCGGAATCGGTGCATCGCTGGCAGGAAGACTTCGCACAACTCCCCTTTGAGCAGTCTCCGGTGCTCGTCGGTTTCGCGACGTCGATGGTCAAGTTGCTTCCGCGCGACGCGGAATTCGAAGTGAGTACTTCGAAGGACATTCAGTTGAGTCTTGCGCGCAATGAGAAGGAGAGTTTCCAGGTCGCCGTCATGCCGAAGAGCGACGGCGTCAAGGGTGTCTCCGTTACCGTAAGTGACCTCACAACAGAAACCGGTCAAATCTTCTCGCGCAGCAATATCGATTGTGATGTGATGGGCTATGTCGAGACGAAGACTCGCCCGCCGTACCAGGTCTCGTATGTCGGCTGGTGGCCCGATCCGATCCTGGATTTCCTGGGGCCCGTCGACATCGCCGCAGGGGACCTGCAATCCTTCTGGATCCGTGTCAAGGCACCGCGCGACCAGGCACCTGGAACGTACCGGGGCACCCTCACCGTGAGTGTCGAAGGGGCTGAACCATTGACGTTTGAACTGGCGGTGCGAGTCTATAACTTCACACTTCCAAATCACTCGCCGCTGCCCACGGCCATCACCTTCTTTGAGCATCCGGACCAGATGGGCGGCAAGGAGAACTGGGAGCGAATGAAGTTCCAATATGCCGATTTCCTGGCCGACTACTACATCGATTACGACAGTCTCTATCGTAACGAGGCACCGGACTACGAAATTATCCAACACCTGCACGACCAGGGCCGGCTGGTGGCTTTCAACTTGGGAAATGTGCTCAACGGCGGGACGCAGGCAGAGGGGTTTGACGAGGTGATTGCCAAGACCATCGAACGACTACGCCCGGCCTACGAGGAAGCCAAACGCCGCGAATTATTGCCGTACGCCTACATCTACGGGTTCGACGAGCGACCTGAAGACCAGTTCCCGCTGCTGGAGAAATCGGCACAGGCTTTGCGCAAGGCCTTTCCTGAAGTCCTGCTGATGACAACCAGCTACGATCACAGTTTCGGACTCAACTCAGTGGTGAAAACCATCGACGCCTGGTGCCCACTTACGCCCCGTTTTGATCTCCGAGCTCGCCGGTCAAGCACGTGCAGGTGGCAAGAAAGTCTGGTGGTATATCTGCTGCGGCCCACATAATCCCCATGCCAACTGGTTCGTTGAGTACGCCGCCATCGAGTCGCGACTCCTCATGGGCGCGATGACGTCCAAAATGCGCCCGGATGGATTTCTTTATTATTCGCTGACCATCTGGAACGAAAACCAGCCGATTCAGTCCGGCCCGTTTACCACGTGGAACCCTGTGAGTTGGACAACCTATCACGGTGACGGCTCCTTGCTCTGCTCGGGACCCGGCGGCAAACCCGTACCCACGATCCGGTTGGAGAACTTCCGCGACGGTCTGGAGGACTACGCCTACACCTGTATCCTGGAAGACATCGTTCGTCGAACCGAGGCGAAAGGAACAGATCTTGACCGCACAAGAAAAAGCATGGCTCCAGGACGCACACGCCGCTTTGCAAGTCCCGCAATCGCTCGTCGAGAGCATGGCGAAATACTCCCGTGACCCGCAACAGTTGTACGCTTATCGCAACCGATTGGGTGAGTTGATCGATCGCTCGGGCGTATCGAACGCGAATCCGTGGGGGGACACGTTCGGGGTCCGAGGATTTTCCGCCAACTAACGCGTTGGGACGACAACTGGCCAGCTACACAAACACGTTTCCGCCGAGCCCGTCTCGGTGGGACGACAACTGGCCAGCTACACAAACACGTTTCCGCCGAGCCCGTCTCGGTGGGACGACAACTGGTCAGCCACACAAACACGTTTCCGCCGAGCCCGTCTCGGTGGGACGACAACTGGCCAGCTACAAACGCGCGCACAGCCCCACGCTTCCGTTGGGTCCGATCGAAAACCACCGCTTCTGTTTTCTCCGCATCAACCTGCGATCACTTGCTCGAGCCGTCCGCGCTCCGGAACAGTTGCGGCGGCAACTCTTCCCGATTGATCACGGCGGGATTGTCGAGCAACTCCTTCACATGCTGATTCGACGCCAGGCTCCATTTGGCATTCCACGACATGAAGAAACGGGTTTTCGGAAAATTCCTCTCGATGCCGTCGATAAACCGGCGATAATCATAATCACCTGGCGGGTTCTGGGCACCGTGTGGACCGTATTCCGTGAACCCAAAGGGCTTGGGCAACGCGGCAATTTCGTCATAGCCCTTAATGTGCTGCGGATCGATCGAGTCGGTGTAGGCATCGAGTCCGACAATGTCCACATACTGATCGCCGGCATAATAGCTGGCCGTGTTCTGCCCGTGATTGGGCGCGTAGACCCAAAGCAAATTGTCGAGTCCCTTGGTCTTGGAATAGTAGTCGAACATGTTCCGCCAGACCGCGATGAATTTCTCCGGATCTTTGGCACCCCACCAGAACCAGCCGCCATTCGCCTCGTGAAATGGTCGCCACAACACGACGACTCCAGCTTCCTTCAGTTCCAGCAGCCCCGTGGCCATCAGGTCGAGCTGTTCCATCCAACGCGTGTGTGTCTCGCTGCCTGCATCGAGCAATTCATCGAGATTGACACCTTTGTCGCGCAGCCCACCACCACGTGGATTGGCCGGGTTGTACATGTGCGCCATGACGTGTACGAGGCCACCTTGCCGCCAGTAGTCAATGGCCACCTGGTTCGGCACTTTGGTGGTGACACTGCCTCGTCCAAAATCGGCATAGTCGACTCCGATCGCCGCCGGCCGCACTCCGTTTTGTTCGTGGATCCGTTGGATGATCCGCAGATTCGCGCCGTTACCGAAGTTCGTAAATTGGCCCGACAAGATGTGTGGGCCGACTTGGCGGTCAGTCAGTTCGTGAAAGTAATCCAGCACAGCTCGAGCGGCTGTGTTGGTATGCGGGTTGGCCGGTTCGGCAGCTGAGAGAATCGCGGCGGTTCCAGTGAAGGCCAGCAGCATTGCGGAAGCGCGGAACGTGAGAGTGAATTCAATTTTCAAGGCAGTCTCCAAACCAGTGTTGGGCAGGACGGATCATCGCGGTCGAGGACATCGCTACTTCACCGATCTCAAAACAGTTTGGTGTTCCCCGGAATGGCAACCGGGTAAATGCCGTCAGCATTTGGCTTTACCGGCGGATCCATATCGATCTTGATTTCACCTGAGAGTGGGTAAGCGAAATCGGACTTCAGCCCTTCCTCCCAAGAAATCTGCTGGCCGCTGTAGACCGCCATCTGCCCCAGTACGGTGGTCATTGTGGATTCAGCCAATTGCTTGGCACGCTGCAGCGGTCGGCCTTCGCGAATCGATTGCAGGAACTCCAGATGTTCCTGCCTGTAAGGTGACACTTTTGACAACTCAGCGTCCGCTTTCCACGTCGTTTTACCGTCCAGGTCCGTGAACTTCGGCGGAGCAAACGCCGCGAAGTAACAGCGTCCCTTCGTTCCGTGAAAAACATCGATGTTGTTTCCAAAGCAACCTCTGGCCGTGCGGACCGAACCATAGATACGACGCCCGTTGGGATACTCGTAGATGACGCTGTGATGGTCGAATGACGTACCCATCTCGGTTATGAACTCTGTCGATCGTCCTCCCAGCCCATAGACCCGCTCAGGCGTTTCGTCGTGGAGTGCCCACAGAGCGGAATCGAGATTGTGGATCAGGGATTGCGGCACATCATCGCCCGCAGAGCCAGGAGAAATGATACCAATTGCGGAACTGGTACTCCATTTCGCTCCAGCCGTCCTGGCGTGGAATGAGGCTGTAAGGAGAACGCAGGTAGTCACACTGGATGGCGACTATCTCACCAATCTCGCCGTTGTGGATGCGCTCGATGGCCTCGCGGCGCCCCAGGTGATAACGGTAGGTGAGTCCGGCCAGGATGCCCGTGCCGTTCTTCTTGGATAACTCGTCTGCCTCGAGCAGTTTCTGGATGCCGACGACGTCGACGGCTGCTGGTTTCTCGACAAACACGTGCTTCTGGGCCTGGACAGCCGCCAAAGCATACGGTGCATGGAAGCGGGATGCACAGGCAATTAACACAACGTCGCAGTTTTCGATGACGCCCCGGTATCCGTCCAAGCCGGCGAACTGCCGCGTCGAATCGACTTGAATTCGATCTCCATATTCAGTGCTCAAGTTTTTGATGCTCGCCGTGATCTTGTCGGGGAAAACGTCTGCCATGGCCCAGAGCTGGGTGTTGGGGTCGCCCGACAGGGCATCGGCCGCCGCGCCGGATCCGCGGCCGCCGCAACCAATCAGGCCGAGCCTGATCGTCTCGGTCCCAGCAGCATGGGCACTACGGCTGATAGCTAACGGAGCCGCGGCAGCAGTGGTGGCCAGCAGCACCGACTTCGCCAGGAAGGCACGGCGTGAATCAAGTGACGTGGCGGGGGGATTCGTGTGCTTGGACATGATGACTCCTTGCAGGAAGGGAAATAGTAGCATGCCTAACGTGGATTGATGATGGCGCGAAATTGGAGTGTAGCAGATTCGGAGTGATGGAAGACTGAAACGTTGGCGCGTTGAGAGACTCCCGCCGGAGAATCGTGAGCTCAGCCATCTGGCGTTCCTCAACTCAGGTGCGTGAACACCACGCGCGGCGGCCGGAACGTGGGACTTCGCCAGCCACGCCGCCCAAACGCACAAATTATAGTGTATCCGCTTCTCTGTTCGCTTTCCTCCGTGGGTACAAGAAACCCCGGCACGAGGTGGATGGCCCAGAGTGCGGGTGGTGCCGCTTTCCTTCCCCACGGAACGCCGCTGCTCGCATACTGATTGAAGAACTGGCCGCCGGATCGTAGAATCGGCCGGATTGACGAGAGAATTCTTGTTCAGCTGACACCCTCAATCCAACCTGGTGGCCAGTCATGCAGCGTCCCGCTTCAGTCACCGTTTTCGGCGTCTTAAATATTGTCTTTGGCGTGCTGGGGCTGTTTGGCCTGGCTTTCTCGGTACTGGTTCTGTTTGCCTTCGACATTCAGCCTCAGCCAATGAATCCCCCCCGCCGGTCGCGGACCCCTTTCGGGATACCTGGATGAAGGTAAGCCTCGGTCTGGGTGGCCTGGCCGTGATCGTGCTGATCGCTTCGGGGGCTGGATTGCTCAACCTTCGACCGTGGGGACGCACCACAGCAATCGGCTACTCTGTCTACGCGATTGTTTCTGGACTGCTCGGCATTGGCATAACGTGGGTCTATGTGGCGCAACCAACGTTTGATCAGCTCCAAGCCGGGGCCGATCCTGATGTCATGGCTGAGGCTATTGCACGATCGATTGGCGGACTCGCGGGTGGATGCGTTGGACTGATATACCCGGTGTTGCTCTGGTATTACATGACGCGTCCTCGTGTTGTCGCAGCATTTATTGGCCTGCCAACCGCTCAGATGACAGCCCCCTGGGCAACGCCATCGCTGGATGCATCATCCCCTGCCGCGTCAGGCAATCCCTACGCAGCTCCGCAGGCTGTACCCCTGCCTGACTTCACGATGCCCGACGGCATGGCATCCAGCGAACCGGAGTCCATTGTTGAAACGTTCATTCCCAGCCGGAATGGACCGGCGTTAGCGTCGTATTATCTCGGACTGTTTTCGCTGTTTCCCTGCCTGGGATTTCCGCTGGGCGTGGCGGCGATTTATTACGGGCTACAAGGACTGCGCCGGGTGCGTGAAAACCCAGCCGTTCGTGGCGGGGCGCATGCTTGGGTCGGTCTCATCTGCGGTGGCTTGTTCGGGTTCTTCAATTTCCTATTGCTGGTAATCACAATAATTGGCGCTATCGGAACGGCACTGGATCAGTAGCTGGCGGTAATTCGTGCATGGAGCAGTCAGCGGGCATCGCCACTCTCTCCTATTTCAACACAACGCTGGCAACTGGATCGGGCAGCACGACAAAACGGATTCGATCGCCCTGTCGGGAGATCGTCAGTGTCTTGTCATTCTCCAGGACGACTGCCTGGCGAGGCTCCCCCAGCCGCTTGATGTCGAGCGAAATCGCCACCGATTTCGCCTGGTAGCCGGTCGCCACGACGACCGAGTCGATCACGTGCAACACATGGGCGTTATCGACCTTCGTCAGGATAAATCGAAAGCGATCGGCATCGTCTCCATCGACCGCGATCGTCGCAGCTCCCAAGACGAGTTGCCGCAGGCCGGCCCAGAAGCCGCGATTGTCGCGTAGTACTTGATCACTTGCGGCAACGTAAATCACTTGCCCGTTACCGAACCGGTTGCGTGTGATGGCCGGGGGCGAGTCGGGGAGTTCGAATCGAGCAACTACCTCGGCGGTCGTTGGTTCGACCGCCACGGCCCAGGGTGGTATCGCCAGCGATGCTCGGAACGCTGGAGCGTACTCGGCAGTCGTACCGCGAACGCTGATGGGTCGCGAAACGGAAGACGCCCAATTGTGGCCGGCCTCGTCAAGCACTCGGACTGACTCTACGTCCGCATACTGGCGATCCTTCCCTTCAAAGAGTTCACGAAGGATCGTTACCCGAATGCGATCCGTTTTTACTGGAGGTTCACACCGCAGAATGATCGTTCGATTCGTAGCGTTGCGAATCGACCCGGCGGGGCGCCATGTCGATCCGTCGGCCCACTCGACGTCAACGTCGGTCACCTGATATGGCCCCTGTCGACTGGTCAATTCCACCTGGTCGACGTCAACGGTCCGTGGCAGCTTGATCTCCGCCCAATGAGGCATCGGAGTGCCGCCCGAGGCCCATGCGGTCGGTGCCTCATCGAGCAGGTGCTGGCCGGCGAACTCGGGGGAGTACTCCGAGTCGACTTTCACCGAGGCTCCGATCCTGTCACCGGAAAACGCCAATTCGCCGCGGTATTGGAGACCGAATAGATCAGTCAGCGCGAACTGATCGGACTGCTTGCCCGTGGCGTCACAGAGTGACGCTTTGCCAAAGGCGACGACAGTGCCTCCGTCTCGGACATACTGGCGAAGTTGCTCCGCGTGTTGGGCATCCAACAGCGATTGTTCTGGCAACAGGACCGCTGGATAAGCCGCAAGTGAAGCCGGCCAACTCCCGCGGCCCTCCCACGCATACAGTGCCCGACTGAACACGCCTTCGCGCAACGCCGAGTCGGCCAGCGCGAACGCCTGATACGGAGCACTCCTCGGCGAGATCAACGGGTTCTTCCACGCTATCGCTGGAAATCCAGTGCCGTCGACGGCGGGGGTACCCAGCACGATTCCCAGGTCCGCGTACGGTTCTGCCGACTCCACGTACGGCTTCACTCGGCGAAACCACGCGCCGGCGGCCTTGGCACGTTGGAGGTCCTCACCAAACTCTCCGGCATGCCCCGGCGTGAGCGCGAAATTCACACTGGCACCTTGACAGATCCCGATCGCCGTACCCGCAATTGTCTGCTTCTCGGTAAGGTGTGACGGCGGTGGGGTATCCTCCAGAGGTGTGAACCAGGAGCTGTTGAGCAGGAAATTCACTTCGACCGGCTCCGGCAATACCCAGGCCATGCGGGCCAGCTCATCGTTCCGCTGGAAACTGTGTCCCTCGTCAAAGAGATACTGCAAGCGAGTTCCCACCTGGCTGGTCCACACGCTGGATGCGAGGAAGTTAGTTCCCGACCCATTTGATGTGAAAAGGCACGTTTCTTGACCGGCCTGGCGGCGGATCGCGTCGACCTCGTCGAGGTAATCTGCGAGTGTACGGGCTTGGAATTCCGCCAGCCGTTGCGGCGGGACATGTTCAAATTTCTCGCCGTACATTTTCTCATAGCCCGCGGCTATCCATGGACTCGGTGCGTCGAGTCGCTCGGAAAAGATGTCGTGCCAGATCCCGTCGATCCGGCCGTAGCCCGTCAGCAACTCGCGAACTTGTTCGAGCGCCTTCTGGCGGAAGGGCGAATGCAACGTCTGATAGCGAGTCGGCCAGTTGGGACTGAAAACAACCGGTTTTCCCTGGCGGTCCGTCAACGACCAGGCGTCATACTCAGGATTACCGTCGCTGATCGCGTTGAAGTAGAAAACGAGTCGCAAGTCGCCGCGCTGGCATGCGGCGGCCAACTCGCGAACAAAATCGCGGTGCGTCTTGAAGTTCGTCGTCTTGGTATCGTGGAAAACGAGACCGTCGATCCACTTGTCGTAAAAGATCATGTAGCTCGCACCGACCTCCCGGAAATCTCGTACCCACTGGTCGGCGTCGAAGCGGTTTCCCAGGCCGTCGATCCAGTGTTGGATCGTGTACGGCTTGAGCGGCTCGTAGATGAAGCCGGTCATAATGTTCAGTGACGGGGATCGCATCCACACATCGCCGGACCGATCCGCCGTTTGTGCGGCGGGCGACTCCGTGGCAGAGTCCTCGGCGTGCATTGCGCCCGGCCGGGTTGCCAGAGCTACCGCCGCCAGACAGACAACAAGTACGCCAACTCGCCTTCTCTGAAACATTCGCTTGCAGCGCATGGAACCAACTCCGTGATAATTGCTCAAACTGTAAGTGGGGCTACTCAAGTGGTCCCTGAAGTGCATACCGTGCATACGGCTGGATCTGCACCGGGCCCAACAACCCTGAGGAGCGTGGGTCGTTCTGCCGCTCCAAGTGATTCTTCAGAATATTGGGAACGTCCATCTGAAGCGTGTTCGCACCCGCCTGCACCAGGTTTGTTATATCGAGTTGGTACGGCGCGTACCAACTTGTTCCCGCCCGTTGGCCGTTCAGCCACACATCTGCCAACTCGTAGACTTCGCCCAACTCAAGTGTCAATCCAACGTCCTTCCGGATCATCGACTCCGGTACATCGAATACAGTCGCATAGGTCGCGACTCCCGAAAAGTGCTGGAGGCTCGGCAGCGATCGCCACGAACTCAATCGATCCAACTCAAGCCGCACCGGCTGCGAGATACCGACGCCGCGACTTGGATCGGTCGAGAGCGTCCATCCTCGATTCAAGACAAGCGGCGGTGGCAGGTCGACTTGTAGGGCTTCGACGCGTCCGTCGGACAATACTACTCGATGAGGCTGGCTATCGTGAAACATGGCGGTCAAAACGCCATCCCGCGTACAAGCAGTAACTCCCTCGTCGCACTTCACAACATGCAAGGGTGAATCACCTTCCGCAAACACGACGAGCAGCGATTCGAGATGCGACAGCGACACGAACACATCGGTACGCTTGTCATCCACGCGATACACGCCTGCTGGAAACGTGTGGCCGGTATCTGCATTCCAAACTTCTGGCACAAGCTCGACAACGGGAAAGGTAACCCAACCACTGAAATCATCACCCCAGTTCATCAGAAAATACACCTCGGCGCCATCGACACGCCGATGCTGAAAGCTCAGGCGTGCGGCCGCCGGTGCCCAACGAATTGACCTGACATTCGTCACGGCAATGGACCACCCGCCGGATCGAACATCGAGAATTTTTCCGTCCGCCTCCGCTTGCTGTAGGCGTGCCTGCAAACGCTCCGTCTGTAACGTGTCCGGGCAATTTTCCAGCAACTTGGTCCACTCCCGCGGCATTGACCGGCAACACAACACCACGACACCTTTCTTTTCGACCGCGTCCAACAACCACTCGGCTTCGGCAGCATCCCGGATGGAATCGAGCAGCAGTATGTTTTGAAACTCCCCGACGGCATCCTGCGCGGATGTGCTCGTTCGCAGCAGGGTATCACGACTGGCGGCATCGACCGCGTCGGCGGCCGATACGGGCTGATCGTGCGTCTGGCCGAACGGACCATCGGGAGGATTGGAGCGCACGGGATAGACCAGCACATCGGCCACGGGTCGACCGGACTGGAGCACGAACTGGTTGCGTGCCAACCATGTGGATAAACGGTCCGCGTATGGCCACCAAGGCACGTTACGGTTCAGATGGACCTCGGCGTACATCCGCCACCCCGGCGGCGGCAGGCCGGGGGGTGAGTAGCTGAAGCTGTGCATCTGGATGCGGTTGATGCCGCGGGCAAAATGCGCGTTAGCATGGGAGCGCAGGAGGGCCGGATTCGTTTCCCATTTCCGCTGTGGGTCTTCCAAGGCGCTGCGAACCTGCCGCTCGCCGTCCTGCAGCAGGTTGCTGCTGTGTCCACTGATGAATGTGAACGCCTCGGCGCTGACAATCGGCTTACCGAACGTATGCGCAACCCAAATGGCCTCCGGCAGGCACACCTCTTCTTCCACTTCGGGAATATCGGCGCAAGTATAAGATCGGAAGAAGTCGCGCGACAGGCCTCGCCCGCGGACTTGCCCGCGGTGGCGCAGCCCACGCTCATGCAGATACTCGGTAACCGTCTGATAAAAATTCCGGTGGACCGCCTCGCGCTCCGCGGCGTCCAAGCCTCGGAGAATATCATCGCGTCGTGGTCCGTAGCCCAGCAAGGCATGCAACTGTGGTCTCAAGCCCTCTCCGTTCCAACTGGTATAGATATCAAACAATGCCGGCGACCAGTACCGACCGGTGCTAGAGCGCGTGTACTCCCAACTGTCAGTCGCAACTTCCGTCAAGGTTGACCCAAAGTACTTGCGCAGACGGGGCTCCAGCCGGCTGAAAAGGTAATTCAGGTGAAACAACACCGCCTCACGCGAGCCGGGATCGACCTCCGGACCGTTGCCTTTATCGCAGATACCGCCGAGCGTGTAGTGAAAGATGCCGATGAGCCAACGCCCCGCCGGCACATCCCATTGAAGAGACGCCTGAGGACCAACCCGGTCACTCAAGTCACAGAACGAGTCCGGGAGAACCTGATCCCCTTTCTCACTGGACTCTAACCGCCAGGCATACACCATGGCGTTGACCGGAAGGGGAAGTTCGCCACCTGCCAGCGATCTTGGCCCCTCGATGATTTTCGCCTCGGCCTGCAGATGTTTTGCCCGATAGCGATCCGTAATCCACGGTCCTCCAGGCGGCCAGCCCATACCGAGATTGATCGCCAGTTTTAGAGCATTGCGTTCCGCCTCGGCGCAGGTGTGCGCCAACATGTCGACAAACTCAGGTGATAGATACTCCAGTTTCTTGTGCCCCAACTTCTTCCACCCTTCAGGTGAAAACCACGGTGCATCGAAACCCGGAAACCCATTCGCCACAACAAATCGCAATTCCGCGCCCGCGATTCCCGCAGCCACCATCTCGCGGATCTCGCGCGAGATCTCCTCCCGCGAGACGACATTGTCGAACCAGAACCAATACACCCACGGACCCGCCTCCCGTGGCGGATTGGCAAATCCAGCCCGCAACGCCGCTATATCATCGGCTCTATAGGCATCGGCGGTCGGCAACTCACACTCGTCCGCCTGCAACAGTACGGCCAGCATGAGAATCGCACACTGGGTCGTCACAACGATGAGACGTCGGCAAAAAAACACCACTTCGTGCCTCCTTTTTTAGCCAAACCGATAGGCACCAGTTTGACATCTCGGGCTCGCCCGTGCAAATTCTACTGTCACGTAGGGTGCCATCAGGCTCTGCCAGTGCCGAAGCTGGTACCCACGTGCCACTTCCCCGGGTGCCACTGCCGGCCGTGGCGAGTGGTAGGCAGTACCCGCAGCCGCACTGGCAAAGCCTGATGGCACCCGACTCTGTTCTTCGTCGTCGATGCGATGCATCAGTCGTGTGTTGCAAGCGGCTAAGTGAGCCCAAATAATAAGTACTGATGAATGTAGGTATGGCACGATCACCCGATAAGATCAAGACGAGGAGCGAGGCCGTGGAAAAGACCAGTCGACGGGAATTTGTGAGTCATTCGATTCAGAACGCGGTCGCCGTGGCGACCGGAGCGATGGTGATGACGGCCACGCGGCAGGCCCGCACACAGTCGCCCGCCGAGAAAGTGGTACTCGGCCTGATTGGAGCCGGCGGTCGAGGCCGCTACCTGCTCGAACGCTTCGTCGATATGGACAATGTCGAAGCCAAGTATGTTTGCGATGTCGAGGATGCGCGAGGCCATGCCGCAGTTTCGGGCGTGGCTCAACGTCAAGGCTTCGACCCAAAATATGTCACCGACATGCGCATCGTGTTGGATGACCCGGATGTCGATGCTGTGATTATCGCCACTCCTGAGCACTGGCACGCGCTGGCGACCGTGTGGGCCTGCCAGGCCGGTAAGGATGTCATGGTGGAAAAGAATCTCTCCCGGACAATCTGGGAAGGTCGTCGAATGATCGAGGCCGCGCGAAAATACAAGCGCATTGTCCAGGGAGGCTTTCAGTGCCGCAGCGCCCGTATGTTCTCGCCGCACGAGATTACATTGCCAGCGGCGAATTGGGCTCGGTGTTCCTGGTGAAGGTGTACGGAATGCTCCCTTTCGTGTATGGCAGCTACCCCCTGCAAAAGACGGCGGACGGTCAGCCGCCGACCGGCTTGGATTGGGATCGCTGGCTCGGGCCAGCACCGCAACGACCTTACAACGCCGAAGTCCATCGGAATTGGTACGGCCACTGGGATTACTCAGGGGGCAACGCCTCGGACGCCGTCCACACACTGGACGTGGCCCGCATGGTGCTGGGTGACCCGCCGCATCCCCGGGGCGTCAACTGTGCCGGCGGCCGGTGGCAGTACGACGACGGAGGTGAAATGCCGGATGTCCAGATCGTCACGTTTGAATTCGACCGCCTCGTGATGACCTTCGAAAACACCGGCTTCACTTCGTACATGTTCAAGACGCCACAATCCATTCGAGATGGCGATCAGTTTCCGTTCTGGCCACAGAATTCGTCACGCATCGAAATCTACGGCACGCGACGGATGATGTACCTTGGTCGCCATGGCGGCGGCTGGCAAGTGCTGGAACAAGGCTCGCAGGAACTGGGATCGAGTTTCGGCAAAGTTGTCGCCCAACAATTCGGACGGTTTTCAGATGACCTGCACACAGCAAACTTCATCCAGTCGATTCGCGATCGCCAGCAACCCAACGCCGATATCGAAGTCTGCCACTACAGTGCCAGCCTGGAACACCTGGCCAACTTCGCCTATCGATTGGGCAACCAGAAACTGCATTTCGACGGCACGAACGAGAAGTTCGTTAACAACGAGGAAGCCAATCAAACGCTCAAGCCAACCTATAGGGAGGATTATCGCATGCCCGATCAGGTGTAGTACACACTGCCAGGGGTGCAACCTGAGCGTCACTCCGCCGATCGATCGGGGACCGCCTTTCGATATTCATCCACACGCAGACCGATCTGGTCGCAGGGGATGTTCTGGAACCCTTGTTGCAGGGGAACCGCATCTGGTTTGAGTCGGAAATCCATCTTTCCGCGGGTCCACAAAGCCGGGATCGTCTCCGACGAAGTTGTCTTCCAGCTTCAACCACTGTTCGTTCGCGTGCCAGCCGACCTCGAGCCATTTACCGACGCAGATATTGTGAACCACCACGTTGTCCTCGGGAGGAATACCATCTGTTGTGGCGTAGTAGCGGTCCAAGTTCTTGATCGCGGGATAACGCGTACGGTAAAGCTCTTGTGGCACCGCGTCCAACTGTTTCTTCATGTAGTCGTAGACCATGTTGTACCAGACGGGCGATTTGTCGAGGCCGCGGCCATCCATTCGCACGGCCGGATCGCAGTCCACGAACACGTTGTTTTCGACGCGATGATCGCGCCCGCCGCCGATGAACATGGCCCAGTGCACTTTGTAGAAGATATTGCCGAAGACCTCCGTGCCGCTGACACAGTCGTCCATGTAGACGCCCATCGAACCCATACCCACGCCACCGGTGTGGTGAATGAAATTGTGACGGATGCGATTTCCGCGACACGTCCAGTCGCGCCCCGTGTAGATGGCCCCCACATCGCCCGTTTCCATGGCGATATGGTGAATCTCGTTGAACTCGATCAAATGCTCATTGCCGCCAAACAGGATCGCACAATGCGGATGATCGTGGATCAGATTGTGCGAAACGCGAATCCCCACGCCGCTGATCAGTACGGCCGGCACGTAACACTTGGACCAGCGTCCTTGACGAGCGAAATGGCAGTTCTCGACGAAGTGATTGCCTGGTGTGAGCGTCTGCCGGTCGCCGCCCGAAACGACCACGCCTCCGTCGCCGGTATCGAAAATGTCACAACCCACCACGCCGTGGCCCGTACCTCCTTCGATGTGGACACCCCAATTGCCGAGATTGCGCAGGGCACAGCCCGCCACGCGATTGTCTCGACCCGCCACGGATCTCGATGGCGTTGGCCCGCGTGGCCTCGAAAGTCAGATCCTGGAACGTTGTGTGCGACACTCCGGCTAGCCGTACGAACGGGTCGTCAAGCAACGAGAGGATGGCAGGGCGATCATCCGACAGATCCGCCGGCGGCCAGAAGTAGAGTCTGCCCGCTGTGCGATCCAAATACCACTCGCCAGGTTGATCCAATTCCTCCAGCACGTTGAGAAAGTAAAATCTCTGGCCCACGCGAAAGCCGTACAGCGCGTACGGTGGCGCTGTCTTGACGAGTCGCTGATCAAGATCCAGCGACGCCACGTGCTGGTACGAATTGGCCCAATCCCACGACCAGTAACCGTGTACCCACAGGTCGCTCGTGTCCTTCCACGCTCGTGGCCGATCACCCTTGTAAGAGAAACCATCCTCTAATTTGCCGATCTTTCCGCCATGTCCATCGTCTTGTGCATGTGGCTGGAGGAAACCCCGCGATCTGTGACCATTCTCCTTCGTTTGGCCAGCGGGCGAGCGTCATCGGCACTCCCCCAAAAAACAGTTCGCAGTGCGAGGGGACCGTGGGACGCGAGAAACCGCGAGACCTCAGATCCCCAAACGCGGAGATGCCCATCGCCTGCAAATCCACCACGCGCACGTGATCGCGAGCCTTTTCATTCAAACGAGCCAGGACCTCAGCATCTGACACCGGCTGGAAACCAGTGAGCAGGCGTCCCCCGAGTAGCCGCGCTGTTTCGCCTGGGTACGACCTCCAGACGATCGGCGTCTGCGCCGTGCCCGAGTCCGCGGCGGTCAACTCAAGTGCTGAATTGCGGACATAGTCACCGCCACGCAGCCAAATTGTCACCCCACCGTCACCCAGTTCACCTGCCGTACTACGTGTGCGCACAGCATCCCGCGCGGCCTCGAGCGTGGCAAATGGCTGCGACTCGCCACCTGCGTTCGCATCATTACCAGCTGGCGATACGTAGAAGTCCGTGGCAAAGACAGCTTGCGATCCCAACACCAGACATAGACCGAGGAGAACATCAACGAGGCGACTCATGGCTATCCCCTTCTTTCCGGGAACATAACAGATCTTACTGTCTATCATCTTCGCCAATTCTGCTGCCAGGCACCAGTATGGATGCCCACCCACCCGTTGCAGATCGAGGGGTTATAATAGAACAAACCATTGGGCTCTTCGTGTGACAAGAGATGTGAGAGACGATTCTTCAGGAGACCGACCGTGATAGCTTGCATGCTGACGACTTCCTTTCACAATCCGATGGGCCGTTTGCGTTGGAAGATGAGAATGATGTATGTCTGCGCGGTTTGGTTGTCAGCCTGTGGCGCATTGCACGCTGGCACGCTGCCAAAGTTTCGCGAACACGTTATCACCAAAGATATCCAGTACGGCTATCAGCTTCTGGCGGTTGACTTGACCGGTGATGGAAAGAAAGATGTACTGGTGATTGATGAGCGAGCCACGAAGTTGGCGTGGTTTGAGAATCCGACGTGGGTCCGGCATGTACTGGCCACGGATGTACCGCGGCAATTGAACGCTGATAGTTGTGACACCGACGGGGACGGCGTTCCTGAAATCGTCCTGGCCTACAACTTCGAACCACGTCCGGAGCAGAGCATCGGGAACGTTGTCCTGCTCAAAAGCGGCAGCGACGTACGACAACCCTGGACCGCAAGTGAAATCGATCGAGTACCAACGGCTCACCGAGTGCGTTGGATTGACCCGGAAGGGACTGGAAATCAGGTACTGCTCGTCGCGCCAATGGTCGGTCGGCGATTCCCTCCCCAGGAAGGTGACCACGTCCCGATCTATCTTTATCGGCCGGGCCAGTGGCAGCGAGAAACGCTCACCAATAATCCGGATGGGGTGCTGCATGCCATCTGCCCGGTGAACTGGGAAGAAAATGGGAGTTCGAAACAGCAGCTATTAGCAGCCAGCTATCTGGGATTACATCGGTTGGCGCTGAGCAACGGGCAGTGGCAGGTGACACATTTGACTCAGGGTGATCCTCGACCTTGGCCTCTGTGCGGGAGCAGCGAGGTGCGAAGGGGTCACCTCGGCGCGAATCGCTTTCTCGCCGCCATCGAGCCGTGGCACGGCAACCAGGTAGTCGTCTATCGGCCGAACGGAGAGAAATGGAATCGCTCGGTGATCGAAGAAGAGATGGAGAATGGCCATGCCCTTGCCGTGGGAGACCTCGATGGCGACGGTCGCGATGAGATTGTGAGCGGGTTTCGTGGCACCGGTTTTCGACTGTCGATCTATCAGGCTGCGGATTCGGCCGGCGACAAATGGAACAGGACAGTTCTGGACGATGGAGGAATCGCTGCCGCCGACTGCGTGATCGATGACTTCACGGGCGATGGGAAGCCGGACATCGTCTGCATCGGGGCGTCCACGGGTAACGTGAAATTGTACGAGAATCTGGGACGAAAGTGAGCAGTGGTATCGTGCTAGCCGCTTGCGGGATCCTGTAGGGTGTGACAAGTCACTTGGGCCCGACACTAACCGGTGTCAACAGACCGATCCGCCACTGAAACTGGCCGTAGCTGTTGCCAGCCTTGTTGGCATCGAGCATCCCCTGAAAGACAAACCGCAGGTGGTCGGGGTCCACGGTCAAGTGTTCATCAAATCCATCGCGAATCAGTTCGCCATGACTGATGTTGTCGGTCCAAGGCTCGACGTCTTTGGCCGGACGAACATTTTGCCAACCCGCAAAGGGTCTTTCGGCCGTATCAGCCACTGGCGTCCATGGGCCATCCAGTCGATCAGCCAGGTAGGCCTTGTAGTACCGGCGGCCGTCCTCTTCGATGATCGTCAGGTACTGGTTCAAGTCCTTGAGTCGATAGGTGTGGCTGGCTTCGAAAATCGCGGCGTCGAGCGCGACTTGGCAATGGTCAAAGCCGTTAGGAAACTCCTCCAGGTTCGTCCACAACCGCCACATCTTGCCGTTGAGGCTGGTATAGAACAGATAGGCACGTGAATCATCGCAGATAATCCAGTAATCGAGCCCCCCGACCTCGCGAGGATCCTCACTCCCACCGTCGAGGATCGCCTTGGCACGTGTCCAAGAACCGGGATCCGCAATATTAGAAGTCGTCGAATAAGCAACCCACATCTTCTTCGAACCGGGCACTCCCATCTGGTAGATCAGATACCACTGCTTGTGCGGTGTGAAGTAGAAGACCTGCGGGGCACAGTAGTAGTCGCTGTCACTGACTTTCAAGATGGTGCGTTGGGACCTGTCGGCCTCTTCCCATTTCTCAAACGAGCAATACTCGATTGCCGACCGCCCGGGAAGTTTCACGGTCATGAACACGTGCCACTTCCCCTCGAAGAACACGATCGTCGGATCCTTCTGGGCTCGGCTGGGATCCTTGTCCCGCTTCTCCGGAGCAATCAGCGGCGCACTGTACTCCCAACGTGTCGGAACCACGTAGGCCTCCGCTTCGCCGCTCCCCGATATACCCGCCTCACTGGCCAGCCCTCGAGCCAACCCCAAGGTGTTGAGAACTCCCCATGACAGAAGGGCAATGCACTGAGCAATATTTCTGGGAGCAAAATTCACGGAAGCGTCTCCATTGTACGTTGTCCATCGGGGCATCGCCATCCACATGTCCGAACTGGAAACCGCCAGCCACCGAACCAGGGCTAATCAGTCGCTTCTTGAAACAACCTTCTTAGTGCATCGGCGGCATCTCCGCTCTTGTCGAGCGAGAACCACCTTTGGGAATTGTCACCCATTGATTTGACTGAGATTGCCAGAGGTGCAGGTAAATCCCCCACAAGACTCTGATCGTGGAGCACCAGCAGGAAGAAACCACACGAGTCTTCCGCCGAAATCCAGGTCGGAAGATAGAGCAACTCAGCTTCACCAGCGGCGCTCGTCCAGCGTGACGCCTGCCTGGTAATGTCAAACGGAATGGCGATCTTGTCGGCCACCGTCAGCTGAAATCCTTCGGTCTGGGGCTGGCTGAGCCATCCGACTCCGCCCGTGAAACAGACGGCGATGCCCTTTTTGCCATCTGTCTGGGACAGGTCATCGGCAGAGGTTTCGCCCGTCTTCCACGTTGTTTGCTGCCCGGATTTGGTCTGTCTCACGATGGGTCGCGACTGTGTGTTCCTGCCCAGGTAATCGTACCACGCCGATTCCTCGAAGTCGGAGTGAGTAACGCCTCCAAACCCATTCTTCGCTCCCAGCGAAAGCGCCCGCATACGCTGGACGATCGATTGCTGCTGCGCATCCATGGCCGCAAAACTCTCTCGAACATTTTTCAAGACGATCTTCCCTGGACCTGGATGCACAAAGATTCCGGGGCTCTCTTGCTCTGGGGAGGCCTGGAAACGGTCCCCTAGCAATGTGTTAACCGCGGTAACCACTTCATCTTCCACCGCATCACTAAAGCGACTCGGACGAAAGTAGTAGAGCATGGAGGAGTCGGGCTCGTAGCCTCCTTCACGCAAGACGCGGCGTGATGGGATGTAACAGGGCACATCGTTACTCCAGCCATTGACCCAGATCCTGCGCCAATCGTTTTCCGTTTTGATCCTGACGGCGTAGTCGACACACACTTCGCCGGGAAGAAAGACAATCGCCAGTTGCGCCCAAACTGCCAGGTCGTAATGTCGTACTTTAGATACGGGTCAAGGCTGCCGCGTTGCTGCAACTGCTGCAGCATGTGACGACCATGAATTCCCTCCGATCCCCTCAGGGCCGCGCAGTTCTCGCCAATAGGCTTCGTCATGAACAGATGCGTAAGGCAGCTGAATGGACGAAGAACTAGACTCGATTCCTTCGTTGAGTGGCTGCAGCGATCCGGCGGCAATCAGGCGTTGAACCTCACGGGCAACCTCCTGCCCGTGTTGTTGTGCAAAGCCAGGCGTGCCAGTTGGCTGAGGACCCACGTCGGCACCACAGCCGATCGTGGTCAAGGATACAGCACCGTCACAAAGTTGCTCGATCTCGTCGTTGGCAAATCCCGCCCAGTCACCTCCCACATAATTCCGGTCGGCGAGAGTCGTGCAATGGCAGGCATAGTTGGTCCAAATCGCGATGATCTTGCCTTGCGTGTCCTTGGCAACGAGTAGCGGCAGACTATGATCAACCGGGCCGTCAAACTGAAATCCAAAGTTCCGCCACGCTCCATCCACTAACAGCCGTCGGTTGCCTCCAAAGATGACGGTGCCCTGCCCCCACGCCAGCGAACCATTAACCTGGCTGGTCAAAGTCTCCTCTGCCAGGGCTACCAGATTGTCCTCCAGCAACTTGGCGTAACGCTCGACCGCGTCCCAATCTGCCTCGCTGCACCGCTCCGCCCAAATCCCCGGTGCAAAGCCTGGCAGAGTCGGAGCATTGTGTGTGTGCGTGGAACAAATGACGAAGTTGGACCGCTGGATTTTCTGGAAACGATTGACGCGCTCGTAGACCCGCTCGATCATGTCCACGGGAACGCCGCAATTATCGACGGCAATCACCAAATGTGGAGGATCGGTACCAATCGCCAAAGCTCGAGCCCACAACTTCGTGTCGATCCCCTCGCTCGGCTTTGTCCGACTGGCATAACCGGTCAAGATCACCGGCTCGGCGGGTGTCACGTCACGTTTCGCCGCTCCAATCTTCCACTGAGCCAGAGCGGGGGACGCCCAAGTCACCATCAACACACCAAAGATTGCCAGTCTGGTCAAGCTATTGTTCATCGCGTCACCTCCACGGGATCGGTAAATCGAATGTGCATCTACTTGGACAGTACTCACATTCCATCGCCCCACCCGATTACGGTTGATAATATCGTTGCAACCCGCAGCCGGACGCGAGGACGCAGCTCGTACCGATCCCAGCTGCGTCCTCGCCTCCGGCCGCGGGTTTAACGACGAAGGGCCTACAGTTACGGAGGCTGGCTCAAGACAAAGTGAGACTGTCCGACTACTCGATTGTCATCTATTATCCACGCTCTTGGCGAGCGTGGCTACATGGAATCGCCACGGTGGCACCGGCTGGAACATCCACGGTAGTACTATAATTGCCAAATCGCGGCGTATGTGGAGGCGACGTGATCACAGTACGAATCGGGTCATCCGTGGGATTGTGCACCTCCAGGAAAGGTGCTCGGCCGGGGGCAAGACCGTCACAGACGAGCGTCAGCTTGATTGCTCTGTGGTCGCTTACGAATGCGTTGCCGGCCCAGATCGTCGATCCGTTATCCACGTTCTCCTGAAACCAGGCATCTCCTTCCGCCACACCTATAAAACGAAAGAACGGACGAGTGGTATTATACACTGCCACACAGCCATTGTCGTCGATTCCGCATAGCCGAATTGGCAAGTCAATCATGGTGGAGTGTGGCTGCACTCGGAACTGGCTTCATGATCGGACGCGTCGACCGCAAGAAACATCTCGCTGTCGAGCAACTTGCCCGCCTTAAAGGACGTGCGAGCGGCAATCGAGGTCTTCCCCAGGTTGAAGCTATTGCCAAGTTCTTCCAGCCGCGTGGCAAGTGGCTCTGGATTCGACTGTTGTCCGCCCAATGTGGATGGCGAAACGGTAACGAATCTCGTCACCTGCCCGATCCGTTGCCCCGCCTCACCGAACCCCACTTGCAGCTGGTTCACTCGCCCAGTGCTCGGGTCGGCCACCAGGGCGTAACGGAACGGCTGCCGGATCCGGCATAAAACACCGCCATAGGTATCGCACGGCGCCGCTGTGACAAACCCGCCAGCGCAATCGAACCTTCCCGCACCACGACATTGTCCCGTGGAATTGGCAGGACAAGCGACCCTTCCTGGACATCCTCGACTAGCAACGTATTGGCCGTGGCATCTCCAGACCCACTCGGTGAAAAGTAGAACAACATGATCGGGACCGAACCGGCCAACGTGACGTCACGTTTGAAGACAATCCTCCCTTCATGCCAGACCGTGCCGCCCCGATAGTCCCGCGCCCTTCACGCGCGCGACGATAGTCCCAGGTAATGAACATATTGCTGCGATTCTGCAGAAAGTAGCTGCGATGGACGCGCCAAGAGCTGATTCTGCTGAACGACGGCCGGCACGTGGTGCGGGCCGGAGTATCGCGCGTCATCGAGTCGTACGGCTCGACCAGCGGTCCCATGGTCATATCGCAGATTTTCACGTCGTTGCCCGGAAGCTTGACGTCCAGGATCTTCTGCAGGATGCCGTCGTGCGACGTGATCGGATACTGCTTCAGCTCGTCGGTCGTCATGCAATCGACCGGCCACGCGCGGAGTGTGACTTGCTGAGGGAGCGCAGCGGACGTGTCGTAGCCCCGAATACTCTCGACCGGCATTCCCTGGTAGCCCTGCACCAGTGGCATCATTTCGTTGCGATCGGGATGCCAACAGAGCCCCACACCGTTGAGAAAATTCAAATTGTCGCCGCAACGCAACAGACTGGTCTTGTAGCAGAAAAGCAGGATCTCGTCGGAGATCGCGATGCGTTCCTGCGTATCGACCACTTCGAGCGTAAGCGAATGGTCTCGATCGTGGACCATTTCGAATTCCCGATCGAACGTCTTCTCGCCACCCGCCAGGAAACGACGAACGATGCCGTAATCGGCGTTGTGTACCGCACTTCCTGGACGCCCTCGGAGAACTCACTCGGAACCGACGACGAACCCGCTGGCTACCTCGCACCTCCAACGGAAAATCGTGCTGGGTATTGATCGCCGTCCACAACTGCACCGTCGGGCCGCCTGTCACATAGGGATGCGCTGGATGTGAAGCTGTCTGCGCAGCGAGTGTTGAGCCAGTCGCGGATAGACGGCAGGTCGCGGCCTCCGGTCGCACACAGCCTGGCGGCGTCACCGACTTCGGCAGGAGCGCAGATTTGCGTGTAAGAGGCCGGGCTCACCGCCGCACGTCGCGTAAGGCATAAAGCCATTCGGATAACTGGTTGTCGATGAGTTGGCCGCGATCATAGACGTAAGGTGGCACGCGGAAGAACCACCACATATTCGCCGGATGGGCCGTGGTGCGCAAGTTGCGGTATGTGAGAAGCATATTTGGCGAATAAGCACAATACTCCCAGTACTGACCGGGATTGTGCATGACCTTGCCGTCCCATTGCAGCAGCGCCGGCCGCTGCTCGTTCGTTTCACCATACGGTGCGCAGAAAACTCGCCTGGGGAAAAACGACTCGCTCGGACCAAACAGCCCAACGATTACCCAGATCGTCGGCAAACTCGACTCCGGGACAGGCATGACATTCTCCGGCTGGTTGCCTGTTGCACCCGACCCTCGCAGCCGATCAGCTTCTCGGGTGTCATGCTCTCGAGTGATTCGCTAAACACGATAAAGGAGAGCCCGGCGGACTGTGCCGCCGCGACGTATTGGGCCACGGTTCCCGTTCCATCGCTCAACTCGGTACGAGCACCCAGTATGCCTGCGCACCCCCTCGGTCGGCTCCGGAAATTGCAGTTTATCCCAATCAAGATCCCTGGGAAACTGCACGGCAGCAACCGCGCCGGTTTGGAAGGTGCCGAGCTGATGATTGTCACGTGATGTTTCCGCCAACCATTGCAGGCCGTTGAGAACCAGTCGACCACCGTCGCTCGGGAGTCCGGCGGCCGCGTTCCCGGCAGATTCTACGATCATGTTCCAGCCAGGCACGCCGTAGTTGGCATGCACGCTGTGGTGCGGGACCAACGCCATCACGCGGCCCTTGCCGAAGCTTCGCACAGCCGCAATCGGCGGCGCAGTGGGGAATGTGCCAACCTGACCGTAGTCGACGACATGCTCGCGACTCACAACATAGCTGGCGCGCTTGCTTCGCCGCTCACCAGTACTTGCCACTCGCCTGATAGTTTCAGGGCCACCACGCCGGTGTATTCCCGTTGTGGTATTGTGGCAGGCAGAGACGCGTGACTCCCTCGGTCACGGGATGCTCTTTGGTCACATTTTCGGTCCAGAAAAAACCTTCCGGCGAAAAGATAGAGGCGATGGGGGAGATGAAACGACGCTGTTGGTCATAGACTCCCTCGTGCAGCATTTCCACACCCAGGCCTTGCAGAACGAGGTTGGCATAGTCCTGGTCCCTATCGCCCGGATAACGGACAGCTTGCAGAACGAGCAGGACGCTACCCCCCTCGTCAAGATACGCCTCCATGCCTGGCGGGCGGCTGCCGCCGAGCGTTGTCGCTGCGGCCCCAGGTCCATAATGCTGAAGTCAAACGGCGTGTCCACCACCATCACGTTGAACTGGCGCAGTAGTTCCAGAGTTCCGTGTTCATTGGCTTGATCGCCGAAGAACTGACGCCATTCGGCCAGCCCGAATCGAAAACCATTGGGAGTTAGGACCCGCGTCGCATACGGATACGAATCACGCTCTTCCGCGTAATACCGGTCTGCGTCGACCATCAGAAAGCCAACAACCGGTTCCTCTGCAACAGTGAGTGGCAAATAACTGAGTGCGATCACGGCCACGATGACGTTCTGAATCATTCTCATAGCCGTACCAGCCTTTCTACCTCTGTAGAACGGAATTCACTCCGTTTAGGAACATCGATCGTCTTCCATTTCCCAGACGTAATCCGGAACTTCGATTCTACAACATTCCCCCACCGTACGCAGATCTGACCCTCCAACCCCCCCGGGCAACGTCTTGGAGTACATCCTCAATTCAGGGCCGCTTTGCGGCAGTGATAGGGGACAAAAAGATCGGATGACAAAAAATGTAGGCTGCGGTTCGCATTCCCACTCTTAACGCGCACCTCCATTCCGCATTGCGCAACTCCCGCACTCGGCATTCCCGTTTCGTTCGTCATCGAGCAAGCTGCGTCAAAAACATGCGAACACCGTGTGCATATTACCGAGTAACACTCCAACACAATGCACTGGCGTGATGTCACCATTCTTGCCCTCTGAGAAACGCTTCTATCTCCGTCCTCGTCGCGAGCGACGGTTGGGCACCGGGGCGAGTTGCCGCCACGGCACCCGCTGCGTTGGCAAACAACACAGCCGTCTCGATGTCCTTCCCTTCTGCCATGACAGCCAACGCGCCATTGAACGCATCTCCAGCGGCGGTCACGTCGACCGCCTTGACCCGATATCCCGGCACTAATTGCCGATGCTGTCGCGATGCAAGGTAAGCGCCGCGATCCCCGAGTGTAATGACAACGGTGGGCGGTCCCATTGCCAACAAATTCACTGGCCACGCTGGACTCCCACCGCAATGGTTCGTCCGAATTCGCCGCTTCCGCCGCGATGGCAACTTTAAGCGAAGAACTCCGCCTCCGTTTCGTTGGGTGTCAAGAGCGTCGCTTTGGCGAACAGTCCGTCAGGCACCTCTTGTAGAGGTGCGGGATTCAGGACGACCGGTACTTCGGCATCGCGGGCCAGCGTAATGGCGTGTGCGACTGCCGGGAGGGCAATCTCCAATTGGCACAGCAGAACATCCGCGGATTCGATGATCTCCCGTGCCGCATCAACGTCTTCCGGAACGCAAGCCATATTTGCTTCGGGCACAATGATGATGGCATTGTCGCCGTGAGCATCAACATGAATACAGCATGCCGCCGTCGAAACCCTGGCATCGCGAAAAATGAAATCGGGAGCGTACGTTCGCCTCTTGCAGGCTTGACAGCACACGGTCCGCCATAAAATCGTCTCCCACACGCCCGATCATGTAGACCTCCTGCCAAGGCGACCCGCCTGGACAGCCTGGTTGCGCCCTTGCCACCCGCAAACATCCCGAACGACGTGCCCAGCACGGTCTCTCCCTTGCGTGGGAGCCGATCGGCAGTGGCCACAAAATCGTACACGAGGGGCCGCCTACAACGACGATTCGCGGGCGGACTTATTGGATCCAATCACGGCCACAGACTCCTCTATTTTCCTGATACGGGCAGCCTCTCTCCAGCAATAGTGAATATCTCCACTGCCTGATGCAACAGGCGTTCCGCAAATCTCAATCGTTGACGGGTCGGTTACCTCCAGCGGTCACTCCGATCCCATCCCGCTTACTCATTCGCGGCCTCGTGGAACAGCGTCAATGCTCAGCTTTCCATCATATCGCATAAACATGGACTCCCACCGCCCCGTGCGGTGGGTGATTTTGACTGGAAGGCTACCCCAACCACCCCGGGTCCGCCATCTCACCCCTGTTATGCTCGGTTCTGCGGCACCGCTGGGTTCATGCCGGTGGACTGAGGACAGGCCAGCTACTGCAAGTGAGGCACGAAGTGTATCGGCCGAGCCAAGTGCGGGGAGGCAAAACGGCAGCTTACCGAGGCCGAAACAGGCCGCGGCTTGATTCAGTCGCGAAAACGAGCCGGTGTGATGGTACGTTGGGTACGCGACCGACAGTGTGTCATGGTGGTGAAGAGGAGTAGCTGGCCAGTTGTGGGCTCCGCCGGGATAAACCCGACGGAAGCCTGCCAGGCAGATCGCATCACCGTAGCTAACCAGTCGATCCTCCGCCGGCGAAAAGAGGCCTACGTAGGGAACGAGAATGATCGCCACCGCGCACGGCACAACAGGGTCCCAAGCCAGTCACGTTCGCGAGCTGACGCGGGCGATCATGTGTACATTTGTCCGAAAAAACCTCAGCGACCCTGCTGACATGGTTCGTCACATTTCTGGTAGATTTTGATTTGGAACTTCCCTGCTTTCTGGCACCGCACGCCATTTTCAAACACGCATCATCTGTGGAGAAAGCTCTGATGAAACGTTCGGCAATTGCCTCATGGGCCTGTCTCTTCCTGTTCACGGCAGTATTTGTCGGCGTCGCCGTTGCTGAGGAACAACGGCGCTTGACGGCCCGCGGCCCGCAAGATCTTCTCCGCTCCACCGCGCCAGTACGCCACGGCTCCGCTGTGGGTGTGGAACGACATGCTGACCGAAGAGCAGATTCGCGGCACGCTGCGCGATCTGGCGGGCCAGAAGGTCATGCAGGCCTTCGTGCACCCGCGTCCCGGATTGATGACGCCCTACCTGAGCGACGAGTGGTTTCGGCTGTGGAAGATCGCGCTGGATGAAGCCGAAAAGCTGGACATGAACATCTGGATCTACGACGAGAACTCCTATCCGTCCGGATTCGCCGGTGGCCATGTTCCCGAGGTGATGCCCGAGTCGCGGGGCCGCGGGCTGGTGTTTCGCGAAGAGAAACAGGCCCCTGAATCAGGCGACGACACGGTGGCCGTCTACCGCGTGGTGGATCGATGCGGTGGAAGACGTCACCGACCAGGATTCGCGGCGGTGAATCGCTGCCGCGAGGGAAATACCTGGTGGCTTCGGTCGGTGCGGGCACGCGAACTCGCCCTGGCACGGCAATCGCTGCTACGTCGACCTGATGTATCCCGGCGTCACGGAAAAGTTCCTGGAAGTGACGCTGGAAGCCTACAAGCGGCATGTCGGCGACCAGTTCGGCAAACGCGTATCTGGGTGCGTTCACCGACGAGCCGAATGTCCGGCCCGCCGGCGGGCTGCCCTGGACCGACCATCTGCCGGCCGCCTTCCGACAACGCTGGGGCTACGACCTGCTGGACACTTCCCAGCCTGCTTCGGCCCGTCGGCAATTGGAAGCAGGTGCGACACGACTATTTCCAGGTCGTGCTGGAGCAGTTCATCGAGCATTGGGCAAAACCTTACTATGTGGTGCGAAGAGAACGGTCTCGCGTTCACCGGTCACTACTGGGACCACGAATGGCCGCACTGCGTCGGGCGTGACCGACAACATGGCGATGAGCGCCTGGCAGCAGATGCCGGCCATCGACTGCCTGATGAACCAGTACCGCGAAGACACGCACGCCCAATTCGGCAACGTGCGATTCGTCAAGGAAGTGCAGAGTGTCTGCAACCAGCTGGGCCGCGAACGTTACGTGTGCGAAGTCTACGGTGCCGGCGGCTGGGACCTGCGTTTCGAAGACATGAAGCGGATCGCCGACTGGCTGGGCGTGCTGGGCGTCAACCTGTTCGACGAACACCTTTCGTACATCACGCTGCGCGGGGCCGCAAGGCCGATCACCCGCAGTCGTTCTCCTACCACGAACCGTGGTGGGATTCGTACCACGTGATGGCCCAGTACATCACACGGCTCTCGGTCGCCATGTCGATGGGCCAGCAGCGCAACCACGTGCTGGTGATCGAGCCGACGACGACGGCCTGGATGTATCAGCCGGATGCCACGCACACCGCGGCCAAACTCGATGAGATCGGCAAGACTTTTTCGATCTGCTGATGGGGTTCGAACAGATCGCAGGTCGGAATACGATATCGGCTGCGAGGACGTCATGGCCCGGCATGGCAGTGTGTGCGGCGTCGGTCTCGGCGCTCGGGCAAGATCATGCTGGGCGTGGGCCAACGCGACTATCGACACGGTGGTGCTGCCGCCTGACCGAGACGCTGCGCAGACGAGACGATGAAGCTGTTGGAGGAGTTCGCGGCGGGCGGCGGCACGATCATTTCTTGCGGCGCAGCCCCCAGCACTGGTCGACGGGCGACCTTCGGACCGTGGGCAGCGACTGGCGCAGAAACAGCCGGCTGGAAGCAACGCGAACCGCGGCGTGCGGCCGGTCGCTCGTAGCCGAACTTGGCCGCGAGATGGCTTGTGCGATCCAGCGAGCGGCGGGCGACAAGGGCATCCTCTTCCACCAGCGCCGAACAGTTGGCCGACGGCCAGTTGCTGCTGCTGGTCAACACCAGCATCACGGCCGCCTCGCAGGGTGTTGTCGAGACGACAGGCCCAGGGTGTTCAGAGTGGGATCTCTTCACCGGAGCCGCTAACGCGCTATCCGTTCGAGACGGAGAACGGGAACCGCATTCAGCTTTGACCTGCCGCCTTGCGGCAGCCTGCTGCTGTTCCTGGCGAACCAGCCGAGCGAGCCGGGCGAGCCTCCGTGCAGGAGTAACGACGCCGATTCGCAGCAGCTCGCCGATGCAATCAGCGCATCGAGCCGAACGTGCTCACGCTCGACTACGTCGACATCACCGTCGGTGGCGAAACGCACAAGGACCTCTACTATTACCGGCCAACCAACTGGCATGGCAGAAAAACGGCCTGCCACGTAACCCTTGGAACAGCGCGGTGCAGTACAAGGACGAGCTGATTTCCAGACGTTTCCGCCGGACAGCGGGTTTGAGGTGACCTACCGATTCACCATCGAAGGTCACGTACCGAAGCCGCTGCACGTCGTGATCGAACGTCCCGACCTGTACACGATCACGCTGCAACGGCAGCCCGTGGCGGCCGTCGAAGGCGCATGGTGGCTCGACAAGGCCTTTGGCAGGATCGACATCGCCGCGGTCGCCAACCGGGCGAGAACGTGGTGACGCTCAAGGCGCAGCCCTTCACAATCTTTCACGAGATCGCCGCCGCGTTCGTGTTGGGCGATTTCTCGCTGCGATCCACGTCGTCCGGTTTCGTGATCGTGCCGCCCGGCTGCCGGCGATCGTCAAGGGACTGGCTCACTCGACCGACCTCGAAGGCGTGGCCTGGCTGACTCGGCATCGGATTACCACCGCGACCCGCAGCAGAGGAAGGCAACGACGGCGAGCCTCGGTCGCCTTTGATCTGGGACGGCCGTTGACTGGCGGCGATCGATGTGTGGAACTACAACGAAGCTGGCCTGCCGGGCCGTGGCGTGAAGAAGATGCGAGTCCCCGGTTCCGCGACCGCTGGATGATGCGACGCGCTGGTTCGAGCCATCTCGGCACCTTCGAACTGGCTCGCGCACCTGGCGGCGCGATCGGCGCCAGGACCGCGTTCGCGGAGCAACTGCTCGGCCGGTGGCAAGAGCTCCGTTATGTGAAGTTCACCATCCTGGCGAATCACGATGGCGTGAACTTCCCCACGACCGAGGATGGAAGCAGGGATGCCGTTTCGTCGGACTGGGCGAAGTGCGATTCCATGCCGCATCGGCGCGCGACGGTAAACCACGCGCCGATCGAAGGTGTGAAGATCCACAGCGTCTCCAGCGAACTGGTGCGGCCCGGCGGTTTCGACCGTCGCGCCGATCCATCTGGTCGATGGCAGTGGGTTGGGTGAGGCGGCTGTCGGATGGAACCAGCAAGGAATGCCGTTCTATGCGGCCGGTGTAGCGTACCGGCAGTCGTTCCCGATCGACCAGCCGGAAGGGCCGTACAAGGTGGTCGTGCCGCAGTGGTATGGCAGCGTGGCGAAGGTGATCGTCAACGACAAGCTCTGCGGACACCTGGTGTCGCCAACCGTGGGAAGTCGATGTCACGGAGCGGTGAAGGCCGGTGAGAACGTCGTGGAAGTCGTCGTGATCGGCACGCTGAAAAACACGCTTGGACCGCACCATGTCGGCGCCGGTGTCGGTTCCGCCTGGCCGGGCATGTTCCAGCAAGGTCCGGGGCAGCCGCCACCAGGCAGCGCGTACCATACGCTCGGCTACGGATTGTTCGAGCCGTAGCGACGACACCTTGTTCGTTGTCGACAGCCTCGGAATCACCAGTTTCTGTCATTTGCATTTCTGTCATTCGAATTTGTTTCGTATTTGGTGCTTCGGATTTCGAATTTGAAACGTGCAGGCATGTCACCCATGCAAAACACTAATACGGATTCGACGGCATCATCTCCCACGCCTTGACGCTCGCGATCTCTGCCTCACCGCCATTGGCGAACAGAACGACGCCGAGGCTGTCTTCGCGGCCGGGATAGACGCGGCGGCAAATCGCCTGGCGGTCGTTGGCGTAGACTTCGACGACCGACTTGTCGACGAACACGCGCAGCTTCAGCGGCTCGCCGTCCTTCAACTCGAACGGTGCTTGTTCCAGGCACCGCCGTCCGTCGATGCCGCTGCGGGTCGAGTCGAAGCAGAGTTGCTTCGTTTCGGCGTCGTAGTAGAGCAACGTTTCTTCCTCGCCGCCGGCTGCGGCACGCACCTTCACGCCACACTGCTTGGCGGTCGCTGATTGGACGATGATCTCCAGTTCGCAGGAATCGCCCACGACCCCGTCCAGTATCTTGGTCTCGCCGTCGGCAAGAGTGACGGAATTCCACGTCTTTTCGCGGCATCGCAGCATCTGCAGTTCCTTCACCGGCGCCATCCGCAGCGTGCCGTCGTCGCCCAGCCAGAGCGAGCGCGGCAGGCCGTAGACGCCCGACCAGCCCCTGGCCTCTTCGCCACCCGGATTGTCGGTCAGCCAGGCCCACATGATCTGCCGCCCCTTGCCGTCGACCAGCGCTTCCGGGGCAAAGTAGGTGTTGTCGACCCAGGTCATGCGGCCGTGGTTGTCGGGGAGGAACCGGTCGTTCTTCGTGTCGTAATCGCCGACATAGTACTGGCAGCCCTTGTTGTGGCTGATAAACAGCAGCAGGTGCTTGCCGCTCGGCTTGCCGCCGTCGGGGCTGCCAGGCAGCGGCAGAGAAGCTCGGACACATGTTGTCCTCGCTGGCGTCGGTCCACTCGGGATTCCGCTCGTAGAAGACGCCCTCGGTACTGCCAGTTCTTCAGGTCGCTCGATTCGAACAGGTACAGGCGATCCCCTTCATCGATTCCGGCGAATCGCTTTGGCGGCCGTACTTGTTCAATACCAGCAGATTGCCGGTCAGGATGTAAGTACTTGCCATCCTTCTTCCAGATGTTGGTCGGATCGGCCGAACCGTAGATCCAGTTTCTGGCCCGCCTGGTCCCGTCTCGGTGATACCCCACTCGGTCGACTTGATGACCGGATTGGCCGCCAGCTTCTGCCAGTGGTCGTAGTATCGATCGCTGCTCTTGGCGAGCCCGATCCCCTTGTCGCCCCAGAGCATCCAGTAGGACAGATAGGCGGTCCCGTCGTCGTCGACGAACGCGCCGCCGCTGAAGCAGCCTTCGTCGCCGTCGCCGGGCCCGATGGCGTCGGGATGATGTCGCCAGTGAACGAGGTCCTGGCTGGAGATGTGTCCCCAGCAGAAACCGACGCCGCTGCGGTTGTAGAGATACATCAGGTGGTAGCGTCCGTTGGCATAGAAGCAGCCGTTCGGATCGCCCGGCCGGCCGTTGTCTTCCGGCACGCAGAAGTGATAGCCGGGCCGATACGGATCGGCGAGCAGTTTCTCGCGGAACAGTCGCGTCGACTGCACGACGACGCCGGGGGAACCGGATCGTCGTTGCGACCAGTCGCTCGGGATCTCGGCGGTACTCGCACCGTCGCCGACCGTCGTGGCGAGCATCGTCGGCCGCGTCCCATCCAACACCAGGCAACCGTCTTCGATTCTCGCTCCGCCGGCAAGTTTGACTTGATTGAATCGCCCTACTCGATCGTAGGTCCCGGTCGTGGCGAAATCCCACCAGGCCCAAGGCTCGATATCCTCGACCGGTTGTCCTGGCTGCATTGCCGCAATCGTCGGCTGATCAAGCGGCCGGGCATGATCCGAGCATCGCGCACCCGTCCAAAGAAGCAGTCGACTCCCTGCGACAGATGGCGCTGGCCAAGCACGACGGCCGTGTTCGTCCCGAATGCGTGCGGTTGCCCGCTCGTTGTGTACTCGGCGTATAGCTCGCCATTGCGATAAGATCGTAACGTGTTGACCCTGATAGACAATCGCCATCTGCACGAACTTGCCCGCCGCCTCGGTCTCCTTGGGCCAGGCGGCCTGGTCTTGACTGGTACGGCTGTACCCATTGCTGCCGGGCATCCAAACGCGCGGCTCGATTTCGGCGAAGATCACGCCGTCGAAACGATCCATCGTCGTGTCGTTGACCGTCAGCGCGGTAGCCACCGGATTGCGTAGATCCGCCGGAGACACCCACACGACAAGCGTCTTGTCCGCCAGTGGAGGATCGTCCTCAGTACCCGCGGCCAGTGTAACCATTGGAGCAAACCCGGCTAGTACAGCCATCACCCAGAATAACTGGTGTCTTCGCCAACGTGCCATGTTGGTTCTTCTCCTCATGTGAAAAGTCGCTCGGTTCATTCGCAGACACTTGACATGCACGGCAAGCCACACACATCGGCGTCCCTAATTATGTACAGAACGCGGGCAAACTGAAAGCTACAACTCGTTTTTGACGCGACCGGTGGAAATAACCAAAGTGGGCGTCAAAGTGTCTGGTTCTGCAGACTTGGACGATCTGAATGATGAGGGAGTGTGGAATCGGAATAACACCCTTCACGCCGCTTCTCATCCCGCATTCCGTAACCGTTCACAGCCTCCAGCAGCAAAGGCTTGCTATTTCAATCTTACTCATACTCTTACTCATACTCCTCTTCCTCGAAAATGGCCCAAGCCCCGTGTCTATGCTGCTTGCAAAGAGGTGCATTGCATTCTCTGTTGAGTGAAGTCGTCTGTGTGAGCAGGGTAGGGGGAGTAAGAGTATGAGTAAGGATAAGATGGCGTAGTTGCCGAGCTCTGCGGTCGGAACTCCGTGACCGGTTACCGCTTTCAACATTCCGTATTCGTTCTCCAGCGGGCAGTCGGGGACAACAAAATAAGTACGCACCGTGTGCGCAGTTATGGGCTAACACTCTACTGGCCGCCGGGCACCGGAGGAACGGCAAGTGCCTGGCGATACTCCTCGAGCTGCCGGTTGAGTTCGGCACGCATGGTGGCTGATTCGGGACGATCAGGGACGGCCACCAGGGCCTTTTCCACAGTCGCCACGGCCCCAGTCACATCACCGGATAGGAATTGGAATGTGGCAAGTGTCCGTATACGACCGGCGTCCGGCTGATCCGATAGTTTCACCATTTGTTGAGCACGGGACAGCGTCACCGACACGTCACTTGGCGTCGGGTTCGAAAAGGCGAAGTAGCCGTCACAAGCCTGGCTGAGTGTATTCACGAGATCTTGTTTCGAGGCCGCATCACCAGCTGTCGCTTCATATACTCGCATAAAGCCTTCAATGGACCTTTCACTGGCCTCACGCCAGCGTACAAGATCGCCCGACTGCTGGTATCCCAGCATGGCTTTACCGTAATACACGGCCAGATCCCGCTGGGATTGAATGTTTTCGGGATCCGCCGCGGCCAACCGGGCGGCAACCGCGATGGCGGCGTCGAACGACTTTGCCGCTTCCTCCGTCATTCCGCACAGCAATTGCACACTTCCTATTTTACATTGCGTAATGGAAACCGTGCGCAGGAAGTCGGTGTTTCGCGGATCGGCATCAGACAGACGCCGGGCAATTTCCAAAGCCTCGCGATAGGTAGCTACGGCCTCTTCCGCGCCGCTGCAAAGCCAGGTAGGTGTTGCCCAGCTTAGTCAGGCCAGCCGCAAGGTCGTGCTGTGCGGCAGCGCTGGCCGAGTCCTTGTCCGCAATCTGGTGGGCGATGACCATCGCCGCCTCAAACCGGGAGAGAGCCTCGGCCGCCCGGCCGTCCTGCAGGCAGATGTCGCCCAGTCGATCCAGGCCCACCGAGACATCGCGCTGCAACTGGACGTTCTCCGGCTCACCGGCCGCCAAACGCTCTGCGATATCAAGCGATGCCTGGTAAGCCTCACTTGCCTCGTCAGTGCGGCCGATATTGAGATAGACACGCCCGAGCTTGTCATAACCGATCGACAAGCTCGCAGCGTCTGGGGATCGTCGGGCTTCGCGGTGGCATCCTGGCGAGCGAGTTGCATGGATTTCTGGAACGCTTGCAGGGCCGCGTCGTGTCGACCCTGTTGCATGTGGAGGTCACCGAGGCGATCGTAACAAAGTGCCAGGTCACGACGGGCCGTCGCGTCGTCCGGTTCCTCGTCGTACAGCGATTGGGCGATGGCCAGAGCATCGTCAAACAGCTGAGCGGCCTGAGCGGTACGTCCCAGTTGCAGGTCAACGCGCCCAAGTTTGTCGAGTGCCAACCACACATCGCGGCGAGATTGGCGGTCGTGGGGAGACTGGCGGGCCAGTTCCCGCGTAATGTCCATGGACCGGTTATAGGCATCCAGCGCCTCTTGTGATTGGCCCAACGCGATGCGGACGTCGCCGAGGCGATCCCATGCCACAGCCAGATCGCGACGATAGGGAGTAATCTCGGGATGGCGACTGTGTGAGCTCGCGCGTGACTTGTAAACTCTCCTGGAAGGCGGCCAACGCACGCTGCGTATCGCCCAACAATAACCACCGGTCGCCGATCGAAACCAGATTCACCCCCCGCTCGCGACGCGCGAAATGCGTATCCGGTTCCAGGGCCAGGATACGGTCCAGCAGAGCCACATTCTCGTCCAGGATTTCCCGGGCTACCTGGCAGTGCCCCGGGAATGCTGCGAAGACGCAGTGGGACATCATGGGTAAGCTGGTTGATAGCCTCCAGAGCCAGGCGTTTCTGTGCCACCGCGCGATCCCGTTGCCGCGCTGCTTCCCGCCATTGGTAGGCGGCAATGCCGCTAATCCCAAGCAACACAGCGGCCACTCCCGAAGCCAAGACCGCAGAGAGCCGAAAACGGTGGGCCCGCAGCCGATCCACTTCGCGTTGACGCTCCAAGGCCTGAGCGTGTTGACGCTGGTCGTGGCTCCGTAAGGCCTGGGCCAGTTCGGCAGCACGTGGCCACCGATCTGCCGCAGCCTGACAAACACACCGGCGAATGTCCGCACGCAACACGTCGCTCGACAATTGAGATTCCCAGTCACCGGTGAGCGGACGGTCCAGGTCGCCGACCGCGATCTGATACAGAGTCAGGCCGAGACTGTAAATATCGCTCTGCGCTGAGGCCTTACCACCATGGCGCACTTCGGGCGAGATGTAGTCCCAAGTCCCCACCACACCGTCATCGTGGGAGGTGGAAATACTCTTCAGGAATTCCGGATCCTGGGCCGCTCCCAAACCAAAATCACTCAGTTTGGCCTGCAAGGCACCATCCTCGCGACGCGTCAGCAGAATATTGGCCGGCTTGATATCGCGGTGAAAAATCCCGGCCGCGTGCACCGTGTCCAAAGCATCGGCAATCTGGGCCACGACATCGAGCCGTTCGGCCAGAGGAGTCTGTACGGAGAGCCAGTCGCGGAGTGTCGGCCCATCGACGAATTCCATCTCCAGGTAATGCGGCGGACGTTCTCCCTCGGTCACGTCGTACACCTCCACAATGTTGGGGTGGGCGTAGCGACGGAGGCGTTTCAGCAGGCGGGCTTCCCGCTTGAGCGCCGGTAAACGGTCACGTTTGAAACAAAATTTGAAGACTTGGAATGACTTGTCGCTCAGATTGTATGCCTTCCAGACTTCGCCGAAGGCCCCTTCGCCAAGCTTCTCGCTGAGCAGCCAATTCGACTCGGGCACGACCACACCACTCGCCGGCCGCCATCCAAGTTCCTCAGTTGCGGTTTCCGCCGGCCAACCCTTGGCCGACGTGGGCGGGGGCACGAGCAGCGCAAACCCTTCCTCACCGACCTCACATACTTCGTGACTGTCCTCGACTCCCTTGAAGCGGTATGGTCCATGATTGCGCCACGCCAAGGGTGCGAAATCGGGAAAATCATCCGTGTTGAGAATTGCCCGAGCATCGTCGAAGACCGCCCGACTCAGCAGGACCTGATCGCCCTGTGCCAGATCCATAATCCGAGCAGCCGTGGAAACCTGCAGACCATACACGTCGAACTGGTCGGCTCCTCGGCCATCCATTTCCAGCACGACTTGTCCCTGGTGCACACCCGCTCGCATGGGCGGGACGTCCGCTAACGCCCGCCGCTCCTGACGCATGGCCCGCTGAGCATGAAGCGCAAACTTGACCGCCTCCGACGGCGCCGCGAAAACGATGAACATCGAGTCACCCACCGTCTTGATCTCGCGCCCGTCAAACTCCGTGAGCACGTGCCGCATGAGATGGTAGTGCCGCTGGACCAGTTCCGCCGCCCGGAGATTGCCGAGTTCTGTTTGCAGCCTGGTTGATCCGACAAGGTCGCTAAAGAATATCGTCAGCACAACCGTCTCATGTGACTGGCGAAATCGCTCTAACTCCTCCCGCGCATCGTCACTCAAGACGATTAGCTCGTCGGGTAATGCCGCACCGTGAAGTAGATGCTTAAACGAACTGGATCTGCGTTCAGCCATGGGGATTTCTGCGGAATTGCTCGCCTCTGGTCCGACGATGCCCTTCAGACCTAACCTCGTATCGGCCCGACACACATTATAGTACAACCATCGTCACGGACGGAGTAGAGTCCTGTGCTCATAGCCAGGGGGCCGATAATCTCGAAAGTACTCCCACATCCGATCGGATGCCGAAATATCCATCGATTTACTGATCAACCTGTTCGGCTACGGTACGCCCGGCCAAGTCTGCCGCCAACCTCGATTTCGACCAACACAACTGGAACAGGCTTCTTGCCGTCGAGTTTCTCCGAAATGTGGGCGAGCTTGTCACACCTACGGATCTTCCGACACAAGCACTCGTGTTTCGGCCTTCTTGACCGGGAGCGTGATGCGGGGGCCCTGCCCCACAAGCTTACCGTCGAGCAGGTCACGCACGGATCCCTCCCTGCCCGTGTCAATTTCCAGCGGCCCGTCCTGGGCGGCATGTAGCACCAGATAAGGGCCATTGGCATACACGTTGCAGTCGCACTGGGTAAACAGATGCACGCCACCTTGGCGCGCGGCGATTCGCAGCAAGTCGGAGGTCAGTCCAGGTGGGCCGACAAACAGCGAGACGCCGTCGGCCGTGCGCCGCATGGCGATCGCCGCCGAGCCATCGGAGTAGGTTGCCAATGTCTCGTCCTCGGTAGCATCCGTAGCGGCAAACAGCGGAGAAACGGGTGCGTCGACGCCCAGCGGCCCCTCAAGGCCGAGCTGTTGGCCGACCTTCGCAGGCTTGGCCAGGGCCGTAGACAGCGTGACTTTCGCCAGATGGAATCCGGTCAACTCCTGCATCGCCTCCAGAGACGTGCCGTCAGGCTGCTGGTAACCAGGCGCGTAGCACCAGACCCGCACACTTCCGCGCGTCGCCGCGCGCAATTGCTCACGCTGCGTCGGCGACAGGTACCAGGGAGTCAAGAACACGTACATCTTCGCTGACACCTTGCCGGAGAGCACGTCGTCCTGGAGATATTGTCCGTAAGGCGCACCCATACGACCCAAAGGTCGACGGACTTGATAGACACCGGGCAGCGTTACGACGGCGCCACCAGCCGCCACACGCATCATGGCTTGCTCGTCGATCACTGCCGCCACTTCGGGCCGGAAGGGGAGGGGAGTGGCGAGCAGCGGCTGGTCGAGGGTGTTGAGACGCTGCATCTCGGCCCATAATCGCGGATCGTCGAACCAGCCAGCCGCTCCCAGATCCATCCACCAGGTCGCGAAATTGCGGAGGGCACACTGACCTGTATTGCGCAGTAACTCGGCCCTTGTTTCGTCCAATGTATCGACCCGGTCATAACCCGAATCTTTCGCAGTGAGAAAGGTGCGCGTGTCATCTTCAAAGAGCCACATCTTGCCGGCCAGGGCCACACTCTCGGCAGCGGTCATTGCCGGCGCACTCTGTCCCGGCCCACGATCGAAATAGGAAATCGGCGAACAGAGCACATCGATATCAGGACATTCCAGGACAGGTCGTAAAGCGTAGTGCCCCGATGTGCCGGGACCGTTGCCAACCGCTCCGAATTCGAATACGTAGCCGTAGAAAAACACCACCAACTTACGACCGTGAGTGGCCTGCCGCACCGCCCGGGCCAGCGTGCACACACAATCGGCCATGGCCTGCTGTTGAAATTCGGCGAAGTCAATTAACGACCGTTCCTTGATCGGATCGCGGAGGACGCCGGCCGGAGCAGCCCGCCGAATGGCCGGTGACGGAACAATAACGGTAGCCAACGACATCTGCGGGTCACTCCACGCTGTGCGCAGTGCCGCGTCATTCTTGTAGCGATCCGTGAGCCAACCTCGCCAGGCACGCAAATCCCCTCTGGCGTATCCGTTGAGTGCCGGTCCCCACGTTTCCTGGTAAAACCATTCGTCCGTATTCTGGCCGCATGGATGATAGCCTGCCATATTCTTGCCGAACTTTTCCTCCAAATGAGTAACGAGTGCACCAAGCCGCTCCGCTGCGTCATGACGGTACTCGGGGGAAGCCACTACGGGATATCCGTACTGTGGTCCACTATCCCAGACCATATCGTCGTCAGGATGTACTTCGCGCCACCACGGCGGCGCGTTGACACTGATCCGCGGCAGCAGCAGCGCGGTGGGATTGGCCGCCAGCACCTCCTGGCACTGGGCATCGGCGCCAGACCAATCGACTGCCTCTCCCCCACGCGGCCATGGCATGCTGACCGGAAAGCTTACGAACGCCGCACCCGACTGCCCCGCCATCTCGATCTGGCGTGCATACCCGTTCGACGGTCCACCCAGAAAGACATAAGGATTACCAGGTCGGTAGAAACCTACGACTAAATCACGAGCAGGTTGCGCACGGACCCACAGGGTCACACGATAATGATGGCCCGCCCGCAGCGCGAGATTGGCGTGATGGTGGATATGGAAGTCGGGCCAATTCCCGTCTGCGGGAGCGTTAACGGATACGCGGAGTGCAGCCGACCCATTATGGCCGCCGCCCGCAGTCACTTCAACTTTGCCGACCGTGTTCTTCTCACCCGGAGGAAAGATATTCCACTCTTGTGAAAAAGATTTCTCACCCGACTCGAAATCACACTGCAGCACATCGGCTCCCGTCGTTAAGTCGCGGACATGGATATCGTCCAGATCAATCGCGCCGGGCAGTTGTCCGAAGCGAAAATGCATGGTGGCCGACTGCGGTTCATCCTGAATCGGTACGAACTCGAACGATGTCTCCGCGCCAGATGTGTCCGCAGAAAGCGGCTTGGTCCCTGGTAACCCGAAAAACATCCGGGCTCGCACCGGTTGTCCATCCACCACCAACCGCGGAGCCCCCGACGACGTATCGACTCGCACTGTCTCGACTGCACCTGCCAGCGAGCCCCACACAAGTCCCAGCACTAATGCACAACAGCAATTCGATTTCGACATGCTTGCACTCCTGAGCCTCTGGACATAATACTAGCTGACAAATCGACGAACGCACTCGCAATCGACGCCGCCGACCATTATTCTACTACAAGGACAGGGTGTCGAGTAATCAGAGCAGCGTGTGTTGACATCAAGAAGCGAACGACGATCGAATGAGGTGGGACAAACAGATGGACTGACAAGACGTTTGGCGCGAAACACATTTTTTCGTCATCCGATCTTTTTGTCCTCCAAAGCCCCGCGTCTAATGGTCAACCTGCAAAAGGTCGGGAGGAAAACGCAATGCGCAGCCACGTTGGTAGGTTGAATCTCATCAGTGTGATATGGATGAGCAGCGTCGTGAGCGCCGCGACAACTCCGGAGTTGGTGGTGGATATCGATGTCAACGACGAAGTGTGGCTCCGCACTGACACGATGACCGCCGCGGATGTAGACTCGCTGGTGGACAACCTGCATACCCAGGGCTGCCAGACGCTGTTGGTGCGTGCGGGATGCCTCGGCCTGCTCCCTTATCGAACGCAGCTCAGCTACCCGATGAGATTCGATGCGGACCATGCTCGGAGTCATCCCACGCCGCAGATTGCTGATATGCCGCAGTACGTAGCGCAGCGGTCCGCGTGGAGCGACAAATATGCCCGGGTCATCGCCGATTTCAACCCACCAGAAGCGTTCATCAAAGCCGGACACAAACGAGGGATGAAGGTAATATTCTGGCTCGACCTCTTTGATGACGGCTATCCCGGTTATCGCTCCAAGTTTCTCGAGGAACACCCCGAGTGCCAGTGGACAGCCAGAGACGGCAAAACATATTTCCAGGGCGTGACCAGCTATGCCTGGCCGCAGTCGCGTGCCTTTCGCGTGGCCCAGACTCGCCAACTGCTCGCGTGGGGAGCGGACGGCATCCACTGCTCCACAAGCTGCCATTGCCGGCACATGCCCAATACCCACGAAGAAGATTTCTATGGGTTTGAACAGCCGATTGTGGATGCCTACCGGACGAAATACGGAGTCGATATCCGAACAGCAGACGACTTCGATAAGGAAGCCTGGCATGACATCAAAGGTGACGCCATGGTGCAGCTGTATCGCGAACTGGCTGAACTCTGTCACGCACAGAAGAAGGAATTCTGGGTCGGCCTGCAGTTGGGGAAATACACTCAGTTCTCCGTCGATCCTCATTTCAGCGCCAACGTCGCCATGCGGTACACCAACCATTGGCAGACGCTGGTGGACGAGCGGATCGCCGATGTCTTCATCATAGGGGATTACGAGGCGATGTCGGCACCAAGCCAGCAGTACTGGTCCTGCAAGGAGGATATCGTACTGGGGCCCGGCGAAGATCTTTACGGTTGGGCGGCCCGCACGTACCAGCAGTACTGCGCAGGGAAGACGCGTTTGTTCCTGTTTTCGGAATGGCTGCCAGACGACATCCAGCAACTGGAAGACAAGATGACGTTCTACGCAAATCGCGTCCGCCTGCACGGTTTTGACGGGATCGATGTCCACGAAGCCGCCTCGTTCGAGTGGCCCGCCGCCAAGATGGATGTGCTGGGACGGTTCGCCAAGAACCTGGTGGAAGCGAAGTAGACTACCCACGACCACGGATGCCCATTCTTCTCCACGAAGTGGTGGTACAACGAAGCCCAAGGGTCGCCGCGCTTCGCGGCGCACCCTGGGGACGCGGCCAACCATAAAGAAGCGGTCGTGCCAGAAGCTTCCCGTCAATCGGCATGTGGCCACGACCGCCATCACACCGCACATCGCCTCGCACGGTATGCCACCACGTTGGTCTGAAGACACGCGTGCTTGACACAACAACTCAGATGTCTGGGAAGTGGTGAGCGGGGGCTTGCCTCCGCACTGGCTCCGCTCGCGGTGGACGTTTCTTGTGATGGGCCAGGCGTTTGACGCTCGCTCAGCCAGTGGCACCTCCGTGACGTGGTGAGCGAGGGTTTGCTTCGGCATTGGCGGTGAAGAAGCACCACTTGACGAGCCAATCGGATGAAGCTGCTTCCGGAAAACGGCGACAGGCAGTCCGCCGCCGACCCTGGGAAGGCGGACGCCTGTCGCCCGAGTCGCTACGTCCACGTGGCCGCGTGAACGGGCGAGTATCTTGGGGCAGGAGTTCAGAAGCGGTCAACGATCTCTTGGCCGCGGGCGGTGATGATCGCCTTGAGCACTTTTGGATCGATGTTCTTCGAGATAACTCTGGCCGATCCGTCAGCAAGCGCGACCCCAAATCCCTCGGGTGAAAACCCCTCGATGACCGGAAGTGGCTTGTCCGGATCAAATGGGATATCGTCCGGCTTGGTCCAAGGAACTTCGCGCCGCGCCTCTACGATCATGATTGTGTTCGACGTGCCATCCAGAATTTCAGTGAGTTTCGGCGTCGTCGTGCCGTCGAACATCGCCGCCGGACCCGTGAAGACGAAATACGACGTGTTCGTTGTATCGGGCGGCTGGCTCGGATGGCGATAAACGGCCGGCATCTGCTTGAGAACTTTCAAGTTATTCTCGCTGTCCCACGGTTCGTCGAAGTTGTATTGCTCAAAGAGCGCCGCCTGTTCGATGTACGGCAAGATCGCCACGCGCCAGCTGTGTGGGAAACGGTGCTTCTTCGACGGGTTTTCGCGAAGGGGCGTCTCGTAGCCAGCAGCAGCAGGAAAGCGCAACGTCGTAGCGTGAAAATTGTGAAACGCCAGTGCGATCCGCTTGAGATTATTCAACCCCGTACTTCGTGAAGCGGCCGGTCGTGCTGCCGTCAGAGCTTGTACCATCGGACCGGCATTCACGTCCCGCAAACTGGCTTGTGACTCGGCCGTGACGACAAGCTCAGCGCGTTCAACCTTGGCAGCGGCGATCAGTTGGTCTGCAAGATTCAAGAGCATGTTAATGATCGGCTGTGCTGAAGGCGGTGCCTGCGCCGCTTGCAAGCGCAGCTGCTTGGCACTGTTGCCACCCAAGACGATCAACGCGCGAGCCGTATCTTGTACCGATTGAGCTCCCGTTTCGTCAATACAGAGCGCCGTGGCTTCAACGATAAGCGTGTCCGTGACGGAAGCGGCGACACCGAAGCTCTTGGTTTCGATCAACAGGGGTCCAGCCAGCGACGTGATCATCTGGTTGAACGATCCTTGGGGCGTCCGGTGTTGCACATCACGAGGATCAGTCTGAAACATCTTCAATATGGCACCGGCTCTGGCGAGGACCACGATCGGCCGACCGCTCAGTCGCTGCCAGGCACCGCTCTCGAACAGTTCCTGCGACCCGACTCGTCCATCGATGAATCGTTCGATATTGACGGGCGTATTGATGACGAGGCTGCGATCATCCGGTTGCCACAACGCCAGACGTGTATTGTGGTCCGCATCAAACTCAACGATCTCGCTGTTGCGGTAGCTCCGCTTGGTGCCGTTCTGCCCGCTCATCGTGCTCTTGACCATTTCCTCCCACGCCGCGACCTCGATCGGCTTCCGCAGGCGGACGTACAGAGTGGGCGGAGATTGAGCCAAGATGATTTGCTCGACGTCCACAATGGACACACCCAACTGCCTCTTGAATCGTGCCCAAGGACCTACTTCGTCAATCAACCCCACCAACTCCCGCAGCTTCGGCTGCGCCAGTACTTCTGCTGGCCGCATGGCCATGACCACTCCACCATGATCCGTGGCAAAGCGGATGTCGTAGCCGTGGCGGGTAACCGTCTCCGCCGCGTCTTGCTCAGGTTGACTGGCCTCCGCTACCGGACGATCGGTCCCGCGCAGTCCGAGCGCCAACAGCGCCGCTAAGCCAACCGCTCCGACCGCCAGTGCCCGCCGCAATGCGGAAGTTGGATGGGAAAAATGTGCCTGATCACGGAGCATCTCGATTCTCCTCAGGAAAGTGTGACGGGTCGGCAAGAAATGGCGGGCCGGCCAGCCCACATGACGATTTGAGTGTTCCAGCGCCAGCGCAGCGAGGATACGAACGTACCCTTGCGGACCCCCGGCTAGTCGTGCCGCGTCGGCATCGGCCCTCAACTCCTGCTCCAACCGCAAACGGTCCACAAGCCAGCGGACGGCCGGATTGAGATAATGCAACGCCAAGCCGACTTGCGACAGCAAGTGCGCAACGTAGTCGCCGCGGCGAATGTGAGCCAGTTCATGAGCCAAAACCGCGCGGCGTTCATCCCCGCTCCACTTGCGCCAATGCACCGGCAGTAATACCAATGGACGCCGCCATCCGAGCGTGGCGGCCGTCGACAGCTCCGAAGACTCACATAACTGCACTTTCGCGGCACATCCCAGCGCCGTCCGCAGTAGATCCAGTTGCTCATGCAATTCCTTGTCGACGATCGCGCGGCCGCGATGACGAAACCGCTCGACAAGCAGCACCTTTGCGATCCACGCGGCAACGCCCCAGATCGCGCCGGCGAGAAATAGCCACGCAATGTAAACCGGCCAGTGGCGCATCGGCCGATCTGAGATTGCAGAACCGGAGTAAGAAAGTTCATCCAGCCACTGCGCAGCAAATTCCCGCCAGGCCGGCGGCGACAAGGCAGGTGAAGACACAACCGGCTCCGGTGCCGCGATTGGCGTATCCCCTTGTTCATTGGCCCCCAACGCTGGCGATCCCTCAACAGCGAGGCTTACCGTCGACTCCCGGTCGGGCTGAACTCGCTGACCCAATTGCCACCAACTGGGCAATGGCGCAAAGGCCAACAGCGTGACCAGCACAATCGCCGCCAACCCGGTGAGTGGTACCGTCGGGCAACTCAACCGTAAAATTCGACTGCAAAGCAGGCCGCAAACCACGGCGATGACGGTGACCTGCAACGCGCACCAGACGATTGCCACCCCCAACTCGCTCATCGCTTTGGCTCCTGCAAGAGTTCCTCCAACACGGCCCGCTCGTGACGAGTCAGCTTGCGCTTCTCAAACAATCGCATCAAAAGCTCCTCGCGTGATCCGCCAAACACTCGCTCCAGCAAGTCCCCTACGAGGCTCCGCGACACATCCTCAAATGTTCGACGCGGCCGGAAACGATAGGGACGTTGGTCACTGGTTTGCTCCAGGAAGCCTTTTTCGAGCAAGATGCGCACCAGCGTCGCGACAGTTGTATATGCCAGGTCGCGATCCTGCTGGGCCAGGCTGTCGCGCACCTCGGCCGCTGTCAGCTCGTCATGCCCCCAGAATACGTGCATGACTTCCAGTTCTCGCTGCGTGAGTTCTTTCGCTTTGGGTCGCGCCATTTGCTGCCGCCTCGGACTCCGCCAGGACCACATTTGGTTTTCTAGATTTGGTTTTATCGTATTCGTTTACCGGAGCGTGGTCAAGAGGCGCCGTCAACGGTTTTTTCGCCGAATTATTGCCAAGCCGAGCATTCCCCGATCAAGGCGGCGCGGTAGCTCACCAGTTGTCGTCCTACCGGGGCAAGCCCGATAGAAACGTGGGTGGCGCACCATCGTCGGTAGCTCACCAGTTGTCGTCCTACCGGGGCAAGCCCGATAGAAACGTGGGTGGCGTGCCATCGTCGGTAGCTCACCAGTTGTCGTCCTACCGGGGCAAGCCCGATAGAAACGTGGGTGGCGTGCCATCGTCGGTAGCTCACCAGTTGTCGTCCTACCGGGGCAAGCCCGATGGAAACGTGGGTGGCGTGCCATCGTCGGTAGCTCACCAGTTGTCGTCCTACCGGGGCAAGCCCGGTGGAAACGTGGGTGGCGTGCCATCGTCGGTAGCTCACCAGTTGTCGTCCTACCGGGGCAAGCCCGGTGGAAACGTGGGTGGCGTGCCATCGTCGGTAGCTCACCAGTTGTCGTCCTACCGGGGCAAGCCCGGTGGAAACGTGGGTGGCGTGCCATCGTCGGTAGCTCACCAGTTGTCGTCCTACCGGGGCAAGCCCGGTAGAAACGTGGGTGGCGTGCCAGTTGTCGCTACACCGGGGCAAGCCCGGTGCACGCGGGACATGGCAACGTGTGATATGCTTGCATGCCTGGTACATCCTTGAAATAGGGAGAGACATTCATGGATCGTCGACGCTTTCTTAACGTGCTAACCCAATTGGGAGCAGCGATTGGATTAAGTGAAGCGGCACAAGGTGCCGGTCCCAGGTGCTCGATCCCGTGCCGCGTGCAGAGCGACAAGATCACATTTCGTGATCGCGGATGGGTGTGGGAAGGGCAGGGCATCGATCCGCAGGTACCACCATCGATCTACGGTTTAGGACAAGGGGCTCGTTACTTTGGCCTGTCCCGCGCCAACTTTTTGTTTCACCCCAATGACGTGCATGCCCTGCGTCTGTTGCAGGATTACGATGAAGTGACTTGCGATATCAGCAAGTGGGGATGGGAGTGGAACGCTGATGGACGTCCGGCCTGCGCGGCCCAGGGGACTCCGGCCACAGTCCAAGCCGAAGGGGAAATCGTGGCGCGGCTTGCCAAACAGTTCGCCAACATCACCGGCGTTTACTGCGATGATCTCTTGGGACTGATGAAGAAGTTCCAATACGGCCCCTCTGAATTCGGCAATATTCGATCGGCCATCCGCGACGCGAACCCCGCCCTGAAACTCTGGACCGTGGTGTACACGCATGAATTCGACCAAGTGGAATTCTGGACGGGTATGCGGCCCCACATCGACATCGTCACGTTATGGATATGGGACTCGGACAATATCGGCCGCATGTCGCAATACGTTGACCAGTGCCGCCAACTGTTTCCCGACACGCCTGTCGTGATGGGCGTGTACTTGCGCGACTACACCAAGGTGGCACCCATTCCCGTCGATCGTGTCAAAGGTCAGATGGAGGGCATTGCCCGCCTGGTCGAGAACGGCCGTTTGGCAGGTTACTCAATCTTGGCCGCAGTGCTGATCGATGGCCATCGCGGGCAGGCCGACGCGGTCCGCGACTTCATTACAGCGGAATCAGGAAGCTCGTAACAAATGGCCATGGCGATTTTCCTATTTGGCAGACGTACGCAAGATCCTTTCGCGGCACCAAGCCGGTCCGAAACACGCTCTGCTGCTCGTTTCTTATCTTTTTGTCATCCGATTTTTTTGTCCTCGAAAAGAAGCGGATTGGCGATTCCACCGGCACAGACCCTGCCAGGATGATTGACGCGAGGTCCCGTATCGGCTATCAAAGGCGGTGATCATGCCCTTTCCGCGCCTGTCAACTTCATGCCCACCATAGCGGATACCTGCACTATGCTACTTCACTTCGAACTCAGTGCCGCTTCCCAGTGCTCCATTCCATCCGCGACCACCGCCAGACCACACAGAAGACCACACAGAGTGAATCGGCACGGAGGGACCTGGCTAACCATCGGGATGCGACTCGTTGCATGCTTGGTGGTCGCGTCTGTGGCACAAGTTGCACTGGCCCAGGCCGAAACGGTCCCGAACCCCGCCTTGGATACAGCGTTTGAGAAACTGGTCTCGCTGGAATTGGGTCAAGACCTGCAAATCTTTGCGCCCATTCAGCAGGCCGTTACGCAATCGCATGTCGACGCACAGATTCGCACAGATCTTGAAACACGCCTGATTGCGGTCCTGCATGGCAACGCCACGGACCTGGCGAAAGAATTTGCCTGCCGAGACTTGGCGATTGTGGGAGCTGATGATGCGATTCCGGCGCTGGCGGAGCTTTTGCCCAACGCGCGTCTATCGCACATGGCACGATATGCCTTGGAAGGCATCGGTGGCCCGTTGGCTGCGGAGTCACTACGGGAAATGCTAGGGAGAACAGAAGGACGGCAGCAGGTGGGAGTGGTTATTTCACTGGGGCGACTCGCCGATGCTGACTCCGTCTCATCGCTAGCCGCCTTGCTTGCTCAAGAGAATCAAGAGCTGCGCGAGGTGACTCTGGTGGCGTTGGGCCGAATTGGGAACGTTTCAGCAACTGAAGCGCTCAAGCATTTCGCCCTCCAAGCTCCGGCGCCCCTGCGGAGCGTGGTGATTGATGCGGAGTTGGATGCAGCCGAGTCGCTCTGCCAGCAGAAAGAATACGGGGCCGCTGCCGAGCTCTACGAGTCTCTGCAGTCCGCCGATTCAGAACGAGTCCGAGCCGCCGCGTTTCGCGGACTCATCGCAGCCACACCGACCGACTCACTAACAATCATCCTCGCCGGCTTGGCTGCGGACGAACCCTGGAAGAGGGCCGTGGCAGCTGATTGCATTTACCAGCGGAGGAATCCCGACGACATCAACACCATTGCCTCGGCCGTGCCAGGACTGCCGGCAGCAGGACAGATCGCGGCCTTTGTCAGTCTGAAGGATCGTCGCCAAGGGGCGATCCGCACGGCCGCCTTGAAGTCGCTTCAACAGCCAAACGCAGAGGTTCGTCTGGCCGCACTGGCGGCGCTGATCGCGTCCGCCACGGCAGAAGACGTCTCGTTGTTGGCTGACCTCGCTACGACTGCAGAAGATCCCGCCGAGCGTGTTGCCGCTTTCGAGACACTGCGCCTCATGCCCGCCACCGGAACGAACCAGGCGCTGTTGGATGTGATGAATCGCAGTACCGAACTTCATCCCACCGTTGTGCGTTGCGCCTTGGCGCGGCGCTGGCCAGAGTTCGTGCCGGGATTTCTCCAGGCGGCCGAATCTCCCAATGCGGACACGCGACGAGAAGCGTTCTTGGCGCTCGAGATCATGGCCACGCCGAAGGAGGCGGAACCGCTGATTCGCCTTTTGTGCAAGACCTCGCCGGGCGAAGAGCGTGAGGCCGCGGATCGTGCGGTGTGGATGAGCTGCCAGCAGATCGCCGACTCGGCCGCACGTGCGGCACCGTTGCTCGCGGCGATGGAGCAGGCGGACAAGGCCGGGCAATGTGCCATCCTGCCGTCACTGGCACGGATGGGTGGAGAGAAATCACTCGCCGCCGTGCATTTGGCGATGCACAGCCCGGATCAGGACGTTTGTGAGGCAGGCTACCGGGCTCTCTCCAACTGGCCCGACGTCACGGTGGCCAGCGAACTGCTCGACATCGCGACGTCGAGCGAAGTGCCGTCGTACCGGATCTGGTCGCTACGTGCCTACGCTCGGCTGGTTTCGCTCCCCAGTGAGCGTCCGCCCCAAGCGACCTTTGAAATGCTTAACCATGCTCTCTCGCTGGCGACGCGCACCGAGGACAAGGAACTGATTATCACTCGCCTGGGGTCGGTTCGCGCGCCAGACGCGCTGGCGATGTTGCTCTCCTTCTTGGACCAGGCGGAACTGACAAATGCCGCGGTTCCGTCGATTTTCGAGTTGGCCAAAGGACTCAGCCAATCCCATCCTGATCAGGCGAGTGCCGCTCTTGAGAAAATTCGTTCTCTGACGGACGATCGGGCTATTCTCCAGCAGATCCCCAAAGTGCTCCGTGACATAGAAGCGCGAAAACAGGGACAGAATCAATAGGAAGCCACGGTCATGACGCGTTCACATACAACTCGTTACTCGCGACGTGAAATGCTGCAGCGCACTGCCGCTGTGGCCGGGGCCTTCGCCGCGCCGCTGGTAATTCCTGGTTCAGTTTTGGGCAAGGACGGTGCCACCGCGCCAAGCAATCGCATTGCGATCGGTTCGATCGGTGTGGGCATGATGGGACGGGGACATTTCCGCATCTTCACTCAATACCCGGATGTCCAACTGCTGGCACTGAGCGACGTGGATGCATGGCGGCGTGACAACGCCACCCAAGTCCTGGAAAAAGCTTATAGCGCCAAGCAGCCGAGCGGTCAGTTTCATGGTTTCAAGGCGTATAACGATTTTCGAGAGCTGCTGGATCGCGACGATATCGATGCCGTGATTGTCGCGACCGGCGAGCGTTGGCACCCGGCGATCAGTGTGCGCGCCGCGAAAGCGGGCAAGGATATCTACTGTGAAAAGCCGATCTCTTTGACGATTCGGCAGGCTCGCACGATGGTCGAGACCGTGCGGAGACACAATCGAGTTTTTCAGACCGGATTGCAGCAGCGTAACTGCCCGGAATACGTCAAAGCAGTCGAGATGGTGCAGGCCGGTCGCATCGGCGAAGTGAAGCTGGCATATGTTTCGGAGAGTGGTGTCAGTCAGTACGAGAACGTTCCTGCCGAACCGCTCCCCGCCGGGCTGGACTGGGACATGTGGCTCGGTCCATGCCCCGTGTATCCCTACAACTACCGCTATCACCATACCGGCCAGCCGCAGAATGTTGTTCCCTGGAGCTGCAATCGTGCGTTCGGCGCCGGCGGGATGACTTCCGGCCTGGTCCACAACCTCGACTCAGCACACGCGGGACTGCGCAAGGACGGTGACGGTCCGGTGAAGATTACGCCCCCCGGAATTGACGCTGAGCCGTCACTCACATTCACCTATGCCGACGGCACCCGGATTGTCTGCGCGACAACGCTGCAAGAGGGAAAACACTTCATCCCCGCGGGATGGGATCCGAAGACCCCGATTGTCAATTTCGGCGTGCTGTTCGTCGGCGACATGGGCTGGATTCACGTCGAGCGGTTTGGAGTGCTGAACTGCTATCCAAAGAATCTCCTGGATATGGAAGTTCCCAAGAACCATTCCGTGGAGCCCAACCACCGGGACTGGCTCGACTGCATCCGCACCCGCCGCCGCCCAAGAGCGGACGTCGAGATTGGCGCTTGCTCCACCATTCTCTCTCACCTGGGTTGTATCGGGTTGTGGACCGGCAGAGCTCTGACTTGGGATCCCGTGCGAGAGGAGTTCCTGAATGATCGGGAAGCGAACTCCTTGCGAGCTCGAGCCTCGCGGGAGCCGTGGAGCGTTTGAGGGACTGGCGTGAAGAATGCACACACGGTTCGCACGTTCACAATCCGAAATCCCCTTTTGAAACTAGATACCAAAGAGGAGCAACCTGATGAAAACGGCTCTCCCAACGTATTTGATGGCAGCCTTATTCTCCTATTGTGCCGCTTCGGCACTGGCTCAGAACCCGCGACCGCCGCTCTCCGACGAGGCGCAGCAGAAAGTGGAAGCGGCGCTTCCGGCCAAGGCACCGGCCGCGGCGAAGAAAAGCCACAAGCTGCTCATCTACGACGGAAATGTCGGATATGGCGGACATGGCTCCATTCCCTATGCCAACTACGCCTTCACCCGTATGGGTGAAAAGACCGGTGCATTTACCACCGTGGTCTCCAGAGATCCCGCTGTGTTCCAGCGGGACAATCTCAGACAATTCGACGCCGTTTGCCTGAACAACACTGTCGGTAATCTATTCACCGATCCAACTCTCCGGCAGAACCTGCTCGAGTTCGTGCTCGGCGGAGGCGGACTGCTCGGCATCCATGGAACCACCGTGGCGTTCACCGATTTCCAGCAAGGAGCCAAAGAGACATGGCCGGAATTCGGCCGCATGCTCGGCGGTCGCGGCGCTGCTCATCTCTCGCAAGACGAACACGTCGTCATCAAGCTCGATTCGCCCGACCATCCACTCAATCGACCATTCGATGGAAAAGGCTTCGAACACGTCGGCGAGTTCTTTCGGGTTGGCGGCCCCTATTCTCGAGATCGCGTGCACGTACTCTTCAGCATCGATGTCCCCAAGACGAATCTTCCTCCGAAAGGCACCAATCCCGGAGTGGAACGGGCCGATGAGGATTATGCGCTGGCCTGGACGCGAAACTACGGTCGCGGTCGCGTCGTCTACTGCACGATCGGCCACAGTCCCGCCGACTTCATGGATCCTAAGATCCTGGAATTCTACTTGGGAGCCATTCAATTTCTCATGGGCGACATAGACGGTTCAACCATGCCCAGCAACAAGCTCACCCCTCCTGCCATTGCGCGGGAAAAGCTTGGCTGGCGATTCGGAGTCACTGCGTGGGGCCTCCACACATTCACGCTGTTTGAAACGATCGAAAAGACGCAACAACTTGGCCTCTCCTACATCGGCGGATTGAGCTTTCAGAAAGTGAGTGCGGACATCCCGAAAGATTTCGACTGCAATCTGACCGATGTTGAACTCGAACAGATTCGCTTGAAAATGGACGACGCCGGTATTCGTATGCCGACGTGCTTCTATGCCACGATCCCTGGTGACGAGGCCGGTTGCCGACGGGTCTTCGAGTTCGGCCGCAAGATGGGCATCGAGACATTTATCTCCGAACCGCCGCCCGAGTCGTTGGACGTGATTGAACGATTCTGCGACGAGTATGACATCAAGCTCGCAATTCACAATCACGGCCCGGATCAGTCGCCGATCTACTGGCAACCGGAAGGAGTGCTCGAGGTCTGCGAGGGCCGCAGCAAACGGATCGGCGCATGCCCCGATACCGGCTATTGGCTGCGATCGGGAATCAATCCGCTGGAAGGAATTCGCAAACTGGGTGATCGCCTGATCACGATTCAAGCTCACGATCTGAACGAACTGTCGGCGGAAGGACATGATGTTCCCTGGGGCACCGGCAAGGCGGAATACGCCAAGATGCTCCAAGAGATCCACCGGCTCGGCATCAAGCCAACGTTGTTCGGCCTGGAGTACTCCTACGACTTCGAGGACAACATGCCGGAAATGGCTCAGTGTGTGGAGTTCTTCAACCAATTCACACTGGATCTGGTTGCACAGCCAGAGAAGTAGCCGGACGTTGGGCACTTCCCCCAAGGACACATCAGTCGAGGGACAGAGGAGAGTTGTCGCTGTTGCCCTGCTCCACAGAAGAGTTGTACTGATTCAATCGCCGTAACCATAGGCTCCATTGTCGCGGCAGACGGCTACGGCGCGCGATCAAATGCCGGATTGTGTCAGTGCGGGCAACTGGATCCGGCGTGCTGGAAGAAGTCGTTCCCTTTGTCATCGACCAGGATAAACGCAGGAAAATCCTCGACTTCGATTTTCCAGATGGCTTCCATGCCGAGTTCTTCGAACTCCACCACCTCGACCTTGCGGATGTTCTCCTTGGCCAGAATAGCAGCCGGCCCGCCAATACTCCCCAGATAGAAACCGCCATGCTGCTGGCAGGCGGCGGTGACCTGCGGCCCACGATTACCCTTGGCGATCATCACTAGACTGCCTCCATGGCCCTGGAACAAATCCACGTAGCCATCCATGCGCCCGGCCGTTGTCGGGCCAAACGATCCGCTGGGCAGGCCCGCCGGTTTCTTCGCGGGACCGGCATAGTAAACAGGATGAACTTTGAAGTATTCGGGTAACGGCTCGCCGGCATCGAGTCGTTCCTTGAGCTTTGCGTGAGCAATATCGCGTGCCACGACAAGTGGGCCTGACAGGAGCAACCGCGTCGTGACCGGGTAGCGGGTCAACTCGGCGAGTATTTCGCGCATCGGTCGGTTCAAGTCGATTCGTATCGCCCCCTCGTCTTTGCGATGGCGTAACGCTTCCGGAATGTACTTGAGCGGCTCGAATTCAAGCTGCTCCAGATAAACGCCATCGCGCATCACCTTCCCTTTGGCCTGCCTGTCCGCGCTGCACGAGACACCGATGCCGACAGGCAACGACGCGCCATGACGCGGTAAGCGGATCACACGCACATCGAGCGCAAAATACTTCCCGCCGAATTGCGCTCCGATTCCGCAGCGTTGGGCGGCTGCCAGCAACTGAGATTCGAGTTCCATATCCCGAAACGCACGGCCATGCTCGTTGCCTGTTGTCGGCAACTTATCCAGGTACTTTGTGGATGCCAACTTCACTGCCTTCAGGTTGGCTTCCGCCGACGTACCTCCAACGACAAACGCAAGATGGTACGGTGGGCAAGCTGCCGTACCAAGCATCGCCATCTTCTGCGTCAGATATTCGACCAGCGTCTCGGGATTGAGTAGCGCACGTGTTTCCTGGAACAGAAAGGTCTTGTTTGCCGAACCGCCCCCTTTCGCCACGAACAGGAAATCGTAGGTTCCCCCATCACAAGCGGCCAATTCGATTTGAGCGGGCAGGTTCGTATTCGTGTTCTTCTCGTCCCACATCGTCAACGGAACATTCTGCGAGTACCGTAAATTGTTCTCGGTATACGCCTGGTACACGCCGCGAGCCAGCGCCTCCTCGTCGCTGGTGGACGAAACCGCATTCCCCTTCTTGCCCAGGATGATGGCAGTACCGGTATCCTGGCAGAAGGGCAACACACCGGCGCTAGCGACATCGGCGTTCTTGAGCATCGTCAGCGCGACCATTCGATCGTTGTCCGACGCATCAGGATCGTCCAGAATGGCAGCCACCTGCTTCAAATGAGCAGGACGCAAGTAGAAATTGATATCGTGAAATGCCTGTGCGGCCAGCAGGGTAAGTGCTTCCGGCTCCACGCACAGCACCTCAACTCCTTCCCAGGATTTCGACTGGACATGTTCCCTGGTCAGCAAACGATATTCGGTATCGTCCGGTCCCAGCTCAAAGAGTTTCTGATAGTGGAACGGCGTGGTTGACATCGCAAATACCTTCTGAATACGAGTGTAAGAAGACCGTTGAGCCAGATCCGCGTGGGGCACCGTAACCCGGACTTGGCCCGCAACCAAAAAGGGGCGTCAAAGTGTCTGGTTTTGTCGAGGTGGACGACCGGAATGATTAGGGATTACGGAATGCGGAATCGAAATTGCACCCTTCTCGTGGTTTCTCATTCCGTATTGCGAGGTCCGCATTCCGCAATCCCGGTTCGTGCCCATCGAGTGGTCAGTTTCACAAACACGCGCGCAAGTCTCCGAGTAACCATCTAGCCAGCGACCTCCTCCAATGCCGCCAGTGTAGTGTACGCTCCGCTGGCCGCCCATCACCGATCGATTGATAGACTGCCTGTTATCGTAGGCCAGCGATGCTATCAGGCTCCGTACAAGCGGCTCCCTTGTCAAGCCATGCTCGCCCGACGCGGCGGATATCCTCCCAATCGCGAGCAGCGCCCAACAACACGTAGAACATCCGGCGTTCGGTCCAACGGTTAAGCTCCATGTCCTGGCAGAATACGGGATAATCTTGTGCAAAAGACTTGATCCGTTTCCCTTCCGGGACAAAGAACTGCCCGATCGATCCGAAACTATAGGCATACGCCGATCCGGGTTTCCAGAAAGATGTCTGAGAGTTCAGCCAACCGATGGGCCAATGATCCCACAGCCCGGTCCCCCAGCCACAGCCGCCTTCAGCTCCGGGCGTGCAGTGATCAGCCAACTGATTCCTGGCAGCCGGAAATCCGCTGGCTTCACCCAGCACGGCAAAGAGTAGCTTCTCGCGAAATGGCAGGACCAGTGCACAACCGCGCGACCGAGAGATGGCCGCGAGTGTGGCGTCGTCACCGACACGCCGAACACCGCCATTTTCATCCCAAAAGAGGTCATAGCGATTCTCGCTGTACAAATCGAGCGCAGTGTGGGTCAGATAGTCGTCATGCTCCGTATCACGCGTAAACAGGTCTTTGATCGTCGAGCCCACAGGTGCCACACCAAACAACTCGACAGGCTGCGTACTATACCCGACGATATTGTCCGGCATCAGACTCTCGTAGCTCATTCGACGCAGGACCAATCCATTGGGATATGCAAAATAATCTTCCGTTCCGCGCAGCCGCGGCTTGGTATCATCGAGCATATTGACGCAGAAATAAGTCCATCGCACCCACACTCGCTGAGGACCATGCTCGACGATATCAACAAAGCTGTTCCGCTCGGTACGTCCCGGATTATTGAACAGTTCCGCGTCCCCCAGGTTACCTTCAAAGAACTGGTTGCACATGGCAGCGCCACTGGGCAGCTCGAGTAATGGACAGTAGCTGGCCTCGTGACTGAAGATGAACCGCTCGGAATGGTCCTTCCAGAACACGACCACCGCCTTCTTGGCATTCGTATCCGCATGTGGCGGGCTGGGAACCAGTGGCCCTTCGTAATGGCCGGGGGCATAGTCGTTCACTTCTTGCGCCGACACTCCCGTGGTTGTCTGTTGAGCCAATTCAGCCATCGTCACCGCCGCGGGTTTTTGGAGGACCGCCGCTGGTTCTTCAGCGGCCTCGCAGGGAACTGACCAGCCCGCCAACAGGCCGACGCAGAGCAACTTCGTAATCGTTCGATTCATGGCTACGCTCCCGTGCGCAATGATTCACTAGATGGCTCACGCAAATGTCAAGGATAGCGGACTCGTTGGTAGATCTCAATTCGATCGCCACCACCGAAATGAGCCAACAAAGCGGCGCCGGTGGGGCAGAGACTCGGTTGCACCAACGCGCACCAACCGATCTTTCTGCCATCTCTCGTTTTTTTTCCCTCGAAAAGAGACGCTGCCGTGCGGCGCCAGCATCGACGAACCGGGAATTTGTAGCCACCACAGGTGGACAGCAGCCACTGCGTGAGTTCGAATTCACTCCAGGAGATCGTGAATTACCTATCGGAATTGAGGTTGCGCCATGAGCACTCTACGCACACAATCAGTTGCCCTGAACTGGGTGGTTTGCATGACCGGTTCGCTTGTGCTGCTCGCATGGAACTGCTGGGCGGCACTGGGAGACGATGCTTTCCGAGACGATTTCGATACTGTAACGGCTTGGTCCGCCCGCCCCGAATGGCTGACGCCCCACACGGACCATCCGCTGAAGAAGGCCGAGGCCGGTATCGGTAAATTCGAGGTGACGGAACCAGGCAACGGCATGAAGTGGTCGCGTTCCCTGAACGAGTCGGTCGAGTTGGAACTCAGCCCGTGGCTCGTACTCCGCTACCGAGCCGTCAATTTCGACCTCAGCAAACCCGATTATGTCATCTGGTTGGAAAACGGCGGGAAGGACCAGGGTGGTGTGAACGTTCTCAAGGGCGAATCCATCCGAGCGGACGGCCAGTGGCACACGGTAGCCACCAACCTTCTTGACGCGAGTGTGGGCTCCTCTGTCACAGGAATTGCCTTGCAGTGTTTCACAGACGAGCGCGGTAATGGCTCGCTCTGGGTGGATTACGTCGCAATCACGGATCTGCCGCCGGAGGACGCGGAGGGCTACGCACCGACGCAGGTGCCGGCCGAACAACGCGTGGTTGATATGCGCGATCCCGGGCAATGGACCGCACAGCCAGGGTGGCTAGGCAACTACACACCCAACCATGCCCAAACGGCGACGGAACAGGGCTCGGTGTTTTCGGTTCAAGAAGGCATGCTGGGGACCAAGTGGTCGCGCAGCTTGGAGGAGCCCATCGCCGGGGCTCGATGGATGGCCATGCGTTACCGGGCGCGGAACCTGCGCGGCTGGGGCGACTACATACTGTACGCCAATTCAGGCGGAGCGACCCCCAATGAACAGTACGTGATTCGCGAAGGTGAATTGACATCCGATGGCGATTGGCACGTGGCCGTGGCGGCAGTAGAGCTCAGCGAGATTCGCACACTCGCCATTCAGGTACAGGCCCTGCAGGACAATGCCGTGTTGGAAGTGGCCGACCTGCGTTTCTCGGACCAGAAACCGCTCATCAAGCTGGTTGATACTCTGGAATTTACGCCGGGTTGGCCCGCGCTGACCGGACCTTGGCGGACAGTGGAACTTCCGCCGGGTAATCTTGCCGGTCCCGATCTGGCCCGGCGACTGGGGGCCCAAGGTTGGCTGGCCGAGGGTCCGCTCACGACGTCCGGAGTACCGTTCCAAGTGCGGGAGGGCAAGAACGCCGTACTCATGACTCCCCTGCGTGCACCGGGACAGATCCATGTCGCACTGAGCGGCAAGGCGAGCGAGGCCTACTTGCTGCTGGCAGCCCAGTTCCCTCAACACGATGAACCTTCTTACACCGGCACGGCGGGCCAGGTGCGGCAGGTCCATCGCCTGGTAGCGCAGATTTCTTATGAAGACGGCACAAGCGAAGAACAATTTCCCTTTTCCGTCAACGCCCGACAGCATGCCGTGTCGCATTGGCTGCACACGTACGCGTTGGCCTTGGACCCGACCAAAACCTTGCGCCAACTCACACTTGTTGACGGCATGAGTCGGGGGGCGTTTGGACTAGTGGCTCTCACGTTAAGCGACAAGCCGGGCCCGGCCACGTCAGCCACACAACTGCGACCAATGCCACAATTGCCTCCGGAGAAGCCCGTGGCTGTGCAGAAGGTGGGCATTGACCGGAATGGTGATGTCGTTACCGTGAGCTGCGCGACCGTGAGTATGGTCATGAACGTAAATCGGGGCCTGCGGGTCACCAACGTTGTGAACCTGAGCGGCGAGGGGTTAGAGACGAAGATGGCACCAGGGCCACTGTTTCGAGTGCTCGGTGACGGCTTTGAAGTGAGCTCCGAGGAATTTGAGGTTCGGCGCGTGGCGACAGAACAGACCGATCAGGGCGAAGCCATGCGGATCGATCTTCGGTGTGACAAGTTCCCACCTGCCATGCAGGTCAGCATCTGGCTGGATGTCTCGGACCCGCAAGAGATTGGGATGCGCGGAAGCATTCAGCTCCATGGCCACGACGCTGTGAAGACCAGCTTCCTCTTTCCGGAACTGCGAGACATCAGCTTCGGCGGCCCGCCTGCAGATTGCTGGATCTGGTGTCCCCGACGCGGCGACGTCATCACGACTGCGGCGATGTCGCTACGTGAACCGTATGCCGGTGCAGGGAATCCGCTGCAGGTGATCGGAGCTTTTGACCCCGATCGTGGAACCGGGTTGTATATGATGACGCAGGACATGGACGCCCAGTCGAAGTTCTACCAGGTTCAGAAGACCGGCAATGGCGCTCGCCTGGCCATCGAATACACACCGCTACACGATGCACCTTTGCCACGGACCGTGGTCGGCTGTAATCAAGGTGACTGGCATGCACAACTGGCCCGCTACCAGCAATGGGTCGCCAGTTGGTATCAACTCGCTGCGCCGCGCAAACCTTGGTTCCGGCAGATCTGGAACTTCCGCCAGCAGTTTATGCATTTTGCGTTGCCAACCAAGAGCGGGATGTTCGACGAGACGAACAAGAGCATCAAGCTCAAGGATGTCGTGAACGTCGACGCCGAAGCTTTCGGAGGTGTCGATTACTTGCACCTGTTTGACTGGGGCTGGGATCCCGTGCACGGTCGCTGCGGCGACTATCAGCCCTGGGACTATCTGGGCGGCGTGGAACACTTTCGGCAGGCCGTCGAGGAAGTCACCTCTCAGGGCATCCCCGTGGGCTTGTACCTCGAAGGCATTCTGGTGGATCCACAATCCAACCTCGGCAAGGCTCATGGCTCAGCGTGGCAGATGCTCGGCCCGGGCGGCAAGCCTTATGAGTACTTCGCTCCGAGCTTCCACATCTGCCCGCGCGTCGTACCATGGCAGCAGTACTTGTCCGACACCTACCAGCGCGTGCGCCAGCAAACCGGGGCCGTTGGTTTCTACATTGACGAGTACGGCTTTTCCGGACCGACCTATTGGTGCTACAACCCGGACCATGGCCACCCGGTGCCAGTAACTCCCGTGCTTGGCGAGCGGGAGATGCTCAAGCAAGTGCGGCAGAAACTCGGTCCCGAGGTGGCCATTTACACTGAGGAGAGCCCGACGGACGTCAACTCCCAATACCAGGACGGTAGTTTCACGTACAACATCTCTTCAGTTCCTGACGCGTGGTCACCCAGCCACGTGAATCTCTATCGCTTCGCTCTCCCCGGCTTCAAGTCGATCGAGATCATCTGCTGTGACCAGCCACTGGGCACGAACGTGGAGGCCGTCAAACGCTGCCTCTTCAGTGGTGAAGCAATCTGGATCGAGGGGATTTGGGACAAGTGGTTCGCGCCGGAAGTGCGTGCACAGATCGCGCTGAACCGCCGTATCATGCGTGGCAACCAGGAGTGCTTTACCAGCGATTATACGCAACCACTGGTCCCGACTCTGCTGCGGGGACTGTACGCTAATCGGTTTGACCAGCATGCCGACCTGTCGGGCAAAACCTGCTGGACGATCTACAACACCAACTATCGCACAGTACGAGCCGAAGCGATTGCCGTCGAGCACGTGGACGGAGCACAGTATCACGACGAGATGAACGGCACATCGCTCCCTGCACGCATCGCCGGCGGCACGGCATATCTGACTCTGGAAATCGCACCGCGGGACGTTGCGGTTATCTCAAGAAACATTCACCTGGAATAGGGCAGTTGGTTTCGACCGCGCACGACAACTGTCGGCAGCAACGACGACGGCTGTGGTTACGGCCATCGAAGGGCAGTTACACCGCTTCGGCATACCGATAGGTCGGATTGGGACGGCCCGGGCGGAAACTCTGCGTCTGATGTGTCTCCAACGTGGCATCGACGGATTGACAAACAGATTGCACAGCAGAGAGCACGTGTTGCTCCAATACGTGCGGATCGATGGCAACCCTCGCATTGACGATCACGTCCGCACGGCACGTCTGGCAAGCGGATGTGCGCGATAGCACAACCGGCGTATCGCTGCTCACCAGGTTGGCCACCGCGTGGTTTCCATCCGAAATACTGATCGTCTTCAGGTGAGCCGGTTCGGCGTCGCAGGTCGCCAGCGATTCCTGCAGTCGCCTGACGATATTCAGAGAGAGATCGTCGAGCGAGAAGGGAGTGGCTGCCGTCACTTGCAGGCTGCTGTTGAGCCAGCCGAGTTCCGCTTCGCCATCGGCGTACACATCGTAGTCCAGTTCCAATATGCGACGGCCAAAGTCCCCCTGCTGATCCAGTAATTCCAGCAGCGCATCGAAGCCGGCACCGGTCTTGGCCGACATGCGCACGATGGGCACGCCCGGGTACTGAGCGGCGATCAAGTTGCTCAGTACCTGGACTTCATCCGGACCCAGTTCATCCACGCGATTGATAATGACGAAATCGGCTTCTTCCAGTTGCTTCCGGAAAATGTAAGCGGCATTGGGCGAAAACCCCGCCTTCGGTGCGTTGCTCAGGATTTTTCGGCCATGACTCGGCTTCAGAATCACTCCGTACGGTGCGACGACGAACTTGTCCTGGTGTAACTGGCGCAGGGGCTGGACGACCGTGGCCACGATGTCGGTGCAACTCCCTACTGGTTCTGCTAAGATCACATCGGGGCGTTGATGTGATTCCAGTTGTTCGACGGCACTGGCCAAGCCATGGAAGTTACAGCAGAAGCAGGAGCCCGCAACTTCGCCAACGTCGAACCCGGCGGCCCGTAAGGCGTGTGTGTCGACCAGATCTGTCGCCTGATCGTTCGTGATGATGCCGACATTCAGGCCCTGTTCGCAATACGTCTTCGCCAGCCGCGCGATCGTACTCGTCTTGCCCGCGCCCAGGAACCCGCCAATCAAAATGAAACGCATCGCTGACATGTTACTCTCCGCCAACAGGCTGCTATCCCGGAACCGTCCACCGCACCCCCCAGTCGGGCTCTTCGATCATACCTGAATCGAGATTCATTTCAACCGCTCTGAGAAGGGCGTTCCTGAACCGGGGGTGCTGTTGTGTAGGGCAAGCCCGTTATTGAATGCTGACTGACGGCTGCCCACTACATCGTTGTCGCCGGCAGCACGCCGCAGGGAACCAAGGCGGGGTTGGCCGCACTCATGAAGAGGATCCGGGTCGACGACAGCTCGGTCTTCCTGGAATCCCCGCTGGCCATCACCAGCAAACCAGCCTGGGCCAAGCGAGGCCTCCACTTCAATGGTTGGGCCTTCAACTATCCCTACACATTTCGCGGATGGCGCGAGCAGGACTGGCAAAGCTATCTCGATATCATGGCGTACGAGGGAGTCAACCTCTTCTACCTCTGGCCGTTCATCGAAATCATGCCTGTGCCGCTTTCCGCGGAAGACCAGGCCTACTTGGAAGAATGCCGTCGTGTTGTCGAATATGCTCAGCAGAAACACGGCATGGAAGTCTGGATCATGCAGTGCACCAACCGAGTGGCGCAGGACCGGTGCGGTGTGGCCGACCCCCGACTTCGCCCTTATTGGCGACCATCTCAGGCTGAGACCGCCAAGGGCTCAGCGGCAGCGGCGACAGATGTTCCATCGCCATTCATGTAAAGGGCAAGAAGATGGGGTGACAAAGAGATAATTCGGCACAGGAGATCTTTTTGTCATCCGATTTTTTTGTCCTTATCTGACCCGTCCCAGGTCTCTCGCGCCAGTGCGGGATGTTTCGAAGTCTCTTGATGAGTGGAGAGGCTCACTACGACTGGCTCATTTGACGCCGAATCGCTGTGCCTGTGCGTACTTTTCTTCCACGCCAATCAGTTCGTTGAATTCTGCGAACGTCATGAGGCAATGTTCCTGACCAGCGGTTGTGCCGTCGGCTCGCAGCTTGCGATACATGGTGTCGATCGAGCGAGCAGCTGAATAGAGCCCAGAAAGCGGATAAAGGATGAGCTGGAACCCCATCCCAGCGAGATCCTCCTTGCTCATCACCGGCGTCTTTCCCCCTTCGATCATGTTGGCCACGTTGGGAGTGGGTGACCGCCGTCCGATCTCCTGCAGATCTTCCACCGAATTCGGCGCTTCAATAAAACTCGCATTCGCACCGACGCCGCGAGCGGCCACGACGCGGGCCACCGCCTCGTCCATCCCTTCCACGGCCAATGCGTCCGTGCGGGCGACAACGAAAAAGTCTCGATCGCCGCGAGCCTCGACTGCGGCACAAATCTTGTGGACGTAGTCCTCGCGAGGAATCACCTGCTTGCCACGCATGTGACCACACTTCTTGGGCCACACCTGGTCCTCAAGAAAACACCCGGCCGCTCCGCAGGCGATCAACTGGTTGACCGTCCGGTAAACGTTCAACGGGTTACCGTAGCCTGTGTCCGCATCGACAATGATCGGGATGTTGACGCTCCCGCAGATTTGTCGAGCACGCTCGACCATCTCCGTCTGAGTCAACAATCCCATGTCCGGTTCGCCAATCGAGGTGGCGGCAACGGAATAGCCCGAGATGAATCCCATCGGGAAACCAACTCGCTGAGCAATCCTGGCAGAGAGCGTGTCGAACACTCCGGGAAAGGCGATCGCACCGACATCGTCGAGAATTTGGTTGATTCTTGTGGTAGCCATGAGTGATCCTCTTCGTGCGCGCTGCGACGGTCAATGTGCTAACTCACCGATGCGATTCTTGCTTGATCTGCGGGGAGCAGTCCGGCCATCGCCAGCACATCGGCAGCAAGCTGCGGAACTTCTGGACCACAGGCGTCATATTCTGGGCCTGGGCACATCTGGCAGTCATTCTTTGACTCGTAGAAAAACTTCCACCGACTCCCCAGCCGAGTCGTACGCTTCGAAGACCGTCGGAATCAGCCGGCAAATATCGAAGATTGTCCGAATTCGTTTACTCATGCTGCAGAGCTTTATGTCCCCACCATACGCACGGACCGTCGTGGCGAGGTGCACGAGTCCCCCCACCGCTTCGGAGCCGCAGGTCCGAACTGCGTTGAAATCGATCACCACTTTCCCCGGCTTCGTTGCTTGGACGTACTCGCGCCACTGCTCGCGCACCGTGGCAATGTCCAGTGAATCGATGAGCTCCTGGGGCAGGTGGATAATCGTCACGTCGCCTTCCGTACTGACGGATAATTTAGCAGGCGTCTCCATCACAAGTCCTCCGCATTCGGCACGATACAGAAATGGCCACGGCCCAATGCTCTCCATGGTATGGCATGACGAGTGACAGAATCAATACGCCGCCCCTGTTCCGGCGACACAAATGGATCTGTCTGGAACGGCCCGTGCCGCCACACCGATACAGCCAAGAGCCTGACATGCAGTGGCTTCATCAGGCATGGCGGCCAGCAAGTAGTTGCATGATGCCGTCCGTGACACTACCGATCGTCTGGACCGTGTCGCCAAACCCATCTGGAACCGAGATGTCAAAATGCTCCTCGAGTTCCATCGATATTTCGACAATGTCCAGGCTGTCACAAGCCAGGTCGTCGGAGAGCGAATCGCCTTCGCCAATTCTCTCGCAGTCCATGCCCATCTGCTCGGCCACCACACTCACGACCCCTTTCAATACCTCGTTGCGGTCGGGTCGGGTCGGATTTGTCGACTGACTGGATGCCTTCATTCTCGGTACCTCACTTGTCTTAACGCGAAATGTGGACGACGCCTTACGATCAGTGGCAGAGTGGTTAAGCATAAGAGTACTGAAGCGCCCGAGAATTCCTGCAACACAAGCGAAACGGCCTCCCTCCAGGGCAACCACACTCCAACACTCCACGCACAGATATCCCATAAAGGGCACGCCTCTCGTCCGCAGTGCAGATGAATAGTCGCCCCTGGACACTGTTGAACACTACAAGTCCGTTACCTCGAGTTCAGCCACGTTCATCGCAACGACCAGCTTGCGCACCGTAGCAAAATCGGGAGTGGTCTTGCCGCGTTCAATACGGTTTAGTGTCTCGCAGCGCACGCCGGCACGGCGGGCCAATTCCGCTTGCGATAGACCTGCCGCCTTGCGGCGTCGGATCAGTTTATCGGCGAGTAACGCGCCATCGACATTGAACGCAGACGACAGGCTCTGCTCCGACACGGTATCCGAAGATGGAGATACCTTCGCCTTGCGACACAACTGGCCGAACACCGCTTCCCGCAGAATCACATAGCGGACCCCCGCTAATTCCAAAGGCGTGCAATCGATCACCGTGCGCCGCTTCTTTGCCATGGTGTGACCTCCCCAGGTTGCATGAATCCTAACAAGTATAGATTTACAAGTCAATAGTATTGACTTGTAACACAATAACCCGAAGAAGGGGGGTGTGGCACTGATTTCGCTGTTGCGGGCGAGCCTGGAGGGAAGCACGCTGGCAGTGATCCGCACGGCAGTCGTTTGCCCGGGATCGTCGCCGTAGCGTCTGACCAGGCCGTCATCTGTCGCTGCTTTGGCAACCGAGGAGCGGGGCAGAAAGATCGAGTGACAAAAAGATCCTACGCTGGGCGTCGATCCTTGCCACGACGTTGCGCAAGATCACTTGGGCAGCAGCTTTTGGAGTCTGGGTCGGCCAGGCTCCTCTCCCGAGCCCTCGCGCACGTTCTCATCATGACTTCGGCCGAGCGAACTGTGGTACGGTCAGCTGTTCGCCGTCTTTGAAAGACGACTGGTGGGCTACGATTCCCGGTACGGTCATCGCCAGCGACTCATAGAGATCGATCTCCGGTTCGCGGTCTTCCAACAGCGCGTTGATGAATTCGGCGGTAATAAAGATCGCCGAACCGCCGTGCCCCGAGTCGTGCCGCATGGTCGGCGGCAACATGGGGGAATCTTTCCAATAGAGCGGCACTTCGATGGGCTCGACCCCCTTGTCCCGGCTACGCTGCACGTTGCCGTGCAGTCCCTCGCAGACCATGTAAAACGTGGCGTCGTCACCAAACCACTGCGCTCGCTCTCCGCCCGCCAGGCACCGCCAGAAGATGTTGCACCGCGAAGAATGGTTCTGGTCGGTGAGCATCAAGGCCGCTTGGTTCCAGAAGGGATTCTTGTAGACATTCTCGGTTCGCAGCGAGTGCTGGCGCAGCTTAGGCTGGTTGCTCTTCCAGCCGATACACGAGACTTTGACCACTCGCTCTCCCGTTACACCGACGAGAAAGCCCATGTTGTGCGTGGGATAGAGCATCGGGGGAAAACCCCAGCGCCACGAGCGACTACCATCGGGATTGTAGACCAGCGAGCCGATGTTGGCGGTTGCCTTGTCCGGGTCGCCGCCGTCGTGATAGTATTCGGTTTCGGTGCAGAAAAGTTCTCCAAAAGCACCCGCCTTGAAGAGGTTGCGGGCGAAAATGGTCTCCTGCCGATACCAGCTCGATTCGGCCAGCATGTACCTGAGTCCGGTCTTTTCCTTGACCTCTGTGAGCATCTCGGCTTCGTCCAATGCGATGCATGTGGGCACGGCACTGATCGTGTGCCAACCTCGCTCCATGCACATGCGCACATGGCGGGCGTGGTCCGGGGCTCCGGTAAAAATCGCCACGGCATCGACATCTTTCGCCTCACGCAGCATGATTTCCAGTGAGTCGTACACGGCATCGCATGAGAAACGGTTCTTGAGCACCTCACGACGAGCGGGATAGAGGTCCGTAACCGCCGTCACACGGCAATTCGGGTGTTCATGCCACCAGAACGTCGACCCGAAACCGCCTCCCACGACCGCCATGCGGATGATTTTGCCAGGTGTCTCGCAGTACGCTCGGCCCGCCGGCAAGAGCATGGCCGCCGCCGCCAGCGCACCGCCACGACCCGTTAGTTCCAAAAACGTTCGACGGGAAACGCAACTTTTATCGTTCCCCACACGGTCGGTTTGATCAGCGGTCATGATGAGGATTTCCTGTGAAACCAGCTTATCTCAAAACAAACAGTGTACCTTTTCGCCGACGGGGTCAGCTACAGGTGTCAACCGATACCAACCAAGGAGGCGGTCCACCAGCCAAGCCTGTGGCGGCAACCACCTTTGCCATATCCGCCAGCCTGAATTCGGCGCCAACGCGCCTGGAGACCGCTACGTGCTATACTCTTCGCAGACCGTGGCCTCCAATGGGCCGTATTCAGTGCCGGTTGATCAGGCACCTTCGAGTATACGTTCGACCGAGAGCGCGAAAGACGGGCTCCGGTGATTGCAGTGCGACATTCGCTCGTTGCGCTGCCGGTTCGCGATCCCCTTGTAGCTTTGCGGTGTGCAGTTGGCACGCCTGGTGGTATAGAGAAATAATGGAGATTGCCATGCTCACACGGTGTTTTCCGGTCGCGTTTCTCGTCACTGTACTTGTGGGGTGCACGCGACCTGACGCGACATCACACAGGGCGGATGCTGACAAGCCACAGCAGCGATCTTCCACCGGATCTGCTCGCGAGTCAGATCCCGTTGCGGACATCCAAGAAGCGTACTCCCAATTCAGCGACGCCCTGACACAGCACAGTGGTGACACAGCAACTGATCTTACTTCGAGGCGCACCATCGAGTTCTATGAACGATGCCGCCGCCTCGCGCTCGATTCGTCGGGCGTAGATTTTGATGACCTGACCCAGTTCGAAATCATGCTGATCTTTCAGCTTCGATTCCTTCTCGGTCGGCGTGATCTGGAATCGATGAATGGTCACGATGTATTTCGCTGGGGTGTACAAGACGGTATGGTCAAATTGGACGTCACTCAAGAGGTTAAACTCGATCATATTCAAATCGAAGGAGACGTGGCATTCGCGACGTTGCGCAAAGACGGGCAACCCGTGAAAGACGCTGCCTTTCGCTTCGTTCGTGAGGAAGGCCACTGGAAATTCGACCTATTTTTTATCGCGAACGCATTGGAAACCACACTTGAAAAGGTCCGGAAGGACGCCGGTAAATCGAAGATCGAACTCGCAGTATTCTTGCTGGAAAAGACGCATGGTGAGCCGATTCCAGTCGAGATCGTCGCTGGACCGCTGAAATAGTCCTCAGATCCGTTTCGAAGCCTGACGCGCCGTTTTCCAGCAGCGGCGGAAGCTGGGCACATGAATCACCCCGATGAAGAACATCGAGCCGTACGACCATGAGTCATCGCTGAGGGAATCGGCATATGCTCCCACGATTTGGCGCGGCAACGGTGGCGGCATCGCTCATTTTGTCGATCGGTTGCCATCGTGATGTACCACTGACGGCTGGCGGGAAACTAGACGACGTCACTGCCGACTTTGATGTTTATTGGCCTCCAACCGCCCCGGAAGAATCTCTGCCTGAAACAGCCAAGCCGCTGCTCAAGGGAACGCTGGTTCTTGAGGCGAAACAGCACGCCTCGGGTGAAACCCTAGCCCGGCTTGCAATCACGCTCACACGCCCCTCATTGGAGGCCGATCGTGAGTCGTGGAATTCCACGTTGGCGTTTGCCGATCTCCCGTGGATGGATCAGGTCCGAGTGTGGGACGCAGAGTCGAGGTGGCAGTGGCCGAACCTCCCTTATCTGCTGCGTCTGCCGGGCGAAGAACGTGTCGAACGTTATGGTGGCATGGATCCCGGCAAACATGTGGACAACGATTTCGCGGCCGTGCTGATCCGCAAGTACGATGCCAGTGGTGAAGTCGAGTCGGCCGAAACGAAAGATGCTCCGCTCGTATCGGCCGAGTGGCATGCTGAAGCCGGGGCTGACATAGATTTACACAGCGTGGTGCACGTGGCGCGGTCCGATGAATTTCTGCTTCACCTCGGCGGCAAGAAATCGCCCGCCCACGGCCAACTCAAGGTGTGGTTGATCTACGCCGACTTCCTGGGAGCCCGAGTGCCGCGATCGTGGCCCCAAGAACGCGAATGGGCAGGGGGCGTCCTGGCCTATTTTGAAGTCGAATGGGAGGTCTCGCCAGACGACGGCTGTCGCGGCATGGTGCGTCAAATGATCCCCACTCAAGGTACGCGTTTTCACTGGTCCGAGTGGGTCCGACGCGTGCCGGGTGCGGACGAATCGGAGGCACAGGTGCGACTCAGCGATGCTTCCCACTAGCTTCATCTCGAAGTCGGTCCGTAACTCAAAGTAGTGCCCGCAATCGGGAAGGCGAATTTGAGATTTCGATCTGGAAATGCTATACAACCCCGTATCGTTACATGGCGTGGCAGGTGGCAAAGGACTACGTCCCGCACAAGATATTTTTGTCATCCAATCTTTTTGTCCCTTTCCACTGAACCCGAGCGTCCGGTCCACTTTCGCCGCGCCGCGGCTGCATTGAGCTGCTTGATAGCGTGTGGAAACTCTCTGTGGCATAATGAGACTGTCGTCGACGATTCCATTGGTTCCGTATTTTCCAGCTCCACTATTCCACACAATGTCCGCGCACCGTACACATTTCGCACGCCACAACTCTGACCAAGAAGGCAATTGACCATGACGACCAAAGCAACCCGCAGGGAATTCCTCAGCTCGGCTGCCGCAACGGCGGCCGTGGCCTGGGCGGGCAGCCAGACCCGCTCGGCATCCGCCGCTCAGTCGGGTCCCAACAACACGATCAACATCGGACTGATTGGCTGCGGCGGCGAAGGGCGCACCGTGATGTTGGGCCACATGCAATGCCCAGGTACGCGAATCGTGGCCGTCTGCGATGTGAATGAGCAAAGGCTGGGAATGGGTGTCAAGGCCACGGGCAATGATTCCATCGATACCTATCGCGACTTTCGTAAGTTGCTGGAGCGCACGGACATCGACGCCGTGATCGTGGGAACGAACGATCATTGGCACTGTCTGTGCACGATTGAGGCCTGCCGCGCGGGTAAACATGTTTATGTCGAAAAGCCTTTGGGAACTTCGATCGGCGAAGGACGTGCCGCTGTCAAGGCCGCACGCAAATACGATCGCGTCGTCCAGATTGGCACACAGCAGCGAAGTTGGCCTCACTATCAGCAGGCTGCCGAAGTGATTCAGTCCGGTCGCCTGGGCGAGATCCCGGAAGTGAAAGTCTGGGATTACGACTATATGTACCCCGGCTTCGGTTCTCCCCCAGACTCAGATCCGCCTCCTGAGTTCGGCGATCAGTACTGGGACTTCTGGCTCGGACCGGCACCGAAGCGACCGTACAATCCCAACCGCTTCGTCAATCACTATTGGTTCTTCGACTATGCCGGAGCCTGGCAGGTCGACTGGGGCGTGCATCATTACGACATTGTGCACATGTGCCTGGGCGTCACTGCACCCTTTTCGGCAACCGCGTCGGGCGGCATGCTTTGCTTCGAAAAGACGAACATCGAGTGGCCTGACACGTTTTCGGGAATCTGCGAGTACGGTCCCGGACCGGTCGCCAAAAAGGGATTCCTCCTGCAGTACAGCTTTCGTGCCGGATGTCGGCGCGAACAACGGTCCCACGCCAAGCTGTTTTGCGGCACGGAAGCCTCGATGCTGCTGGATCGAAGTGGCTATACGATCAAACCCGAAATCGGCAAGCCGGGCAAGGAAGAGTCCGTAGGAAATGCGTACCAGGGCGAATCGGTGCACGTGGACAGCCTGGCGGCACACGCCCAGGGGTTCTTGGATGCGATTCGCAACAACAGGCGACCGCCAGCGGATGTCGAACAGGGCCACTTCGCCACCAATCCGGGCCACTTGATGAATATCGCCTGGAAAACCGGCCGCAAGATCCGTTGGGACGCGGAGAAGGAAGAGGTGCACAACGATCCCGAAGCCAATGCGCTGGTCACCAAGCCGTACCGAGCGCCGTGGAGCCTGGAGGTTTGACCGCTGGCACCGATATCACCGTTAGGCGGCGACCGCCCGTTGCCCGGGTGTGCCAAGAGCACCCGGACTATGAAGAGTTCGTCGAATCCGAAGACTACTAGCGGACAAGCTGCGAAACCAGGGTGCTTGCCACTATTTGTCCCATCATCTGTACCAGCACCCTGGCCGCGGAAATTCCAGGCGATTTTGCGGCAGAAGGCATGACACTTGGACGACTATCGCCCATCGACGACTTCCATCCTGCTTCGCGTCGAAAGGGCTCGCCAACTTCGGAGTTCAATATCATCGGCCATGAAGTGCACGGAACCATCCAGGTACAAGGCTTGGACGCCCCGCGGATGGTAACTGCGGGAAGTCACTGCCGCATACGTGTGGATGGTTGCTGACTTGCCCTCCTGCATGTTGGTCCAATCGACGTCGTAGGTGTTGTCGCCCACGCCGCAGAGAACCGGCGTGTTTGGTCCAAAGGCGGAAGTAAAACCGATCTGATGAACACGACCGTCCACCCACTCAGTATGGCCGCTATCTGCCTTGAACTGTCCTCCCAGTGCACAAATGTCAGCCACCGTGGAGAACGTCGGCTGGGGTAGACCGGCGTTGCGAAAATACGGGTTCCACGCTTTGACTTCGGCCACGGCCAAGGTGTTGCTCAGGCCGTCTCGGAAATCACCAGGCCGCAAGCGACTTCCCGGATAGAATGCCCCGTCCCCTCCCTGTTGGCTCACCGGGTCGTAGATGAACCACGTTCCCTCGTTCACGGCGTAGTTCAGCGGGTAATGCTCCGGCACACCACCGGAGAGCCGCCTTTCATCGCGAATTTCCGAGGGACACAAGTAGGTCGCAATGCGCAAGGCACTTAGCGGAATCGTGATGCCTCCCACGTCCACCGCAGTGGCAATTTCATAGCTGGCTTCATAATCGACAGAGTCCGCGACGTTGCCTTGTTCGAGAAACGGGAGTAACAGGGACTGGGCTGACCACCCGTCCACCGTGCCGCCGGACGGGGAACGAGCGGGCTGCCAGCTTGGTGGATAACGCCCGTTTGCCAGCTCGAAATTATGCAGGGCCAAGCCGATCTGTTTGAGATTGTTGCCGCAACTCATGCGGCGAGCGGCCGCACGCGCAGCCTGCACCGCTGGGAGCAGCAGCGCCACCAAAATGCCGATAACGGCAATCACCACCAGCAGTTCCACCAACGTAAACCCTCCCCTGGAGGGAGATTTGTGAACCCGAGAATTCATATCGCACCTCGCTATCACTCTTGAGACTCAGTTTCAACACACGTCGAGCATAGCCGGCAATCAGAAATCGGTCAAGCGCGCGTGCACGTTTTCTTGCCGAGGAATTGGGCTCTGAATCGACACCGGGGGAGCCCTGGCAAATATGGCAGTGGCAGGGAGTATACGATGCGAGCTACTAAATTAGCTCTGTTCGTCGTCTTTGCGACCTTCGCTGCGTCAATCGAGCCGCACGACTGCTGCGGCCAGGAGACGGCTACTTGGGATCCGCCTGCATCCTTGGACGATCTACCCAGCTCCCACGGGTTGCCCGAACCACCGCGATGCTCCAACGGTGAGGAAGTAAAGACGCCCGAACAATGGGAGCTACGGCGTGAAGAGTTGAAGGCGATCTTGCAGCACTTCGAGTATGGTCATTTGCCTCCCCGGCCCGACGTCGTGACCGGTGACAACATCGTGTCGCAAGTACAATCCGACGAAGTCCCAGTTCAAGAACTCATGGAACCATCCAGGAATAACGGCGTGGGCGGGTTCAATCGATAACGCCGTTCGCTTTGACCACGGTGCGGTAGTCGAGATTGGCGCGGTAAGCGAACTCCATTGCCTCCCAGCTGCCGGTGGCACTAAACGTCCGCTTCGCCTTGGTCTTGAGTGTGGGAAGGTCGTAGATCCGGTGGGCGCATTGGCGGATGGCCTCCCACAATTCAGCCCGCTCGACGTGTTTTGGACGATGCACCAGTTCCGCCAGATCGTAACGGACCCAATCTTCGGGAAAGTTGGTGTACAGCAGACGACCGTCCTGCTGCAGGCGGCGAAACAACTGCGTGCCGGGCAGCGGTGTCATGACGGTGACTTGCATCACGTCCACGCCGCTGTTGAGCATGAAATCCGTGCGGCGACGAAGTTTGTCGGGCGTGTCGCCGTCCATGCCGAATATAAAGGCTCCCAACACGGCGATGCCCGCTTGGTGAATGCGGTCAAAAGTCTGCTCATAGGAAGACACACCCCGCTTCATATTCAATCGCTTGTTGACTTCAGTCAAGGCGTCGAGGTCCTCGGCTTCCAGCCCCAAGAACACCACCCGGCAGCCGGCGCGTCCCGCCCATTCAAGCACCTCAGGGTCGTCGGCGATATTGATCGAGGCCTGGCAGATCCATTGCTTGCGCAGACCTCGCTCGACCATGCCTTGGAAAAGCTGCAGCGCCTGTCGGCGCGAATCAGTTCCGTAGCCAATCACGTTGTCATCCACGAAGAACAACAAGTCATGAGGGATCGATTCGATTTCATCGAGCACTTCGTTGGTTGGGCGGCGGCGGTACCGGCGCCCGTTGTGCGTGGTGACCGAGCAGAAATCGCAATCGAACGGACAACCGCGCGATGTCTGCACCGAGGCGAACATGTAGCTACTGTCGTAGATGTCACGCCGCGGAGATTGCTGGCCAGAGAGATCGAGCCACTGGCCGCGGTATATTTGCTTGAGCCGCCCCTGCACGGCATCCGCCAGCACCAGCGGCCAAACCGACTCCGCCTCGCCAATCACCACGGCGTCCACAAATTGCAGTGCTTCCGCGAAGCACATCGAGGCGTGGATTCCGCCCATCACGACCGGCACGCCCCGCTGTCGATAGGCAGCGGCGATCTGGTAGGCTCGATTGGCGGACGAAGTGAAGGCGGTAATCCCGACCAGATTGGCGGCTTGATAAGTAAATGGCGCGAAATTTTCGTCCACCAGCTCGACGTCCCAGCCGTCGGGGGTCAAGCCGGCAACGACGCCCAGACCCAAGGGTGGAAAACGCGAACTGGAATTGACTGAAAAGCCGCTGCGGCAGCTGTTGACCGGGTTGACCAATACCAGCTTGCGTTGATTTGCCACTCTTAGCCCCCACTATTGCGAGACGTGGATACGTGCACGTTGACATCCACATATCCGACATAATTTCTCTTTTGAGTCGAGCCTGAAACTAAGATCCAGGCTGGCAGGGGCGCGATTATAGCACGTTAGGCGTCTCTGCCGTTCCAAAAGCCCCATCCGAGCATTCTCCCAGCCGACGTGAGACGCGTCGGTCGGGTCGACGAGCTGGAAGGAAGCCACCGCGAAAGCACGAAACCTCCCTCGAGTCGAGTGAACGGCCCGCCCGCAGTGGGCGGCTTGGTGGCCGGGTGAGCGCCCAGTGGTACTTAACGGTCAGTCTCGTGGATAAGTGGGGGTAGATCGGCCCCGTCCTCTGAACGGGCCGATTCGCTCGCGACGCGAGGTGTCCTGCCTGTGATTCCGAGGCCGCAGGTGCACATTAATGCGAATGACCACCAGCGTCGTGGGCATGGCCGTGCGCGAGTTCCTCATCCGTCGCTTCGCGAACTTCTCGAATAGTAACCGCGAAGTGGAGATTCACACCGGCTGAGCGGATGATTGCCATCGACCGTGACGACATCGTCGGCGATCTCCACAATCGTGATCACCATGGGGCCGTCATCCGAATCGACTTCGAATTGCATACCCAGCTCAAGATCCTCGATCTCATCGAATTGATCGCGTGGGACCTCCTGCCGTAGAGCCTCGTCCCATTCTCCGTAAGCGTCTTCGGGAGCGACAGCGATCTGCAGCTGATCGCCGACCTGTTTGCCGTCCAACTCCCGCTCCAACCCGGAAATAATCCCGCCAGCTCCGTGCAAGTACGACAGCGGCTCCTGGCCGTCGGACGAGTCAAGCACTTGTCCGTCGTCGTCCGTCAGCGTGTAATCGAAAGCAACGACGGTGTTTTCTGCAATTCGCATGGCGCGCACCACCTCTTCAAAAAGAGCTTCCCGGGATCCGCTCGTGGCAACACGCATCGCCTTGAAGAGCGGACTCGGTAGACAAGCAAGGCGAGTAAAGCAGGCAACGCCAACTATTGTGGAACCAACAGTAGGTGCTCCATTCGACAGGCCAATCCGCAGCCAGTGTATCGCATTGCTCCATCGAGTTCTATCCGTCGCGTTCCACGGCGGGCCGCTTCGGAGAGAAACCAGTGGCCGTTCCGAGAGACGCGGATCACTGATCCTCTCAGCCCACCACGCCACGGACGGCAAGACGAAAAGTCAGCTGGATTCCATCATGGCCCGCAGTGTTGCCGCACTCAGAAAAAGCCGATTGGCATGTCCCGGCAACGTTGCGAAATCATAGCGAAGATAAAAAGTTTTCGCCTTCTCGCTCAAGCAGTCGAGAATGACGGCGACAAACGGAAATGTCGCTCGGGCCTGGTAACAGTCGCGCAGCGCCGACGCCAGAAGACACGTACTCAATTGCTGGCCTTGATACTTGCTCGCAACTCCCAGCCACGCCAACACGGCCACAGGCAGACAGCGGCGTGGCAAGCTCTTTGCCAATTCGGTCGGCAGATCACTGAAGTCGACTTGCCCCATGGCCAATGTATAGAATCCGGCGATGGCGCACTCGTTCGACAACAGTAACTTGGTCACCGACAAATGCTTCCTCTGATGCTGTAGGGCCTTGGTCTTCAGCCAGCTATCAACTTCATCGGCTCCACACGAAAATAAACGGCGATTGTGTGTCTTAGAAAGAATCTCGACCTGCCATCCGGGCGGAATCTGGATCCCTTTCATTTCTCCCCTCGCATCACCGCTGACAACTTGCATTGGGCGGAGGTGAGTCGCGGCTCCTGTTGGAGCGCGGTCCAAAACTGAAGCTGCTCATCGGGCGTCAGCGTCATGGTCTGCTGACTCGCCGCGCCAATCTCGCGCCGGGCCTGGGAGACCATCACGGTGCGAACGTAATCGCTGACGCTAATTCCTCGCAGTTCGGCAGCTTGAGTAAGCAGCAATTTCCCATCGTCATCAATACGCACCACCAGTGAATTCGTTTTCTCAGCCATTCTTCTACCCATGGTAAACACCCAACCTTGATCGATTCATTGATTGTATTGCACTTTGCTATACAGTCAAGACTGTGCCGCCTGTTGGTGTTTCCGCAACGAATTCACGTCCCGATGTGCGCGGCAACCGGCCGACCATGCCAGCGGACCGCTGCCCAATTTGAGTCCAGATGAATTTCGAATTTGGTGCTGGTGTCGAAATTCGCGTCGCCGGACTTCCGATTTGGGGCCACAAAATGTTCCCATCCTCATGCAATCCCTCTTGGAAGCCCGATCCGCTTCGGCCCACTGGCGTTGGACACAAGACTGTTCAGGTCGGCGGATGGTAGAATCGGACAGACAACTGAAAACCAAATCGCTGAAACACTTCCATGATCGTTGTGTGTAACTGGTAGGGAGACAGCTAGTGCAAGGTCCGGAGACGAGAAAATCGCTACTCATTCGGCTTCGCGATACGTCGCAAGATGACGCCTGGAAAGAGTTTGTGGCGATTTACGAGCCGCTGATTCACCGCTTGGCGCGAGCCAAGGGGCTGCAGCATGCGGACGCCCAGGATCTGGCGCAGGAAGTTTTCACCGCGGTCGGCAAAGCGATCGATCGTTTTGATCCCGCTTCCGATCGGGGATCATTTCGCGGGTGGCTGTTTCGCATCGCCCGGAACTTGATGATCAATTTCCTCACCCGGCAGAAAGATCCGCCAGGGACAGGCGACAGCTCCGTGATGCAACTGCTCGCGGAGCAAGTCTCCAATGATGGCGAGGCCACGACACTGTTTGGCATCGAATATCAACGCGAAGTCTTTCGCTGGGCAGCCGAACAAACGAAGCCGCAATTCAAGGAAGATACGTGGCGAGCGTTTTGGTTGACGAGTGTCGAAGACGCATCGATCGAGGAAGTGGCGCACATGCTCGGTAAGTCGCCGGGAGCCGTGCGGATTGCCCGCTGTCGCGTACTCGCCAAACTGAAAGAACTTGCCAAGCGATTTGACGAACACCTGCTAGACCAGCAAGATTGAATCATGGTTGCACGCTTTCACTACGACGACGTCCTCTACCGGCAATTCCTCGCGAATAAACTGACGCCGAGTGACGACAGTAATGTAACCGAGCACATCGAGGGTTGCACCGACTGCCAATCGAGACTCGAAGCGATCGCGGAAGCGGACATCGACTGGGACGACGTCCGGCGTTTCCTGCAACCGGAAGATAAAGCCACCCGGCGCGACGCCGGCGCGACGACTGCTTTCAAGCCTGCTGAGATCGGCAGCGCCGGCAACGTTGACTTCCTCACACCCAGCGACGATCCACACTCGCTCGGTCGCTTCGGTCGCTACGAAATCACCGAGATTCTCGGCCGCGGAGGAATGGGAGTGGTCATGCGTGGCTATGACCCGGCGCTGGATCGGCATTCGGCGATCAAGGTCCTGGCGCCTGAACTGGCCACCAGCGCCTCGGCACGCAGTCGTTTTGCGCGAGGCGAAGTCAGCTGCCGCCGTCGTGCACGAACATGTCGTGCCGATCCAGACGGTCGATGAGGAGCACGGACTTCCCTACCTTGTTATGCCCGTTGTGGAAGGTAAGTCGTTGGAGCAGCGAGTTGCGGCGACCGGCCCCCTGGAAGTCAAGGAAGTCCTGCGGATCGGCAGGCAAATCGCCTCAGGACTAGCCGCCGCACATGCTCAGGGGCTGGTGCACCGCGACGTCAAACCAGCGAATATCTTACTGGAAAATAGTGTGGAACGAGTTCTGATCACCGACTTCGGCCTCGCCCGAGCGGCAGACGATGCCAATATGACACAGAGCGGCGTCATCGCGGGAACACCGCAGTACATGTCGCCCGAGCAGGCTCGCGGAAATGACGTCGACCATCGCAGCGATCTGTTCAGTCTGGGAAGTGTGCTCTACTTCATGTGTGCCGGTCGCTCGCCCTTTCGAGCCGAAACGACGATGGGCGTACTGAATCGCATCGCCAACGACACACCGCGTCCGCTCCGCATGATTAACTCCGACGTCCCGGTGTGGTTGCAGGACATTATCGACCGGTTGCTCGAGAAGGACCCCGCACGGCGATTTCAATCGGCTGCAGAAACAGCAGATCTGCTGGGTCAGTGGCTGGCTCACGTTCAGCAACCTGACGTTGCGCCGAGGCCAGCAGATATTGAAAAGCAGTTGACATCAAGCAGCGGGAGGCGATCCGGGTCGCGCATCAGAAACGTCGCGCTGGCATTCCTGGGAGGGCTGTTGTTACTGGCGGCAGCCGTGGTCATCGTGTTGGAGTGGAACAAAGGGACGCTCACGATCGAGTGTGCCGGTCCCGACGTGGCCGTGCGGATCAAGAGGGGTGACGAGGTCTATGAGAAGATGACCCTCACTCCCGGCAAGAACTCGGTGCGGTTGGCAGTGGGACAGTACCTTGTTGAAATCGAGGGGGAACACGACGGACTGAAAGTCGAAAACGGCGCGGTCACGGTGACCCGCGGCGACACGGCGTTGGTCAGAATTGTCCAGCATGACGCTCCACGGAACAGTACAGCGGCTTTGGCTGAGTCTGATTCCAGATCGCCAATATCAACTCCCAAATCGCCTGCCGATTCTCCCTCTGCGCGTAGCCTGCACGCCCTTGAGCAACTCCAGGGCACGTGGATCGCCACAAACAAAGTCGGTGCTGGGCCTCTGCAGCGGGCGGACGCCTCTGCCCGCTTGAGATTCACCGTCACGAGCACAGAATTTGCCATCGAGTTATTGGATGCCGAGCAGCATGTTCGCGAGCAGTTTCGCGGCATCCTATCGGTATCGGCGAAACGAACGCCCTGGCGGATTCAGTTATTGTTTCAGCTCGACGGCCCGCCCGTGACTTCACTGCTGGGTGAGTATCAAATCGAAGGGGAACGTCTCACGATCACCGTGACGGGCGCGAATAACCCGCGAGATTTCGTGGGACCGGTGCCAGCCGTGTGGGAGTTTGTGCGCTCCCGCGAAGTGCCCGAATCGAGGGAAATGGGCCGGGAGGATGGTATCTCGTTGGAGGATGCAGTACGAGAGTTCAACACGCAGTGCGATACTCTCGCACCCAACCACGGCCAGCCACCGCTGACGGTCGATGAAACTGTCGCGTCCCTTCGTTGGGCGCTGATGGGTAGTCGCAGAAAGGATTTCACGCCGGAGCAGATTGCCGGTTTCGAGTATTTGGTGGAAAACCAGCGAATGCCAACGCAGTGGAAACTCAGCCACTCGGACCGCGTGGGGCCCGACGGATCGGATGTGTTTCAATGTTGGTCCATCATCTTGCAGTTTCCCAACGGCACTCACACCATTCGCCAGCGATGGCTGCGCCAGCCGGACAAGTATGACGAAGTGGTCGCCGGCGCCACCACTACCTATGTCGACTCCGACGCTATCCCGTTGTCCGCTGCGATTCGCCAGTTCAATGAAGCTCACATGAACGATCCGGTTGGAAAGGATCAGCCGCCATTGACCGAACAGGAAGTTGTGGCGGCGGTCCGCTGGTGGAAGTATCGACGTAACGAAGCCCCGGTCAGGAATGGGGACTTCCTCGGTTTCCAACGCATTGCGGATGAGCGTTCGCTGCCCAGAGGTTTTGAGTTCGAAGCCCTATCCAGTTTTGAGCCCGGTGACGGCTACAGCTATGTCAACTGGTCGGTAAGAATTGTCGTGCAACGAAGTTCCAAGCCGGGCGGGACCTTTGCATTTGATATTCGCGAGCAATTTATCAGCTGTCGATTGATTGATGACGGGACGATTGCCTGGGGACCGCCGGCCCAAAACGGACTACGGGCAGGAGTCCAGTTCATACCGGCCGGCAAGCAGTATGCAAAGGGGCAGCAGATCGAGGTGCGATTCTTCTTGCGTAACACGAGCGATCTTACGCTCGAGCTCTCGCTGCCAAATCTGATGACACACGCGTATTACAAGAAGAATCACGTTACCGCCCCGGACGGAAAAGAAATCCCGCTGCGCCAAGATACGAGCCTGGGCGGTCCCGTTGGCTGGCGGAGCGTGCGCATCGAGCCGGACACCATGCAGTGGGTAAACGGTCTGCCAATCTTGATTGGGGACGGGGCGTTGGAAGAAGGCGTCGAGACGGCGATTTGTGCCGAGCCGGGTCAAACGTGCTGTGTCAGCTATACACTGCCGAATTTCGATGACCGGGCCGGCGAACCGCTGAAGACAGGGGAGCTCAGGTTCCTCGTAACAGACACCGCTGCAGCCGATGACGCGAGCCCCCAGGACCGATCGCAATGAACGCCAAAGCAATCTCTTCGCGTGACTGGCTTGTTCCGCACGCGTTCACGATCCTAGCGCGATCCACAATGGAGCTGCTGGAAGACTGGCTCATAGTTCTTGACGCCGTCAACAATGCACGTTCATGCAGCTAAATGGCTTTTCGAGATCCGGGAGGCAATTCCTCGCAACCAGAATGATGACGCGGGCGGGGATTCGCTTCAGTCAGTGGCACCATCGGGAAGTGGCAAGCGGGGGCTTGCTTCAGCACTGGCTCCGCTCGCGGGAAGCGTTTCTTGTGGTGGGTGATATCTTCGCCGCTCGCTCAGGAAAGTGGCACCATCGGGAAGTGGTAGGCGGGGGCTTGCTTCAGCACTGGCTCCGCTCGCGGGAAGCGTTTCTTGTGATGGGTGATATCTTCGCCGCTCGCTCAGGAAAGTGGCACCATCGGGAAGTGGTAGGCGGGGGCTTGCTTCAGCACTGGCTCCGCTCGCGGGAAGCGTTTCTTGTGATGGGTGATATCTTCGCCGCTCGCTCAGGAAAGTGGCACCATCGGCGGCCAGTTGACACCCGTCTGGCATTACGCATAGTGCGTAATGCAGATTGCGTAATTGAGCGGGTATGCGGGAATTGCACGGACTGCTGCCGGTTCAGATACGCTTCTGCCATCATCGCGCTACGCTCGGGGCAATTGCCAGGGATCACGGCGTGGGCGGTCGAGGAATTTGTTGTCGGCCTGGTCGGAGAACGTCCACGATTGGGGATTCCAGCCAAATGACCGACGCTCCCAATAAGCCAGATTGCCAAGCTGGATGACGGTCACCGTGCGAGCTCCTTGCTCAACGTCGGCGACGGGCAGTTCGCGGGACTTGATGCAGTCCAGCCAGTTCCGGTGATGCCCTGGTGAAACGGGCAGTTTGACATCCGAAGCTCCCAGCGGTTCCTTTACGATACTCGCCGGATCGCTGACCAGCACGCCGCGATCGATATGCAATGTCCCGTTGTCGCCATGAAACACGCAGCCACTGGGACCGCCATGAACGATTTCGATTCCGTTTTCATAAATAAAAGTAACGCCCACGTTTGCTTTCTCGTCGGCCGGAGGATTGATCTTCACCGGACCGCTGGCATCCAGGTCGAGCGCCCAGTGAGCGATATCGTAGTGATGAGCGCCCATATCGGCGTGCCCGCCGCCGGAATACTCACGATAGTTGCGCCACGCCGGAAAGTGATTGTGGACTCCGCGCGGGCTGAGGATGGAGTTGTAAGGCCGCAACGGGGCCTGGCCCAGCCACAGATCCCAGTCCAATCCGGGTTCCAGCGGCTCCTCCGGCAAATCGCACGGCACACTCGGCCCCCCGACACCCACCGTGACTTTGTGGATCTTGCCCAATCGCCCGCTGCGGATGATCTCGACAGCTTCACGAAACTGCCCGAACACGTTGCTCCGCTGTTGGCTGCCGGTCTGTACGATGCGCTGATGATTCCTGGCTGCTTCGATGCAGCGATGGGATTCGGCAATCGTTAAGGTGAGCGGCTTTTCACAATAAACATCTTTGCCGGCCTTGCAGGCTTCAATCAGCGGAGTCGCGTGCCAGTGTTCGGGTGTGGCGATACAGACCGCGTCGATATCATCGCGGGCGATAATCAGACGAAAATCGGCGTACATGTCGCAGCCCTGGTAGGCTCGCTTGCTCGTCGAGTAACCTTCGTTGATCCGCTTGGCAGCAGCCTCTCGCCGCGTTGTGTCAACTTCACATACCGCGACAAGCTGCACGTCAGGCTGCCTCAGTAGCTCAGGAAGATGATAGTCGTTCGCCATCTTGCCGCAGCCGATCAACGCCACGGTCAATCGATCATTCGCGGCGACTCGCTGCCACGCCCGCAGCACACCCGGAGAAGCCGCCAGCGCGGCAACCCCCAGCGTGCTAGTGGCCAAGAACCGGCGACGCGACAAGGTCTGTATTCTGGTCATGGTCAAACGCTCACGGCAGGGCAGGAAGAGATCGCGGCAGCCGATAATCCGTCTCACGCGGCCGTAAGCCACGAAGTCAGGACAAGACTAATTGTAACCCAATCGAATCTTGGTTGCAGTCATTCCGGTAAGCATCGGCACTTTTGTCGTATAACCCGCAGCCGCCAACCAGGCGAAGTTCAAGGTTCTCGCGCACCTCGATGAAGTTGATAACCGGCACGGTCGCATCGGTTGTCGCGACGCTTTGGGAACCAGTTCCAGGACCAACTCGCTGCTGACCGAAACATCCTCGAAGTCCTGCACGACCGCTTTGTCGGTTCCCTCCGCCAGGAGCGCGATGTCACAATTCTCCCGCACGATCTCTACCTTGGAGTTTGATGTCGAAAACCCGCTGACCTGGTGTATCGCCCGCAGGTGCCCGAAAACCCAAACGGACGTCATACACGCCCTCTCCCTGCCCAGCCTCTGCATCAATGAGCGGGAGCTGACAGCGCACCAGTCCGCGACACCCCGAAGTGAACAACCAGGACTTGTCCGTGCCGGCAATCGACTGACCTTTGAAGTCGTGGGCAAAGTATCCCGTACCGGGCAGGATCTCTTCCTGCAAGCTGAACTTGACCCCGTAGTTCGGGAAATGGGTGAACGACGCCGTGTTGGGATTCGGGTAGGCGAACCATACTGTGCCATCGTCATCCTTCATGTCGGCGACGGCTCCGAGGTTGACGGCCAGGTGCTTGACCGGGCGCAGTTCGCCCGGCGTGACATAGACGCTCCACGGTTGCTGCCGCTGAGGCTTCTGTTTCATTGCCCAGGTGCAGCGGATGGGATAGGAGCATGTACAGCCTGCGGCCGCTTCCGGCGACAGCAAGAGGCCACAGGCCGGGATCAAGCTGATGGCACAACCGGGTCGATAGCCGCCAAAAATCGTGACACCACTGTCACGGGCCATGTCATAAAACGCCGTGCACGCCGAACGATAGAACAGGCCGTCAGCCGACGCGGCCGAAATGCCGCATGTATGTCCCGGACGCAGAAACTCCCAGGGAACTGCCTGCCCCGTGATCGGATGCTCGCGCATCACTATGTCACCCGTGTGCAGGTAGCAGGCTTGCGGCTCAATGACAATCTTGTCGCCCACGATCACGGGCCGCGTGCGGTAGTTCAGCGGGCGAGACCAGATCATATCACCGGTCTTGGCGTCCAACGCCGTGATGCGCCGCCACTTCAAGCCCCCCTCTCGGAATCGCCAGGCATCGTGGTTGCCGTGGTTCCCAAAAAAGAGCAGCAGGCCGTCGCTGTAGGCAGAGCCCATGTAGTCCCCGCAACATCCGGTCAAGTCAACCACTCTCTCCCACAACTTATTCCCGGTCGTCGCATCGAGAGCCACGACCAATCTGACATCCGTATCTTCATAACTGAGGGTGCCCTCGTCGTTTTCTTCTTTGAACAGCTCCGACTCCAGGGAGGCGATGAGATATTCAACTTGACTGATGAGATTATCAACCTGGCGATGATCGCGTTGAGCCGCGGCGAGTTCCTGCTTCTGTTCGAGGTACTTGGCGCGCAATTGCTTCTTCTCGGCCAGTTCCTCAACAATGTGCTGCCGTTCGTGGTAGATCCCCGCCTGGATCAATTCCCGCCGCTCGGTGATCGCGGCACTCCGTTGCTCAGCCGTTATGGCGCTGTCAGCCAAGAACATCTGACCGTCGCCCAGGACCACCGTGATGCTGGCAATGCGTTGGCCGGCGTACTCCCAGAGTAGTTGGCCCGTTTCGGTGTCGAGGGCAAAGACTTTGTCGCTCACCATCTGGTTTCGCGTCACTGCGTTATCTTGCGTGAACTCGCCTCCTCCCGGAAAGGCGGTCATGCGACCATACATGTATCCGTTTCTCTGCGCCTCCATTTGCAGTGCCTTGGGATCGGGATGGAGCGTCTTATATCGCTCGTACTCCTTTCGGAACTCGGCCGGGACATCTGCCAAGGGGCGCCATTGTCCGTTTTCGAGGAAAGCCCTGAGCATGGCACCATATTCGTAATTCATGGCGGTTGCCGTCGAGCCGTAGAGCACGTTGTCAACGACCGACAGGTAGCCCCATCGTCGGCGCTCCTGCTGCGTGGAGGCGGGCATCTCATACACGCGCAAGGTCTGCCCCGTGGCGGGATCGAGACGGTAGCACTTGTCGAGTGCCGCGACATAGAGCCCCGTGTCGCTGGCCACCATATTTCCACTATCCGCTTTCACCAGGACCCGCACCGCTCCGGGTATTTCACGCTGCCACAAGAGGGTTCCGTTGAACGCATCGACCGCCCTGATGAGATTCTCGCCCTCGATGAACAGCCGACCGTCCCGTGCGACCGGAGCTTGTGCGCCGGCGTGACGTTCCACCGTCCCCTGGGGACCTGGTTCGCCATACCACAGAATCCCGAGCGGTCCGTTCACCAACTCATCCCCGGAGCAAGCCGTGTTGTGCGGATCGGCAAACTGCTGCGTCCACTCTCCCGCTCCTTCCAAGGGACCGCGCGTGAATCGCTGCCAGGTCACGCCTCCGGGCTCGTGCTGGCTGAGATAGGTTGTCCCGCCCCAAGGTCTCAGGACCCGGTATCGCGCTTCCGGCGAGGCAGTTGTCTCGCCCGTGCGCAGCATGCCGTCCGAGACGATCAAGTTCGCAAAGTAATCGGGCAGCATCGACATATCCCACGGCTCGACCACCACGCGTGAGCCCCACAGTCCGGCCGCTTCCAAGCGGGAGCGGGCCACCGCGAGTTGCGCAGGGTCTTGTTCGAGACCGACAATCTGCAGGTCCGTTTGTCGAGCCAATTCGTAGGCCAGGCGACCTTCACCGCAGTCCAGCACGAGGCAGTATCCTTTCACGATGCCCGTATCGTCGATGATCTTTCGAGCGGCAGCCTGGTACGAATCGGTCAGCGTGTCGGCGGGATAGGGATTCGCGACGCGGACGCTGCCGATGGTCTTGGTGGCGTCCGACCCGCCCGCATCGAAGCAGTGGACGCAGCCGGTGTCGGTGCTCACGACCAGTCTTCCCTCGGCCACGGCCAACCCAACAGCCAAACCATCGACGTCGTGATGCCACACTTCTTTCCCGCTCGACGCGTCCAGACCGACAACCGTCCCTTGGCCGCCGGCCAACACCAGGTCGCCGGCTCGCATCACTGCCGTGAATTGTCTGCCGCCATAACGCCAGAGATAGGCAGAGTTTTTGAGTTGTGCCGCGCTGCTTGGTGGCCAGATCGAGTTTCTTCTCCTGCTCTGCCAGCTGCTTGGCCAGATCGTCGGCGGCCGCTGGCTGTTGCTGCTCGGATTGTTTCTTCTTCAACTCGGCCACTTGCCGTTCCAATTCCTGCCGCTCCGCGTCCAATCGCTTGGCATTCTCCACAGCCGAGGCGTACGCGTGACGATCGACGGCGTACGCGCCATCTGCGTTCACCAGGTAGACAACGGCTGGTGTGACGGCCATGTCCGTTCCAGCAAACCAGGCGAAGGCGTCCTCTTTCCGTTTTCCCGAAGCGGCATCGTACGCGGCTTTGTTCGGCGTACCCGAGGCATCGACTCCCGCGATCAAACGGTCGTCGTCCAGCAAGGCCCAGGTACCGCCCCGTTTTCCACCAGGAGAAACAAAGAACAGAAACTTGCCGCTCGCACGATCAAAGGCGGCTGGCATGGCTCGTCCGGAAGGAATGTAGAGAATCTGCGCGGAAGCGACGAGGTAACCGTGCGGAGACATCCCGCCGTATTCCAGCTCGGACGCGCGGTCGCCGATGGTGTCGTTGACCCACACCACCGACCCATCCTCGGCATTCAGGGCGTAGACGTAGAGCCCTTCGTAGGGGAACACGCCGGCTGCAAAATAGACCGCGCCGTTGTCGACCAGCACACTGGTTCGCACAGGCCACAAGGAGATCATCCGGCCGTTACCAAGCACTTTCTCGTCGCTGGGGCCGGCCCGACGTTTCCACAGCAGTTTGCCGTCGGCGGCATCCAGGCAATAGACGTGGCCATCGTCCGAGCCGAAATGGACTCGGCCGGCACACACCGTCGGGGCAAATCGCACGGGTCCTTCAGCGTAGAATGACCAGCGCACGTCACCCGACGCAGCGTCAATGGCCAACACCTGGTTCGTCACGGATGAGCCAAAGTAAACGAGGCCTTCAGAGATCGCCACGTGATAGGCGTTGTCCGAATGCATGCGCGGCAACTCTTCAGACGGCAGTGGCCAAGCCGGCTTCGGTGCCTGCAGCGGTCTGTAAGTCCACTGCAACGCCAACTCGTGACTCGGCCCTTCCAGGGTCACACCACTGCGGGCAATGTCCGCGCGGTAGGTCGACCAATCGGCGGCGTCCACGGCGTTCATGGCGTTCATGAAGAATAACAGACTCAGAATCGATGCCACCACGCCGGTCATCGCGCAAGGTCTCGGCCAACTTGGCTTCACACCGCGCATCCTCGTGTACTGTGTCATAACTAGCCTCATCGCACTTTCACCCTCTGGCCTCCACAGCCCGGTCGCTGAATCCGACTTCAGTCGCCGGGATTGAGCTTAAGCGTCCCCTGCCTCGCCGTCAAACACCATCCAAGGGAATACGGCGTTCCAGCCTAGACATTGTGTTCGTCGTGCGAGAATGGCACGAATTTCGAGCGAAAAGGGATCGATTGGGCTGCGAGCGTGCTCGGACACGGTGAGATCACGGCACACGACTGCTGCTCCGACACTGATGCCATTTGCCGCCGTGCCAGTGGCTACCGACGTTACAACCACATGCGGCAGTCTCGAGCCGCTCCGCGGCTGACAAGTGTGACCGCTCTACTGCTCGAGATCCCGCATGAACGTGGCTGAGAGATCCGCATCGCCGAACGCCTAAGCACATCCCGCTCGACCATCTGCTGCGACGTCGCTCGGCTGAATCGAGTTCATGGGGGTGGGCAGAAGGCCGACAAGGAGCGTCGAGCGACCGTCCGATTCCAACGCCGTGTCCGCCTCGAGGATCAGGCGGAGTTGAAGCGTACCGTCCTGGCCGCGCCAGAAGCCGAGGCAGTGGAGGACGGACCACCGGCCCCCCCAATCCCAAGCCTGCGGTCACTATATGCTTGGACAGGGTGCGGCAGATCCGGTTCACAGCCATGGACACGACCGGCGATTGTGGTTAGTCGGACACTGCCTGCACACCAGAACGGTTGGGCAGCCGGATAGGTACCCCTCGCTTGTTGGACGATTCGATGATTGTGACCATACCCGGCCGCGTCTGCGGATCACAGGGGGACCACCGCTATAGGAGGCGAGCGTGGTTCAGGTCGTCACGACCTGCCCAGACCCGGGACATGCTATCTGATGGCTATTCATTAACCCCCAGCGCCCGCGACTTGAGGGCACTTTGATTTCCGATATGGCGCATTGGGATAACTACACACCACGGGGCGAATACCAGAGACTTCACCCCCCCTACAGAACGGACTGGAGGGTTTTCTCAGCCGCCTCACCGGTCGATCTTGATGGGGCCTTGTCCGCGACATCGGCCGATGCTGCCGGGATTCACGGAGGTTAGAATAAGGGCCGTCCGAACGCTGCAACAATCGAAGGATTAATTGCGGTCCGGTGCCACCTTATCTCGTCGGCGGCAAAACGGAGGGGAGGCACGGCTTCCCCAGTACCGGCGCGTTATTAGGCAGTTCCCTGCCTCGTAATCAACTTCGGCGTGCCTCCGCCTGAGGCCACCCAAACCATCGCACGCCGCGAATTGTGTGGTATGATCAGCGCTATCGGGCGGGACGATACTGGGCAAAGACGCGACGCATCAACAACCTGCATCTGCCCAAGGAGTTTACAGTTCGTCGTGAAAGGGTGACGCGATAGACACGGTCTACATTGAAACGTCGATCATCAGCTACCTGCGGCAGAAACCCAGTTCGCAGGTGATCACAGCTGCGCGGCAGTTGCTGACGCACCGATGGTGGAACGACGAGCGAGCCCAATACGAACTCGTGATATCACAATATGTCATAGACGAGGCATCCGCGGGCGAACCGACGCTCGCAGCCGACCGCTTGCTCGCACTCGATGCCATTCCTCTGCTGCCGAACGCTCCCGAGATTCCTCAAATCGCCAACGAGATTATGTCTCTGGGGGTTTTGCCACCGAAAGCACAGGTTGACGCGCTGCACATCGCCGCTGTCGCACATCATCGGGTCCAATACCTTTTGACGTGGAACTGCAAACACATTGCAAATGCCAAGATCCTGCCGCGCATCCATCGCGTCCTGACGGACTTGGGCATTCCAATTCCAATCATTTGTACCCCAGAGGAGTTGCTCGGCGATGATACAGAAACCGACTGAATCCGCGATTGACGAAATTCATCGCATCCGTCGTGAGATTTCAGAACGATTCAATGGCGACATTGCAGCCATCGCGGCTGACGCTGCCCGGCGGCAGGCGGAATCAGGCCGACCTGTTTGGCAGCCAAATACGACCAACTATACCTTGGACCGGAGCGGCCGCTCCGGCGACAATCAAGTGGAAAATTGATTGCAGCCGCCCAAATTCCAAAATGAGCCACCAATCAGCTCGTCGGTGTGGCTACAGTTTCTGGGACTCGCCAACACACGACCGGTCCCTATTGGGGTGGGGGGCATTCTTGCGGCGCGGTCGCACGCGGCAGGAAACCTTGGACCGCCATGATGGCCAAACGCGTGCGATATTTATTTGACTTTTCGTGAGGGGTTTCAGACGCCGTTGGTGATTGTCTTCTTAGTGGGATGACAGCCGCACCGTTACCGGTCGTTTGGCAAGGCGGACGGCACGGTCGTGACGAACTGGAAACCGAAGAGGCTGGAGTTGCGTAATTCGATCCGCAGCCGGGCTGGTCGGTTGGCAAGAGCGCCAATGTCTGCCCCCATTTTCCATTGCACAACCGCATCGAGATGATCGCCGGTGATCGGCCTGCAGTCTTGCACGCCGCGACCCGGCAGAGCTTCTCCCTGCTCGTCCAGCAGGCCCACGCGGACGACGCCGCCGGGGCGCACATCGACGTTCAGCTGGAGCGCGTTTCCGGCGAATCGCAACGGCGGCGTCACAAACCATCCGCCGTCTGTTCCCCCCTCGACCGAGACAAATCGATCGCGCCGGAGCACCAGGTGCCCCATGGCTCGCGGCTGCTGGCAGTGAATCAGCTCCTCGAGTTCGGTCCTGTTGTGGAGCAGAGGCGAACCGGAGTAGTACAGCCACGTCTCGTCGCCGGCTTGGAGCACTCCCTGGCCCATGTAGAGCGTCTTGCTGTCCCAAGCTTCGGCAGCGCCCAACGGGACAAAAGGTGTGTGCTGGTCCGGATAAGTCCAACGGACGCCGTCGCGACTGACGGTCAGGCGGATGTCCAGCGTGTCGGTGTCATGTTGATAGAGGCTGGGAAACATCAAGTAGACGTTGGCGGCACCGGGGTACTTCATTGCGGCCGAATTGTACAGGTTGCTGTCCGCCGGATCGTTTTGGTCTGCGGCCAGCACCAGCTGAAGGTGATCGAACTGGGCGAAGTCGAGGCTCTCGGACCGCCCGACGTTGCCGGCCACGCGGCCATACATCACGTACTTGTTCAGACGCGGGTCCCAGAAGCCTGAATACTGGCTATCGGCGAACTCGTCGCAGATCCGCTGCGGCAGCCGCCGCCACTTGATTCCGTCGGGCGAAACCATGCCGGCAATTCGGTGGGGCGGGGTTGCGCCTCGAAATTGTCCCTGGGAAATGGCCTTGTAGCGGGCCTCGGGCGGGGCAGTCGGGTCGATGAAGACACCCGTTCCATGCACGCGAGATAAATGACCTCCCTCACCAATCTGCCGAAAAAGAATGTTGTTGTTCTCTGTTGCCTTGGTATTCGAACAGGCCCAACTCCGGCTTGGTCCAAAGGACGCCGTCGCGCGATTCGGCGTAACAGAACGACGTATCGTCGGCAGTGGGCCAGCCCGGTACGTCATAGCACTCATACCACATCCGGTATTTGGCCTCTTTGTCCACCACGCCTTGGTCTTCTAGAACGCTGAACCAGTTGAGGGTAGCCGATTCCCACGGCTTGTCGGGTTGGAGGTTCCTTTCGCCCGTTTTCTGGGGTTGATGGAGCCGGAGAGTAATGTCGTCGGACTGATCAAAGAACGCCCCATCGATGAACAACTGGCGCTCGTTGCCCACGTCACGTCGATTGACGTCTCCGGCATCGGCGGTCCAGGAGTGAAGAACGGCCGCCGCCAACACACTCCACATGATCGCGCCGTTCTTCACGGGAACCTCCACTGGTAGTGTTCTTGCTTGGCGATGAGACGGAACACTCGCGGCACAAATACGCACAGGCGGCCACCTGCCCCCCATCGCCGCAACGCGATCCATTAGTGCACCGATTGACTTACTATTCAAGATTGAGGGCCAAAAGAGACCTTCAGGTGGTTCGCTTTGCGGTGGCTGAATTTCGATTTCTCCGGTGACGCATTATAATTCCTCAGCGGTCACTCGCGTTGATCCGCCCACGAAGGAAGTAATGGCGAGGTTCGCTCGGTTTTCGGCTACCGCTACCTGGACAGCGTCATTTGGATCAACCGCATCGGGCAGGCGATGGGTGACGCCATGCTCGATTTGCTGGCCGACAGGAAGCGGCCCTAGTGGTTTGTCTACGCTAATGATTGGGGTGGCTGGGGTCGAACGAAGTGAGCTCCCAGCTGCAAAACGGGCTTAAGCGGCCACCTGAATGTCTTGTTGATGCGCACGTTCGGACGAAAGGAACAACTGTGTCTTTTCACACATCGAGAACCTCGCCTCGTATCTTCTTATTCGTCATTCTATCCGTATCCGTGCCGTGGCCGACGCCGGCTCAGGATTCCCAGCCAACCGCCAACCTGCTGCCGAATCCTTCGTTCGAGCAGCAGGAGGTGGACGGCGTCTGTGACTGGCGGTCGCGGGCATGGTCCGGAAAGGAAAACGGCCGGTGGAGCGTCGAATCGCCAGGAAAAACTGGAAAGCGTTGCTTGTCGATTGTCTCCGAGCAGGGGACCGACGCCGCGTGGACGACGACGGTGACCGCCACACCGAGTACCTTCTATCGGCTTGCGGGATGGATCAAGACCAGCAAGGTCCACGGTGCCGTCGGCGCTTTACTGAACATCCAGAACATGCAGCAAGTCCGCACTCTGGCAGTGACGGGAACCAAGGATTGGACCCGTGTCTCGACCGTGTTCCAGACCGGAGCGGAGACCGAACTGGAAATCAACTGTCTCTTCGGCGGATGGGGCCAATCGACTGGACAGGCCTGGTATGACGATCTTGTGCTCGAACAGATCGACGGCCCACCCAACGACAGACAGGCAGTCTTGACGATTGATACGGATGCTTCATCCATACCCTACAGCCCGCTGATCTTCGGCGGCTTCATCGAACACTTCCACCATCAGATCTACGGCGGGGTGTTCGAGCCGGGTTCGCCCCTGTCGGACGAGCGGGGCTTTCGCAAGGATGTCATCGCAGCGTTGAAAGAACTCAAAATTTCCGTCGTACGCTGGCCGGGCGGATGTTTTGCCAGTGGCTATCACTGGCAAGACGGTGTCGGGCCCCATCGCAAGCCGACCCCCGACCCGGTCTGGGGAGTGGTCGACCCCAACACGTTCGGCACCGACGAATTCGTCGAGTGGTGTCGGCTCATCGGCAGCGAACCGTATATCTGCACGAATGCCGGCAACGGCACGCCCGAGGAGATGCAGCAGTGGGTGGAGTACTGCAACGGTACTGCAGGCCCGTATGCCGCGATGCGTGCGGCAGGCCGTCACGGCAAGCCGTTAAATGTCCGGTACTGGAGCATCGGTAACGAGAACTGGGGCGGTCACGAAATCGGTGCGAAAACGCCGGAAGAGTGGGGGCCGCTCGTTCGCGAGTCGGCTGAACGGATGCTGGCCGCCGATCCTAATCTGATACTACTAGCCGCCGCGACGCCTGATCGAAATTGGACCCTGCCACTGCTCAAGGCAGCCGGAAAACAACTCGATTACGTCTGCATCCACGAGTACTGGTTGGGCAATTGGCAGACGAACGCGATGCCCGACTACCTCGCGTGTATCATGCTGTCGGAAGGGCCGGAGCAGACCATCAACGGCGTGATCGATGTCCTCGAAGAAGCCGGCTGTCGCGGCCGCATCAAGATCGCGTTCGACGAATGGAACCTTCGCGGCTGGCATCACCCGGGCTTCCCGCGCAAAGAAGTCAGCGATAACCGAGACCCACTTGTCACGGAGTTGATCGACAAACGGAATCTCAACGCGATCGCTGCGCAGTACTCGATGGCCGACGCGCTGTTCTCCGCATCGTTTCTCAACGCCTGCTTGCGGCACGCCGAGGATGTCGGCATGGCCAACATCGCTCCGATCGTCAACACCCGCGGGCCGATCTATGTTCATCCGCAGGGGATCGTCCGGCGCACCACCTTCCACACACTGGCCATGTATGCCAACCAGCTTGAGAACCGTGTCGGTAAACTCGATCTGGAAGCCGGACAACTCTTTGGCAACGGAGCAATTTCGGTGCTCGACGCCATTGCCACGGTGGACGAATCGGGCAAGAATTGGTCGATCGCCATCGTGAACCGCCATCCATCGCAAGAGGTGGCCTGCACCGTCAAGATGAAGGACACGCCGCTCGTCGGCCGGTATGATGCAACGATCCTGGCCGGTGATTCACCCGATGCGTTCAATGACGTCGAACACCCAAACCGTGTCGTGCCCGAGAGAACAGCAGCTCACATTTCGAGAAAGGTGTCGTCAACCTGCCGCCTCACTCGCTGACGATCGTCCGAGTACGCGATCGCTGACTCCGCAGGGCCCGCCCCGGGATTGCGACAACGCGATTCGGTCCGTGATCAGAGCGGCCGGAGTGACCGGAAAGGTGACGATGACAGCTTTTCCCACAAGAACTCCGGCAGGCTCCCATGGTAACTCCTGAAGGCAAAGTGTCGACGACACTGGAAACCGCACCGCGTTTTTGTTCGAGAAAGCACCCTCTGATGAACATGCTCCACCCGATCTCATTCTTGGTTCCGCTTGGTTTCGTGTTTGCATCCGTTGTTCTTGCCGGCGACAACCAAGGCCTGCAAGACCTGTCGCAGGCGGCCGGTGCCCAACCGAGCAACCGCGTCCAGTTCGATTTTGAAACGGGCGATCTGCAGGGATGGAAGGTGGTCGAAGGCTGGTTCGAGAACCCGGTATCCGAGCGGGCTGTGTTTCACAACGTATATCCCGAGATCCCGCAAAACCGCTACAACAAGCAAGGCCAGTTCTACCTCTCCACCGTGGAGCGGAAGACCGGTCCCTCCAACGACCAGATGACCGGGGTGCTCGAGTCGCCGGTCTTTGTCCTCGATGGCCCGATGATCTCCTTTCTCGTCGGCGGCGGCCAGGCAGAGAATGTCTATATCGCACTCTGTACGCTCGACGGCAAGGAAATCCTCAAGACGCGCGGTCGCCAGACGGAAATCATGCACCGCGTGCAGTGGTCGGCAGCGGAGTTGGTCGGGCAGAGGGTTTTCCTGCGCATTGTGGATGCCAACACAGACGGATGGGGGCATGTGACATTCGACGATTTCACTGCGCAAGGGAGAATCGACCCGAACGTGACCGGCGACCGCTTTGCCAGCCGCAAGCCGATTCTGGGCCTGGTGGGCCTGGATCTGTCTCCCGATCAGGCCCTTGGCCTGCGCAGCGCGATCCAGGACTTGATGATCACCTTCGGGGATCGCTACCCACGCGGCCCTGAGTTCCTGGCCCGGCTGGAGAAGACCGAGAAACGACTGCACGAAAACGCCGATCTCGACGCCGGCGCCGAGTTCGTCGAACTGCAGCGGGAAGCGCTGATTGCCAACCCACTCGTCAGCGGTCAGCCCATCCTGTATATCGTGCGCCCGCAATACCGCAGCAGCTATCACGCCATTGACACGCTCTTTCACACGGACGAGGCCAACACGCGCGACTTCGAGGGCGGCGGCGCGATGAAGCTGATTGATTTCGCCGAAGGCGGAAAGACGCACACGCTGCTCGATGTGCCCCACGGTATCGCGCGCGATCCGGAAGTGCACTTCGAGGGAAAGAAGATCGTCTTCGCGCTGCGCCGTAACGCGGACGAGAACTGGCACATCTGGGAGATCAACGCCGACGGCACCGACCTGCGGCAGTTGACGAGCGCGCCGGACGTGTGCGACTTCGACCCGCTCTATCTGCCCGACGACACCATCCTGTTCTCCTCCACCCGCGAGCCGAAATACAACCAGTGCAGCCAGGACATCGCGGCCAACCTCTATCGCATGGAAAGCGACGGAGCGAACATCCACCAGCTGGAACGCAACAATCTGTTCAACAACCAGGCGTCGCTGATGGACGACGGCCGGATCCTCTACGCCCGGTGGGAATACGTGGATCGCAACTTCGGAGACGCGCACGGCCTGTGGACGACGACACCCGATGGCGCCAACCACTCGATCTTCTGGGGCAACAACACCGCCGTGCCCGGCGCCGCCTACACTCCGCGACAGATTCCGGGCACCGAACAGGTCGTCTGCATCCTCGGGCCGCACCACGATCATCTTTGGGGTGCCCTGGCGGTCATCGATCGCCGGTCGGGGGTGGACGGTCGCGGCGGTGTGGTCCGCACGTGGCCCGCCCAGGCGGTCAACCACGTGCGGATCGCCGGCGGATTCGACTGCGATCATTCCCTCGAAGCCAGGTTCAAATACGCCGACCCCTATCCGCTGAGCGAAAAATACTTCCTCTGCTCGCGTATGACGGGCCGCGGCTTTGAGATGGGGATTTTTCTCGTGGACGTGTTCGGCAACGAAGTCTTGCTGCACGTCGAGGGGCGTGGCTGTTACGACCCAATGCCGCTCCAGCCTCGAACGCGTCCGCCGCAGATCCCCTCGCGGCGCGACTTCGCCAGCACGGAGGGCTATTTCTACGTGCAAGACGTCTATCAGGGCACGCATATGCAGGGTGTGTCGCGCGGTGCAGTGAAAAGCCTTCGCGTGGTGGAAGCGCCGGAGAAGCGGACCTGGTCGCCCGGCAAGTGGTTTGGCCAGGGCTACACGGCACCGGGAATGAACTGGCACGGCCTGGAGAACAAACGCATCCTGGGCACCGTGCCCGTGGAAGCAGACGGCTCCGCCTACTTTGCCGTGCCAGCGGAGAAGTTCGTCTATTTCCAACTCCTCGACGCCAATGGCATGATGATCCATTCGATGCGCAGCGGTACGTTCGTGCAGCCCGGGGAAAAGACCGGCTGTATCGGCTGCCACGACCATCGCCTGACTGCGCCGTCTCCCACGCTAAGTCTATCGCCGCTGGCGCTGACACGCCCGCCCAGCAAACTGAGTGAGTGGCAGGGCGAACCGCGTCTCTTCGGATTCACGGCCGAAGTCCAGCCCGTCTTCAACAAGCACTGTCTGGGGTGCCATGACTTCGGCCAAGAGGGCGCGGAGAAACTGGTACTGGCTCCCGACCGCGACCTGACCTTCAACGCGGCTTACATCGAACTCTGGCGCAAGGGCTACGTCCACTGTGTGGGGGCCGGCCCGGCGGAAATCCAGCAGGCTTACGCCTGGGGTTCCCATCCCAGCAAACTGGTGCAGGTGCTCGCGCAGGCCACCACGACGTGAAGCTCAGCCCCGAGGAACTCGATCGCATCATCACGTGGGTGGACCTCAACGCGCCCTACTACGCCACCTACAACTGCGCCTACCCCGACAGCGTCAGCGGGCGGTGTCCGCTGACCAGGTCGCAGCTGGCGCAGCTCTGCCAATTGATCGGACCGCCGCTGGTCTGGCAGGACGAAGGCTCGCCGTTCAACGGCTTTGGCTCAAGCCCGGGCGTGATGGTCAGCTTCGACCGGCCTGAACTCAGCCCGTGCCTGGCGAACTTCCAGGACAAGACCGAGCCGCAGTACCGCGAAGCGCTCGCGCTGATTCAGGCAGGCAAGGAAATGCTGGCCCAACGCCCGGAGGCCGACCTGCCCGGTTTCGTCCCCTGCGCCGAAGACCAGCGTCGCGAGGCGAAATATGCCGAACGCCGCCAAATCGAGCAACTCAATCGACAAGCCATCCACAGCGGCCGCAAGCTGTACGATGCGAAACCAGACGGCGTCAGCAGCCGGTTCGAGGCGCCGAGCGCGAAGGCAGATATCCGTTAGAGAGCAGTCGGCCATCGGAATTTGGTATCGCAGCCAACGTCGTAAATGTAACTCAACTTCAGCCGACACGATGTGCCGATCGCGAACGGTACCAATAGAACATGGCAACCAATACCAGTCCGATGGCTCCGCCAAACACAACACCTTGCGAGAGCCCCTGGCCGATGCCAACCGCCACAGGGTCAAAGCCCGGCAGGTGTCCACCGGAGAAAACGGAGCGGTAATAGCCCGGAACAAGCGTACCAAGTGCCGCACCGATTGCCAAACCGAGGAGGCCACCCAGGATCGTACAACCGAACACCGCGGCCGCGCTCCACAACAACAGCGATGGGGTGGCGGCAGGCGGAATCGCCACAGGTTTGGGAGAACGATACGGATTGTCGGCGGTCATCAATCTTGAACCTCCCATCCAAGTACATATGACTCGGCCCCGGAATCTCCCAGCAGTTGCATTATAGGCCATTTGAAGTCACAATTCATGTCCGTCACCTCACTTTCCGCGTCCAACGTAGAATGGGATCCACCCCCATGAGCATCCAAGACAATCGCTACCTCATCCGCCGCAAGATTCTGTCGGTCCTCGGTCAGAAATTCCACGTCTATGACGGGCATGGAAAGCTGATCGGTTTTTCCAAGCAGAAGGCGTTCAAGCTCAAGGAAGACATCCGCTTCTATGCCGACGAGACGATGCAGCAGGAGAAGCTGCTGATCCAAGCGCGGCAGGTGATCGACTTCGCGGCGGCATACGACGTCGTGGACAGCCAATCCGGGCAGAAGATCGGCGCCTGCCGCCGCAAGGGATGGACGTCGATGCTGCGCGACAGCTGGGAGATCCTCGACGAGCACGACAATCCCGTCGCGAAAGTGAGCGAAGACTCGATGCTCATGGCGACACTGAGGCGTTTCTTCAGCAACTTGATCCCGCAGCACTACCACATCACCGACAACGCTGGCCACCAGCAGGCGGACTTACGGGTCCGCTTCAATCCTTTCATCTATAAGATGGAGGTGGAAATCGAGCCGGACGCCACCGTGCACCGCGGCGTCATCCTCGCCGCAGCCATCCTGCTTGCCGCCATCGAGGGTCGCCAGCGATAAAGTTTTCAGCAACATGATTCACGTCGACTGCCAGCAGTGCGGAAAGCCGTTCGAAGTTGCCGACACGCTCGCCGGCGGCCTGACGAATTGTCCCGACTGTGGAAAGGCGACGCCGGTTCCCGGCCTCCGTGATCCGTTCTATCGGCTCATCCAGATCGCCGTGGCGATCGGCTGGGCGCTGCTGATCGCGGGCGGGTGGATCGCAGGTGGCTGGTCGGGCGCGCTCCTGCTCGGCATCGGATCGGCGGTCGTGATCGGGATCGTCTATCTTTCGCTGTAGGTGGGAACATGTAGGGAACAGAGGTCCGGACCATTTTGAATAGGTCCTGAACCCTGGTTTCGCGAACATAAAAGAACATACCAGGGGTCAGGACTATTTTAAATGAGTCCTGACCCCTTTTTCACGTCCTAAGTTTAGAGACGAGAGCCATGTTCACCCCGCCGCCCCAAGTCATATAATGTGATTATTGGTGCACGTTGCCCTCCCGACGCTAACTCACTGGAACCTTGTCATGGCCGAGACCGTTTCCCCGGAAGTCGAACATCTTGTCCGACAGCACATCGACGGCGAACAGTTTGCATCCACGAATGATGTTCTCCTCGTAGCCATGCGACTCTTCAACGAGTTCCAATTGCGATATCACAACGAACTTGTCGCGGCGATCAAGCAAGGTTTCGGCCAGATTGACCGCGGCGACGGGATCGAACTGCGGAACGAGCCTGCGTTGCGAGACTTCTTCGACGACATCAAACGTCGGGGCAGACAGCGCCACGAAGCGAGCAAGAGCGAATGAGTCGCTTCGTCGTCGCTCCTTCCGCCCGTGACGAATTGGATGCTATCTGGGATCATATCGGCATCCAAAATAGCAGCCCGGATGCGGCAGATGGGCTCATCGAGACGTTCTTCGAGAAGTTTGCGTTACTCGCCGCTCAACCACTGATCGGCGAACGTTGTCATCGGTTCGATCAGTTCGTGCCAGGATTGCGGCAGTTTTCGGTTGGGAACTATGTTGTCTATTACGTCCCAGATAATGCCGGTATCCGTGTCGGCCACGTCGCGCACGGAGCCAGGGACCAGGAACGGCTGTTCAGGTATTGGCTATCGGCCGGTGAGTTCGATTGAGATCGCTATGACCTGGATTCGTTTAGTCTGAGATGCCACTCGATAGCGCCTAAACGCGATGGCCAGCAACAACAGCAGGACCGAAGTTGTACGATTACGACGCACCCATTTCGCGACGCGACCGACGGGACTTCAGGGGGTACGCGTCCTTGCGGCGGTCACGCCGTTATGCATCCGCGTCGGCCAAGTGCTGGCCGCCGTCCGCCTCCATGACCAACCGTGAATCCGCTCGGTTGCCAAGATCGGGAAGAGAAACGATGTTGTCCGGGATATCCCGCCCGGCCGTATCCCGCGCATTTCCCGCCTGATCGTACTTGCGATGATGTCGCCACCGGCGTTGATATGGGAAGCGGAGACCAGGACCTCTCCCTTGGCGAGAGAGACTTTGCTGTTTAAATCGACGGCAGTCGATCGCGCGGTCCACAGCACGGCGCGGTCGACAAGCACTCCTCGGGCCACATAACCCTGGCTGCCAACGATCTTGCCGTTGTCGTTGATACCGTTGGCCCAACCCCAGGTGCACTTCGGAAGACCGGCCAATGGCCAGAGCGAACCCTGCGACATCACAACCGGCCATGGCGGTCCACCGTCACAATGCCCGTCACCGTCAGGCGGCTTTCGATGGTCGATTCGCGTCGAGTTGTTCGAGTATGCTGGGAGCCATGTTCTGTTCAACGCGATGGTAGATCGTGCGATGGGGGAACGGGATCTCAATATTCAGCTGGTCGAACTTATTCTTGATGCGCCGATTCAGTTCGCGTTTCACCGCCCATTGCTTGAGCGGCTTGGTCTTCATGAAGAACTTGACAATCACCGCCGAGTCGCCAAAAGAATCGAGCCCCAGCATTTCCGGGTCATCCAGAATGAAAGGCCCGAATTCAGGATCTTGGCGCATTTCCTTGCCCAGCGTGACGAGCACATCCATCACCCGATCGATGTTTTCGCCATAGGCGACACCAATATCGAAGACCGCACGGGACCATCGGTGCGTTAAATTACTCACCTTCTCGATTTGCCCGTGGGGAATGAAATGAACTGCCTCCAAGTCACGCACGACGGTGACCCGCAAGGTAACTCGCTCCACTAAACCGGTGACTCCGCCGATCCTCACCACGTCGTTGACATTGTACTGATCCTCCATCAGGATCATGAACCCGCAGAAATAGTCCCTCAGCAGATTCTGAGCGGCAAAGGCGACGGCGAGGCCGACCACGGCGGCTCCACCCAGCAAAGGTGCAATGGGAAGCCCGGCGGCATCCAGCGACGCGAGCACGGCGCCGACATAATTGATCACCACGCTGGTATTATGAATGACGCCGACAAGTGTGTTGGCGCGTTGCTCGCGATCTCTCTTCCGGCCATTCATTTCCTTGCCGGCAAGGTAGGAAACGATCCGGCGGGTGAGGAGGTTCACGAGCAGGTGAATCCCCAACGCAGCCAGCAGGATGGCGAGCAATTTGGGGCCCTTTTCAACCAGCCACTTAGCGATATTGCGAGGCGTAAACGGATTCTTGATGGTATCGAGCGCTTGCCGGGCTAATTCCGCCTCCTGACGCGTTTTCTCGACCTGCTGGAGGGTCGTCACTTGTTCCCGCAGCATATCCGCGCGTTCCGCCTGTAGCGTGTCCAAGCGTAAAGCGCAGTTTTTTCACTTCCTCACGCGACTCGCGGATCCGCTGCTGAGCCTCACGGATCTGCTTTTGCGTCTTCTGGACAGCGGCCCGATCGGCGCCGTTTTCGAGCGATTGCTGCAACTCCTCTTCGAGCACCTCGATGCGCGCCTCGGCATTCGTACCTTGGCGACGGGCCGCCTCGCGAGCTTTCTGCTCCAGCGAAATGTTCCTGTCCAGCGCTTCGAGACCTTGGGCGACGGCTTCGGCCTCCTGCTCCGCTTGCTCCTTCGCCGCTTGAGCCTGTGACACTTGGTCCTGAGCTTTCTCGAGCTCCTCGCTCACCCGCGTGCCTGACTCAGCAGCCGGATCTACCGTGGTCGGCGGTGGAATACTTGTAGCGGTCATTACCCCACCGGCTGCCACTGCCTGCGCGTCAACAGGAGCCGGACTCGGATTGTTGACTTCACCGCCCGTCGCCGGAACAGCCGGGGACGCAGCCTGGTCGGGTGGCGTACCTGATTCGTGTTCCACCGGGTCCGGGGCAAGCAGCTTGTCCAAAGTCTCCTGCTGTCGCTGGATTTTGGCCTTCAATTCCACTATTTGCTGTTGCGATGTCTTCTTCGTTTCGATAGCGAGGTCAAACCGCTCTCGCGCAAGTGTTCGCTTCGCCTCGACCTTTTCCACCAATTCGACCAGCTCGTTGTTCGGTGACGAACCGGGACCGCTTTCCGCCGCTTTCAGCAGCGCCCGTTGCTTCTCGAATTCCGCGTTTCTCTCTTGATACTCTGCGCTCGCAACCTCTTGTTCCTCATTCTGTTCCACGAGTTTGGCTTGCAGCGACTCCAGCTGGACCAGATCCGTCTTAATGGTCTGTTGCAGGTTACCGATCCGCTCGGCAAGCGAAGGGCCGATAGAAGGGACGTCATTCTCCAGAGAGGGCAGTTGAGTCGTCCTGTCTTGCGTCACATCCATGGCCAGGTCGGTGGCCGCCGGCGAAGCGGAAACCGCGGGCTCAACCGCCTGAGCAAAGCTGTGGGGTGGTCGAAAAGGCTGCGCGACCAGCAGAGTTCCAAGGGCAAAAACAAATATCCACCGTGCCGGAAACGGCCGCTGCGATTGGCACATCAAGGACTCCTGACTGTCTCTTGGAAAAAGGCGAAAATGACCCGCGAAAAGCTGCACACGGCAGGGGGGCTGGATGAAATATGCGGCGGAGGGTAGCCCGGCGCTGAATTCGAGTCAACGTCACTTCACTAGGGGCTGGAACGAAACCCCATACCAAGCACAAGTGGAGGCAAGCTGCGAAGACTACGTGAGCTTTCGTGCACTAAACGATCCGTGTCGCGAAGCAACAATGGGGGGCAGGAATGGTTCATTCATGAGCCAGCTGCGCGGTGCCACTGCCTGAGTGAGCGGCGAAATGTACAGCCATCACCACGAGTCATCAATCGCGAGCGGAGCCAGTGCGGAAGCAAACCTCCGCTCACCACTTCACGAGGTGCCCCTCAGGCTTTACCGGTGCTAATAGCGGACAATTGGAGCGCAAAGCACTGGCAGAGTCAGTGAACGCAACCGGCCCACCGCCCTGTAGCCGCCACGACTTGCAGTGGGTATCCTGGCAGTAGCTCGATATCGCGAATTGGACACCGTGCAGTACTGTGAGGCGAGAGACCCATGAGCAACACGCATAAGTGGTTTGCCGTGCTTTGTGGACTACTTCTCTGCCACATGCCCGTGCTTACACGTGGTGCTGAACAACAGCCAAACGCCGTTGTAACGCGGAAGACATCGGAGGAAATAGCCGTCAACACGCGTTGGGCCGCCATGGCATTTGGCGACGCTGTGGCGTCTTCCCAAGCTACCAATCGGCTGACGTTGGTCCACGAGGACGTAGCGGGCGATACGAAGATTGGGCGGTGCGGCTTCGGAACACCGCTGCGACTTGGCGATAAGACCTACACGCGGGGGATCGGCGTCAATTCGCGCAGTGTGCTGCGCGTGTCGACGGAACAAGGGGCCGCACGGTTCGTAGCCGACATCGGTTTGGACCGTAACGTCGATCACACCGCGGCGTCCGTGACCATGCACGTCAGCACCGATGGCAAAGACCTGTTCCAAACATCGATACTCCGCCCCGATGGCGAAATGCAAGCCATCGATGTGGCAATCGGCGGCGCAAACAGCTTTGATCTGGTGGTTAATGACGGCGGTGACGGGCGCGGCTGGGATCAGGCGGACTGGGCAGATGCCCGCGTGATCTTGCAGGACGGAACGGTGCTATGGTTGGACGATTTGGCCAATCAGGCCTCACCTGGACAAGGCGTGCCATTTTCGTTCGTTTATGGTGGGCGACCTTCGAGCGAAATCTTGCCGCAGTGGCAACGACAGACATCCAACCAGCCGATCGACGCCACGCGCACGCAGCAGATCTTGACGCTGACCGATCCGGAGACAGGTCTCGAAGTCCGCGCTGAAGCCACGGTCTATCTGGACACGCCGGGCGTGGATTGGACGTTGTACTTCACCAACAAAGGCCAGCGCAATTCACCGGTGCTCGAACAGGTGCTGGCCGTCGATACAACTCTCTCGCTCGGGTTGGGGACGACACCCGTGCTCCATCGACTGCGCGGCAGCATGTGTGCGGCAGATGACTGGATGCCCTTCGACGACTTCCTGTCGCCCGGCAAACAAGTGGAATTCGGGGCCGTCAACGGGCGATCCTCTGCCGATTCGCCGTTCTTCACTCTGGGCTGGGGCAGCGGCGGCGTGGTGACGGCCGTCGGGTGGTCGGGGCAGTGGCGGGCAACGGTCGAGCAGACGGCCGGCCGGGAGCTTCGAATTCAGGCCGGCATGCAACACCTGAGCGTGTCGCTGCGGCCCGGCGAGTCGATTCGATCGCCGCGCATCATGCAACTGTATTGGTCGGGGGGCGATCCTTATCGGGCATACAACTTGTTTCGTCAGACAATGCTGGCGCACGTCGTCCCCAAGTGCAACGGCCACACGGTGACTCCGCCGATCGTGCATCTGAGCACATCATTCTACGAACTGAACAATTCCACCGAGGCCAATGTGCTATCGCACCTGGAGTCGATCAAGGGCCTGGGCTTCGAAATGTTCTGGCTCGACGCCTACTGGACCCGCGACGGCTTTCCGGCCGGCATGGGACACTATGGTTTCCCGCTCGAACGCGTGGAGCCTCGCGACCGGTTCCCGCACGGCATCCAGGCCATTCGCGACGCCGTGCATCAAGCCGGATTGAAGTACCTGATGTGGTTCGAGCCCGAGCGAGTGCACCCCGGGACCGCCATTGCGAAAGAGCATCCCGAGTGGGTCATCTCCCCAGGCGGCGACGGCAGCGGACTCTTCAACCTGGGGCTGCCCGCGGCGCGGGAGTTTATGACGCGATATCTCACGACAGTCATCCAGGAGTATGGCTTGGATTGCCTGCGGATCGATTTCAACATCGACCCGCTGCCGTTCTGGGGGTTTCTCGACCGGCAGGATCCCGAGCGCGTCGGCATCGGCGAAATTCGGTATATCGAGGGACTCTACCGGATGTGGGACGACTTGCTGACGACCTACCCGCACCTGCTGATTGACAACTGCGCCAGCGGCGGACGGCGCATCGACCTGGAGACGTGTTCGCGGTCGCTCCCGTTGTGGCGGAGCGACAACACATGTGACATGGTCGGGTCCGATCCGGCCAGAATCGCACACGCCGCCATCAAAAACCAAGTTGATGAGTCTCGGTCTGAACCGCTACCTACCCTTCAGTACTGTCGGACAGATGGGATCCACGCCGTATCTGTTCCGCAGTGGATTCAACGGCGGAATCCCTTTTGCCGAAGATTGTCGCCCCGCCGATTATCCTCGTGACCAACTGCGGCAGGCCATCGAGGAAGGCAAACGGATCCGCCCCTATTGGTTCGGTGACTTCTACCCGCTGTCCGATCCGACGCTTGATCCGTCAGTTTGGTGCGCAATGCAGTATCACCGCCCCGCCGAGTCCGACGGAATCGTCATCTGCTTTCGGCGCGAACGATCGCCCTATGCCAGCTTCGATTGCGAATTGCATGATATCGATCCGGCAGCGGTATACGAGATCCGGCAAGCGTCCGGTTTTCAACTCTTGCCCCCCGTGACCACTACCGGCGGAAGACTACTGAACTACCGAGCCACGATCGATGAGAAGCCGGGCTCGATGATTTTGGAGTACCGTCGCGTGCCACCACCGCAAACGAAATAACTCTGTGAGATCTCGTGAAGCGGGGACACTCGAATGGCACAAGAGCCGAACATTGAGGACTGCGAGGTATTGATGAGCTGTTGGCCAGGCATGAGTCGATGTGTACGTCGTTTGACGGTGGTACTGGGCCTGCTTTGCGCCGGAGCGTCGGGCGTGTGGGCTGACGAGCCACCACTGATTGTGCTGCGGGGCGGTGCCGTGTTCGATCCGATCGCCGGCAATTTTCTTCCTGACCGGACCGTCGTCATCGCGGGCCAACACATCCAAGCCATCACCGGGCCGGATACCGCGGAGCCGCAGGGTGCACGGGTCATCGATTGCCAAGGCAAGTTTGTGCTGCCAGGACTTATCGACGCGCACGTGCATCTGGTGCACCTGGCCAATCGGTCGCATGTGGCCGGCGACCAGTTCCTGCCCATGTTCCTGGCCAACGGAGTGACCAGTGTGCGCGACGTGGGGGACGAGATTGTCGCCGAGTCCATCATCGCCCGCTCCGCCGAACTCCGCGCCGCAGCTTTGTCCGCGGGTGTTCCTGGCCAGCCCGCTCATTGACTCGGACCCACCTCTGCATCGGGACATCGGATACGGGCTGACTGATCCGGCGAAAGTGCGCGCGTTTGTCGAGGATATGGTGCAGTGGCATGTGACCACTCTCAAGATCTACGTAGGCACATCGAGACCCGTGGGACGTGAAGTCATCAACGAGGGCCACCGGGCAGGCCTGAAAGTCATCGCTCACCTGGGGAACTACTCCGCCCAGGATGCCGTGCTCGACGGAATCGATTCGCTGGAGCACATCTGGTCGGTATTCAACTACATTATTCCCCCCGAAGTGGCCGCCCAAGGAGATCATCGGGCCAACCTCGATCTGCACAATCCGTTGGCACAGGCCCTGATCGCATCGCTCGCTGAGCGTCAGGTTCATGTTGACCCGACGCTCGTCGTTTTTCGAAACATGATCTACCTCAATGACTTGGAGGAGATTCACAATCATCCCGATCTCACGCACGTACCGCGGCGGATGCTCGATTATTGGCAATCGTATCGGCAGAGCAGCAATCTGTTGCCAGCCACGCAAGAATCGCGGCGCAACGAGATCCGGAAGTACCAGGAATTGACCGGCCTGTTGCATCGGGCCGGTGTGCCTCTGCTGGCCGGTACCGACACGCCGGAACCGTTTGTGCCACCCGGGTTCTCCCTGCATCAAGAATTGGAGATGCTGGTTGAATCCGGGCTTTCCCCAGCGGCCGCCTTGGCCGCCGCGACCATCAACAACGCCAAGGTGCTGAACCAACAGGACCGGCTGGGAACCGTGGCGCCGGGAAAACTCGCCGACCTGGTGATCTTGAACGCGGATCCTACCATCGACATCCGCAACACACGACAGATCCATGCTGTCGTGCGAGGAGGACTGCTCTGCGATCCCGTCACGATTCTGCAAGCCGTGCCGGCCGAATAGCTCGAACTGGTAAGGTCGAGCGAAGTCGGCCGTCGCCAACTATTTTCGGGAGAATCTGGCATGTTTGTTGGCAAGCTACTATGGTACGTGTGTCTTACAATGGCCGCGGCAACGTGCTTTGCCGGTGAAACGGCCGTGCTCGGAACAGCTCCCGTGCGCATTGAGAAGAACGCGCTGGTCCTCGCGGCCACGGGCCAGCGGTTCGAGCCACGGGGATTCAACCTCATCCGGTTGGACCTGGAAGGCCGGGGCGGGCATGCCACATTCTCGCCGTTTGTTTATGACCGCGAGCGCACCAGTACGACACTCAGGCAAATGGCCAGTGGCGGCTACAATGTTGTGCGCGTCTTCATCAACGGGTTTTGGGGAAGACGCGGAACACTGTTGGAGAATGCTGAAGCAGATGCGTTGAGCGCGGCTTATCTCGACAATCTCGCCGATTTCTTGCTGCAAGCAGGCAAGTGCAATGTACTGGTCATCCCCTGCTTCGAAGGATTTCCAGAGGCCGGCCCTTACGGCCACTTCCTGACGACGCAGGTCGAGCACGTCCAAGGCGCGAGTCGCAACTATTTGCACCCCGGTTTCATTGCTGCCAAGAAGGCTTATCTACAGGACGTGATTCGCGGCCTGCGAGCGCGTGATCCGGCCACGCTGCGGGCGGTTTTCTGTTGGGACATTATGAACGAGGTCTGCTTCCCCCTCTCAGGGGCACCGTTTGCGCTCGACCAGGGAATGGTCACTCCGGCCAATGGCATCACTTACGACTTGGCCATTGACAAGCAGCGGCTGGCAGACGAGATGGCCATCTACTGGGTGGATCAGATAGTCGAGGCGATTCGCAGCGAGGTTCCCGACGCGTTGATCAACGCCAACCTCTTTACCTATCACGCCGTCGGCCGCACCGGACCGGGCGACTTTCACCAGGATCAGGCTCTCTGGAAGAACCGATACCCCTTCCGGCCCACTGCACTGCTGCGGTCGAAAGCCGACGTCATCGATATTCATTTTTACAGCGACAGCGAAGAGGCGTTGAACAACGATCTGGCATCCGTCGAGCACGAGGCGTTATTGAAGGGACTTGCGGAGCAGCCGGGTAAAGCGCTGTTGGTTGGCGAGTTTGGTGCGTTCAAGACTCGATTCCCGCAACTTCCCCCGGCGGCCAAATGGGCATCCACTTTGGCAGCCGAGTTTCCCAAATTGGGTTTTCAAGGTTGGCTGTACTGGACCTATGACACCGATGAGCAGAAAGAACTCTGGAACGGCATGTCCGGTGACGGAGTGATCTTCCGTGCACTTTCGCCTCGTCCCGGCGGGACCACAACTGGCCTGCTACCGCGATGAACACACGCTCCGGTTTCCGCTGGGCTTGCCCCGGCGGGACCACAACTGGCCTGCTACGTGAGCAGCGCATGCTCCGGTTTCCGCTGGGCTTGCCCCGGCGGGACCACAACTGGCCTGCTACCGCGATGCACACACGCTCCGGTTTCCGCTGGGCTTGCCCCGGCGGGACCACAACTGGCCTGCTACGCGACGCGCACGCTCCGGTTTCCGCTGGGCTTGCCCCGGCGGGACCACAACTGGCCTGCTACCGCGATGAACACACGCTCCGGTTTCCGCTGGGCTTGCCCCGGCGGGACCACAACTGGCCTGCTACCAACGCGACTGCCAACACACGCTCCGGTTTCCGCTGGGCTTGCCCCGGCGGGACCACAACTGGCCTGCTACGTGAGCACGCGCATGCTCCCGGTTTCCGCTGGGCTCGCCCCGGCGGGACCACAACTGGCCTGCTACCGCGATGAAGCACACGCTCCGGTTTCCGCTGGGCTTGCCCCGGCGGGACCACAACTGGCCTGCTACCCATGCAACTCCTCGCCACCCAAAAAACGTGGTGTATGTGCGAGTTCGGTAGCTCACCAGTTGGCGTCCCGCCGGGATAAACCCGACGGAAACGTTGCGTGTGCGCACGGCGGCGGTGGTGTTCCCCACATTGTGCCGGCTCTCGAAGGCATGATGTGATCGTTCTGCGCATGGCTCCCCTCGCCATCTATTGGCGGTGCGCTATGATACCACCAGGCCGGGCAAGCTTGCCGCTTGCGGCCGTTGCTCGTTACTTGGGGAGGTGGCGGTGGTACAGGAACCGGACAGTCGCCAGCGGTTACGAGGTGCCTTGTGGGGCATGTTTGTTGGAGATGCGCTGGCCATGCCGGCCCATTGGTACTACGACGTGGCGGCGTTGCAGCGTGACTTTGGCACGCTTCGAGATTACCAGGCACCGAAGGATTTGCACCCAAGTTCGATCATGTCGTTGGCCAGCACGGGCCGTGCCGGTCGCGGCTCTCAGGGGGGAGAAGTCGTCGGCAGTGTCATTCTGCATGGCAAGAAAGCACCTTTGGGGCCAGCCTCATTGCCACTATCATCACGGTCTGGGAAGTGGCGATAACACGCTGAACCTGCTGTGTGTCCGTGTATTGTTGCGTAGTATGATCACAGCAGGACGCTATGACGCAAACGCATTTCTGCGTGAGTATATCGCCTTTATGACCACTCCGGAGAGCCACCGCGACACGTATGCCGAGTCTTATCATCGCGATTTCTTCGCCAACCATGCACGGGGAGTTTCACCCGATCAATGTGCGGGGCGGGAAGGCCACGACACGGCGTCGATCGGCGGATTGGTCGGCCTGCCGCCGGTGATCTTCGCCGCGTTGCGGGAGAAGGACACGGACTTGGTCGACGCGCTGCTCCTGGTGCACCTGCGACTCACGCACCGATCCGCCAAACTGGAGCGGTATGCTCTGGCTCTGGGGCGCCTACTGCTCCAACTGCTGTCAGATCCCCAGCCGCCGGTCCGAACTCTCGCTTGCAGGATCGCTGAATCATTCGGGTTCCCAGCCAAGCAAGTGGTTGAGCGGATCAGCCGCGATCGACGTTCGGATCTGGAAGTGATCGGTGGCATACTCAGCCCAGCTTGTTATATTGATCAGTCGTTCCCGGCTGTGCTCTACCTGGCCGCGCGTTACCCGGACGACTTCGAGGCGGCCCTTGTTGCGAACACCAACGTCGGCGGCGATAACTGCCACCGTGGCGCGGTGCTCGGTTCGCTGTTGGGCGCCGCGTTGGGATATGAAGCGATTCCCGCACGTTGGATCTCCGCTCTGGCAAGCCGCTCGGAACTGGAGGAGGAGATCGAGTCCTTCGTGGCCCGATTTGTTGGAACGGCATAGCGAACGCCTCGCGCCGCAGGATACCTGCTGAGTGGTTGCAATGGGGCAGTTCGCTACTACAAAGAATCCATTGGACAATGACTATTTTTGACTCGACAACCAACAAGGAACGCAGCCATGGCCACCACGAAATTCAAAGGAAATCCGGTAAACACCTGCGGCACCCTCCCCACGACTGGGGGCAAAACACCCGATGCGGCTCTCACCGCCGCCGATTTGTCGGAAGTTACGATCAGCAGTCTAGCTGGCTCAAAGGTGGTTTTGAATATTTTCCCCAGTGTGGACACGGGCGTGTGTGCCGCCTCGGTACGAAAATTTAATGAAGCGGCAACGTCGCTCGACAACACGAAAGTCCTCTGCATCTCACGTGATCTACCCTTTGCGCAGAAACGCTTCTGCGGAGCGGAAGGGATCGAGAACGTAACGATGCTTTCGGAGATGCGCAATGACTCGTTTGGCAAAGCCTATGGAGTGCGGATGATGGACGGCCCCTTGGCCGGATTATTCGCGCGGGCCGTCGTGGTCGTCGATGCAGCGGGCACCGTTGCCTACTCGCAACTTGTCCCTGAAATCACGGAGGAGCCGAATTACGAAGCGGTCGTGGCTTGCCTAAAGTCTTTGTAATCGGCGACCCCGGGCTCATGAGTCACAACACTTTCACTCCGGGCCCGTTTCCCAATAGGGTTTCCCAATAGGGTTTGCGCCGCCGAGGGTGGGGTTCCGTTCCCGCCCGGCGATGCCGCGTCGCCCCGTCGCGTAATGCCCACCGGTGACTTTCGACTTTCCCATCGGCAGCGACTGCTCGCATGTGGTAAAATGGCAGCCGGTTCTGGCCCACCCGACGGCGTCGCAACCCAAATGGTCCTGTGCTAAGCCCCTACCTCGTGAGGCGCTGGCGAGGTCTCGCCAGAACCTGTGGGGCAAGCCCACCATTGCGAACGAGGGAAACCGAGATGAAGATGCATTGGACAGCGATCGCCTCGCGGCCGATCGCACTGCCAGCCGTCCCTTTCTCCTTGAGGTTCCTCTACACGGTCTTGGCATTGGTACTGGCTGGAGTGGCCCAGACGGAAGCTGGTCTGATCGGTCACTGGCGATTCGATGAGAATGGCCAGGGCAACCTCCTCGCCGACTCGTCACCAAATGCGCTGCACGGCGGTCTTGGCGCAGCCGCGATGAACCACAGCGTCGATGGCAAGGCTGGCCAAGCCATCCGCTTCCCAGCAACCGACTCGATTCGCCTTGACCGCCATGCCGCTGCCCTGGGCAAGCTGACCGACTTCACGGTCTCGATGTGGATCCAATACGATGGCGGCGCCAGCCGGCAATTGTTCACGTTTTCCGACGGCACCATGAATTTTCGCATGCAGGTGGAAGTCCACAACGACCGGCTGCACTTCGGCTGGCAGAACGGCGGTTCCTTTACTGGATTCAGCACGGAAGATCTAACGTGGATGCCGGGTCAGTGGTATCACGTCGTATTTGTCAACGACAGTAAGGCAGGCAAGTCGATCCTGAGGTCGAACGATCTCGCCTGGAAGACCGACGCCAACACGCTCTCGCCGGCGGATTTCACGTCGCCGGTCAAGCGGGTCGAGATTGGGTCGCTCAACGGCGAGTATGCGTTCAACGGTTGCGTGGACGATGTACAGCTCTTCGATTCGGCACTGTCGCTTTCGGAGCAATTGGCCCTCTACGATGCGCTGCAGAATACGCCGGACGATCCCCAGTGGGTGGCGGCCAAAGAAACGCTCATCGAAGAGCTTCGCCGCAAGGAAATGGCCCGTCAGGCTCGCGAACGTTTCTTCGCGGAAGAGGCTCCGCATCTGACCAAGAGTGAACGTCAGCAGAAGGCCGAATGGCTTTTTCAGACCGAAGAAGACGATCTGCTCACACGCACCGGCAAGGAAATCAGTCTGGACTCGCGAGATGATCGACCGGCTGCAACAGCGGACCGACACGTCGGACCTGTCGGATGAGACGGCCGCTTTGAGAGAACTCGAACAGAGAGCTTCTTCCGACGAAGTGGCGCTCGATACGTCGCGATGCGCGAGCATTCTATTTCGAGGTCCGGGCCCTGAAACGCCGGGTGATGTTTCAAGTCCCCCGAGATCGATTTCTCGGAGATCATCTGCGTCGACGCGCCGTATACACACCGCAGCCCTGACACGCACGGAACGTTCCAGCAAACGGAATGGGTGCATGAAAGCCGGTTCCGCAGCGAGATGTGTGCCTCGCACGGCGCCAAGCTGCTGGTTCTGGAGGATTTCGCCGAAACCCCGACGCCGCGACAACTTGTCCCGACCGGCGATTCCGGGCAACCCGCCGCTATGCTCAGTTTCGACCTCTCCTTTGACGGCCACCGGGCTTTGTTCTGTCTGAAGCCGGAAGACGAGAAAGCGTATCACCTGTACGAGATCGGGATCGACGGAAAGAACCTCCGGCAGATCACTTTCGGCGGCTACAGCGACATCGACCCGATCTACCTGCCCGGTGATCGTTACCTGTTCCTTTCGACTCGGGCCGACGTCTACGCTCAGTGTGGCATGTGGGCACGCAGCTACATCATGACTCGATGCGACGCGGACGGCACGAATATCCACATTCTCAGTCCCGGTACGGAGCCGGAGTTTTCGCCGTCGCTGCTCGACGACGGGCGCATCCTGTCGACTCGATGGGAGTACGTCGACAAGTTCGCCAACCGGATCCAATCGCTGTGGACGATGCGCCCCGACGGCACGGGGGCCGCCACGTTCTGGGGTAATCAATCCGAGCGTCCCGACCATCTGGGCGAAGCGCGACAGATTCCTGGTACCACGCAAGGTGATGTTCAACGGATTCGGTCATCACGATGTCTGGGTAGGGTGTATCGGCGTCGTTGATCCCAGCGAAGGCCTGAACTTCCCCGACGGTATCTGGAAAGTCACGCAGGAGATGCCCTGGCCGGAGGTCGGCGACGGTCCGATCCCGACGCCCGGCCTGACGGAGCAGTACCACACGTCGGGCAAGTACGCGGCCTACAAAACGCCTTATCCGCTCAGCGAAGAACTGTTTCTGGTTTCCGCCCGAACCGGCGGCGTGTGGGTCGGGGGGATGCGTTCCGGCCACGATCCGACCATCGGACAATTCAAGCTCTACCTGATGGATATCTACGGCAATCGCGAGTTGATCTACGAAGGCGACCACAACGTGCTGTATGCCCAGCCGGTCCGCGCGCGCAAGAGTCCGCCCCGCTTGCCCGACCTGGCCGACATGCCCGGTTCGGAAAGGACAATCCGACGATCCGTCCCGGAGTGTTCTTCTCGAACAACATCTTCGAAAGCGCGCCGCCGGAAGTTCGCCAGCAGGGCAAGTACCTGCGAGTCGTCGAGAGCATGCCGAAGAACTACTCGGTCGGCATCGTCCACTCGGGCGGCAAACCGTTCGGCAGTCGACGGGCCGAACAGCGGCTTGGGGAGCTTGGGGCGAGAAGTTCCTGCCAGGGAAAACGCCGACACCGACCACCGATGTCTCCTGGGGCGACGAGTCGGTCTTCTGCGGTCCGGTGACCACACTGACCGGTCCGTTGGGGGTCAAGCAGGTGCATGGCACGGTGCCGATCCACGAAGATGGTTCGGTCAGTTTCGAGGTCCCGCCTTGCAGGATGCTCTATTTTCAGGTGCTCGACGAGCACTATCGCGCTGTCCATACGATGCGGTCCTGGGTGTCGGCCCGACCGGGCGAGTACCGCGGATGTACGGGCTGTCATGAACGACACAACTCGACCCCGGTCGTCCAACCCATCATGGCCCCAGTGGCCCCCGACACTGATCCAGCCGCCGCCGTGGGGCGTTCGCTCATTGTCCTATGTGAAGGACGTGCAACCGATCTTCGATCGTGCGTGTGCCGAGTGTCATCAGGGCGACACAGTGGCGGTCGACAGACTTGATCTGACGCTACGGCCCGATGAACTGGGCCAGCAACGTTGGGGCGGCATCTTCCCCGAACCCTATCTGACGCTGCTCATGGGCAAGGATAACGACCAGATCGGCGGCGCCTGCCCCGCATTTGATGGGACAAACGGTTACGTCGCCGTACCGAACACGATCACCACGCGTTATGACACTCTGCCGCCGCTGACCTACCTGTCACCCAAGAGCCGACTGATCGACGAGGCGATGGACCAGCAGCGTTGTGGCAAGAACCTGTCGCCGCAGGATCTGCGGATGCTGATCGCCTGGATCGATCTTTGGGCGATGTACCGCAGCGACGAGGAAATCCGCGACATCGAGGACGCACCAGCCGATTGGTTCCCGCTCTGGACCTAGCCCGCCGAAAACCAAATCGGCCCCTCGCGTCCGCACGGAATATGCTCAAGACGAATACACTTGCCCGCAAGACCGCCTGCCCAGGAACAAACCCTGACCGGCCAGTGTGCGAGAACTCCAGTTTCCGCTTCCCAAGGTGCCACGGTGCCACTGGCTGAGCGAGCGCCAAACAATTTGCCAACAACGAGAGACCTGACCGCGAGCGGAGCCAGTGCTGAAGCAAGCCCCCGCTCACTACTTCCCAAGGTGCCTCGGTGCCACTGGCTGAGCGAGCGCCAAGAAATTTGCCAACAACGAGAAACCTGACCGCGAGCGGAGCCGGTGCTCGTGACGGCTCAAACCAACGTCGCGTGCAAGGGAGCCCACGACAACTCTCACCTCCGCTCGCGATTGACGACTCGTGGTGATGGTTATGATATCTGCGGCTCGCGCTGCAACCGATGCGCACACCGCTTCAACTCGCGAAATGATATGGGACTGCTGCAACCACGGGAGTTTTAGAGCCATGAAACGGCAGTACTCTTTCTTCCTCCCCGCCTTGCTGATCCTGTTCTCAATGAACGCCCAGCTTGTGCCCGGGGCGGAGCCCGTCGCGGAGGGATTGATCCTGTACCTGGACGCCGAGGCGCAGATCAAGAGCGGGGGGGTCGATCCCGAGAACAACGTGTGGCAGAACCTGGCGCGGCAACCTGATCACATTGCCGGCTCGGGCGTGCTGCACAACTTCCAGTTTGACAGGACGTCTGGATGGACGGGTACCGGCAATAGGATGGAGCCCTACGCCTTGCGATTTGACGGTGAGAAGACTTATGTCGAGGGCCCTGGTAATCTCGAATTGCCGGAAATCACCTTGGAGGCCTGGGCCTCGATTGAAGGGTCCAAGTTGCGCGGCGCCACGCTGATCGGCAACGACTTCGGTCAGGGGGGGATTTCGCTGATCTACTCGACCAACGCCCAAGCCTTGCTGCTGTTGCACGAAAGGGCTTTCACCACGACCCAGGCTGGTGCCGCCGATGAAACAATGGTCGCAATGGGTCGCGGTGCAGGCCGGCAACCAGGCCCGCCTCTACGTAAACGGGCGAAGGGTTGCGGAGGTGGATGCGCCAGGGCACTTCAAACGAATCATCATCCCTTCTATCAGTTGGGCGCAGCCCGCTTTCCCGAAATGGACTACGCCGCGGCCGACGCCCTGACCGGCCAACTGGCGATTGCACGGGTGTACAACCGTGCCCTGACAGACAAGGAAGTGCTGACGAACTTTCAGGCCGACCAGAAACGGTTCATGATTCCGCCCTATGTCGCGCCCGAACCAGTGTCATCGATGCCCGTTCCGCAGGTTTCGATACTGGGGCCAACGCCCCCAGTGCGTTCCATGAAATGGCCGTACTATGATGATCCGGTATCGGTGTCGGGCCCGGCCGTTCAAGGGATCTACACGATGATCCAGGGGGGCTTCGACGGATTCCCAACAAGCGTGGGCCAACCCTATCCGGTCAACCAATGGCGGACCGATCCGGCGCAGAAGGATGTTCAACCATCCGTGTCTATCGATTACCGGAGACCGGTCGCGGTGACGCGGTTCATGCATTACTTCGACGATGCGCGCACGCCTGCCGCCTGGAAAGACGTTGATATCCTGGCCTCCGCTGACCGAAACGAATGGAAGCTGCTGCGAAGTCTGAGAGGCCTGCCGCCCGATGCGCCCCAAGTCCTGGGGATCGACGAGCCCGCTTTGGCCCAATTCTACAAGATTGAAATCAAAGCCCTGGCCGACGGCGCGACGGGCCTGGTGACCAACGAGGTCGAAACCGATTACGGAGCGACGATCGGTAACATCGAGGTTGCGCAGCCCTGGGCCACGCAGGCGGAACCGTACGATTTGCGGGTGCGCGTCGTCAATCCCGACGCGGCAATGCACGACGTCTCGATCAAGTTACTGGCTCCCGCAGGGACCCTGGCCGGTCGGTTGGAAGTGCAGGTGCCGCGCGTGGAGGCCGGCGAGGGAGCGTGGGTCCATTGTCCTGTGAAGCCGCTCGTGGCCGGCGCGATCCCGTTGACCTGGGAGATGCATCAGAATGGCCTGCCCATCGACCGGCGCCCCTACACACTCCGCTGTAAACCGAAACTTACGCTGCAATGTCTTTCCATCGCAGGTGCCCTCGTAGTAGTCGAAGGAGATGTTCTGACACTGAAGGGGTCGATCCTCAACGACGGGACGTCGCCCGCCCGACGCGTGAACGTGCAGTGGCTGGAGGGACGGGCCGAACTCGGCGACCTGGAACCCGGAGCAAACGCCCAGTTTGAAATCACCGCAAAAGCGCGACCGGGATATCATGAAGGGCTCGTGGTGGCCGCGGCGGACGATGGCGTGCGCTGCTGCTTGCGACGTTCGATCATCAGTCCCACGGTGAAACGTTTTTCGGTCGAGAACCGTACGTGCCGCACGCAGTGGGAAGAGGATCACGGTGCGCTGCGATGGCAGACCTACCTGCAGGGAGACGCTGAGTCACGCATGTCGGGCACCATGGCCGTACTCTCCGGCGGCCATCCGTGCGCGGTGAGCCTAATTCAGGACGACGGCTCCGTGGGATCACTTGTGGCGGTAGTGCCCGGGGGCGTTTTCCTGGCGCATCTCCATCCGACGGCAGACGGACTCGAGGACCAGGCATGGCAGTGCCGTGTCATACCCGACGATCCCGAGACAGTCGATCATCCCTGGCTCGACCTGGAATTGCGACTCGGCGTCGATGAGCCCAGGGTGATGTTTCGCCCGCATATCGATTGGTATACGGTCGAGCATGGCCCCAACTTCCGCCCGTTGACGAATGGTCACAACAGCGCGACTCGTATGATGACGATCGAAACCGACAAGGGTACGGTGACGCTGGTCCCCGACACCGACAATCTGACATGGGGCTTCACCGAAGACAACCAGATGACCGTCCAATTTCAGATACCATTGGACGGGCGCGGGGGCCCGACCAAGGGCGATGGCGGCCGGTCGGTGAATCGCCCCCGAGTTTCCAGATCACGTTGGCGACTCGCAAGGGCAACTGGTGGGATGCCTATGAGCACGTGGTGACCGATCTCTTTAAGTTCGAACAGCCAAGGCAGTGGGCCATGCCCATCACGCAAATGCAGATGCTCACCGTACGGGAACTGATGAGCTATGAGGCCTGGAGCGAGAAGCACCAGATCGTGCGCAACCTGACGACCGATGAGTGGTTCTGGCCGATGTACGGCGCCTGCTATACGCTGCCGGCACTTTATAGCTGGTACTTGGCCACCGATTATCCGACCGCGCGCATCAAGGCCGAGAAAACGGTCGACTGGCTGCTCGAGATCCAACACGATGAAGGACCGATGGCCGGGGCCTGGTTCACTTCCTATTTCTCTGATCCCAAGTCAACGACTCTGGTTGGCGGAGACTTCATTCACAATCCCTGGATTATTCCCCACGGCACGGGGATCGTCGTGAAGACCTTGCTCTGGTATTGGGACGTCAGCGGTCGCCAGGACCAGCGTGTGCTGGCCGCCGCCCAGCGTGGTTGCGACTGGATGCTCAAAGTGATGCGACCCGACGGTGGATTCCCCTACGCATTCACCTTGGAAGGCAAACCGGTGACTCAGGCGTGCGGTGCGGGGCAGATCTGGTGCACGTGGGCTCTGTGGCGGATGTACAAGATTACCGGGGATGAGAAGCTGAAAGAGGCGGCGTTGCGGTCGAAGGACTTCTTCCGGAAGACTTATATGGACGTGCATCGTTACGTGGGTTATTGGGAAGATACGGTCGGCATCACCGAGGAGAAGAATGAGACGATTGGGAGTTGGGAAGCATACGAACCGGCGATCGCCACCTTGGTCTTCAGCGAAATGGGCGACCGGGAACTGGCGCTGGCCGCCGCCCGAGATGCCGCGACCTGGTCCTGGACCCGCGTCATCAGCACACGGCAATACGAAACGTGTTTGGGACAAACAACAGAACAGGCCCTTTGCGGTCCTTCCCAGGCGCAAAGCCCGATGGTGGGATTAGCCTTCCATGAAATCTATGAACAAACGGGCGAGAAGCTCTGGCACGATCTGTCCGGGGCTACTAAGTCGACAAATTTCAGCGCTGATCCCGATCAAGCCTACGGCATGGTAGCGACTAGCGGCTGGTGTTTTCCGCTCTCCGGTGTAGCCGGGCCACCTTACGACAACGTCCGCCCATTCGTCACGCCCAACATGAGCAAAGGGGACTATGGACGGCAACTCTGGACCGGTTGGTGCACTGATCAGTTTGCCTGGCTCAGCCTGGAATGGCTGATCCGCGAGGGCAACGTCCGCGCGTCGCAGTACGTGAAGATCGATCTGGAGAAACTGCGTGGCACGGTCCTCGGAGCGCCCGGCCGGGTCAAAATGCCGGAGGAAAAGTGCGATGTGCACAGTTACGAGCATTACGATATCAACTGGGTCGGTTACCAGAACGACCTGAAGTATGCCCTCCTGGTGATAAACCACAAGGAGACGGTGCGCGTGGCCGTGCGGCCGCACGAAGCACATCTGGACGTCTACTCGCGACCGCCCAGAATCCTGGTTGGCGCTCAGGATCGATGGCGCGAAATCAGCGTTCAGAAAGATGGCATCCAATACGTGATCGAGATCCCGGAAGACGGCAATGCGTTGTTGATTTGGGATCGCATCAAATGAGAGGGAGCAGAGCCTGCCGAACTGGCGAGAGATTCTCCCGGTGCGCGGTCGGAAGGCGCAATGCCCGCCAACGACCCGTGAAGTCTGGCCGGCCCGCTTTGTGGCAATCGGTCCGTGCGTGACGGCGACGTGGATCGAGTTCGACGAATTTCGCGTCTCTTGCTGGCTTTTTTCAGCTCATCATTTCGGCCGACGAGTGTCTGTTAACGCGTGATAACGTGTGAAATCGCCCGGGTGAGGTACTTGGACTACCGCCGGGCCAGCGTCTTGTTACCCCGGCTGCGCTTGACAAAGCACGCACCAGGCCTAACATTGCAGAGTGGTTCGGGGCAGAACTCTTGGTGCGCGAGTGCCGTTAACCACAGCGGATGGCCGGGCTAGGCTTCACCCTGAAGAAGAGAAGCCCGCCAGGTCCGTGATGTGCGAGGCTCCCGAGTCATGCGGAACCCGACGAACGACGGCCATGCCATGCGCGTGACAGCGACGCATCATGGAGAGCTGAACGCGATTCGTGCCCGTATGGCCGCCTTGGAAACGGCCTGTGCCGAGGCGCGACAGAGTCTACGGACGATGATCGCATATGCTCCCGAAGCGGTCGTTATCGTCGATATGCAGACCGGACTCTTTTCGGAAGCCAATCCGATGGCCGAACAGCTGTTTGGCCTCCCGCGCGCCGCGCTGTTGGAAATGGGTCCGCTGGAATTGAGCCCTCCCTCTCAGCCCGACGGTCCTTCGTCGACGCTGGGGAACGAAAAGATCGCGGAAGCGGCAGCCGGCGGTGTTCCCGTATTCGAGTGGTGGCACTGCAATGTTCGCGGGGAGCGGATACCGTGTGAAATTCGACTGGTAAGGGTAAAGTGGCGCGGTCGCGACTCGATTCGCGGTTCGATCGTCGATATTCGCGCCCAAAAAAGACTCGAACTTTCGGAATGCGGCCGGCGTGAGATTCTGGAGAGTATCGCCCATGGCGCGAGTCTGCAGGAAACACTCGGCAGTCTGGTGCGCGCGATCGAAGGTCTCTTGCCGGGGATGATATGCTCGATACTGCTTCTCGACCATAAGACGAGCTGCCTCCGCCTCGGTGCCGCTCCGAGCCTGCCGGATTTTTACAATGCGGCCGTAGACGGTCTCACGATCGGCCCGACGGTCGGTTCGTGTGGCGCGGCGGCTTTCTTGGGTCAACGAGTTATTGTAAGGGACGTGGCGGACCATCCGAATTGGGTTGGCTTTCGGCAGTATACAGAACTGGCGCAACTCAGGGCTTGTTGGTCTGAGCCGATTCGTTCTTTTGCTGGCCAGGTGCTCGGCACATTTGCGATGTATTATCGTGAAGCGAGCGAACCGGCGCGTGTGGAACTGGATGCGATCGAAATCGCAGCGCAGTTGGCTGCCCTGGCCATCGACCACGAGCAGACGCGGCGGGCGATCCATGAGCTGAACGAGACTCTGGAACGTCGTGTTGTTGAACAGACGAAGACATTGACCCGAACCGATCAAGAGTTAAGGGCAGCGGAGGAAGATGTGCGTCTTTCCGCCGTGGCCTTTGATACGCACGATAGCATTGTGATCACCGACCAGACTGGCACAATACTTCGCGTCAATCAGAGTTTCACGAAATTGACCGGTTACACGCCGGAGGATGTCATCGGACAGACTCCTCGCATCCTCCGGTCAGGACGACACGACGAGCATTTCTACCGTGCGATGTGGGAGGCCATTCGCACAGACGGATACTGGGAAGGAGAAGTCTGGAACAGGCGTAAAGATGGTCTCGAGTATCTGCAGCGTCTGACCATCACGTGTGTCCGGAATGCGCGCGGTGAAACGACCCACTTCGTTGGTGATGGACAAGACATTACCGAAGAGAAGATCGCCGCCGCGGATCGAGCGGCTATCCACGCTGCGCGAGAGGTACAAGAAAGCCTGTTTCCGGCCCGGCCACCGAGCGTGCCAGGTTTCGATATCGCCGGCGCCGTGCATCCGGCGGAACTCGCGAGTGGAGATTTTTTTGACTTCATTACTGTCGGGCAAACATCTGTGAGTGTCCTCGTGGCGGATGTCAGCGGCCATGGGCTGGGGCCAGCTTTGTTAATGGCTCAGACGCAAGCCTACTTGCGCGCTTGGCCGAACTTCATGCTGATCCTGGTGACCTTCTCACGCATACCAATCGACTGTTTGCGTCAAGCCCTTCTGGACACTTCGTGACACTCCTGCTTTGCCGCCTGGATACCCAGTCACGTTCCTTGACTTACGCCGCCGCCGGTCACCAGGGATACCTGATCTGTGCGGATGGCGCGGTGCAAGTACTCGAATCGACGAGCATTCCGCTGGGCTTTGAATCACACACCACGGTGCCTTGCGGAGAGACGATAGCCTTTGCACCGGGCGATGTTCTCGTGCTCCTGACCGATGGTATTGAAGAAGCAGAGAGCCCCGACCAAGAGTTGTTCGGCGTGGAACGTGCACTCGATGTCGTACGTGAAAGGCGAGACCTTCCCGCCGCTGAGATCGTTAAGTCGCTGCTTTCCGCAGCACATGACTTTACTCAAGACGAACCGCAAGTGGATGACATCACAGCGGTGGTCGTCAAGATGTTAGACACATAGGAACGTCGGCCCGCCGCCGCTGGTATCTACATTCGTGCGGAAGCGACATGCGGCCCGCTTTTTGAGAAATTGCACCTTGCTTTTCTGGATTTCGAACGCCCGAATGTTCGCTGCCTGAAGTTCTCGTTGGATCTCTTCGCCGACTGCCAGTGAGTTGCCATGCGTATGCCGTGCTTGTCGCTCATAGCGACCGCCATTCTGATGTCAGCGTTATGCGTGCGCATGCATGCGCAGTCGATCGAGCCATTGACGTTGCGCCAAGACGACGCACCGAGCCGTGTTGGGCCGGGCCTGGTGAAAGGGTCGCACGTCAAGGTCTTCATTCCCAGTTTGCCCTATCTCTACACCTCGCATTCGATCAACGGTGCGTTGATCAAGCCATCGAACAACCAGCGCGGCTGGGAATATGACATGGCAACCGGTCACCGGCAGATTGACGCCACGACGTACGAATTCACCCTCCGCCGTGGCGTTCGCTTTCAAGACGGCTCGCCTTTTAATGCCGATGCCGTCGTCTTGAACATGGCGTACTTCCACAAGGCCCCGGTCCAATACAGCAAGATCAACACGGTGTTCGACCGAGCGGAAAAGGTAGACGATTACACCGTGCGGTTCTATCTGAAGGAGAAATACGGCTGCTTTCTGAACGACGCGATTTGGATGCAGTTTTATACCGAGGAGTATTTGAAAACGAACGAGAACGGATGGAACGGCAAGGCAACTTGCCCGAACCTATCGCGGCCGGGCCCGTTTGGTCTCGGTCCTTACATATTGACGGAAGGCTATATCGAAGGTGACCGACACACGCCCCAGGCCGTATTACGAGCCAATCCGTACTACTGGGACGCGAGATATCCGAAAGTGGAAACGGTGACCGTATACACCGAGTTGGACAGCATCGTAGCGACCGAAACGGTCCGGTCCGAAGAAGGGGGGCTCGACATATGCGTGATTCCGCCCGAGGAGAAAGTGGAGACCATTCTCGCGCCCTACAGCAAACTGATCGTTTCACCATCGACGGACAATATTGCCATTCACATGAACCTGATTAATGGCCATCCGAAACTCCGTGAGCGAGCAGTCCGTCGTGCGCTGAACGAAGCGCTACACCAGCGCAATCTACTGCATTTCGTGTTCGAAGAAGAAGGCGACCTATCGCCGATTTCGCCCTATTTTCCTGGCGTCAGCGCAGGTTGTCAGGCGTGTCATGCCATTTCCATATGGGCACGATCCTTATGCTGCGGAAACGCAGTTGCGGCTGCGCGAAGTGCTGCACGGACTTTCGTTAAAGGTGCTCACCCAAGACCGTTTTCTGCCGCTGTGGCGCGGAATCGAATACCAATTAGACAAAGTCGGAGTGAAGTTGAAGATCGAGGTGACGAAGAGCGAGAACGAGACCTTTGACGCCCTCCTCAGTACCAAGGATGGCCCTCAGGGAGGCCTGAAGGCCGAGCAATGGGATTTGTTGATTTGGGGAAACGACGACTGGTTCTTCAATCATCCCTTCACGGTCTTCCTGGTCTTCCGCACCCACAATGTCTGGAGCACGATCACGCCCGATCCGATCATGGACGGCTATATCGAAGAGATGTTCCAGGCTTCCGTGGATGACGCGGAGTTTCCAGCGATCTGCGAGCGCATCATGCGCCATGCGTATGACGAGAGCATACATGCTGTTCGTTCCCACGCCCTACAAGGTCTTCGCCGTCAACAAAGAGGTCGTCTTTGAACCGTACAAAATGGCGTGCATTCCCTTGTGGAAGATACAGGTGACCAATCAGCACTGGTCGATCCGACGACCCGGCGTAGCTTACCCGGAGGCGATGAAACGGCCGGTGCAAATGACCCGGATCAACTTTGAGTAATCGAGGACGAGCCATGACACACCGAGGCGTCCTGATCAAGTTACTGTCGCTGGTCGGCATCTCCGTGGTCGCCTTCGCCGCCATCGGAATCTACGGCATCTCCAATACCAGCTCCACATTCACCTGGGTCGAGAAAGTCTATAGCACCGCGGAGGATTTCCGAAACGGCGCGCTGGAGATCACCAACCCGCTGAACGAATTGCGGCAGCTCTCGCTATCGATCGTGATGGCGCCGAATCCGAAACTGCAAAAGCAACTGGACGGCGAGCAACAAGAGAAGACGCGGCAGTTGGATCACACCTTCGCCGCCTGGAACGACAAACTGCAGCGTGAAGGGACCGACCGCCAGGAGCGTGAAGCCTTTGATCGATTGCTCACAAGTTGGGCTGACGCTACAAGCAGCTAAAAGACTTCACGATCGACAAGGCGCTGAAGCGTTATCGCGAGGAAGCATTCATCAATGCGACCGGCGCGGAGAGCTGAGCAGTTTGACGTGGTGAATGCCGATGTCTCTGCGTGGATGCAGGCTAAGATTCAGAACGCGGACGCAGTGTACAAGAACGCCGAGACCCAGTTCAACAGCGTGTTCTGGATCTCGACCGCCGGTAATTCTGCTGTTGTCCTTGATCGTAGGCTAGCATCGGGTCGTGACAACACGCAGCATCATCCGACCGATCGAAAAGCTGAAAGCACGCCGCATCCTGCATCGCCAACCGCGAGTTGGTGACCGCGATCGACGTGCACTCGCAAGATGAATTGGGGGAACTGGCCCGCGGCATGGAAGGTATGGCCGCGGAAATCCGCGATCACATCGCGGAGATCGGCGATTTGAACGCTCAATGCAGCCTGGAGCGGCGGGTCGAGAAACGGACGGCGGAGTTGGAGACGGCGAATCGCCGAACTGCTATCGGCCAAGGAGGCGGCCGAGGGGGCCAACCGCGCCAAGAGCGAGTTTCTGGCCAACATGAGCCATGAGATTCGCACGCCCATGAACGGCATCATCGGCATGACGGAACTGGCGCTCGATACGGCGCTCACCGCCGAGCAGCGCGAGTACTTGGAAATGGTCAAGTCGTCGGCCGACTATCTGCTGGCGGTGATCAACGACATCCTGGATTTCTCCAAGATCGAAGCCGGCAAGCTGGACTTGGACCCGATCGATTTCAATCTGCGCGACAATCTGGATGAATCCGTCGGCCACGCTGGCTGTGCGGGCACACACGCAAGGGTCTGGAACTGGCCTGCCATGTCTGGCCGACGTGCCGGACGACCTGGTGGGCGATCCCGGCCGACTGCGGCAGATCGTGGTCAACCTGATCGGCAACGCGATCAAGTTCACGGACGAAGGCGAAGTCATTGTCCGCGTCGACGAAGCAGTCGCAGACGGCGGATGACGTCGTGCTGCACTTCACGGTTTCCGACACCGGTATCGGCATTCCAGCCGACAAGCTGGACAGTGCTGTTCAAGGCGTTTTCACAAGTGGACATGCTCGACCACCCGCAAGTACGGTGGCACCGGGTTGGGGCTGGCCATTTCCGCGCAATTGGTCAAGTTGATGAACGGGAGGATCTGGGTCGAAAGCGAAGAGGGTCGCGGCAGCGTATTCCATTGCACCGCGACGTTCGGACTGTCCAAAGAACCGGTTCGGCGTTCCACCCCCACCGTCTTGGCCAAAGCTCGCGGGTTGCCGGTACTGGTGGTCGACGACAACGCCACCAACCGTCGCATCTTGGAGGATCTGCTCTTTCATTGGGGGCTCAAGCCAGTCTCGGCCGACAACGGCAGGGAAGCGTTGGCCAGGCTGACAGAAGCTCAAGCCGCCGGCCAACCTTTCGCGATGGTGCTGCTGGACGACATGATGCCCGAAATGGATGGGTTCATGCTGGCCGCGGAAATTCGCGAGAACCCCGAACTCGTGGGCGCGACCTTGATGATGCTCTCGTCGGCCGACCGCCAGGACCATGCTGCTCGTTGCCGCGAAGCCGGTGTCTCCGCTTACATGACGAAACCGGTCAAGCGTTCGGAACTGCTGAACGCCGTACTGACCGCGATCAATACGCCCGCTGACGAATCGAAACGGACCACCGGCGCTGCGCCCGATCGCTGGGAACAACGTCGCGCCCTTTGCATCTGCTGCTGACCGAAGACAACGTCGTCAACCAGAAACTGGCGGCCCGCCTGCTGGAGAAACGCGGCCACAACGTGGTCGTGGCGGGCAACGGCCGCGAAGCGTTGGCCGCCATGCAAAAGGAAAAGTTCGACGTGGTGTTGATGGACGTGCAGATGCCGGAAATGGACGGCATCGAAGCCACCAAGATGATCCGCAAACTGGAACAAACCAGCGGCTCTCATGTGCCCATCGTGGCGATGACGGCCCATGCCATGAAAGGCGACCGCGAGCGGTGCCTGGAAGTGGGCATGGACGGTTACATTTCCAAACCGCTGCAACCGACAGATCTGTTGGAAGTCGTGGAGAGCCTCGGAGCCGCACCTGGCGGCCACGACGCCCGCACCCACCAGTCACCCGGGAAAGAGACCCCGACCGAGACGCTCTTTGACGAAACAGAGTCGCTGGCAGTGGTCGACGGCGATCGCGACCTGTTGCGGGAACTCATCGAATTGTTTCTGGCCGACTGCCCGACGATCGTGGCGGACATTCGGTCGGCCATCCAACAGGGCGACGCCTCGACGCTACGCCAAGCGGCCCACAAACTGGCCGGTTCCATCAGATACTTCGGCGCTCTATCCGCCTACCATCTCGCCACGCACTTGGAGAACCAAGCCGCAACGGAGGACTTGGCCGGGCTGGAAGAGCAGATCGCCGATTTGGAACGGCAATTGGCACAACTGCAGTCCGAACTCTCCACCTACATGGATCCAACGCGCAACGTTTCGTGACGACGCTCCCAGCGATCGCGGCGCGAACGAGCAGGTCCATCGTCAAGAACTAGCCATCGCAGGAGTGCCGATCGCTGGCCGTTCGTGAGGAGTCGCCAGGTCGGGATAGAATCGGTGGATGGGGATCTCCCTGGCACGAAGCTCCCGGATACACCAGTCGGTGATTCGCTGACGCACGTCCGATGGCATATCCGAGTATCGATCAACCTTGCCGCTGACAAAGAACCGGCCAGGCATTTGCAGTAAGTGCGGTGGGTGCATCTCGAATACGCCGGCGTTCTGCTGCATGTACTCAAAGCTGCATTTCCTGCTGATGGTGCCCAGCTCGCAGTCGCTCAACGGTGGCAGCTCCAAGAACGTCGCGAGGGCCTGCGCAACGCTTCCTAAATCTCGCTTCATATCCTCGAAGCGCACGAACAGCACATTCCGCTCTCCTTCCGCTCGCATCTGCCAGCCGCTGAAATGATCGGCCCACGTACTCCACCACATCAATTCATTCGACAAGTACCAACGCACACATTCTTCCATCTCCGGCTCGAATCCGCGCAGGTTGCTTCGCACAAAGTCGACACAACTGGCGAAACAGGAGACAGGGTGCCGGATGACGTAGACATATTTCGCGTTACCGCTGAATGGACATAGAGAGACCGGCAAGTGGGTCTTGATGATCCGCCTTCCAGCGCCGTCGCCAACTCGAGGAGCGTCATCGACAGTGACGGTCTTGTCTGATTCCAGCCAGGGTGACAGGGCATTCAGCGCGACGCCTTCTCGCGCAAGATCACGTCGACCCCGCGTCATCGTCTGGAAAACCAAGTGCTGCATCCACGTGGTACCACAACGCATTTGCGTGACAACGAAGACGTCTTCCGGCCGGGGCTGGTACCCCACAGCGCGCTCGAAGCTTTCCGGACTGCATGCGCCCGCCCGAGGAGCGGACACACCTCGAAAGCGGAAACTAGCATTGGCAAAGCGAAACCGGGTGGTGCGCGCCAGCAGCCCGAGCAGAGGCGAAAGCAGTAACGCATGGAGACGCAGCAGCAACTTAAAGCGATCCCGCTCGTCTGTTGGTAGACCGTAGTAGCGTAACCGTGCCGTCCGCCGATTGGCCCAGTTCATGACCAAAGCAAAATACACAATCTGCAGCGCCAACGCGATCAAGACCGCGACGAGCAGGCCACCGAGAATCCAAGCACCAAATGCGACGCTCATACTTAGCACGCGGCTCCCGATCGCATCTACGTGGCCGAACTCGAGAATCGGCCGCTCACGAAACCACGCAGGCAATCGTCAGAAAGGCAAAAGGCGGCGACCAGGCAAACTTAGCATACGGATCGGTAATGCGATGTCCCCTCAATCACCAACCCCCCCTGAATGGTGGGTCCTGCGCAAGCGCGATGAAGATGCGCCGTGGCCGTCGCGGGAGGCAGTCGCGATTGCTCGCGCTCGGCGTGCAGTCGGTGTTCTATAGTTTCATAGTGCGTTGCGGCGCCACCGCATTCCAGAGCCCCACCGCATTCCAGAGCCAGAGAGCAGGAGTATGAGAGCATGACCTACATTTCCGCGATCGTCGTCGCATATATTGGCCCGGAAACGATTGTGCCGTTGGCCTCCATCATGGCAGCCATTGGCGGCGTACTTCTCATGTTCTGGAATTCGATTCGTCGCACGTTTCACTGGTTTGCCCGCAAGGTGAAACCGGGCACCGCGACAGAACGGTTAAGCGAATAATGGCAGTTGTGACGGATGAGGGCGCGTCAACCTTGCTGGATTGCGGCACGGCGGAGGCAACAGGTCGAGTTGAAGAAGAGACTCTTCATCAGCATCGTCCTGCATCCCAGCACTGTCCCGGATCACTGGGTGCCGTTTCAGACGTGATGCTGATTACGATCTGGCTGGCATTGGTCACGGGGGGCGCTGAGGGATTGTACTGGTTGGCGCGTCAGCAACTCGCTGGCGCCATGGTCTTCATACATCCCGGCTTTCTGTGGATGTCTCCACTGGCTCAGTTGGCGATTTTCATCCTGCCGGGTCTCGGGCTGACCGCCATTGCCTGGTACAGCAACTCGGCCCGCATCTTGCCGTTTTCGGTGACTTTCCTGTCACTGATCGGTTGGCTCAATGGCGTGCAATTACTGTTCCCCCAGTTGCACTTCTGGGCCTGGATCATTCTGGCATGCGGTCTCGCGACGGCAACCGGACGTCTGTTTCAGCGTTACGCCGGCACGTGCGTGACGGTTATACGTCGCACAACCAGTTGGCTGATCCTGTTCTTCGTGCTGATTGCCCTGGGGCAGGGAGTCTCGGCATGGCATCGCGAAAATTCTGCGGTTGCCGCCTTGCCAAGCAGACCAGCGAGTGCACCCAACGTCTTACTGATCGTGCTGGACACGGTGCGTGCCGATGCGTTGCGAGCGGTCGGGTCAAACCGCGAGCTGGCTCCAAATCTTGCCAAGATTTCCGAGCGGGGTGTCGTTTGTGAAACGGCATGGTCGACAGCCCCGTGGACGCTGCCATCACAAGCGGGAATGTTCACGGGTCGCCTGCCGCACGAACTGTCGTCGGATTGGCTCTCCAAGTTAGACGCGACCTATCCCACGTTGGCCGAAGAGCTGTCGGCCAGGGGCTGGTTGACCGGCGGATTTGTCGGTAACACGCGCTATTGCAGTGCGGAAACCGGGCTGGGGCGTGGGTTTACTCACTATGAAGGGTACCGCCTATCGTGGGCCGACTTGGCACTCTGCACGGCGCTCGGACGCAAGTTGCTTTGCAGTTCTCTGCCGGTGCAAATCGGTCTGTGCGATTGGCCCGCGCGAAAACGAGCACCGGAAGTCAACGCGTCATTCCTGACCTGGCTGGATCGTCGCCAGGGGAGACCTTTCTTCGCGTTCCTGAATTACTGGGATGTGCACGATCCGTATTTTGCGCCATCAGGTTTCCGCACGCACATGTCGGCGGATCTCCGCGACACACTCTTGCTGCGAAACTGGTGGTGGGGGGACAAGCAGCAGCTATCGCGCGACCAGATCGGGAAGCTGCGAGAGGCCTATGAAGATTGCATTCGCGGACTCGACCATCATATCGGACAGCTGTTCGAGGAACTCGAACGTCGAGGCGAACTGGAAAACACGTTGCTCATTATTACATCCGACCACGGCGAGCATTTCGCTGAACACGAGTTATTCCTGCACGGAAACAGCCTCTACGAACCGCTGCTCCACGTCCCTCTGATTTTGGTGTGGCCGGACAAGATTCCAGCGGGCCGCCGAGTTGATGCCCCCGTATCGCTGCAAGGTTTGCCTAATACAGTCCTTGAATTACTCGGGCAACAAGGAGACTTTCCCGGAAGGTCGTGGCTCCATCACTGGACCGAGCAGCCGACGAATGCCCTGGAAACAGAATCGCTCTTCGCCGAAATTGGTTCTCAGGCCGCATATCCTCCCTGTCACGGCCGATCGCCGGTCGCAGCCGGAGCGATGCAGTGCGTTCGCGTCGGGATGATGAAATATATTCACAACGGTGACGGTGTCGAGGAATTATATGACCTGGCGAGCGACCCGCAGGAGCAGGACAATCTAGCGCAAGATCCCCACCACCGGCAACTACTGCTGCGGATGCGAGAAGCGTTAGGACCGAGTTGAAGAACTCAGACTACGCAGCGCAGGTGAGCCATGGCCGTCACAAAGAACAAGGGCAATCGGACGCCGCGCACGCTGCGAGTGGCCGCCGTGCAAATGCGGTTTGCCGCCACCATCGATGAGAATTTGGCTCGGATCGATCAACTAGCACGGCAGGCTGCGCGGAGACGCGCCGACGCGGTCCTCTTTCCTGAATGTGCCGTGACGGGTTACGCCTACGATTTCCCTTCGCTCCAAAGGGCCCACGTCCAGGATGCCCTCCAGGCGATCGGCGAGATGGCTGCCCGAGTGCGTCTGAATCTGCTCGTCGGCTCGCCGGTCTTTCGCCGCCGAAAGCTGTACAATTGCCTCGTCGTGTTCAATCGCGAGGGAAAAATCACCTATTGTTATGCCAAGAATCATCTGACGCCCTCGGATGAGGCGTTTTTCCATCCCGGCAACGCCATCGCGTTGTTCGAGATCGATGGAGTCTGGGCGACAGCGGTGATCTGCCACGAACGGCGGTATCCCGAACTGGTTCGTGTGGCTGTGATGGCCGGCGCACAGGTGCTCTTTCACCCCAATGCCGGCATGGATTCGTTGGCTGTGTCGCGCAAGAAACGCCACGGCCGCGACGGGATTGCCGCACGTGCGTTCGAGAATGCCATCTACTACGTGTTTGCCAATTCCGTCGGACCTCAAGGGTGTGGCCAATGGTCCGCGGGCGACTCGAAGATCGTGGCCCCCGACGAGAACATCCTGGCGTTGGCCGACAATCGCCAGCAGACCGTGATTGCCGCCAACCTCGACCTCGACAAGGCGACCGGACGCTACGCACACCGGGGCGCTCGGCGACCTGCGTTTCTCGCTGCGCACTGGAAAGCCATGGTGCGGTCGGTGCGCCAACGAGCACGAGAAGCGGCCTTGGACTTCGATCTTGCCAGACCGTGATATGCTACCGGGCGGGCACGTGACGGCGACAGCGAGCCCGTTGCACGAATCTCGTGCTTCCTCTGTGGCTGCCAGCACAGCAACAAGGTGGCCCGCGATATCGCTATTGACACAATATGCTATTCGCTATAAAATGCTGATCATGAGCGAGGACGCTGGGGACCGACTGAAGAAGCTGCAGGAAATCTGCCGCCACCGGGGAATTCCGCTCACCAACCAACGGTGCGCGGTGCTCGAGGTGCTGCTGCAACGGAGCGACCACCCGACGGCCGATCAGGTCTTTGAGGCCGTGCAAGACCGCAGCCCGCAGATTTCACGCCGGACTGTCTATCGAGTCCTCGATACCCTGGTGGAGCTGGGATTGATCCGTCGCGTTCACCACCCGGGCGCGACGGCGCGATTTGACGCCTTGATTCATCGCCACCACCACTTAGTCTGCACTCTCTGCAACAGGATTGTGGATTGGGAAAGTCCCGACCTCGATAACATCGCGTTGCCCGTGGGCAAACCGCGCGGTTTTGACATCCGCGATTTTTCCGTTCAGCTCATGGGTCTGTGCCCGGAGTGCCGGAAAGAAAAGAAGAAGTAGCGTGATCCTGCTTCGCATGGCTCGGCGGGAGGGCCAACCTGACGTTTCGTAAGTTGCCACAAGCAGTCTCGACGCCGTTCGATGATGAGACGATGGCCACACCCACAAAAGGAGAAGAAAGATGAGCGATTCGAAGAAACTGACCTGCAACAGCGGCGCTCCTGTCGCCGACAACCAGAACGTCATGACCGCCGGGCCGCGTGGCCCGCAACTGCTGCAGGATGTCTGGTTCTTGGAGAAACTCGCCCACTTCGACCGGGAGGTCATTCCCGAGCGACGTATGCATGCCAAGGGCTCTGGAGCCCACGGCCTCTTCACCGTCACTCACGACATTTCCCGCTACACCAAGGCCAATGTCTTCTCTCCATTGGGCAAAGCAACCGAGGTATTCGTCCGTTTCTCCACCGTGGCTGGTGAGCGCGGTGCCGCCGACGCCGAGCGCGACATCCGTGGCTTCGCCATCAAGTTCTATACCGAGGAAGGGAATTGGGATCTGGTCGGCAACAACACACCGGTGTTCTTTCTCCGCGATCCGTTGAAGTTCCCCGACCTTAACCACGCCGTCAAACGGGACCCGCGGACGAACTTGCACAGCGCCCGCAACAACTGGGATTTCTGGACCTCACTACCCGAGTCGCTCCATCAAGTCACGATCACCATGAGCGACCGAGGGATCCCGTACTCCTACCGCCACATGAACGGCTACGGCAGCCACACCTTCAGCCTGCTCAACGAGAAGAACGAGCGGTTCTGGGTGAAGTTCCATTTGAAGACCCAGCAGGGGATCAAGAATCTCACCGACGCGGAGGCGGAGACGCTGATCAGCAAGGATCGAGAGAGCCATCAGCGCGACCTGTACGAGAGCATCGAGAAGGGGGACTTTCCAAGGTGGGATATGAAGATCCAGGTGATCCCGGAGAAGGATGCCGCGAAGTTCCCCTTCAATCCGTTCGACTTGACGAAAGTCTGGTCGCACAAGGATTACCCGCTCTTGGACGTCGGCGTGCTCGAACTGAACAAGAACCCCGAGAACTACTTCGCCGAGGTCGAGCAGGCGGCCTTTAATCCCGCCAATATCGTGCCCGGCATCGGCTTCTCGCCCGACAAGATGCTGCAGGGGCGGCTCTTTTCCTACGGTGATGCTCAACGCTACCGGCTCGGCGTGAACCACCACCTGATCCCGGTAAATGCTCCCCGCTGTCCGCTTCACAGCTACCATCGCGACGGTGCCATGCGAGTGGACGGCAATTACGGCGGCACGCTCGGTTACGAACCCAACAGCTATGGCCAGTGGCAGGAGCAGCCTGACTTCCGCGAACCGCCGCTGAAACTTGACGGCGCGGCCGACCATTGGAACCACCGCGAGGACGACGATGACTATTATTCTCAGCCCGGCGCCCTGTTCCGGATGATGAGCCCTGCGCAACAGAAGGTGCTCTTCGAAAACACCGCCCGGGCCATGGGCGATGCCTCCCCAGAGATCAAGATCCGCCACATCACCAACTGCCTGAAGGCCGACCCGGCCTACGGCCAGGGCGTCGCCAACGCCCTGGGCATCTCGCTGAGCGAGGTGGCGAAATAGACGACCGTCCGACGGCGGATCGGCGGACAGCTTGTCCGCTCTGTCCGCCTCGTGGACGGTGTCCGACATTACTCGTCACCATCGAGCGAACATGAAGAACAGCAGGAGCCTGATACGATGACGCAGACAAAGCCGCCGATAAGTGCGATTTTCGACCAGATCAAAGAGCATTTCGCTCTCCCGCAGGCACCCGCCCTGTTTGATCGCATCGCTGTACACGAAGGATACTTCCGGACGACCTGGCAGAAGTATCAGACAGTCATGCTGACCGGAGAGATTGACGCCTCGACCAAGCAACTGATGGGTCTGGCTATAGCGGTCACCAAGACGAACCGTTACATGATCGGGCTCCAGCAGCGCGAACTCCGCCGATCTGGCCTCCATGATCAAGAGGAGCTTGAAGCCCTCGCGGTGACTGATTTTTTTGAGGGATTTGACAGCTTTGCTCACGCGCTTCATATCGACTCGGATCTGCGTCCCCGAAGGCTCGCCGCCGGAGACATGTCGCTGATCGATCGTGAAATTGATGTCAATGTCCCGTATGTATTGCAGTCCGATGACGCGACGGTTTGCGCCGTGTACGACGAGATCAGGAAGACGATGCACATCCCGTTTGTGCCCAACATTTTCAAGGCCCTCGCCCATCAGCCGGCGATGCTGCAAGCGAAGTGGGAATCGTACAAGGCGGTCATGTGTACCGGAAAGCTGCGGCGTCTGGCCAAGGAACTGGTGGCCGTGGCGGTGTCGGCCGTGAATGGTTGTTTCTACTGAGTGGACGCCCATTCGACTGCCGGTCGGCAGCTTGGTTTGTCCGAGGCGGGGCTCGTCGAAGCCGCCTGTGTGATCGAACTCTTTTCCGGGTTATGCAGCATCGCCTGCGGCTTGGGTTTGACCCACGCGGACGTCGAGGCGACATAGCGACCGGCTCTTCGCGTCGCCGCTGATGTTCACATCGATCCCTCGCGTGTCGGGCAGGTCTCATCCTAATACAGTGAACGTTACCGGAAACGGTTCGACAAATTGCCAAGTGGTCTTTTTCGATGCCAATCGTTACGGCGATGAACTCAGAACAAAGTGACGCTGTCCGACTAGTTCACCAGGCGATCGAGAGTCGCCCGGTGACGTTCGAGACCTGGTAACAGGCGCCGAACGGCGTCCCCTCCGCAATGCCGTCCGGAAAACCGGCGTAGTGGGTATCATCCCGGTGCAGCACGGCGTAGCAGCAGACAAAGCTCTTCAGCCCCATCGTGGCGGACATACAGATCTCGGGGTGCTTCTGGTACTTAAACTCCGACTTGGCGAACTCTGGACCGGGATCAAATGTGGCGCCAACGCGTACCGGCTTCCCCGTCATACGAAGCCCTTCCTCTTTGAGACACTGCACGATAAATCGTAAATCGCCCAGTGTGTACTCCGGCGGATTCTCCCTGTAGAGAAAAGCCCGCTCATGAATGGAAAGCGGCGCGTCGGGCTCCGATCCAACGGCCCGTGCGGTGTTGGGATTGCCAAGATACCTGGCCCATTCCAGGCGTTGTTGCGGGTCGCCCGTATAGCTCAAGATCTCCGAACCGTCGGCGGTCCACAGCATGACTGAGACCTGTTGGGCATGGCGAATCAGTGGTGCCCACTGAGTGAACATTTCCCGACAGATGCCACGGATGTAGTCTTCGTCGTTCTTCTTGAACGGTTTGAGGCTCATCTCCAGCGTCACGTTCTGAAACGACCGGCCACGAAGGAAAGCGGAGTCATCCAAACTGATGAGCGCATCCTGAGGAATCTGCGCCGTGGCGGCGGACAACGGTACGAACAGCACACACCACCAGACTGCCTGCGGACTTCTTCCCAACACTTTAGTTCACCCCAAACAAGAACATGAGTATTCTTTTCGCCGATAACAGGATCCTGTGATGTGACAAGAGAAAGGCGAAAGTGCAGCCGCCAGCACGCATCGCCGCATGCCCTGCGTGAGCATGGTACCAAATCAGCTCGCCGCCACGCCACCACGGCAGACGGAGCGTGGAAAAATCGCGGTACCTCTCGGCCAATCCCCACTTGACAGTGGTGAATCGGCAGCCCAGACTTACTTTAACTTCAACTTACACTTTAACTCTTCGCCCAGGCCCCGCCATGAAGACGATTTCCATGCTCGAATTTCGGCGGTGCGCGGAACAGGTAATTCAAGAGCTTCGCCAGGGGGAACGAATGGTTCTCACTTATCGAGGTCAGCCGGTAGCCAGGCTCGAGCCGATCAGCGATCCGACAATCGATGCCGCGGATCCTTTCTATAGCTTGGATCGGCTGGCGGACGTAAAGGGCGAGCCGCTCACCAATCGCCAGATGGACGAGATCATCTATGGCTCGTGACATCTTTGTGGACACGAGTGGTTTCTACGCTCTGCTGGTGAAACGCGACGATCGGCATGAGCAGGCGAGCCGCATACTCACTGCATCGAGCAAGAAGTCGCCGAGCGTTTGTGACGACGGACTATGTCCTAGATGAAACGGCGACTCTGCTGAAAGTGCGCGGGCACGCCCATCTGCTATCCGCGTTTTTCGATATTGTGTTCGCGTCTCAAGCCTGCCGCTTGGAATGGACCGACGCCGAGCAGTTCATCAACACGCGAATCCTCTTTCTGAAGCACATCGATCACGACTGGTCCTTCACTGACTGTGTCAGTTTTCGAGTCATGAAGAAACTTCGCTTGAGTGAAGCGCTGACGAAAGATGAACACTTTGAGGAAGCTGGGTTCACGGCACTACTCACGTGACCCTACCGACGCTTGCCAGGGCCTGGGGGCGAAGGTGGAACGTCAAGCCGCGTCGCCCACAGTCTGGCGACCATGCCACGTCGCTTACTCCGCTTCTCTTTCGCGTTGTCTGCGGCACTCCATGTAATACTTCTGGAGATAGGCGACGCAGGACCGGCCATTGCCGGCCATCTCGGCACAGCGGGCCGATGGCGACTGGGCCTGCTCCACCGCCGCTCGGGTCCGCGTGACGACGTCCTCCGCCACGTCCTGTTCGATATCCCGACAGGTCACCCCGAAGCAGGCACAGACGGGAGCCGTCGAATCTTTGGGATAAACCGGTCGTGACAGGTCCGTCGCCAGCACATACCCTTCAAAGCCATCGAAATACGCCACGGGGCATTTCGGCGACGGACAGAAATGGGCCGGTTCCGTCAGCCTGCTCCGCTGCTCATCCGTCAAATAATGTGGCAGCACTCCGGCTCCCACCTGTTCGCCCTGGGATTCGCAACGAGGACAGTAAGTAGCCGTATTGTCGGGTTCTCGGACAAATGCTTTGTTCATCGTCCTGCCCCCTCACGACCGGGAAATGTCGGCGGGGGAGCGAACTGCTCCGGTACTTCGCCCGTAAGCGCATCCAGAAATCTCACAATCCCGGCAGCGTCGGAGTCCGTGAGACGTTGGCCAAGTTGTACTTCCGCCATAACCTGGACGGCGGCGTTGAGTGGAGCCACGGATCCGTCATGGAAGTAGGGAGCGGTCTTGGCGATGTTGCGAAGCATCTGCACACGGAACACATATCGATCGGATTCCTTCTTCGTGACCGAGAAGCGGCCCGCGTCCGGTTTCTCCGCGCCGGTTGCTGACCAGTAGTCTTTGACCATTCCGAATTTCTGGCACGATCCGCCTCCCAATAGCGGACCGTCATGGCAGTCAGCACAACCGATTTTCAGGAACGTGTCGAGGCCAGCCTTCTGCTGGGCGTCGAGCGCCGTGTCGTCGCCAGAGAGGAACTGATCAAACGGCGATGGAGTGGCCAGGGTCGCCTGATACGCCTGCAATGCTCGACCATAGTTGGCTGGGGAGACAGGTTCCGTTTCGTGGGGGAAGGCCTCGCGAAACAGATTCCCGTAGCCAAGCTCTTTCAAGAGCGGGATCACGGCCTCCGCCGTGGCCAGTCCCATCGATCCGGTCAGCGAACCCTCCGCCTGCTGTGCCCCGATTCACGATCACCTCGCCAACGGAGCGAGGGTTGCTCCATCGAATTGAGGACGGTCTGGGAGTTGCGCGATGTCAGCTTGCCTTTGGCATCGGGCGAGAACTGACGTCGGTCGCCACCCCAGTCTTCCTGGCGATGACAACTTGCGCAAGCGGTCTTGCCGTCGGCCGACAGTCGCACATCCCAGAACAGGGCCCGACCGAGCCGCGCATCAGGAGCGCTGACGGCCGTGTCTGCAACGGCCTTGACAATTCCCAACCGGGACTTCGCCTCCTGACGCAGCTGTGTATCGTCGCCACAGAGCACTTTGGGCAAACGCCACTGCAACCATGACCGGATGAACACCAGGGTCCAAAACAAATTGTGTGTGACGGCGAATCGACATGAGATCTCTCCCGCTGGGGGAACGACAGTGTTGTCTACACATGCAAGCATCGTACCAAATCAGCCGAGAGCCATGCGACCATTTTTCGCAAGTCAGGGAATTCGCGACAACTGGCCCGCTACCCGAGCACCTGCTGCGCCCCGAACACGCTTCCACCGAGCCCGTCTCGGTGGGGCGACAACTGGCCAGCTACCGCCAGAGCGCCCGCCACAACACGCTTCCACCGAGCCCGTCTCGGTGGGGCGACAACTGGCCAGCTACCAGAGCGCCCCGCCACAACACGCTTCCACCGAGCCCGTCTCGGTGGGGCGACAACTGGCCAGCTACCAGAGCGCCCCGCCACAACACGCTTCCACCGAGCCCGTCTCGGTGGGGCGACAACTGGCCAGCTACCAGAGCGCCCCGCCACAACACGCTTCCACCGAGCCCGTCTCGGTGGGACGACAACTGGCCCGCAACCAGAGCCGCCGCGCCGCTACACGTTTCCACCGAGCCCGTCTCGGTGGGACGACAACTGGCCCGCTACCTGAGCGCCTGCGCCCCAACACGTTTCCACCGAGCCCGTCTCGGTGGGACGACAACTGGCCCGCAACCAGAGCGCCGCTGCCGCTACACGTTTCCACCGAGCCCGTCTCGGTGGGACGACAACTGGCCCGCTACCTGATGCCGCGCCCCAACACGTTTCCACCGAGCCCGTCTCGGTGGGACGACAACTGGCCCGCTACCGCCAGGCGAGCCTCAATGGGGTTCGCATTTGATTCAAGTGCGTCTCCATCCGCTCATTCCCGGTCCGAAATTGACTTCTCCAAACGGACGGACTGATCAATTCGACTCGAACAGCTCGCTACCCGCACGGGAAAACGCTTGTGGATCGCGGCGATTGCCGCGACAATACTTGACGAGCGACCACTCGAAGCAGATCTGGAGTTCATCATGAATCGGTTCCTGAATCATGCAACAACAGTCGGGATAGTCATAGCGCTGGGCATGATACACTCGCAACTTGCGCAGGCAGAGTCACCTCTAGTGAAAACGACGGTCACATACCGCGAAGTCGACGGGCACAAGATCTTGCTCGACGTATATCGCCCCGAGGGGATCGAAGTGCGACCGGTAATCGTCTGGATTCACGGCGGGGCACTGATCATGGGCAGCCGGGGAGGCATTGACGCGCAAGTAAGTGGGCTGGCACGAGAGAAAGGCTATGCGCTGGTGTCGGTCGACTATCGACTGGCCCCGGAGACGAAACTTCCCGAGTTGATCAGCGATATTGAAGCGGCATTCCGTTGGATAGCAGACGCTGGGGCGAAGCAGTTTCATCTCGATGCTGATCACATCGTCGTGACTGGCGGGTCTGCCGGGGGATACCTCACGTTGGTCACCGGATACCACGCGAAGCCGCGACCGAAAGCCCTCGTCGCACTGTGGGGTTACGGCGATTTGATCGGGGATTGGTACTCGACACCCAGTCCTCATCCATGCCACAACCCGCGGAAGATTACCCGTGAAGAGGCCGCGCAGCAAACGGACGGAACTGTCATCTCCGATGCCAGTCAGCGTAAAGGAAACGGAGGCCTGATTTATCTATGCTACCGCCAAAACGGCACCTGGCCTCAGGAAGTCAGCGGCTTTGACGCCGCCACGATTGCCGAGAAGATTGCCCCCTTCGAACCGGTGCGAAATGTCACGTCGGACTACCCACCCACGTTGCTGATCCACGGCACGAAAGATACGGACGTCCCGTTCGAAGAGTCGACGATGATGGCCCAGCAGTTCGAGCAGCACGGAGTTCCGTATGTGCTCAAGACCATCGAGGACGCTGAGCACGGGCTGGTCGGAGGCGATCCCCAGCAGATTGCAGATGCCTACGAGGCCATGCGGGCGTTCATCGCAAGACATCTAACCGCGGAATGACGTGACATCCTGTTCCTGAATCACGTCGATTAATACCCTAACGCGGCCTACGGCCACGAGTATAGTAGAACGGAATTCATTCCGTTTATGCAGCTCCCATCGCTCCCCACTTCCTCGACGCACAACAGAATTCCCTCGTACACAGCATACGCGCACCGTGCGCGCATGCTATGGGTCAACACACGAAGACGCCTGCCATTCTCCATCGGCCGAGCATCTTTCTCACCGCCAGTCACCGTGCAACTGGAAGGCTGCCCAGAAGCGCGGATGGAGGCGACCGTCAGCAGGTGGATTGTCGGGCGGACGTGGCGCCGCAGAGTCCACTTGCGCCGACGATGCGCCGAGGCTGCGCAGCTGGTGAGTCGCAGCATCATACTGCCGGAGCATGGTCAGCTGGGCCTGACGCAGAGCTTCCAATTTGGACAATCCCTTTTCCCAGAGGTTCCTGTAGAACTCGGTCATAAGGGCTTGCGTCGCGCTGTCGCTGACCTTCCACCCTACGAATTTCCGGGGACGGTAGTCACTTGCTGCACGTGGGAGCGGGAGTTGGTATCATGCACTGGAATTGACCGACAGAATGGTCGAAGTGATTACCGACAATCGTGCACCCCATGAAAGATGGACGGAGGCAATGACCATGATTCGACAACTCATTCGCATCCTTGTCGCGGCTGTGCTGATTGCTGCGTTAGCCCCATTCGCGGTGGCTGACAGACCGAACATCCTCTTTATCTTTTCCGACGACCATGCTGAGCAGGCGATCTCGGCTTACGGTTCGAAGGTCAATAAGACGCCGCATATTGATCGTCTGGCCGCCGAGGGTGCTCGCTTCACGAATTCCTTCGTTACGAACTCCATCTGCACACCCAGCCGCGCGACGCTGCTCACCGGTCAGTACTCGCACCTGAACGGAGTCCCCGTCTTCAATCGTTTTGACGGCTCGCGCGATACCGTCGCCAAACACATGCAAGCGGGCGGGTACCACACCGGCATGATCGGTAAGTGGCATCTGGGTAGCGACCCTACGGGCTTCGACCGCTGGATCGTCCTGCCAGGCCAAGGCGTGTATTGGAATCCGGCCTTCCTGGTCCCCGGTCACAAGCTCACCATCAACGGACACACCACGGATATCATCGGCGACCTCGGTGTCGAGTTCCTGGAGACGCGTCCCAAGGACAAGCCGTTCTTCCTGATGCTGCACCACAAAGCCCCGCACCGCGATTGGGAGCCCGACAAGCGCAACAAGGCGTTGTTCAAGGACGCGGTCATCCCTGAACCCGACACGCTTTGGGACGACTACGCTACCCGCCCCGCCGCCTTGCCAGAAAATCAGCAGACGGTAGCCAACGATCTGACGCGACGCGACCTGAAGCTGGAGCCGCCCGCCGACTTGAAAGGTCCGGCACGCAACCAGTGGTTACAGACGAAACCGACTGAAGTCACCGTGGACGGCAAGACCTTGACCGGCAAGGATCTTGCCAAGTGGAAATACCAGCGCTACATGCAGGACTATCTGGCCTGCGTGCAGGGTGTCGACGATAACGTCGGTAAGGTTCTCGATTATCTCGATCGGACGAGTCTCGCGGCGAACACGATCGTCATCTACTCCGCCGACAACGGCTGGTATCTTGGTGACCTCGGTTTGTACGACAAACGTTTTATGTATGAACCCGGCCTGCACGTTCCGCTGCTCGTAAGAGGCCCCGGTATCAAGGCCGGCATCACGCCAGGCCAAATGGTTACCAACATCGACTGGGCCCCCACCTTCCTGGACCTCGCCGGCCTGAGCGTGCCTGACTCGATGCAAGGCCGCAGCCTGGCTCCGCTACTGCGCGGTGAATCCCCAGCCGATTGGCGCAAGAGCGTCTACTATCGTTACTATCACAGCCCCGGCCATCACAATACCGCGGCCCACTATGGCGTTCGCACCGCCACGCACAAGTTGATCTACTACTGGGACAAGAACGCCTATGAGCTGTTCGACCTGACCGTGGATCCGACCGAGCAACACAACCTGCTCTATGCCACCGCGGACGCCGGGAAGCCCGCAGTCGTGCGGGTCTTCGCCGCATTGAAAGCCGAGATTGCTCGCCTGCAGAAGGAGTTTCGCGACGATGGCCAATACGCCAACCCAGCGACCTGGCCCGCGGGAAGTGCCGACGGTCCTTTCAACGATAAGCAGCCCACGGGCATCAAGACCGTCGCCGAGGCCATCGCCGCTTCCGGGCAGCCTTGAATGCACCTTTCGGGGTTTGACAGGCAACTTGGCGTCACCAGATTCAGGAATCCGGTGGACAGTGACCAGCGGGAGCGCTGGATAAAACGCCTGGCCAGGCAGGAGATTCTCCCGAATCGCAACGTTTTCCGGGAATTCACCCTCGCGCGTGACCAGATGTGTCACTACCCCTGGCGATACTTGTCGTAGTCATCCCAGGGCCACTTTCCGGAGACGTTAACAATGCGTCAACTGATTCACCGAGCCATGTTTCAGCCAGACGACCTGGTCATCGAATTCGACTACTGCGATGCGAAAGGACTCATCACCCACCGAGTGGTCAGCCCAATTCGATTCCTGGGCAACGACCGCTTTCTGGCCCTCTGCCTCAGCCGCGAAGAACCTCGCCAGTTCTACCTGAATCGCTGCCAGAACGTACACCTGGAACCGGCCGTGAATTTTTTGATGCCCTTGCCGATGCCGTATCCCGAATCCACTGGTTGCCAGCTGAGTCCTGCCTAGCGCGGGCTTGGCCCGCAAACCTACGTAGAACGGAATTTATTCCGTTTGTGCAGTTTCCATCGCTCCCCACTTCTGCGACGCAAAACTATTTCTTCACGGGCGATGCTCAACGCGGATCGGTTCACTCACCCGCGATGCCAAAACGGACCGTCGCGACAACTTCTGCCGCCTCGGCCTTCAACCGCACTACTTCTCGCCCGGCGTCGATCTGCTCGCACTGCCCTCCTGCCACTTCACACGCAATGATGCGCATTTTCCGGGGATGGCGCAGACGCAGCATGAGGGTGAGCTTCTCGGCCGAGTCGAGTTGGATGCGGACGGTCATCTGATGGAGGTCTTTGGACGGCTCGACATACAGCGAAACCGGCCCCCAGCGGGTCGGGACCCCGATGCATGACAAGTCGTCCGCGAGCCACGCCCGAGGCGCCGTGCGCATCAGCCAGAGAACGTCCTCGTCGCGGTCCTCAAAGACGAGCATCCAGCGAGTCATGACGGGAATGGTGAGTTGGGCGGGCACGCAGTAGTCGGCTTCTTCGTGACGGTAGGCGTAACCTCGGATTGGCACCTGCTCGTAGCCGGTGAACGTGCCCGGCGTTTGGTGGTGAGCCAGGTGGGAGTAGTACGCCAACAAGTAGAGCGAGACGCGGTCGTGCCACAGCAGGCTGTATGCCTGATGCCAGAAAGGCCAGTCGTCGAGGTGATCGGTGAAGCGGGTCATCCCCAGCAGCTCACCACCGTAGGCCGAGCGGTAGTCGAGCATCATCCGCTCTTGATCGGGCGCCAAGCAACGGGCCGAGAGGGTCTCGAGCCAATAGCGATAGTTGGTGTACGAGGCCAGTGTGTCCTGAGTCATCGTGCGAAAAGGTTCTATCCGATTGCCTGCAATGGGAGGGAGGAATGATGGTCTTGTGGTGTCGATGACCGAGCGGGCAGCTGAGCGGAGCACATCATCGCGAAGCAACTCAGCCTCACCGGTCAACTCGCGGCCGCGACGGACGAGATCGGCGTCGCCACGATTCTCACCGAGTTGAATGTACACGGTGCTCAGTTCGTGGAGCCCGCGCCAGGCCCAAACGCTTCCCGAGAAATAATAGGCAATCTCCTTGGCCGTATCGGCTTCCGCGCCACCTAGCAGCAGACCGTAGCTAATCGCGTCGGGTGATTGGGACGACTTGCTCTCGTGCCGTAATCGCAGGAGATACTCCGCGATGCGGTCGAGCGCCGTGTGATGCTCGTAGAACCACGCCGCATCACCTGTGCGGCGGACGTAGGTCGCTGCCAAGTCGAGCAGCTCGCCGTATTCAGCCACGGCCGGCCCGTAGTACTTAAGTGTCCCTTCATCCTTGACGAAGTGGGCCAGGTAATAGCCCAGGCGTTGCTTGCAGGGCTCGATCAGGCCCCAATCGAGCAGGCACATCCCCATGCTCAACGTGGTGGGGGGGAAACCGTCGTGCAGGTCGTCGGCGCCCCAGTATCCCCCCATACCGTATCGCGGGTGAAGACCTGCATAGCCGCTCAGAGCCAAGGCGATGGCCGCCCGGCTGGCGTCGCAGACGCGGCGATCATTGACGTGCAGTTGCACTGCGCCATGAAAGAATCGCTCCCAAGTCTTCTGCAGTTTCAGCAGCACCGCAAAAAAAACCTTTCCGTCCGAAAGCCGTTCGAGCGGCTCGAGCCGAAAGAAGTCGGTACGGCCGTCGTGACGTCGCGTGCGGACGTAAACGGCGCACGAGGAACCTGGTTCCATCAGGGCGCACAGCTCCCAACCCGATTTGGTTTCGGGGGTCCAGAATCCGTAGTTGACGGCCGGGAGATAGCCGCCGAGCAGCCCCAGCTTGACGTACGACGAGTCACCCTCCTGTCCGGTCAGGTCGGCGACTTCTTTCGGATCGAAGAGTGTCGTCTCCAAGTTTTTGTTTGCACCCCAACGATTTGGCAGCAAACCGATCGCGCCGTCGGGCTGAACGGCATACTTCTTCGCCGACTCCGGCGAGCCGAGAAAGGTATAAGCATGCAGCGGAGCGAGGAAGCCCGCCACGCCTTCGTAACTGGGATCGCTGGAGGAGCTAAGTACCTTCTTAGCCAGCACATCTTCTTTGGCGTCGAGAAGCTGCTGGAAGTAGTGGCGCGGAAACCGGGCGTAAGGTCGCTCGATCGTACTCAATCGTCCCACAACCTTGCGGACCTCGGCCACGACGCCTTGTTTGCCCAAGTAGACGATGAGTCCCCAGCGATCGAATTCCCGTTCGAGAACGGCCATCGGCTCGGGCTCGGTGAGTGTCTCGGCGACGCGCCAGCCGTCAAACGTGTCGGCGATGGCGACCGTGGTTGGTGGCGAGTTCTCGTCCGCGGCCAGCTGCGCTTTGTCCGCGGCAACGTCGATGAGCCGCGGCATCTTGAGAGTGGCCCGCTCGGCCGGTTCCTCCTGCGGGTAGTACCAGTCGGCGAGCCGACCGGAGAATTTGTCGAGCGTCAGTTCGTGCGTCGACCCAATCGGAGCCGGGGGCGTTCGGCCCTACGCGAACCTGCGCTCTGGGCAAAGCTTCGATACTGCTGCGGACCACCGGCGGCTGGAAGTCGGGTCCGGCGATGAAGAACCCGTCGAGATTCGTGTTGTTCTTGTCGGCCAGGGAGACGAACTTCACCTCGTGCCAGCCCGCGCCAAGAGCCCCGAGCTTCACCGCGTGAAACCGCCACTCGTTGTCGCCCCGGTGGCCCCATCCGCCGGTGTTTTCGAGCGTCATGCGTTCCGCCAGGCGTCGGTTGTCGCAAAACAGGTCAAAATGTGACGGCCCTTCATCCAGCCGCGCGTATCGCAGGTGAAGCGTGGCTTCGTCGAGCCCTCGGTCGAGAAAGAAGCGATAGACGACCGAGTGATTCGCGCCGCCTCCCCAGTTCGAACCCAGGCACTCCCCGCCGGAGGCGAACGGCGGCCGGTCCGACCCCATCGATCCAACCTGGGAATAATATGTTTCGCCTTCGATCCAGTACGCCGGACCGCTCGCGTCGGCCTCGGCAATCAACGTCGACAGCACCAGCAGCGTGGCCACATGCATGTCGGTTTTCCTTCGTTGTATAAGGACTGTCGCATTTGACAGGCGAGGCCGAGCCACTGCTCGATCACACCGCGTGCTATGGGTGAAGACACGACATTATTGTAATAGAATGTGAGCATCGCGGTCCACTCAACTCAGGCGTTGATGATCGTCGAGGATGATTGAGTCGAGCGCGTCGAGTGACGTAACCGGTCACACGAGCGGTACAACCCGAGCGACCGGTCATGGATTCGCTGCGGGCCCATGCGCGGTCGGCTTCTTGCATCAGCCGCGCAGCGTGTTATTCTACTCATGGGCAAGAAGTCGATCATTTTGGGTCAAGTTCTAGCGACCAACGCTCGGCGGGTTGATTAGGCCGAGCGGTAGCTCGCGACCAACCTTTGGTCGGTGCCCGTTCGAGGCCCTGCCTCGTTAGACGCCATAGCTTGGCGATCGTGGATCGGTGCCACAACCGCCGGAAGTGAGACCTGTCGAGATTCCAGGAGCAGCCTACGATGCAGGCGAACAGCGAGAAGTACCGACCGCAGCGGCGAACCGCGTTATTGGCAGCCGTCCTGTGGATAGTGCTGGCGCAGTTGGTCCAGGCTGTGACTGTGAACCCGGGCGAGATGGCCGAGACTCGCAGTTGGGTGTCAGCGAAGTTCGAAGGAGTCTCGCCGGTCCCGCCGCTCGATCCAGGCCTGGAGGTCGTGGTCAACTATGACGCCGTGCAGAAGGACGCCCGTTTCGGAAAACCCCTGAAGATCGTCGACACGCAATTTCGCCACGGGTTGTTCTGCCACGCGACAAGCAAAATAGTCGTGCGCCTGCCGGGTCCGGGGAAAGCGTTCCAGGCCATCGTTGGCGTGGATAGCAACGAACAGACTTCCGGGGGCCGAGGTAGCGTCGTCTTTTCGGTGGAAGTCGGCGGTAAAGAGGCGTTCAGCTCGGGCCTGCTCCGCGAAGGGACGCCTGGCTTGCCCGTCGCGATCGATCTGGCCGGCGCGACACAATTCATCCTCCAGGTTACCGATGCCGACGACGGAATCTCCTGCGACCAGGCGGACTGGGCCGACGCGAAGATCAGCTTGGCAGACGGACGGGAAATCTGGCTGGCCGACTTGCCGATGGCAGGCGGTCCGGCGATTGCTGACGCTCAGACGCCATTTTTCTCTTTTACCTACGGTGGCCTCGCGTCGTTTGAGCTGCTCAAGAACTGGCCACTCGTGCGAACTTCACGGCGTCTGGACGAATATCGGATCGAGCGAACGCTCACCTATACCGATCTGAAAACGGGCTTGCTTGTCCGCTGCGTGGGCGTCGAATACACGGATTTCCCGACCGTCGAGTGGACGCTTTACTTCAAGAACACCGGCACCACAAACACGCCCATCCTGGAAAACATCCAGGCCTTGGATGCCGGTTTCGCGCGGGCACTACGGGGAGTTCCTGCTGCACCATGCGGTGGGCAGCCCTTGCGCGGTGAATGACTACGGGCCGTTGGAGACCCTGCTCGGGCCCGGCACCGAGAAGCAAATCGGCGCCAGCGGCGGGCGGCCGACGAATTCCGATCTCTCCTACTTCAACCTGGAGCTCCCCACGGCACAGGGCGTGATCATCGTGGTGGGTTGGCCGGGCCAGTGGACGTCGCAGTGGAAACGCGACGCGGACGTGGGACTGCGCGTGCGGGCGGGCCAGGAGCTGACCCACTTCACGCTGCTCCCCGGCGAGGAGGTCCGCACTCCACTGGTCGTACTGCAGTTCTGGCATGGGAGCTGGATCCGCGCGCAGAACGTCTGGCGCCGATGGATGCTCGCCCACAACGTGCCCAGGGCAGAGGGCCATGTGCCGCAGCCGGAACTGTTCGGCTGCAGGTCTCACCTATACAACGAGATGGTCGACGCCAACGAAGAGAACCAGAAGATGTGTCTCGACCGGTATCTCGATAAAGGAATTGCGATCGGCCGCTGGTGGATGGACGCCGGCTGGTATCCCTGCGAGGGCGTCGGCTGGCCGAAGGTCGGCACGTGGGAAGTGGATACGAAGCGATTTCCACACGGCCTGCGTGCCATCAGCGACTACGCACACTCCAAAGGCGTCAAGACGATCGTCTGGTTCGAGCCGGAACGAGTCCACCCCGACACGTGGCTCACCAAGAACCATCCCGAGTGGATTCTGGGAGGCGTCAACGGTGGCCTGCTCAACCTGGGTAATCCCGAGGCCCGGCAGTGGCTGACCGACCACGTCGACCAGCTGCTCACCAAGGAGGGGATCGATCTCTACCGTCAGGACTTCAACATGGATCCGCTCGGCTACTGGCGAGCCAACGACGGCGAAGATCGACAAGGGATCACGGAGATTCGCCACGTGGAAGGCTATCTCGCCTACTGGGACGAACTGCGTCGCCGGCACCCCGGAATGTTGATCGACTCCTGTGCTTCGGGCGGGCGACGCAACGATCTGGAGACGATGCGGCGGGCGATTCCGCTGTGGAGAACCGATTATCGCTGCGAACCGGTCGGCACCCAGTGCTGCACGCTACGGCATCTCACTCTGGATCCCTCTCTCCGGAACCGGGGCGGCCGACGTGGACGCCTACATCTTCCGCAGCAACATGGTTCCTTTCACAAATTGTCTCTTCGACGTGCGGAACGAGCATCTCGATTACGACCTGCTGCGCCGGCTCACGGCCCAGTGGAGCCAGATCGCCGAATGCTACCTGGGAGACTACTATCCGCTGACCGAATACAACACGAGGCACGATGCCTGGATGGCCTGGCAGTTCGACCTGCCGGAGCGCGGCAAAGGATTCGTGCAGGCCTTCCGCCGCGACAAGTGCATTTTCGAGGTCGGCCGGCTCAAACTACAGGGACTGCAGCCGGAAGCCCAATACCGCGTGACCGATCTGGACGCCGACGCATCGCAGAGAAGCCAGTGGCCACGACCTGATGGAGACGGGGCTTCGCATCAGCATTACCGACCAGCCGGGTGCCACGCTCCTGGTCTACCAGCGTATCGAGTGACATTTACTCGACACTTATTAACACTGTGGCAGAGGATGCACGAAGGCACACCTCACGTTTCCACCGAGCCCGCCTCGGTGGGACGACAACTGGCCAGCTACAGACCAACACGCACACCACGTTTCCACCGAGCCCGCCTCGGTGGGACGACAAGTGGCCAGCTACAGACCAACACGCACCTCGCGTTTCCACCGAGCCCGCCTCGGTGGGACGACAACTGGCCAGCTACAGGACCAACACGCACCCCACGTTTCCACCGAGCCCGCCTCGGTGGGACGACAACTGGCCAGCTACACACGGCAACACCACCCCGTTTCCACCGAGCCCGCCTCGGTGGGACGACAACTGGCCAGCTACCAAATGCGCGCAACACCACGTTTCTTGGGGTGGAAAGGAGTCGCGTCGGTAGCTCACCAGTTGTGGTCCCGCCGGGATCAACCCAGCGGAAACCGGTGGCGGCCGTCGTGGTGGTAGCTCACCAGTTGTGGTCCCGCCAGGATCAACCCAGCGGAAACCGGTGGCGGCCGTCGTGGTGGTAGCTCACCAGTTGTGGTCCCGCCGGGATCAACCCAGCGGAAACCGGTGGCGGCCGTCGTGGTGGTAGCTCACCAGTTGTGGTCCCGCCGGGATCAACCCAGCGGAAACCGGTGGCGGCCGTCGTGGTGGTAGCTCACCAGTTGTGGTCCCGCCGGGATCAACCCGGCGGAAACCGGTGGCGGCCGTCGTGGTGGTAGCTCACCAGTTGTGGTCCCGCCGGGATCAACCCAGCGGAAACCGGTGGCGGCCGTCGTGGTGGTAGCTCACCAGTTGTGGTCCCGCCGGGATCAACCCGGCGGAAACCGGTTGCGGCCATCGGCTGTCGCAACGCGGGACCATCTTCCGCAGGGAAGCGAAACTCTGTTGCTTCCTTCAGGATCGCCACGCGTTCTGCGCCAGGCTGCTGGGGAATCGTGTAGGAGAAGGCCGCACCGCCGTCGTACACGCGCAGTACCAACTGCAGATACCGATGCGGAGCTTGCGATTGGCGCAGCTTCACGGCGGCTTGGTTGTAATGGTCGCGGATCGTACTCCATTGGCCATAGAGCGGATTCCAGGTGGTGTCGTTCGTAGTGCGGGTAACCTCCACGATTTCGAAACCGCAGCTCCAGCTTTCGGCGTCAGCTTCCGCCGCGCGGAACCGGCCCTTGGCGACCGGACGCCCGAAATCTCCCGCGCCGCCGCCTACGTAGAACTCATAGTCCTTGATCGTGCCATTCGGGCTCTCGTCGTGGCGAGGAGTTACGGCGAAGCCTGCCAGACGATAACTACGCCCGAGGTCGATGACAATTTCGTGGGGATGACGGGGTGAATTCGCCTGCCACTGGGTGTGCCAGATCGTGCCAGGATTCCCATCAAACGCCCGCGTCGCATCGCAACCCGAACTTTGCGAGTCGACCCGTACCAGTTTCCACTCGCCCTTCGGCACCGGCTCGAGAGCAGCCGATCCGGCCAGGGCAGGGCCCTCAACCGGCAGGACCTGAACCGTCATCCCCAGAGCTGCATCCGCAATCAACGGCTGGCCCTGGTAGATCAGGCTATAGGAGAGGCTTCCCGGTGTGCCGCCGATAGCTCTCACGGCAAACGATACACCGATTCGTCCATCGGGTGAGCTAACGTCGATCGGAGATGCCACTCGGCGCTCACTGGGCCCCATCAAAACACGCTCGTCAACGGCTTCGTCATCCGACGGCTTGACCTCTGGTTGCAGAACGTCCGATTCTTGAAAGACGTCGATCTCCGCCATGGAACTCCACGGATTCCCGTTGATTTCCGAAAGGGCTTTGAGGCGAACAAAGCGGCCCTCCGTTGCCGGAAACGTCACCACTTCCGCCGCGGCGTTGGTAGCTGAACCGAGCAACGTTGTGGCCACGAGGCAAACTAACAACTTGTGCATTGCTTGGCCGGACCTCTTCCCAAATTGAACGGCGTCTCGGCAACATCCGTCGAGTTCTCGGCCCCTCCGCCAAAGTCATGGGGCCGTTTCATAATCGGTCGGATCCCGCGATCCGTATTCGCTGGCGGGAGCATTATGGCAAAGCGCGACAGATTCGAGTCTAATACTAGCAGACCTAAATCCGTCACGGAAGCTTGACTCCCCCTGGCGACCCGATCGACGAACCGCGAAGTGCCACCAACGAGCGAATCAAGACCAGCTGCTTTCAGAACGATGCGGTCTCGCGGAATCCGGGCATGATAAAGTGAGGTACCCGCATGCGAGGCCAAACGAGCAGTTACCAAGAACGGCACGTCGACTTCGGGGTGGATCGATTGGGACCGGCATCGGCTCCGCCGCAGGCGTGCCCGTGGTGGCGGATCGTTCGAACTTTCGGGTTCGTTGCCGTGCAGACCGTGGTCATCCTGGGTGCCGTTCTCTCGCCGGCGTGGGCGGACCTGCCCGTGAATCAAACGTGGGATGCCGAGTACGCGGAACTGCTTCGTCAGATCGATCGGCGGAAGCAATCGACGAAGGAGTGGCGCGATCGCCTGCAAGCCGAAGCGTTGGACCCGCAGGCGGTGATTCTGACCGAGGACCGGGACCCGCTGGACGTGGTTCTGCGGAGAACCAAGGCACTGCTGCAGTATTTTCAACAACATGAACAGCTCTCGCCGGCCGAACTAGGTGATTTCGACAGGCGCTGGAGCGAATTGACTGTCGCCTCTCAGTCCGCCCCGTCAGGCGACGCTCGCCGCGCGCTTTTCACGCTGGCGTGTGCGCTGCGTCGCGATGTGTCCCTGGCAAATCCGCTGCTCGATTTCGAGCAGATCGTCTGTATGATCGAACAGCCTGGCGACCTTCGCATCGTCGAGCAGGCGCGCGCCGAGTGTCCCGGACACAGCAACGGCGGCGGGCCGGTCGTGATCCGGAATTTCAAGACCCAAGCACAGTGCGTCCCAGTCTGGGCGGGCGTCCCGGTCACCTCGGGGCCCTGGCGGGGCAAAAAACTTACCGGAAAATTTTCCGGTCTGGAGTTGAGTTATGACGGGACTCAGCTCCTCTTCGCAGCAACTACCGACGCGGACATCTGGCACGTATTTCGCTTTCATCTGGCCACACAACAACTGGAACAACTGACGGACGGACCGGCCGACGATTTTGATCCGCATCCGCTGCCGTCGGGCAGGATCGTCTTCACGTCGACTCGCCGCGGCGGGGTGGGCCGCTGCGTGCTCACGCCACAATCGCTGACCTATACGTTGCATTCTATGTTGCCCGACGGTTCGGATATCATCTGCCTCAGTTTTCACGAAACCAACGAGTGGGCGCCGACCGTCACCCATTCCGGAAAGATCGCTTACACGCGTTGGGACTACGTCGATCGACACTGGGGCACGGCACATCACTTCTGGGAGTGTTTTCCGGACGGGCGGGACCCCAGGAATTTGCATGGCAACTACCCCTGGCCCTGGTCGGCCATGCCCGAGGGTGTCCGAGCCGGAGGACTACGGCAAGCAGACGCTGGTGTACGGTCGCGTCTTGCGGCCGGACGTGGAAATATCGTTCCGTCCGGTCCCCAATTCCCCGCAATACACGGCCACTGCCGTGGGACACCATGAAGGCTTCTCCGGGAGTCTGGTCATACTGGATCCGCGCATCGCTGACGACGGTAAGATGGCTCAACTGAAGCGGATCACGCCGGAGTATTCGTTTCCCGAAGTGGAGCCGGACGCCACACATACTTATGGCACGGCCTGGCCGTTGAGTGAGGACTTCTACCTGTGCAACTACAACTTCGGTCTGTATCTTCTGGACCGGTTCGGCAATCGCGACGTGATCTACGACCCGGGACCGGGCGCGTTTCGTGTGCGGGACCCATTTCCGCTGCGAGCGCGCCGGATGCCCCCCGAGATCCCAGTGATGACCTGGCAGGGTCGTCGCGACGTGCTGCCCGATCATGGCCGAGCGGTAATCAGTATTGCCAGTGTGTATGCCGCCGACGAGGCTGGCAGACTGCCCGATGGCATCAAGGTGAAATGGCTGCGTATCGTCCAGGTGATCCCGCAAATGCTCGACGATTGGTTCAGCCTGGAATCCGTTTCACAGATATCCTTCGCCACCGATTCGATCGGTCGCATGCCGCTGGGCATCGTACCGGTGGAAGAGGACGGCAGCGTCTATTGCGAAGCACCGGTCGGCAAGGCGATCTACTTCCAGCTCTTGGACGAGCGCGGAATGGCGGTCCAATCGATGCGGTCCGCGACCTACGTGCATCCTGGCGAGCACTTGTCGTGCCAGGGTTGTCACGAAGACAAATGGCGGGGTACGCCTCCGGCCCCGACGTATCCCATCGCCTTGACGCGTCCGCCGTCGAAACTCATTCCCGAGGTAGACAGCGGCGCCATGCCGTTCAACTTCATCCAACTCGTCAAGCTCCCGGTGTTCGACCAGAAATGCGTACCTTGTCACGCCGAGCATCCCACTGCGCCCGACCTGAGCTACGCTTCGCTGGCTCGAAACGATCTGGTCTTCAGCCAACCGGGCGAGCACAATGCGCTCAGTTGGATTGGCGTCGGGGGTTCGCGAACGACGCCCGGAAAATTCGGCGCCCATGCGTCGGGCCTGATGAAAGCGCTGACCACTGCACCGCAGCACAAGGATCTTGATTTGACGCCCGATCAGTGGCGGAGGATCACGCTGTGGTTGGACTTGAACTCGAATGAAATCGGTTGGATCGGTAACGACCGGAGCCAGATCGCCGCGCAGAAGAACGGCCTCGCACTCTGGCCGCCGGTCGACGTCGATCCGTCGCATCCAACCGGAGTCGAAAACGATTTCCCGCTACCGGAGCGACGCTGAGTAGCACAGACGGATCCCAGCGCGGACGTCAACGAGTGGTCCACGGCGATCTCGGATGATGAGAAGACTGTAGGACAGAAAAATCGATGACAAAGAGATAAGGACAACCTGGGAACGGAGTCTTTTTCTGTCCCCTATCTTTTTGTCCTTTTTTGCCTGATCGAGTCAGCAGGCGGAAGCCCGTGGGATCGGAACAAGAATGGCCTTTCATCCAAGACTCAGTGGACGCGACGGAATCGATTTTTCAACAGCCCACTGAGCCTGGTAACGACTGGCCACTACGGGAAGCATCGGCTATTCGGGAATACCACACAACCTACAGGCTTCGTAAGGATTGTAGCAGTTCTCCTGGCAGGCAAGGGATCATGCTGCCCGTCGAAGTGTAATTTATGCTGGTTCTTCCGGCTGTTTTGGTTACACTCAGCCTAGTGCCTCTTGGGGCAGCATTCTCTATTTCTCTTGATGAGTGCTCGCACGACAGCGCACCTGTTGTTGCGCGAGATAGCGAGGAGATACGATGGCGCACAATTGGTTTCATCGCGGGGCAAAGTTTTCCAAACCAGCGACAGGCGGCAGACCTCTTCGAATGGAGCGCATGGAAGACCGAGTCATGCTGGCCGCGCATCCGGCGACGGATCTCGGCGGATCAGGCTGGCTCGCCCTCGATCAACAGGCCTACGATCCGCACGGCATTCTCGTCCGCTTCCGAGATCCATCTTCCGGCGATCAGGCTTCGCAAGCGAGCTGGAATACGAAGAACCTCGTGCCAGGCACCGCGTTGGAGCGATCGTTCTCGTTGGTGCCAGGTCTCAACAAGATCCAGCTGTCGGACGGCCTTACCGTCGAGGAAGCTCTGGCCACGTACCGCGCCAACCCCGCCGTTCTCTATGCCGAGCCCGACTATCGCGTGCATCTTATCGACATGCCCGACGATGCGCGACTTGCCGACCTGTGGGGAATGAACAACACGGGTCAAACCGGAGGGACCCTCGATGCCGATATCGACGCGCCCCAGGCCTGGGACGTCACCACCGGCTCCGGCAGCACCATCGTGGCCGTGATCGACACCGGCGTCGATTACACTCATGAGGATCTGGCCGCCAACATGTGGGTCAACACGGGTGAGACGCCTGGCGACGGGCTGGATAACGATGGCAATGGATATGTGGACGACGTCTATGGCTACGATTTCGCCAACCACGACGCGGACCCGATGGACGACCACAACCACGGCACGCACGTGGCAGGCACCATCGGCGCAGTGGGCAACAATGGGATCGGCGTGACCGGGGTCAACTGGAACGTCCAGATCATGGCCGTCAAGTTCCTCAACGCCAACGGCAGCGGCACCCTGAGCGACGCCGTCGAAGCCATCCATTACAGCGTCGACATGGGGGCTACCATTTCCAACAACAGTTGGGGCGACAACGAAGAGTTCTCGCAGGCCCTCTACGATGCGGTGGCCTACGCGGGGAACGCCGGACAGATCTTCTTGGCAGGTGCCGGTAACGGAAATGCCTTGGGTCTCGGTCAGAACAACGACCAGATCCCCTTCTATCCGGCGAGCTTCGACTTGGATAACATCATCTCCGTTGCGGCCACCGACAGCAACGATGCGCGGGCCACGTTCTCCAACTATGGAACCACCTCCGTCGACCTGGCAGCGCCGGGGGTGAGTATCCTCAGCACGACACCCGGCAATACCTATTCGTCGTTCAGTGGCACTTCGATGGCCACGCCGCATGTGGCGGGGGTGGCTGCTTTGATTCAGGGACTACACCCCGATTGGACCTACCGTCAAGTTATCGACCAGTTGCTCGGTACGGTCGATCCACTGCCCGCCTGGCAGAACTTGACGGTCACCGGGGGACGTTTGAACGCTGCAGCGGCGGTGGGAAACCCGCAACCCCCTCCACCACCGCCTGCTCCCGCAACCCTTCCCCTGTTCGAGGATTTTAGCGACGGCTCGGCCGACCACTTCCTGGTTCGCTCCGGTGCCTGGTCGGTCGGCAGCGGTCGGTACAACGTATCGCCCGTTGTGGACGACGATCAATTCGGCGCAATCACCACACTGCTGGTCGAAAACGCTCTACCGTCCGATCTGGAAATCCAGGCCACCGTCAGTGCCGAGCAGGGGCGATTGGAGTTTTTCGGCCTGGTACTGAGCGACTACCGCACCAACGGCTTTATCGTCTTCGACTACCAGGACGACCTCGATTTTAAGTTCGGCGGCTTCGATGTCGATGGAGGCCGCTGGGTGCTCGGCCATCGGGATGCCGCAGGATGGCACGAAGATGCCTTCTTCAGCCAGACCCTCAACCCCGCTACGAATTACCGTCTGCGCGTGGTCATCGAGGCAGATCAGACAGCCACCTTGTACGGCGACGGGGCTGCGATGGCAAGCCACACCTACACTGAGTCCCTTACCGATGGGAACGTAGGATTGGGGATGCGTAATAGTAAGTCCCACTTCGACAACGTGCTGGTGCAGTCGTACGTCCCACTGTTGCCAGGAGTACTACCTATTCAGGAGAGTTTCGACGACGGCCTGGCCGACCATTTTCAGGTTCGTTCGGGCCTGTGGACCGTTAGCGACGGAAGCTATCAGGTAACGCCGCTGCTCGATGATAACGCGATCAGCACGCTGCTGCTCGACGAGACACTTCCCGCCGACCTGCAGTTCGAAGCGACGGTCCAAGCGGGCTTGTCCGGCGGCGGTTATCAGAGCAACGCGCTGTTGATCTTCGACTATCACAACGCGAAGGACTTCAAATTCGCCGGCGCCTACGCGGGCGTGGACCAGTGGGTGATCGGCCACCGTAACACGTCGAGCTGGGTGACCGACGTCTCGCTGGCCCAGACGATCGATGCGGAAACGGACTATCGGCTCGAGTTGATCATCACCAACGATCAGGACGTGGCGCTGTTGGTGAACGGGACGCAGAAGGTTTCCCACTCGTTTAGTGATTCGCTCAGCGACGGGGAGGTGGGCCTGGGAAGCTGGGACAGCCTCAGCCAGTTCGATGACGTCGTGTTACAGCCATACGTACCACCCCCCCCGCCCCCTTCGACGATCTTGCCGGTGCTGGAAGATTTCGAGGACGGCGTCGCCGACTTCTTCCTGGAGCATTCAGCCGGTTGGAGTGTCAGCGACGGCAGTTACCACCTGGCGTCTCTTCCGGGCAGCGAAGCGATCAGCACACTGCTGCTCGCCGAGACGCTGCCAGCCGACCTGCAGTTCGAGGCAACCGTCCAAGCCGGCTTGTCTGGCGGCGGCTATCAGAGCAACGCGCTGTTGATCTTCGACTATCACAACGCGAAGGACTTCAAATTCGCCGGCGCCTATGCGGGCGTGGACCAGTGGGTGATCGGCCACCGTACCTCGACGAGTTGGGTAACCGATGTCTTGCTGGCCCAGACGATCGACGCGGAAACGGACTATCGGCTCGAGTTGATCATCACCAACGATCAGGACGTGGCGCTGTTGGTGAACGGGACGCAGAAGGTTTCCCACTCGTTTAGTGATTCGCTCAGCGACGGGGAAGTGGGCCTGGGAAGCTGGGACAGCCTCAGCCAGTTCGATGACGTCGTGTTACAGCCATACGTGCCGCCGCCCCCACCCCCTTCGACGACCTTGCCGGTACTGGAGGATTTCGAGGACGGCGTCGCCGACTTCTTCCTGGAGCATTCAGCCGGCTGGAGTGTCAGCGGCGGTAGTTACCACCTGGCGTCTCCTCCGGGCAGCGAAGCGATCAGCACACTGCTGCTCGCCGAGACGCTGCCAGCCGACCTGCAGTTCGAGGCGACCGTCCAAGCCGGCTTGTCTGGCGGCGGCTATCAGAGCAACGCGCTGTTGATCTTCGACTATCACAACGCGAAGGACTTCAAATTCGCCGGCGCCTATGCGGGCGTGGACCAGTGGGTGATCGGCCACCGTACCTCGACGAGTTGGGTAACCGATGTCTTGCTGGCCCAGACGGTCGACGCGAATAAGGACTATCGGCTGGAGTTGATCATCACCAACGATCACGATGTGGCGCTGTTGGTAAACGGGACGCAGAAGGTTTCCCGTTCGTTTAGTGATTCGCTCAGCGACGGGGAAGTGGGCCTGGGAAGCTGGGACAGCCTCAGCCAGTTCGATGACGTCGTGTTACAGCCATACGTACCGCCACCCCCACCCCCTTCGACGACCTTGCCGGTACTGGAGGATTTCGAGGACGGCGTCGCCGACTTCTTCCTGGAGCATTCGGCCGGTTGGAGTGTCAGCGGCGGTAGCTACCACCTGGCGTCTCCTCCGGGCAGCGAAGCGATCAGCACACTGCTGCTCGCCGAGACGCTGCCAGCCGACCTGCAGTTCGAGGCGACCGTCCAAGCCGGCTTGTCTGGCGGCGGCTATCAGAGCAACGCGCTGTTGATCTTCGACTATCACAACGCGAAGGACTTCAAATTCGCCGGAGCCTACGCGGGCGTGGACCAGTGGGTGATCGGCCACCGTAACACGACGAGTTGGGTGACCGATGTCTTGCTGGCCCAAGACGGTCGACGCGAATAAGGACTATCGGCTCGAATTGATCATCACCAATGATCAGGACGTGGAGCTATTGGTGAACGGGACGACAAAGGTGTCCCACTCGTTTAGTGATTCGCTCAGCGACGGGGAAGTTGGCTTGGGAAGCTGGGACAGCCTCAGCCAGTTCGATGACGTCGTGTTACAGCCATACGTACCGCCACCCCCGCCCCCTTCGACGACCTTGCCGGTACTGGAAGATTTTGAGGACGGCGTCGCCGACTTCTTCGAGGTCCGATCGGGAACTTGGGCCGTACAGGCCGGCAGGTACTCGGTTGCCCCGGACGCGGGCCAGGATGGCGTCAGTACATTGCGGATCGCCGAACCTCTGCCGATGGAATTCGAGATCGAGGCCACCATCAACGCCGACGGCGTCTCGACCAATCGACTCAGCAACGCTTTTGTGATTTTCGATTACCAGGGGCCACTCGACTTCAAGTTTGCCGGAGCGTACGTGGGATCAAACCGCTGGCTGATGGGCCGGCGCACCAGCGCCGGCTGGCTGGAGGACGTCAGGCTGTCGGAGACGATCAACGCGAACACGGACTACCGACTAAAAGTGGCGATCGCGAATGGAAATCAAGTGACGCTACTGGTCAACGGCGTGACGAAGCTGACGCGTCAGTTCGCCGATTTGGTCAACGACGGTGACCTGGGCGTGGGCACTCGAAACGCTTTCGCTCGTTTCGACGACGTAGTCGTCAAGCAGCCAAGCGGCTCTTTGTCGGTTCAGATCTCGGACTCCTCCAATCCGTACGACCTCTTCGGCGAACGCTCGCAACAGGCCGCGCCGCGTTTCGATCTCATGCGGGTCAACTCCGCCGCTTGGTTCCTCGCGGAAGACATCGACGCTCGAGCAGATCGGACCAGCGGTCGGGAGTCGCATCGGAACCGACATTGGCGGCCGGAATTGGTAGACCGTGCCCTGATTGATCTGCTCGGGTCAAGCGACTTACTTGACGATCATGGGGCCTGAGAATTGCCTTCCGGGAGCAGGAGTTCTCCGCAGGTGAGCGGCAGACTGAGCGGGGACTCCAGCAACCCGTTGGAGAAGTCGAGAGAATAACACCGCCTCACATCTCGTCGAAGGTCCAAGTAGCTTGACGCAGTACGGCGCACGGTGAGCTCAGCCAATGCTTCGTACCAGACGGAGACCAGCGAGCCGTCGTCGAGCTCGACTGTCGAAGGATACCCGAGGTCTTGCCCCGCACCGTCGCCGGAAATGATCAGCGGCTCCGACCAAGTGCGACCGTGATCAATGCTCACGCGCGACTGGTTCCCGAATGGTGGGCGACGATGGCCGTAAGTCATCAGCAGCTGACCATTCTTGAGTCGCAGCAGATGGGAGGGCAACCCCCACACGCCGATCGGGTGCGGCACGCTCCAGGACTTGCCACCGTCGGACGATTCGCACTGCAACGTCTCGCCACCGTTGGCCGGATTGTGGTTGCGAATGTGGAGTACGATCTGGCCGTCGGCACATTCGACAGCATGCAGTTCGTGGTAGTTCGTGTGTTCGTCGCCCGGTCTTACCGGCAGGTCGGCGAGCCATCGCCAGGTGACTCCGTCGTCGGTCGACTCGCACACTCCCGTCTGACCGGCGACTTGCTCGAGCGACGATTCCCACAGGGCCTTGCCGGCGTAGAGCAACCGGCCGTCGCCAAGCTGTATGGGACCATGAGGACTGTTGACCTGGCAGCGGTAGGGAACCGACCACGAGACACCGCTGTCGGTCGAACGGAGCATCCACACGCCCAGTGCTGGCTTGCGTTGTTCGGGAGTGAGGCGGCGATGGGCTGCTCGCCACGCCTCCAGCCGTTCAGGTGGCAGAGGCCACGGGTTTTTCTCCGGCGCCGAGTTCTGCTCTGCCTTCGCGAGAATTGACTCGTAGGCCAGCGAGGTGAATGTCGTCACGAGAATCGATCCTTTGGCCGTCTCAAGGACACCTGAGTCGCGGTCATCGATGGCGGTATCGAGCAAGACGCGAGGCCACGTCCAGCTCTTGCCGCCGTCGTCCGACTGCATCATCTCCACGCGTCCGAAGGGACAGACGTGGGATTCGCGACCTCCGGAATAGGACAACAGCAGCCGGCCACTTTGACACCGAGCCAACGTCGGCCAGCCGTGGTATAAGTCACTTTGGTAGCTGATTACTTTCGTTTCGCGCACGACCGCCTGGGACGCAGCCTTCGCAAAGCGAGGCAACACGAACGCGGTTGCAGCGGCGGCCCCCGTGGCACGCAGCCATTGCCGTCGATTCCAGTGAGACATGGGGATTCCCTCCAGAGCATCCGAATCGCACAATAGGTTAAGGTTGTGACGCGCCCGCTCGTAGGACGGGATCCTATCCCGTCCGGGCTCGCACGTAGAATCCCGAGCTACATAGGTTTCGGCCACCGGCCACGTTAAGAAAACGGCCAAGCGATTACTGTCCGAGTGTGGAATGGTTTAGCACGGAAGTCAAGCAGGTGATAGCCAAACAGTCGGAGTTAAGCTCAATGACCAGCCTTTCAAGACTTCAAACCGCACTTGTGGCCGCACTCTTCGCTCTGACAATCGTGCCGACGCACGCTCAAACGCCGCTCGCGCATCAGGACATCCTTCGGCGGGAGTCCGAGCGCCAGCCGCAGCGAACACGCGACAGACTGTGGATCTGGGGACACCCAGCGAGCGTGTACAACGACAGCTATCTGGCTCCGCTGGGTAAGAAGTCGACCATTGAGCCCGTCGCGGCAGCCCGATGGATGGGAATCCCGAACATGATCTTCGTGCGGTACGAGGGCCAGCCCCAGCCGCCGTTCGAAACGTATTACGAACCGTTCAAGCAGCTCGATCGCGTTTACTGGTCGCTGGTCGGTGCCGGCGGTGCGACGTCGGAAGAAGAACGCCAGCATGTCATTCGGCTGGCCGAACAGAACGAGAACATCGCCGGATTCATCCTGGACGATTTCTTCCATGCCCGCCCGCAGCAGATATGGCTGGCAGAAAACCATGTTTCATTTCCCGTGACGCTGACGATCAAACCGCCGGCGGCGACAAGTTGCCAGCATGTGGAATTGGTCCAGACCGATTGGCCGACCGGCGACTACCGCAGCAAGGATGTCGCGGTCGAGGTTTCTGCCGACGGCCAGCAATTCAGGTTGGTCCAGCAGGCCGAACTGCCGAATGAACCCGGCAAGTCTCTGCGTATGGCGTTACCTGAAGGGCCTTTTCGAGCTGTCAGGATCCAAGTTCGCTCCACTCACGACACCGAGGGTGCGATCAGTTGCGGACTGAAGTCCGTACGTTTTCTCCGCGACGGCCAGCGAGTGGATTTGCGGGACTGGGAGGTCAACGCTTCGTCAACCTATCCTGGTTTTTCCGCGGCGAGCGTTTTGGAGGATAGTGCCTCGCAGGACGGGGTGCAACTTTCGGCGTCGCTGTCGCCGCAGCAACTGCGAGCACTCGGCCAGCGGCGTTACCGCGGCCAGCGACTGCCGATCACGGCGGTAGTTTATGCGCGTCAGATTTCGCCCCGTCTGAAGCCGTATCTGGACGAGGTCAATCAGGTCAGCCTGTGGACCTGGCGTCCCGCAGATCTTGATCATTTGCCAGACAACCTGGTAGCGCTGGAAAAGCTGATTCCAGGCAAACCCGTACTGCTGGGTTGTTACATGTACGATTTTGATCGGCGCGAGCCAATATCGGTGGAGCGGATGAAGATGCAGGTCGAAATAGGCCATCGCTGGCTCCGCGAAGGCCGGATCGCGGGTATGATCTTCCTGGCCACAGCCAACGTGGACGTCGGCCTGGAAGCGGTGGAGTGGACGCGCAACTGGATTGCACAACACGGAGATGAGCCCATGGAATAGAAAAGAGAGTAAAATGGCCGGCGTTCCTCGAGCCGGTCTCGCACTTGGGGTGCGACGTGCCCCTCCTGCTGGGGCGAATCCCCAGGCACGCTCGGTGTATCTGGGGTTGGACGGGGCGTGGCCGTTGGTTAACTTGACCCTTACGAGGTAGTGCCTCGAACCAAAACGAGCTATGGCTCGCACCGTGCCAGGCCGCTATGCGATGGTCGTTGGAAATTGACTCCGTATACTCAGATTTTCGCCCTAAGCAGACAAAGCACCGGGTTTTTGCATGAATGTCATGATCGTTGGGGCTGGCGAAGTGGGGTATCACATTGCCGACCGTCTGTGTCGCGAAGGGCACTACGTGACGATCGTCGAGAGGGATGCCGAGCATGCTCGCCAGTTGCGCAATACGCTCAATGCGTTGGTCGTGGACGGAAACGGCGCCAGTATTGAAACGCTGGAAGAAGCAAATATCTGCACGATGCAGTTGTTTATCGCAGTGACGGACCTGGATGAGGTCAATTTGATCACCTGCCTGTTGGCCAACGACTATCGCGTCCCGCGCATCATTGCCCGCATCAAGACGCTGGAGTACACATCGGCCGAGTGGAAACGCAATGCCGAGAAGCTGGGGATCGGCCTGATTATCAATCCCCAGACGGTGGTCACCGAGGACATCTGCCACAGCGTCACGTACACGGCCGCTTCCGAAGTCGTGGAATTCGCTCACGGTCGAGTGGTGTTCCTGGGCTACCCGATCGGGCCCAGAAGTCCGTTGGCGGACATCTCCATGCAGACGCTCGGCGAGATCCGCGGGCTGTACCGCATGATCGTCACGGGGATCAATCGCCACGGCGCCACGATCACGCCCCGCGGCGAAGACGTGGTCAAGACGGGCGATACGATTTATTTCGTCTGCAATAAGCGGGATCTGCCGGCGATTACGGACTTGTTCGGTTTCGAAGAGCGCGTCGCGAAGAACATCTTCGTGTTGGGTGGTGGCAAGGTTGGCCGGCAGGTCGCCGCGAAACTGGCCGGGCTCAGGTACCGCGTAAAGATCGTCGAGAGTAATCGGGCCATCTGCGAAGAACTGGCCGCCGAATCTGGAGGGGGTCCAGGTCCTCAACGCAGCCGGCACGGACATCGAGGCGCTCAAGAACGAAGGGCTGGAGAAGGCCGATGTGTTCATCGCGGTGACTGGCGATGACCAGTCAAACATTCTCTGTTCACTCTTGGCGAAGGCCCACGGCGCCAAACGCGCCATCGCATTGGTCGATCAGCCTGTCTACGTGACGCTGGCCCCCTCGTTGGGCGTCGACGTCTGCATCAGCCCCCGCCTGGCGACGGCTAGTGCGATTCTCACATACGTGCGTCAAGCCGAGGTCGTCAGCATGGCCGTCGTGGAACAGAGCGATTCGGAAGTGATCGAGATTTCGCTCCCCGCGAGTAGTTCGATCCTGCATCAACCGCTGAAATCGCTCGCCATGCCCGAGGGTTCCATCGTCGGCGCGATTGTGCGTGGCGACGAAGCGATCGTGCCCAGCGGCGACGACCACTTCGAGGCGGGGGATCACGTGATTGTCTTCAGTCTCCCGGATTCCGCCGCGGCGGTCGCCAAATTCTTTTCCTGAACCCGGCCATGAACATTCGACTGACACTGCGCATTCTGGGAGGCCTGTTGATCTTTCTGGGCGTGATGCTCCTGACGCCGATTCCGTTTTCCCTAGGGCACTTCCGCCCGGGCTCGTGGCACGACGGCGCCTTCTTTCCCTTCGTGATCTCGTCGCTGCTGACCTTGTCTGTCGGAGGTGCCATTTGTCGTTACGTGCCGGCGAGCGGCGAGATGACGTATCGAGAGGGATTCGGCATTGTCACTTTCGGCTGGATCGCCTACGCCCTGTTTGGCTCCCTCCCTCTACTGCTGGCGGATGTCACCGGTGTCGATAATCCTGCCGACGCTTTTTTCGAAGCCATGTCCGGTTTCAGCACCACTGGGTCGACGACGATTACAGAACTCGAGTTGCAGCCGAAGAGCATCCTGTTGTGGCGGGCGATGACGCAATGGCTGGGCGGCATGGGAATCATCGTGCTGAGCCTGGCCATTCTCCCTTTCTTGAGGGTCGGGGGAATGCAGCTGTTCGAGGCCGAAGTTCCCGGGCCGACTCAAGACCGACTCAGTCCGCGCATCCAGGACACGGCCAGAGTACTGTGGGGTGTCTATGTCCTCTTCACGCTCGCCGAGGCTCTACTGCTGTGGGGCGGAGGCATGAGCTTATTTGAATCGGTCTGTCACGCGCTGACGACGATGGCCACCGGTGGCTTCTCGACGCGCGACGCCAGCCTTGCCGCCTTTGGCACATACACACAACTGGTCGTGCTGGTGTTCATGTTCCTGGCCGGCGTGAACGCCTCGCTCCACTACCACGCGCTGCGGGGGCACGTGCGACGGTACTGGCACAGCGAGGAATTTCGCTTCTACCTGGCGATCGTCGTGACCGCGACGCTCGTGATCACGCTGCTCCTCGCGGGAGACGCGAGCATTTCGGGAAACCTGGCGACGAAGTTGCGTGACGCTGCGTTCCAATGCGTCTCGCTGCTGACCACGACGGGCTATGCGACAGCCGATTTCGAACGCTGGCCTGCCATGGCCCAGTACATTCTGATTGCGCTGATGTTCATCGGAGGCTGCGCGGGTTCCACCGCAGGGAGTATCAAGGTCGTACGCTTGCTGCTCCTCATCAAGCACGCGTTTCTTCAACTGTCGGTCCTGATTCACCCCCGGGAAGTCCGCAGTCTCAAGCTCGACCGTAAACCCGTTTCGCGCGAGGTCATCCAGAGTGTGCTCGGCTTCTTCGCGCTGTTCATGACCGTTTTTCTGGTCGGATCGGTGATCATGGCGGGCCTGCTCCCGGCCAGTGCTGACGGAAGTGCCGATCTGCTGACCGCCGGGACATCTGTCATTTCGGCGCTGGGCAACGTCGGTCCCGGTCTGGGAACGGTCGGGCCGACCGAGACGTATACCGCGATTCCCGCGGTCGGCAAGCTGGTCCTGGCCCTCTGCATGCTCGTCGGCCGACTCGAGGTCTTCACGGTCCTGGTGCTGTTCTTTCCTTCGTTCTGGCGAAAATAGCCAAGTCGTTGTGTGCGAGAGCGGGGAGTGAATAATCATCGTTGACAGTAACGTCACATCGAATTCCGCAGCTGTCGGTCAAGACGCTCGTAGTTTGCCGTCGTTTTCCAGCACGGCTTCCGTACGTGTCGTCTCACCTGATTCTCTGCGCGGTCTCGATATGCTCTGGATCATCGGCGTTTCGATGATCCCATCAGCAAATCAATATGACAGTCGAGGCTTGGGAAAATGAATAATTCGAACAGAAACACCGACACTTCCGACACACAGTCAGTTTCGCGCCGCACGTTTCTCGGTGAATCGGCTGCGTGGTTAGGAGCGGCCGCCTTGCCGATCGGAGTCGGTTCCGCGGTGCCCGGAGACGTCGACGCGGAAGTAAGGCCATTTCGCGAAGCAATCGTGATCTCGGGAAGCCCGCGGGAAAGGGGCCAAGTGTACGGCGAGCGGTTCGCCACAGAGATCCGGCGCTTTTTCGAGTATGAGATCGAGAGGTCGTTTGTCGGACAGCCCGCGACGCGCGACGATTTGCTGCGCTATGCCGGGGCGTGCTGGAAAGTCATCGAACGGGAATGTCCGGAGATCGCCTCGGAACTCGCTGGCATGAGCACAGCATGCGGTTTATCACCGGAGCAAATGACGTTGCTGACACTCCATGAAGAACTCTATCACCGCGGTGTGCTGCCGCCGGTGCCCCATTGCACCGCCGTGGCCGTCTCCAAGCCGGAAACGCGGGACGGGACAACCTATTGCGGACAAACCTGGGACTGGATGCCGTCGGTCGCGGGAATGTCGTCGGTGTTGCGTTGGCGGCGAATGGAAGGGCCGGAGGTACTGGCCTATGGTTTCCCGGGGCTATGGATCGGAGCGGGACTCAATTCCAATGGACTCGCGTTGTGCTGGACCAGCGCTGAACTGGGAAAACCAGGCCAGTCTCCGCGAATCGGCCTGCCGAGTTACGTGCTCCTCACGCACCTGCTCTACCAGGAAAGTCTCGACGCGGTCCGCGCCGTGGCCCTCAGGCAACGACAGGCCGGATGGTTCACGTTCGTGATGGCCGACGGCAACGGACGCTTAATGAATATTGAAGGCTCGCCGGAAGGGATCGAGGTCGTCGAGAGCCAGGGACGGCTAGTCCGTGTCGGGTTCGGTACTCACGGCATGAGCAAGACCCCCGCCGACCGCGTCGTAGAACGTCATCCCCGCTGCGAGAAGGTTGATACGTGGCTCGATCCGAGGAAGGGCGAAATACAACTCTCCACGCTGCAATCGGCGTTTTCCGACCCCGTGCTCGGCATCTGCGCCGGCAAGAACACGATCGACCTCATGGTGTTTGACACGACGCACCGCGCCGCCTACTGCAGTCGCGGTGCGGATTATGGAATCCAGTGGCGGGAGTATCGGTTCACATGAAAACGCTGCCCCTTTATCCGGGTCGCGTCCGGTTTCAGCGCGCCACGCGCAGCCCAATATAGTCGCTGTCGTCCGGGCCCGTGCGCTGCTGTTCGGGGGCAGGTACCAGCCCCGCTAACTGCAGCGAACGCCCAAGGGTTCGTCATCCCAACATCCACCCTTCACGCAAGGATACTCGTTCGTGCGATCGAAGGGCTTGGGATGGCCTGGATACGATCTACTCCATCCGGCCACCCACTCCCAGGCATGTCCGACCATGTCTATGCATCCATAAGGGCTGGCTCCCGCAGGTTGGCATTTCGTTTTGCCTCGAGGAACTGGGAAGCGACGGGAGTTGCGCAAACGGAATGAATTCCGTTCTACGTCTGGTTGCGGCCACCGGTCGCGTCAGGGTCACTCTTCTTCCAGCACAACACGGAAGCCGACGTTGAATACGGGCTGGAAGGGTTCGTATGCCAGGCGGAAGGCGGAGCCGACATCGTTTGGGACGATCGTACCAGGAGCCGCCTCGGACCACGCGCCGGCCGGAGACCGACAGGTCGTTGCGGCCATCGTCTTCACGGTACGGATAAGGTTGCAGCGCCGTGCGCGTCCATTCCCAGACGTTGCCGTGCATGTCGCACAACCCCCAGGGATTGGGCTGGTAGTGGCCGACGTCGACCGACACGAATCCGCCGTCGTTGAATCGCTCGTCCTTGGGAACCCAGTCGTCGTATTGGTTGGGGTCGGGACACAAGACGCACTTGAACGTAAGTATCCAGGGCAAACTCTTTCAGTTTGGCGTCACCCAGGTTGGCCAACTTGGAGAAATCGGCATCCAGGTCGCCGTACCAGAACGGGCTGTCCGTGCCCGCGCGACAGGCGTATTCCCATTGGGCTTCCGTCGGCAGGTTGAATCGTCGCCCGGTCCGCTGGCTGAGCCAGCGGCAGAAGGCCATGGCCTCGTTCCACGACACGCGCACCACCGGTTGACGTGGCTGGTTGACGCGGATAGCCGTGAATGCCGAACTGGTAGCCGTGCATCGGCTCGACGCCGCTGTCGTGCGCCGCATCGTACAAAGTGAACTGCTCGTTCGTGACCTCACAGCGGCTCATCCAGAACGGCCTCTCGATCGTCACCACCGCTTGCGGCCGCTCGTCAGGATGGCCCTGGGCATCGCCCATCACGAACTGGCCGGCGGGAATCCTGACCAACTCGAGCTTCCGACCGTCGCCCAAATCGACCGTCTGCTGCCACGCGCCGTTTTCCGTTTGTCGCCGGCGAGCTTCATCCGTATCGAATGGCCAGCCGGAACAGTCGAGCGGCGGTTGAGCCGTTTCCGCGACCGGCTCGGGAATGATCGGCTCGGTAGCCGCGACGGACGTCTCCGGAATCGCCTCGGGATCGTCGCTCATGCCGGTATATCGTTGCCGCATGTCGCGGGCGCGGCGGTTCACGTTCCGCACGGCCGCCTCGCCCACGATTTCCGACCAGGTGCCGTGGTACGGAGCATTCAGGTCGATCCAGGTGACGAGCCGATCCCAGGCTTCCGCGTCGAGCTGGACGCCGTGGTGGCCTTCGCGGAGCATCTGGACCAGTTCGGTCGTGTCGGCGTGGAACTCCATCGGCGTCAGCAGGCGGATATTGCTCTCGATGCCGGGGCGGCGGACGAAGCGATGCAACTCGACGTAGGAGTCAGAGAACTTGCCGCCCACGCTTGGCATCCACGTGGCCGGCGATCTGCGAACTCCAATCGCTGATGATCTTCTTGCCGCGCAGATCGGCCACTAGCTGGCCGTCGTCCAGCGTACGACCGTCGTGGCAGCCGACGCAGTACTTGTCCAACACCGGCTGGACTTCGCGCTGGAAACTGAATCCGCGCACCGGGCCGTACCAGGGCGTGATTTCCGCCGGCGCGCCGAGCGCGGCGATCGTCTTGCGGTTGACCGTGGCGGTGTTCTGCTGTTCGTGACAGCCGACGCAGGAGAGCACCTCGCCCGGCATCGCCGTGAACCAGCTTCGCATCAGCTGCAGCGACTGGCCTTCTTCGTCCAGCGGCTGCACGGCGATGGGCGTGTAGGCCGGCACGCGGAACAAGGCCGAGCCGTCCGCTTCGACCGGCACGGTGCCCAGCACGCGTTTGATGTCCCACGGCCCGTCCATGCCGATGGCTCCCAGCAACCCGCCCATGCCGCGGTAGCTGAAGTGGTAGCTGACCAGCCGCAGCTGCTTGACCGTGCCGCGCGGAATGCCGCGCAGGCCGCCGCCGGAGTAGATGTCGGTCAGGTAGACGAGTGCGTCCTGGCGGTCGCGATCGACCTTGTCCGGGATGACCGGCGGCCTGGGAGTCTTGCGCAGCGGGATCGGTTCGAACAGCGCGTAGCCCGGCTGTTCGCACAGCAGCAGCATGTTGTCGAACACGTCGACCAGGTAAATGCCCCACAGCGAATTCGGCGTCGGCTTGGCGGAGACCAGGAAGTACTTCTCGCTCAGCGGATACGGGTGCAGGAACTGCGGCCAGACGCCGTCGGCCAGGTTGTCCTTGATGATCGGCTCGACCTTCTTGCCCCAGCCGGGAATCTCCTGCACCACGCCGTCGGCTTCGTGGCGGCCCAGGGCCGGGTCGAGGATCAGCAGGCGTCCCGAGCGACTCATGCCGTGATGGCCGGTCGCCATGCCGACGACCTTGGTCGGATGGTCCGGGATGGGCCGGGCGTAGAAGAACGAGTTGGGGAAAAACGAGTTGCTGCCGTAGTACTCCATCTGCCCCGTGCCGTCGGGGTTCATGTGGAACAGGATGCGCGAGTTCGAGTGCGGCAGGTCGGTGTACTCCCAGCGCAGGTAGAGCACGCGGCCGTTGTTCAGCACCGTGGGGCACCAGTTGTGCTCCTGGTCGACGGTCAACTGGCGGATCGAGCCGTCGTGGTCCAGGAGGTAGGGGTTGGTCACGTGCGAGCTGCCGTAGACGCAGGGCACGCCGATGAAGGGGGCCGTCGACGTGAACAGAATCCGCCCGTCGGGCAGGTAGCAGGCGTCGTAGTTGTCCACGTCCGGCTCGTGGATCAGGGGCAATTCATGCAGGCCCGAGCCGTCGACGTTCATCTCGAAGACCTGCCAGCGGCCGTTCGCGCCGGGCATCGAGAAGAGCATCCGCTCGGCGTCGAAGTGCAGATCGACGTCGCCGACGAACCGGCCGCCTTCCGGTTGAAACAGCGTCGTCAGTTCGCCGTCGGGCCGGACCGGGGAAAGCACCGCCAGCTGGTTGTCGAAGCCGGTCGTTGGCAGGCTGGAGTTGCTCTGCCAATTGGCCGGCAGTCCCAGGTTGCTCGCAGCGCGCCGAACCAACAGCAGACGGTCGAAATCCAGAAGCGGATTGGCCAGCAACGCCTCTTGTTTGAGTTGCTCGAACTGTCGGGCGATGTCATCGAGCTGCCGCAACTGTTCACCGCTGAAGGTACGTGTCTTGGCGGACGTGCCGTCGGCCGCACCTTCGTCAAGCACAGCGTGCTGGGCTTGTTGGAGAGTTTGAAGCTGCTGCAGGTACTGCGGGCCGTGCGGATAGCGGGCCTGGAACGTTTGGCTCAAATCGTCAATGGCCCGCTCGAGAGCTTGCCACTGGTTCTCGGAAACGCCAGGCGCGGCTGCGGCGGGGACGGTCACCGGACGAAAGGACGATCTCTTGCCGCTGTTGCTTGTCGGCCAAATAGGCGAGGATGTTCCCGGTCAGTCGCTCCAGGTTTTCACGGTGAGGGTTCTCGGGCAACGCATAGTTCGCCGCTCGCCAGCCGAGCACGATCACGCGGCCTTGGCCAGATGCGTACTCGGCCAGCGGGTTCTCGTCCCCCGAGTTGGCGCGCGCCAGGAGCATGCCGCTCGTGGGGCCGCCGGAACCGAGGAAATCCGCATAGGCCGGCCAGCCACCGTTGGTCAACGGGACCAGCGTGTTCCCCTCGAAAATACCCTCGAAGGCCAACCCGGCGAAGACCGGGTGGTCGCGTCGCTCGGCAATCAATTTCACCTGATAACCATCGCTGCCGCCACCGCCGAGCCGAGGCTGCACGGGCTCGATACCCATGGTGTGGATCATGGCCAGCGCCGCACCGGAAAGGAACAGTCCGCCGCCACCGTCCACGTACTGGCGAAGCGCCCGAACCGTCTGGGGTCGATACAGCGGTCCGCTCTGCGCAGGCGTGTCGCCTTGATGGTGCCAGATCACCGGGAATTCACTCAACGTCACCGGTTGACCCTGCTGATTCACAAAGCGTCCCATCCTCAGCAGGCAAAAGGAGTGTGGACTTGGCCAGCTTCTCGGCCAACTGCCACGCTGCCTGGGACTCCGGACCCAGTTTGTCAACGGACGTTTCCGGGGCGAGAAAGGCTGACGGGAATTCGACGGCCCAAACGGAATTCACCGGACTGCTCGCCAGCACGAGTGCTAGTGCGATGATCCCAAGCGCGAGCCTCACAGCTCGTCCGTTATCCAAACCCATGATGAGACCTCTACATGATTAGGCGGGATGCATCTGGAATGTTGTTCAGTGCAGCTGCAATACAATAGATATTGTACTGTTGGAACTGCCACTCGGCTGCCATCATCAATATCCACGATCTACGAATTATGGCGAAGAACTACTTACTCGAGCGTCAGCCAATTGCCCCGGCGGAGCGAACAGCACTCGGCCAGGGCGGGCTGCCGCTAGTGTTTAACCCGCAGCCGGAGGCGAGGACGCGGCTGAGATCGGCTGGGATCGGTACGAGCTGCTTCCTCGCCTCCGGCTGCGGGCTAAACGATGTCGCAACAAGCACTTGCGGTGCGCGATCGAATCTAAAGTGACGCTGTCCCATTAGTGCGCGGAGACGGCCTCCGGCTCCACAGGTTCGTCATACCGTTATGCCCAGGGCCGATGGCGATTTTGTGCTTTGGCCACGCACTTGCTGACCAGATCGGCATCTTCAGCGACCTGATAATCAAACATCCCCAGGCAAACGAAGTCGGCACCGGAGTCAAATGCGAACTGGATACCTTCCTCAGGCGGGATGGCCCCGGCGGCGAGCACCTTGAAGGCGACCCAGGGGACTTTCACATCCTGCATGAAGTCGACGGTTTCCTGGTGGTCGTGGCAGAACATGTTGTCGTGATATTCATCGTGACGGGGCGAGTCCGGTTCGAACATCTCCAGGAACCGGCGTTTGTCGGCAGGATGTGCCGACCAGTAACGGTCGTGGTGGAGTGTCTTGATGTAGTAATCGGGGGTCAGGCCCTCGCGCTGACAGAACGCGATCGGGTCCAGCCGATGCGCTCCGATGCCGACCGGCATGCCGAACGTGCGCATGATCTCATAGGCCTTGACGATATTTTCCTGTTTTCCCTGGTGGTACCAGATGTCACTGGCTCCGCCCCACAAGTAGACCGTGCTGGCCCCCAGGTCCAAGTGCTCGGCGACAAGTCGTTCAAATTGGTCGATGTCCGTCGTGATGACATCGGCATGCCAGAGCATTTTTCCGCTCCACTTGCTCCAGTAGTCGGCGAGGCGAAATTGCCTGAAGTTATGATCCTTCAGCACAATGGAATTGGCTCCATATTCCTCGCACTTCTTGAGTGTCATGAAGATACGTTCTTCGGTGTTGTATGCGCGCACAGGCCCGTCACATAGTGGAGGTCTCGGGCGTGCATATTCATGCTGATCAGATTACTGCCGCTGATCAGACGACCCAGCGTCAGATCAGCGATCTTGCCGGTTGGCATCCTGCCTTGCCGTGCGACAGCGGCCGCCGCGCTCAGATCCAGCTGTTTAAGCCTCCGGTACTCGCGCGCGTCGGAATCGGTGACGATGATGTGACCCGGTGCAGGACTGGTTTCAACAGCGTCGTCCGCGGCAACTTCTCTGGACCACGGCATGCAGATACCGAGAGCCGGCAGGAAGGCCATTCTTCCCAGGAGCTGCCGGCGACTCGCACGCTCGGCACGAGACACAGCGAACTTCGGGGCTGTGCGTTCGCGCTGCACGGCGCCCCCAGCGGCGAATCGATCGCCCCAGGCGGCCACCCGCCAATCGAATGCGTGCCGTCAAGGATTTCCGGCGCTCGGCCATCGGGCGAATCTCCCGCGGTCATTTCAGCTCGCCGCAATCGACGATCTCAATGGTTTTCCTCGTCTTGCCGCTGCTCGAACCGAGGGCTTCAATCGCCTTCACGACATCCATCCCCTCGAGTACGCGACCGAAGATCACGTGCTTGCCGTCCAGCCACGGCGTAGCGACCGTCGTGATAAAGAACTGAGACCCGTTCGTATTCGGGCCGCTATTTGCCATGCTCAACACGCCCGGGCCATCGTGTGTCAATCTGAAGTTCTCATCTTTGAATTTGTCGCCGTAGATACTCTCACCTCCCGTGCCGTTACCGCGCGTGAAATCGCCACCCTGAAGCATGAATTCAGGGATCACCCGATGGAAGCGACTCCCCTTGAAGTGCAACGGCTTACCCGACTGCCCCTTGCCTTTTTCACCAGTACAGAGCGCTCGGAAATTCTCCACTGTCTTGGGAACGTCATCTCCGAACAATCCGATCACGATCCGGCCAGCCTTCTCGCCGCCAATCTGTACGTCGAAATACACCTTGGAGGTCACCTTGGCCTTGGACGCCTCTTCCGCCATCACGTTTGAAACAACCACCAACACGCCGAACAGTACACACAGACGCAACATGTATGATTCTCCCTCGTTGGAAAACAAAAGCCGTGCCCCCATGGCACCGCTCGACATTCTCTCAGATTACCCCGTTCGCTGCTAGTCGGAAGAAGCCACCGACAGCTGTGCCACTGCGTGCGCATGCGAGTTTCCCGCAGCTAGACACACGTGACGAGCATGTCCGCGACCGGAGAATTTCTCATTGGCGCGATAAGACTCACAGACCCAACAGTAATGGCCGCGTCGTTTGCGATTATGTTTCTTGCGAGACACCTCAGCCCCCCGTGCGTCACACAGAGACTGACCGCGATCATACCCTTTCGCTCGCGGCTCGACCCCTATGGTAGCGTATCGGTGCCAGATGCAACATATGTTGCCGGTGACGGCCAGCTGGCGGTTTACCGAATCGCCTTCTGCCGATCCATTTGCAGAGAACTGCAGGCAGCGGGAGGATCGTCAGCCTCTATGGATCCGTCATGATCCCGTGATGTGTTGCAGCGACATCATCACTCCGCGCAGCAGAGACGACCACATGCTGACTCCCAGCAGACTCGGCAACAGGATGATCGCCAGTAAGACCAGCGGACCGATCGCGGAGAACTGATTCCAGAGGGGACGAACCGAAGCGGGAACGAACGCATCGACAATCCGGCTGCCATCCAACGGCGGGATGGGGAGCAAATTGAAGCATGCCAGCACGATGTTGATCATGACCGTGAACTGCAACAACTGATACACCACCGCATATGTGTCGCGATCAAAGCCGTTTTCGAGGCCTGGATGGGCAAATTTCGCGAATGCGACGAGCAGAGTGCAGCTGGCAGCAGCCAGGATCAGGTTCGCGGCCGGACCTGCTGCAGCAGTCAGCATCACGCCGATCGACATGCTCATGCGGGTACGAAAACGAACGGGATTGATCGGTACGGGTTTCGCCCAGCCAAACGGCACACCCAGCAGCGGAAGCAACAGTGTACCGACCGGATCGATGTGATCAAGTGGATTGAGTGAGACGCGGCCCATTAGCCTGGCCGTATCGTCCCCCAACCGCCAGGCCGTCCATGCGTGCGCCCATTCGTGCACGGTCAGCGACAGCAGTAACGGAACAAAGAGGATCAAGCGATCCGATAACAAATCAAGGTACGACATGTCTACTCAGTTGGCATCCAGGTTTCGTCCGGCCCAGCGATCAGGTCGAAAATCTCCCTGTGGAGCCATTTCGGTACCGGCCAAAGGCACGATACACTGGGCCATTTCTTTCGCCACAATGACTTCGGAACCGTCCTCTGCGCGGAGCTTCATGTGTGACGCGTTCATCCACAGCACTTCCCCCTCGACGGTCGCCCCGGTGGTGAGCGTAACTCGAGCCAATACGCGTCCAGTCGGTTCGGCAAATTGCGACACCGATTCCACGAGTATCGAATCAAGACGAGTGAACTGCCGATTCGAACGGATCATGGCCCGAAAGGCTTCCTCGAAGTCATCCCTGATCAGCTCGACGCTCCGGCGGCCACTTGCCGCGTCGCGGCGACTGCGACGCACCGCCAACAGCGCCGCGTCATTGGTCAGAGTCTCCAAATCCGCGCCCGTGAACCCGTCCGTCTGTTTCGCAATCGTCTCAAGCAAGACGCTCTCGTCAAGCGGCTTGTCGCGCGTGTGAATTTTCAGAATCTCGATCCGCTCGTTCAACGTGGGCGGCTCCAAACGGAGCACTCGATCGAACCGCCCGGAACGCAAAAGTGCCGGATCGAGCACATCAGGTCGGTTGGTCGCGGCTATCACAACCAACTGCTCATGGTGTTCCAGTCCGTCCATCAGCACAAGCAACTGATTCAAGGTCTGTTCGCGCTCTTCATGAATGGTCCCCAGTCCGGATCCGCGGCGGCGTCCGATGGCATCCAGTTCGTCAATGAAGATCACAGCCGGCTGCTGAGTAGCAGCTTTCTCAAACGTATCGCGACATGCGGGCGGCTCCCACGCCGACGAACATCTCCACGAACTCGGCCGCCGAAGCATAGAGAAATGTGGACTGCGTTTCGCCCGCGACCGCCCGCGCCAACAGCGTCTTGCCCGTCCCCGGGGGACCCACCAACAGGATGCCTCGAGGCAGCCGCGTGCCAGATGCCTTCCATGGTTGAGGCGCTCGCAGAAAATCGACGATATCGCTCAACGTATCGACTGCTTGAACATGTCCCCCAACATCCGTGAACCGAGCTTTGTTTCGATCTTCGACCGGCCGAGACTTGCTCTTGCGCAACTCGAATAGGTTGTTCATCTGCCCGGCATTCATCTTCCGCCGAAAATAGAAGAACGCCAGAACCAGGACGATTGGCACAAGAATCCACGCGATCAGTGACGTGTTGTCGGAATGACGGGTTTCGGGGATGCACGGAACATCAGCCTCCCCCAAACGCTGCAAGACGCGAGTGCTCATCGGGGGATGAACGGCCAATACTTCGCCGTACACCGTCGACAACCGCAGTCCTTGGTCATGCAGGTGATACGCAGTAACGCGCCCTTCGTCGATTAAGGCGAGGGATTGCTCCACGTTGATATAGCCACCCGCCTCAGCGTCGCCACGCTGACGATTGAACAGAACAATCAACGCCAACCCCAACAGAAGGCCCCAAATCAAAATCGTTATCAGTCCACGTTTCACGTCTCTACCTCGTCGTGCAGTAGTTGCCAATTGGACATAATATATACAATTCCAACTATGGCGGTACCAGCTCCCAGAGGTACTGCGTTGTCACCAAGTGGAGTTTGATGTCGCTCATCCAGCGGACTATGCCCACAAAAGCGCATTATTTCCCGACCCGTTTGGCAACTGTCCCCGGAGTGACGACGGGCGGCCCGATTCTAGCGAGGAACCGATCATGACGCGTGCGGCTCGACACCCTTTGCACGGGCAATGCCAACCAGCATAGCGCTGACCGACAATTCAGACCTGGTTTCCGGCCGGAGCGGCATGAACGGTCTGGACGACTACTGGGCAGCCTAGGTCCTCATCACGTCGATCGACTCGTCCACTGGCCAGTGCCACCTCAGCAAACCACTGCCGTGGGATCTCAAAGCGAACAAACCGGTGCGGATGGCCACCCTGAAATACGCGCCAATCTATCCTGTCGGTACGCCCGAGTTTGAAGAAACGGCCGCCGGTTGGGTGAAGTACGCGCTACTGGTTTGCGGTTTGGCGGAAGCCGCTGGTTTCGAGGAGTTTGACGTGGAGATCTGGAACGAGCTGTCGTTCGGATCGAACTTCGTCCTGATCGACAACTACTACGAACCGGGGCAACTTCCTTATGCGGGCAAGCGCGCGGACTTTCTCAATCCGGGCGGCAGCAGCTGGGAACTGAGCAAACGCACCATCGAGGCGGTAAAGGCAAAGTACCCCAAAGTCCGCTGCATCTGGGGCTGGTCGAACACCACGTTCTATCACTGTAGCGTGGAGAACTTGCCGCCGAGAACCGACGGCCAGTCCTACCACCCTTACGGCACCGGCTTGCGTTCGCTACCGCAGGCGGAGACACACAAGGATCGCCCCGAGCTAAATCTCGAACGTTACGCACCGCGGCTCGACATACGCATGAGCGAGGGGTGGGCCCACACGTTCATTCAAACGGAAGGCCTCATGCGATTGCTCACTCCGCAAACTCGCGAGAAGAAACGAAAACGCCTGTCAATGAGTCTGGCTTTGCTGATTTGGACGACCGGAACGATTCGGGAGTGCGGAGTGCGCAATACGGAGTGCTGCATCGGAATTGCACCGTTCACGCGATTTCTTATTCCGTGACCGTTCACGGCGAGAGAGCGTTTTCAGCGGCACGAATCAGCTTTGCGACCTTGGCGGTTGGCAGTGCGGCGATGATGGTCGCACTGCGGAGAATTCGTAATGGTGAATAAGAAATGGTGAACGGTTAACCAGGGGAAGGGCATGATGACCGCGCCATTGTCGATTTTGGCGGCTCTTTCACCAATTCACCAATTCACCAATTCACCAATTCCACCAATTCACCAATTCACCAATTCACCATTCAACAATTCACCATTTGACCGCTGCTAACCTCAAACCCGTGAACGGTTGCCTTATTCCTTATTGGGGACCAATTCCCAGAGATTACTCTCTCCGAGTGCCGTCACTAGTCGTGGCAGGCCGGCTTCCAGCAACTGGGCGTCAGTAGGATCCAGGTCACCAGCAAGCTGCCTGAGCGACAGGCCTCCACTCCGGCAAAACCCGTTCTGGCTGGTAAAGAATACTACCGGTGGTCTCGACATCCACTGCACGAAATGTTCGGCAACGCGTTGAGTCAATTCGGGGTTCGTCTGCTCGAAATCGGCGTCAGCGACGAAGACAACTCGCCGGGGCTTCATCTGACGGCCCCACAGCCGGTCGCAGCCTCGCTGCAGAACACCGGAAAGACGGTGGCGGAGAAAGTCCACTTGTTCGTCAAACGCAGCACCGACGTAGGGATCAAGATTCCCCCCCTCGGAACACGCCAAAGGAATCGGCTGGCCGTCGAGCGTGATGCCGGCGACGTACCAACGACGCGTCACCGTCTCGACAAGAACCGTCAGCAATACGGACTCTCTGTTGGTCATGGGCAATTTCCGGGGTGTCGTCTCCCCGCTACGTAGCTGCGCTGGTCAGAACGCAGGGGCAGTTGGACAACGCTTTTCGTTGTCCCCCATGCTCTCGGCGAGCATGGCTACGAAGACTCTCTGCAGTTGGACAACGCTTTTCGTTGTCCCCCATGCTCTCGGCGAGCATGGCTACGAAAACTCTCTGTCTTGCTCCTGTTTCAGTTGCTCGAGCAGGTGCGTGCCTCTTTCAACGAACTGGCTCAGTGCAGATGAATCGAGTTCCGTTTTTTGTTTGAGCAACCCGTTGGCCAGTCGTTGGCTTTCCACGACGTAATCGTGCACGTTGGCCAGCAGCCGTCGCCGCTGGACCACCGCATCGTATTCCGCTGTCGCCTCGCGTAACAAGTCGATCAATTCATCTGGATCCCAAGGTTTGGTGATGTAGCGAAACAGGCCACCATGATTGACGGCGTCGATGACGGCTTTGATGTCAGCGTAGCCGGTGAAGATTATGCGAATGGCATCCGGGTATTCCGTTCTTCCTCGGCCCATCAATTCGACGCCTGTCATCTCCGGCATCCGCTGGTCGGTCATGATCACCTGCACGGGATATTGCCGGAGGATTTCCAACGCTTCCGATCCGCTTTCGGCGGTATGCAGTTCGAACTCGCGCCGCAGAAGTCCTTTGAGCGAGAAGAGAATCTCCGGTTCGTCGTCCACGAGCAAGAGCGAAGGTTTTGGGTGCTGCTGGCCGGTCATGATAGCTCCCGATATGCATTACTCGCGATTGGGCCGCAGCGGTAGTCGCACGCGGAATTTGCTGCCACGATTGACTTCACTTTCCACGTCGATGGTACCGCCGTGGTCGCGGACAATTCCGTAGGTGACTGCCAATCCCAAGCCGGTGCCGCGGCCAACCGGCTTGAGTCGTGAAAAACGGTTCAAAGATGCGCGGCAAGTGATTCGTATCGATGCCGCAGCCGTAGTCTTCGACCTCGCATGCCACAAAGCCATCGCTGTCCACCAATGTCCGCACGCTGATGCGTCCGTCCGGCTGGCTCGCCTGGACGGCATTCAGCAGCAGATTATACAGCACCTGATGGATTTTCGCCGGATGACAGATGAATCTGGGCAAATCCTCGTGCAAACAGAGTTCCGCGGTCACTCGCTTGGACTGCAGCTCATGCCCCAGTACTTCGACGGTCGAACGCAGAGCGGCGTTGAGGTCCAATTCGTCCAGTTCGGCTTCGTCCAGCCGCGCAAAATCGCGGAGGTTTCTCACGATGTCCCGCACGCGGTTGAGCCCATGCCGCGAGCTGTCCAAAAGGGGCGGCAAGTTTTCCTGGATCCAGTCCAAATCACAGCTCTCTTCCAGTTGCGCGATGTCGTCGGCCACATCTGGTCGAGCGGCTACCAATGCATCGCGGTTGGAACGGTATTTGGCCAGAATCTCGGTCAGGGACATCACATCGCGGCGGAGCACCGCCAGGTTGTTTGAAATATAGGAGATCGGGTTGTTGATTTCGTGTGCCATTCCCGCAGCCAACTGCCCGAGGCTGGCAAGCTTCTCGCTCTGCACCAGCGCCGCCTGCGTCTCGCGGAGCTGCCGGTTCTGCTCTGCCAGCGTTTGCTCCAAATGGATAATGCGTTCGCCTGCGTGGATGCGCACACGCAATTCGTCCTGGTGGCACGGCTTGATCAGGAAATCATCGGCCCCAGCCTCCATCGCCTCGACCAGGTCCTCCTTCTCCGATTTCGCCGTCAGCAGGATGATATAAGTGTAACCGGCCGACTCATCGGCCCGAATCCGCCTGGTCAGTTCGAGGCCGTCGAATTGGGGCATCATCCAGTCGGTCAGCACCAACGGAAATCGATCCTGCTGAAACCGCTCCCAGGCCTGCGGGCCGTCTTCCGCCTCGACCACTTCATACTGCCACTTCTTCAGCGACTCGACCAGCAGACGCCGCATCATAGCGCTATCGTCGGCAACCAGGATTTTCATGATGGGCAGCTTCCTGGGTGGAATCAGAAGCCGTATCGGTCGACAACCGCCTGGCGTCAATGGCTCAACTGCTGGGGCGACACGGTCGAATTACCGGCACACTGCCTTGACGTAATCCTCATTCAGAAAACCTCTTGTGATCGCATGCGCCGCATCGGTGACGCCATCATTCGAGCCCCCGATGGGAAGCCAACTCGTGTTCAATCCAGGAAACTTACACTATCCTACACCGAGAGTTGGACACGGTCGATCTCCTCGGCAGAGCGGTCCTCGATATTGTACATAGGAAGGCTTCCCCGAGGCAGCTACTCGTTACCCCGATTCTGCTTGCTGCATACTGTGCATTGCCCCCGGCACAGGACTCAGCTCCCGTGTCCATACCGCTATTTGTTTCTGGGGAAGGGGGCTACCGCGCCTATCGGATTCCGGCAATGATCGTCAGCCGCCGGGGCATTGTGCTGGCGTTCTGTGAGGGGAGGAAGAAGAGCCTTGACGACGATGGCGACATCGATCTGCTGCTGCGCCGCAGCCAACGAGCACGGAAAGGGCTCAGCTTGGTGGACGTAGCGAAACGAACCGGCATGGCCCGTTCCAATCTTTGCCGTCTCGAACAAAATGGCGAGAACGTCAAGTTGGAGACCCTCCACCGCTACGCCTCAGCACTAGGCTATGAACTCGTCATCGAAATTCGAGACCTCAAGGCGACCTTACCGTAAACCTTGAAATACCAAGCAAATCTGTAGACACCCTCTTTCGCAGTCACATCTGACGCCCCGCGGACCGAAGCCCGCGACTCGCTGTCGCGATGTAAACCTTACGGCCAATCCGGGATCAGGCAAGTTACTCACGCGGTGCTAGCAGCGATCGTCCCGACCCAGCACATCATCCACTCTCCAGCTCCTCAGCGGATTCGGGCCAGACAATATTGTGGTATGTTCAGCTCTTTGTTAGAAATCGGCGGCCACGACTACCACCGCCCATAAGGAAACCAGCCATGTGTTGCAAGGAGCGATCTTTCACCATGCTCTCGACCTGCATGATTGCACTTGCGGTTATGCCCCATGTGTTTGCGCAGAGTACGCCGGGTGCGCCTGACACGCGTGCGGAACCGTATCGGGAGTCCGGTGCTGCCGTGGCGCCTCAATTGCCACTCATACCTCAGCCAGAGTGTACGCGTTTGAACACGAGTGCAGTCCCTCATTCCCAGTGCTCGGCGGCTGACGAAAAGGAACTGAACAAGGCGGAACATCTGCGCCTTGCTGCCCAGCACTTGACAGCCGCTGGGAAACCAGAGCTGGCAAGGATTGTCAGCAAGGAAGCATTGCTGGAGGAGAAACTTGCACAGATTCGACAACTTCAGGCGGAGGTAGCGGAGCTCCGTGGGACAACGGCAACTGATCAAGCGGTGACTATCCACGTGACGATGATGGAGCTGCAAGTGACAAAAATGAGGGAGTTAGGATTTGATTTTCAGACCGCTGACGGCACTGGGTTGAAGCAAATCACTGGCAACTCGCCGGTCAAGCTGGAAGCCATCAATGGATTGATCACAGCACTGCGGCAAAATAATCTGATCAAGGTGCTGGCTGAGCCGACGCTGGTCACCGTGAGCGGACGTCCCGCCTCGTTCCAAAGCGGAGGAGAGTTTCCGATTGTCGTACCTCAAAGCATGGGTACTCAATCCGTCGAGTATCGGCAGTTCGGCACCCGCTTGGATTGCGTGGCCAAAGTTTTGGATAATGGGCGGATTCGCCTTGAGCTGCGATCCAGCGTATCGGAGCTTGACACCTCGCGAAGCGTCACGATTCAAGAACGCACTGTTCCCGGGCTGCGCACGCGCAGCGTCGACACCGCCTTTGAAATGGATGCTGGACAGACAATGGTATTAAGCGGGCTGAGCCAAAAGCGTCCGAACCAGACGAGTGATTCCGACGAAGTCGAGGAAACATCACTGCTGGTAACCGTTACGGCGAACTTGGGAGTGCCTGTTGCGCCGGTGGAACTAGACGCATCCGCACGTTACTAGTTGCAGATGCTGTCGGCGGCGAAAAGCGCTGGGGTCAAACGGTGCGTGGACGAGTGTTGGCCTGCAACCGTCGACATGACTCGACAAAAGCCAAGACGTTCTCCCAAGGCGTTTCCGGTTGGATACGATTGGACGGCATGAAAATCGCCCGCCGGTCGGCAGCGGCTATCTCCGCCAGCCGGTCCACTTCCTGGCGAACATCCACCGGCGTGCCGAAAGGGAACGTGTATTGGGCTGAAATGGTGGCGGCCAGGGCGATCTGCGAGCCAAATTGCCGGTAGATGGCTGCGAAATCCATGCACTCCGGCTGAAGCGGATGTAGCGACGTGGACGCCGAGGTCGACGATATCAGGTACGATGGCCTCGATCTTGCCGCAGCAGTGGAGAAAGAAACGGACATGGGGGAACCGCGTTCGCACCGCTGCCAACACGCGTCGCCAAGCGGGTTTGACGAAACGCCGCCACATGGCCGGCGCAGTGTCCGCATGCCGCGCTGTCCGTCCCCACGTCGTCGTAGAAACAGAGCACATCCGCGCCGGCCTCGGCGGTCTTCGACGCCAACCACGTCGTGTGCCGTTCGACCTTGTCCAAAATCGCTTGCGCCAAGTCCGGGGCGATGGCCAGATCGATCAAGAATCGCTCCATGCCACGTAACCACCAAGACCACTCGTAGATGCTCCCGGCGTAGCTGAACACCGGATAACCCTCGGCGTGAAAACGCTCCACCGCAGCGAGATCACCCCGGATTCGATGATCGGCTGGGGAAGTGCCTCGATTTGGCCGATCGTGTCGGCCGTCGCCAAAGGCGGATAGTGACGTTCTACGGTCCCCTCCGATCCGCCTTCCCAGTGCCCAATCCCCCACTCGTCGAACGACGTGGCCGGCGCGACCTCTGCGTGCCATGCCGCCGGGTCGTGGCCCCCAAAGCGGCAGCACAGCGAGAACACTCGCCAGTCCGTGTCGAAATTCACAGCCGGATCGTCGCCGCTCGTCTCCTGCCGCATCCGGCGTTGCACCGGCTGCGTGAAGCCGAGGAATCGCACCGATGTCCAACGAAAACGGGCTCCAGGCAGGAGCAGCGCCGTCGAGCAGTGCGTGAAGATTCTCGCGTGGGTTCTGGATCATGTTCGCGGATGCAGCCTACGAGCGGTTTTGTTATCTTGTTGGACTAGCGTCTTGCCGCAATCGGAGATTCCTTCTCGTCTGCGCCGCAGTCCATTGTGTCACTTAGAGTGTCAGTGATACTCGTTGCCGAACGACGGCGAGCGTCGTAATTTCCGCTCGCGTTGACTGGCATTCCATATACTCGAGTTGGCGATCCGACAGCGGGCCATCGATCGCACGAAAGCCGACATATCGAAACTCGCTCATCGCTCCACATCCTCTTGATTCTCCCATTCTTCGTTGCCGCGACGGTCCGTTCCTTATACACTGCTCAGTGCGGTCCCGTCCATTCAACTTTCCGCTGGGGACAGGTCATGAGACAGCTGGCATGGTATGCATATCTACTACTGGTTCTTTTCCCGGCGGTGGCGGCCGTGGCTGAAAAGCCCAAGGAAAACGCAACACCGTCGTCTCAGAAGCGCGTGCCTACCGAGAGACGGTCACGCTCTCTCCGATTGCGCCGGACGAGCCGCTGCGCGGCGAGTATTCCTGCGGAGGCAGCAGCAGGTTATCTCGATGGCGTCGCTGTGGCCTGGCAGCGTGAGCAAAAGTGCTTCGCCTGCCACGCGAATTTCGCCTATTTGTTGGCCCGGCCCGCCGTTTCCTCGGACGTGCCCGCTCTATCACCAGATACGTGCCGCGGCGGAGCGTATTGCGGGGGCGAAGGCTTGCCGGCCGATGAGCCCGAGCGATCGAGCCAGACCGTGTTGGTCGACGGCATCCGTAGAACGGAATTTATTCCGTTTGTGAAGTGGATGGGACCCGTTTTGCCGCGCAATGGAATTGCGGTGCTCACTGCGGTATGCTGATCTGCATGACCGACGTTACGCGATTACTCTCCCAGATTGAGTCCGGCGATCCGGCGGCGGCGGAGCAACTGCTGCCTTTGGTGTATGAAGAATTGCGCAAACTGGCTGCTGTGAGATTGGCTCGGGAAAAACCCGGCCAGACCCTGCAGGCCACGGCGTTGGTCCACGAGGCGTACGTCCGGCTGGTGGATGCCGAGAAGGTCGCAGCAGTGGGACAGCCGGGGGCACTTCTTCGCCGCCGCCGCCGAAGCGATGCGGCGGATTCTGGTCGACCGGGCCAAGCGGAAGCGGAGGCCAAAGCACGGCGGTGACCGACTGCGCAGTCGATCTGGATGCCAGCTGCGCCATCGAGCAACTCCCCCGTCTGATCGCCTCCTGGCACTGGACGAGGCCCTGACCAAACTGGCTCTGGAGGACCCGCGGAAGGAGCAGTTGGTCAAGCTCCGGTACTTCGCGGGGATGTCGGTGGCCGAAGCGGCCGCGGCGCTGGGCATCTCTCGCGCAACTGCCGAACCGTTACTGGACCTACGCGAAGACCTGGCTGTACTGCGAGATGGAGGATGCCCGAGCTTTAGACTCTATCTCAGAGCCAGCTGCCCTTCACCTTCAGCCATCTCCCGAAAGTGCGGGCTGGAGGAGTCGCTTCGTGACCCGTTCTCTGCAGTTTTGAGCCAAAGCCGAGAAAATTCTGCGTTACGTGAGGCACCGCGGGCCTGAAAAGTTGCATTGACCTGTAGAGCAACTCTTGCCCAGGAGCCAAAATCATGGACCAACCAGCACTCGGCGTCGATTCGATCTTTCTCGCGGCCCTCGAAAGAACCACACCCGAAGCACGAGCCGCGTACTTGGACCAAGTCTGCGCTGCGATCTCGCCCTGAGCAAACGCGTCGAACGACTGTTGGCCGCACATCCCAAAGCGGCGGGCAGCTTCCTGGAATCCCCGCCGGCCGAGCTTCAGCAGACCATCGAAATGTCCCCGTTGCAGGAAGGACCCGGCACGGTCATCGGCCCCTACAAGCTGCTGGAGCAGATCGGCGAAGGCGGCTTGGGCGTGGTCTACATGGCCGAGCAGCAGGAGCCGGTCCGCCGCAAGGTGGCCCTGAAGATCATCAAGCCGGGCATGGACACCAAGGAGGTGATCGCCCGGTTCGAGGCCGAGCGGCAGGCCCTGGCGCTGATGGACCATCCGAACATCGCCAAGGTGCTCGACGCCGGGGCCACCGAGTCGGGCCGGCCGTACTTCGTGATGGAGCTGGTCCGCGGCATCCCGATCACCGACTACTGCGACCAGAACGAGCCTGACGACCCGCGAGCGGCTGGAGCTGTTCGTCTCGGTCTGCCACGCCGTGCAGCACGCCCATCAGAAGGGAATCATCCACCGCGACATCAAGCCGTCCAACGTGCTGGTCACGCTGCACGACGGCAAGCCGGTCCCCAAGGTCATCGACTTCGGCGTGGCCAAGGCGATCGAACCAGCGGCTGACCGAGAGGACGCTGTTCACGCGCTTCGCCCAAATGATCGGCACGCCGCTCTACATGAGCCCCGAGCAGGCCGAGATGAGCGGCCTGGACGTGGACACGCGCAGCGACATCTACTCGCTGGGCGTGCTGCTGTACGAACTGCTGACCGGCACGACGCCGTTCGACAAGGAGCGGCTTCGGGAAGGCGGCCTACGACGAGATCCGCCGCATCATCCGCGAGGAAGAGCCGCCCCGGCCGAGCACCCGGGTCAGCACGCTGGCGGCGAGGCGGCCACGGCGGTCTCCGAGCACCGCAAGACCGAGCCGCGAAGCTCTCAGCGCTGCTTGCGGCGACCTGGACTGGATCGTGATGAAGGCCCTGGAGAAGGACCGCACCCGGCGCTACGAGACGGCCAACGACTTTGCCGACGACGTGCAGCGGTATCTCAACGACGAACCCGTCGAGGCACACGCCCCTTCGCGACTCTACCGTTTCCAGAAACTCGTGCGCCGCTACCGCATCGCCGCCGCCACCATCGCCGTCGTCGCGGTGACACTTGTCGCTGCCACCGGGTTCAGCACGTGGATGGCTGTGAGCGAGAATCGTGCCCGTCAAGAGATGCAGGCCCAAAAGGAACTCGCTGAGGAATCGAGCCAAGTTGCGGTCGCCGAAAAGCAAAAAGCCCTGAAGGCGGTGGCAGACTCTGGAAACGTCCCTGGAAATCTTCGCCACCGCGCTCGGAACGGGCGAGAGTACACGACTCACGAGTCCCGATCAGGCTGTGTCAGAGATGCTCGATGCACTAGTCAAACGATTGGAGAAGAATCCAATACGCAACTCTTATGTGGAAGCGAATGTTCGTTATGTAATCGGTGTGGCATTTTGGAATATCCGGAAGGCCGAGGCGGCCAATACACAGTTTCGCTTGTCATTGAATGCGCGGAAAAAGGCCGTCGGAGGAATCGATGCCAGGACTGCCGAGACATTGAACTGGCTCGGGTTGACCGACGGCGCGCACCGGTCATCCTCGAGGAAGCCGAGAAGCACCTCCGCGAATGCGCAGCAGTTTGGGTCACCGTTGGTGGCGGTGAAGCATCAATGGGCGAGGCAAGGGCGCTGTGCGATCTCGCTCGGCGCTCTGGTTGGGCCAGGGCAGAGCCGACGAGGCCCTCGACGTTCGCGAAGAAAGGACACACGCTGGCGCACAACACGCGAGTGTTGCGGCGACTCACGACATGACAGCGGGATGGTGTGCCGCCAGCGTCGCCAAATGCCACGGAGGCTCGTCGGCGATACGCAGAGCGAACAGGTCGCTCCACCTGCCGTGAAGCCGTTGCCGTCTTTGAGCGCTCTTCGCGCCCCGGAGCCTCAATGCGACATGTGGACTGCGTCTGGGCAACGTGCACTGCGATACCGGCAGAGCTGTCGAACGCCAAGGACGCTTTCCGTCGCGCACTACAGTTGTCCGAAGGCATCGGCGTGATGAGTCGTGCAGATGCGACATCAGTCGTGCTATGGCGCTGTCTGACGTGTACGGCAGATTACAGGAATGGCAGGCTGCCGAAAAGGTCCATCAGGAGTTCCTTGACTTCGCGAAAAGTGAGCTTGATGAGAGTGATGACCGCATCGTGACACAGCGAGGTTCGCTGTCCTGTGCGCTCATTGCGCAGGGAAGAGAGAAGGAGGCGGATGATGTGCGGCATGAACTCTTCCCGCACCTGGATGTGGAAGCTCAATATGAGCTATCGAAGCACGTTGGAAACGTACTGCGAACCCAAGGCAGGCTCTTCGACGCCAAGGACTCGCTCGAACATGCGCTGCAAATATCCGAGGGCCTCGATGAAGACGGAATGAGGAAACGTCACTTCGCCACCCAAGACCTCAGCAATGTCTTATGCGACCTGCGCAATTTCCAGTCCGCCGAAGTGGCTCATCCAAGTTCCTTCGTAGTGTCGAAGGCCAGCTCGAGAAAACCGATCCTCGCGCGTGCGCCGAGCGGTATTTGCTCGCATGGTCGCTTTATCAGCAGGGAAAGAACGTCGAAGCGAACGCGATTTACGCGGACTTGGGATCCGTGTTTTCGCCGTGCAATCGAAGATGGAACAACCATTTGGTCTCGCGTGCTGGACCGGCTTGTCTATACGGAGTCGGCAAGTCTGGCCAAGACGGATGAGATCAGCCTTCACGATGCCGTGCGGATGCTCAATGAAATGGAGAAAGAACCGCGCGAACAAGTTTTGGCGGTCGTGGTGGTACGCAAATTCCTCGCAAATTAGCGAAAAACTGGGGCACAAAGCTGAAGCCATTCGCCTGACACGACTATTTCTCGAGGACACTGCTTCCGACAAATTCAATGGTAGGTTATTCGCCCAAGTCCGCTTGTCCGCTTGCTGTCGGAAGTCGGGCAGCGCAACGAGGCGGAGGAGGTGTTTCGCCAGGCCATCAGTGAATACCAAGCGAGACTCGGTGACGACCACGTCATCACGAACTACGTCCGTGGCGACTTGGCTGAGTTGCTGATCGAATTCAAGAAGTATCCCGGAAGCAGCCGAGCTCTTGGAGCACGCGCAGAAACACCTCCTTTCGGACTCAAGAGTTCCGCTATCCCAGAGACAGCGGATTGTCCAGCTGCTGGTCAACCTCTGTGAGGCCATGGGCAAGCCTGACGAAGCAACTCGCTGGCGCGAGCAGCTCGAGAATCTGACAGCGGCGCAGCAGGGGTCGTCGACGTTCCGGACCGGGAGAAACAGACAGGTATACTGTGAGCGCTCGACCACGTGAAATGCCGAAGTGAACTGGGATGACGGAATAAACGAACTAAACCTGCGACCACCCCCAGGTGATACAAGAAAAACCAACTGGTAGCAGACCAGTTGCTGTGTTATCATGAAGAGGTGAGTACGTGGTGACCTGGTGATTGGGTCGAATGTGGCGGCATGTATGAGCGGAGCAACGACGATGTCGTCTGACGGCTTGGCGGCACTGAAAATCGACCGTTCGCGGCGACGGCGGCGAGTATCGCCTTGGGTGTGGGTCGTCCTGTTGGCGGTCGTCGCCGTCGCGGTCCTGGCGCCCCGTCTGCTGCAAGGTCTGCGGGTCGTCGAGGTCGCCGTCGCGCCCGGCCGTCAGCTGTCCGCCGCGACGGGCGAAGCCGGTCGACGGCAGCCCCGATCTCACCGCCGCCGGTTATGTCGTCGCCGACCGGCAATCGGTTCTCGCCGCCAAGTTCGTCGGACGGCTCGCTCGACTGAACGTGGCCGGAGGCGGAGTTCGTCAAGAAGGGCGCGTGGTCGCCGAAATCGACCACAGCGAGCTTGACGCTACGATCGTCCAGGCTGAGGCCGAAGTCGCCGAAGCCGCGGCGGAAGTCGAGCGTCTGAGCAAGCTTGCCGTCCAAGCTGACAGCCGAGCTGGCCGCGGCACAATCGCCGCTGCGAACGCTCGACGCCGAGAACAAGCAGTACGAGATCCTCCTGGCCGACGCCCGGCGGCGTCTGGAACTCGACGAGAAGCTCGCTGACGCGCAGCGCCGTCGCCGTCTCCGATGTCGACGACCGCCGCACGGAAGTGTCCGGCACGGAAGCCAAGATCGCCTGGACTCAGCAGCGCAAGTGCGAGGCCGAACAGCAGATTGCCGTCGTCCGAGTCCAGGCCGCCGCCGCCCGGCGCCGCGGTGGCTGCTGCCGAAGCGCGCAGCGGACCGCCGCGGCGCGCGTCAAAGTCCTCGAGAGCCAACGTGAGGAGTCCTTCATCCGCTCGCCCGTTCGACGGCATGGTGACGGAGAAGGCCGCCGAGGTCGGCGAGATCGTCGCGCCGATCAGTATCGGCGGTTCCATGGCCCGCGGCTCGATCGTGACCATCGCCGATTGGGCCTCGCTGCAGGCCGAGGTGGACGTGGCCGAAACGCAGCTCGGACGGGTCAAGACCGGCCAGCGCGCCGCGATCACCGTGGACGCGATCCCGGACAGCGTCTTTCCCGGCAAGGTGCGCCGCATTCTCCCCCGCGCCGATCGCAGCAAGGCGACGGTCAAAGTGCGCGTCGACTTCCTCGCGCGCGACGAGAAGGCGGTCCTCCCGGAAATGGGCGTGCGCGTCCGATTCCTCGCCGACAACGCGCCGCCGGGCATCGAAACGCGGCGCGTCCGGGACCGTATCGTCGTCCCCGAGGCGGCGGTCCAGTCGGGCGACGGGGGCGGTTTCGTCTGGGTCGTCAGCGACGACGTGGCGCGCAAGCGGCCGTCCAGATCGGAGCGGACTCCGGCGAGCGGATCGAGATCACCAGCGGCGTCAACGCGGGCGACAAGGTCGTGGTCCGCGGCGCAGAGAAGCTGACCGGAGACACCGCCAAGGTGCGGCTCGTGGAGTAACGCGGGCATGGAGTCTCCGCCGATCATCGAACTGCGCCACGTCAGCAAGACCTATCACAAGGGCGAGGCCGACATCCACCCGCTGGACGACCTCAGCCTGACGATCGACCCGGGCGATTTCGTCGCGCTGATGGGGCCGTCCGGTTCCGGCAAGACGACGCTCCTGAACCTGCTGGGCGGTCTCGACACGCCGACCGCGGGAGACGTGATCGTCTGCGGCCAGGATCTCGCGGAACTCAACTCCCGCGAACTGGCCCGGTGGCGCGGCGATCACGTCGCCTACATCTTTCAGGCCTACAACCTGCTGCCCGTGCTGACCGCGTACCAGAACGTCGAAGTTGCCGCTGACGCTGTCGCCGCTGAGCCGCCGCGAGCGGCGCGAGCACGCGGTCAAGGCGTCTCGAGATCGTCGGCCTGGCGGACCGCATGCACCACCGGCCCGACGAACTCTCCGGCGGCCAGGAGCAGCGTGTGGCGATCGCCCGGGCACTGGCCTCCGATCCCGACCTGCTGCTGGCCGACGAACCGACCGGCGACCTGGACGCCCATTCGGCGCAGGAAATCATGGCGCTGCTGATGTCGCTGAATCGCGATTTCGGCAAGACGATCATCATCGTCACGCACGACCCCAGGGTCGCGCACGTGGCACGCCGGCAACTGCACCTGGACAAAGGCGTGCTGACCAAGGACGTGGACGTGCAGAACCAGCGGACTTGACCTCATGCGTCTCCTCTGGCTGAACCTGTTCCGCAAGCCGCTCCGCACGCTGCTGACCGTCTTCGGCGTCGGCGTGGCGCTGTTGCTGTTCTGCTTCCTCGAGACCGTGCTGGCGTCCTTCAACGTCGGCGTCAACATGGCCAACGCCTCGCGCCTGGTCGTGCAGCACAAGGAATCGATCATCTTCGAGCTGCCCATGTCGTACCGCTCGCTGATCGAGCAGACGGAGGGCGTCACGGGCGTGGCCGCAGCCTCCTGGTTCGGCGGCCTGTCGCAGGAGCCGGGCCCCGACGGCGAGAAGCGCGAGGAGTTCTTCGCCCAGTTCGCCACCGATATCGAGCGATACCTGCCGCTCTATCCGGAAATGAAGGTTCCGCCGGAGCAACTCCGCGACCTGCTGAACGACCGGATGGGCTGCATGCTCGGCGAGAAGATCGCCGAGCGACTGGGCAAGAGAGGTCGGCGACCGGCTCGTGCTGCGCAGCACCATCTGGACGCAGAAGAACGGCTCGTCGATCTGGGAGTTCAACGTCCGCGCCATCTACACGACCGATTCGCCCACCTTCGACCAGACGATGATGCTCTTTCCCCAGAAACGATTCGACGAAGCGAGGCAGTTCGGCCAGGGCTCCGCGGGGCTGTACATCCTCGGCATCGCCGATCCGCACCGCTCGTCCGAAGTCTCCGCGGCCATCGACGCCCTCTTCGCGAACAGCCCCTACGAAACACGGACGATGACCGAGAAGGCGTTCAACCTGCAGTTCGTCTGCATGATGGGCAACTTCCAGTTGCTGCTCCGTTCGATCGGCAGCGCCGTCGTGCTGACCATGCTGCTGGTCTCGGCCAACACGATGATGATGAGCGCCCGCGAGCGGACGCGCGAGATGGGCATCCTCAAGGCCATCGGCTTCAGCGACGGCCACGTCTTCCTGCTGCTGATCGGCGAGGCGCTGGCGATCTCGCTCTTCGGCGCGCTCGTCCGGCGTCGGACTGGCGTGGCTGTTCGCCAACGTGCTGCACTACAACCCGAAACCCGACTTCTTCCCCGTCTTCTATCTGCCGGCTGGGTCGATGCTCGCCGCCGTGGGTCTGGCGGTGCTGACCGGTTTGGCCAGCGGCATCGTCCCCGCGATTGCCGGGATGCGGCTGAAGGCCACGGAGGCGCTGCGGAGCGTGTGACCATGGCCATCCCGCTTCACTACAGCCTGCGCAGCATCGCCGTGCGGAAGGGATCCTCCGCCATGGCCGATCGGCGGCATTGCGCTGGTCGTCCTGGTCTTTGTGACGCTGCTTTCGCTGGCGGCGGGCTTCCGGAAAGTCGTGACATCGTCTGGCAGTCCTCACAACGTCATCGTCGTGCGCAAGGGCGCCGACGCGGAACTGCAGAGCCAGGTGATGCGCGACACGGCGCACGTCATCAGCGAGTTGCCGCTGGTTGCCGCGGAAGACGGCCGGAAACTGGTGGTGTTCGAAAGCGTCCTCATTGTCGCTCGCCCGAAGCAGGAGCGGAGGCGAGACGAACGTCACGATCCGCGGCATCGCCGCCCCACGGTCGCGACGTGCACACGGATGTCCGCGTGACGCAAGGCCGCTGGTACACCCCCGGTTCGAACGAGGCGGTGCTCGGCGTCGGACTGGCCCAGCAGGCTCCAGGACGTGGGTCTCGGCCAGACGCTGACGATCGGCCGCAACACGTGGCACATCGTCGGCCTGTTCGAGGCCGACGGCAGCGCGCTGGAATCGGAACTCTGGATGGACGGCGAACTGCTGCAGAACACGTTTCACCGCGACGGCGTTTTCCAGTCCGTGCTCTTCCGCGCCGCCGGCAGCACGAGCGAGGCGGTTCGCGAACTCACCGCGCTGGTCGATACGGATCCGCGCCTCCGCTCCGTGCAAGTCATGACCGAGAAAGAGTACTACGAAAAGCAAGCCAAGCTGATGACCGACTTGATCACCATTCTCGGCGGCATCCTCACCACGATCATGTCGATCGGCGCGATCGTGGGCGCGACGAACACGATGTACGCCGCCGTCAGCCAGCGCAAACGCGAGATCGGCTGCCTGCTGGCCATGGGCTTCACGCCCGAGGCTGTCTGGCTGGCGTTCATGGCGGAATCACTCCTCCTGGCCACTTTGGGCGCGATCCTGGGCTGTGCGGTGTCGTTCATCTTCCACGGCATGGAAACGGGCATGACGAACTGGGCGACGTTTTCCGAAACGGCGTTCCAGTTCCGCGTCACGCCGGAAATCCTCCTGATCGCCGTCATCCTTTCGCTGTTGATGGGCCTCGTCGGCGGCGTGTTGCCGGCCTTCCGCGCCGCTCGGATGAAAGTCGTGCACGCGCTGCGGCGAGTCTGAACGGCGCTCTTTGGATCGATAAGAGCCGTCAGGCATTCAAGAGCCATTAAACAACTCACCACAACCCTGCGGCGGAAGCCGGCTAGGGTCGATCACATACTTTTTCGTTTCAGCAGCCAAACTTCCGCTACGCGCGACTTCCGTCGCCAATTCAGCTGCGATTCGTTGGTTGGACCGTCCCAGGTCAGTACCAGTCGCCCGTCTTGGACCGAGTGTGGGGGGACGTTGAACTCCTTGAACTCGCCGATCTCTTTTCCATCGACGTATGGTGTCACAAGATCGCCATCCAAACGGAGCAAGGATTGTCCGTAGCCAGTGAGTCGCACCGTGTAGGTACCTTGCGGGTCGAGCCCCTCGTAGACGACACCCAGGGGCCAGTCCATGGTGCATTGCCATGACAATCGAGCGCGACTCTGCCCGTCATCCCACCACCAGAATGTCGGCTGTGCAGTGTGCTGCATGATCGGATCGGTAATGGCCGCCTCCCCACGGCGGACGTGGGGCGATCGGCCTACATGCCCGATATCATCGTAGAAGCTGCCCGGTCCCGGCGACTCCCAGGTACCGATCGTCTCCAGACGCTGACACTTCTCTGCTTCGGTTGGCAACGCGGTAACCTTCGCGAATTCATCCTCGAGCCACCAGCGGTTGTTCAAGGGGTAATCGATGAAATCGAGAAACGCACCTCGTTCCGCTCCGCTGGCAAAGTACCGCGGCACGCTCGTCTGGAGGCAGACCGAGCGAACAATGCCTCGCACAGTTCGCCAATACGCTTGCGTAGCTCTGGCCGGCAGGGAGTGGCCACTGCGCGACCAGAACCTCGCGGGCGGTGTCCATGGCCGCGTCGGCACCTCGCGCTTTGCCACTACCAGGATCGCGTTGATTTCTTTCGAGCGACGATTCGTGCAGGAGCCGATGTCGACGTAGGCGTCGCAGTGGGCCCGTAACAGATTCATCTGCCAGCGCAGTTCGACCGCAAATGTGGCGCCCGCTCCTCGAGTTGTTGCCAAAGCAGCAGCGCACGCGCAGGATCCGCGCCGACAATCCATACCAGGGCGAGGCATCGGGACAAAAATCCAGGCAAACCCGATACCCTTCCGGAAGCTGTTCAGGCGAATACTCCCCCCGGCGTGCTGGAATAGCGTGCACCCACGTCGGCACCTCGACCTGCGACGAAATGGCGATGACGGTCTTCTCCGCTGGCCAGGTTTCCGAAGTGGCAAGCCGCATCCCGGTTCGTCGCTCCACTTCCTCGATCAGCACCACGGCCGCCATACGTTCGGCATTAGGCAGTTCACCTGGCCGAATCACGACCACCGCACCACCAAGATCAATTCCTTCCCCTCGACTTCTTTGGCAAGGCCCCTCGCGTGCGGGAACTTGAGCGCGATGCCGCCGAGCCGGATTACGCGTCCGGCTGCTGGCGCTCGATGAAGAAAACCGACCGCGAGAAAGACTGGCCGTTCGTTTTGCGCTCGGCGCGGCGAGGCGATGGGGGATGTGCGCGGCGTCCTGCACGGCCAGGAAGCAGGCTGGCTGATCGATGCCTGGAGCCACGTTCCCGAGAAAACGCGTCTCGGACTGATTCGTCAGCGACCGTTGCTCGACTTGATTGACCCCGAACCGCGGCCGACTTCGCCGGGCGATTGTGATCGAGAAGCAGGTTTGGGGCTCGATTAACCGCGAGCGGTACGGCGTTTACCAGCGATCGTGGGAGGAGTTTTACCGGCATGGCGCCGCGAACCGGATTTCCAGTGGCCACGGCCGATTCGTTACTGGAGCAGCACGCCGGCTGGACAGGCGGCTGACAGGTGCTCCCTTCCCAAGATGCCCCTGGAGTTGACGGCTGCCCAGCCGCCGTGGCTCGCTGGCACTGGAGTAAGCTGCGGGCGGGGAGCGACGTCGTGGTGGAAATCCTGCGCGGCGCGGAACGGTCGCGAGGTGTAAAGTGTGGATTAATGACGTGCTGATTTGCGCCGATGCTCGGTCGACAGCGAACTTGGTCCCTCCCCAGATGAGCGCGTCCCGACAAGGGATTCGATGCGCGATGGAGAGGTGAGGGCGGGAAGGGATCCGCTGTTGTGCGGCTGACCTGTACGGTTTTGCTGACGATTTGTCCACGACGAACAGCAGGACGTGCGGCTCTCGGGCTCCACCGCAGCCGTGCCTGGAGAACGCCTCGTTCCTCCCGTCCGTCCGCCGGAGACGAGATAACACGAGACGGTGGCACCCCTGAGAGCCACAGCGATCATACCTACGTGACACAACCGGGCGATCTCGACCCCCATGCGCCGGCCGCGCGAACCGAATGCCGCGGCCTGTTTCGGCCTCGCCACGCCGCCGTTGTACCTTCGCATCCTCGGCTCGGCCGGCACACTTTGCGGCTCATCTGCAGTAGCCGGCCGGTCCGCAGTCCGCCGGGATGAACCCGACGGGGTGGAGGAACGTGGCAGCAGAAACGGGACATGCCTGGCTGCGAACAACTGGCAAGTTTGTATCGCGCCATAACACTCCCTTCCTCTGCCTTAGAGGTCCACGGCGGCCAACGCATCACCGAGCCGGGCCTGGTCGAGACTGGCCTGACGGAAGACGGGCAACAACTTGTCGTAGACGTCCACATTCGCCGGCTCGGGTCGCGTCACCGATTCGACGTGGTGCACCTCGTCGACGCGGCTGAAGTCGTCCCACAGTCCGACGGCCACCGCGGCCACGGCGGCTGCGCCCAGTGCTCCGGCTTCCTGGCCCACGTTCGTCTTCACAATATTCACCTGCAGGGCGTCGGCGAGGATCTGTCGCCACAGCGGGCTGCGGCTGCCCCCGCCCACCACGACCATCTCGCGGCCCACTTCGCCCAGGCGCCGCAACTCGTCGAGCACGAGACGCAGATTCAGGGCGATCCCCTCGAGCGTGGCGCGAACCACGTCGGCCTGCGTGTGGCCGAGATCCAGTCCGAGGAAGGCACCGCGGATGGCCGGACTGGCATCCAGCGACGATCCGCCGGCCAGACTCGGATTGAACAGCAGCTTGTGGGCACCGACCGGCGACTTCTCGGCCAAGGCGGTCATCACGTCGTAAGGATCGCTGCCGTCCCGGCGGGCTTGTTCGACCAGGTTGGCGCACAAGTGATCGCGTACCCAACGCAGCGAAGTGCCGCCGGAGAAAATCGCCAAGGCCGAGGCGAACATGCCGGGAACCACGTGCGTGAAGACATAGGGCTTGCTCTGCTCTTCCAGCAGAGGCGTGGCAGACGAACTGGCGATCCACATCGACGACCCGAGCGAGGCGTAAGTCCTGCCCTCTCGAAAGCATCGCGCTCCCAGGGCCATGCAGGAGTTGTCGACTCCGCCGCAAGCCACCTGAACACCTGGCGGCAGCCCCAGCGTCTCGGCCGCTTCGGGGGTGAGCTGCCCAAGAACTGCGGTCGAGGGAACGATCTCCGGCAGCAGGTCCGGCGACAGGTCGGCGGCCGAAAGCAGTTCTTCCGAGTACTTCCAGCCGAGCAGGTCGTAGACCCCGCAACCCGAGGCGTACGAGTAGTCGGTCGCCACCCGACCGGTCAAGCGGAAATTGACGTAGTCCTTGGTGCCGATCACCTTGTCGATGCGGCGGAACATCTCGGGTTCGTGGTCCCGATACCAGAGGATCTTGAACACCGTGTAATGCGGGGGAGGAAAGCCGTTGCCCGTGGCTCGGTACCACGCGGCGGGATCGACTTTTCGGAAGAACCTGTCCGCCTGCTCCGACGGGCGCGTGTCGGACCAGATCGGCGTGCTTTCCCGCAGCAGACGGCCGTCGCGGTCCAGTGGCACGCATCCCAGGCTGTGTCCGGAAATCGCCAAGCCCCGGATGGTTTTCGGATCGACTGCTCCGCTTGAGAGCAGGCGGCGCGTGCTTTCGACAACCGATTCCCACCAGGCCTCGGGGCGCTGCTCATGCCAGCCGGCCTGCGGATACTCGGTGGAGTACGGCACGAACTGCGCGGCCAGCAACCGCCCCGCGGCATCGTAGAGCGAAGCCTTGTTGCCGCCGGTTCCCAGATCGTAGGCAATGAGTGTTTCCATATCAGACCTCGATTCCCTCCGGCATCGCAGCACACGCGTCGAGAATAGCCGTGCCTGAATTCAAGCCGACGCCAAAGCGCGTCACGCCCAGGCGAATCATCGCGACGACCGTCTGCAGATCGCGTACGCCGCCGGCCGCTTTGACTTGGGCCGCATCGCCCACCGCCGACTTGATCAATGCAACATTGTGGAGCGTCGCACCGGTGGGGGCCCAACCGGTGCCGGTCTTGACGAACGCGGCGCCGGCACGCACGGCAAGCCGACTGCCCCGGACGATCTGCTCGTCGGTCAGATAATGAGCTTCGAGGATCACCTTGACCGGCGTTCCCTGGGCGGCGCTCACGACGCCGCGAATGTCGTCCTCGACATACTCGATCGCGACCCGAGCGAAGCATGCCGACGTTGATGACCATGTCCAGTTCCAGGCACCCAGCGCCCGATGCTCGAGGACCTCGGCCATCTTGAGGCTGTGCTCTGGGCTCCCGAGGGAAAACCGACCACGCCACCAAGCCCCGTCTCGGTGCGTCGGCCAGCAGTTCCTTCAACTCGGCCATGTAGCAGGGCATGACGAAAGCGCAGATGCAGCCGTATCGCTTGCAGACCTCGGCCAGCTTGTGCACTTCGTCGAGGTCCACGTCGGTCCGGACGGCACTGAGGTCCATCATCCGGGCGAGTTGTTGTGCGTCGAGTTTCACGGCGGGATTACTCCTGGATTCCAAAGGCCGCCTTGAAGGCGTCGGCGATTTCCGGATGAACGTCCGGATTGATGCCGTCCGCGTCGTACGGCAAGCCCAGCAGGTCGAGATCGTGTTTCAATTGGACGATCTCTTCGCTCGGGCACTGACGCGTGGCGGAACAGACCGCGACAGGGCGTCAGCCAGGCATTGAGCGTGTGGCCGCCGTCGACCATCAGATCGAGCCCGGTCACGTAGTTCGAAGCCGCCGAGGCCAGGAAGATCACGGCCCCGTGGAGGTCCTCGGGACGCTCGACATGCCCGAGGGGCGTCAACTCGCGGATCCGCTGGCGAACGACCACCGGTGTCGAGGCGTGCATCGGCGTGAGCACGTAGCTGGGGCTGATGCAGTTGACGTTGATGTTGAACCGGCCCCACTCGGCGGCCAGCGTCTTGGTCATGTGCACCACGCCCGCCTTCGAGGCGTCGTAGGAGGCGTTGCAGTTGGCGATCGTGGCCGACATCGAGGCGATGTTGATGATCTTGCCCTCCGTAGGCTGCTGGCGGATCATCTGCTGGGCCTCGGCCTGGGCACAGAGAAAGGTCCCGGTCAAGTTCACGGCGATCACCTTGTCCCAGTCGGCCTGGTCGATCTCTTCGTCGGCCCCCAGGATCCCGATGCCGGCGTTGTTGACGGCGATGTCCAGCCGCCCGAATCGCTCGACGACCTGCCGGACCATGGCCTGGACCTGGGCTTTCTCGCGTGACGTCGCACGCGACGAACAGGCCGTCGACGCCCATCGAGCGGATCTCGTCGGCCGTCTTCTTGCCGGCCTCTTCGTTGAGATCGACAATCGCCACGTCGGCTCCGGCCCGGGCCAGCGCCACGGCACAACCTCGGCCGATGCCCACGGCGCCCCCGGTCACCAGAGCCTTCTTGCCCGTCAGATCGAAAAGGGATAGGTCTGCCATCAGAAGCTCCTTGGTCAAAGCGTCGCTTTCGGATTCGAGAACCGCAGGCCATCCATGTCGTGGAACGTGCCGTACTCGGTAACCAGCGCCCCTTCCGGACCAGCCACCATGAAGTGCCAGGCCGTGAGCCGGTTCAGGTCGCCCACCTCGTCGATCCCCAGCGGTTGGCAGTGACGTGACTTGACCAGGTCTCGCTGGCTCGGCGGAATCTTGTCGAGCAGTTCGGGCGTCGGTTCCCCTTCGCCGAACGTGTAGATCATCCCGTGGCGCGGCTGCCACGACTCCATCTTGGCACCGCCCTTGTCGGTTGCCAGATGTTTGTGCTCGGGAATCATCTGGCCCGGCAACAGGTAGATCTCGTGACCGAAGTAGTTGTAGTCCTGGCGATTGAGCCAGAAGATGCCGGCCATGCCCACGCGGGCGAAATCGCCGAGGCCGAAGTCGAGAATCCACATCTCCTTCTTGAGCCGATCGGAAATCGGGTAGCCGAATCGCCGGAACATGTCGTAGTAGGCCTCGCGGGCCTTGTCTTCCAGGAAGGTCCCGTCCGCTGCGTAGAAGTCTGCATTCGTGTAGGTCTTGACTTCCGCCTTGGCCGCCGATGCCGTGGCGCCGGCGGTGATGCCCATGCCGCCGACCAGAGCCGCCGTTGAGCCTGCCAGTATCGATCGACGCGTCCATTTGCTCGCTTGCTTGTCAGTCATTTGCAGTTCTCTCCTGTGGAGCTAAGAAAAAAATCCGAGTAATAACCACCTTCGTAGCCGACATCTCGGCTGATCCGTGCCGCCGCCTGCCAAACGAGAGATGCCAGACGCGCGCGTTCCAGATTGTCCCAGCGCACCGCGAGACCGGAAATCCCCACTCCTGCGACGACGCTTTCGTTCACTTCAAACACGGGCGATCCAATGCAGAACACGCCCGTCGTGTATTCCTGACGATCGTAGCCTAATCCCGTCTTGCGGACCTCAGCCAACTCGCGGTTTAAACGCTTGCGGTCGGTAATCGTGTTCGGCGTCAGCTTGGGAAGTCTTGCCGGCAGGATCGAACGCAACTGGTCGTCGGCTAGAAATGCCAGGATGCACTTGCCCATGGCGTTGCAGTGGTAATGGAACCGGCTGCCTGCGACGATCTGGAAGAAGAACTCGACTGGCGGATTGACGGATTCCAGTACCAGGACGCGGTCGCCGTCGGGAATCTGTATCGTGGCAGTCTCACCCGCCTGACGGGCCAGCCACTGGAGGTGGCGACGGGCTCGACTCCGCAAATCGAAGCGTGTGGACAGGAGCATCCCGAGGCGGAAGAATCCCTTGCCCAATTGATATCCGCCCGCTTCCTCATCCCATTCCACGTAGCCTCGATCGTCCAGCCGCCGAAGTATCCGAAACACGGAATTGGTGGAGATGTTCAACTCGTGCGCCAGTTCGGAAATTCCGTAGGGCGCGCTTGACCGACCAGGAACTCAGCAATGTCCAGCATCCGATCGACCGCCGGTACCGGGTAGCTCCGAGTGACTTTGTCTTGCTTCATCTGCAACTACCCAGGCCGGTGCGCTTGCTGCCGGTCGATTCACCCCTCGCGAATTTACCCTCAGGAATCAGGGAAAAATGACTTCACCTGATGCCCTCGCCCGTTGGTGGAGAGGGCAGGGTGAGAGGGCAGGAAATCTGGAAGTTGTTTTTTCCCGCGCTCCGAAGATCGCTCCCCCAAAGGGGTCATTTTACCAGACAAAATAACGTTTGCAATATAAATTCCTCGCCGGGACCGGGGGAATCAGTATCTTGGAGTAAGATACCGTTGTGCTGCCGAGTTGTATTGCGGCGGCGCCACGGGCCGCGTTGGCGGAGCACGCTGACACGGATGGAGGAATCCATGTGAACAGGAAACGGCAGTACGTTATTCTGATCGCAACAACGGTGCTATCGACCTTGTCGCGGGCGCGGGCCGACGACGCGTATCACTACGGACCGGTGCCGCTCGACATGGCGACCCGCACCTATGACTACGCGGCGGCCGGGCCCGTCACCCTGGACGAAAGCGGCCACTATCGGAACAATCTCGGGTCCTTCACAGCATTGGGCATCGACTATCACCAGCCCTGGTTTCAGCCACTTACGCACCAGGCTGGGAGATATATGAACGGGATCGTTTCCCCCAGTGGCTTCGATCTGGACCGCGTCGACGGCGACTTGCGTCTGCTGAAGAACGCAGGTTTCAACGTGATCGTGCTGCGCGCTCAGTGGGGCTCGTTAGACAACGTCGACTGCGCGACGTTTCAGGACAACCTGCGGAAATGGAATCGGGTCTTCGATCTCATCGAGAAGCACGGTTTGTACGTCGAAGTGTGGTGTGCGTTCAATTCATGTCCACCCGAAGTCCTGGCGGCCGGCAGCCTGGGTCTGGCCCGCAACCAGTACCTCACCAATCAGGCGACGCAGGCCCGCATTATCGACCATTACCTTCTGCCCCTGCGCGCGAGCTTAAAGACCGCCCTTCGCTCATCACGTGGCGGTGGGAATTTGAAGGCACCGGCCCGACCCTGCAGCATGAGGACCCTCACGGGTTGCGGCTCTTCCGGCAGTTCGCCAATCGCAAGTACGGAGACGTCCAACGTTTGAACGCCGCCTGGGGGAATTCCCACAACTACTCCTCGTTTGACGACGTCCCCAACTATTTCGAATGGGGAAGGCACAATGGCTGGTTGGCTGAACGCGATTGGCGCGGACCCGTGGCAACCGGCAAGGCGGTCGACATGGCGATGCTGGAGGACCTGAACGAGTGGCGGTCTGAATTCCGGACGGACTTTCTGACCAAGGTGGTCAACCGCCTGCGTCCCATCCTGGGGCATCGCCCCTTGTCGGTAACGGGCCTGGGCTTCGGCTGGAGTGGGTGGTACCCCGACTACACAATATTCCCCCTTGGACGACTGCGCCGGTCTCGGGCCTCGACATCATTGGAGGCGCCGCGCCTACCCGTCCGCAGGCGAGTGGCAGCCCGAGTTCCGACAGTATGCGGAAGGATGTAATGCCCCGTTCCTGACCCATCTGTACGACCCCGTGATCGCCTACTCGGTCGGCCGTATGAAGCTGACTTGGGGGCCGGCCAAGGCCAGCGAGATCGGTATGATCGCGGTACCGCTGGGCGAGAAGGCCCAGAGCGATTGGATCATGTCCCAGATGGTCGACGCCGTTGGAGCGGGGCTGACGAGTTGCGATCTGTATGAGTCGGTCAGCGTGACGTGCTCGTCGCCCGAGGACACCGAACCCCATCCTCATCTAGTTCTCAAGAACCTGCGCGATCTCATCCGGTCACTGCGGACAGCGGTCTTCGACAGCCGAACCTCCGAGAGCCGTCTGCTCGTCATCTGGAATCGGGGCTATAACAACATCGAGGCGGTCTGGCGCCAGACCTTCGTGCAAAGGCACTTGGCAGCCTACCTGTATCAGCTCCACATCCCGTGGGACGAGGCGGCCGACGATCAGATTGCGTTGGGCGCGGACCCTAGCAAGCTGGACCTGAACAAGTACCAGCTGGTCATCGTCCCCAGCCAGTACACGTTTCTGCGCGACGAACGCATCGAGTATGCCGACGGCAGTATCGTTCAGCCCGACGCATGGGCGCTGTTGAGTGAATGGATCAACGCCCGACAGGGTGCAGCGCTCGTGACGGGCTATCCCGGCCAGTTGGATTACTGCGGCCACGCGGCCGACATGCCCCGCGAGATGGCGGAACTCTCCGGCATGACCGGCCCTTTCGAGCGGACGACGTTGGCCGGGCCCAGCACCCGCAACGAGGTAAGGGAAGAAGATATTCGGAAATCCACGCACACCCTCAACTTCACCCGACCTCTTGGAGCGATCCGCGCAGGCGACACGATAACCTACCGGGATCAGGTTGGAAGCGTCGCCCACCTCGCCAAGCCAAGTCATGGCGAAGTGTTGGCGACTTTCGATGGCCCCGACGGGCCCGCGGTCCTGGTGAGGAACAACCTCCCCAACGGCAACCGGGTCTACACCGCCGGGTTTGAACTTGGTCCAGCCATGGACGGACCGTGGTCGATGCCCCCGCAACTGGACGCGATGACGCCCCTCTACGAAGCCTGGGCGGAGGAAGTCGGCATCCAGTCTCCCGTCGGCCACAACATCCCTCGGAACCTGGGCCTGCACATCTCACGCGACGGCTCGGTCCTGCTCTTCAAGGACATTTTCGACCGCCAGACCGAGGGTGTCCTGGCGCACATCCCGCTGGCCGGCCTGCCCCCGGACGCACGCGAATTCACCAACGTGGAAACCTCGGTCGAAGGCGACGAGCTGGTTATCAGAGGGACGGTGCCCGCCCGCGGTGTCCTCGTCGCCCGACGCCCATCCATATCAGTCGACGGCCTGCTGGTCAGCTGGCTCGGTTCGACAGTCCGGGTCGTCTTCAGTGTCTTCAACGACGCCAACGCTCCTACCGCGCCCCTCAAAGCGGTCGTGTATTCCGCCCCGTCCGGCACCCAAGACGTCCGCGTGCTGGGCGAGGCCGTGGCACGCGACGTGCCTCCTCTGGCCTCGGTGCGTCTTGACGATCGAGGCGCCTACCGCCGGGCTCACGTCCGGCCAGAGAGTGTGGGTGGTCGTCGATCCGGACGAGAAAGTGCCCGACTTCAATCGCCGAGACAACACCGCTGAGGTCACGGTCTCCGTTGAATCGGTGCGATCGAATGGCGAGTAGGTAGCCGAGGCAGACCGACGAGTACGAATTGGCGACCAGCACTTTTCGTCCCGGGTAGCGTGCCCGACGGTGTATCGCGGCGGGTCACCGGGTAGAATGGGATCCGCCTTGCGACGCGTCAAACCCCCGACGTCGAGGTGACCGGATCGTCGCTCGGTCTTGGTTCTGCTATTTGTCGCTCTGCAATACGAAGACAGTGCCAACAATAAACTGCCGCAGCGTAAGTCGTCGGATGGGTTTCCAGCCCGTCTTTTGTGTCGACAGCCTGGAAGCCTATCTCACGCAATGCGGTAGCTCGCATTGGGCTGGCGGCCCGGCCGCCCATTTCCTGGGAGTACACCATGTCTGAGTCTAACGAAGGCCGTTGTTGTGGCGGACGCTGTCACGTAGCTCAGCCGATCGAATTGAGTCGACGCGAGTTTCTGGCCCGAGTCGCCGCCGGTACGGCAGCGCTGACGATGGCCGGCCAGATGACTTGGGCCGAGGAAGGCGACCGGGCAGCTCGCCTGCTACCTCCCGCTGCGGATGCCGCCGGCGCCTATCCGATCACGCCGGGACGCATCTATCAAGGCAAGTCCCTCGAAGCGGTCGGCATGCCGGTCGGAGGTATCGGCACGGGCAGCATCTGGCTGGACGGCCAAGGCAAACTGGGTGTGTGGCAGATCTTCAATAACCTCAGCGAACCGCGGATTCCCGACAGCTTCTTTGCCGTCCGAGCCCGAACCGCCGGCGGCCAGACGGTGACTCGCGTCCTGCAAACGGAAGGCGAAGGCGAACTTGAGCCGATGTCGTCGCTGCAGTACGAAGGCAGCCATCCGATCGCCCGCCTGACTTTCCAGGATGCGGAACTTCCGGTTCAGGTCCAGTTGGAGGCCATGAACCCGATGATCCCGTTGGACACCGCCAACTCGTCCATTCCCGGCGGGCTGTTCCGGCTGACCGCGACGAACCCGGGCAAGACGGCCGTCGACGTGTCGTTCTGCGCAACGCTGCAAAACGCCGTGGGCAGCGGCGGCGCGAACGGAATTCAAGGCGTGCGGTTTCCCGGATACGGCGGAAACCGGAATCGCGTTGTTCGTCGCAACCAGCAAACCACCGTGGCCATGGAACGATCGGTCGATCCGGTCCCCACCGGCTCGGTGAAAATCCGCCAGACCAGCGGGCGCGAGGTCGAGGGGCCGGAGATGCTCTGGATCGCCGGGATGCCCGAGTTCTCGTCCGAACTGGCCGAATCGATGTCGCGGATTGCCAACGAAGGCGGCATCCTCCTGGCCGACGGTGTGGGAGCCGAGTTCTTCCGACGTGCTGGCTCGCCTGCGAGCGACGGGCAACCGCCTGGAGGGCGTGGGCACGGTCTTCGAAGATTTCGAAGGCAAAGCCTACGAAGGCTGGGAGATCGACGGTCCTGCCTTCGGCGACGGACCTTCGCACGGCACCGAACCCGGCCAGCAGCAAGTCACCGGCTTTGCCGGCCGTGGGCTGGTCAACACGTTCCAAGGTGGGGACGGGCCGCAAGGCACGGCCACCTCCCGACGTCTTCACCATCCAGCGGCGGTACCTGGGCTTCTTGATCGGTGGCGGCAGCTCACCAAGATCGGACCTGCATCAACCTTCGCGTGGACGGCAAGGTCGTGCGCACGGCCGTCGGCAAGAACCGCGAAGCGCTGGAGCCGGCGAGCTGGGATCTGGCCGACCTGCAAGGCAAGCAGGCCGTGATCGAGATCGTCGACAAACACTCCGAGGCCTGGGGACACATCAATATCGACCGGATTCTGTTCTCCGACGTTCCGCCCGAGCCGTTCCTGGCGGGCGGCACGGCACTCGAAGCGGCCGCCGAGGCATTGAACTTGACTTTCGAATCGGCCGAACCGGCGACGATCGCCGCAGGGCAAGCGGTCCGGTTGACGGAAAACGCTCCCGTCACGCTCGTCTGAGGTCCGCAACGACTGGTCGGTCACCGGCTACACGCGCCTGACTGGCTTCGAGTCGGCAGGCCGCCGGATATCGCGTCTTGGCCACCACGGCGTCCGGCGATCCGTTGGTGATCGACAGGCCCCTTGGGAAAAGGGCGGATCATCCTGGCCTTGGCCCCGGGGTTGCCGTGGAGTTGGGGCAGTCAGTTGCTGTTGGCCGCGCGGACAACGCCGCTGGAGGCGGACGAGCGGATTGTTCCCGGCGCTTCGGCCTTGGGGACCATGGCGCTGGCCGTGCTCGACGCGCCAGCGATCGCACTGCCGGCTTGGACCGAAAGCAAGCAAGTCCTGGACTTGCTCAGCGAGTCCGATCCTGCGCAAGCCTCGCTGGACGAAGCCGTCAGCGAAGCGGGACAAACGATCAACGCCGCCCTGGCCGTGCCGTTCACACTGCAACCGGGCGAATCCCGTTCGGTGACCTTCGCCCTCACCTGGCACTTCCCCAACGTGCAGCGATTCCAGCACGCGGGCAATCTCTACAGCCGCCGCTGGCCGGACGCGGCCGCCGTGGCCGATTACCTGGCCGACAACCTGGAAGCCCTGTGGGGACGCACGCGGCTGTATCAGCAGACGCTGTACCAGTCGAATCTGCCCGAAGAGTTCCTCGACGCCATGGCCACGCAAGCCGTGATCTTCCGCGGGCCGACCTGTTTCTGGTCCGAGGACGGTTACTTCGGCGGTTTCGAAGGAAGCTACGGCTGCTGCCCGCTGAACTGTACGCACGTGTGGAACTATGCCCAAACGCACGCCCGCCTGTTCCCCGACGTGGGACGGAACATGCGCGTCTCGAACTTCGTCACCTTCCTGCACGAATCGGGCGAGACTTCGCACCGCGAGCACGGGCGGCACGGCGCGTTCATCGACGGCCACTGCGCTTGCATCGAAGGCGCCTACCGCGAGTATCAATTGAGCCCGGACCGCAAGTTCCTGGAAACCGTCTGGCCCGGCGTGAAGAAGTCCGTCGAGTGGCTGATCGACAAGATCGACCAGCCGCAGCAAGGTGTTCCCCACGGGCATCAACCCAACACCTACGACACGTCGGTCTCCGGGGCCAACACCTTCATCGGCTCTCAGTATCTCTCCGCCCTGGCAGCGGCCGAGCGGATGGCGCTGGTCGATGAACGATGCGGACAGCGCCGAGCGCTGGCAAGCCATCCGCGAAGCCGGCATGAAGCACCAGAACGAGACGCTCTACAACGGCGAGTACTACATTCAGATCCCGGAAGCCCAGTCGGCGCGGGACTATAACACCGGCTGCCACGCGGACCAATTGTTGGGGCAGTGGTGGGCCCATCAACTGAATCTGGGTTACTTGTATCCGGCGTCACGCGTGAAAAGCGCGCTGGCGGCCGTGATGAAGTACAACTTCCGCGAGAAGATGGCCGGTATCGAGCAGAAGCCGCGGCGGTACGTACCCGACGACGAAGGCGGCCTGCTGATGTGCACCTGGCCGCACGGCGGACGGCCCGACCCGTTCATTCTCTACGCCGACGAGGTCTGGACCGGTATCGAGTACTCGACGGCCGGAGCGATGATCTACGAAGGCCTGATCGACGAGGCACGGCAAGTCGTCCGCATGGCCCGCAGTCGCTACGACGGTCGGCGCCGCGACGGCTTGAATTCCGGCCCCGGCGGAAATCCCTACAACGAACTGGAGTGCGGCAAATTCTACGCCCGCGCGCTGAGCAGTTGGTCGCTGCTGATCGCCAGCCAGGGACAGATCCTGGAAGGGCCCGCTGGCGTCCTGGGATTCAAGCCCAAGTGGCAACCCGAAGACCATCGTTCGTTCTTCACGGCGCCCGAGGGCTGGGGCCTGTTTGTCCAGCAACGGAGCGAGAAGACGCAGACGCAGCGGATCGAAGTCCGCCACGGGCAACTGCGGCTCAAGACGTTGGTCTTCTCGGTCCGGCATCCGGTGAGCACCGACGTCGTCGTGACGATCGGCGGAAAGCCGGTTCCCGCCAGCCTGCAGCAAGCCGGCGACGAAGTGCGCATCACCCTGGCGCAAGAAACGATCGTGCCCGAAGGTGCAGCCTGGGAGGTGACGTTACATGCCGTTGGCTAACCGTTCAGCGTGCTAGTTGCGCAACGGCGACGGAAACAGGGGGTGATCCCCAGACCTCCACATGCCCAAGGCTTTTTCGCGCCATACGACTCCCCGTTTCCCCCTGTGCCACTGCTCAATCCTACGATTGTTCCAACCGCGGGAATCCAACAAAAACAACGCGGCCGACTGTGACGCGAAAACACGATTTGAGCAGTGCGCGGCTGGAACACGCTTTCCAGTGTCCGAGTGGAACATCGGTACCCGCTTCACACGGCGCGCCTCGAGCGGCGAGTGCTCACGGCCTGGTCGGGTCCTCCAGGACCGCTTGCGAATTCGAAGGGTGTCTCCGAACACGTGGCAAAACGCACCGCAAACGAGACTTGTCCGGCCGAGAGAATCCGGACCCTTCGGCTCCCCTCCCCTTGGGGAGTCGCTGTATAGCTGCTGTCGAAACGCGTAGAATATGTGTCGCGCTGAACGACCAGCGGCGGTTCTACTTGACCCCGGGAGACTTCACCGTGTGTGAAGGCAACCTGTCTAGTGGCATTCACTGGTGGGAATGCCATTATGTCGAGTTTTCCGAGGGCCAATCTGCCGATGGTGCGATTCCCGTTCTCCGCCATCATGCAGCGAAAGATACACGATTCAGATGAGTTCCCCGAGTACATTCATCGACTGGTTTCGCCGGGCACTGCATGCGGCTGGCGTGCGGTTTGCGATCACATCCGGGCAGGCGTGCGTTCATTTCGGGATTCAGCAAACCACGAAGGACAGCGACTGGATCATCGATCCAGACGACTTGTCGCTGCTACGTTTGGTGCTGGCGGACGCCGAGTCGTCCGGCGAGTTCCGAGTCTCGTATCGCGCTATCTGCGGGGCACCACTCGATCAAGCGTATCTGGGGAACGGTTGGACCAGCCATTTGGCGATGACAGACTCCGATGCCGAGGAGCATCACCTCGACTTCTTTGGCAGGGCCCCTCGCGTGCGGGAACTGGAGCGTGATGCGGTCGAACCGGACTACGCGTCACGACTGTTAGTCGCTCAAATGAAGAAGACCGACCGCGAAAAAGACTGGCCGTTCGTGTTTGCACTCGGGCGACAGGCGATGGCCATGGGAGACGTGCGCGGCGTTCTGCACGGTCAGGAGGCAGGTTGGCTGATCGATGCCTGGGGACAAGTTCCGGAGAAAGCGCGTCTCGGACTGATTCTTCAGCGACCGTTGCTCGGCTTGATTGACACCGAGCCGCGGCAACTCCGCCGGGCGATTGTGATCGAGAAGCTGGTTTGGGGCTCGATTAACCGTGAGCGGTATGGTGCTTACCAGCGATCGTGGAAGGAGTTCTACCGGCAATGGCGCCGCGAACAGAATGTTCGGTGGCCTTGGCCGATCCCGTTCCTGGAACAGCACGCGCGGCTGGGCGAGGCGGCTGACAGGTACGCCCTTCCAAAAATGCCCTTGGATGATTCCGCACGCCGCGCAGCTCTTGCCACGGCGCGGGCGGACGCGGCGGAAATCCTCGCGGCGAGCGATGACGAATTGAAAAACTCGGTTCCGCCACTGGAGGTGCTTCTCCCATGAGTTTCCCGGAAGACACAACCGATCGCGGTGCGGACGATCCGCTCTACCCCGACGACTACTACGAATTTCTGGAGCAGCAGTTCGGCTCCGGAACGAGCCGCCTGGGCTCGTCTCCCGCGTGCCGAACGCGAAAAGGAACTGGCCTGGATCCACGACAACTACGACACTCCGGACGATCTTGACCCATGGCCCCCGGAGTTGGGTGGCGGCCTGTTCAACCCTTGACAATCTCGCGGCGGATTGGGCACGGACCATGAACCCTTCTATACGCGACGTGGTGTGATCATGTTCCTGCTAGCCCCTGTGGTGCGTGGGAATGAAGACATTTGCTAAGCGGGGTTGGAGGTGGTGGCCTTTCGTGGATGCGTGCACGTCCGTAGGACGGGCTCCCATCCCGTCCATGTTCGCACGTAGGGTCTTGATCTTCATCACATCGTCCAGGCACTGTCCACTATAGACGTCGTAATGCGATCGATCCTCCCGCGTTCCTGATCGCAGATTCTCTTCCACTTCAGTTGGCGTGGCAAGTTCTTTGGGAGTTGGACGGAGAATTGACAAATACGGATACAGTTTCCATGGCAGCGAACGTTGGAGATTCCTCCTGAGAGGGTACCGGCAAACGATCGACTATGAAGTATGCCCGAACTCGACCTCGGAATCGAATGCAGCGAGTGATCACCCAGAATGCGAATCGCCACACACCCAACCCGAACGGACTGCTTTACATTCATGTCGTCGCAGCTTCCGAGTGCGGAATACTTGGTCAGGCCTGCGCGGTCTCCTCTCGAAGCGGCATTGATCTCGATCAACTCCGCCTGAGGATCGTGAGCAGACGCGGTATCCTCAGCATGCAGCGCGGCAAGCGGGATCAACAGCCGGATGGCGAGAGCAAGCACTGCATTCCATTTCATTCGATATCTCCTACTGCATTCAATCAATGGAAGTAACTAGCTACCTCAGTCGGAGTCGAGTTCCTGCAGGCGGCACCAGGCTTCTTCCGCCTCGGCCAGCTGGCCGCTCAGGGCGACCACTTCGTTATGCAGCGTCAGCGCTTCGGCCGGATCGGTGGAGGTGAGCAACTGGCTCTGCAGCTGCCGCATTTGTGCGTCGAGTCGCGCGATGGTCCGCTCCAAGTTCTGCCGCTCTTTACGCAGCTCTCGTTCGGCACGCCGGGCCGGCTTGGCGGACGCGGAGGCCGTTTTGCCGGCAGCTGCCGGCCCTTTCGCACTCCGCGCGACCGCCTCCCGCTCGCCCTCGTCAATCTCCCTGTTCACGGCGTACAGATACGATTCGTAGTCCCCGCGATAGTTGGTGACGTGGCCATCGCGGACTTCGATCACGCAGCTGGCGACACGCTGCATGAAGTGCCGATCGTGGCTGGTGAAGATGACCGTCCCCTTGTAGTCGAGCAGTGCCTCGGCAAGTCCTTCGATGGTATCGACGTCCAGGTGGTTGCCCGGTTCGTCCAGCACCAGCACGTTGTGCTGACTCAGCAGCAGCCCGGCCAAGCACAGTCGCGCCCGTTCGCCGCCGGACAGGACGGCGATCCGTTTCTTGACCGCCTCGCCGCGGAACAGCATGGCTCCGGCCAAATCCAGGATCTGTTGGGTCTTGGTGCCGGGCGCGGCTTGGTACTCCAGGTAGTCGAGCACACTCTTCTGTTCGGGCAGGCTGGTATAGACGTGCTGAGCATAGACGCCGATCTGGCAGCCGTAGCCCCAGCGGACGTCGCCGGCCAGCGGCTTGAGCGAATCGACCACCGTGCGCAGGAACGTCGTCTTGCCCTGCCCGTTGTCGCCGACGACGACGGCCCGTGTGCCGTGGTCGATCTCCAGGTCGATGTCGGAGGCCACCTCGTGATCCGGATAGCCGATGGTCAGGCCGCGGCAGCGCAAAGCGGGCCCTTTGCGCGGCTCGACGTCCGGTGCGCGGATCTTCGCCGTCGGCTCGTTGCCGAACACCTCGACTGTTTCCAGTCGCTCGAGTTGCTTGCTCTTCGAGCGGGCGCGCGTGGCGGTGCTGGCTCGGGCCTTGTTCTTGGCGATGAACTCCTCCAGATGCCTCCGCTTGGCCTGCACCGTGGCATTGGTCCGCTCGTCGTGCTCGCGTCGCGCCTGCTGATACTCCAGAAAGGCGTCGATCTTGCCGGGAAACATCGTCAGCTTGCCGCGCGACAGGTCGAGCGTGTGGCTGCACGTGGCGGCCAGGAAGGCCCGGTCGTGCGAAACGATCAGGCACGCCTCGTTGAAGTTCCGCAGGAAGTGCTCCAGCAGGATCTGCGTTCGCAGGTCGAGGAAGTTGGTCGGTTCGTCCAGCAAGCAGCAGGTTGGGCTCGTGCAGCAGCAGCGCCGCCAGCTTGACCCGCGTCTGCCAGCCGCCGGAGAGCTGGGCGATCGGCCCGTCGAGGTAGGCATCTTTCAACTCGAACTGGCCGGCCACCTCGCCGCATTTCCAGTCGGGCTGGCCGCTGTCGCGCATGAGGAAAGCGAGTGCGGTCTCGCCGGGCAGAAAGGGATCGTGCTGCCGCAGGTAGCCCAGCCGCAGTTTGGGGTGGAGGAGTGCCTCGCCACGGTCGAGTTCCTCTTCGCCCAGGAGCACGCGCAACAGCGTCGATTTACCGGCTCCGTTGCGGCCGACGAAGCCGACCTTGACGTCGTCGGTCAACGTCGCCTCGGCCCCGTCGAGCAACACCTGATCGCCGTAGCTCTTGTGAGCATTCTTGATCTGAACCAGCACCGCCATATCCGCTTACTCGCCGTTAGAAAAAGAAACTAGAGCGTATATCAAAACCGCATTTTGGGAGGGCGAAGCTCCTGCCGAGCCGCAGTTCCTGCGAGATTCCAGCTTGGCAGGAGCCTCGCCCTCCCGGTTTCAAAATGGCTTCTAGCAAAGTTGCCCCAAAACAATATACGCTTAGAGATCTCACCGATAGGCAGGGTGCGGATGGATGCAACGGTTCTACGTCGAGAATCGTGCTGAACCGAACTTGACTGCCCCGGAGAGATAGTATCTGGACCGCTGCCTGTCGGTCCATTTTTTCTGGCCCCCGGCACAGTTGTCGGCCGGCCAAGTCGTCGTCTCAGCGACGCACGACCTTGTACGACTTCGCGACGTCTCGCACGTCACCTTCAATCCGTGTTCAGGAAAGATGGGCCCGGAAGGTTTCGCTCTCGGCCGCGTACGACTGGACCGCCGAACCGAGCAGCGCAACCGTGCGATGAAAACCTGAGTTGCCATGATTCTGGTGGTTATGCCACCATTGTTCCGTAAACGATTGGTCCGAAGCGAGCCTCGGATGATGAGAAGACTGAGAAGATGTAGGACAGAAAGATCGATGACAAAAAGATGAGAATGAGCTGGGAACGGAACATTTTTTGTCACCCATTCTTTTGTCCTTTTTTGCCCGATCGAGTCAGCAAGAAGGAAGCCCGTGGGACCGGGACAAAAAGGGCCGTTCATCCAGAACTCCGTGGACTCAATTGACTCGACTTTCTGACAGCCCATACAACGCACCATTCCTTCCCGAGGAATGGCCAAATACATGGAGGAAGATGACGGGGGAGAGAATCCACCCCTGACGGCGGTTACAATGGGGGGCGTTCGACGACAAAAGCGAAGGAACGATGTGATGCGCACGATCTGGATTCTGGCGGTGACCCTGACGGTGGCCGTGGCGGCAGTGGCGTGGGGAAGGGCGGCGGACTTCTACATTTCACCCGCGGGTAACGACGAGTGGTCGGGCAGACTCGCCCAGCCGAACGCCGCGGCCACCGACGGTCCCTTTGCCACACTCGAACGGGCGCGGGATGCGATCCGCACGCTCAAATCCAGCGGACCGCTGCCGGCGGGCGGTATCACCGTCGAGCTGCGCGGCGGCACCTACGAACTGGCGCACCCACTGGAACTGACCGCTCAGGACAGCGGAGCCGAGAACGCTCCGATCATCTACCGGGCCGCTCCGGGGGAAACCGTGCGACTCGTCGGCGGACGGAACGTGACCGGCTGGAAATCGGTCACCGATCCCGCCGTGCTGAAGCGGCTCGACGAACCGGCACGAGGCCAGGTCTGGCAGGCCGACCTCAAGGCCCTCGGCATCACCGATCTGCAGGGCATCAACTCGCCACGCAGCTACCAGTCCGACCCGGGCCTGGAGGTGTTCTTCCAGGACAAGCCCATGACGCTGGCCCGCTACCCGAACTCGGGCTACATGCACATCGCGGCCGTGCTCGACGCGAACGGAAATCGTCAGACGGGCGACGTCACCGCGCCCGACGGCAAGTTCGTCTGCGACGATCCGCGACCGGCGCGCTGGGCGGACGAGAAGGACGTCTGGCTGCACGGCTTCTGGGTCTGGGACTGGGGCGACCTGCGCGTTCCGCTGGGCGGCGTCGACGCGGCGGCCACACGTTACCATCGGCGCGAGTGCCGGCCGGCCGTTCACGCTCCGCACCGGGCAGTGGTTCTACGCCGAGAACGTGCTGCCCGAACTGGACAGCCCCGGCGAATGGTACCTGGACCGCGACCCGTCGATCCTCTACTTCTGGCCCCCGGCGCCGCTGTCGTCGGGCAAGGTCGTCGTCTCCGTCGTCCGCGACCTCGTGCGGCTCGACGACGTCTCGCACGTCACCTTCCGCGGCCTGCTGATCGAAGCCGGGCGCGGCAGCGCCTTCGTCGTCAAGGGCGGCGCCAACGTGCGGGTCGTGGCCTGCACGATCCGCAACATGGGCAACTGGGCGGTCAAGTTCTACGGCGGCACCAAGCACGGCGTCGTCGGTTGCGACATCTATCAGACCGGTCAGGGCGGCATCCACCTGGAAGGCGGCGACCGCAAGACCCTCACTCCCGCCGGACACTACGCCGACAACAACCACATCCACCACACCGCCCGCTGGGACCCGGTCTACCAGCAGGCGATCACGGTCTTCGGCGTCGGCAATCGGGCCACCCACAACCTGATCGACAACGTGCCCCACATGGCCATCGGCTTCACCGGCAACGACCAGACCATCGAGTACAACGAGATCCACAGCGCGGTCTTCCAGTCGAACGACGCCGGCGCCATCTACACGTCCCCGCCGGATGAAACCTGGTCCATGCGCGGCCACAAGATCCGCTACAACTACCTGCACAACATCCACGGGTTCCAGGACAAGGGCTGCCTGGGCGTCTACCTGGACGACTGCTTCTCCTCGGCCGACATCTCCAGCAACATCTTCTACGACGTGGCCACGCCGATCCTGATCGGCGGCGGGCGCGACAACCTGATGACGAACAACATGTTCATCAACTGCGGCCGGGCATTCAGTATCGACGCGCGGGGCCTGGGCTGGGCCAAGGGCGTCGGCGAGTTTGCCACGCGAGGAACTGATCGACCTCAACTACAAGCAGCCGCCGTGGTCGGTGAAGTATCCCGAGTTGCTCAACATCCTCGAAGACGAGCCGCTGGCCCCGAAGGGGAACGTCATGGCCCGCAACATCTGCTGGGGCGGCCCGTGGGGCTGGACGGAACCGAAGGCTGAGCCTTACGTCAAGTTCGAGGACAACCTGATCGACGTCGACCCGCGGTTCCTCGGGCAGCCGCCCGCGGACTTCCGCCTCGCCGACGACTCGCCGGCCACAAAGCTCGGCTTCCGCCCCATCCCGCGGGACAAGATCGGCGTCTACGCCAGCGACGACCGCGCCTCCTGGCCGGTCGAGCACGCGTTGTATCCCGCGCCCGAAGGAGAAGGAGCACCGCCGGCGAAACAGTAGCTCCAGCCGGAAACTCGCTCAGCGGATGGGCCGCAGTTGCCTCAAGGGTGCCTCAGCCAGCCGGCGGCTGTTTGCCTGATGCCATCCTTGAATCGCCTGACTCGGTCCGCTTGACGGTCGGCACAATTTACTTGTCGTCCCACATCCGGCACTCGACCTGCGCGCCCGCAGCGTGAATTCGCCGCAGACGCCGTGCCGACCTCGTTGCGTACGCACTCTCCTTCTCCCGGCCGAAGCTATCACCACCCCATCCTCTTGCCAGCGTGACCATCCGCCGCTCTCGAACCGCCGCCGCGATTCGACCAGGATCACTGCAGGAGTAGAGTGTCTGCTCCCGGGCCCATTTCAAGACAGGGGAAATTACATCGCACGAACCCTGGCTACTTGGAAAAAGGAGATGGCGTCAGACCAATTCTTCCTTTCCAAGTAGTGGGTCATTTTAACTGAACGAAGGCGGGTCAGTTCGGCCGAGCGATATAGCTCACCGACGACTTGAAGGGACCAGTCATTCGTCTCGTCAGCGGTTATCCCGTTCACTGTGTTATCGCCGACCGCCGCCTTAGCGTATTACCTTCAGGCGCCGGGCGTCCTTGCTTCAGGGCCTTGATCCCTTCTTCCGAAACCTTGGTACCAGTGACAACTAGCTCCTGGAGATTCGTGAGATCCTTGAGGTACGCTAAACCCTCGTCCGTGATCGCGGTGTCGCTCAAATTCAATTTCTTGAGGGTCGCACTCCAGATTTTGAGACTACCCTGAAGGTTCTTGAGATCTGAGTCATCAAGAGGACGGTCACGACCCGCAGAGGAATTGCAGAAGAGTATCTGGACCAACGATCGATCGACATATTCTAGTTGTCCACCAGCTGCCCAAATATCTTCTTGGGCCTTCGCCTGTGCGGCATCAGCTTTTCGATCTCCAACTTTGGCAATGCCTGCTTCAGTGACGCAATCCCCTCATCGGTGACGCGCATGCCCGTAAGGTCTAGGTACCAGAGTTTGTCCATGTGCCTCAGATACTGAAGTCCTCTATCCGTAACGGCAGTGTTTCTGAGGACGATGAGTCCGATGTTGTTCACCTCCGCCAAGTGCATGAGACCGTCGTCAGTAACACGGCTATCCTGCATGTGAAGCCCAGTGACCTGGCGAAGGTCCTTGAGATGTGGTGCAACGGATTTGAGTTCCGTGTCGCCTTTCTCGCCTTTGATCGCAACGTAGATCTGTTGCCGACCGATCCCTCCGCTGCTGGCCAGTGTGACTTCACCGCCCGCATCTCTAATTCGAGCAAGAATCCTGTCGTCAGGGCCGTAGCAACCGAGCATGAGCAGTACGCACAACGACAACACGCATCTCACGGCTGTGCTCATGGCAAGCTCGTCAATTTCTCGGCAAGAGTCGTCAAGGGAATCGTCACGTTAGGTTAGGCGTAATCTTCACGGCACCTTCAGGACAAAGGCGATCCGTCGGAAACTTCGATTCTTGCGGCACGCTCAACCCAATTGTAATCGCCGTCACCCCGCCACTCCACATTGGTCGTCGTATGCCACTGCCGGGTTAGGCGTCCCGGCGAGCAGAAATGGGTCCATTGTTGGGACGCCTCCAAGACCACGTCCACTGAACTCGCGGTGGCCCAACACTCGTATCATGTGGAGTTTGGGCCGCTTGACTCTCTCAGTACCGTAAAGGAACCATGCGTAGAACTTCTCTGGGGCTTTGACAGCACCAGTGCGCCGCACTCTGGGCAGACGTGAAGCGACCCCACCCGCGTGGAACCATCTGCGATCAGGGCCAGCTTCCGTTCTTCGTCAGCTTCCGAACGGATGGCAAGTTCGTCATCGATCATTCGTTGGTATTCTTCGTCATGCACGACCGCATACGATTCGATCTCCCGATCGTCGAGCACAGCTTGCACAAAGCTGAATCCGCATTCGCACGTCGCCATTGCGTCTCAGTCTCCACTTCCGCTTTCTCCGTCGGCAACAATCATCCGCGAATGCTGCTCGGGGCACCCAGATCTTGCCACTTTCAACGCCCCTCTGCGCAGCCGGGCACGGTTTCGTTTATCGGTGGTATTTCGGGATGTCCGCGAAAACGCATGAGTTGATGATTAGGCGGACGCCATAACGATTCGGATCACGCGGCCGGGAGAACATGTTGCCGAGCGAAGCGAGCCAGTCGGCCTACTCCGGCTCGCGTGCATCCGTTAGTTCGGACTTCCATCGGCGTGGCGGCAAAGTGATCGTATTGTGTTCTCGCGATCTTGCGTCCTCCACAATCCGGGCCAAGTCATTGTCGAATTCCGCCGCCAGCGCACGTTTGATTTCGAGGATTTCGTCGTTGATGGAATCAGTACTCATTGCTAAGCCCCCAACAATTCGTCCGGCGAACAGATCAACGGTGGCACGTAGCCATGATCCCAGCAAACCTGTTCTATCGTTGCTCGCGTCTCAGCATTGGCAATGTGCCGGAAATTCCACGTCACCAGATATTGTATCCCATTTGCAGCGGCAATGGCAATGTGAAAGCGCATCACGCGGTTCCGTGCCCGGGATTCCGTGATTGACAATGAGACCCTCCGCCAGTTGCTGTGCGTCAGCGGACACAGCAAGAACCGGTACGTTGGCAATCAATCGAAGGCGTTCGGACGCGGCCGAGGAACCGCCTGCGGTGCATTCATCGACAACGATCTGGGAAACCACGAGAGTGTACCGATCACGGAGGTTCCACCAACGTTGCGACGAGAGTTGCCGCGCCGCCACGATAATATCGGCCTGTTGCCGGGTCGCGATGTGCCCTATCACAGTGGTCTCAACGTACACAGTCGGCTTGCTCATGTTCCCTCATGTCCGAACTATTTACTTAATGATCGGGTGTCAGTTTGTTAATGAGGCGTCCAGCCGCCCAACAACTAACTCTCTGTCCAACTTTCACCGCTTTGCCCGCATTCGGTGCCGGTCCCAGGCCTGCGTTCCGAGGGGCAGTTAGCCAAATCTGATTACATCGACCACAGGGTGCCTTATAACGTTTGTTATTTGAAACAGATCATACCACAATCTGTTGGCTCACACCGGTTGAGTATGCCAGATGGCCGGTGACCCACTTTTCTCGGCGCTGATCACGCGATCCGACTTCCCCAGCTTCCAAGTCGGACAGTACCGGGGACGGGCGGATCGTGCCGTTGAGCCGAACATGGTTTGCATTCTGGCTCCTATCATCCCAGATCAGATTTCAGTTTCTCGATTTCTTCTTCGAGGTCTTCGATCTTCTGCCAATGAGCTGGCGAGGCCGCGTGAACACCAACGTAGCCTTCCGTGCCGGAGCAGTGCTCGGGCAATGAAGCCTTCAGGTCTGCCAACTCCCGTTCGAGTCGAACGAGCCTGTCCCGCGGCGTCTCAGTGTCCATTGCTAACCTCGCGCTGTGAATGGCTGAAACCTGTATCGATACCGCATGACTTCCAACCAAGACTCAATATAACGACAATTCTGAGAACATGCACCTAGTCTTTAGAGACGAGCCGGCGTAGGCGTCCGGCGGCGGCATGAGCTCCCAAATTCGTTGGGGCGGATTTAGCGGCGGAGGAGTTTAGCATCCATTGGCTTCTTGGTCGCTCAATCGGGTCATGGAGCCACGCGAGCAACAAACGGTGGTTTGTTGCGTTGTCGCAAAAATCAACCCCCATTTGGACGACTTGATGACCCACGGAAATCTCTTTCAAGCTCCTAACGGTACGGATCAGGCGCGGCTGTTAGCCGTCGCCTGCATCCACCTGGTTGGAATCGCTCTTGCGTTCAAACGAAATGGCTGCATTGCTCAGCGCGCCTTCACGGATCTCTACCTCTGGGATATTCACGATCGAGCGGTCGCCCTCGTGCTTCCAGAAATCGTCGTTAATATCATACACGTCTTTGATGGTCTTGCTCCAATAACCGTGTATCCGATACTCCCCATGCGCAACGCCGTACATGGTGATCGCAATAGGCATTGGTAATGGCTCGCGACGGAGCCCCTCGAAGAACGTGCATCTCACGCTCAGGTTGATTCCCATGGAATGGACAGGGCGCTCCCGCAACACAACGCGGTCCGCTTTGTCTACCGGCTCAAGCCAGAGGACGATTATCCCTTGACCCTTAAGTGGCGCCTCATCAAACGTCGCAGACAGCCTTAATGACCCAAGGTGCTTGTAGTCCTTGTCTTCGTCAAACTCCACGATGGCGTCCGTCTTACCATTCTCCAAGGCGTTGAGTGCCATTTCAGCGAGGCGACGATGGTGGTTAGAACCGAAGTAACAAAAACCAGAGGGCCCGTCCTTAGACCCACAACTAAGGTGCCTGTCCGGGTGCGTCAGGAGGCGCTCAAACACCGGCTTATCTTTCGGACACAGAAAACGTGCCAGTCTGCGATAGTTGTAAAGGTTGTCATCACCAGATTTGATGCTGGCATAAGTTGCTTCACGTATCTGCTGCTCAAAACGCGCGACTAATCCGATATCCGGATCAATCAGAGAACCGTCCTTTATGTCGACGGTGATCCACCGTGGCACAACGTCAGCCCAAAGACAGAAATGCTGTTCTGGGCCGAAGAACGCATAGGAGTCAGTTAGCCACTCAGCGCCAGCCGTGCTATAGAAGCCAGGTCGGAAGGACGCCCCAAGCAGTTCCGCTACTGAGTATTGCTCGAGAAGTGCGCCTCTTCGGTAAACCACGAGTTCGTCATTGCCTTCGTCGTATCCATACCAGTTCCCGACGGTGACCACACAAGATCCAGTGTCGTCCAGATACACGTCCGCCGCACGCACTGAATTCACCGCGGGTACCGTCCAGGATTTGACCCACTCGTCGCCGTGTCGGTCGAATACAGCAATCTGACTTGGGGTGCCCTTCTTGCGGTCGGCCACTGACACGGTAACCTTGTGATGTCCATTCTCGGAGACGTAGGAGCCCTCCCGCGGGGAAAGCCAGCACGCGGCAGCGCGATTCGGTGCGCAAATCGCGAGTAGGACAATGAATAAGGTTGCGGTTCTCATCCTGATTCCAACTTGGTAATAGGAAGTTTCTGACTATTCCCTGTAGACGGCAAATGTGCGGCATAAGACGCGGGCAGTGGATTGTCTTAACCTCGCTCATGGCTGCTAGTTGCTTCGTTGTTGTGGCATCGTATGCGCGATAAGTCGGCCCTGCCTAACGCTCATCGGGGCCGGTGGTGCAAGCCGTCGGCCGGACTCCGGAACCGCGTCCGCCTCGATTTAGGACGCGTGTGCTGTCACGCCGAATCGGCACGAAAAGGCTGACTCAAAACGGTTCGATTTCCGCAGGCTTCCAACAACTCCATCTTAACCGTTTCTTGCCTAGCCGCTCCATATCGACCGGTAGATACCTCTACAGAGCTAGGCTTGGTCAATTCGTTTATCGGTGGTTATTTGAGGTAAAACACAATCGAATGGAACTGCGGATGGTCAGGGCTTTATCAGAACTCCACGTGTAGGAGCGTTTCGGCCACGAAGGCTATTCTAATCTGAATCCAGTCCTTGTCTTCTAATGGCAAGAATGCCCTCCCTTGCCCCCTCCATTGTTACTCCTAGATCTATCAGCACCTGCGCCGCGACACCTTCCTGTTCGCGCAGGAGGCCCAACAAGATGTGTTCGGTGCCCACGTGGTGCTGGTTCAATTTGCAGGCTTCCTCCTGCGCGTGTTCTATCACCTTTTTCGCACGCGGCGTCATGGGGAGCTTTCCCATCGTAACCACTTCCGGCCCACCCTGAACTAGCTCCTCGACTTCAGCCTCTATCTTGTTCAGATCGACTGCCAGGTTCTTGAGCACGTCAGCTGCAACGCCTTGCCCTAACTTGATCAAACCAAGCAATACGTGTTCGGTGTCAATGAACTCGTGTGTGAAGCGGTGAGCCTCCTGATTCGCCAGGTGCATAACCATCAGAACGTGGCCTGTGTATCGCTCGTGCGTGTGCATGGTTTACCGCCACCTCCGTTTAGCACGCTCGGTACTCTGACGCGTTTTCGTCCTCATGACGGTGGGGCGCACACGCCGTCTCACAATACGGTCGATATTTGAAACTGCTATTGTCATTGTCGTCGGTCAACAACCACCAATGCAATGCCAACCAGGATGATGATCGATATTCCCAGTGGAAACAGGACGTACGACACCTGTTGCCAGTAATTCGAGATGGCGATTGGCCCGGGCTCTTCTCCGAAGCCTTCATTACGAACCCGAGCTATCGGTCCAATCGTTATCAAGACGAAGCCAAAGACCATCACGATCTTCAGCATTCGCCGAAGCCAGGGAAACCGAACCGCCTGTTGGTCAGACATCGATGGATCTTGCTGCCTCAGCTCAAATGGCGATATCCCGCAAATCGGTGGTTTTTCAGGTCGCAGCGCACGAGGACACCCGTATTCGCATGCAGACCTCAGTGTACCGTTGCATGACCCAACGCCTGGTTGAAAGCCGTCGCGATGTCGGGCTTCAGTCCGGGCGAACCAGCCAGAAATTCCACTGTGTCCACCAGCGTTTGGGCATATTGGCGGGCTCCGTTGGGAAACACCCACAGCACCCAGCCGTCACAGCATTCCTCTTCGGCTTGCTGGATTTGCGATCTGGCCCACCACGCAATTGGGTTCCACCAATAAATGCCCAGCACCACGAACTCGAACCAGCGAATCCAATGATCGTAACGTTTCAGGTGAGCCAGTTCATGAGCCAACAATCCGGCCCGTTCCTCTGTCCCAAGTCTGCTCAACAAGCGACTCGGCAGAACCATACTGGATCTTCCGCCACAACCCCAAATGAGTGGCGGTATCTTCGCATCGACAACCAACACACTCGGAACATTGTGAAGGCCATACCTGGCAGCGATGCTGTTGACTTCCGTGAGCATTTCCTTGGAGGCGGGACTGGCGTACCGCAGGAGTTTTCTGAACCGGAACAACCGTGTGCCAGCCAGCAAGAACCAGAATAAGGAACCCGTGATCCACACCCCCACAAGCAGCTTCGTCCAAGGTGCCACGAAGAACCAACTCAACTTGCTCTCTTCTACCGCTTGGTTGGGTAGGGGTGTCTTAGCTGCAACTTGGTGTGGCGAGTTGACGAATTCCGCTTCGTCTTCTGAATCAGACAGAGCCCCCTCATGAATATCATTTGGTCGCTGCACGGACGAGATATTGCCGTCAGATTTGAGAGCTGCTTGCAGAACTGCTGATCTGTCCACGACTGCGAGCGTGGGATAGCTGACCGGAATCTGAACCACAGGAGGAGTTATGAGTTTGACCAGGACCAGAATCCACAGTGTGTGTGTGATTTGCGGTCGCGTCGTGAACTTCCCCACGATAGCTGCCACCAACGCTAGGAACGCCGCGATAACTACGTTCGACACCAAGCATTCAAGAGTGGCCATGGGAAGCCCCTATTGTTTGCGGCTGTTAATGAGCTTCTGTAAAGCGGTTCGCTCATCGGGCTTCAGACGTGTACGACCCGCCAAATGCATCAGCAGCGGCGTAAGCGAGCCGCCACAGAGTCTCTCGGCCACTTGTTTCAACCGACGACCAATAATCTCATCTCGCTCAACGGTTGGCACAAAGGTGTGGGCGGTTGTGCTGCGGTCGCGTTTGACACATCCCTTATTCTCCAATCGCTCCAGCAGCTTCTGCACGCTTTGGTATTTGGAGAAGGACTGGTCTTCATAGACCACCGCTGTGATGTCTTTGACGGTGGCTCTGCCACGACTCCACAGCACTTCCAGCACGCCCAGCTCCCCGTCAGTTACGCTTTTGTCATGCTTTACCACGAACCTACTCCTTGCCGCACGAATTAGACTTGTAGTCTAAAAGGAGAATATAAGACCACGCGTCTAATAAGTCAATAGGTTTCTTCGTGGAATTTGGTCACTGATGTGGTGGTGGGAAGGGCGGGAGCCGAGAGTGATGTGAGAAACGTTCGTTTGTTACCGCACGCCAAAAACCACATTCTAATCCCTGCCGCCCGGCCACTCCACATCAACCGCCGGATGCCTCTGCAGGGGCAGGCGAATGGCGAGTGAGAATCGGTGCACTGTCGGGTGGTCGGCTGTCATTGGTTACGACTCGGTTTGCCCGAGCTCGCTCTCACCAGACAATAGACGAAGAAGGAAATCAGGATATATGCCACCCCAGCAGCACATCCTAAGCGGAACACTGTCGCCCGTTTCCTCTGCTGTTTCCTGCATAATCACAGAGGGGTGCGTGTCGATTTGTGGCCAAGTTCGTGCGACAATCCATTTTGCGGACTGGTTGTAGTCTTCGTTCTGATCGGGATACGCACAATGAGGCACATCGCACTGCTTGTTACACTGGCTATTGTTGTGTTCTTGGGGAGCATTGCTTGTGGCGAAGATGAGCCGGGACCTCTCAATAAGCACCTGAAATCGCTAGATTGGCTGGTTGGCCAGTGGACGCACGAAAGCGTTTACCGGGATGTGTCTCACGACGAAAGGGAACGGGAACTGGTTCACTGCGTCCGTGTGTGCTGCATGTGGACGTGCGACAGGCAGACTCTCGTTTCTGTTGGAGTTGAGAGCATCGACAATCGCATCTTGTCTTACTCCGTGACGCTCGTAGGGTGGCGCGCCGAAATGAAACAGATTATCCAGTTTGGATTGGATACATCGGGCCGCTACGGGGACGCGACTATTTGCCTCACTGACGATACCTCTACAGGCAAACATCGCATGTTCTTGCCTGATGGAAGGCTTATCAGGACTACGCATACGATGAAACGGATCGACCATGATTCGTATACGCTTCAATTCACGGATTCAACTGCTGACGGAATTGAGGTGCCGGATGGCCCGATCATGTTGTTCAAACGCGTTCAGAAGTGACGCTTCAGACACAATCGTCAATTGTTCGGCACGCAATTGGGCAAAGTCCTACTGACCTGCTATCGGCACTCGCCGATGGCTCTATTGTAGCTTCCGCCAGCACGCCGCCAAACACCCACCTCATAACACCGTTGTGGCATGCTTTCCGGCAAGCAGCAATCGGTGGATATTTGGGGCCCCGAAGCAGCCTGCAGCGTCAATGGACCAGGTCAACGCCGTAATCGTCGAGAAATCCAACGAGCCGTGCGTAAGCTTCCGTGACGCTTCGAGCTTCGATGCAATGGTGTTCAGGCATGTTAACGACGAACGGATGTGGAGGGACAAAACGGAGTTCCAGCGAAACTTGACCAGATTCTTCGACTTTCAGAATGCCGCTATATTGAATTGTGTCGTCGCCCTGCCGCGTGCACCCCCAGATGGTTTCGTCAGATTCGAAAGTCAATTGATCCTCTCCTACCACAGCGTCCGCCTCGGGCATCCCTCTGCGATTCATCCGGAAAAACGTGCGCCGCTCTGACGACTTACCGTCTGTCTTCGACTAGGCTGACCACAGCGCAGGCCGCCTCTTCGAGTATTCCGGCGAGTTCATCTGGAACATTGTACAATTGTGCCGTCGCCAACAACGCCTCACACAACCGAATCACTGCGTGGTGCTGGTAGTGTCCGTCCTCGACCTGGAGCTCCAAGGCGTTAAGGACGGCTTGCAGCTTGCGAAATTCGACAGGCCTGCCAAGAGAATCGACGGCCTCGCGAAGCCTCTTAACGCCTGACTTCACAGACTTCCGTACCACGACACGCATCTCCCATCCGTCGCGATCTGTCGAGACCTACCGCCCCACTATACTCCATCTGTTACCAGTCGACGTACGCCTCCGTCAATCTCGGCAGCGCCGCTTTCAGCTTGGAGAGCCCTGACTGTCTTCTCGCCACCCTGGCTCGGACCGTGGGTCGGTCCGTAATGACCACAGCGTTTGGGGAAAGGTACCAATCCAAGCCAAGGGGCTCCAGTATCGCGTCCAGAGTGCCCCCTAGCGGAACGCTTTTCGAGCTGAAAGTCACCGGCATTGTCCGGTCGAGCGTCGCCTCTTCGAACCTCGCATCGTCGATGGACAATTTGATGTTGTGCAGGTTTGATAGGTAATCGCAAACCTCGGTCAGGGGAGCCTGACCGCAATCGATTTGCGTCCGCTGCTCGAGGGCATTGATAATATGACCACAGTCGCTACTCCGGTAGCTTTTCAATGTGCGCAAATTGGTGAGCGGCATCAAGTACTGCATGCCCTCATCGGTGATCGAGCAACATGTGAACTCCAGTGTCCTGAGTTCACGAAGAGATTGCAGGTTTGTCAGTCCGGCGTCCGTGATCCCTGGACCGGAAAGTTGAAGTTCCTCAAGACGGTGCGAGTGCTTGAGATGCACGAGTCCCGCGTCTGTGACACGCGGCCCCCCAACGAGCAACGTTCTCAAGTCTGGCAGACTCTCCAGGCACTGCAGCTCGGCATCAGCGAACGAATCTCCCACTAGTGTTACATGTCTCACGCGGCTGAAGTAGTCAATTCCCAGAAGATCTCGCAACCATGTAGGTCCGGGTGGCTGGGCTTTTGTGTCAAAGTTGCCGGCTGCGTCGTACTCGTGGGCGTATCCAACAGATCCACCCATCTTCAAAATGCTCGCCACCGCATTCTTCTGCGTCTTCGCACTGTGCGCCCACCAGATCGTCCCCAGGCTGAGCGCGAGCATTGCAAGCAACAGTGTCCGCACACTGAATTGGAGCCACCGATGCATCTTGACCGAACGATGTTGATGCGCCATGGGGAACACACTCCGAGTGCCAGGAGTTTCGTTGGCATTGCACTAAACGACCTTGGGCTGCGCAGAATAGCGCCTACGATTGCGTAATCCACCCCACCAAACCTTGGTTTCTTACCGTACGCCAAAACCCGATTCTACCTGCTGCCGCCCGGCCACTCCACATCGATCGTGCAATGCCTCTCGGGAGGCATACGACCGGCGAGCAACAAAGGGTCGAATTATGACACACGGCTGCTCATTCTGCGTCTAGGTTTGCCACATCGTCGGCTCTTACTGCTGCGGAGGCTCTGCTTTCGCGTTCAACGAAGCCTTCTTCGTCACTTTGAATACCCAGTCGCCTTGGCCAGTCGTTTCATGCACCATCGTGTTCTCGTCGATCCGCCTCATGGACGATGTACTACCCTCGACCGTCGTTCCGTGTGGACTGATATAGCGGCCACTCGTCTCGATTGTAGATTCGGTTGGGGTGATGATGCCCTCTTCCCTCGCTCCCAGCGAGTCAAAAGAGTAACTCACGATCCGTTTCTTCTCGGGATCCCATCCGATGATGCCCATCGTCGTGAACCCGCTCACTGTCCCCTTCTTGCAGACAGAGAACTGATACCGAATGACGTTCTTGTTCAGTCCCCACTCATATGTTGGGCCAATCATGTCTGTCTCGCAGCTATCAGACGTAACGCGAGTCCATTCCCCAATGATCCATTCAATCGGCTTTAGATGTTGGTAATTCGGGCCGGGTTCCTCTCCATATGTTGCCCCACTGGTAAGCATTACGGCGACAGCGATAAGTGCGGTGACGTGTCTCATTGTTCAAAGACTTTCTTAACTGGGACACCTAACAGCGAAGCTCGCGATCCGGCAAACGCGAATTCCACTCAGGATGGATGAAGTCGCTTACCACTCCAAAAGGAGATCAAAGTCTTCAACAACAAGACGCCGAAGAAGTTCCGCGTTTTCGGTTGCGAATCACTCCGGAGTAAGGTTCGTTTCCTGTCGCACGCCAAAAACCCCATTCTACCCTCTTCCGCCCAGCCACTCCACATCGGTCTTCGTATGCCTCTGCCGGGTTAGGCCGGGTCTGTTCGTAATACGGTGGACTGGAATGGATCCGACGACAACATACGCCTATTCGATGCGATCCGGGGTGGCATTTGTGATTCACGGGCTACGGATCAATCAACAGAGTTGACTTGCACGGCAAATGCCAATGTCTTCTCGTGTTCCGGTGTCGTACCTAGCACGACGTAATGCCCGAGGGAAGCAACTATCGTTGTGCCAAGATTCACTAGGTGAACCCGTTCAACGGAACCCTCCGACGCTTGATTTCGCTCAGCGGATATTTCAATCCTCAAATGCGGTACAAAGCATCGCATAATAAGGTCCCCACGGATTTTGAAGTCAGCGTTAACACTACCGAGCATGCCAGCGCATTCGACGTGAAAGTCTTCACCAATTGTGGTACTGACCGTGGCTTGCCCCACCGGACGAAGCGATTCACCGGCCACCTTCGACAACTCCTTCTGCACAACCAACAGTTCGTCGTCCGCTATCTCCGCTGGTTCGCCTTCCGTTGCGAACCACACGACATTGACGCGAAACACTTTCCTCGATACTCCATCTGACTGGTCGAGCTTCAATAGGATCGCTTCAATCACCCTAAGATCGCTCTTTGGACCAGTTGCAAGCAGGCTGTTCGTTCTGGAATCGACAGCAAGTTTCACGTCCTTAGTTTTGGCGATCTCGGAGATGACATTCAACATCGAGCTGGCTTCCGAGTTAACGAGGCTGAATATCTTGAATTCAACTTCTGGAGGAAGACCGTCGAGTTCCGCGATGACTTTCTCGAGACGTGGGAGGGCCGAAGGGGAGGCTAAGACGACGATTCGATTACTCGACGCGTCGAACGCGATCTTGGCATCCGGGATTACCGACGCTAGAGTGTCGACGAGCAGCTTGCCGTTTGCGTTCTTCAAGCTATAGGTGTGGAGGACGGACTCTTCGTCTTCTCCGCGTGGTACGTCTTTCGAATCGGCGACGGCCTGGGAGTTGACAGGGGTCTGTTGTGCCGCAGTCATGTGATCTATCAGGACAATGGCGCATAGACCAACGATCATCCTCAGGCCAACGCGAAATCCTATACTCTGTGTGTTCATCATCTATTCCTCATGCCGGAAGGTCGCAATTTCAATGATGGTCGTTCCTGCTGATGTCGTCGCTCGGTTTGAGCGCAGGATAAACCCAAACGATACTCACGTTTGCAGATTCCGTGGTCACCGGAACGAGAATCGCCGCTGAAGGGTCAGAAAGGGTAACCCGTACGGGATCTTCCGAGCGTCCCGCAAGTTTAGTGGCCGGACCGTCGTGCACGGCATCAACTCGAATCTCGTTGTCATTCCTTGTGGCCCGCTTTGCTAGTGGAATGGTGGACCACACGCCGACGAACAGCGCAAGTACAATGCCGGTCGACACACCCCAAGCTAATTGCATCGCCCGGCGGCGGCGAAACGAATGGATCCGTGTTTCGACTGAATCGATCAGGGAAAGCGGAACCGGTTCGAGTCGCTCGACTGCTCGCGCAAGCAGATGGTCAATACGCCGCTGCTGTTCGACGTTCCTGCGGCACTGATCACAGCCAGCCAGATGAGCTTCAAATTCGCTCCGCTGGATCTCCGACAACCAGTCGAACAGGTAATCGTCGAGTTGTTCGCAGGAAGAAGTGTTCATAGCGGCAGTTCACTCAACAGGAAAACGCTCGGAATACAGATGTTCGAGCTTTCGGCGCATCGTTTTGCGTGCTAGACACAAACTAGCTTTCACTGCTTCACTTCTAATCCCCAACACATTAGCAATTTCCCCGACCGAGAGAGCCTCGCAGGCATGGAGGTACAGAACCTCGCGTTGCCGCGAGGGAAGCTCGTCGATGGTATCCAATGCCTGCCTTAGGTCTTCTTGATTGATTAGTGCTTGAGCAGGTGCCACATTTCTCCCCTGTTGGTCAGCGGCCGACATAGAGGTACATGTGGGCCGTCGGCTTGTCCGTCGCGCCTGGTCACGCCACAGATTGGTCGTGATCCGGAACAGCCACACGCGTCCCCGACGTGGATCCCGAAGACGCCAACGATGTCGCCAAGCTCGGAGTAAGACTTCTTGCGAGAGATCTTCCGCCTGATGTACATTTCCCGTCAGTCGCAGCGCAAAGCGCCATACGTGTTGGGAGTGTTCTTCCAGCGAAAATGTCACTGCTCGCGGAGGTCCCTATTGTGTTACATCCCGATTCCAACCATTCGCTGAACACCGAGGCACGCTTCATATCAAATAAAGACGCACGGAACACGAATCGGTAAAACGCATTTTTGCGACTTCGTCGATGCGTTTGGGAAGATCGTAAAGTCGCCGAGTGGCTGTTACTAAGCAGAGATACTGCGGGGGACCCTAGCTTCCGGCGTACCATCCAGCCGTTCACGTCAGGATTCCTTCGATTTCCGCAGGCTTCCAACAACCCATCTTAACCGTTTCTTGCCCAGCCGCTCCATATCGACCGGCGGATACCTCTGCGGAGTTAGGCTTGGTCAATGCGTTTATCGGTCTATTTTCGGGACCACTACACGCCGAGAGTCCCGGCAAGATTCTCTCATGCCCTTCCCTCGTTTGTCTTTGTATATCCGCCCCAGCAGTATTCCTCCTGTTCCCGCGCAAAGATTGCCTGTTGCATATTACTCCCGTTCCTCTATGACGGCCTGAATACATCGCGAGGCTATATCTCGGGCATCTCTGTCGGACGCGTGTGAGGCCATATCGGCCAGCACGACGAGCATTCTGTCCAACACTGTCGGTTCGGTCGTCGCAACGATGCCCGGAGTGTTTCCGCAGACCATCTGATGTAACTGGTACAAACCTGCGTACCGTTCTTCCCAGTCATTCCGTTTCATGACGGTCAAAAAATGAACGATGATCTCACTTGTTGAGGCGGAGCTGTACCGTATTCCCTTGAGCCCTGCGAGCAATTCGTCGTAGTCGTCGGATGCGAGGAATTCCTCTGCAAGTGTACGAGGCAGCTCGAATGCGCCAGGGTGCCGACCAAGGTACATTCCGGCCAACCACATTAGCCGAGCCAACACTCTCCGATCCGGTGATGCTGCAACCACGCAGTCGTAGGCCTGCTTGAACAATTCCGGTGGAGCATCCCGTCCTTGTCGTTCCAGCATCTCCATGGCGTCACGAGGATCCTGGTTCGACCAATCATTCATGGTGACGACCTAGCACAACTTTGTTTCGCCCCACTGTCGCATTCCGAGAAAAGGGTGGATTCTCGGCACGTTCCAAGTACTTCCCGCGATCGCTGGCAAGTGTGGGCGTCACGTTCGTTTGCGAAGACGGAGTGGTATGGCACCGATCCACGACAACAGGAAACAGGTCGCCGGCAGCCCAACGAAACCCGCAAACATTTCAAACGCCGCGCCTCTACCTACGACTGCAAGGATGAAAGCCAACGTCAGTCCCATGGTCACACTAGGTAGGACGAGCAGCAAGAGTCCCGACTGCGGTGCGACGCAGTACACTGTAAACGGGAACAGGAGGCACAAAAGCCACAGCACGTAGCGGCCTTCATACCCCATCGCGTGAACCGCTACGGCTCCGAGTCCGCCAGCGGCAAAGGACGCAACAACGGCTGTCACGCAGCGATTCATGAGTCATCCTTTGCTGGGACACCCCCGGCCTCCCCAAACCAGTCTCTCCTGGTGTCCCTGCACACGCCAATTCCTCGGCCCCTCTGCCGGGACAGGTGATGGTTCATCAAACCGTGGTTATACGGGACCACATTCGCGACGCGTTCCTGCAACGCATCTTATTCGGCTCCTACCTCAACGGTGGTTGTCTCGCCAGCGACCACTGTAGCTTTCTCAGCTCGGCTCCAAGGATCGGCACGTACGCTGTCTGCCTCGCTTTGGCTTTCTGCCAGTGTTTTCATGCCTGGGTGGCCAACTTTGACTCCATAAGTACCGGTCGGCAATCGACCGAACTTGAATGTGCCGTCTGGGCCAACCTGGGCCACTTCCACGATAGCCTTGCCATCAAACGCAATCGCCCACAACACACCTGGAGCTACATGCTCAGATCTTTGCATTCGACCAACTAGACTACCACCCTCCGCAAGCTCGACGTCTTGGCATACGGCCTCTCCCCGTCCCACGGAGATCGGACCCACGACCGTCGGTGCCGCTCCGGCGGCATCGGCCCTCAGAAACCACTCGCCTTGATGCGGCACACTGAACTCAAAGCCGCCATCGTCACCGCTTACGGTCATATGCAGAAAGCTGGGCGGCGCGGGTACATGCCTACCATAGTGGTAATATGCAGTGTCTGTCATCCGCAGGGCAGGCCGCCAGAGTGATACGGTTACTCCGGCTATCTGTCGACCCCCGTCCAAGATCCTGCCGTACAGCCGTTGCGATACAATTTGGTCTTCACCTGTTGGGTCCTCAGGCCGAAGTTCGACTGTCCCAAGGTCGTGATCACGATCTGTGTCGAGCGGGTCCAGAAATAGTTCGCCGTCGTGATACCCCTCTGCTCGAAACAACACGTGGTAACGGGCGGCTCCAAAATGTTCGATGCTAAAATGACCATTATCGGATCGTTGCAGCCGGGCACTTCGGCAGCCGTCAAGGCGAGGTTTGCCGTTCACATCAAGCGAATAATTGCACAGGACGACGTGCTGGAGGGTGATCGGCTGTCTTGATTGAGCATCGATCACGCGGCCTGTGAAGCAATGGACGGCATCCAGTTGGATTGTGATGAGACTCTCCCGCTGATAGACCTCTGAATGGGGGCGATAGCCCTCCGCAGAAGCTATTACCTGTATGTTGTTGTAGTCCGGTCCGAGACCTGTCAACCGGAAATGTCCATTCTCATCCGTCCGACATTCACCGCCAGGTAACCAAAAGATGCGTGCGTCTCGAATCGGCTGCCCCTTGGCATCGTGGACTTGTCCTCGAACAGAAATCTCCCGCTGCATGCGAATGGACTGCACCTCGATAAGACGATCCCGCCCGTCCAGTTGCTGCAGAACGCCTCCTATTTGGAACCCATCAGCGTGAACGTCCATTTCCACGAAGCAGCACGGCAGCGGGCGACTCTCGAACCTACCCTGAGCATCCGTACCCAGAGTGCAGTCGGGAAGCAATCCTCCGCTCGTATGGCCAAGGACCATTGTGAAAGGTGATAAGGTCACTTTCGCCCGCCAACCATCGGGTTTCCCACCGCGTCTGTGACCTGGCCAGCCAGTCGCGTACCAGTGGGAGCGCGTATGTCACCAATGTCAATCTCTGCACCGGAGGGCAGGACCGGCAGCGAAACGACAACCGGGGCGAGACCTACTCCCTCGACGATCAGTCCTCCAGACTCCAGCGAACCATACATGCCCGCCGCTTCCTGTGGCTCGACACAAAGCCGAAAACGACCATCTGCATCGGCACTCGCCGTGTGCGTCTCGCCAGTTGGCCGAAACGACATCGACACCCTCCCACAGACGGTCTCTCCGTCCAAATTGACGATCCGTCCGCAGAGCGTGGCTGGAGCAAGCACGTCGGCTGCTGCACAACTATCGTCAATCAGGCTCAGCAAACCCAGCACGAACACCATTCTCAGTTGCATGGGTCTGACGGAGAGGTGTGACATAGGTGAGTACCTTCGTGTCGACGATTCACCAGTTAGGTGAACAGACAATTCAAAACTCAGATTCATTCCTGCTAGGTTCTGTCCAACCTCAGAAGGGCCATACAACGAATCCCAGGATACCTTCCTTTGTTGACGACGCGCCAACGGCTCCATTGTACCCGGCGTTGCTTCCCCGCCAAACTTGTTCCCCGAGATGCCTCTGCCGGGTTGTGCCATCGCTGCGCAGCAAAGGGTCGATATGTGCGTCTCCTACACCAACAACAACTGTATGAGCAACAACACCAATGGGTCGGCACGCTCAGGTGTAGTGCAAAATTCGACTCTCGTCTGTAGTATGCCCCAAGTCGCAATCGCCAATAAGGCCGTCACTATGTTAATTACATGGATCCCAGCCCTGTCAATCTCGCTGGCCACGGTGGTAGTGGGCAACTGAGTCGCAACGCCAATTGCTGCCTGTCCTTCCCAATATTTCTGCGCGACACTCAACGTCACGGCTATCAACAGCAGAACGACGGTAACC
>CAVOXY010000041.1:0-99427 GCA_963700515.1 uncultured Planctomycetota bacterium | reverse complement strand
TCCCTAATCGTTCGATCCACGGCCAACCATCCAGTTGCTCCGAGCGTGCAGCTGCGTGGTGGAGGTCTGTTCTGGGAACTAATGCAGTGCGGAGTGCGGAATGCGGAATGCGGAATGCGGAATGCGGAATACCGAGCCGCACAAAGGCAGTGTGAAGTCGCCTGCTTGTCGTGTTGGAGCATCCCGCCTGTGCATATAGTGAACGATCTTGTCTGCATCGCCCAGTCGCCTCTATCTGCAAACAACATTCCGCATTCCGCATTCCGCACTCCGCATTCCCTAATCGTTCGATCCACGGCCGACCATCCGTGTACTCCGGGCGTGGAAGCCGCGAGGTCGAGGTCTGTTCTGGGAACGAATGCGGAGTGCGGAATGCGGAATGCGGAATGCGGAATACCGAGCCGCACAAAGGCAGTGTGAAGTTGCCTGCTTGTCGCGTTGGAGCATCCCGCCCGCGCACGTATTGCTCGGTCCTGTCTGCATCGCCCAGTCGCCTCTATCTGCAAACAACATTCCGCATTCCGCATTCGCACTCCGCATTCCCTAATCGTTCGATCCACGGCCGACCATCCGTGTACTCCGGGCGTGGAAGCCGCGAGGTGGAGGTCTGTTCTGGGAACGAATGCGGAGTGCGGATGCGGAATGCGGAATATCCGAGCTGCCAAAGGCAGTGTGAAGTCGCCTGCTTGTCGTGTTGGAGCATCCCGGCCGCGGCATAAAGTAACGATCCTGTCTGCATCGCCCAGTCGCCTCTATCTGCAAACAACATCGCATTCCGCACTTCCGCACTCCGCATTCCCTAATCGTTCGATCCACGGCCAACCATCCGTTTGCTTCGAGCGTGCAGCCGCGTGGTGGAGGCCTGTTCTGGGAACGAATGCGGAATGCGGAGTGCGGAATGCGGAATGCGGAATACCGAGCTGCACAAAGGCAGCGTGAAGTCGCCTGCTTGTCGTGTTGGAGCATCCCGCCCGCGCACATAATTATCGGTCCTGTCTGCATCGTCCAGTCGCCTCTATCTGCAAACAACATTCCGCATTCCGCACTCCGCATTCCGCATTCCCTAATCGTTCGATCCACGGCCGACCATCCGTGTACTCCGGGCGTGGAAGCCGCGAGGTGGAGGTCTGTTCTGGGAACGAATGCGGAATGCGGAATGCGGAATGCGGAATACCGAGCTGCACAAAGGCAGCGTGAAGTCGCCTGCTTGTCGTGTTGGAGCATCCCGCCCGCGCACATAGTTGATCGGTCCTGTCTGCATCGCCCAGTCGCCTCTATCTGCAAACAACATTCCGCATTCCGCACTCCGCATTCCGCATTCCCTAATCGTTCGATCCACGGCCGACCATCCGTGTACTTCGGGCGTGGAAGCCGCGAGGTGGAGGTCTGTTCTGGGAACGAATGCGGAATGCGGAATGCGGAATGCCGAGCGGAGTGCGGAGTGCGGAATGCGGAGTGGTAGTCGCCGAACACTTGGCGAGGGATCAAGAACAACTGCGGGATTCGCGTGAAGCGGTGAGCGGGGGTTTGCTTCGGCACTGGCTCCGCTCGCGATTGACGACGGGTGTTGATGGCTCAGTTTTTCGTCGCTCGCTCAGGAAAGTGGCGCCTGAGTCGACACGCGCATGCCGAAGTGGTTCTGGCTCCCTCCCGGCGGTGACGTTTCTTTTCAGGGTCTTCCGCATTCCCTATTCGTTTCCCTTCGCGGCTGGCTGGGCTTCTGCCATGGCCTCTTTGTCCGTCCCGCCGCTCTCCAGCGGTGCCTCTTGGCCGACTTTGTTTTCTTCGGCCCAGGATTTCCATTTGGCGAATGTCTCGTCCCTGTCGGTGTCCTCGAGAAACCCAAAGGTCCAGATGCGATAGACCGTTTCGGGATAAGCCTCTAGCAGCTTGAATCCGAATGACTCGGGAGCCTGTCTGTGAAGTCGAATCAGCATGGCCAGAACCACATCCCGCACTTGAATCCGGACTGGCTCTTTCTTCAGTTGCGGATTGCTCCAAGTATGAAAAACTTGATTTCTCTCCAAATGTGGGACCAGGTACTTGGCATCTTCGACGGTTCCAAAGCGACCGATCACGATGGCGGCGTACGGGATCCCATTGGATGAAGTGTCGGGATTCTCGAGCACTTTCTGCACAAACGCGGACCTTGATCGCGCAGGTCGTATTTCAGGACCAGTTGCATGGCATAGGCCAAGCCGTACTGCTGTGGCGACTCACTGATCGCCTCGATCCAACTCATCAGCAGCTGCTGGAGCAACTTCGCATGGGATTCCTGCAATACGGTTTGCTGCGTTGCCGGAAAGGTCATGATGCTGTAAATGCGGCTGGTCAGCGGGCTGTAAGCAGCTTTCTCGTGCGAAGCGATCCGCGGGCTTTTCTGAAGTTGGGAACCGACGAACAGCATGGTGGCCAATGTCGCTTCCGGAATGGCTGCACGATAGCCGTTGACCGACATTGCCGAGGAAGTCAATGACTCTATGCGGTTGGAACAGAGTAGCTCAACTGACTGGTCGCTTCGGTCGAGTGCATCCAGGAGATCCGCCTCCGAGCGCAACATATCGGCATACAGCTGCCGCGCGTGCTGGTCGCCGCCGACTTGTTGTCGAAACAGGTGCCAACCGGGAAGATCGTGCGTGCCATCCGCTCCGGTGTCGTTGAGGAATGCGTCGATCTGCGCATCGAAGTCGTTCTGCAGCACCTGCACGAGAACCCGTTGCGCTCCCAAGCGGACTTCTAAATCTTCGTCTTTGATGCCGAGCATGAGGGCCGGTTTGGCGGCCAGGCCAGCTTCGTTCAGCTTTCTGGCGGCCTGTTTCCGCTCCACAAACGTGGCAGCTCCCAGTTGCCGGACCAGAGCCATGTGTGGCAGCTGGCCAGTTGGCTGTTGAGCACAAGCGGGCGCAGCGATGGCGGGCAGCAGCGATAGAGCGGCCGTTGAACAAACCGTCCACAGCACGGATTTGTGATGCACGATGCCGACTCCTCCCATGCTTTGGCGCTCCACAAGCGTCAATTATATGCTCCTACGTTGTGTTTCAGTGCCCCTGCAATTGGGGGTTTGTGTGGTGTTTTCTCTCGCATCCAAGGCGTCGTGCGATTGCTGTGAATCGACGGAAACCCTATACTGGTATTGGTTTCAATTCATACCTCCCACCTAGACCAAAGGCATGCAAGAGCTCACCCCCCTCGCGAAATCAGAACGTCCCTATTTCGTTGGCATTGATGTTGGTGGCACGAATACCAAGATCGGGATTGTGGACAATAAGGGCCAGACGCTGGCTTATATATCCATCCCCACCATCGAAGAAGAGGGGCCTGGGGGACTGATCGTCCGCGCCGGGCAAGTCATTCGGCAGATGATGAGCGACCGGGGAATCGCGTCGAGCGACGTGCATGCTGCCGGTCTCGGAACTCCGGGCCCGATGGACATCCCGCAAGGCATGATTCTGGACCCGACGAACCTGCCGCACTGGCGGTTCTTTCCGATTCGTGACCGGCTCTCTGAGGAGCTTCAGCTGAGAGTGGCCTTCACCAACGATGCGAATGCTGCGGCGTACGGTGAATTTTGGGTTGGGAGTGGGCGCAAGTTTGACAGCATGATCATGCTGACGTTGGGCACCGGAGTGGGTGGTGGTATCATTGTCAACGGTAGTGCCGTAGAAGGTGTCAACAGCTTTGGGGCCGAATGCGGTCACATCATTGTCGATTCACGCCCGGATGCTCGGCTCTGCGTGTGGGGCGGTGGTCGCGGCGAGCTGGAGGCGTATGCGAGCGCCAGTGCCATCGCGGATCGAGCTCAGCAGCTGCTCGACGAAGGTCGCGGCAGCACGTTGGCGCAGCGGATTGCCGGGGGCGAGGAACTCTCCACGTTGATGTTGGCCGAAGAAGCTGAGGCGGGGGATCCGCTATCACTGGAGGTGATTCTGGAATCGGCCACGTATCTCGGGATCGGGATCGTGACACTGGTACACACGATCGATCCGGGGGCGGTGATACTGGGTGGAGCGATGAACTTCGGCGGCCACGAATCGGCCGTGGGGCGCCAGTTCCTGCAGCGGGTGCAGGAGGAGTTCCGCAGTCGAGCGTTCGACGTGGTCGCCAAAGGCACGCTGATCGATTTTGCCAGTCTTGGGGGGGATGCCGGCTACATTGGCGCCGCGGGCGTTTCCCGTGCGGTGGCCCGCGATTAGGGATATCCATCGCGCCTGTCGTCTTGGTTTTGGCGACAGCGGTTTGAGCCGGTGGAGGGGGCATCTTGGCAGTGAGGGTTCCCTTCCTTACGATCATCTCTCAGGCGGCAGGGAGGCTTTTCCAGCAACCGTTCCGGTGGGGCGACGCTCCTGGTGCCCGAGCCTGTCGGTAGGACGGGAACCTATCCCGTCCATGCTCGGGATAGAAGTGTAGGACGGGATCCTATCCCGTCGGCGCACGGCGCGTAGCCTCTTGTAGGACGGGAACCGATCCCGTTCATGCTTGGGATACGATCCCGAGCTACTTTGGTCGTGGCCGCAAGCCACCGTAGGTCGTCGTTGCGTCTTTTTCGGTGGCGCGTGGCGAGCGCGAAAGTCGCCACATCCCGTGGCGCACGTCATGGGGCAGGGACGCCGCACTATGTCTTTTTCAAAGATCACTACATGTCGACGATAGACTGCCAGCATATTCGCAACTTCTGCATTATTGCTCACATTGACCATGGCAAGAGCACTCTGGCCGACCGCCTGCTGGAGATAACCGGGACGGTAGCGCAGCGTCAGATGAAGGAACAGCTCCTCGACGACATGGCGTTGGAGCGGGCGCGGGGCATCACGATTAAAGCTCGAGCGGTGGCCATGCTGGACCGTCGGGGCCCGGAGCCATTCGAGCTGAACTTGATCGATACGCCGGGACACGTGGACTTCCAGTACGAGGTATCGCGATCCCTCGCCTGCTGTGAGGGGGTCTTGCTGCTGGCCGATGCCTTTCAGGGCGTGGAAGCGCAGACGGTGGCCAACGCCTATGCTGCGTTGGACCACGACTTGAAGATTATTCCGGTCATCAACAAGGTCGATTTGAAACATGCGCGGGTCGATGAAGTGGCCGAAGAAATAACGCACTTGCTCGGCGTGGACAGTGATGAGATTCTGCGCGTCAGTGCCAAGACGGGGTTTGGCGTCCGCGAATTGTTGGATGTGATTCGCGTGCGCATTCCGGCCCCGCAGGGCGATCCGCAGCAGTCGCTGCAAGCGATGGTGTTTGATTCGCATTACGACGAGTATCGCGGCGCTATCACTTATGTGAGGATCATGAATGGCTGCGTACGGAAAGGGCAGCGGATTCGCTTCCTTCGCGGCGGCACGACGCACGATGTACTGGAAGTGGGGCAGTTCACACCGCGGCAGCGCCCGTGCGAGCAGTTGCAGGCGGGACAAGTCGGCTACTTGATCTGCAACATCAAGTCGATCGATCAGGTCCATATTGGGGACACGGTGAGCATCCCTGGCGAGGCGGCTGCCAAACCGCTGCCCGGTTATAAGAAACCGGCGCGGATGGTTTACTGCGGGCTCTACCCGTCTGACGGCCAGGATTTTGGGGAACTGCGCGAGGCACTTGAAAAACTATCGATCAACGATCCCAGCTTCGAGTTCGTACCGGAGTCGAGCGAAGCTTTGGGATTCGGTTTTCGCTGCGGCTTCCTCGGTCTGTTGCACATGGAGATTGTGCAACAGCGGTTGGAGGGGGAGGCGGATGTCGACCTCGTCCAGACCGCTCCCAATGTGACCTATCAGGTCAAGACCCACAATGGCGAGCAGTTGGAGATTCACCGTCCGCAAGAGGTTCCGGACGCCGGAGAGATCGACGAATTCCTGCAGCCCGTGGTGCGTGTCAACTTCATTCTCCCCACCGACTCGATTGGCACAGTCATGAAACTCTGCCAGGACCGTCGCGGCGTGCAGCAGGGGACTGAGTACCTCTCTCCGTCACGAGCCATGTTGTCATACCATTTGCCGTTGGCCGAAGTCATCTATGACTTGCACGACAAGCTCAAGAGCGCCACACGCGGTTACGGTACCATGGACTATGAGCTGATCGGCTATTTTCCGGCAGACCTGGTCCGGCTTGATATCCTCGTCAATGGGACACGCATCGACGCCCTGTCGGTGATCTGTGACAAGGCAGATGCCGAACGACGGGGGCGAGCGGTCGTGAAGAAACTCAAGAGCGAGATTGACCGGCACATGTTTGAAGTGGCGGTGCAAGCCGCCATCGGCTCGCGCGTCATTGCCCGAGAAACGGTTCCCGCCATGCGGAAGAACGTGACCGCCAAATGCTACGGTGGGGATATCACGCGCAAACGGAAACTGTGGGCGAAGCAGCGTGAAGGAAAGAAGCGGATGAAGTCGATTGGCAAAGTCGATATCCCGCAGAAGGCGTTCATGGCCGTCCTCGACACCGGCAGCGACAAAAAATAACCCGTACGATCCCGACTCCATGGCTGAGCTATCGGTACCCTCCGAGCAGCGTCCTTACGAGCGATCTAGCAGGCGGCGGCGGGTGTCGTGGATTGTGACGCTGCTGCTGATCTTCCTGCTGTTGCTGGTCGTCGGGCGGTTCGCGGCCTGGCAGGGAGCCATGCGCCCGGTTCGCATCATCGGCGGTTCCATGGCGGAGGCGCTGTGTGGACCTCACTACTCGGTCCGCTGCTCGGACTGCGGTATGGCGTTTCGCTGCGGTGTCGAGTTTCCTCCCGTCGATGAACTGGCTGTCTGCCCCAACTGCGGCTACGTGGAGAATCAGGTCGACACGGCGTCCATCGTGCCGGGCGAGCGGGTCGTGATCGACCGCCTGGCGGCGTGGCTTCACCCGCCGCAACCTTGGCAAGTGGTGGCGTACTCTTCCTCAACGGATGCCGATTTCCTGGCGGTCAAACGGATCGTGGCAGGTGGCGGCGGTCGCGTGGAGATTCGCGACGGTGACGTGCTGATCGATGGCAAGATCCAACGCAAGACGCTCGCCCAGCTGCGAGAACTGTGCATCCTGGTTCACGATGATCACTTCCGTCCCTCGCGCGCTGCCACTTTGCCGGCTCGCTGGCAAGCAGCGTCGAGCAACTCCCTCTGGCACACTACCGAGTCGGGCTACGTGTTCACTGCGGGAACGTCTCCAGCAGGATCTGTAGTCGAGTGGCTGGAGTATGCGCAGTGGATCTGCTGGCCGAATGCTTCACCACCTGCCGCACGCACGACTCCCACGCTCATCTTCGACCACGACGGGTACAACCAGAGTCTGCCGCGTGGGGCTCTCCATCACGTTACCGATGTGCTGTTACAGTGTGGTGTCAAACTGAGCGGAACCGGTCGCCTGCTCCTGCGAATCAACGCCGGTGCAGATTTGTTTCAGCTCGAGCTGATCTGTCCGCCAGAAGACTGCCGGTTGATCCATAACGGTGAGACGGCCTGGCAGTTGCACGACCTCGGTCGCGAGCAACAGCGTTTTCGGCAGCCATGGAATCTGGAGATGGCCGTTTGCGATCAGCAGCTATTGGCTTCGATCAACGGCACTCCTTTACCTACGTTCGCGTTTGAGCCGGCAGGTTCCCAGTCGGCAGGTTCCCAGTCGGCTGCGGTCCCCGTGGCGCTGGCGATCGGTGCCACCGGGGTCCATGTTCAATTGGATGCACCTCGCATCTATCGCGACCTCTATTACCTTGGGCCCGGCGGCCAACGATGCTGGGAGCTGCCCGAACCTCTGGGACCGGCCCAGTGGTTCGTGCTGGGAGACAACGTTCCGATATCCATCGACGGTCGGCGCCACGGTCCCATCAATCGCGACGCGATCCTCGGACCGGTATCCAAGCTACCATGGTGAGGAGACGGAAACGGAGCGTGGCGCGCGTATTGAGGACAAAGCGGGAATGCGGAATCAGGCATTTCCATGGCTACCAAACGCCACTGCCGGAGTGCTCGGCCCTCTCCATTCTTCATTGCGCATTCCGCCTTCCCTAATCGTTCGCCCCTCCAGTGGTCGACTTTACAGGTGTGCGCACAGTGCGCACCTATTGATCGACTAACACTCTCATGACGCCGATCACCTCGGCTCGACAAACGACAAGTCAAAACGCGTGAACGTGATGTACTTGTAGTCTCCTCGTTCCCAGAGACAGCCAATCGAACTGTCCGCCAGGATGGTCAAGTCGGAGTAGGCGGCCGGCTCGTCGGAAAGGAGCCGCTCGTTCTGGAAGGTCTTCCCTTCGTCATAGCTGACGCGCAACACCAGCGTGTGGCGTGCGGGTCCTTTGGGACCGGTCCAGAAGATGCGTTCACGGTGGTCGGGCGCCACTTGGGCCGAGAAGCGTTCGATCGCACAGGCAACTGGTGTCACCAGGTTGCCGGCGTACGGTGCCGACCAGCTGGTCCCTTGATCATTGCTCGCAGACATCCAGCGGTGTGGCCCCTTGCTTTGCCGCATGTCCACGACGACTCGCCCGTCAGCCAGTTCGACCAACTCTGATTCGTCATGCCCCTCGTCCCCTGGGACAAGTTGGCCACGTTGCCACGTGTTGCCGTGATCGTCGCTGTAGATCGCGAACACTCGGAAGGGTGCGTATTTCCAGGCCGGTACGATCAGCCGGCCCGATTGCAGCTGGATGCCTCCGCCGGGACCGATGACGGTCACGCGCCAGATTGCGTCGTCCATATCACGGCTGACCTGAGTCAGATCCACCGGTTCCGACCAGGTCACGCCATTGTCGTCGCTCCAACGCGCGAGAATCTGGCTGTCGTCGGTCCCTGGGCGAGCCGTGTCGGTGTTGCGTTCGGGGTGGCATCGTAAATAGAACAGCCACACGCGGCCGGTTTTTCGATCGACAACCGTGGTCGGATTAGCCGCCGACCAGAGCTCGCCCGGGTCTTCGATTACTGCCATTTCGGACCAGGTCCGTCCCTGGTCTGTGCTGCGACGCAAGACGAGGTCAATATCCTGCTTGCCGAATCCGGGATCGCCAAGATTGTACTTTCGTGCCTCCGCCAGCGCCAGTAGTGATCCGTCCGGTGCGGTCTCAATCGCCGGAATGCGATAAGCAAAATAGCCGCCCGATCCCGACACGTAAACATCGACATGGATCGGCATCGACTGCCCCCAGGTGGGCAGTGCGGCAAACCCCAACAGCAATGCCAGCGACATGCGAAGCAACATCTTCGGATCCTCCATCAATTCACTTCAACGCATTTGTCTAGTGCCGTGTTACACTCAACTCGGAATTCCCGCGGTGCCAGGGCCCCGTTTCACGCTCTTACGACTGGCCTGCAGCCGTGTCACCGTTCAACGCACACGATCAGGATCTGCTGAAGTCGTATCAGCATGTCACAGCCCGATCAATGGGGGGCTCTTGGTTGGTCCAAAAGCCACATTCATCTCGCGGTCGAGTATACAGCTGATGTCGAGTCGCCGCGTCATAAGGATCCCACCAACCTTCGGCGACAACATGCCCGTGGCGGAGAATCATGAAGCTGTGCATATCGGCCAGCTCGCGGTCCGCGGTGTCGGCAAACTCGAGTATCGCCGACGAAGCGATCCCTTGGGCCTCAGGCGTACTGCGGGGCAATGACTGTGAAGCGGATGCGGCCGACAGACCGACGGAGCTGTAACCGGAGACAAGTAATGTGATGAACGCGATCGCGGTGGTCTTCATGTTTCGGACGCCCTTGGAAGTGGGTGGTAACTGCACGCGCATATTGTAACCGATTTTTCACTCGGCGATTACACAGACCGGAATAGGAGGTACTCAACGCGGTTTTGCATCTCTTGAGCCACGGCACACCAGAATGTGGTCAGAAGTCTGGGAAGTGGTGAGCGGGGGTTTGCTTCAGCACTGGCTCCGCTCGCGGCCAGTGTTCTTTGTTGATTGCAATGCATTTGACGCTCGCTCAGCCAGTGGCACCCCCGTACGAATGACGAAGCCCGAAATACCCCGGTGTGAATGACGAAGCCCGAAATACCCAAGCACGAAGGAAGCCCGAAATATGCAAGCACGAAGGAACACGAATGACCGAATAGAACTTCCCAGCCGGCGTCCTGAGCCATGGATTTCGTCATCATCTCGTGCTTCGAGCTTCGTCATTCCCTCGGGCTTGGGTATTTCGGGCTTCGTGCTTTAGAAGTGGTAGAATGTGGTCAAATGTCTGTGAGGTGGTGAGCGGGGGTTTGCTTCAGCACTGGCTCCGCTCGCTCAGGGAAGTGGCGCCCTGGCGACTGCGAGTTTCCCTGTCGCATTCTTCGGTTGGAAGGGTGATAATTTGGGCTATATCCAACCGGGGGAAAGCGAATACAATCACATTGTTTACCCAATGCGTTGCCGGACTCGGTGCGGGAGCGGGGCCCGTCTATGGGGGGGCGATCGCGTATCCCTCGGCAATGCGTCTGGTCGTCCTGGGGTAGCCGTTTCGGCTCCGTAGGGAGGCAGGGGAGACTTGCACGATCACGCGAGATAGGAGGCACGGTGTGCAGCGTCTGCCGCATCCGGTGCCGGGCGTCTTGATTGAAAGCTGACATGAGCAAATCCAAAACATCGGGGGCGAACCGCCCGTCTCGGCAGGTTCCTTCATACGTCACCACGCTGGTGGGGCCCGCCCATGCGATCCGGGAGACGGTCGAGTCGATCGCCGTGGCCGTCATCCTGGCTTTCCTGTTTCGGGCATTCGTCGCCGAGGCGTTTGTGATCCCGACCGGTTCGATGGCGCCCACCCTGATGGGACAGCACAAGGATGTTCAATGCCCACAATGTGGCTATTGGTACGAGGCGGGCGCCAGCATCGAGAACGAAGAGGAAGCGAGCAACCCACGGCGGAGCGACAAGCGTGGTGGTCGGCCACGACCTGTCCCTTATGCCGTTTTCGGCAAGTGCTCGATTTAGAGGGCGATCCCAATCAGCGGACGTTTTCCGGCGATCGAATTCTGGTCAGCAAATTCGTCTACGATTTCGCCACTCCGGAGCGTTGGGATGTGATTGTTTTCAAATATCCCTTCAACGCCAAGCAGAACTTCATCAAGCGTTTGATTGGTTTACCCAACGAAACGGTGCTGATCAAACGGGGTGACGTTTTCATTAAGAAGTCGGGGGAGGACAGTTTCCACATCGCCCGCAAGCCGGATGTCAAGCTTCAGGCGATGCTTCAGCTGGTGGCTGACACAAAGCACGTGGCCACCGGACTGACGGAAGTGGGTTGGCCGATTTCCTGGCAGGCCTGGAGCGCGGATGGCACGGACGTGTCGAGTCTCTGGGCGTCCGACGATCACGGCCACAGTTTCGATACGTCGGGTACTCCGGAGCAGGACATCTGGTTGCGTTACCACCACATCATTCCCATCGGCCGATGATTGGCAGTGGATCAAGGATGGCGATAAGCCGCCGATGATGGATGAGCGGACGGGCGAGTTGATTACCGATTTCTATGCGTACAACGCGTTCACTTCCATAGAACGATTTCACTTGCGGAATTTTGATCCGTCGGTGGAGCCTGAGCAGTACGCGACGCCCAAATTCGGCAGTTCTTCCTTGCATCCCTTCGGAACGCTCGGGTTGCATTGGGTCAGCGACCTGGCATTGGAGGGGGAGATCGCAGTCAGGAGCGACGAGGGTGAATTGTTGTTGCAGTTGGTGAAAGGGGGCGTGCCGTATCTGTGCCGCATTGACGTGGCTACGGGCCAAGCCACGCTGTCGATCGGCGAGGGGGAGTTTGTGGCCCAGGATGGTACCGTTTCGAAAGCGCCAGTGGGACAAACGAAGATACGGGGGAGTGGTTCGTACAAGATTCGCTATTCCAACGTCGATGCCGAGATTCGCTTGTGGGTGGATGAGCACCGGGTTGAGTTTGATGGGCCGACCACCTATGCTCCGCGCGATGACGCTCGCCCGGTCACCAGCGACAAGGACCCTGGGGACCTGGCTCCGGTGGGAATCGGGACGCGGGGTGCCGTGCTGCACGTGCAACGGCTGCGGGTGCTGCGCGACATCTACTACGTTGCCACCAGCGGCGCGATGCACGAATACCTCCTGTCCTACGATCCCCAGAGGATTCTGCAGACCCTGCACGATCCGACGACGTGGGCCAGTACTCCGTTGTTCGACGAACGCAATCAGCTGGAGTATGGACTCACGGCAGACCAGTTCTTTCCCATGGGAGACAACAGTCCTCAAAGCTCGGACGCGCGGATGTGGCAGAAGCACTCTTTCGCACGCGACCTGCTGATTGGGAAAGCGCTGATGATCTACTGGCCTCATCCGTGGTATCGCCCGATTCCGTACCTGCCCAACCTGGAACGGATGCGACTTATTCACTGATTCGCCGGTTCTCGAATCGGCCCGCCGACGACCAGGTGGACGCGGACGGCGGATTCGAGCACTGGTCAAGGAGGACATCTGCGATGAATATCTTGGAAGCGGACGGACTTGTCAAATCGTTCGGACGTCGGCGCGTGGTGGACGGCGTCAATCTGCATGTGGGGCAGGGAGAGATTGTCGGTCTGTTGGGTCCCAATGGTGCCGGCAAGACAACTTGCTTCCGCATGATCTGCGGCATGCTCGAACCGGATGCCGGGACCGTCTTCCTGTCAGGGCTGGAAGTCACTTCCTGGCCGATGTACCGCCGCGCACGGGAAGGGGGCATGGGCTACCTGGCTCAGGAATCGAGCGTCTTCAAGAAGCTGACGGTGGAACAGAACTTGCTCTGCATGCTGGAACTGCTCGGTGTGCGAGGCCGGGCGCGACGCCATCGCTGCCAGGAATTGCTCAAACAGTTCAACATCGAGCACATTCAGAAATCGAAGGCCGCGCGGCTCTCGGGCGGCGAGCGGAGACGCCTGGAGATCGCTCGCTGCCTGGTGAGCGAGCCCGAGATCATCATGCTGGACGAGCCCTTTGCCGGCATCGATCCGGTGACGGTGCAGAGCATCCAGTCGATCATCTGCGATCTGCAGGAGCAGGGTATTTCGATTCTGATCACCGATCACGCGGCACGTGAGATCCTGCAGATCGTCGATCGCTGCTATGTGATTGACGTGGGCAAGGTTCTGTGCGACGGTACGCCGGAAGAAATCAAGAGTCATGAAGAGGTGCGGCGCCGCTACCTCGGCGACATGGATGGCGTCCCGTCACCGGGCCCTGCCCGTCGCCACGCAGTCGGCACAGTGGATCGCATGCGGCCTGCGGTATGCGAATCGATGCGCATCTGATGGGTGCCATCGCGTGCCGTGACATCTGCGCTGTCGATGGACGATCCCCTGTCACCAGCCAGCAGGATCGCTCTCGACTCGTAGCCAGGCACGTCGATTGTCCGGCCATGTTTCTCGCTCTTGCCGCCGTCGATTACGGCGTGCTGGCTTGCTATCTGCTGGCCATGATTGGCGTTGGGGCTTATTTCAGTAGCCAACAGCGCACGAGCCGTGATTTCTTCCTGGCCGGACGTTCGATGGGTTGGTTCCCCGTCGGCTTGTCGATCATGGCGACGCTGTTGTCGGCGCTCAGCTACACCGGCATTCCTGGTGAAGCCTACTACGTGGGATACAAGATTCTGCTCATGCCGCTGGCTGTCTGGTTGACGCTGCCGATTCTGTCGCTGGTCATACTGCCGCTATACCATCGGCTGGGGATCTACTCGATCTACGAGTATCTGGAGATGCGATACGATGCAGCCACGCGCTTTGCGAGCAGCATCTTGTTCGTTTTCTGGCGGCTGCTCTGGATGGGTGGCGTGCTCTATGCACCGTGCAAAGTGTTGATCGTGGCCGCTGGGTTGCAGATCGAGACGTGGTGGCTGCTGTTGATTCTGGGGACCGTCAGCACGCTCTATACATTTCTCGGCGGCATGAAGGCCGTGATTTGGACCGACGTGATCCAGGCTATCGTGATGGCTGGTGGGCTGGTCTTGATCATCGGCGGTGTCTGGTACCAACTCGACGGCGGACCGCTGCGTGTGGCGGAGGTTACCCGCGAACTGGGACGATCGGCGATCCTCGATCCGAATCTTGATCTGTCGGAGAAGTGGTCGATCTGGGGGATCCTGCCGCACTTCTTTCTGGCCTTTCTGTCGTTCTATGTCGCCGATCAGATTACCGTTCAGCGGTACCTGACCGTCCGCAGTCTTTCGGCGGCCAAACGATCCTTCGTCCTGAATTGTCTCAGCGTGACCATCATGGTTCCGGCGCTGATGTACACCGGCACGGCGCTGCTGGCGTTCTATCACGACCATCCCGAGGCACTGCGTCCGATCTGGGTGGCCAACGTTGACCATCGAACACGCGAGTCGATTTGCGACACCCAGGGCGTGCCCCTGATCGCCTGGCGGTCGGACGCCATCACCCCCGAGAACATTGAGCAACTTGTGGCCGACCGACGCTTGCTACGGCCCAACACGAAGCTCCCGTTCTCCGATCGGGAGGATCTCGTTGTTACCGAGAACGGTGTCGAGCAAGTCAATGTCGGGCGATTGGCCATGCGCCAGCCGCGTGCCGAAGGTAGCGGGCGCGGGGAAGTGATTTTGAACCAACTGGCCAAAGATGAACTGCTCCCACACTTCATCACCAGTCAACTGTCGTACGGCCTGGCCGGCTTGATACTGGCCGCCCTGCTGGCAGCCTCCATGTCGTCGATGGATTCGGGGCTCAACTCCGTCTGCACCCTGCTGATCACCGATTTCCATCGCCGGCTGGGGATTGGTCGCGGCAGCCTGGCGCGCTACTTGAACAAACCGATGGCGGAATTGAACGAAACGGACGAACTTCGGATCGGTCGGCCGCTGGTGTTGATCATCGGTCTGGCGGCCACGCTTTTCTCGCTGTTCATTGCTCAGATTGACGATATCTTCACGATCATGATCGCGGTCGTCAACACGTTTGGCGGTCCCTTGTTGGCCGTCTTTCTGCTGGGAATATTCTCGCGCCGCACCACGGCGACCGCCGCGCTCTGGACGCTGGCCGCGGGCACGCTCGTGTACGCTCTGGTTGATGCTGGCCAACAGCTACGCGGCACTCTCCTGGCTGTGGTTCTGGGATTTCCGGTTGAATGGAATCTGGCCGTTGACCATTGGTGTTGTCTTCTCGCTCCTGTTCGGGTACCTCCTCAGCCTGTTTTGCGGCCGCCGCAAGAGCGACGACGAACTGCGCGGACTGGTTGTCGGTATCGGTCGACTCGGCGTGCGTGAACCGGCGGAAGCGTCGATCGCCATCCCCGAATCGTTTGACGTGGACGAGGCGTAGCGGAGGCACCATCACCGCCCAACCAAGAAGCCAAACCCGCACCAGGCCGCTCACCTATCAACGCGGATTAGATTAAGATCACGGTTGGGATTACGATTGAAAACCGACGTCACGCAAATCCGTGAACGGTGACCCCGAAAGAGAACGCATGAATACTCCGTATTTTCAAGAGATGTTTGCCGACCGCATTGGTGGTGCTGGTTACGGAACGGGAACAGAGATCTACAAATTCGAGAAGATCAAGCGGGCCAAGCGGAAGGCGTTGGCCGATTTTCCAGATCGCCAACTGCTGGACTTCGGCATCGGCGAGAACGATTCGATGGCCCCGGAAGTCGTCCGCGCACGGATGGCCGAGGAAATCAATCGCCCCGAGAACCGTGGGTACGCCGACAACGGAATCCTCGAGTTCAAACAGGCTGTGGCCCGCTTCATGCAGCGAAATTTCCAGGTCGAGTTGGATGCCGCGACCGAGATCAACCACTGTATCGGATCCAAGACCGCACTGGCCATGTTGCCGGCCTGTTTCATCAACCCGGGTGATGTCACCTTGATGACCGTGCCCGGGTACCCGGTTGCCGGCACGCACACGCGGTACTACGGCGGCACGGTGTATCAGTTGCCGTTGCGTGCCGAAAACGACTTCTTCCCCGACCTCGCATCCATTCCCGCCGATGTGCTGGCCAAGGCCAAGCTGCTGGTGTTGAACTATCCGAACAGCCCCACCGGCAAGGTGGCCACGCGTGCTTTCTACGAGCAGGTGATCGAGTTTGCGCGGCGGCATCAGATCGTCGTGGTACAGGATGCCGCGCACATTCTGTTGACGTTCCAAGACAAGCCGCTCAGCTTCCTCTCGGTTCAGGGGGCCAAGGAGGTGGGTGTCGAAGTCCACTCGCTCTCCAAGGGGTTCGACATGATCGGCTGGCGCATCGGCTGGGTCAGTGGCAACCCGCAGATTGTGCAGGCTTTTGCGGACGTCAAGGACAATTGCGATTCGGGCCAGTTCATCGCTATTCAGAAAGCTGCCGTCACGGCACTCGACGACCCCGCCATTCCCGCTCGGATCAACGCCAAGTACCGCCGCCGCTTGCAGAAACTGGTCGCCACCTTGGCCGCCTGCGGTTTCCAGTGCCAGATGCCGGGTGGCAGCTATTTTCTCTACACGCGCGCCCCGCGTGGCGTAGCAGGGGGACCGATGTTTGATACGGCTGAAGCCGTCAGCCAGTACCTGATCACCGAGCTGTCGATGGTGACCGTACCCTGGGAAGAGGCGGGCCCATTTCTGCGCTTCTCGGCCACGTATGAAGCGGCGGACGAAGCGGCCGAAGATGCGATCATGGAGGCGACTCGACAGCGGCTGTCGCAGGTGAAGCTGCTGTTTTGAAAATCTTGATTGCATCCTCGGCAGTGACCGGTAAAGGGAGTCACTTACCGACGCTCCGAACGACTATTGCGGCGTCTCTTGAGTTGGCGGCGCGTTGTCAGGTGCCGCGTCGTCAGGTGCCGCGTCGTCAGGTGGCGCGGCTGCCAGCGTGGCGGCGTTGTTTTTCTCGTATTCGTCGAGCAGCATCTGCAATTTGAAGTCCTTGGGGAACTCCTCATCGAGTTGATCGAGCACCGCCTTGTAGCGGAGGATCACATCATGCAGGTCTTCCGCCATGGTGTCGTGGATCAGCATGGGGTACTGCTCGAAAACCTTTGCCCACTCGTCCCAGGCCTTCACGTAGTAATCGCGAGCACCTTCCGGGTTGGCGATCGCCGCCTCTTGGTCGGCGAGCATCATATAGCGTCGGGCATCGGCCGTGACCTTGGATTGCTCGACCTCACAGCGTGTCGCCCAGTACTCATAGTTGACGATGGACGAATAGGACGAGATGCGTTCGACATACACATCGGCCTCGGCGCTGCGGATGGCGAAGGAGCGAGCTTTGGGCAGCAGTTCTTCGGGCATCGCCTCGGCCACCTCCAAGTCGGTGACGATCAGCTTCTGGTACACGCGCCGAGCTGTCTCCATGTCCTTTTCGGAGGCCACCCCGCCGGCCTTGACTGTTTCGTAGACCGCCAGGTCTTCGGCAGGCAACTTGGCCTGCCGATCCTCGCGCAACTTCTCGCGGAGCCCTGGCGAGAGTTCCTCGAGCTTGGCCCGCATGAGCCTGCGCTTTTTCTCGATACTGGTCGAGCGTGTTCAGGCGGACCGTCATGTCCCCAGGTGGTCGGAATATCCAACGCCCCATATTTCTCCCACGCCTCTCCTGCCCGTCGCCAGGCGTTCCGCGTTTTCTCGCCGGGGGTGATCTCACCGGTAATTGCATCGGCGTGACTGATCAGCGCCATGGCTGGGTCGGAAAAGAAGATCACCGAACTGCGCCGCTTGTCGGTGTACCCTTCGCGGTTGACGTCGACTCGCATCCAGGTCACGGGGACACCCTTCTCCACCACCGCTTCGGACTGCAGGTACCAGAGATAACCGACCAGCCAGTTGTCGGGATATCCATCCGGCCCGCGTGATTCGCTCATATTCACGTAGTCGGCCATCTCGTCATGGAAATCGGTGTCGGCACGGAACATGCGGCGGAACTGCTTCTTTTCGTCCGAAATACCGATCTTGTGACCGATGAACCAGCCGAGGTTCCAAAAGAGGCGCGGGTTTCGCTGGTTGTACCGCGTTCCCTCAATGAGAAACTCGATACCCTTCTTGACCCAATGATACCGGTGATCGATAGTCGTCGAATTCCGTCGACACGTTGTAGGCGAGGTTATGCGCCTGGAATTCCCACACCGTGATATAGTTGGGCTGCAGCTTGGCAATCTGATTCAAGGTCGCCGAGAGTCTGTCCCAGCTTTCCGTCATTTTGTACCGGTTGGCCTTCGTCCAGAGTAGGTTGGTGGCGATGCCACGCAAACCGAGCGTGGCCATTTTCATCGTCTCGCTGGCGGGGTCAATCTTGCCCAATTCTGCTTGCGACAGCCCGTAGCTGGCACGCATCTGCGCCAGCGTGCCGCCGCTCGATCCCCGTGTCGTATTGCCATCCTCGGTCGACGGACTCGTGGCCGGTTGTCCCAGCAGAAAGAGTGGGAACAGGAGAACCACGATGGCACAGCCGTAGATGATCTTGCGAATGAACGAAGTGTTTTGTGTCATGCGGCGATTTCCCGTGTTTTCAGGAAAAAGTAAGCGACGATCGTGATGGCCGTCACATACACGAGTGTCGTAAGGCACTGTCGAGCCAACAACTGGTCGTAGAAATTGAAGTTATAGGCAACATATTCGGTCGCCCGACCCAGTCCCGAGAAATCAGGCAGCACGTTGGAGAGCGCGTTGATGGTATTCAATAGCGCGCCGTCACAGGTTTTGATAATCTTGACCCCGATATCCCCGGCTCCACCGCCTCCAAACTCCAGCGGCTTGACCAGGTTGTCCTGATTCACCAAACGAATCAGCGCTTCGATAGGCCCGCCACCAAACGCCGTGCCGGTCCACAAATCCTTGATGAATTGGCCGAAGAAGCCGAGCAGTACGGCGGACACCGTGGCCAGCATCGCGACCGGGGTGCTCAGGAACGTGCTGAACATCACTCCCAAGCAGACGACAATCACCATCTGCAACCAGATCGTCACGTAGGCTTTGACAAAATTCCACTCGAATGACGCATCGGGCGATTCGATATACAAGTCGGCCTGAGCCATGCCAAAGTACTGGACCGGGTCATCGCAGCGGATCCAGATTTCCAGAGCGCCGTCATGGACCAGATCGTCGAACAAATCGATCTCGCGTCCCGAGCCGCCATCGGCACCAAGGGGTCGCAACTTGCGGGGGATTTTGAATTGCTGGGACGTAAACTCCTTCGATTCAAAGCCGATCGGTTCACATTCGATCGGCTTGCGAGGATCGGTGCCCTTGACGATGATTACGCCACGTACGCCCTTTTCGATATCGGCCATGAACGTGCGAAAGACGCTCAGCGTCATCGCGATCGGCAGGTATTCGGGGAAGTCCTGCTCAGACACCCCTTCAAACCGCCAGATGGCCGTAGCCAGCGTGCGTCCTTCGATATAGCTGCGGTATTCCCACTCCTTGCCGACACTGATCCCCTTCCGGTTCGGGTTCCCCTCGCGATCCAGGAAGTGAAGTTTGCCGTAGATGGGAACACGCGCCAGGAGTGCACCCTGCGGCGGTCCCATCGTATACGTGACTTCTTCGCCGTCCCCGGCGGTTTCCTCCCGGTTGACCGCGTGCTGGTGTCCCATCGTTTTGTCGGTGACTCCGCTCCCCGTTCTTATCGACTTGGAAGGAGTGGCGATGGTGGGCGTTCATCGTGGTCTCACCTTCCCAGCCGGGTGAGGCCTCGCCTTCCGAGAGCGGTGCGAGCTTGGCCACGCTCTCCACATTGACCGCATGTTCGTGCTGCATCCCTCGCTCCACGAACATGTAGCTGATGAAGCACATGGCAACCAGAAGCACGCTGATCGACGGCGACAAAACCGAGCACGCGGCCCAGTACGATCTCGCCCGAGCGAACCGGTTTCGTCACGATCGTGTAGATCGTCTTGCTCTTGATGTCCGCCGGCAGGCTGGAAGTCGCCAGGAACAAGGAGAGGACGATGACGAGATAGCTGGTCGTGGTGAGCACAAAACTCAGATAAAGATGCGCCGGGTCATCACTCTTGACGTCCAGGAACCAGCCGGCGAAGAGGAAGATGATCACGAAGATCACGAACGCGACGAGCACTTTTCGTCGAATCGCTTCTTTGATCGTGAGCCGAGTCATCGCCATGATGCGGCGCAACGACGTGGCTGGCAGGTCGCGGCCAATCGCGCTGGCGATGACACCGGCCACCGCATAGAACCCTTCCACAGGTCCGCGACGGGCCGCGGAGATCAAGTAGCAGATGAAGATGGCCAGCGCCGTGAGAATGGGAATGGCGATGACTAACGTCTTCAGCGCAGGCCCAAACCAGTCAGCAAACGAGAGGAATTCGTCCGGTCGGATTTCCATGGCGTTACGAAGGTGCCTTTGATAACTGCGTGGGTAAAGTATGTGCGGGAGGACGCGTCAGCGTCACAGCGTGACGCTCACAGACACACTGCCGCTGCGATTATGACTCTGGAGTTTCCTTCCGCTCGCGAGCTCGCCGTCCTGGGTGCGCCTCGCTCTCGCGAACAATCGACAGGAACAACTCTTCCAGCGTCGAGGTCGGATTCTCCATGCTCAGCACTTCACCGCCGTGCCGCTTGATCAACTGCCGGATCTCCTCCTCCGCCTCCTTGCTCAAACCCTTGGCACGAATCTGCGTCTCGTCCTGCACCGTCAGCAAGGTGTCAATTCGCCCCAATTCCTTCAGTTCCCCCTGGTGGAGGATGGCAATTCGATCGCACACGTCCTGAATGTCGGGCAGCAAGTGGCTGCACAACAAGACCGTCTTCCCCTCGTCACGCAGCCGCAGAATCAAGTCCTTCATCTCGCGCGTGCCGATCGGGTCCAACCCGGTCGTCGGTTCGTCCAGCATGATCAGCTCCGGATCATTGATCAACGCTTGCGCCAAACCGATACGCCGCGTCATGCCCTTGGAGTACTCCTTCAACTGGCGGCGGCGGGCCCAGTCGAGCTTGACATCGGAGATCAGCCGGTTGATGCGGTCGCGTCGTTCCGCTGCCGGAATGTTGAACAGCCGGGCATAGAAATCGAGCGTTTCTTCCGCGTTCAGGAACTTGTACAGGTACGATTCCTCCGGCAAGTAGCCAATCCGCTCGTTCTTCCCGACATCGGTCGCGTCCTTGTCAAACACCAGAGCTCGGCCGCTCGTGGGGAACAGCAGCCCCAGCAACAGCTTGATCGTGGTGGTCTTGCCGGAACCGTTCGGGCCCAACAGCCCAAAAATCTCGCCCCGCCGGACTTCCAGGTCCAGTGCCTTCAGGGCCCGGACCTTCTGCCGACCCCAGAAGTCACGATACACTTTCGTCAAGTTCCGCGTCTCGATCACGACATCGCTATCTGGCGTGGCAGTAGACTTGTGAGCCTGTTGGACGGTCGCATCACTACTCATGGGTGGTTCCCGTGGACGGGGTGGTTCCCGCGGACAATGAAAAACAGCGGTGGCGGGCCACCCGTAGAATAACACTCGTGGCCCAGGACATCTCCGCACCGCCTTTGGACGGCGTAAGTCGGGTCGTCTATAGTGTACGCACAGCCTCCAGCGAGAGTTCAGCTGTTTTGCCAGCCTGTCACTCGATCGAGGGAGGCGGGCAGAAGAGGACTCCCGGACTGAGAAGCTTCTTAGTATAGATGGGAGGTCGGATCGTACAAGAGATAGCCAGGTTCGGGTGACTCAGGGCAGGTGACCAGGTTCAGGTGACAGGGATCAGGTGACCGGGATCAGGTGACCGGGATCAGCCGGCTAGGCCTGCGCATGTCCCACCACGACGCGACGATAGAGGGATCGGGCACGTTTCGCCGGCGAGGGGCACGGGAAGGGACTTTGTGGCGGGAAATTTCTGGTCGGGAGCTGCCGGCTGGGAATGCGGGAAAGCCCGGTACGGGAGAGGCGAGTCAGCAGCAGGGCGATCGCGAGAACGGGGATGACAGTACAAAGTTTACAGATTCGAGACCGGGCCTCCGCCCAGGCCTTTCTTTTTGGCCGCATCGACTATGAGCGGACATGGACCGTCCCCTATCGATCGCGCCGCTTCAAGCTCGATCGGATGCGCCAGCTCGCCACGCGGCTGGGCTCTCCCGAACGCGCCTTTCCCGCGGTTCATATCGCGGGAACCAAAGGGAAGGGGTCGACGGCCGGCATGGTCGCCTCGGTGCTGACCACCGCGGGTTATCGGACCGGACTCTATACTTCGCCCCACCTGCATCGCTTGGAAGAACGCTTCGTGGTCGATGGGCAGCCATGCACCGAACTGGAGTTGGTGACGCTCTTGGCCGAGATTCAGGAGGTGGTGCTGGAAATGGACCGGGAGGCCGCTGCCGGCAAGCAGCGGCAGGGACCTACCTACTTCGAAATCACCACCGCAGCCGCTTTGCTCCATTTCCAGCGACGGGGGGTGGGGTGCGCGGTGTTGGAGGTGGGATTGGGAGGGCGGCTGGATTCCACCAACATCTGCCAGAGCGTGGTCTCGGTGATCACGACGATCAGCTTTGATCATACGCGGCAATTGGGAAAGACGCTGGCCCGTATCGCCGGCGAGAAGGCCGGCATCATCAGGCCGGCCACAACGGTCGTGACCGGGGTGGATCAACGCGAGCCCTTCGAGGTGATTGAGCGGGTCGCACAAGAGAATGGCGCCACGTTGCTGGCCTTGGGGCGAGATTTCGATTTCGACCATCTAGCCGTGGTTCCACCTGTCCAGACTAGCGATCATCAGCCGCTCACCGCGCTCCATTATCGGGAGAACGTGGCGGGAACGCCGTTTCAACTGGCCGATGTGAGCCTGGCAATGTTGGGGCGACATCAGGCGGCGAATGCGGCCGTGGCTCTGGCGACGCTGCGGCAACTGCAACGCAGCGGCTGGAATATCGACGAAACGGCCTTGAGAAGCGGGTTGGCTCGGACCCATTGCCCGGCACGCTTCGAACTCGTCTGTCGCCAGCCAGTGATCATACTGGATGCCGCGCACAATCCGGCATCCGTGGCCGCGTTGATTGAGGCATTGCGGCAGTACTACCCCAGTGGTCCCCGCCTGCTCGTATTCGCCACCAGCGTCGACAAGGACGTCCGGCAAATGCTCAGCCAGCTGCTTCCGCACTTCGAGGACGTCGTGATCACTCGCTACTTGAACAACCCGCGGGCCATGGAGCCCGAGGCGGTGGCGAAACTGGCGCGAAAGATCGCCCTCCAACGCGGCCGGGAAAACGTCCAGCTACACTTGCGTCCCGATCCCTCCTCGGCGTGGCAACTGGCCCGCGCGCTGACCACGCCGGCTCACGTTGTGTGCGTCGCCGGATCCTTCTTCCTGGCGGCCGAAGTCCGTGAACACCTGGAGGCCTCCTGTCAGGAAGCTCTGGCGGCGAGTTCTTTCTTCAAGTAATCGATCGCCTTACGCAATTGAATGTCCTCGGTCGGTTCCGACGCCGGCGTGACCGCCGGCGCTTCGCTGTCGGCCGAGTCGATGCCCTGCAGCACTTCCCGGTGGCGAAATTGTTCATATAACTGGTGACACTGGTCGTCATCCAAAATGACTTCGAGCTCGTCGGTCGGGCGAACGCCCCAGTCGTCGTTCTCGGTTGCCTTCCGGTGACGGTGTATGTTCTTGCCGTTGGGACGCCAGTAGCTGGCTGTCGTCAATTTCAGGGCGCTCGTGCCGTGTTCCAGCGGAATCACGTTCTGGACCGTCCCTTTTCCCCATGTCCGCTCGCCCACGAGCACCGCTCGCTTGTGGTCTTGCAGGCAGGCAGCGACGATCTCCGAGGCGCTGGCTGAGTAGCGATCGACCAACACCACCAGCGACGTCGAACGAGGGAAGATGGTGTTGGCTTGGGTCGCCCGGTAGTCGTCCTCCACCCGTCCGTCCCGGCCACGGGTGCTGACGATCAGTCCGTCGTCAATGAATAGATCGCACGTTTCCACCGCGGCAGTCAATAACCCACCGGCATTTCCTCGCAAGTCGAGAATCAACGCGTCAATAGGATGGTCCGCGAACGGCACGACCGCTTTCAATTCGCCGGCCGTGTATTCTCCGAACGTGGTGACACGCACATAGCCCATCCGCGGCTCTTCTTCCAAGTAGTATTCCCACCGCCCGTCCGGCTGCAAGGTATCTCCGAGCACCGACTTGGTCCGCACCCGATCTCGCGTGATAGTCAGCAGAACCGGCTTCTCTTCGTTGATGTGGCGAATCCGTAGATCGACCGTGGTCCCGACGGGGCCTTTCATCTTCTTGACGGCTTGAGTCAGTAGCAGGCCGGTCGTCGGTACTCCGTCGATCTCCATGATCAAATCACCCGCCCGCATGCCAGCTCGATAGGCAGGGCTATCGTAAACGGGCGTGACAACCTGCAATTCGCTCGCTTCCGGAGGGCCCGCCACGACCACGCCGATGCCGACAAACTCCTGATCGATTGTCTGCTGAAACTGGTCGAAGTAGTCGGGGCCAATGTAATCCGAATACTCATCCAGACCGTTGACCATCCCCCGCATGGCGTTCTCAAAAAGCTCGCGACCCTCCACTTTCTCGACGTAATGGTCTTCGATGATCTCCATGGCGTGCGAGATGGTCGACAGATAGCGGTTATGGTAGGCCTTCGCATAACAGCTCAGCGAGACAATGGCGGCGATGATGATGGTCAGCGTATTGCGAATGGGCATCGATCTTCCTCAGTCTGTTTCCCCACGAAATCCCTTACTCTTACTCTTACTCATACCCTTACTCGTACTCATACCCTTACTCGTACTCATACCCTTACTCCCCCCCCTCAAAGCGATCCGGGCCACCCTTCTCCAGGACAAAATAATTGGATGACGAGAACAGGTGGTTCAGCGCAAGTTCTTTCTATCATTCGATCTACTTGTCGCCTCTCCTTTGCCCTCGGCCACCAGAGGCTCGCACCATTCCATCCTACAGAGTATTCGTGCCAGGACAACGCCGGCGGCCGGCCAGCGTCGGATGGCAATGGGCCCCGGCAGACGGGAGACTTCGTCCGGAAACCAGTTGCTTCGGAACAACACCTCCGCCGGCATCCTACCGCCATCTGCCGAACAGTTGGTCGACCAGCACCTCGTCACGGTGCTGGACCACAACGTCCGCAGCCAGGTCGTTGAGCAGCGATTCGAATTCGTCCTCGTCCCAATCCCCGAATTCGTGGAGTATCCGCTGTGCGAGCGGATTCGTGGCACGATCAGCAGCGGATGCCAGCGGCACTGCGATAGACGCAGGCGCCTGTGCAGCAGGGATATTACGAGGTGAATTGAGCGTTGTGGGCCGGACCGGCTGTATCATGGGTAGTTCCCACGATTGGGGGGTGGTGGCGATTGAGGGCCAGGGGGTGTGGTTTTCCAGGATGCCCAGTCTTAACGACTTTCCTCCCGCAGCTTCACCCGACACGTCGACCGCCGGCGATTCGCCTTCCGCATGAACATCCCGATTCAGGTGTTCAATGACCAGCAGCGCGTCGATGGGCGAGATAAAACCATCGTCGTTTACGTCGACAAAGCAACCCGTATCGTTGGCGCCCATGAGCGTGTGAGCACCACCGTGATTCAACTGGTTGATTACGGTCAGCACGTCAATGGGGGAAACGTGTTGGTCGCGATTCACGTCTAGCGGGTTGTCGGAGTTGTGAAATGCACCGGGCGGCCCGGGATTGGTCAAACGAATCGTGGCCGACATTTCTGACTCAATCCCACCGATGTGCAGAACGTACTGCTGATCCTCGAATATCGTTACTGTTTGCTCCCATGTGCCGTGCGTCAGTGCCACCGGTAGCATAGCCGACGTGTACAACTCAATGCGGGCATCTGCCGGCTCGCCCGCCACCTCGGTTGTCATCAGGGCGTCATAGGAAGCCCGGAAAGCAAACCAGCTGTCGTCGCCGGTGAGCGTCAGATACTGAGTGATCTCCTGGCTCAGCGGCGGGGAGGAAGCCAGGAAGAACAGTTTGCTCACCAGTTCGGCCCGCAGCCCAAGCTCTCCGAAGTTATATCCTTCCAGCTGCATGTTGGGTTCCAACAAAACTTCCTGGAACCAGTCGTTCGCCATCTGTCCAGTAGCAGGTGATCCCTGCGTTTCGACGCCGTCGATAAATGCCGTCGGCTGTAACTGGCGGATGGAGTAGTTGCCCGGGGGCAACTGATCAAACAGGTAGCAACCGTCCGCGTCCGTGACGACCGTGCGGGTTACGGCACCGTCGACGGCGATGGGCACATTTGGCAAGCTCATTTCGACCGGGTCTTTGATCCCGTTATTGTTGACGTCGACGTAAACGAAACCGCTGATACTCCCCGTTGCCGCGAATACGAAGCCCGCCTGGCCAGCAAGGTTCTCGTTGCCCGCCTGATCTCGGACCGCTCCGGCGACCAGCTGTACCTGGATCTCCCCCGCTGGCAGTGTCTGGCCGTTTTCGCCGTACCAGTATCGAACCAGTCCATCGCCAAGATGTTCGGCACGCTCAATCGTCACGTCAGTAACGGTCACGTCCCCCGCGTCCATGCTGGTGGTGTCCAAGCCGGCCAGGCCGTCATCGCCCCACTGTACGTCGACATAGCCGGGATCGGATACGATCGTCGCTGCTGGGGCCGGACTTGCCAACGACCCGACGGGAGGTTGCGAGTCGAGCATGAATGAATCGGTCCCGGCGGCAGTGGCGTTGCCAGCCTGATCCAACACGGCGCCGTCGACCCGTGATATCTCAACGACTCCCTCTGGTAGCACACCCGCGTAGGTGTAACGTACCAAGCCTCCGCCCAGATGCGTGGCACTCTCAACCGTCACGCCCGTAATTGCCACGTCATCTTTGTCGAACGAGTCGCCGAATCCAATCCGGCTGGTCCCGCGTCGGACCACTGGATTTCGACATAGCCGAGATCCTGATTGGTGGTGGAGCCAGCAGTCGGCGCGAGCAATGTGCCGGTGGGCTGCTGCGTGTCGAGCGTGAAGGTGGCCGTTGTCGCCGCGTTGCGATTGCCCGCCAGATCCGCCACGGCGTCGGCCAGCACGTTGACCTCCACAATGCCGTCGGCCAGCGCGGACCCATCGTACCAGTACCGCACCACACCGTCGCCGATGATCTGGACGTGGTCCACGTCGACGCCCGTAATTGCCACATCGTCTTTGTCGAAGGTCGCTGGATTCAATCCGGCTTGACCCGTGTCAGTCCACTGGATGTCGACATAGCCGAGGTCTTGATTGGTGGCGGAGCCAGCGGTCGGCGCGAGCAATGTGCCGGTGGGCTGCTGCGTGTCGAGCGTGAAGGTGGCCGTTGTCGCCGCATTGCGATTGCCCGCCAGATCCGCCACGGCGTCAGCCACTACGTTGACCTCCACCACGCCATCGGCCAGCGCGGACCCATCGTGCCAGTACCGCACCACACCGTCGCCGATGATCTGGACGTGGTCCACGTCGACGCCGGTGATTGTCACGTCGCCTTTGTCGAAGGTCGCCGGATCCAATCCGGCTAGACCCGTGTCAGTCCACTGGATGTCGACATAGCCGAGGTCCTGACTAGTCACGGAGCCAGCAGTCGGCGCGAGCAATGCGCCGGTGGGCTGCTGCGTGTCGAGCGTGAAGGTGGCCGTTGTCGCCGCGTTGCGATTTCCCGCCAGATCCGCCACGGCGTCGGCCACTACGTTGACCTCCACCACGCCATCGGCCAGCGCGGACCCATCGTACCAGTACCGCACCACACCGTCGCCGATGATCTGCACGTGGTCCACCTCGACGCCCGTAATCGTCACGTCGTCTTTGTCGAAGGTCGCTGGATCCAATCCGGCTAGACCCGTGTCAGTCCACTGGATGTCGACATAGCCGAGGTCTTGATTGGTGGTGGAGCCAGCGGTCGGCGCGAGCAATGTGCCGGCGGGCTGCTGCGTGTCGAGCGTGAAGGTGGCCGTTGTCGCCGCATTGCGATTGCCCGCCAGATCCGCCACGGCGTCGGCCACTACGTTGACTTCCACCACGCCGTCGGCCAGCGCGGACCCATCGTACCAGTACCGCACCGCACCGTCGCCGATGATCTGGACATGGTCCACGTCGACGCCGGTGATTGTCACGTCGCCTTTGTCGAAGGTCGCCGAATCCAATCCGGCTAGACCCGTGTCAGTCCACTGGATGTTCGACATAGCCGAGGTCCTGATTGGTGGTGGAGCCAGCGGTCGGCGCGAGCAATGTGCCGGCGGGCTGCTGCGTGTCGAGCGTGAAGGTGGCCGTTGTCGCCGCATTGCGATTGCCCGCCAGATCCGCCACGGCGTCGGCCACTACGTTGACTTCCACTACGCCGTCGGCCAGCGCGGACCCATCGTACCAGTACCGCACCGCACCGTCGCCGATGATCTGGACGTGGTCCACGTCGACGCCGGTGATTGTCACGTCGCCTTTGTCGAAGGTCGCCGAATCCAATCCGGCCAACCCCGCGTCGGTCCACTGAATGTCGACATAGCCGAGGTCTTGATTGGTGGTGGAGTCTGCAGCGGGCGCGAGCAATGCGCCGGCGGGCGGTTGGGTGTCAAGCGTAACGGCAAGTCCAGTCGTTACAGTTTGATCTTCGGTGATTGCCTGGGCCCGCAAGAGGTTCTCACCAGACGTGAGTGGCACGTCGACGAAAACGAAAGCCCCCGCGGCGCCGGCGCTGGTCGCACCGTCATCGAATCCGTCACCGTCCAGGTCCAGCAGCACTTCCGCACCTGGACGGGTACTCCCCATCAGATTGACCAGGGCGAAATTTGTTAGTCCATCGCCGAGTGCACCCGAATCGGTTGCCGGATCTAATGCGAGACTCAGTGTGAGTACCTGGGTCTCTGTCATCCTGACATTGTCGATCCTCGCGGAACTGTCTCGGTCGCCGAAACCGAGTAGCTCGAAATAAAGGGCGACCTGCGTGCCCGCGACCGTGTCAGGAAGAGCGATTTCGACCGTGAAGGGGAACGTCAGTGTGGCTTGCTCTCCCGAAACATTTGCGATTGGCAGGCTTACAGCCGAGGCGAAGAAGACCTGGCCGGTTGGCTGGATGTTCAGCAGCGCGTCGGTTCCGGTAAGTCCGTCGGCGGGACCGACAATTGGCTGCATCGTTACCGGGTCCAACAACGCAACTTCGAATGCATCCGGCGGATTGAGCGGAGTGGCATGCAGGTCCACATCCACCACATCGAACCACAAATATTGGGCACCTTCCGGCACCAGGAAGATCTGTGAAAGACCGGCGTTCAGGCGACCATCCTCACCCACTAATCCCTCGCCGCTGGTAACCACCGCGTCGCCGCGAAGTGTCCAGCCGAAGTCTGGGTCGCCGGGATCGCTGATGGCGAAATTGCCGTTAAGCAAAGTGTGTGGGTCTGCGGGTGGGTCCACTCCGTTATACCAGCCGTAGTCACTCAGACTATCTGCCAGTCGCGGTCCCTCCAGATCGGTTGCCCGTGGGCTGCGGCGGACGCCCAACGGCAACAGGGCGCTCATGATGAAGCCCTCGTCGCTCGGCCGATCGGCCAGAGAGAGGACATGCCCGATCTCGTGCGCAATGACCGTGAGCAGGTCCACGGAGCCGTAGGCCTCACTCTCGCTGGAAGCGGCGAGTTGGTTCCCGACCACCAAATGATACTCATCGGCGTCGGCCGGGGTGGTGTCGACAAACCATCCGTAGCCGCCGGCGTCGACGTCGATGGTGATGACGTACTCGTCCTGGGCTGTTCGTACGGTTCTCCCCAAAGCCCGCCCCGGCAGGTTCGCGATGCCGAATTGCAGCGAGTCGAGGCGCCCCGCGTCGGCACCGGCCAACGACCAGCCTTCCCGCGCCGCTGCGATCAGTGGTTCGAGTGATGCGGGATCGAGCAGGCCGCCATCGGATGGCGATGGTGCGTTGGCGGCTGTGTCAACGCTGACCAACCAGCTGGAGAAGCCGCAGCCGAAATCACCGCGCGACGTCATCCCGCTGGAACCGGGACGGAGCGCCAGAGGGTCGATGCCTTGCGTGATGGAGAGGTAGTCATCCACGCCATCGCCATTGGTGTCAGTGTTGTCAATCGCCGAGCCGATCGCCTGCTCGATGTCGTCGGGCAATCCGTCGCCGTCGGTATCCTGCTGGGTGCTGGCGTAAAAGGCAGGGCTCAATGCCCAGACGAATTGCCCCCTCGTTGAGGTCACGCCACTCTGGTGCGAAATAAGTCCGGTATGGGGATCGAAGGCCACGTAGCGGAAGGCCGTCCCCGGCCCAAGGTTCAGTGGGAAGTTGCCGGAAGCGTCGCTTCGGGTGTGAGTCACACGCGCGCCGGGTCGCTCGATGGCGACATAATCGTCGCCGAGCGACGGTCCCGCGCCCTTTACACCGGTGCCAACCACGGTAAGTGTCTCCAGCGACTGGTCCGGCTGGTCGGTGAAGATGTGGATCAAACCCCGTCGCAGGCCCAACTCGCTCGGCAGGAAGAGAACGCTCAACTCATGCGACTCACCGGGCTCCAGGACCAATGGATTGGAGAAGCTTGTTCCGGTGGGCAATCCTTCCACATCAAAATCGTCGCTCCCTTCACCCACGACCACCTCATAGATTGAAAGCGGCAAGGACCCTTGGTTGGTCAGCGTAATCAGATGTCCTGCCCGCACCAGTTGGTCCCCAACCACTGCGCCGCCCAGATTGTTGTTGGCGACATCGATCTTCAGATCGGCGTAAGGGCTCAGGCCAAAGCCGGTCAGGTCGATTTCCAACACACTGTTTAATGCATTCGAATAGATGGTCCAGGTAGCTTCCGATCCACCACTGCTCAGAGGATCGTACTGCACCGTAACAGGCAAGAACCCTCCCGGCGGAATTGCCGCATCCGGTGGTGTTGACGTGATCGCGAAATGACTTTCGGAAGTCAGCCCGGCGAAGGCGTGAATGGCCAAATCCTGGTCACCGACGTTCGCCAGCAGAACGTCCCATTCCATCTTCTCCCCGCCTGGGCCGTCGACAACGACTTGTCCCGCGTCAAATTCCCGCAGGAAGGTCAAGTCATTAGCGGAGAGGACGCGCAACACGCCGCCTCCGATTGGACCGCCATACGACCATTCGTCATCCTCTCCAAACTGCGCCGCGTCGCCCCACGCTTCCGGTTGGACCCGGTGTACGTAACGATCGAAGTAGTCCAGAGCATCTCGCGCGAACGCATCTTCGGGTGCTGTGCTATTGGTTGGATCATCCCAAGATATACCCAAAGCCACGCGAATGGCCCCATCTGTGATGTCAAATCGACGGGTACCGTTCCAGTCGATACCTTGCGCCATCGTGTCGACGGGATTGTTGGCGTTCTCAGGTGTGATCGTGAAAGTCCGTTCAACCCAGAAATGGTCACCGACAGACGGTACGACGGGCAGGGCGGGAGAGACGGTGAACTGCCGCGTGGTCGCCACGTAATCCGTCACCGTGAACTGTTGGTGAAGCAGAGCCGAGCTGGCTGAGGTGAATTCGAGGGTCCAGTCTCGATAGAAATCGTCCGTCGACGAGAGGGCGTCACCCGTGGGGGTAGCTCGAAACACGGTTGTGTTAGGGGTTCCGACGACTTCGGCCTCTCGTCCTTTCCACTGAATTGTATGATTCAGACCAAGGTGGTGCCCGAGTTCGTGCACCACTGTCTTCGCAAGCATATTAATGAGTTGATCTGTCGTCTGGATGTTATTTCCAGTGAAGTATCGCTCCACATAGATGTCCACTTCGCCACTCGGTCGTTCATTCAACGCTTCACTCAAGAGAAAGAAACTCTGTGCTTCACTCAGATCCGTGCGATGCGTGATCAGATTCTCGACATGGTCGGTGTCGTCAGCGGTCCCGAAGTCGCCGTCCGGACCGAGATTCACGTTATCCACGAGGTGGCGCTGCCCAGGGCCGTAGCGCTTGATGAGGCTGATGGAACGAAGGTTCGGAAGTTGACGCTGTTAGCTGTGGAATTCGTGATGTCGGTCAGCGCAATTTGGTACTGTTGGAGCAGAACGTTTTTGGCTTGGTCAAAGATACTTTGGACCACGGCGTCCAGTAATGAAGGCGATCCGGTTGGGTCGACGAGTCCCTTTTCTGCGGTGGTGATTTCGGGATCGGTCGAATTGTAGACTCGATTCGTGAGCGCCGTCTTCAGCGCGTTCCTATCAAGAAACCATTCTTGCATGACACCGTCGCCACGCAGCTGCAAACTGCCGGCTTCTGCACCATCCGGGGTCTTCACAAGAACAACTGTGACAAGATTCGTGTGCACGGATTGCGGATCAAAGATGAACTTGTCCGCGGCTTCTTCGTAGCGGAAGTGTTGCTCATTCACGACCTGGATCTGTGGTTTGGCGACAACGGGGCTGAATACATTCAGGCCTCGCTCACGAACCACTCCTCCAGTACCATCGTTGACCGTATCGGGCATCTCCAGGATGCCATCGGTATGGGCCGGGTCCGTCTGTGCCTGGTAGCTCGCGCTGCCAAGCGCGGATAGCGTGGCATCGACAGCGTCCAGGTAGCGATAGACATAATAGTCCCCTTCGTCCAGGGGCATCGCGAAACCCGTGGTGTGCTGCTCGAAGGCTTGCACGTGAATCTTGACACAATAGATCTCATCCGCGGCCAGGTAATCCACGTCGTCGAGTAGTGTTTTGGCCCGTATCTCAAACGATTTGTGTGTTCCAGGAGGGACCAGCCATTCGTAGTGGGTCTGCAGCGGTTCCCCGTATTCGTCGACGAGAAACTGCTCGGGATGTCCTTCGATCTCGACCGTGACCAGCATCGGGGACTGACTCAGCGTGGGATCCGCCGTATTGGGTATCGTGATCGTGTAGCTGTTTTCCGGGGAAGCACTGGTGCGAGAGTAATCTTTGGTGAGCAAGACCGCTCCATCATCGAGAGTCGTTTGCGGCGGCTCATTCGGCTGCTGGAACGAGAAGCCGCCGGCCCAACCTGCGACGGTGATGGGTGTGATGTGGACGTCGTAGCCGGGTACCTGATCGAGCGGCGTGTGAATGAATGTCACATGTGGCTCCGTTTCGACCGCTCGGATCATTTCGGCCGTGTCCATCACGAGGACTTCTCCAATGCCCGAGTAACTGACAAACAGCCGCGAGCCGTCGGGGGAGAGTGCCAACGCGTTCGCCTCGCCATATTCGATGGGAGTCGTTGCCGCCATGAGAAGCGGCCCTTCACCCAGTGAGAACGGATCGCGGATGATGCCGACGTTGGCCCCTGGATTTATCCTGCCGTGCGCTTGCACCGTCCAGTTCAGGTCCGATACGAACGCATACGAGAGGTCCGGCATGACCGCCACCGACCAGGCATCGTCGATGTTGTAGTCGGCCCGCCCGGCACTATTGGGGAAAAGAAGGTTGGTCCTGACCTGGCTGAGCTGGACACGGAAATGGCTCGGATCGGGCCGATCATCGGTCACCGTCAGTGCGTAAATCCTGTGGGGGCTGAAGGCGCAGGTCACCGCCAGCTTGTCGGGGTGCGTCGTGGCCACGATTTGTATGGGCGTATGAATGGTCCTGAAAGTTCCGAGCACCCGGTGCCAGTATCGCGGGTTGTCACTCGCACTGGACAGATCAGCGGCGGCATCCGCCGGTTTGTCGGTCGGATCAATATTGACAACGGCCAGCTGGCCGTCTCCCCCTATCCGTTCGGCGATGCCGACGTAGAGCCGTCTTCCATCGGAACTGACAGCCAGCGCCCCAGAGAAATTACGATCGGTCACCACCTGAATCGTCTGTACGACTTGGTGGAAATTGGGCGAGTCGGGCTGGACGTCAAGAACGTGCACTGCGCCGCCCCACTCGGCCACGTACAGGAAGTCTCCTCGTGGCGACATGGCGACTGCCAGGGCGTCCGCGGCTCCTGGGAGCTTGATGAAGTTGTTACCAAGTGTCCCCGGGTCCTCATCCACTTGTTTCAACGTCGTCGCATCAATGACGGCTACGCCACCCCAGGGATCGCTGGTGGAGCCGCGCTGGACTGCCGCATACACCCGCGTGCTGTCGACGCTCGTCACGGTGTTGTAGATGGTCTTCCAACCGGCGTCGCCCAAGTAGATTTTCGCCGCCATACGGTTGGCGTCGTCGGGGATATCCGCCTCGAAGGCCGCCACAAATGGACCGACATCATCGTAGGCCGACATGAATCCCAGGCCACCCGTCGGGCCAAGCTGTACGTGGTTACTGTTCACACCGCCGGGTGCCACCACGTAGATGTCGGTCAATCCCAGGATCAAGCCGGCATCTTCCGGCCACGGCACAGTCAGGCTGGTGGCCGAGGCATCCTCGAACGCCGATCCGAACCAAGTATGGTTTCGGTCTGCCAATTCCAATGCAACCTGCTGTGCCCGATCAAGTCGTTCACCACGGATTACGATTTTCGGCTCACCCTCCACGATCACGTATTCGACACCGGTGATCACCGGCGAGCGTCGTGGCAGTTCGGGGGGATCAATGGTCAATTCCAGGTGAGTGGCTCCCTCCGGAATCTCGTACGTCACGATCTGTTCGTAGTACGGGATCTCGTCTGTCCGGTCTTCCAGATACCTCCGGAATCCGATATCCATCCAGCCAACTTGCGACATACGTATGGCATAGAGGTCGGCTGCTGGAGTAAAAAATCCAAATCCCATGACAGGAAGCATTGCGTATGCCGATTGCTGAACGCCTCCCAGTAACGTGGCGGCGCTGAAGAACACCGTAACGTCGGGCGCATCTGACTGGGCACAGACGTATTGTCCACCTTGGCTGAATCCCGGGTACGGCGGTGACGTCGTCCGAGCCATGCCGTCGTCCCCCACGATCCCGCTGTCGATGAGAATCCACCATTCTCTCTGCGTGCCGTCCGCTTCCGTCAACAGCTTCTTCTGGAAGAAGTGCACGACCTCGCCAGGATTGACGCCCGTAACCGGTATCACAAGCTGTGCGGCGTGAGTCAGTTTCGCGCCTTCCATGTTCAGTTCAAAAGCACCCGCGAACTCGTAGTCGACTGGCAGCGGCAGCCCGAGGTCTCCTTCCGCTCAGCGGTGTGATCGACGCGTCGACGGGCGTGTCGAGCGACCCAGGTGAGATCGCCAACAGCGAGCCATCGGCCCCCTGCACGACGCCACCTCCCTCGCCGACTTCCACCGGACCGACCTGGCTGGCGACCACGTTGATCGGGATCGTCATCTCCGCCGGGCCGTTGAAGATGGTCAGCGTTGTCGCTCCCTCTGCCATTGCTGTGACAAGTCCGTTGTCATCAACTGACAGGACGCCGGTGTTTCCGACGACGTAGCGGGTCCCCGACACGGCGGCAGAGATGGAGTCTCCGACGCCCAGCCGGACGATCATCTGCCGCGTTTCTCCCGGCGGCAACGTCAACGACTCGGGATAGACGTTGAGTCCCACTTTTGTCAGATAGAGTTCCTTGGCGTCGATCGGGACTCCCACTCGTGCCACCGTGGCAGCCTGCCATGGGCCGCGCGACACGATGAGCACGGCGCTGCCGCGACTATTGGCCTGCACAAGTCCGCTGCTCGAGACTTGGGCCACCGAGGGATCGGTCGAAGCGAACGCGACATAACGCCCCAGCAGCGGCGCATCCTGTTGATCCGCGAAGTCGCCGACGACAGTCAGTTGAGTGACGCCACCGACGTCGAACTGCGGCGTCCGATTGACGATCTCGACGCCCAACAGCGGCGCATCGCTGACTGTGATCTCTAGTGAGATCTCTTCCGACGCGTTGCTTCCATCGTCCGCCATCAAGCGCACATAGGCTGTGCCGACGAAACCGGGATCGGGCACCAGCAGAGCCATTTGGCCATCGACACTCAAAGCCACCGTGCCATGCTCGACGTTGGTAACTTGATAAAACACGGCATCGCCATCGGGATCCAAGACGATTCCTTCCAACGAGATGGCGATCGCCAAGTCCTGGTGCGTGAGCAGGTCTGGCGCGACGGGATTGACCTCCGGCGGTCGGTTCGCGACAAATCCATAATTGGCGATCAAGATCAGCGTGTCCTGGCCATCGATCGTTCCGCTGGCATCCAGGTCGGCCTCGGCAAGATACCCGGGCTCGCCGACCGCCGTGCCTTGAGCGGCTGCCAGGAGCGCGCTATCGACGCCGTCCACCCGAGAGTCAGCGTTGATATCGCCAGCCACGCGCAGCCGGACCTCATACCCGCCAGTCGTGGTGTTGTCCGATCCCGCCACCAGCACCTGGTACAGCCCGGCGCGATTGACGGCAAAAACCCCCATGGACTGATCGGCGGTGACCTGCGTCATCCAGGGTTCGAGACCAGCAATGGACGGCGCGCCCGGTGCCAGGTTGCTGCCAGCGGAATCGATCCAAACCTGGATCAGCACGTCGCCCGAACTTACCGACTTGATCTCCGAACTACGCATGGTAAAGGTGTACCGCTGGGTCGCTCCCGAAGTGAGATCACCGGTTGCGCTCTGGCTGGTAAAGTGGTCCACGCCGCCAAGGTGCCCTGCGATCGCGACGGTCTGAGACGTTCCATCGTAAAGCACCGCCTCGCCGGTACCGTCGGAGTACACGGCACCGGTCAGCAAATGTGGTGCGGCAGCATCGTAGCCGTAGGTCGTGTGCTGTCCCGTGGCGAGATTGCGCACGCTGGCCAGGTTTCCCAGTTCGTCGTAGAGGTATACGACCGCTTTGCCCTCGGAACTGATCGCCCGGCTGATTCTCCCCTGCGAGTCGTACACGAACTGAATCGCCGCTCCAGTTGCCGTCACGATGCCGCTGTCGCTGTAGAGCAAACGATCGCCGGACGGCGTAACTTGAGCCACGATACCACGAGCCGAGTCAATCTCGAACGGAGTTCCATCGGGTGTCCTCAGCGCATAGTCCGGGCCGTCATAAAAGGGGCTCTGCGGATTGTATGGCTGCCCCGTCTCCAGATCGTGAAAGCGTCGGCCAGCTTTCATGAGCATTGCGGGAACCGAATCGAGCGTGTAGCTGACGCCAGGGTCCGCCTGCCAGGCGGGTCGATAGAACGTGAGCCCCGCGACGTTGACGGCTACGGGGACGAACGAGAATCCCACACGCTCACCCGACGGTAGCGTCACGTACAGACGCGAGTCGTCGCGCAAGGCGCCATAAACACCCAGATGTTCGCGTCCGGTCAAGGGGGCATTGGTTTGGATGTCCGTGTCGCGCGGCACCAGACGCCAGCCGTATCCCAGCTCTGCGCCAGTCTGGTTTGCCAGTGAATTGTAGGCTCGCGAGAGCGTGACGCTTGTGCCGCCGATTTGCACAGCCAGGTCCGTTTCTAGACGCGGATATGCGGCGGATTTTGTCGACGAGTTGACCTCGACCACGCACTTTGCGACGCTGGTCCGCTTGGCGATATCCCGCGCAGTGAGGCGAAGTTGATAGAAACCGTTGCGAAGCGCCGCTGGATCCAACGTGCCCAATACGCCAGCACCAACGGAGGATTCCCCCGACGCAATCTCGTGGAAGTCGTCGGACCCATACCAGGCAATTTCCAGACGCCAGAAATCGAGGTTGCGATCCGCCACAGTCCCCTCGACCTCGACAAGTTCGCTCAGAGCTTCGCGGCTAAGTGCGTTGGACAGGGCAACGACGGGGGCTTCTTGATCGGTGGGATCGAGCACCCGCATCACTGCCGTCGCACGTCCCACGAATCCGTCGGCGTCCACGGCTGTTGCCTCGATGTGTCGCTTACCAGGCTGCTGGGCCGTAAGCGTCGCTCGGCCCTGCGCGTCAAGCGCGACAGGCTCGCCGTCCACCCTGAGGCTGATCTGCGCGATGTTGGCCAGGCTGTCCGCAATCACGTGCACAAGTGCGGAAGCACCGGGTGCTGCCGCGAAACTCGGCGTCACCTCGATGTGCACGTCGACGGGACTCGGCGCAGCAGCCGCAAGAATTACCACGGAGCGGGAAGCCACCTCTTCTCCGTCGGAGACCAGAAAAGCCACCACGTGCTCTTGTGCCTGGCCGATCTGCGGAGCCCAGGTGAATTGTCCGGTCAGGGGATCCACAGACGCTCCTGCGGGGAGTCCCTCGGCCGAATACGTCAGAGTAGTCCCCGGGTCCGGGTCGTGGGCGATCAGGGAGAATTGCAGTACCTGGCCCAACGCAACAGCGTGGTCCGTCACGACAATCGACGGGGCACGGTTCTCATTCTCAATTTCCACAACGACATCTGCCGTGCCGACTGCTCCGCGCGTGTCGACCGCTTCGAAGGTAATTATGTATTGCCCCGCGTCGGTGAATCCCGGTGTCCAGGAAAATCGCCCCGTCTGTCGGTTCAGTGTGGCACCCACTGGCAAGCCGGCAGCTCTGTACCAGATCGGATCTCCATCGAGGTCCGACCCGAGCACGCTCAGTTGCAGGAGGCTGCCTTCGCGACCGAGCTGCCGGAACATCGGTATCAGGATCGGAGCGCGATTCGTGTCCGTTACTTCCACGCCAAAGGTCACGGTGTCGCTCAGTTGTCCGTCTCCAGCGCGGACGACGATTCCAGAATAGTCACCGGCCTGACCGTATTGAGGATTCCAGGTCAGGACACCCGACTGCGGGTTCAACGATGCGCCGGGGGGCAGATTCTCGGCGGAATACGTGAGGACGTCCCCATTGGCATCGGTGGCCGAGAACGGCAGCACGAGCGTTTCGCCCTCCTGGACGACCAGATCACCAGGCTCCGCCAGGACGGGAGCCTGGTTGGTGGCGCGGACGGTCAACGCAATGGTCTGATTGTCCGCCGCGACAAATGCTGGATCGCCATTACCACCGTCGCTCACCTCGAACACGACCGTGTGACTTCCCACATCCGCGAACGTCGGGAGCCACTTGAGTACCGCCGTTTGGGATGAACCACTCGGTGTTAGAGTTGCTGCAGCCGGGAGCCCCGACATGGCCCAATTGAACTGCTCTTCGTCCAGGTCGCTGGCCCGCATGACCAACTCGAAGGGGATTCCAACCACGGCCACCTTGTCGCCAATGTAGTCGAGCACGGGTGGATCGTTTTCGGTTTCCACGGTCACGACGAACGAAATCTCATCGGTTGCCACGGACGACTGTCCCGCATCGCCGTCGTCGGTTGCCATGAGGGACACAGTGTAGTCACCTCGGTAACCTGCTTCGGGCGTCAAGGTGAAGCTACCCATGCCGCCGCCGTGATCGGCAAACGAGATGAAGTCTGGAAGTCTGTAACCGGTCAGCGCGTTGGTGGCGGTGAGCGTGAGTGGGTTTCCGTCCGGGTCGAGAGCCTCGACCGTGAGCAGTCGCGTTTCTCCCTGTTGCACGGTGACGTTGGACAGCGGGACGATTTCGGGCGAGCGGTTGTAGTTGTGGACGATGATCCTGGTTGTCAGAGCGCACGCCAACACGGGACCCACACCATCTCCGTCATCGGTGGCCGTGAACGACACGATGTAGTCGCCGGCTGCATCATAGCCGGGTTCCCAGGTGAAAGTGGCCGTTTCCGCGTCGAACTGCGCTCCAGAGGGCAGGCCGTCAGCTGTATAGGTGAGGGATGAAGGTCCCGATCCGATCACCACGAGTTGATTGCCCTGCCCGCGAATCGGCGGGAGACTGCCGGGGTTGTCGGGATCGACGGCAAGCGGGCGAAACCTGATCGGCTCGCCTTCGTATCCCTGCCAGGTATCGAGCGGCAAGAAGGTCGGCGGGCCATTTACGTTCAACACCGTAATGGCCGCCTCGACCGTCGTCGTCTTACCACCACTCACCACGGACAGCGGGAAGGTGTACTCACCCGCCTGGTAGTAGTCGGGCGTCCACTCAAACGACCCCGTGTTCGGATTGAGCCTCGCGCCCGGCGGGAGAAGGTTGCTATAGTAACGTACCGCCTCGCCATCCGGATCCCCGCCGTCCAAGTACAGTTGCAACCGCTCGCCCTCGCGAATCGTGCGTGGCTGCGGCTTCACCAAGTAGGGACCCTGGTCGGTCGGCAGCACAAGGATGGTCAGGTTCGCCAGCGCTTCGTGAATGCCGTCGGTAACCGAGAACTGGATATCCGAGTACGTGCCCGCTGCGTTGTTGCCCGGTATCCAGCTCAATACGCGTTGGGTCGCGTCAAACCGCGCTCCCGGGGGTAAGTTGTTCGCACCGGCCAACAGTACGTCACCGTCGGGGTCGTCAGCGGACAGCACGATCTCTAGCAGTTCTCCTTCGTTCACCTCGACAACGGCAGGCAAGGGCGCGAGCAGTGGTTCGTGATTACCGCCGGCCACGTCGATTACGAATTGCTGAGTACCCCGACCCCCTCGGCTATCATATGCGTGCACGACGACGGAAGTTCTGGCAGATGCCGTCGCCGTCGGGGACCACTCGACGAGCCCCGTGAGCGGGTCGACCGTCATGCCATGCGGGCCCTCGTAGAGCATGTAGATCACAACGGTGCCGTCCGGATCGTGGGCCTCCGCATGATAAACATACTGCTCCCCGACCTCGGTATCTTCCACGGGGTCCGAATCGAACACGGGTGCCACATTAATCGTCGGGAGCGCATACGCACCATGATCGTAGTCGACGTGCCAATTGCCGTCGTTGTCGATAACCACCGTGCGTCCCGTCGTGCTTTCCCCTGGCGCAAGACGCCCATTGGGAGGCAAGGCCTGTGAGAGGTCGACAATCCACGCACCGTCGGGTGTTAGCCCTGCCGCGTTGCGCGGAATGCCCTCATAGCCGAGGGCTGGATCCAAGATCAACAGCAACGGCAGTTGTAGGTCATATTCACTGGTGTTGGTGATCCTTACGTCGTAGGAAACGGTCGCCTCGGCACGACTGGACCGCGTCTGCGAGAACTCGATCTCCAACAACGCCGAGAAGTCCGAAACGGCAAGAAACGTCGCCGTATATGTGTCAGCGAGTCCCAGGCCTTCGGCGCTGGCCAGCGTTGCCAGGACGTGAAGTTCATATTGATCCGGCTCGAATCGCCTCGGGAAGAGAATCGCCGTCTGACTGTCGGCGTCGTACACGACCGATTCAATGGCGATGTTCCCTGTGGCAGCGCCGACGATCTCGTAATTACTCAAGTTCGTTACCGATGCTGGGTGCTGCGAATCACCCGCGTACATCGGCTGGTCGAACGTGACCGTGATGCATCCAAGTGGTAGTGCGGCGATCCCATCATCGGGCGGACTTGTGGCGATCACAGTTGCGCAAAGGAGGGGTAGAGAATGTCAATCTGGTTCGACTGGCTCACGAGAATCCGACCGTCCGACGTGGTCATCACGACGTCGCCTCGCGTACCGCCCCGCGCGACCGGCAACTGCCGTAGCGTTGCCAGGTCCACCAGCGTCAGCTCACTTCCTGCGCGAGCGGCACTGCCAGCGGCGATCTGCGGTCCTTCGACGTGAGACACGAAAAGCAGTCCTTCGAGTGCGGTGCCCGACTGGCCGAACGCGATCGAGTCGACATCGGCGTCAAAGAGGAGCATCGTTTCCGCTCGCGCTCGGTCGTTGAAGCGAACCACTCGTTCCCGGTCCGGCCAGGTGGTGGCCCAGAGCGCTGCTGCCGCATCAAAGGCCAGGCTTCCCACCCGGATGTCGCGGTCGCGACTGTAATGGGTGAAGGTTTCTGTGTCCGGATCGAAGACCTCCACTCCGCTGGAGGAAGAGACGTAGATCAAGCCAGAGCCCGGTTCGACAGCCAACGCGATGGTGATCCCATCGGCATACTGATGCAGGATCTCGCAAGTCTCGGGATCAAGCTCCAGCAACGGACCCCCGCCGGTTGTCGCCCACAGACGCCCCTCGGCATCGAAAGCCATATTGAACACGGGATAGTCCAACTCGGCCAAAGGCTCGCCGGTTTCGCCACCCGTGACGTCGAACCTGTAGATCTCGTTGCGCGATGCTCCTCCGCTGACCAGGATCGAGCCATCGGGCGCCTCCACGATGGCCAGGGGGCCAATATCAGCGTGGCTTTGCTCCATCCCGGTGGCAAATGCCCGCGCGACCAGCGGGCGGAGCACCTCGGTGAATTCGGTGGGGCGAACATCGGACAGCGCCGAGGGAACGAGTTTTTCGACTTCATGAAAGAGCGGATTTGTCGATGGCTCGGGGCTTGGGTGTGGTGCCACGCCGAAGTTCTCAGGCGTGGTCTCCGCTACCAGGGGATTTCCGCCCAAGTTCGTCGTCGTGCCATCGTCAGGCACGTTGCCACGGAAGGCAGGCCTTTCCCGGTTGCCGGCCACGTCCGTGGCCAACGCCAGGAACTCGTAAACGTGGCCGGCCTCGCCGACGAAGACTTCTGACCCAGTTGCTTCGGGGCGCTGCCGCTGCCAGATTTTGAAATCGCCGCCGTCGGTCGCGACGTACAGGGTCACGTGCCGCACACCCGATCCATTCTGTTCGTCTACAACTTTCCACGTGACCGAATAGGTGGGTTTGGTGCCCGACATCGATGAAACCGACAGCGTCGTCACCGGTGCGTGGGCGTCGACGAGATAGGACAGGGTCGCCGTGTCCTCGGGGGGCGCGTTGTCCATCATCACGCGGGCCTGGGCGCTGAGCCGATCACCCGACTGCGCGTCATTGCTGAGGACCGCCGTGTAACTGACGAAACCGCTCCCCGACCCCGCCGCATCGTTGGGGGGCAGCAGTCCGTTGTTGGGGTCTTCGAGGAGCTCGCCGGTAAGCGGGTCGATTGCCTGCAGCAGCCACGTGGCCTGACGACTTTCCGGTTCAATGGCGGCACTCACGCGGAGCAGGAACCCCTTCGCGTCGGTGAAGTCAAAGTCGTTCTGAAAGACATTGCGACCTTCCGGAACGTGCACGCTGATATCACCGATCTTCAGATCGCCCAAGCGAAAAGAGCGCGCACTGAGTTCGTCGTCCAGTGGCGTTACCAGGCGGATTTCATGAGCATACGTTGAGGCACCGGGGTCCGTCTGGAAGTAGACCGTGAATGGCAGCGATTCCTCCGCTGGTACATAGCCGTTGGTGTCGAATGCGAACGGCCCTTGCAGCGAAACCAACTCGCTTTCTTCACCGGGCAACGACAAGTAGTCGGTCAACGCTCCGGGATCTGCGAGGCCCTTCGGGTGGCCGATCGATCCCCACGGCACGTAGACGCGAAAAGCCTCGAAGTGCGTCGCGTGCTCAAGTCCCAGGTCATAGTCGCTCCGTTCAGGCCATTCTGTTGGGAAGGTGAGCCGTGCAGCCTGATTTCCGCACTTGGCTCCGCAGGTCGCTACATCCTGCAGTTCCACCACACTCTCAGGCTCGTGGCCGTACCATTGGCGGATCTGTTCGAAGAAGTTCCCGATGTCACCGCTCGTGCGAATGTCGCTGCCCGCCGGTCCAATCAGGATGCCCGCTGAGAGTGTGGCCATCAAGCTCAACAGTCTGGGATTCTCGCGTGCTGGCGGCGTCTCGTCCTCCGGACGGAGAATGCCGGCCTCTTCGAGCGACGCCAGATAGAGTTGCTGCCAGGTGGCCTCGTCCGCCGCGATAGACAGCAGCGCCGATGCCGCCTCGGTGTCCTCGAGAATCGCCTCGCGCAGCCGCATGGCTTCGGCAACCGCGTGGTCGACGAATTCGTCGCGAGTCATGGTGGTAGCCGCCGCGACGATCGGGAACTGGAAGGCGGCATACTGAGACCTGTAGCAGGGATCAGACATCAGCGTCTGCGCGAGATACTCGGCGTACAGTCCCGGGGCGATCGCGTCGAGCGATTCGGGGCCCGCCGCCAGCGCGTCGGTTTCCGCCAGCTCCGGGAATAATGTGTAGGCCATCCCTTTAATGCGGTCCCAGTCGTAGCTCAAAAGTTCATTGAGCAGCGGATAGGTCGCCACATCGAACGTGAAGCCCGTGAAGCCCTCCGCATGTTCGTCCAACAGGTAGCCGGGCGCCAACCAATAACCGGCTTTGCCGGCCGTGAGGCTCGTTTTGACCGCCGGATCAAGACTGGCCCAGGGAACGTCTTGTGTTGCCGTCGTCTCCGGATTGCCGCGCAAGTTAGTGGAGAACTGTACGTAGGGCAGATTGTAAACGCGTTGGTTGATCCCCATGTCGGGAATGCCGACTTCAAAGAAGACGTAGGGTGCATCGATGTTTCCGGTGTTCACCAGTGCCACGCTGAAGCGGCCCACGTCGCCCGCGTCGACGATCCGTGGTCCGCCAAGCCCGATTGTCACCTCCGGCTCGATGGCCCGCTCGAGGAGAAAGCGGTAGGGCACCACCGCCTGGTCTCCGCCAGGGTTGATCACCTTCACGTCATAGAGTCCGTGTACCGCGTCCGTGAAGTCAAACGTGGCGACAATTTTTGTGCTATCGACCACCTGGTAGTCGACCGGTTCATACTCCCCGAAACCGGGGCGAACAAGCTTGACAATCGCCTGTTGGTGGAATTGGGCGCCTCGGATGGTTGTCGTTACGTAGCGGCTGTCGCCCCCTGCGTCGGTGTGGACGTCGGTGATCACCAGCGGCACCAGTTCCGCCAGCACGGTTACCACGCCACCGCCAGCGGGCTCATTGTGCCCGCGCAGCAGCACATAGTAGACACCAGGTTCTGTCGAGGGGACGACCGCCGTGACGATCTGGTCCATGCCCCCCGCGCTCACCGCATCGTAGGCTGCACTTGAGGGAACGGCGCCGTGACGCACAAACACTTCATGCAGCGCCAGCTCGTACGGACTTCCCAGCGTGACGGCGAGCGTCTTGTTTTGGGGTACAGTCACCTGGAAGAGCCGCTCGTCACCGGCGTTGAGAATGGTCTGCAGTGGCACGCCGATTGCCAGTTCGTCCACCGTCACCTCAACCAGCTCCGTGGAAACAGCAACGTTGCCGACTTCGCCGTCTCCTTCATAGATCTGGTTGTAGATATCGGCCCGCACGATGATGCGATAGTTACCCGGCAGCACGGTCGGCAACGGCTCGGTGAGCATCGATGTGTAGGACTGACCCTGGGCGAGCGTGCCGGAATAGGCGACGCGTCCAATCAGCTTATCGCGGATATCCCAGATTCCGTCAGCGGACAGATAGACGCAGTCGGACCAAGTGCCGCTGGCCGGTTCCGCTGCCGTGTTGATCACCGTCCACGAGATTGGGACGGCCTGGCCAGAGGTTGCCGTGCCGGCCACGTCGATCTGCGTTACCTCGAGATCGGCAGGTGGCGGCAACTCGATAATCACCGGAACATCGCTGGCTCGATCGTTGTTGTATTCGTTGCTCCCCTCGAAGACTCGGCCGCCGGGCAAATAGCGCACGGGATCGGCCACGACAAACACGTAGTAAGGTCCCAAGAGATCCTTGGGGGCCGTAATGTAGACTGTCCGTGAGTAGCTGGCGTCGGCTCCTAATTCCCCGGAATGAGGCAATGAGGCCATGTAGCGATCGGCCTTCAAATCAAGCACTTCGTCGCGGGAGAGGTAGACCAGGTCGTCCCACACGCGCTGATCAGCGGGGGTGTCCCCTCCGAGGTTTGAAACGGTCCAAGTGACTTCGAACTTCTGTCCGCGCACCACGTGCTCGGGGACTGAGAGTGACGTGACCTGCAGATCGGGTGGCGGATCGAGGCTCACTTGAAGAGGGGCTGCGACAAGGTTGTTCCCCTCGTCCTCGAACTCCCACACCAAGCCACGTGCCATGGCGAGTCGTTCTCTGGAAGCCCCACCTAAGACGGATGAGGGAAGAGCGAAGTTAATACCCGGCAAACGGTCGCTGATCGAACTGGGTGTGTAGAAAAGGCTGCCGCTCTTCACGGCGGAGTCGGCAAACACGAGGATGTGGAAATCACCTTCAACACTCTCCGGCAATTGGATCTCCACCGTCTGCGTGTAGGAATTACCTGGCGCAAGCGGTTCTTGGCGAACGACACGAAACGAGGAGAGCAGAACGTCGCCTTCATCCAGGAAGGCGTCGTGCGACAGAATGATCCCGTCCCACCAGGAGTTGACGCGAGTCGCGCGTGTGCCCAGATTTGCCACTTCGTAAGAGACTTGAATCACTTCGCCGGAAGTCGCCGTTGACGGCGTATCGAAGGTCGTTACGACAAGATCTGGCTCGCGATACGTGACGGGAAGCTCCACGCGATGCAAGTTGTTGTAGGGGTATTCGAAGGCGGTGCTCTCGAAGAACGTCAGCCAGGACAGATTGTGACTTCGATCCACCAGCCACCAGTCCGGATAAAGTTGCTTGTCCCCTCCCAACGAACTGAGCTGGATATAGACGAAGTAGTCTCCGTCAAGGCCGGCAGGCAGCATGAGATCGCACTCGACGTCGTAGCTTTCACCCGGTTGCAGCGGCTCATTCTGGAAATGGATGTTTTCGCCGAGGTACGTTGCGCGGTATGCGCTAGGGTTGAAGCCATACACGACCCATTCATCGAGGACGTCGGCGGAAAGCCACAGACTCTCTTTCCAGTAATCGGTTCCCGGCCAGACGGGATAGTCGCCCACGTTGGTCACCGTGTACCGGACCCGGACCGAGTCGCCGGAGTAAACCTGTGCTGCATCGATCGGCTCCACCGTGGCCGCAGTCACCACGAGATCCGCGGGAACGGGCGTGACCAACGTGTCTCCATCACCTCGGTTGTTGTTCTCGTCGATTTCCTCGATGTAGCCAAATGCGCCGGAAGTCCATCTCCGCGCGTCCGCGGCTACGAGGGCGTGTGCCCCTTCCGCCGACGGGTTCAGAGGGATGGTGATCGAGTGCGTGTAGCTCTCCCCGGGACCCAGTGGCTCGTCGAGCACGATCACCGTGCCGTCCTCCACGCCCGTCTCGAGGTCGATGCCTGCGGTGCCAGCCATCAGTCTTGCCATGGCCGAATTGAAGCCACTCTGAGCGATCACCAAGACGTTGCTCAGAAAGAGGTCCTTCTCAGGCTGTTCCCCAAGATCGCTCACCAGACGGATTTCGTCGAGCCAGTAAAACGGTCCGGGATCGCCGACAGAACCGTAGGGGTGCCACCAGGCAGCCTCTGCCGTTCCCACGTTCCGCACACTGTAGGTGATGGTGATCTCTTCGCCGCCCTGCGTCTCGGGCGTGACCGCGACCCAGTCCACGACCAGGTCCGGAAGATCCTCTTGCAACGCGATCACGTCGATGGCCCGCGCCTTGTAGTTGTTGTTGTCGATCTCATCGGGATCGTCTGGATTGATGTTGATCGCCAGTGTGTCTTCGGCCACGAACTGGTAGGGATCGGTCCAGGGAGTTATGTAGTACCGGCCGGACTCGAGATCCGCCGGCAACGTCACCGTCATGATCACGTCGTATCCCGCACCGACGTCGAGCGACCCGTGGTGCTCGAACGATGTGATCAGCCTGTCGAGCTTGTGCTGGCCTTTCGGGGGTGTCGGCAAGTCCTTGTCGGCGGCGAGCCAGATCTGCTCCGTCCACCAATCGCGGTCTGTCTCCCCCGCGCCAAATTGGTGACCGTGAAGCGGACTTCGATCTCGGAGCCCGCGATGGCCTGGGCGGGCACCACGACGTCGCTGACAACCAGGTCGGCCAGCGGTAGTTCCGTCACGTGGATCGGCACGGCCAGGATGTTGTTTCCCTCGTTTGGCCACTCGTCCATCTGGTGGTAAGCGTCGGTCTCGACCAGGACAAACATATCGCCGCGATAGTGCCGAGGTACGGTGCCCGCAGCCGAGACGGACAGGTAGCTCTCACCCGGCGCCAACGCCGACTGATTGACTACCGTCGCGACCAGCAGGTCATTGCCGCCGAACTTGTCGTCGAGCGACAGATACACGCGGTCGACCCAATGGGCGGTGGTCGTCGCGACGGTGCCCTGGTTGATAATCACGAATTCGGCCGAGAGCGACCCTTCGGGATCGACGGTGGCCGGCGCTGTGATGGAGGCGACCTGGAGATCCGGCCGCGGTTTCACGCTGATCAGCAATGGCACGTCGTCGATCGTCGTGTTATTGTCTTCGCCCGCATGTTCGAACAGTTCATTCTTGCGATCGGTCGTGACAACCACGTAATACGTGCCCGGAATGCGCGGAGCAATACGCACAGTCTCCTGCCGCGTATACGCAGTACCTGGCTGCAAAGGGACCGCGTAGGAAAAAGTACCCAGTTCAATCGGATCGGCGTCGGGATCGGTGGCATCCTGGAGCCAGACACGATCGACCCACCCGGGGGTGGCTTCCCCTGCCCCGTTATTGCGAACGGTCCACTGGACGTCGATCAACGTGTCCTCCAGAGCTTCCTCCGGCGCATCGATGTCGGTGACGACCAGGTCGGGTGGCGGAGTCAACTCCACGGCCAGCGCATCCGATACGGACTGGTTGTTGTCTGTGTAAATGAACTCAGATACCCAGGCATAAGGCGAGACATGGTGGTACGAGGCAATCGCCTGCGGCATCACCGCGGTGGTCACCACCACGTAGACCGTACCTTCGAGACCCTCGGGAAGCGTCAGGGATGCAGTGTGTGTGTAGCTCGCACCTGAAGAGAGTTGTCCGAGGTGATCAACGGTCGCGTACCAGAGCACGTCCGAGTCGCCAACACGTTGGTACACGGGATCCTCGCCCAACGGGTCGTGCGACAGATAGACAAAGTCCCGCCAGTCGTGCACGTTGGTGGGTCCGATGCCCAGATTGCTCACGGTCCAGGTCAGCTCGCACGCCTGTCCGCTCAGCGCAATCGTGGGAGTTTCGACCGACGTGACGACCAAGTCGGCATAAGGAATCATGACGACGTCCAGCGGTTTCTCGGACTCCAAGGTGTTGTTCACCTCGCTGGCGTCCTCGAAAACAAGGTCGTCGATGTCCGTCGTTACAAACAGGTGGAACCGCCCTTCAAAGCGGGGTGGAAGCCACACTTGCTGGCTCGCCTGATAACGTGCTCCCGCGTCCAGGCCTCCGACGTGCTCAAGTTGCAGCAACTCTTCGTCGTCCCAGTCGCCAAGCACGTTGTTCTCCGAGACAACGATCACGTCGGTCCACGCCGCCGGCGCATCCCCCGTGCCGAGGTTTTCCACCGTCCAGGAGATGGTAGCTTTGGCGGGATCTCCGACGATCAGTTGTGGGAAGTCGACATCGACAACTGCCAGATCGGGATAGGCCGCCAGCGTCGTCGTGATCAACTGACTGGCCTCGTTATTGTCTTCAGCTGTTCCGCTGTCGTTGCGCTCGAAGACATCTTCGTCCCAGTCGGCCAGGACGGTCACCTCCAGATCTCCGGCACTTGCTGAGCCCTTGGGGAGACTCAGCGTCAGTTGTCGATCGACACCGGCGCCAATCGCAATCGCCCCCTCCGCCGCCGGATCGTAAGGGAGGTAATCTGTGTACAGTGTTTGGCCCGTTGTGGTGTTGATCACACGAATGCGATCAGAGAATGCCGACGCGACCGGGGCATTGCCGTGGTTCTCCAGTCGCCAGCGGACGGTGAGTGCATCGCCCGTCTGGGGATTCTCGGGTGTCACCGTGATCGGGTTGAGGACCAGATCAGGATAGGTCGCGAGCGTGGCGTGAAACGTGCCCTGCCATGTATTGTTAGACTCGGCGTCCCCGGAAGCATTCCATTCGTAAATCCGGTCGTTGCCAAAGCTGTCCCAGGCGTCCGTTTCGATCTGCACCCAGAACTCCCCGACGCCCGCGTCTCCGTCGGGGAGTTGGAAAGTCGCCTCACGCGGGACCGATTGCCCGGGGGCGATGGGCCCACTGGACGACTGGTGGTATCCCACATATTTGTACCAGAACTCACCCGTCACCTGGTTCTGAAGGTAAACGATGTCGTTGAAATTGTCGGTGATCGTGCCGGTACCGCTGTTGCTCAGTTCCCAGCGGATCGTGATCTCCTCGCCGGACTGGCTACCGGTTGGCAAGACGAGATCTGTCACGACCAGGTCGAGTGATTTGATGCTGATCGTGCCGGCAACGGCGATGTTATCGGACTCGTCGGATTCCTTCAGTAGGTCGGTCCGATCGGCCTGAACGACCAGGTAATAATTGCCGGGGGGAACTCCCGGGATGTCCCAGTTGCTGACTCGATCATAACGCTCGCCCGCCGCGACAACGCTGGGTGGAGCCGCAAAGGTTCCCAGGTTTTCGTCTTCACCGAATGAGTCGTCGTCGGACAGGTAGGCCGTGACGTACCACGCACCGGTGGTCGGCACCGCTCCGGTGTTGGAGACCGTGCAGCCGAACTCAAGACGCTGGCCGGGAGAACCCTCCGACGGAAATTGCAGGTCGCCGACCGTGAGATTGGGACGCCGAATAATGATCGGACCAGCCACCAAGACATTGTCCGATTCGTCCGGCTCATCGACTTCACCTCCTCCGTCGACGACCACCATGATCCAGTAGTCCCCTTCGGCCACTTGCGGCAAAGTAACTGTCACCGCTTGGTCGTAATACTCAGCGGGATCAAGTGCCGCCAGATGTTCGAAAGAGGCCAGCAGCGTGTCGCCGCCGGGGGCGTCGTCGTCGGAGAGGTAGACCATGTCGCTCCACAGGGCATCTGCCTCCACAGCCCCTTCATTGGCCACGCGCCAGGCGATGTCGAGCGGGCTTCCGCTTCCTCCGACCGAGGGAACGTTCAGGTCGCTGCCACTGAGATCCGCCAGTCGGATCTCGAACGTACCGGTGTAGGCATCCACCATGGGATGCCCGGCCAGATCGTCCACATCGGGACCAACGACGAGCGTATACTCGCCTTCAGTTTGCTGTTGGGAAAAGGGGAAGCGCCAGGTGGAGCCACCCTGATCAACGGGATCCAGCACTGAAATCAGTCCCGTCGGTCCGGTCAGCACAACGTCGGCGGGTGTCAGCGTCGCAGCGTCGATCTCCTCGCTGAACGTCACATCGACGTGACTGACGAAGGTGTGTTGCACGCCGGCGGGACTATGGGAATTGATGACCAGGGGCGTGAAATCGACGCGGAAGCTGGCGTGATAGACGTCCAATACCTCATCACCTGCCCCACCATCGCGGTTCTGATCCATCGCGCGCCCATCGAGATCCCGCACATCGGGCCCAATCGCGTACTGATAGTCACCCTCTTCTGTCAGGGGCGCGAAGCCGATGCGCCAGACATTACCACCCAAGTGCACAGGTGGATCCAACGTGTGGCCTCCGTCCGGGCCGACGAGTAACACATCGTCGGCAGTGAACGTGGCAGCTGTCGATCGGTTCGCTGAACGTCACTTCGATATGGTCTGCCGCCACCGCGATGCTCCCTTGCGGCGACGAGTCGACCACGTAGGGTTTGTCGAGTGGCACGACCAGCGCCGCCGAGACGGCATCGGCAAAATGGGCATAGAACTCGTAGGATGAGTTGTTGTCGTAGACATTTTCGATGGCGGAGATCTGCAGAGCCACAAAACTGGCTGTCGCTGGCAGGGTGAGTCCGGCACTCAACCCCTGCCAGGTCTCCGGCTCGTTGTCGGTGAACAGGAAGTTCTCGGCCGTGGCGAGCTCGCCCGAGCCCAGTTGTGCCGCAAACGTGCTGGGATCGCCGGCATAAGCAGCCAGCGAGACGGCGAATTGGGTATCCCAGTACTGAATTCCCGCTCCGCGATTGAACAGGGAAGAGGCCCAGATGATCGCCTCTCCGGTCGCCACGTCGTCGGTAAAAGGTGTCAAGTCAATCAGCTGCCAGACGTCCCCCCAGGTCGCTCCCGCGGCGGCGGAGCTCCCGGTATTCAGGAATCGCAGCATCCGCCCGCCGTCCAACGGTACCACGCCGGAATAGGTGGTGACCCATGCCGTGCGATCCCCCGACCAGACCCCGAAATCGCTCGGCGGACTGCTGCTGGCCCCGGCTCCTTCGAAACTTCCATCGACGGCGAGATTCACTGCGTCGTAGCCGACCAGAAAGTTGAGGTTCAACGCGTCCTCGGGGTCCTCCCCACCCACGCGATCACCGTCGGTGTCGATCTGGTTGCCGGCCGCGTCGGAGGCGACCGCATCGATCGCCAGCCGGTAATAGCCCCACGCCGTCTGCTGGGCAAAATCGACACGCAGGGTATTCGCTCCCAAGTCGGTGATGCTCGTCAGCGGGATGTTCCCCTGCGGCCCCGTCATGCTGAAGTCGTCGAGTGCCATGCCGCCGACGAGTTCCTCGGAGAACCGCAGTTCGACGTGATCGGCGGTCGTGTGCCCGATACCGAAAGGAGTGTACTCGACAACCGACGGCGCCTCGGTGTCGATCGTCACATAAAGATTCTGCGAAATCGAAGATCCGGACGCGGGTGTGAAATAACCGCGACTGCGATGTTCCCCCTCGCTGCTGAAGGGAGCTGCGTAAGTGTAGGTGCCCGAACCGGCTATGTACTCGTCGATCTCATAGGTACCGTCATTGTCGAGATCCAGACGCAGCCGTCCGGACCGATCGATCACTGCGTCAATCTCCAGGCTCGACAGGCGTGTCAAGTTGTCCTCGTCGGAGACGCCCGTGTCCATCTCCGTGGGAAGGTCCAAGACAAACTGCGTCGGGCCGGTGGTGAAGTACACGACCTTGACGTAATCCCCACCCAACAGATCACGTCCATACAGATCGCGAACACCGTCCGTGCCATCCACTGTGAGCCGATATCTCTCCGATTCCAGTGGCGACGCAAACGACAGGACTGCCTGCTCGTAACCGTAGTCCCCCGCGCCAGCTGACCGCCTCGATAGCGATAGGCACGTCATCCTCGTCACCGAGTACACCGTCGCCGCCACTTGCCACAAGCTGGTAGTTGGCCACGTCCGTCATGCGAGCATGATCCATACCACCGAGGTCCGCGTAGGTGACGACGACACCGCTTGCATCCGTCTCGACGGCCGTAATTTCCGGAGGCGCAAAATCAATCAGACTCGTGGCCGTGAAATCATCACCGGCGACGCCGTCGCCATCGCCGTCCAAAGCCAATCCGTCAAGGTCGCGGAGGCCCGGATCTCCGCTGTGCACGGAAAGTTGATAGAGCCCTTCCCCCAGGCCCTCGGTTGTGCCCAGAGTCCGATACTCCACACCGGACTGACCCATGTTAAAGAAGCCGATTCTGCCGGCACCCAGCGGCGCAGGATCCACAACCGTGGTCTGCCAGATCAGCGCGTCATCCTCCACGCGGCGGACGTCGACATCGATCGTGCCGTCCGAACTGTGGTCGATGGTGATGTCGTACTGCGTGTCGTATTCCCAGCCCATGTCGTCACCCAGGCTCAGCATCCAGCAACTGCAACCGACTACCGGTCTGGGGGTGAACTCCGTCCCAGAGAAAAGGTCCGATCATGTAGTCGGGCCAACCGCTGACGTCGTCCGCCCTGATCAGCTTCAAACCCTCTTCAGCCGTCAAGTCGTTGTAATACGTGAACGACGTCGTTTCCGTCGCCCGTTTCCAGGTGAGGCAGTAGTAGTCGTTGGGCCGAAACGTCGTTTGAGGCGCGTACTTCTGCATGCCGAAGACAACACCGATAAAGTCATCCTGGCCCGAGGCCGATACGCTCAGACGCGTCTGAAATGTCCCATCAATGAAATCGCTGCTGCTGATGTAGAAGCTCGGATCTCCGACGAGAGAGGCCGCCGTTTCGACCATCAGTTCGTGAACGTCGGTGTTCCAGTAACCACCTGACCCGCCGGAGGGGACCACTTTGCTCCACCCGTCCAGACTCAGTGGGCCCACTCCGCTCATCAGATCAAGATCGATCCGCGTCATGCCGTCGACGTACGAGGGTGTGACTTGCTGAACAAGGTCGTCACCACCGCCGACCACCTGATCCGCACCGAGGCGAACCAGCTCGTAGCTGGCCGGGTTGCGTGCGCCGTCGGCCATTAACGCCTCGGAAAGCACGAGTGTCGCTGAGGAAACCTCAATATCGCTCAGCGGCGGCAGATCGTGAGAGACCACGGTTGGCGGCCCGGCATTGAGCAGCCTGCGCTCCTCTAACGGTTCCAACAACGCGCGGTGCGCAGCAAACAACGGCCGTCGCCGCCTGAGAGAGCGACGAGAATGCGCGGTAGTCATGTTATGTCCCCCGAAACGGACAGTCGCATGCGACCGCACTGGTCCTGAAAACGCCCCCAAAACGGCGGTCGCTAGGTCTCTATTTGCGCAAAGCAGTTTCGCTGTTTCCCGCGCGTGGTCGTTAATGATGGACGCCACGACAGGTAAGAACTCAAACTGTAAGTCAGACGCTTCATGTAGCCGTTAAGTCGTACCATGGTGCACCGCTTTTCGCCGGAAGGGATAGTCGGTTCGCCCAACGGGTGGGAGGACGAAAACCGAGGTTTTGCCGGCGTTAGGACGGTTGGTACCCACAGGCGGACTTGCACTTTGAGTGAGATGTCCTCCGGCGTCATCTGCCGGCGACTCCACTCTTTCGAGGGATAGAATTCATTCCACATGATGGGCAGTACGGGCCGGCGTGTCAAAGAAAAAAACGCTCAGGCACCAAAAATAACTCTGGAGCGGGAGGTGGGCCGTAGCTGAGCCCGCGGAGGGCTCAGCAGTATCTCCGAGCAAGTCCCCACTGCGTCTGAACCCTGGCGGGTCCAGCTACGTCTGAACCCTGGCGGGTCCAGCTACGCCAGCCGTAGCTGAGCCCGCGGAGGGCTCAGCAGCATCTCCGAGCAAGTCCCCACTGCGTCTGAACCCTGGCGGGTCCAGCTACGTCTGAACCCTGGCGGGTCCAGCTACGCCAGCCGTAGCTGAGCCCGCGGAGGGCTCAGCAGCATCTCCGAGCAAGTCCCCACTGCGTCTGAACCCTGGCGGGTCCAGCTACGTCTGAACCCTGGCGGGTCCAGCTACGCCAGCCGTAGCTGAGCCCGCGGAGGGCTCAGCAGCATCTCCGAGCAAGTCCCCACTGCGTCTGAACCCTGGCGGGTCCAGCTACGTCTGAACCCTGGCGGGTCCAGCTGCGTCTGAACCCTGGCGGGTCCAGCTACGTCTGAACCCTGGCGGGTCCAGCTACGTCTGAACCCTGGCGGGTCCAGCTACGTCAGCCGTAGCTGAGCCCGCGGAGGGCTCAGCAGCATCTCCGAGCAAGTCCCCACTGCGTCTGAACCCTGGCGGGTCCAGCTACGTCTGAACCCTGGCGGGTCCAGCTACGCCAGGCACTCGGCTGTGTGAGAGCTTCTCAGACGCTATTGGCAGCGACCGGGCTGCGGCGTTTGTTCACGGCATTTTCGATGATGTAGTAGAGTTTTCTCGCGTCGACCGGTTTCGAGATATAGTCGTCCATGCCTGCTTCGATACACACCGACTGGCATCCTTGCACCGCATGCGCGGTCATCGCGATAATGGGCGTGCGTCGCCCCGCGGCGGATTCCGATTGTCGGATCAATCGCGTGGCTTCCAGGCCATCCATTTCCGGCATTTCCACGTCCATTAAAACAACGTCAAAAGACCCCTTGCTCATCAACTCTACGGCCTGTCGACCGCTGCCCACGACTTCTACTGAGTGTCCCCGCAGTTCCAGCAGTCCGATCGCCACCTCCTGATTCACGAGGCAATCTTCGGCGACGAGAATGTGCAGTGGTTTCGTGTCGGGCTGTACGGCGCGGGGGCGATGCGAGCTGGTCTTGCCGCTATCCGGGCCGCTATCCCGCTATCCGGCCGCTGGATTCCAGCAGCGCGACCTGCAGTTCCGCTTGTTTGACGGGTTTGGAGATGCAGCGAGCAATATTCCATTTGGCGATCTTCGCCGTAATGTCATTCTCGCTGGCCGGCAGTACCAGCACGATGGGAACTCCGCCGCGTCTTGCCGGCTCCGCTACCTGCTGCACCTGGTGCCAGGTGTTGGCAGGTGTCCGCACCAGGCCGACGATCACAATGGCCCGGAAGGGTCGGCCGGCTGCTACGGCTTCGTCAAGGTCCTGACTAGCTACCATACCATCGGTAACTCGGGTGACTTGCCAACCGAGATTCGCCAGCATTTCGACATGCAGGTCGCTGCGGGCTGATCTGGTTTCGATCAGCAGGAGGGGGAGGTTGAGCGGCCCGATTCCCGACAGCCGCGAGGTGCTCCGTAAGCTGCTTAGGCCGAATTTGGCGGTGAAGTGGAATTCACTCCCTCTCCCGACCTGGCTCTCCACCCAAATGCGTCCACCCATCAGACTCACGAGTTGTGCGGAGATAGCCAGTCCCAGCCCGGTACCCCCGAAACGCCGTGTGGTGGAAGCGTCTGCCTGGCTGAAGGACTCGAAGATGCGTTCGCGTTTGTCGGCCGGGATACCGATGCCGGTATCTTCCACGGCGAAGTGCAATTCCAGGTCGCTTTGTGAGCGGTTCTCGACCCAGCAGTGAACGAAGATTTCTCCTTCGGAGGTGAATTTCAACGCGTTGCCGACCAGGTTGATGATAATCTGCCGCAGTCGGCCCGCGTCCCCTATCGCTTCGGTGGGAACGTCCGGTGCAATCCGACAGTTCAGTTCGAGTCCCTTTTTGGTGGCCGGGACGACGATGACGCGCGCGGCATCCAGGACGACGTCGCGCATGTCGAACGCGGCGCGTTCCAGTTCCATTCTGCCCGCTTCGATCTTGGAAATATCCAGGATGTCATTGAGCAGTCGCATGAGGGCGTCGGCGGACTGGTTCAGCGAATTCAAGTAGTCACGTTGCTGTGTATTGAGTGGCGTTCGGAGTGCCAGTTCGGTCATGCCAATAATGCCGTTCATGGGAGTGCGGATCTCGTGGCTCATGGTTGCCAGAAACTGGCTCTTGGCGTGATTCGCTCCTTTCGCGGCCTGCATCGCTTCCCGCAGGTTCTCTTCGGTGACCAGTAATTCCTTCGCAATTCTCTCCAATTCGGCATTCGATTCGGCAAGTTCTTGCGCCCGCAGTTCGGTGGCCGCCGTTCGATCCGCCACGCGTTGCTCGAGCGTTTCGTTGAGTTGCCGCAGTTGCTGGAATCCTTCGGCATTCTCCAGTGCGGCGCCGGCAATGGTGGCGATGAAATCGGCCAGGCGTTTTTCATCGGGACCGAAGAACCCGCACATGTGCTGCACGGTCACATAGAGGCAGGCGATCGGTTGACCACGTTGAAAAACCGGCACGCAAATCGCCGACGAATGGTCGCTGGTAACACTTTGTCCCCCTGGCAGTTCGACCTGATCTTCACCCAAGGTAACGGCGCGGCCTGTGTGCACGGCGAGTTCCACCATGGCGGGATGAAACGCCTGTTCGGTTTCCAGCGGGAAAATGTCCAGTCCGGTATCGGTCTGCGCGACCTGGAGGATGACACATTGCTCACCGCGCAATAGATGCAGGGCGGCGGCACGCGCTTCGCGAAATATGCTGGCCGGCGACAGCGCGGCGGCGATCTTACGACCGGAATCGAGCACGGTGCCGAACCGATCGGCCAAGGACAAGGTGGTGGGTCCGGTGTCGCCGGTCTCGGCAGGCGGGAAGCCAGTTCCGATCGCGGACAGATTGCTCAGCATCGTCTCGGCGGTGCGTATCTGTGTGTCGGCGTTTGGCCAGCCGAGCTCCTGCGCGACCCGGCCGCGCGCCAGCAGGGTCTGCGCGTACTCGTATCTGGCTCCCTGTCGCTCCGCCAGCCGGAGACTCTTGTCCAACGCCCTCCCGGCCCGCCAGTGCTTCCCCTCCATGGCGAGTATCAGGCCGTGCTCGCGCAGCGCATGCGGCAGATCGCATTGATAATGCCGGAGTGCGTGGAGCGCTTTGCGGACCGCCAACTTGGCTTCGCGGAGCAATTGCTGACGGCGTCCCGGGATCCGGTCCGGGCATTGTTCCAGCAGGCGACGTCGGCAGGTCGCCTGCCAAGCCAGACACGATAGCGTGTAGGCGTTGCGAATGCGGCTGTTGACCGCGTAGTCATGTGCTTTCTGGAAGTACTCTGAAGCTTGAGCGACATGTCCGAGGCCGTACAACTGCACTCCTTTGGCAACGAGTAATTGAGTGGTGCCCTGTGAGTCGTGACGTTGGCGACTCAGCTCCTTCTCGAGTATCTCGGGCGGGACCGCTCCGTGAGTGGCTCGTGCCCAGATGTCCAACGCGATGCCGGCTGCTTGTTCGTCGCCGACTTCGATTCCCGATCGGTGGAGGAGTTGAGCCTCCTCGACCGCACTCGACAGGTCGCCCAGGCGGTAGAGTGCCGTACTGTATTGGAAGCGTGCAATGTGAACCTGCCAATAGTCGCCGGTTTGCTGCCAGCAGGTGGATCGCTTCTCGAGATTTCTCGACGCACTCTTGGAACCGGGAGGCCGCATAGAGTACGAGACTGTAGTAGCTTAAGCTTTGACCCTGTCCCCAGATGTCGCCCAAGGCTCTGCGAATCGCCAAAGATTTCTTCACATAGGCGATGCCCCGCGAGAAGCAACGCACCAACGTCATGGAGGGAGCATGTTCGGAGTAGATTTGAGCCAGCTCGAGCGTGTGGGGATAACGCTCAGCCAGATTCATCCCGCGTAGGTGCGCCCATAATAATGCGATCCGGGGACGTGTGAACCAGTACCCGTGCGCCAGGCGGCTAAAGAGCTGAAAGGCGAGTCGTTCGGACTCGGCCGGAGGGCGGCGGCGGCGATGCAACAGCAGGAAGGGGAGCATGGTGTGCAGGAACTGTACGACCACCTCCCAGGCAGCCGACATCATCAGCGCTCGCAGCGTGCCCGGTATGTGATGCCCCAAGGCACGCAAGGCCTCCTCAATACATTGAACTGCGTGCCCCATGTTCCCCCGTTTGCGGGCCAACTCACCCAAACATCCGCGGATCTCAGCCACGGCCAAGTCGCCTTCGGCCAGTTGGGCGGCATGCTCATACAATTGCTCCGCCGCATCGTACTTGCCACGCAGCATCAGCACATGGCCCAGCCCCGCGGAGACGCGATATTGTATCGCCTGGGCACTGCCTGCAGCACCGCGCTGGGCGATACGATATTGTTGTTCGGCGATTTCCAGTGCATGCTGAGCCTGCGCCTGTTCGGCCGCCTGCAAGGCATACGACAAGGCCTGTACACTGTCGCCTGCCGCGTCGAAGTGGTAGGCCAGATCCGACACTCGTTCCGGTTCGTGTTCGCGCAAGTTAATGGCTGCCGACAAATGAAGCTGCTGCCACTGTTCGCGGGTCAACAGCTCCAGCAGTAATTGGCGGATTTGCTCGTGCACGAACGCGCAGTGATAGCCGTCGGGTCGGACCCGCACCAACTGGCGTTGACGCGCTTCATCCAGCGCCGCCAGGGCCGACGACTGCGATTGGCAAGTCAATTGGGCGGCGGCCCCCAGGTCGAATTCCTGGCCCAACACAGCTCCCACCTGCAAGATCTCGACCGTCTGCTTCGGTAGCAATTCGATCCGCCGTGCCAGGAGGGAGCCCGCTTGACGGGGCAACAACGAGGTTCTCGACGGCCAACGGCGCGGTGTTCCAGCCCTGGAGGGTCGGGACCATGGCACCTGATTCCGCCAGGCCGCGCAATGCCGCCGACGCCATGAAGGGGTTCCCCTCGGACAGCCGTTGGACGGCTTTCACCGCCACCTCGGGCACCGGGCCGGCCATCGACTCGATCAGCTGCCGAATGTCCTCTGGGCACAACGGGTCGAGTTTCAAGCGTGTCGAAGCGGGGAGTTGTCGGAGGGGATGATGAGGTGGGATCTCTTCCGATCGAAAGGTAACGATCAGCAGCACGCGGCCCTCTTCACCCCCACCGACAGCTCCCAAGATCGACCAGGTTTCGAGCAGTTTGATGGTTAGTTCATCGCTCCACTGACAGTCATCCAGGATGATCATGGCCGGGCGCTGCGGTGATCCTAACGCGTGCAGGAAATGAGCGAGGCCCTGAACGTTGCGGATTTCCCGAAAGGCACTCGGCATGTCGCATTGCGGTGCCTGCCAGCCAAGCTCCTCGGTCAGTTGGGGGAACACCGCCGTAACCCCGTCGCGGTAGTCGCCGAGACGCTGCGATACGTCCGCGGCCAACTCCGGCTTGGACCGACCGGTGGCAACGAAGTCCTGGATGATCCGTTCGAGGACTTGAAACGGGCGGCGTCCCTCGCCACTGGCCGCTGCCCCCTGTAGGACCCACATTCCCTCACGCACGGCGCGCCGGGCCACTTCGGACAGGAGTCGCGTCTTGCCGCTGCCCGCTCCGCCTTCCAGCAGCAGCAGCCGCGATCGCAGTAAGTGCATGGATTCCACCTCGCCGTGGATGGTCTCCATTTCCGTCGTGCGGCCGACAAACGCCGGCTCGCTTAGCGTGCGTCGACGATCCGACGCGCCCACGACCAAGTCCGGATCTGGATTGCCGCGCTCGAGTTCGGCCAGGACCAACAACAGATCGTTCAGGACCCCCTCGGCTGACTGGTAGCGGTCGCCCGGATCTTTTTGCAACAGACGCTGCAGGATCTTTTCCAGCACCGGTGGTATGTCGTGGCCGCGGGCCCGCAGTTCGGGCACGGGAGCCGTCATGTGCTCAAACAGGATCTCACCGACCGACTTGCCGCGAAACGGGGGACGCTGGGCCAAACATTCGAATAGCACGACGCCAACCGAATACAGGTCCGAAGATTCACCCACATCAATGCCCACGCTTCCGGCCTGCTCGGGAGACAAGTACAGCACGGACTCGGGCAGTGGCGGCGCGGAGGTGCTGAGCAAGTCGCCGCGTGCCATCCCAAGGTCGATGAGAGTTGCACGCCGGATCGGACCCATATCGCAAACGATAATGTTTGACGGCTTGATGTTCCGATGCAATACGCGACGCGTGTGTAGTTCACGCAGCGCTGTACCCAGACAGATGGCCACACGCAAGGTTTCCATCAGATTCAGGCGTCGCTGCTTCATGCGCACCGCCAGGTTGGTGCCTGGTACGTAAGGCATCACGGTGAACAGATCGTGACCCTCCCGGCCGAGATCGAGCACGGGGCGGGGCGACAGATGGCGTAGTTCGCAAATCCGCTTGCATTCCTCTTCAAAGCGTGACCGAGCTGTTGAGGAATAAGTCCGGGAATCACGTGTCTTCAGCACCACCGTTTCCCCGCGTGCCCGGTCGATGGCCAACAGAGTGCGCGTGCCAGGACCCTGCCCAAGTTCCTGGATGGCTCGGTAACGGCCACCGATGACGAGGTCATCGCGCAGAGCGTGTTCGGAAGTGATGCTGTTGCCGCCGTCGCCTGATTTCACCGGTTCGCTCATTCGCGTCAAAGACCGCTCGATATCGGCCCTGCTGCGCGCTCGCCGCCTTCTCGCGGCGTGCGCGGGCCAAGAGCATGCCCCGTTCCGGGGCCGGAAAGCGTGGGACGTACCCAGGAAACTTTAGCTTTCCCCACAAGTCCAAACGCGGTGACTCACCACTTTTCGCGCGATCAGACCCGCGGATGCGGTGGCGGCTACATGCGGCAGGCAGTGAGCCCTCCGCCCCACCCGGCACTTTCGCTGCGACCCGCACAAGCCGCAGGCGTGCCACTCACACGTCACAGAGCAGGACCGCTTGGATCAATCCTTCCAGGGGGTCTCGCGTGGGGATGAATTCATGGCCGACGAAGCCTGCGTAGCCGACCTTGAGCAGTGCTTTCATGCAGGCGGCAAAGTTGACTTCCTGATCGCCATCCAGTTCACCTCGACCGGGAACACCAGCCGTGTGTACGTGTCCGATCAGGTCACCGTACTGGTTGATTCGGCGGATCACGTCGCCGTTCATGACCTGCACGTGGTAGATGTCGAAGAGCAATTTGACACGTGGTGACCCGACTCGCTTCACGATATCCGCCACGTAGTCCATGTTGTCACCCTGATAACCGGGGTGTCCCTTCATGGGATGGGAATTGTCGCGCGTATTGAGCATCTCGAGACAGAGGGTAACTTTCTTGCGTTCCGCGTCGGATGCCAATTTCTTGAGCGCCGCCACGCAGTTTCGCGCGCCTTCTTCGAGCGGAATTTCACCGCTGGCAGGGTCATCCGCGTCGCGCCACTTGTATCCCGTGAAGGCAATGACATTGGGGAATCCGGCATCAGAGGTGGCATCGATGGCCTGCTTGGTGCGCGTGATCACCTCATTCCTGATACGTGGGATTGTTCAGTCCCTTGGCAAATGGATCGCCGGGCATACCATTGGGCGTGAGCGCGCAAATCAGTCCATTTTCTCTTAAGATCGGAAAATCCTCGGGTTCCACCAGTTCGACACTGCCGCAACCGAGTTGCTGAGCCATTTGGGCCTGTTGTTGGATGTCCCACTTGTCTCCCGCGACATGGAAGCACCAATAAGCGAACGACTGCTTGATACGGCCGTTGGTGATGAGGGGCGATGTCTCTTGCGAGTCGGATTGCTGCGAGGCAGCGGTGCTGATCCGAGGCGCCGCCAGCCCGCAGGTGCCGGCTACGGCCAATCCGGTGGCACAGCGCAGAAGTTCGCGTCGTGTGATCGAGTCGGTCGTGACATTTTTCAGCGGTGTCATATACTGCGCCCTTTCCAGGAACATAAGATTGTGGGCTGCCAAGGTAGTTCGATTCGATCATCGTAGCGCGGCCGTGGTGAGCTATCAAGACGCGGATCGCATGGATTGCGTCCCGTAGCTCGGTGCGAGACGGCGAAGTGACCGTGCTGGTGCATCGGTGATCGTCCGTTTACCTGTCCGTTTCCCCCTCCGCGAGCCGGTGTGAGATGGGAGCGGAAGGAACCAGGCGGGGGGGCGTTGTCGGAGACGTCTGTCGGCGGAGAATTCGATATCTGTGGAGGAACGGGGGATGGATGACCAGGAGAGAAAACGGGCCTTGATCGAGCGACTGAAGTTGCTGCGCGGCTTGGACGAAGTCACCTACCGGCGGCTGCGTTTGGAGCTGGAACAGAGTCGCGACCGAACCGGCTACGACGAAAAAGGTCGGGTGCGAGTCACCCTTTTCGATGCGAAGTCACGCGACCGCGATTCCTTTGACGCGGTCAACAACGGCCGCTTCGCACTGCACTATGTCCGAGCCGGTTTGAGCGCGGACACGGCTTATGCCGCACAGGGATCGAAAGTCATCTGCATCTTTGTCAACGACACGTGTGATGCCCACGTGGTGGACAAGCTCGCTTCACTAGGCGTGCAACTCATTGCCTTGCGCTGTGCCGGCTTCAATAACGTTGATCTGGAAGCGTGCGGGCGGCACGACATCAGTGTCGTGCGCGTCCCCGCTTACTCCCCCTATGCCGTCGCGGAGTTCACGATTGCCCTGATGATGATGCTGAACCGTCGTCTGCATCATGCTTACATACGCAACCGAACGGGGAATTTCTTGCTGGACGGCCTGATCGGCTTCGACATGCACGGCAAGACGGTGGGAGTGATCGGCACGGGCAAGATTGGCCAGTGCACAGTCGATATTCTGCTTGGTTTCGGCTGTCATGTCGTCGCCTACGACAAGTTTCCCAACCCGTTGCTGACCGATCGGGAGCACGTCGAGTACACCGACATGGAGCATCTGCTGTCGCAGTCCGATATCATCACGCTGCATGTGCCGCTCTTCCTGGAAACCTACCACTTGATCAACCGCGCCGCCATCGAGCGGATGAAGGACGGGGTCATGTTGATCAACACGAGTCGTGGCGGTCTGGTTGATACCAAGGCACTGATCCAGGGCCTCAAGGACGGAAAGATCGGCTCGGCTGGCTTGGATGTCTACGAAGAAGAGGCGGGCATCTTCTTTCATGACATGTCCGACAAGGTGCTGACGGACGACGTGTTGGCTCGATTGATGACTTTCAATAACGTTGTCGTCACTTCCCATCAGGCGTTCCTGACACGCGAGGCGCTCGCCAATATCGCGGAGACGACCCTATCGAATATCGGCGATTTTGTGGCGGGCAAGCGGGGTGCGTCGTTGACGAACCGGGTCGGCAGACCGTGACGGGAGCGGTTGGGTGGTGCCACGAGCATCTGACCTCGGGCATCTCTGCCGCTGTTGAAATGTTTACGATGATCGGCAGGCGGACGGTTGGTATGTGGCGTGATGGCGTGGAAAGGGGTATTTTCGCCTAGAGTCGACTCAAGTGAGGATCCCCAAACGCACGGCCTTTTTTTGGTTGTGGCCGCAGGCCACCTTATAAAGTAAGCGAACGGCACGCTATGTGTGGCATCACCGGTGGTGTATGGGCGGCGGCAGAGAAGGCGATCGATGCGGACCTGTTAGGACGCATGACGGAGATTCTACGTCATCGCGGGCCGGACGATGTCGGCACGTATGAAAGCGAATGTCGACGCGGCGACGTGGCTGGGGCCGTGCCTGGGGTCGCCTTGGGGTTTCGCCGTTTGTCGATTATCGACCTGGAGCACGCCAGCCAACCGTTGTCGAACGAGGATGGTACGGTCTGGGTCGTTTTCAACGGCGAAATCTACAACTTCGCGGCGCTGCGTCAGCGATTGGAGGGAGCGGGCCACACCTTTCGCACGCGCGGTGACGGTGAGACGATCGTCCACTTGTACGAAGACGTGGGCGTCGAGTGTTTTTCTCACCTCAACGGCATGTTTGCCATTGCCATCTGGGATGCACGTCGCCGACAGTTGGTGCTTGGCCGCGATCGTCTGGGGCAGAAACCGCTGGTGTATCGGTGCGAGCCGGATCGCCTGCTGTTTGCCAGCGAACTGAAGAGCCTGCTGCAAGTGCCCGGCCTTTCCCGCGAGATTGATCCCACGGCGCTCGATCACTACTTGACATACCAATACGTGCCCCATCCTCGCACGATCTTTCGCGGCATCCGGAAACTGCCACCGGGGCATTACGCGGTCTATCGAGATCGGCAGTTGGAGGTGACCCCGTACTGGCGTCCCGATTTCAATGCGGAGTGGGGAGGATCGCGTCAGGAGGCGATTGAGCAGCTTCAATCGACCCTGGAATCGTCCGTCCAGTTGCGGATGCAAAGTGACGTGCCGCTGGGTGCTTTTCTTTCAGGCGGCGTAGATTCCTCCTTGATCGTGGCGCTCATGCAGAAACTGGCGTCGCAGCCGGTCCAGACGTTTTCCATCGGGTTTCCCGTCCCTGAGTACGACGAGACGCACTATGCACGGCAGGTCGCGCAGCACCTGGGAACGGATCATCACGAGTTCCAAGTGACACCCCGTGGCCTGGAAATCCTCCCCAAACTGGTCTGGCATTTCGATGAACCGTTTGCCGACAGTAGTGCGATTCCCACCTGGTACGTCTCGCAGCTGACGCGCCAACACGTGACCGTCTCGCTGACGGGTGACGGCGGCGACGAATTGTTCGTGGGGTATCCGCGATACCGTGCCGTGGCTCTGGCCAACCGGTTGGATCGTCTTGGCCCGCTCAAGCAGTTCTTGGCGGCTTCCATCTGGCAGTCGATTCCCTCTTCCGCTCGACAGAAATCGAAGCTGCGGCAGCTGAAACGCTTTTGCGAGGCGCTGGCCCTATCCCCCACCCAACGCTATCTGGACTGGATCGCGATCTTCAACACAGCGCGTCGCGCCGCGCTCTATACGGACCAGTTCACGGAGCAGCTGACGGACGAGGATCCGGTCCGGTTTTTGGCGTCGGCGTTGGAGGGGGTATCACGGCGGGATCCGATCACGGCCATCTCCCTGGCCGATCTGCAGACCTATCTTCCTGGCGATCTGATGACGAAAGTGGACATCGCTTCCATGGCTCACGCACTGGAATGCCGCCAGCCGTTTCTGGATGTGCGCGTGGTCGAGCTGGTGGCGTCCTTTCCACTGGCCTGGAAATTCCGGCACGGGCGTGGCAAGCAACTGCTGCGCGAAGCGTTCGGGCATCTGCTGCCCGACTCGATCTGGTCCCGCCGGAAGATGGGATTCGGCGTCCCGCTGGATCACTGGTTTCGCGACGAACTGAAGGCCATGACACACGACGTGCTGCTTGGGTGACACCGCGCGGCAGCGCGGATTGTTTCGCGCGGATAACGTGGCTGAGCTGATCAGGCAGCATGAGAATTCTGAATTTGACCATGCCTATCGCCTGTGGGCGCTGCTGTTTTTTGAACTCTGGATGCGGCAGTGGTGCGATTCTCCTCTTTAGCGCACCCACGCACAACGGCTACAATGAACCGAGCAGTGAGGGACCGCCGTGACGGACCGTTGTGTGGGACTTAGGTCTTCGTGCCAAGTCGTCTTGATGGAGTGCTCTGATGTTAGACACGTTGGCTGTGGTGCTGGCAGGTGGCAAAGGATCGCGACTCGAACCGCTCACGCGTGACCGAGCGAAACCTGCCGTGCCGTTTGGTGGTGGTTACCGCATCATCGATTTCTCCCTCTCCAATTGTCTCAATAGCGGCATTCGCAAGATGCTGGTGTTGACCCAGTACAAGGCCATGAGCCTGGATCGGCACATCAATCTCGGCTGGCGCAGATTCTTCTGCCGTGAATTGGATGAGTTCATCGATATTGTCCCCCCACAGCAGCGGATCGATGAACATTGGTACCAGGGGACGGCAGACGCCGTCTATCAGAATATCTACGCGTTGGAGAAGGAACGGCCCAGCTACGTGGTGATCCTGGCGGGTGATCACATCTATAAGATGAATTACCGCACCATGGTCGAATACCACAAGCGTTCACAAGCCGATCTGACCGTGGGAGCCTTGCGGTTTGGCCCCCAAGCGGCGCGCGAATTTGGCGTGATGCAAGTTGACGAGCAGGATCGGATCATCGGTTTCGAGGAGAAACCAGCGAATCCGAAAACCATTCCCGGTGACGACGAACATTGCCTGGCGTCGATGGGGATTTACGTCTTTACGGCGAGATTTTTGTTCGAACAGCTTTGCCGGGATGCCACCGATCCCCACAGCGCTCATGATTTCGGCCGGAATATCATCCCTTCGATCATTGATACCCATCGCGTTTTCGCCTTCCCCTTCCGGGACGAAAACCGAAAACGGGATGCCTACTGGCGCGATGTCGGGACGCTCGACGCATACTTCGAGGCCAATATGGACCTGGTAGCCATCGACCCGTTGCTGAACATGTATGATTCGCGGTGGCCCATCCGTACCTATCAGCCGATCCTTCCTCCGCCCAAGTTCGTCTTTGGTAGTGTCGGACATGTGGACCGACAGGGTTGCGCACTCGATAGTATCGTCTGCCAGGGGTGCGTTGTTTCGGGAGGGCGGGTGGAGAGGAGTATCCTGAGTCCGCTGGTCCGAGTTAACAGCTACGCGCACGTTCAGGATTCGATTCTGTTCCAGGGTGTCGACATCGGGCGACATGCGAAAGTTCGTCGGGCCATTATTGACAAAGGGGTCAGTATCCCTGCCAGAGTTGAGATCGGGTACGACCTGGAAGAGGATCGCGCTCGCGGTTTCACCGTCAGCCCCGGTGGAATTGTCGTGATCGCCAAGGCCGACGGTATCGATCCGGTCCTCGAGACCGGTCGCGGGGCGGGCGAGCAATGGGGTGGCGTCTCGGAAGAGCGCTGGATTGATGGAATGGTGGAGTGATGGCCGATGCGTGACGCGATGAGGTGGCTTGTCTGTTCGCAATCGTACCTCCCATCACGAGTCGGAGCACAGCGGCAGAAACGCGGGCAACTTCTGCGCTGTCATGAACACGCTTTCTTTAGCACGAATCGACCTGTTGCGGCAGCACGGCCTGCTGCCGCTCGCATCGGATACTGAAGCGCTGGCCAGCGTCTTGGACACGCGGCGCGATCTGTTGTGCCTGCTGCGGGACGTTTGGAGTGACGCGTTGGGCTCGCCCCATCCGCTATCGCACCGGCGTCGCGCTGAGCGTCGTGTGGCGTGGCTGGAAATGCAACTGCAGCGGCACGCTGAATTGACCTGGGGGCTGCCTGGTTGGACGCCGGGCCTGATGTCATCCTGGGTCGGAGAACGACTCATCTGGTGGCCACGCGGAGTTCCTCCGGGGCGGCGCATGAGTTTCGTCAGCTCGCGACTCGGTCGTCCGCTCGAGAAGCACCGACCGTGGTTCGCTGTCCTGCGCCGATTCTGCCAATCGCTTGATCCGGACCACGAAATCTTGACCTCGGCTCGCGGGACGGCCGCCGCGCCTTTTCTGGACCGTTGCCGCGAGTTGTTTCGCGTTCCTGTGCTGGAGTTCGTGTCTGCGCGTGGCTCCCGCAGGACCGTCACGCAATGGTTGGACCAGTGCACGCGCGAAGTGCGCCACCGCCGACACCGCGGGGGCTCCACTGGCCGGCAATCGTCTCGCCGGCACTCGCATCCTGTAAGTGCGATGCGTCGCCGTTGCAGGATCGACTGGTTGTGGCGGCGGCCGACACGATCGTGGCAGCCCGGGTTCGGGCCGGAGGGTACATTGGGCATCTGCTGCGTCGTCGGCTGGAAGAGGGGGAACGGAATGCCGCCCCCTGCGTGCTGCTGGCGATCGGCGCGGATCTGGTGCCGGAGAGTGCGGCCGACAGACTGCAGGCTATGGGCGCGGCACCGTTGTGTCTGGACCACGAGTTACTGGCTCCGACTGGGGTCGGGACGCCAGGCTCCGCCGAGATCCGCCGCGCAGCGGGGACCATTGTATCGCTGGACCAGTTTGCCACGGCGGACTATCTGACCCACTGCACTCGACACGCCACGGGGCCCTGGCCGGACCAATCGATGGACGATTATCGGGACGCGTTGATCCTCGCCCGAGCTGATGCCGATCATTCGGCATCGGCCACGTTGTCGCGCATTGTGGAGCAACAACGCTTGCTCGCGTCCGGCGCTGCTATTCGGGGCGGTTGCGGCGTGGTCTGCTTCACGGCTGTGGAGCTGAAGGAGATCCAGCAACTGCGCACCTTTCGGGCTCATCGTGGCCGCTGGGATTTCCAGCCGTACGGCATCTGTATCAAGTCCCGGTGGCTGAAGCAGCACGCGGTGCGTCCGGTGCGCTATGGTGATGCAGCATTGTGGGAGCAGTTGCCTGAGTCCGAGCGTCCTTTCTACCAGCGGCGACTGGCCGGAAGGCGAGGGCAGATCGACTGGTCCGTGGAACGCGAATGGCGGCACGTCGGGGAGTTGGATCTCAGTGAGCTACCGGCTGACGAGGCTTTTCTGTTCGTGCCGACGACCGGCGAAGCCGAGCGGCTGGCCGCACTGAGTCGTTGGCCAGTGGTGGTGTTGCCCTGATGCTCCTCTCAAGCCTCGAGCCTCGAGCCTCGCCCCTCAAGTCTGTCAGTCACCGGTTTCTGGCCGCGTGCCAGCTGGAAAGCCAGCAGCCCGCCGGCCACTGCGCCACAGAGATGCCCGTCCCACGAGACGGACGCGTCACGCGGGATCAGCCCCCACAGCAACGAGCCCCCGTAGAGAACGAACGTCACGATGGCCACGATGACGGGGATCATGCGGCGTTCGAAGACGCCTCCCAGGATGAGAAATGCGATCAGCCCGGACACCAGTCCACTCGCCCCGACATGATTGGCGTTGCGCCCGAAGACCCACAACAGCGCTCCGCCCAACACGACAATCTCTGCCACAATCTGCCACGACTTGGCTCGCGAGCCGACCAGCAGGAAGAGGAGCACGACCAACGGAATCGAGTTGCCCACAATGTGGCTGATGCCCGCATGGAGAAACGGCATCGTGACGATCCCCAGCAGCCCGACGACGCTGCGGGGCTGCAATCCGTAGTCCTTCAGCGGCAGCAGGTAGCTCAACAGGAAGACCCCCCACATGACACCGACGAAGATCAAGATGCTCTTGATTTCCTTACCAACGCTGTCCGCCAGAGTGGGCATGTTCTATTTCTCCTGCAATTTGGACGGCGCCACTTTGTCCTGAGCCGATCGCCGACGGCTCGAATATGTGTGGTGTTGTTTCACTATTCACTCTTATCTGCGGGGACTCCCCGCGAGAATCTGGGGCCCAGCCAATGCTCCATCACAGTTGATCTCAAGTCCCGGGCAAATGCAACACCCTCAGGTGGGAGCCTGACGCCCACTGGGCCAAAATGGACCGGTGAGAATCGGTGTTGGAAATAGCGTACCCACGCAGTAGTGAATTGCAGGGAAGGCTCCGTCTCGGTAGCATGAAGGGGTCTCTATTCTCGTCTTGTCTGCGGAATCGCTACCACATGTCTGCGGTTGACTCTGAATCTGAACTGGTTCGCCGGGCTATCGCGGGTGATCGGACATCGCTCTCGCAACTGCTGCTGATTCACTACGACGAGTTGCACCGCCATATTGAGTCGCGGATATCGCCGAATCTGCAGGGTTTGGTGCGTGCGGACGACCTTTTGCAGCAGACTTTTGTGCGGGCGGCCCAGGCCATCGGCTCGTTCGAATACCGCCATGACGATGCGCTGCGTGGCTGGTTGAGAACCATTGCGGACAACCTGCTTCGCGACGCGGAGAAGCGTCGCAGGCGGGAACGCCGGGAATTGCCGGCCGGGGACAGTGCCGCGGAGCCTGCTCTGAATCGCTTGATCGGTGCGCACACTTCTCCCAGTCGTCGTGTGCAGCGGTGGGAGAGTATCCATTCGATGAAGATGGCCATGACCCAATTGTCCACAGATCAGCAAGATATTTTGCGGCGGCGGTACCTGCAAGGACATTCGCTCGATCAGATTGCCGCGGCGACGGGGCGCACCAAGGACGCTGTGCGTGGTCTCTGTTTTCGTGCACGGAAGAACCTGCGCACCGTGATGGGACGATCGTCGCTCTACTTTAGCTCCTGAGGTGGCCCGCGGCCACAGCCACGGTGGGCCGTGGGCTGCCGGTGCTTACTTATTTCGATGTCGTACACGAACTGGGAACGAATGCGGAATGCGGAATGAGGAATTGTGAATGATCCCTGCCAAGGTCAACTTGAGCCACTGTCGGTGTGTTCGGCCTCTGTTATTCCGCACTCCGCATTCCGCATTCCGCATTCCCGATTCGTTCCTCCATCCAGCGGTCGGACTCATGGGGATGCACGCACCGTGCGCACGTCTACCTACGTAGTAAGTGGCCAAGAATTTCCGCGATTCGTTCCAGCAGCTTAGGCCTTCGGTTGCATGTCGACGACTTCTTCCAGTCACCGCCGAACATCGCATCGCACGCGCGAGATTCGTCGCATTGTGTTGGATGTTGCGCGCTCGCGGGGGGAAGGAAGATTGATATCCGATGAAGAGGTCGTGGCGGAGCATGCCGATTTGCTGCCGGAACTAGCCGCGGAACTGCGCAAGCTCGCCAGTATTTTCCAGGCGCTGGAGGACTGCCAGACGCCGCAAGACCGCCAGACACCGGTAGACGTCGAGGACGAGGAATATGCCGTCGCGCTGGGCCGCCTGGAGGCGGATTCGGCACACGGACAGCAAATCGGCTCGGAGACAGACGAATTCGAACCGAGTGGAGGTGAGTTGTACGATGTGGCCGAAGTGTTGTCGACGATCGGCCGGTATCGTGTGTGGGGCGTGCTGGGGGAGGGCGGATTTGCCCGCGTCTACCATGCGGTCGATGAGGAACTTCAGCGCGACGTGGCCATCAAGGTCCCGCATCGGCGACGCGGCACGGATCCCGCCGAGATGGATACGTACTGGGCGGAAGCGCGGATTGTGGCGGGATTGGATCACGCGGCCATCGTGCCGGTCTACGACGTGGGACGGACACGGGATGGGCACTGCTATGTGGTAACCAAGCTGATCCGAGGCGAGAGTCTGGCGGCGAGAATCCAACGAACGCGACTCGCCCGCGAGGATGCCGTGCGGGTGACGATGGTCGTGGCCGATGCGCTGCAGTACGCCCACTCACAAGGCCTGGTCCATCGCGACATCAAGCCGGCCAACATTCTGCTCGACGCATTGGGACGGCCTTACGTCGTGGATTTCGGCCTCGCGCTGACGCAGTGCGACTCGCGACTCGGCAGCAGTTATGCGGGAACGCCGGGCTATATGAGCCCGGAGCAAGCCCGCGGTGAGGCACATCGAGTGGATGCCCGGTCGGATATCTTCAGTCTTGGCGTGGTGCTCTACGAAGTACTCACGGGACACAAACCGTTCCAAGCTCAGTCATATGAGGAGCTGTTGCAGCAGATTTTGTGGGAAGATCCCCCGCCGCTACGCTATTGGGATGATGCGATTGCGGCCGAATTGGAACGGATCTGTCTCAAAGCCCTCTCGAAACGGGCGGCGGATCGATACGCGACAGCCGAGGCAATGGCCGATGACCTGTCTCACTGGTTGGCCGAAGCGGTTGTGGCAGGGGAATCGTCGGAGGTAACTTCGACGCGCTCGAGCGCAACTTCGTCACTGGCTGTGCAGGGGGCCGCGTTTTCCCCCAAGATCATTCCGCGAGGTCTCCGCTCCTTCGATGCCAAGGACGCCGATTACTATCTGAGCCTGGTGCCCGGTCCGCGTGATCGCGACGGATTACCCGAGTCGATCCGCCAATGGAAGAACCGCATTGAAGAACCGGACCAGGTGGCTACGTTCGCCGTCGGGCTCCTATACGGGCCGTCTGGGTGCGGCAAGTCATCGCTGGTGCGAGCTGGGCTGCTGCCTCGTCTCTCACCCAAGATTCGTACGATCTATGTGGAGGCCAGTGGCGACGAAACGGAGTCGCGATTGCAGCATCGGATCGGCAATCTATTTCCCGATTTCGCCCCCGATTTGAGTCTGGCTGAGTGCCTGACCGAGATCCGTCGCGGTCGGGGGCTGGGACGCGGCGAGAAACTGTTGTTGGTCGTCGATCAGTTTGAGCAGTGGCTACACGGCCGTGGTGAAAAGGATCGCCGGGAATTGCTCGCCGCACTGCGTCAGTGCGACGGCCAACACTTGCTCTGCCTGCTGCTGGTCCGCGACGATTTCTGGCTGGCGGTCGGCCGCTTCATGGAGGAATTGGAGATCGAGCTGATTCAGGGCCATAACTCGGCGTTGGTCGATCTGTTCGATCCGGGGCACGCCAAGAAGGTGCTGGCGGAGTTCGGCCGGGCGTTTGGCCAGTTGCCCGACGATTTGCGTTCGATGGAGCCGGCGCACGAGGCTTTTTTGAGTCGAGCGATCAGCGGGCTCGCGCAGGAGGATCGAATCATTCCCGTGCGACTGGCGCTGTTTGCCGAGATGGTAAAAAACCGTCCCTGGACCTGCGAGACGTTACGGGTCGTTGGTGGTGCGGAAGGGGTCGGAGTTGCGTTTCTGGAAGAGACATTCAGCGCTCGCACAGCGAATCCGCGGTATCGTATCCATCAAGCGGCGGTGCGAGCCGTTCTCGCCACACTGCTGCCGGATCGCGGATCGGATATTCGCGGACGAATCTGCTCTAATAGCGAGTTGCTGGATACTTCCGGTTACGGCAAGAAACCGCGTGAATTCAAGGAATTGATGCGGATTTTGGACGGAGAGACCCGTCTGCTGACACCGATGGACCTGGACGCGATCGATACCTACGATCTGCGGACATCGCCAGGACGTCGCTACTATCAGTTGACCCACGACTACCTGGTGCCGAGCCTCCGTCAATGGCTTACCGCCAAGCAGAAGTCGACGCGCAGCGGGCGGATGGAACTGCGACTGGCCGAGCGAGCGCGGTTGTGGAATGAGCGGCCCGAGCGGCGCCAGCTCCCCTCGCTGTTGGAATGGATTTCCATCCGACTGTTGACACGAGCCGACCAATGGACCGTTTCGCAACGACGCGTGATGCGCACGGCCTTGCGGCATCACTTCCGATCGTTGCTGTTGGTGGCGGCACTTGCTCTGCGTCGTGCTGTTCGCGGGGGGCACAGTGACCACCGCCGCGCGCGGTCTGCTACTGAAATTGCGTGCTCGGGCCACGGTCGTGCGGATGGCATTGGGGCAAAACGAAGAGGTCTGGCCGTTGTTGCGCGGGGCCGAGGACCCGACTCAACGCACGGAAGTCCTGCACGGTTTCTCGCCGCTGGTGACAAGTCCCGAGCAGGTCGTTTCGGACATGCGAACGCAGGAAGACGTGGGGATTCGCCGTGCCATGACACTGGTGATCGGCGAGTTGATTGGCTCGCCCGAGCAGCAGTCACTGCGCAGCCACACATTTCGTCCCAATGACGCCCTGGTACCGTCGTTGTTTCAGTTGTTTCGGGACGATCCGGATCCCGGTCTGCACAGTGCTGCGCAATGGACCTTGCAGTGCTATCAGAAGGAAGCGGAAATTGCCCGCATCAACGGAGAATTGCGGTCCGTCGCGCCGGTGGGTGAGCGGCGATGGTATGTCAACGAGTTGGGACATACGATGGTCATCGTACCGGGCTGGACCAGTTTTCTGATGGGCGCTGCCGCGGACGATCCCGATCGCACCGCGGATGAACGCCCGCACACTCAACAGATACGACGCAGCTTCTGCATCGCCAGTCACGAGACAACGGTCGATCAATTCACGATATTCCTGCGTGAGACCGGGCACCTGCGTGCCGCACCGTCCGCCAGCGAGGGAGCGTCGGCGAGCGAGCCGCTGCGCGATTCGATGAGCCGCCAGGACGGAGGTGTGCTGCCGCGTGCGGACGTGTCCTGGTTCGATGCGGCAGCTTACTGTAATTGGCTCAGCAGCAAAGACGGTTTGCCGCCCGATCAACGGTGCTATCTGCGCAACCAGCAAGGGGACTTCGGGCCGGGCATGCGCGTGGCGGACGATTTTCTCGAGCGAAAAGGCTACCGCCTCCCCACGGAAGCGGAATGGGAATTTGCCTGCCGCGCCGGCGCCACGACCGCACGGTACTTTGGAGATGACCCGACCTGGCTCGACAAGTACGCTGCCTTCTCGCTCTCTGGCCAGGTGGGATTGCAGCAGGTGTGCCGGCGCAAGCCGAATGATTTCGGTCTGTTCGATATGCTGGGCAACGTGGCGGAGTGGTGCCAGGATGACTACCGCTCGTTTGCCGAGCCAGAAACTCGCACGACGGACCGCAGCGGCTTGGTGCCGTCCGATGTTCCGCGCGTGGTGCGGGGCGGATCTGCGGCAGATCCGCCCTCACGTATCCGCTCGGCGGCGCGTGATAAATCGCTCCCTGGCACCCAGACCGGCACGATCGGATTCCGTGTGGCCCGCAGCAATCTGTGACACCCTACGTAGAACGGACTTCAGTCCGTTTCATGCATCGTAACCGTTCACGGTTGTTCCTAATCATAATCATCATCTTACTCATAATCTTCTTTGCAGCTGGTCCGAGTCCGTGCTGAGTTGAGTGGAGTTGTCTGCGAGTGAGGCGGAGGGGATGATGATTATGAGCGGGCAGTTGCCGAGCGTCTGAACGGTCGGAACTTCGTGAACGGTTACCACGAATCGGCGCAACGTCCCGCGATTTCCTACCAGCGTTCGTTGCCGCGCATGAGCAATTTGCCATCGGCCCGGTGGGCCAACTGCTGTAGCACAGCCAGCGAGATATTCTCGGAGATAAAACTCACGTGTGAATCTCCGAACGCGAAGCTGGCTCCTCCCGCATGGCTACTGGAGAACCCGCCCACGAACAGATCGGGATCGATTCCCGCGGCGCCGGCCTGCAGATCCTCTTCTTCGTCCAAAGGAATTTGTCCGTAATGACGCCGCCGCGGATTATCCACGTTGAGCCGGCCGCCGGTATTGCGTAGTGTCGCTCGAGTGCCGGACATCCAGCCTAGATCCTTTTCCGGATCGGTGTATTTCTCGCCAATAAACAAAGTGTGCGCCGAGCCGTCAGTGATATCCTTGGGCCGGATCGAACTGTTGAGGAAAAACACGCCTTGATTGTCCACGTCAATCGGGGTTTCCAGATCGTTGTGGCAACCGGCGTAGTTGGTCAACCAAATGTCTTGACCTCTATCGGGTGAGGAGGGACAGGACAGAATCTCGATGCCGACCTTCCGTACGGTCTCGTTCTTCTGGTCGTACACGCCGACCTGGAAATCAATGTGGTTGAAGGTGTTCTGTTCCTCCATGTAGGGGAGGATCTGGCTGATCCAGTTGTGGTGGTATCCTTGTGCCACGTTCTGTATCGGCCCCTTCTGGTCAATGGTCCCCGGTGGATAGGTCTGATAGGCCATTTCATAATTCTGGGTGGCCAGAATCAGTTGGCCCAGGTTGTTGACGCACGACATTCTGCGAGCCGCTTCGCGCGCGGCCTGCACGGCCGGCAAGAGCAGAGCCACCAGAATGCCGATGATCGCGATCACGACCAGTAGCTCCACCAACGTAAACCCTCTGCGATGTCTGTATGTCATACCTCTGATCTCCTGGACTGAAGAGTTGATTCTAAAAAGCAGACCAAATGGCTGTTCGTTTCTTCATTGCGGAACCCGCCGTAGCGGAACCCGCCGTAGCGGAACCCGCCGTAGCGGAACCCGCCAGGGTTCCGCCGCAGCTTCATCCGCCCGACGCTGCTGCTGAGCCCTTGGCGGGCTCAGCTACGTGGTTTCATCCGTATGACGCTGCTGCTGAGCCCTTGGCGGGCTCAGCTACGTGGTTTCATCCGTATGACGCTGCTGCTGAGCCCTTGGCGGGCTCAGCTACGTGGTTTCATCCGTATGACGCTGCTGCTGAGCCCTTGGCGGGCTCAGCTACGAGCGGGCTCAGCTACGTTCTATCTTCTCGACGGTCGATGGCCCTAGGGCACTCGCATCGACCGACAATTCACGCTCGACCACCACCCGATGCGGCGGTTGTTCCGGATAGCTTGATTGGACGTTGATCTTCCATGGAGCGTCAGGTCCATTGCCTGGCTCGACTCGGATCAACACGCTGGCATCGGCTGTTCCACCCAGGCTGTTCGATGGTATTTTCCATTGCTCGCCGCGGTAGTCGGTGGATGCTCGGAGTTGTTGGACGGCACGTTGCATGGCCGATTCGGCCAACCAGAACGACTGCTCTTGCTGTGCCAGTACTTGCGCATGTTGATAGTGCATCAGCACAGTCCGGGTGACCGCTACACCGAGCATCATGGCGACGGCCAGGCAGATGAGCACCAGGGCTAATGCCAAGCCCACGCGCCGACGTCGTGCTCCAATAGGCTCTCTTCCAGAACGGTACATGGAAATTATCCTCAGTGTGTTGTCGTAGACTCGTGGCTGGCTCCTGGCCGGAGGCAGGTAATTCCCAAGGCGGCCGTCACTCTCAGGGGATAGCGTGCTGGCTTCACGCTCGTTTCGCTACCTGGCTGCTGATGCAAATAGACCGTCAGCAGCGCAGCAGGACGATTGTCGTCGAGGATCCAGCCCTCATCCATCACGGGGTCTACGCGAAACGAGTCAATGCTCAATACCGAGTCACCCGCGCGTAACTGCCGCTCGACTTGACCTTCCTGCAATCGATATTCGATCGAGCGGCCGTCGGTCAGGTCCAATCGCAGAACCGCAGCGACGCCGGACGGCTCTTCCGGAGCGACCAGTGTGGCGGCGAGCGACTCATGAGCGTCGCTGCGTAGCTGCGCGGCAAATCGCTGCTGTTGTGCCGTTGCCGCGACCGCGTCACTCAGAGAGCTACTGGTGCGAAACATGGCGTACAGCGACAGTGATATCATGCCAAAGAGGGCGGAGGAAACGCTCATCACGACGAGCATCTCCACCAGTGTAAAAGCTCTGCGAGGAGTTCTCATGGTGTTTCCTCCATGGCTCGGAATCGCCAGGCGACCAGTCGGACCGGCTTGGCTGTGCCGGGGGCCTGCTCTGTCGGATCGATCTCGACGGTGATGCGCCGCACCTCCTCGAGCCCACCTGCGGGACCGAGTGCATCGGGCACAATCTCCACATGCACAACTGCCGTCGGAACCGCCTGCCGGCAGGCGCCGGACAACTCGAACGTTGGGGCGTCAGCCGAGGCGATGGACTGCCACGGCCGCGACATGAGATCTTCCATGATGTTGGCGACTTCCTGAGTCAGCAGGTGGTGACGATCCAGAGCGCGATACTGGCGAGCGGCCTGGTATAGCACCTGCGTCGCACCGACCAGCGTTGTGACGGCAATCGCGATGGCGACGATCAGCTCCGTCAAGGTGAACCCTTGTCGCGAGCGACATCTGGTGGATCTGTACAGTTTCATGCTAAACCACTTATGAGCGAAAACAGCGGCGCCAGCATTCCCACCGCCACGATAAAGACACTGAATCCGAACCCGAGCAGCACGGTCGGGAACAAGACGTTCAACACCGCTTGAGCTCGCTGAGCCGTGCGACGGATCGAACTATCTGCCATTTCATCCAAGGCCCACGCCAGGTTCCCAGCTCGTTCGGCCGACTTGATCACACTCCCTTGGGCTCGCGAAATGAAACCGGCTTGCTGCAAGGCACCGCACCAATGAGTTCCCTCGGCCACTTGCTGGACGGCCACGTCAAGCCGGCGTCGGCTGCCGACGGAGCGGGCCAGATTGGCCAGCAGCAGCAGGCTGTCCGGGATCGTTTGCTTCCGTTGGACGGCGATCGAGAGTGAGTGCAGCACCGTGGCGCTGTCGATCGGCGTGAACAGTAGTCGGACGACGGGGAGCGATTGGATCGAGATCCCGACATAAGAAAGCACTCCGACGACAGCAACCAACGCGAACAACATCAGGATGGGGACGAGCAAATACCAATACATGACGATCGATCGACTGACGGTTACCAGCAACACCGTGGCAGCGGGAAGCTCCATTCCGAATTCATTGAACATCTGCTCGAACGTCGGGACGATTTTGATCATCATGAACGTTACGATGCAGAACATGAAGAACCCGATGCAGCTCAAGTAAACGAACTTCGCGGCGATCGAGCCCACGGAGCGTTCGAAGGTATTTGACTGTTCCACCGCCTTCTGCAATGACGGGCCCAGGGTGCCGGTTCTTTCACCGATGTCGGCCGCCAACTTGACCTCCGATGAGACCCACAAACCGGATCGCGCCAGAGCCACCGACAGGGGCATCGCGGCGTCCAGGTAATCGGCCAGGCGGCGGGCTGAAGAGGCCAGATGGCCTCCTCGCTCGCTGGCGAAAGCGCGGGCGGCCTTCACCAGGGGAATGCCGTGATCGGCCGCCTCAGCCAAATTCCAGATGAGATAGCGGACCTCGCTTTGTCGGTAGCGGATGAACGCCGACACGACCACGACCACCATGATCGGGATCACCACGGGAATCAAGACAAGAGACGAGGCGAAGATGGCGAAGAGGAACAACCCCAGCAACAACAAGGTGATCCCAACCGCGGTGAGGACCACTGGTGAGTTGTCAAACGGCGTGGAAGAACTCGCCCGCTGACGTCTCCAGGATGCAACCCAGAGCAAGCCCCATCCCAGGACCATCAGCCCTAAGGGTAGGAAAACGAAGACGACAATGGCAATCTCATGTTGTGGCATAGTCCCCAACCATCAGCTTAATTTTGAGATCAGGTCGATGAGTGGCATAAACAGGCCCATCACGACGAAGAGAATCGCACAGCCAATGCAGATGAACAGAATCGGCGGCAGGATTGACTGCAGCAGCAATGCGCGCATCCGGGCTCGCTTGGATAGCATCTCCTGCCCCACTCGAAACGACTCGGGAAGATTGCCCGTCTTTTCACCCCATTCGACCATCGGGACCAACGCCGCCGGGAGCTGGGGGGTCGTAAAAAGCATCTGCGAGAGCGATCGCCCGCGGGCCACGCCATCGGCCAGACACTGCGACAGGTATCCGATCTGCGCGTCCCGTACCCCACGGCCAGCACAACGCAACGCCTCCGGTAAGGGGACCTGGTGACGCAGCAGGACACTCAGCAGCCCCGACCATTCGGCGGCCCCCGTCCAACGCCACAAGGCTCCCAGGAATGGAAGCGTTCCCCTCAAAAGGCACCATCGTCGGGCCCCGCCGATCAATCGATAGAATGACCGTCAACAACAGCAGCGACGCCACAAAGCCCCCGACGAACCAGATCCCCGTGTCACGCCACCACAACAGCATCTCGGTGAACATGGGCAGCTGCAAACCGAATTCACTGAATATGTTCTTGAACGCCCCGGTCACGTAGTATCCTGTCAACACCAAGATGCCGGTCGCCAGCAGGAGAACGAAGAGCGGATAAAGCAGCCCGCCGGCAAGCTCGCGGCGCAGCGAATAGGTCTTCTGCTGCAACTCGACCAGTTCAAACAGTGCTTCGCCGAGACTGCCGGTGCGCGCCGCCGCCAGAATCAGGCCCGAGATATGGGCGGGCAGCAGCCTGCCAGATTCGGTGAGTGTTTCTTCCAACGAACGTCCCTGATCCAACTGCCCGGCAATCCAACGCAATGCCAGGGCCACACGCCGGCTGGTCGTCTCCTCCGCCGCGGCACGCAAGCCCGCCGACAGCGGTAGATTCGCGGTACTCACCTGCGCCACATGCTGGCTCAACTCACCCGCTTCCCGGGACGTCAAGGAAACCGGCGGCGGCGGGCCTGCCGACGGATGATCCGGCAAAGCAAAGACCTGGATCTCGAGCAGGTTGCGCTGCACGAGAATCTGCAATGCCGCGTCGAGGCTCGCGGCATCCACAATGCCCGCCGTCTCGTCTCCCTGTAGAGTCTTGGCAATGTAACGGTATGTACTCATAGCAAGCCTTGCTGGCCAGAATCGCCGAACCTTGTGTCTCAACGCGGCCGTTGGCCACAACCAAAGTGCTCGGGATCGGATGGCCGAGATAGTCCCGTCCTCGCACATGGTACAAATTCCTCGCTAGTCACCGACCATCACAACGGTAGTGCCAAGCGGTACAGCAGGCTGACGAACGGCAGGAACACAACCATCGCTTGCATGAACACGGCACTGCCACCCACCACAACAGTCAGGACGATCGGCATGTAGACGGCAGCCCAGCGCGCCGCATCCAATGCTCGCTGCCGATACATCTCGGCCGATGTGGCCAACGTTCGATCCAATGCATTACGCCCGATGCCGGAAACAATGGACCATCCCAGCAAAGGGGGAAAGGCGAGGGGCAGGTCCTGCCGCGAGTGAAATACTTCCCCTTTCTCCAACCGCTGAGAAATGGCACGGGCCGCCCGGCTCAGACCCCGATCGCCGCTCGCGTCCGCAGCCAGTACGATCGCTTCCGGCAGGGGGATCTGATGCTGGTCCATCAGCCTCAATAACTCGGCGAACGTGGCCATGCGACCGTCACGCAATGACTGTCCGACCGAAGGAAACCGTCGCCAGCCAAAACGTCCGAACAGGAATCGACGACCGCCGCTGCCGCCGCGAGACGAGCGGATCGCGCGGCCCGATCGGTACCACCACCAGACGAACATCAGTACCAACGCGAGGGGAATCAGTACGCCCCAGATGTGAATGGTCTGAGCCAGATCAGCGACGAAACTCAATACCGGATTGGCCGATCCCGTCAGGTCCCGGTACGCGCGGGAGATGACAGGTACCAGATACGCCATCGAGAAGAGAAACAGAAAATATGCCAACGTCACGACCACCGTCGGATAAACCAGCGCGAACGCCATCGAGCGCCGAAGCTCCATGGCCCGACGAGCCGTGTGCGATAGATTCTCCAAAGCGGCGGCCAGATGTCCGGATCGCAGACCGGCCAGGACCACCGACCGCCAAACCGGAGGAAAGCTCGTCTTCGTCCTTCTCCAAGATCTCGGCGAGGCTCTCGCCAGCCTTCATCCGATCGGCCAGCCGCGAGGCGATGACCCCCAGGTGACCGGGTGCTTCGCTTCCCAGCTCCGTCAGGCCTCGTTCCAGCGGGATTCCGGCGCGAACCAACGCAGCGATTTCCTCGTTCAACGCCAGCAATTGATCCAGTGACACACGGCTCATCCGGTTGCTTTCCGCAGTACCCACGGGCGACGCCTCCCGAGTCGGTCACGGCCATCGTGACGGATCATTTTTCACATTCAAATCTGCAAAAGGTCCCGTTGTCTCCACACGCAAACCCTTCGCCGGGGGGCTACGAGCAAATCCAACGGGCCCAGTTCATTAACGACGCACCCGGCCCCAGCGCTCGCCGTTTTTCTTTGTGGTGCAGTGAGTGATAGGCACGAAGATAGATTTGGTCGATCCACGTTAGGTTTTGTTCATCGGGAGGTTTCCCGTAGACTCACCCTCCACCCCTCCACCCCTCCACTCCTCCACCCCTCCACTCCCTGGCCTTTCAGGTAGAATGTAGCTGTCCATCGTTGTTTCGCTTTCCCATTTCCCCATGCCTCGTAGTGGGCGGTTACCTGGCAGGTGCCTCGAGAGACGCCTCATGCTTATGGATCGCGGCCTGATCTTCAATATTCAGCGTTATTCCCTGCATGATGGGCCGGGGATCCGTACCACCGTTTTCTTGAAAGGTTGCCCCCTTTCTTGCCTCTGGTGCCATAACCCGGAAAGCAAGTCAGGACGCCGTGAAATACGGGTGATTGAGTCGCGATGTGTCGACTGTGGCCGTTGTGTGGAAGTCTGCCCGCAGCGTCAGCAGCTTGCCGTGGGGGACCCGGTGCCGGACTGCACTTATTGTGGTGAGTGTGTGGCCGCCTGCCCCACCGGTGCTCGGCAGATGGTCGGTCAGGAAATGTCGGTGGGGCAGGTGGTGAGTGACGTGCTGCGAGACCGCCCGTTTTTTGACCAGTCGGGTGGTGGCGTGACGCTTTCAGGGGGGGAGCCATTGGCTCAGGCGGCATTTGTGCGGCGACTGTTGCAGGCCCTCCGCCGCGCGGGAATTCACACGGCTCTGGACACGGCCGGTTACGTTCCCACGCACGTGATCATCGACGTGGCGCCCTGGGTCGACTTGTTTCTGTACGATCTCAAGTGCGTTGACAATGTCGAGCACTCTCAGCAGACGGGAGTCTCCTGCGACTTGATTCTCGAGAACCTCAAGACGCTCGGCTCGATCCATGATAATATCTGGATTCGCGTCCCGCTGATTCCCGGCTTCAATATGGAGACGGAGCAGCTGGCGGCGTCGGCACGATATGTTGCGACGATTCCCGGGGTGAAGCAAGTGAATCTGCTCCCCTACCACCGGCTGGGAACCGGCAAAGTGAAACCGGCTGGCGGTGCGTCGAGTCGGCCGGTGACGCTCGACATATCGCGGGAGCAACTGGATCAGGCGGCCGAGCCGTTTCGAGCCGCGGGTCTGCACACTCTGATTGGTGGATAGTCCTTTATGACAGAGCGAACTGAGCGACTGCGCAGAGCCAGTCTGACAGCGACCCCCTCGATCTCGCACGAGCGTGCCAGCCTGCTGACCGATTTCTATCAGGCGAACGAGGGAAAGGACTCCGTTCCCGTCCTCCGCGCTCGTTCGTTCCACTACTTGTGCGAGCACAAGTCACTCTACCTGGGTGAGGACGAATTGATTGTGGGCGAGCGTGGTCCGTATCCCAAGGCCGTGCCGACCTATCCGGAACTGACGTGTCACACGCTTCAAGACCTGGAGATCCTCGATTCGCGGCCCAAGACCAACTACGCCTGTTCGGACCAATGTCGGCAGGTGTATCGGGACAAGGTCATTCCGTATTGGCAGAGTCGCAGTATGCGGGTGAAGATTCTCGCCGCGATGTCGCAGAACTGGATCGATGCGTACGAGGCGGGGATGTATACCGAGTTCATGGAGCAACGGGCACCCGGTCACACGGTGCTCGACGACAAGATCTATCGCAAGGGGCTGTTGGATTTCCAGCGGGACATTGCCCAGTCGCTCAGCGAGCTGGATTTTTTCCACGACGCTCAGGCCTATGCCAAGCGAGAGCAATTGCGGGCGATGGAGATTGCCTGCGACGGTTGATCCTATTTGCTCAGCGTCATGCGGATCTCGCCGCGCAGCAGGCTGCTCGGGAGCCGAGTGCGCCGCGCAGGGCGGAGTTGGAGAAGATTGCGGATGTATGCCGTCACGTGCCCGCACATGCTCCGCGCGATTTTCACGAAGCGCTGCAGGCCTATTGGTTTTGTCACCTGGCGGTGATCACGGAACTGAACGGTTGGGATTCTTTCAGTCCTGGCCACCTCGACCAGCATCTGGTGTCGTTCTATCGGCAAGGTCTCTCTGACGGGACGCTCACGCGTGAGTCGGCCAAGGAGTTGCTGGAAGCATTTTTCGTCAAGTTCAACAACCATCCAGCACCTCCCAAGGTTGGGGTGACTGCGGCCGAGAGTGGCACGTACACCGATTTCGCCAACATCAATCTCGGCGGTCTACTCCCCGACGGCTCGGATGGAGCCAACGAAGTATCCCATTTATTGCTGGAGATCATCGATGAAATGCACCTGTTGCAGCCCAGCAGCAACGTGCAGCTGTCGCGCAAGACGCCTGATTCACTATTGAAGCACGCCCTGCGTGTGATCCGGCAAGGATACGGATTCCCGTCCATTTTCAACGCCGACGCGGTGGTCCAGGAACAAGTTCGCCAGGGCAAGACGCTGGAAGATGCTCGCGCGGGCGGGTGCAGCGGATGTGTCGAGACCGGCGCGTTCGGCAAGGAAGCCTATATCCTGACCGGTTACTTTAATCTCCCGAAAGTCCTGGACTTGGCACTGCACAACGGGGTGGATACGACGAGCGGCCAGCAATTGGGCCCCCAGACGGGACACGGTGATGATTTCTCATCCTTTGACGATTTGTTTGAGGCCTTCTGTCGGCAGTTGCACCACTTCGTTGAAATCAAGATTCAGGGGAACCAGGTTATCGAGCAGATGTACGCGGCGCTCATGCCCGCTCCCTTCCTCTCCGTGATCACCGACGACTGTATTCGCCGCGGCAAGGACTACAATGCGGGTGGAGCCCGTTACAATCACACCTTCATCCAATTTGTCGGCATCGGCAGCCTGACGGACAGCTTGTCCGCCTTGCGACAACTCGTCTTCGATCAACACGAAATCACACTGGCCGAGTTCGTAGGGATCCTCGATACGGATTTTGACGCCCAGGAGATGTTTCGCCAGCGGCTGGTCAATCGGACTCACAAATATGGCAACGACGACGACTATGCCGACGCCTTGATGGTGCGTGCATTCAATCAGATTTTTCGGGAAGTGGACGGGCGTCCGAATGCGAAGGGGGGCCGCTATCAGATCGAGATGCTGCCGACGACCTGCCACGTCTACTTTGGCTCGAAGACCGGAGCGACGCCAGATGGTCGGCGAGCGGGCCTTCCCTTGTCGGAAGGCATTTCACCGGTGCAAGGGGCGGATCGCAACGGTCCCACGGCCGTCGTCAAGTCCGCTTCGAAGATGGATCACGTCAAGACGGGCGGCACGCTGCTCAATATGAAGTTCACGCCGGCGCTGCTCTCGGACGATAACGGCATCGACAAACTGGCACACCTGGTCCGCGGATATTTTGGACTGGAAGGGCATCATGTGCAGTTCAACATAGTCGGCGCCGAAACGCTGCGCAAAGCCCAAGCCGAGCCCGAATCGCATCGCGATCTGATCGTGCGCGTGGCGGGCTACAGTGACTATTTCTGTGACCTCTCGACGGGAGTTGCAGGACGAGATCGTGGCCCGCACCGAGCACGGTGAGTTCTAAGTCCACTGCTCCATCCCCCGACCGTCTCAACCCTTGAGACGTTACGCGGGGTGTGCCACTGGCTGAGCGAGCGTCGAACACTTGGCCAGCCGCGAGAAGCACTGATCGCGAGCGGAGTCCCGACCGCGCTCGGCTCGGTAACTGTGCCTCTTGCTCTTACTCTTACTCTTACTCTTACTCCCCTCTCCTTCCCTGCATTCACGGCCAACTTCATTCATTTCAGCATGAACGACACCCCATTGCCAGTCGCATCGTCGCGGGCCTTGGGTCACTTCCGAGGAAGAAGAGTAGTGAGTATGAGTAAGAGTAAGACGGAAGCTGAGTTTGTTTTTGCTGCCGGAGGCTGTGAACGGTGATGGCTCGGAAGCCAGTTACACCGACAGGCTACGAAGTTACGAGTCCAGAGCCCGACGGGTGGCAGTGACTAGTTCGCGATCGGTGACCCCATATCTTGATGCGGCCACTCTGCCGGCATTATCGCTGAGATACTTGCGAAACGACCCGTGCAGCTGGTGGCAGCTCGTGCGACTGAGCAGTTCCCGCGCATTATCGGGACCGATGCCGGCGGCGGGCAGAATCTCAATGCGAGCGCCGTAGTCGGACTGCCATGCCGCGATCAATTCCACTCCCTCCATCGCCGACGCTGCCTGACCTGAAGTCATCACTCGCGTGAATCCCAGTTCGACTAACTGGTCGAGGGCCTGACGCGGATGGGGGAGCAGGTCAAACGCTCGATGAAACACCGTTGTTCGGGCGTCGGCGAGTATCACGAATTGCCGGCACACCTCCTTGGCAATCTGACCGTTCTCGGTCACGACACCCAATGCAATTCCGTCGGCGCCCAAGTCCAGCAGTGTATCGGCATCGTGTAACATGACGCGCAGCTCGCGTGAGCTGTAGCAGAACCCCGCACCACGCGGCCTGATCATGACGATCACCGGCACGCCCACAGCTTGCTTGACTTCCGTAAATAAACCGACAGAAGGTGTCAGTCCGCCTAGTGCGAGAGCGCTATTCAACTCCAGCCGATCGGCTCCCCCCGCCACGGCCTGCAAAGCGTCATCAACGCTGGCCACACACACTTCCAGCAGCCGGGCAGTTGTTCGCATGTTCCGCTCCAGGGCGATCCATAGTGGTCACCTCATTCCCAATGAGTATGAGTAAGAGGCCTAAGATCTAAATCAAATCGAACATATTCCTCACAGCGCACCATGTGTGGCGGCCCCCACAGGGTGTGTTTTTGTCACGCATGATTGATTCTCGCGGGGCGGCCTCGTAAACTGCACCGAAGCGCCCAGGATACTGGTGGTTGACATGTAGCGATCAATACACAAGGGAACCGCACCGATGTCTGAATCGAAGAAGTTGATGTTGCATTGTATTGTGGCACTTGTCCTGCTGCCATGCGTGGGCGCGTCAGCCCAGGAAATCCGACATGAAATCCACTTTCCAGATCTGCCTGGTCTGCAGACTTTGAAGTGTGATCTGCACATGCACACCGTGTTCTCGGATGGGAATGTGTGGCCGACGGTGCGAGTGAATGAGGCCTGGCGTCAGGGACTCGACGTGATTTCGATTACCGATCATATCGAGTATCAGCCGCACAAAGATGATGTGCCCACCAAGCACGGGCGGTCGTATGAACTGGCATTGGACAACGCCAAAGTGCACAATCTGCTGCTTCATCCGCGGGGCGGAAATCACGCGTGAGACGCCGCCGGGACATTTCAATGCCTTGTTTCTCGAGGACGTGGCGAAATTGGATACGCCTGAATTCCTGGACGCCATCAAAGCAGCTAATCAGCAGGGTGCCTTCGTGTTCTGGAATCACCAAGGTTGGCAGGGCGAAGAGAAGGGACAGTGGCTCGATGTCCACACCACGATGTTCGACGGCAAAATGTTCCAGGGGATGGAAATCTGCAATGGCGGAAGCTACTACCCCACCGCGCACAAATGGTGTCTGGAAAAGAACCTGACCATGTTGGGGAATTCCGATATCCACGATCCCGACCTGTTGCAGCAGAACACGGCCGCCGAACACCGCACGATGACACTCGTATTTGCCCCGCAGCGGACACTCGAAGCGGTGAAGGAAGCGTTACTCGCGGGGCGTACTGCTGTGTGGTTCAAGGATCAACTGATCGGACGCAGCGAATACCTGCAACCGCTGTTCGCGGGTGCCGTGCAGGTCCTACAGCCGGTCTTGCGCAGCGGCAAGACGGTCTGGTTGCAGATCCACAATTCGTGTGACGCGGACATCAAGCTGGTTCGCCGAGGTGGCAACGGTCCCGGCGAAGTTACATTGTCGGCTCAAACTACCACGCTGCTTCGCATCGGCTTGGACGCGCCCGATACGCCGCTGGACCTGCAGTACACCGCGACAAATTTCCTGATCGCCCCGGAAACCGGCTTGCCGGTGGTGCTTAAAGCCGAATAGCTCCCGCCTGCCGTGAATGCGGGCGGGGTGTGGGTTGTAGTGTGGGTGTGACAAGGTCGCCTGTTACAGCTACCCGTTTTCCACTAACGGAACGGCGACCGCCGGCACACCAGAATACGGCCGGCATCCTCCCTCGATATTGAACCACTCGAAGCGGCCACCTACCACCCAGCAGTCGTTCAACGTGTAGAGCAAATACTGATTGAAGCTAACCGTGGTGCCTGTCACGATGATGTCCGGCTTCCGTCGGGTTTATCCCGGCGGAGCCACAACTGGTCCGCTACCATCAGCCCATCCACCTGTCCGGCTTCCGTCGGGTTTATCCCGGCGGGGCCACAACTGGTCGGCTACCGACAGCCCACCCGCCTGTGCGGCTTCCGTCGGGTTCATCCCGGCGGGGCCACAACTGGTCGGCTACCGACAGCCCACCCGCCTGTCCGGCTTCCGTCGGGTTTATCCCGGCGGGGCCACAACTGGTCCGCTACCGACAGCCCATCCGCCTGTGCGGCTTCCGTCGGGTTCATCCCGGCGGGGCCACAACTGGTCCGCTACCATCAGGCCATCCACCTGTGCGGCTTCCGTCGGGTTTATCCCGGCGGAGCCACAACTGGTCCGCTACCATCAGGCCATCCACCTGTGCGGCTTCCGTCGGGTTTATCCCGGCGGGGCCACAACTGGTCGGCTACCGACAGCCCACCCGCCTGTGCGGCTTCCGTCGGGTTTATCCCGGCGGGGCCACAACTGGTCCGCTACCATCAGGCCATCCACCTGTGCGGCTTCCGTCGGGTTTATCCCGGCGGGGCCACAACTGGTCGGCTACCGACAGCCCACCCGCCTGTGCGGCTTCCGTCGGGTTTATCCCGGCGGAGCCACAACTGGTCGGCTAGGGACAGCCCCATGACACGCCATCGGTCGAGTCCCCAACGTGCCATCGCGCCGGCACGCTTTCGAGACCGAATCAAGCCGCGGCCCGTTTCGGCCTCGGCGAGTTGCCATGGTGCCGTCGGACGCGCTGGTCGGCCGACACACTTCGCATCTCTTCCACGGTAGCCGGCCAGTCCTCAGACCGCCGGGACGAACCCGACGGGACCGGAGCAGCGAGTGGATCTGAAATGGGACTATGCCTGGATGCCAACAAGGCCGAGTCTTCATCGCGCCGGGCGTCAGGCGATGTCCGCACGACGATCAGCAGAGACCATTGCGGCGGCGTTCTCAGTTGGCGGAACCCAAGAGTGTTGAGAGCTGGTCGACCACGGTTGGTGTAGTGTGATCGCACGGCGGAGGCGAGAGGCAGATGCGGTACTCGCGTTACCGAGCATCGACCGTTCCGTATTACCAATGTATTACACACTGCTTACCAAACTGGAACGGATCCGATCGGATGCTGCCCCTAGAATACATTGGTTCCGATTTCCATCACAGCACCACAAAAACGAGACGACATCATGGACGCCAAAACAGCTGGTGTTGCGACAATGGACCGCTCCTGCGGCGTGATGCCGTTACCTGCGCAGGCATGGCCTGTGCCGGCGAGCCGCCATTCGCATTGGGCCGAGGGACTCAATTGGCCGACGATCTGCTGGCTCACCGTGATACACGTAGCAGTGTTGGCCGCACCGTTTACTTTTTCCTGGACGGGCCTGTTCGTCATGCTGCTCATGGCGTGGCTGACCGGCGGCATTGGGATTTGCCTGGGCAACCATCGGCTGTTCACCCATCGCAGTTTCGTAGTGATCCGGCCATTACGCTGGTCGATCGCCATTCTCGGTAGCCTGGCGGGGCAGGGATCGCTGATCGACTGGGTGGCCGATCATCGCAAGCATCATGCGTTGAGCGACCGTGAGGGTGACCCTCATTCGCCCAGCGACGGGGCTTGGTGGAGCCACATGCTGTGGCTGATGTCGGCTCGGAGTTGCAGCAATCAGGCGCACCGCCGACATTGGGCCCCCGATCTCCTGAAGGAACCTGTGCTGGTCTGGATCGACCGTCTATTCCTCCCCTTGCACCTGGTTTTCGGCAGCCTGGTTTTCGGGCTCGGCTATTGGATCGGCGGTATCGCCACGGGCTGCTCACTGTTGGTGTGGGGAGTCTTCCTGCGTTTGGTGTTCGTGTTTCATGCGACGTGGCTGGTCAACTCGGCGAGCCACTTGTGGGGCTACCGCAACTATCAGACACGAGACAATAGCCGAAATCTGTGGTGGGTAGCGCTGTTGACCTATGGCGAGGGTTGGCACAACAACCACCACGCTTATCCGCGAATGGCCCGCAATCGGCACAAATGGTGGGAATTCGATCTGACCTTTGAGGTCATCCGGCTTCTTCGTGCGCTCGGACTTGCCAGCCATGTGATCGAAGACGTTCACCCGTGAGCGCAGGTCAAACAAGTACCTATTGTTTGACATCAACGAATACCTTGACCAGCTGCTAAATGACGATGTTCATTCGTGTTCTCCCTTTACCGCGGGCATCGGGTCTACTGGTGGCAGGCGACCATCATTGGGTCGCCGGGGACTGGCGGTTCGTTCGCGTACAGAAATACCCGGCTGCGGATCTCTCAGGCGATCTCTTTGTGGTTGAGTTGGGCGTCCTGTGTGAAACTGGCCTGCGCGGAACGCCAGGGCAATTGCCGCGGGTATCTCGGCTTCGGCGAGCACCAACATCGCGCGACTCTCTGCCACTTTGGCTTTCATCTCCTGCTGGCATGCGATCGCTTCGGCGCGACGCACCTCGGCACGCGCCTGGGCCATTCGCATGTCCGCGTCGGCCTGGTCGCTCTGCAAGCGAGCTCCGATGTTCTCTCCGACATCAATATCCGCGATATCGATCGAGACGATTTCAAAGGCCGTGTTCGCGTCCAGACCCCGCGCCAGCACGCCCTTGGAAATGCGGTCGGGCATTTCCATCACTTCCATGTGCGTTGCGGCGGATCCGATCGCGGTAACGATTCCCTGGCCAACGCGGGCAATGATCGTTTCCTCGGTCGCTCCGCCGATCAACTGATCCAGATTCGTGCGGACGGTCACCCGCGCGCGGACGCGCAGCTCAACACCATTTTTCGCGACTGCGCTGAGCGTTGTCTTGCCGCTAAGCTGAGGGTCGGGACAGTCGATCACTTTGGGCGACACGCTGGTGCGCACCGCGTCCAACACGTCGCGGCCAGCGAGGTCGATCGCCGCGGCACGGTCGAAGTCCAAATCGATGCCGGCACGATGAGCGGCGATGATGGCGCGGAGGACGCTGCATGACATCGCCTCCCGCCAGGAAATGTGCTTCCAAGCGCGCGGTGCTCATGCCCTGGTCCCGGTCGATGTTCAGGCCCGCCTGCCTGCCCATGATCTTGGCGGTGACGATCAGACCTGGCTTGACCTGGCGAAAACTCATGCCGATCAGACTCATCACGCTCACGTCCGCACCGGACATGTAGGCCTGAAACCAAAGCGCGCCGAATCTGAGCAGAATCGCCACCGTGAGCAGGGCGAACAGCCCTGCAGCCACCAGTCCGCCCACCAGCAACTGATCCCCGACACTTGCGCCAAGTAGTGGTGTTATTGCTTCAAGCACAGTCATCTCCTTGTTTCGCGCGGATGATGAACAAAATGACCGGTGTCGCCGCCGTTGACACGCAGGCCTGTCGCGACTTGACCAGCCAATCACTAGTGATTCAGCTGTGCCACCAGGTCTTGAAAGAGCAGCAACCCATGATCATCGCGCAGGACGCCATCACACAATCGGTAGAGCGGGATCTTCCATCGGGCTGGCCGACTGGCTGCCACCGTTGCCGTGAATGCGTTCCCATACCTCCGAACGATGGACAGGAATATTCGGATCGACCTCGAAGCCGAGTCGCACCCTCCCGCCTTTGATTCCCAGCACCTTGACTTTCAGCAGGCGATGAAAACCATCAGACCCGCCGACTACCACTGATTCTTGACTTTTTCGCGACAGCACTAACATGGCAAAACGTCCTTTTCTTGTGACCGATCACTCGATCCCTTTCTGTTCCAACCGTCCTCGGGTACGCCCCCGAGCGAGCAGGAATACCTCTACCGCAGTGCGCGTCGCCGTTTCGACGCGCTCCTCGCAGTGGTTGTGTAACTCTGACACTGCCAAGAACGAAAAAAAGCCGACGTGGCGGAACACCCGTAAGTGTTCGACCACGTCGGCTTACCCGTTAACGAGCCCCCCCGGCACCGCCGAGTTGCTCTTCGTGTGCGAAACGTGTCGTAAAAACGCTTGTCGGAAAATCCATAAATTGGCGAGCACTCCATTCCTCCCTGTGACGGCAGGATTTTGGGACCGATACGGCGAAGCCCGTCCATCAAGACGTAATACGGTGTGTTGAGAACTTCGGCGCTGATTGGCATGTTGGAGTACGCTTTCGGATGCATAGCATCTTCTTTTCACATGAGTGAGCCACGACCGATGCCCGGTGTGTCCGTGGCAAGACCAGCATGGTTGAGTCTCCGCTTACCGTGACGGGGTTTCCGGTTCACTGCCATTCCAGGTCTCGTTAGAGATTCTGCCGGCGAGCTGGAACACCTGCACCATGGTGCCGGTCGTGAAGGCATGTACAACGGCACCGGTGACTGTCTCCACTTCCGCGGCAGCTTCACCCACCCCAACTCCGGTGATGCGTTTGATTTCCTCTCGCAGCAACCCGACGGAGTCGTTGAAGAGCTGTCGGTGAAACTCCTGTACCTGAGCGGCGCCACCGGGAGTAAGAGACAGTGCCTTCTCGGCGGGGGACAACGCCTCGTGCAGCGTGACGACCAGCGTGTCATCGCTGAGGACCAAGGTCACGGCCTTGGGCCGATAGCCGGTCCGCTGCTCTTGGTAGACACTGATCGCCTGGGCGACCTGCTGCGCCATGGTGGGATCAAGTTTCTTCATCGGACGAATCCCTCGGTTCTGACGAATGCGACACATCGGGAATAGTCATCCGGCAACTTCGACTCAGCTGGTGGACAGTCCCGAAGCGAGTGGCTTAACTGCCGTCTTGTTTCTCATGTCCGTGGCTCCTTCCAGAAGTGGCTCCTGCCAGGAAAAGGACTCAGCGTCGTCCGTTCCGACTTCGGGGACGGACAAGAACAAAAAAACGACGTGGCTCAACACCCGAAGGTAATGAGCCACGTCGGCTTACTCGTTAACGAGCCGTCCGGCGAAGGCCGGCTTGCTCTTTATCTAGTCACCCAACGACAGGCATCCCGCGGAACCGACTGCCATGCTGTCACTCTTCCGCGGCGGACTTCATTGTAGGGCCAGGATGGGGAAAAGCAAGCGCGTAGTCAGACAAGCTGGAAATAGCGTATAATCGGACATTGACTGATGGCGACTCCTTGGGCGTCGGTGTCATTCTGCGTCCGCCCTGCCGTTTTGTCAGGATCCGTCGAGGTCGTCATGAGAACACAGGGAGAAATCGAAGCTGCGGTATGCACCGGGATGGTCCGCTTCGAACAGGACTACATGGGCCGTGGCCCGAAGGACATTCATGCGCACTTGATCGGCGATCTGCTGGTCGTCCGCCTGACTGGCGTTTTGACCGCGGCGGAGCAGCATCTCGTCAAATCGCTGCCGGCCGAGAAGGGCCGAGATCTACTCAAGCAAGTCCGGACCCATCTGATCGAAACAGCGCGGTCCCTCATGGAAGCGATGATCGAAGAAGCGACAGGGGTCAAAGTTCGAACCCTGCACCACGATATCAGCACGGTGACCGGCGAGGAGGTCGTGCTTTTCACGTTGGACGAGTCGCCAGGGTGCCGCGAGACCAAGAGAAAATAACCTTTCCGGCCCACCCCGCAAGCTGTGCGACAGTCACCACGATGCGGTCGGAACGCGCGCGGGATGTAGGCGATCCCCTGTGGTTCGGGCCGGCGAGGAGTGCCATACGCACACTTTCCGGCCGCCAGATCGATGACCCCACCGTATTGTTACCCAATGCCGTGACGAAGAGCGGCCGGCTCTCAATGTCCACCGCCAAGTGGTCGAAAAGGACCAAGTGACCGACGCCACGTTATTGGACTTACTCGACGACGTCAAGAGCTGGGACCTGCACGATGGCACGACCGATCGGTTTCCGGCGGCAGTTCGCTTACGCAACACGCTCACTCCCTATCGCGGTTCGGGCCTGCAGCACGTCTATGGTGCGGGCGGGGGCGGAATCTCGCACCTGGCCCGCGAGGTTGGTGCTCAGCTGTCTCGTGATCCAACACCAAGGCAAGCCACTCACTGAGGAGACAAAAACGGCATAACGTCCTAAGCCGTGACGGGCCAAATGTTTATCGCGTCACAAACCACCTCATCAGCAATTGAACAGTGCCGCGACATTGCGCGTGTTTTGTCGTCTGATATCTCGGACACGCGGATCCGCAGCCTACCTACGGTGTTGCAGTGAAACTGCCCAGAACCAACAGGAAGCGTGGCAATCACGAGATGGCCGATAGTTCGCGCACTCCCGACGGGGCCCGCGACTCGTTCAACGCGGTTCGAACGCGTTGATAGACGGCCTTCGGGGCACCTTGGTAGCACCATGGTAACAAGGTCGGATACTGTCCGATTCGTTCACACTCCTGACGGGCGGCATCGCGGTTGCCGCAGCGTTCGAGTGTGAAGGCGAAATAGTTGGCGGCGTAGTGACTCAGTGGGCTCGATGCATGGAGCGGCGAGCCGAGTGAACGTGTGTAGGCCGAGTGGATCGCAGTCGCGCACCTCCGGCCGCTGGAAGTACTGATCGCCATGGGGGTCTCCGTCGAACGAGGTGGCATACAACCAACGCTCGGTATGAGCCTGGGCAATGAGTGTGGGGAGCAGGCTGCCCGCGGGTGCTTTGTCACTTGCCGCATGGGCAAATTCGAACATCTCCTCGTGCGATCCGTGCCATTTTTCGCAGAAATAGGTCAGCAGGTCCGAATGAGCCAGAAAGTGATCGGGGCATCGCCGCACTGCCTGGTCAAAGACTTTCAGCGCCGCCTCTCGCGACCAGTTCAAGCCAATAGCGACACGCAATAGAAAAGCATGTGGTGTGGCGTCTTCCATGTTCAAGCCGCCCGCACGTACTAATTCCGATTCGGCCTGTTTCAAGCGTTCTGCGTAAGTGGCCCAGGCTTGCTGGTCGACCTTGTCAGCTTGGTCGCGACCGCGCGCTTGCCACGCCCAGTCGATCAAGTGCGCGCCGCTCACCAGCCACACGTTTGGGTTCGCGGGCTCTTCCCGCTTCCAGACTTCAAATGCGTATGGGCGTCCCGTCCATTCGCGTAGTGCGCGCACGTAGAATTCTCGCAGCTTCGGATCGTTCGTCGCGCCGAGCAACAGGCTGGCCGGGCGGTAGTTCCCCCGGGCGAATTCGCTGACTGCGTCTCGCGCCGTCACGTTTCCGCAAGTCGGGTCAATGCCTTCGCGAGTATTCGCTGCCAAATTCATTAACGCCGAATTCACTGACGCTGGTTCCGCACATCTCGCCGGCGCGTTCTCAACTTCAGGCAATGGATCCTCACAGACCACTCTTTCGTGGTTCAGCAGTTCGGGAAACTGTTCTCGAATGATCCCAAAGAACTTGTCCAGGTCCTTCTCTTGGTATTCGATCATAGCGTTCTTCATGAATAGGGTGCGTCGATCCTTGAAGGACACGGTCAGCGTCGCCCGATTGCTGTTTTCCGTGATCGTGGCGGCCATCCGTGCACCCCTGTGAAAAGTGCCGATGAGTTGATTCAAGCCATGGATCGCGTTGGCAAAACCGGATTCGACTTTGCCAACTCGAATCTTGGCCAATTCGGCGAAGGGGATGAGCTGTGCCTTGTACCGGAAACCGCGCTCATGCATCGCCAGTGAGATCGTTTCGGGTGCCGTGAAGTAGAGCACGTACACGATGATTGCCGTCGCGACCAGCACGAAGACCATCGCCTGTACCGTGAGTAATCGAGGGGCGTCCAAATGTTGGCAAAGGGCAAAGGTCGCGATCGCCAAGAAGACCGCGGTCACTAAGGGAGTCAGGATGACTTGAATCCACGAACCACCCAAGTCCAGAAAAACGACAAATCGTCTTCGCTGCCGGCATTCTAGAACCACGCTCCCCAGTTCAAGTTCGGCTTTGTGTTCGATGTCACGCATCCAATTGCCTCCCAGAAAATCAGGTCCCCAGCCGCAAAGCCTCGGCGCGGCGTATGGGACGACGCGACGTGGTCCGGTCTGAAACTCTACCGTGTTCACTGCTCACGCTGTCGAAGTGATCGGCACCTCTTTCCGCTTCTGTCGCCATCTCTCATTCCGCAGTCCCGCTTCGTTCCCCATCGAGCAGTCGGTGTCACAAACATGCGCACGCCGTGCGCATGTTAACGACGAACACTCTAAGCCGCCTCTGCCGTGCAGTCCCCGAGCCGGCGGGGCCGACCGGTCCTTTTTATCCCCCTCCAGACCAGAAAAGCCCCCAACAATGTGACACCTCCCATCATGCCAATCGTTACCAGATGGGCGGCGATACTGATTGCTGTCTGGCCCGCCGCGTTTCCCGCGCGCAGGTACAGATTGACACTCACGGGAAACGTCAGGCTGCCAAAACAGAGCAACACCAGCCCCGTCAAGACGACCACGGTCCGGATCAGCCAGTGAGTCGTTCGGGGTTCTTCGAGCCTGGTTTGCTTCATTAGCGCCGGTCGGCCGGCCGGCGCAACGGCTGGAGGCAGGGCAAACGCACCGACTGGAGATGGGGCCGGGGCTGCTCGAGGTGGGACCGGCGCCGCGGATCTGCGGGGCACCGGCGCGGCCAGCGGCTGGACCGGCTGCATCTGGCGAGCGATGCGGCGCATGACCAAGCCGGCCGGAATGGCCAGAATGCCGAAACCCACCACCAGCGCCAGCAAGGTGGTATCCGAGGAGGGGTCGATCACGGACTGTCGGGCGCGCTGCGGGCAGTAATGGATCGTGACGGCGGCCCCCACCGGATACTGTCGGACCCAGCGCTGCGCGTCATCGAGGTCGAAACCGCTCGATCGAGACTCATCGAGTCCAATGCGGTTCCCCGTGAACCGCTCACCATCGACCACATACTCGTATTGAATGGCCGCCGTGTAGTAGTCTTGGAACGACGTCCGGCTGCGACGAAAGCCGCTCGCCTTTTTCGAGACCTCGACTTTGGATTGTGTGACGCGCGCCTCCACGGTCGGCCAGCTCTGCGCTCGCCTCGATTGCAGATACAAACCGGCGGCAAAGAGAGCCAGCACGGGTCCCAGTATCATTAGAACAATACCGCCATAGCGAAGTTGCAACGGAACATCGGTCTTCATCGTGTTTCTCCCGAATCTCGCAAGTGGGGGAATCAAATTCTCAAATAGGGGAAAACGGCGTCAGTTCATCGACTCAGTTAGGAACTGGTTTCACACTTATTCCGGGCCATTCCGGGTGGCGCCGGGGCACCGGTGGAGTCGGAGCACATCCGGAATCAACCGACAGAATACGGCTTCGCGGGGGGCGCGACAAAACCGTTAAAATCCGCAGCAGTCTCGTCACGGCACCACGCGAACACCGCGCCCTATTCTGAGCATAGCTCGCACAAAGGCGGTCTCGAGCCAATCAGGGGTCGACGGGGCTGTCAATAACTCGTTCAACTCATCGCGGTTCGTGTGAGGAAACTCCAATCCTTGATGGGAGTGTCGCTCGGTATCCGGTCAGCGGTAATGCGGCCGGTTTCAACCGCCAGACCTGTGCCGTGCAAGTTACCGCACGCATGGCCGGCAGAGAGAGGTGGACGCTGACACGGTCGAATTCTTACATCGACAACCGTGGAAAAGTCCGCGTGCGCATCACGATGCACGCGGGAAGCGCAAGAATCCGCACGGCCGCCAACGCGATCACGGTGTGAGACGCTTTGGAGCGAAATCTGTGGCGAGTTGCCCGAGAAAGAAGTCCAATGCTCGCGACAAAATTCCCGGCCGCGCGAGCTATGAGCGGCGATCCTGCAGGGCGGCTCTGATTCGGTTGCGTGCATCGGGGGGCAGAGTTGCCTGGGAGGAGGACTTGTCACTCTCGAGATGCTCCCGGCTCTTCTGTGCCGCTTGTCGCAGGAGACGTGCCTGTCGTGCAAAACCGGCGTCTCCAACAAAACGGGTGAGTTGATGGGAAGTCGGTCGCCACGACGCCGCAAATCACCCCACCCGGAGGGAAGTGCCACTGAGCGCACCGAGCGAACGTGTGACACGAGCTACCACCGTCGTTGCACACCGAACATCACTGGCACCTCCTTCAGGTGGTCTGTTCAGAAATGGGGGGTGGCTACTCCACGCGTTTCAGGCAATTCAGGATGTCGAGCGACTCCTTTTCAATGATCTCACCGGCCCGTGTGGTGAGGTAAGAGTGCTCTCCGAACCAGGTTTCATAGCTGCCTCCTTCGAACGCCTTTGCCGTAGGCACATAGCCGTGAGCGCCGTTTGTCAGCTCCGCGACCATGGTATGCCCGAACGGTGACTGCGTCTTGATACTCATGCCGATTTCGCAGAACAGCTCATTCGCATTAGTTACGATTGCGAAGTCATCGCCAATGCGGATGCCGGTGAAGAAGTATTGGTAAGCTGATTGTTCGTTCTGCTTCATGTCGTTGAATGCCTTCTTGTAATGCTCGAGCTGGCTGGGCCAGTTGCGGGCCATCTCCGCCTCCTTGAGTTCGGGATGCTCTCTTCCCGGCATTTGCATTTCCCGGCTTTCAATCGAAAGCGACGGCCTGGCGATGGGTTCGAGCTTTCCAAGGCACTGCATGATTTCTCCGCCGAGCTTTTTGCCAAAGAGATCTCCTCTTACGCTGTAAATGGGATTCACGTCGCCACAGGGTCCGGTGAGAAACAACACGGGCACTTCATAGCCCAGGTGCTCCTGGACATACCTCTGAACATCGCCGGGATAATCCGAAGAGACGGTGAGGTCGCGGGTATTGGCGGCGTGGCAGGCGAAGTTATACACGACTGCCCTGTATGTTTCATCTTTGCCGATCACCGCCAACACATGGAACTCGGAATCGGCCGGGCCTTCCGCCTGGTATTCGTCTGCTTCCGAAGGCTCCAACTGCCATCGGTTCCAGGCCTGGCCATTTTTGATCACCCTTCGACACTCGCTCACGCCCTCTGCCTGGCCCTTCGAGGTTCCGAACCTGCACGGCGTCAGATCGCGCGCCGCAATCGCCACCGCCTCCGCAATGGGTGTTACCAGTTGGTCTTTGTAATAGGACCACAGCGGGCCGCGGTGAGTGTGGGAAGCGCAGATGATGACGTTGCTCTCTGGAATGCCGGTGGTCTTCTCGATCTGCCGGCGCGCCCTCACCACATGTTCCACGGGGTATTTCAACGTGTCCAAGGTGACAATCGCCACGTTCTGCCCTCCTGCTGACAGAACCAAGGCCCTCACATATAGGCGAGTGCTTACCGATGACGACTTCAGTTGAGTCGGCGATCCCGCCAGCACGACTGGTTCGTTTGGTGTAATATCCACGCGGCCGACACCCGCATTAAGATAGCCGTCGGATATCACGGCTTCACCATTTCCCGCGAACCCGCTAGCAACGAACAGAACCAGCACCACCCCCAAAGCCAACGCACTTCTCACGGGGGAGGTATGTATCGAGCGACAAACAAAGGGTCGATCAGCGGGCATGTCTCTCACCTTCCGCTCCATTTGCACAACAGGCGAGTGTGCGTTTCGGTCAGTGTCGTTTCATTCTTTGCTACCGTACAGCCGACAACGCGCCTCATCCAGAGCTTCGCGTCGAGTGCGACGGATTTCCACGAATTTGTCCAAATGGAAGAGGCACTGCAGGTCGAGGTTAAATTGGGCAGGGTGATTGCAGACCAGCAGGCACCCCCCAGATGCATTGAGTCGCGAATTCGCAGCCACCACGAGGCACATCACGGTCCTACCGTTGTCACTGCCCGTCATGCGGTAGCTGGCGAAGTCGATCACTGCCGCACTGGTTCGATGTTCAGTGCCCAACGCCGCCATCCGGCGCTGGAAGTCAGCGATGTCAT
>CAVOXY010000040.1:0-79793 GCA_963700515.1 uncultured Planctomycetota bacterium | reverse complement strand
GCGAAGCTGGTCAGGGCCAACACGATGGCCGAGAAGAATGCGGCGAAGAGGATCATCAGTCCGAGGATCTGGATCATCAACAGGAGGGATAGCCCGCCCGGAAACAACTGGGATCCCAAGCTGGACGTGAACAGCGTAACGGTCATGGCCAGCAGGTTCACCATGGCGGTCAATACCGCCACACACAAAACGGCGGCGTATTTGGCGATCAGCAATGCCATGCGGGAGATCGGAGCGGCAATGAGCGTTTCGAGAGTGCCTCGTTCCCGTTCGCCGGCCGTCAGGTCAATTGCCGGGTAGACCGCGCCGGTAATGGTCATCAGAATCAGCACCAGAGGAACCAACGTTGCCAAGGAGAAGGGAGCGGTGCGGCCGACCGAGATCGGCTTGAGGGAGATGTCGGCGGGGAGTCCGGCGGGAACTCCCAGGTCGGTCAGTTTTGTTCGCAGGGACGCCACATTGACTGCCTGCAGACGCTCCTCCACGTACCGCAAAGCCCGTTGGCTGGCCGGCGAATTCTCGCGATAGATCAATTCAAACGCGACCGGAGAGAAAGGCAGCGCCGCAGAAGCGTCGGCAGCAGAATAGTGGACGCGCACGGCCAACTGCACTTCCATATCGGCGACTTCGTTTTCCAGCATGGGCCCGGCAAACCACTGCAGTTCCGCTCCTTCCTCCCGCGACTCCAGCCCCGTCACACCCTCCCAGCCCGCCGTTTCCGCCCCTGCGGCGGACTCGGTTTGGGTCGCCCGCAATCGGCTTCCCTGGAGCAGCAACTGCTGCAATGTCGTCATCTCTCGCTCCGACTCTACGCCGATGGCGACGACGGTCTTGCTCGACTGTTCGGCGGTCAGGAGGAGTGATTTGTTGAAAGAAATGCTCAGTAGCGGGTAGACCAGCAAAGGCATCAACACCAACGTGATGACCGTGCGCCGATCGCGGAGCGTTTCACGCAGTTCCTTGCGAGTGAGCCGCACCATGCGTCCCCAGGCGCGCGTGCCGGGATGCCGTTCGGTTCCTCCTTCATGCGGAGATCACTCCATCGTGGCGGTCGTTGCCAATGAACTGCAGAAACATCTCGGTGAGCGATTCACAACCGGTGAGCTGCTGCAACTGGCCCAACGTCCCTTCGTGCAACAACCGGCCGCGATGGAGCAACCCAAATCGATTGCAGAGTCGTTGCGCCTCATCCAATCGATGCGTGCAGACGATCACCGCCTTGCCGATGTCGCGGAGATGCCGCACGTAGTCGAATATCACTTTGCTCCCCAGCACATCCAGTCCCCGCGTCGGTTCGTCGAGCAGCATGATGCGTGGATCATGAATCAGGGCGCGGGCCAGGTTGACGCGCTGCTTCTGCCCGGTGCTGAGCGTAGCGCAGCGCTGGTCCAGGAAATCTCGCAAACCCAGCATCTGGCTGATGCGATCGAGCGACTTCACTGCAACTTGGGGCGGCACGTTGTACAGGTCGGCAAAGAACAATAGCGTCTCGCGCGGCGTCAACCAGGGATACACTCCCGCACTGGCCGATACCAGGCCGATGCGGGCCTTCACCTCGTCGGGAACCTCCGTCGACCGAAAACCATCCACCTCCGCATAGCCGGAAGTCGGGGCAAGCACCCCCAGAATCATCCACAAGGTCGTCGTCTTGCCGGCACCGTTGGGCCCCAACAACCCATAGACCTCCCCCGCCGCGACGTGGAACGATAGATCATCCACGGCGACGATCTGCCGTTTGCCCGTGGCGAAGTGCTTCGTCAATTTGACCACTGAGATCATCGGTCCGGAGTCCCCGTAGCGAGGGTTGTCGGCAGATCGCTCCATCGAATGACTGGCAGCACAGAGTGCTATCACACGCCGACGCGACATTATAGACGTCCGCCGCCGCTGCCGCCAAATTCGCTCACAATTCGGTTTCCCGCACCGGCGACGGTAAACCAGACACCCGCGTTGAGAAAGAACCGTCGCTCTTTCTTCCCTGCGCGAGATTCTTCAGGGGATTCGTGTTTTCCTGCTTCATCCAGCCCCGGAGGGGCGCACTTTGCCAAGTGCAGGCAGTAGTGAGGTCGCCATCGGCGACCTTCCGCAGGCCTGGGGAGACAAACGAGAACTCCGGTCGGTCGAGCCCACGACAGGCCATCTCACCGGCACGTGATCGATGCGGGTCCTTCATTAACTTGCGCGGTTTATCGCGGTCATAGTTCGCCCATCGGCGAAAGTCGCACCTGCGACCTGGCCGGCGTCGGAAGGGTCAAATCGTCCCCCGCCGACATTGGTGGGGGTTCGTCAACGCGAGTCGTAACGGCCTTGAGGTGGCGGTCGGCGGGAATAATTCGTGATCCCTGAAACGAAACGTTGGGAATCATGGTTGGTTAGATAATAATGAGACAATCTACTTCGGGGCTGAGGTTGCGCTTGTGTGGCAGCGATTGGCGCGAAAGCCTTGGCGAGTGGATAATGCAATGTTGGGCACCTCCTCAATTGTCCGCTGGCAGCCAGTGGGCGGAGCGGACTTAACTGGAGACGATTCCTTGAGACAACTCATCTGTACTTTACGATTCCGCGAGATCGCTCGTTGGGCGGCTATTTCAGCGACTTTGGCAGCCATACTGCTGAGCATCTCGATGCTGCGCGCGGCCGATCCGGCTTTTGTCGGAATTCTGGCCTTGGCCACCGACGACACCGTGGCGCAACGGCTCGCGTTGTCCGACGAAGTGAAGGCGAAGCTCCGCCAACTGGTGCAAAAGCGCGAGAATGCAGCGATCGATCTGGCGCTGTCGATCAAGGACCTGCCACCCGACGAGCGTGCTCGGCGACTGGCACCGTTCGTGCAAGAATCGGAACGGCTGGGGATGGAATTATTGACCTTGGAGCAACGGAGCAAGCTGAGTCAACTGCGTCTACAGCGCAGCGGCATGGCTTCCTTGGCGGAGCCTGATATGGCGCAGTTGCTCGAGCTTTCCCCGCCTCAGCAAGCGGAGATCCGACGGCTGCTGGGCGAACGGGCGGTCGCCATGACACGAGGAGGAGAACAGGAACGCCGCGTGGCCCGTGACCGGTACGAACGCTCACTGCGCATGATTCTGACTGATGCCCAGAAAGCCACCTGGGACCAGATGGCCGGCTTGGGTCCGGGACCGACGAAGGTCACCGAACCGGCCAAGCCAACCGAAGGTACTGCGATTGCCGGCCAGGGCGAGATGCCCGCGGCGCAGCCGGCTGCCCATTCTGCCCCGCCAGTTCCGCCCTCTGGCGACCAACCAGCTGCCAGCTTACCCGCCGAGGACATGGGGGCGACAGGGACCGCGCCGGCCACTGAGGGTGCTCCTGCGCCGCCGGCAGTCGAACCTGCCACACCGCAGACCCCAGCAGAGCTGACCCCAGCCGGCCCGCAGCCGGCGGCAGACGCGGAGCTGGCACCGGCCGCTGGCGTAGCGGAAGCACCCCTGGAACCCGCCGCCGCGACTCCGGCACCAGCGGCCCAACAGAATCCCCTGTCCCCCTCGGACATCGCTCCTGCCCCCGCCCCACCGGCGACGGTGACGGACCAGAATTGGCCCCCACGGACCAAGAATGGCCCCCACGGACGTCAAGTTACGGTTCAATTTCAAGTACCAGCCGTGGGGTGAAGTGCTCGACTGGCTGGCCGAACAGGCCGATCTGTCTTTGCAGTCGACCCTCGTTCCTGAGGGGACTTTCAACTACTCGGACACTCATGAGTACACGCCCACCGAAGCGATTGATCTGATCAACGGTGTGCTGCTCACGCAGGGCTACACCCTGGTGCGCCGAGGCCGCTTGCTGACGATCCTGAATCTGGAGGACGAAGTCCCCGACGTGCTGGTCGAATTCGTGCCCGTCGAGCAGTTGGATGAGCGTGGCGAGTTCGAGTTGGTGAAGACGGTGTTTCACTTGGCCAAGATGGAACCGACGGACGCGGAGCAGGAAATTGGCCAGCTGCTGGGCCCTGGCCGGACCATGGTGGTGATGCCCAAGGCGCGTCAGATTATGGTGACCGAAACGGCCGGCAAACTGCGGACGATACGAGACGTCATTGAGCGCGCAGAGAACCCCAAGGGCGCCAAGGACACGGGAGTGACTGAATTCGTGCTGCAATACGTTTCGCCGGAAGAAGTATTGCTGACCGTCCGACCGCTGCTGGGACTCCCCGTGGGCGAAAACGTGGGCGAAGAAATCAGCATTGCTCTGGACGCCACCGGCAAGCGTCTGTTTGCCGCCGGCAGCAAGGAGAAGATCCAGATTTTGGAGGACCTCATCGAGCGATTGGACCAGGAACGTGCCATCACGACCAATGTGGTCGCCCGGGAGCAACCACAGCTGATGACCCATCCGTTTGCGACGGCCGATCCGGCGCGATTACTGGCAGTATTGCAGACGCTCCTGGCTGGCTCACCCGACGTGCGACTCGACCTGGATGAGCAGACCAGGAAGATCATCGCGCTGGCACGCCCGTCCGAACATCGGACGATTACGGAAACAATCAAGCAGCTGGAGGGCCAGGCTCCGCACGTGGAAGTGATCCAGTTACGCAGGGTCGATCCACAGATCGCGGTACTCACGATTGGCAAATTCTTCTCGGAAGGCACCGACGCCGGCAAATCGGCGATCAAGATCGATGCGGATCCGACCTCGATGAAGCTGTACGTCAAGGCGACGGAGTCGGAGATGACCGAGATCAAGCGACTGATCGAGAAACTGGAAGGACCCGCTGATGGCGGTACCGGCAGCGGTGGCAACTTGCGGTTCATTCCTCTGACCGGCGGATCGGCGGAAGATGCCGTCGAGACGGCCCGCCGTCTGTGGTTGGGGCCGAATAAGATCGAGTTGACGGCCCCCTCGGACTCGGGACCATCCATTTTCGACCTGAAAGAAATCTCGCCGGAACGGCCGGCCGCCGCGCCGCGTGTTCCTTCCCCGCCGGCGCAGCCGTCGGCCAAGGCGAACGTGCCGCATTCCGTGCCCGAGGCGGGCGACAAGATTACCGGCCGTTTCCGTGGTCGTAGCTCGGTGGCACGTCCGTCCGTGTTCTTCGCCAGTTTTGCTGGGGAAGAACCGGCTCAGGAGGCAACGCCCGATGCGCCCACCGCCGTCCAGGAAACTCCCCCCTCGACGCAGGAAGATCCAGCACCCGCCGTACCGGATTCGACATCCCCCAAGGTGGACGGCCCGGCCGCCATCGCCGACGCGATCGCGAAGAACGCCGATATTCGCATCGAATTCACTCCCAACGGTGTGCTGATCACCTCAGAAGACACGGCGGCCTTGGATCGGTTTGAAGACCTGTTGCGGACCGTGGCAGGGCCACAGATTCTGACACCCGGCAAGAACTTCACGGTGTATTTCTTGAAGTTCTGCAAAGCGGATGTAGCTCGCCAGTTGATCCAAGATATCCTCGGTGGAACAAGCAGCGATGGCGGCGGCGGGTCACTGATGGGCGACGTCGCCTCGAATTTAATGGGTGGTGGCGGTGGAATCCTCGGTGCGCTGCTCGGGGGTGGCGGAGGGGGCGACGGTTCCGGAGTTACTTCCGTGCAAGCGACTGGGCCGGTTACCATTGTCGCTGACTCGCGATTGAACTGCTTGGTGGTACAGGCCCTGCCGGTCGATCTGCAGTTGGTTGAGCAACTGCTCAAAGTAATTGACCGGGAAGGAAGCATCACGGACATCCAAACCGCCGGCAAGCCGCACATTATTCCGGTCGTCTATATGAATGCTGCCGATGTGGCCAGTGTCATCAAGGAAGCCTATGCCAGCCGAATTGCCACCGGGGCCGGTCAGGGGGGCGGACAGCCCAACCCGGCCGACTTGATACGTGCCTTGCGTGGCGGTCGCGGGGTGGCGGCGGTAGCAGCGACGTGAAGAGCGAAGAGTCGAAAATGACAATCGCCGTCGACGCTCGCAGTAATGCCCTGATCGTCACGGCCCCGGATCAGCTGTACCAGGAAGTTAAAGATCTCGTCACTCAAATCGACCAGTCGGGTATGGATCAGGCCGAGGAAGTCCATGTTGTGTCGATTAAGAACGCCAATCCCGAAGCGGTCCAAAAGGCGCTGGCTGCCATTATGGGCCAATCACGCTCGTCGAATTCGGCCAGCCGAACTTCGAACACCTCGGTGAATCGTCCGGGTGGATTTCCAGGTGGCGGTACGCCCTTTGGCGCGACTTCCGGCGATATCCAGAACCGGATCAACTTCATGCGAGCCATGCAGGGAGCCGGTGGATTCCAGCCAGGTGGAGGTGGAGGTGGAGGTGGGGGACGCGGCGGATTCCAGCCAGGCGGAGGGGGATTCGGCGGTCGCGGTGGTTTCCAGCCAGGTCAAGGTGGACGCGGTGGTGGCGGGGGCGGAGCTCGCGGTGGCGGACGCCGTGGCGGCTAACGCAGCCGATGGCCGCGACCTCTACGTAGAACGCAGTTCATTCCGTTTATGCAGCACCCTTCGCTCCCCACTTTCCCTCGTAGAACGCAGTTCATTCCGTTTATGCAGCTCCCGTCGACTCCCCACTTCCCCTACGTAGAACGGAATTCATTCCGTTTATGCAGCTCCCGTTCGCTCCCCACGATCCCGCTACGTAGAACGCAGTTCATTCCGTTTCTGCAGTTCCCGTTGCTCCCCACTTCCCTACGTCGCACGCAATTCAGCTCGCGTTTACGTGTAGGTCCCGTCCTTCGCTCTGCCCCGCTGCACGGCAGTCGTTGCGGAGTGGATGCGTGTAGCGGCATGGATCCCTAACTAGCGGTAGCCGTGACTCCGGCGAGGGCGATTTCATGAAATCGCGAAACCCTCTTGACTGCTTCGGGTTCAATTTGACAGCGGGATTCGAGTCACAGGTCGTATCGGTACTGATTTCATCTATTCTCAGGAGAGCGGTTTGATGAAGCAACGTCACAGAACTCTGGCGTATTTCGTGGCAGCTTTGTTGGTGGTGGCCTGCGCGGCCAGCGTGGAGGCCCAGGGTCGCCGTGGCGGCGGTCAAGGTGGCCCAGGTGGCCAGGGTGGTCCTGGTGGACCTGGTGGTCCCGGTGGATTTGGTGGCATGGGAGGCATGTTCGGTGGCAACGCGGAATTGACGCTGCTGCGGCGCAAGGACGTGCGTAAGGAACTCGATTTGCTCGACGACCAAGTCACGCAACTCGAGGGCGTCGCGGAGGGGATGAATTTTGGCGAGATGATGGGCCAGTTCCGCGATCTCCCGGCGGAGGAGCGGATGACGAAGATGCGGGCCGCCATGGAAGACCTGCAGAAGAAGACCCAGGAGAAGGTCGACAAGATCCTGCTTCCGCACCAGACGGAGCGTCTCAAGCAGTTGGCGGTTCAATTGCAGATGCAAGGTCGCGGCGGCCTGACCAGCGACAGTATTGCCGAGCAGGTGGGGATCTCCGATCAACAGCGTGATCAGCTGCGGGAGAAGGCCCGTAAACTGCAGCAGGAGATGCAGAAAAAGATGCAGGAAGAGTTGCTCAAGGAGCTGACGCCAGCGCAGCAGGCCAAGCTGAAGGAACTGGTTGGCGAACCCTTCCAATTCGATCCGGAAGAGTCGATGTTTGGCGGTCCTGGCGGTCGCGGCGGTCCCGGTGCCGGCGGCCCGGGCGGGCCCGGTGGTCGAGGTCCTGGTGCCGCGGGTGGCCCGGGAGCGGGTCGACGTGGTGGCGGGGGGCGCGGCAACTAGCCGTTTGAGCCCCGGCATTTTGTGGAGAATTGCCTTAGCCGGCGGCGGCTTTTCCAAGCGCCGCCGGTCGGGAACGAATGGATAGAGTTATGGGGGCTGGTTGTAGCGTCCTACCGGGCATTTGGGCAGGACCCGACGATTTGCTCGTGAACGACCAGGGTGGCGGGGTGCGAAAGCGGCCCACTGGGGAGTCGATGGCCGTCGGATCGCAGTCGGCACGCGGTCTGACCTGCGGGGAATAAGTCTATGCTCCTCGCCGTATTCGTTTAGAATGAAACTTGCAGCGATGGGGAAGAGCAGACGGACGACGAGGGAGTGTGGCGCATAGCGCTCCGTATCGCGTGGCGAGATTCGCACGCGTCTGCTCTGTCAAGGCCGACCATGCCCCCCTGGCCGGGCTGTTCTGCGCCCTTCTGCCTGCCTGCGCCACGGGGCTTGGCGGCGGGTACATGACCCAGGATCGGACAACGCCGATCCGCCACGTGAGAATTGGAACCGATGGAAGCTGGTGAATTACTCAAACGCCGAGGCCTACTCAACGACACGCAGCTGGGGCAATTGCGTCAGGCGAACGGGGACGGTGCGTCGCTGTTGGAGAAAGCGGTTGCGCTGGGCTACGTCAAGGAAGAGGCCGCGTTGCGCGCGTTGGGAGAGGAAGTTGGCTTGGAGTATGTCGATCTGCGCGACATCCCCGTGGACTTATCTCTGCTCAAAGGGTTCCCTCACAAGCTGATTCACCGTCAATCGTTGTTTCCCATTCGGCGTGATAACGGGCAGCTGGTAGTGGCGACCAGCGATCCTTTTGACTTGTACCCGATCGACGAGGTGAGTGCCGCCACGGGGCTCTCGGTCATTCCGGTGCTGGCCAGCCGCAACCAGATCACGACACTGATCAAGAAGCACTTGGGGGTGGGAAGTGAAACCGTCGAAGGGCTGATGGAGCAGTTCACCGACCGCGAGATTGAATTGCTCGACGACATCGAAACGGACGGTTCCGAGCTCTCGGAAATGGCTCAGGAAGCTTCGGTCGTCCGCTTGGTGAACGAAATTCTGCTGGAAGCCATCGAGACGAAGGCGAGCGACGTACACATCGAGTCACAAGGTTCCGGCGTGGTGATTCGCTACCGCGTCGACGGCATCCTGCAATCGCAGCCGGTGCCGCCGGAGATCAATCGTTTTCAGGCGGCGATTATCAGCCGTTTGAAGATCATGTCGCATTTGAATATCGCGGAGCGGCGTTTGCCTCAGGACGGTCGCATCAAATTGCGTGTCGCGGGCCGCGAGATCGACGTGCGTGTGTCGGTGATCCCGATGATTCACGGCGAGGGCTTGGTGCTGCGTATCTTGGACAAGGGCGCCATGGTCTTCGAGCTGCAAAGCTTGGGGATGGAGGCGGACACCTACGCGCGCTTCAGCGACCTGATTCGCATGCCGCACGGCATTGTCCTGGTCACGGGGCCGACTGGTTCGGGTAAGACCACGACGCTCTACAGTGCGTTGATCGAGATCAACAGTCCGGACGTGAAGATCATTACCACCGAAGATCCGGTCGAGTACCAGCTGGAGGGGATCAATCAGATTCAGGTTCATCCGAAGATCGGTTTGACGTTTGCCAGCTCGTTGCGGAGCATCCTGCGTCACGACCCGGATGTGGTGCTGATCGGTGAAATTCGTGACTTGGAAACGGCGGAAAATGCCATTCAGGCGGCCTTGACCGGACATCTTGTATTCAGCACCTTGCACACGAATGATGCCTCCGGCGCCTATGCGCGACTGTCTGATATGGGAGTGGAACCGTTTCTGGTGGCCAGTACGGTGGAAGCCGTCATGGCGCAGCGACTGGTGCGGCGACTGTGCGAGCACTGTCGCGAACCGTACGAGCCCGATCCGGAAGTAATGCCGCCCGATTTTCCCTTCGATCAATTGGCCGGCCGGCCGCTCTATCGCCAAGTTGGCTGCAAGGAATGCCGGCACATCGGCTATGCGGGACGGCTTGGCATCTACGAGTTGCTGTTAACGGACAACAACATTCGGCAGTTGTCTCATGATCGCGCCAGCACCTGGTTGATCAAGAAGGCTGCCATGCAACAGGGAATGATCACGTTGCGTGAAGACGGCTGGCGAAAGGCCATGCACGGCAGGACCACGGTGGACGAAGTACTGCGTGTCACCAAGGGCGATCACGACATGAGCGAACTAGAGAAAATCACACGCGGCAGACACGCAGCGGAAGCCACGGTGAGCTGAGCCCGCGAGAGTGTTAGTCCACTACATGCGCGGATGTTACAAATCCGAAATCCGAAGCACCAAATACGCAACAAATGCGAATGACAGAAATACAAATGTGAGAAACTGGTGATTCGTCGACTGTCGGCAACGAACAAGGTTTCAGGGCTCCCACGTTTTGGTTATTGAGACATTCGGATTTTGGATTTGTTTCGGATTGCGGTATGCGGATTTCGGATTTCCTGTTTGGTGGTGGCGAGCGGCCGTGTCAGGAAATCGGGAAGGAAGATAGCGGAACGACGGTGAGGGGTGGCGGATGGCATCGAACAATAGATTTTGCAACAGGTGTGCGCAAGTCTATGGCTGACTTTGCTTACGTAGCGAGAAACTCTTCTGGCCAGAAGATCAGTGGCTCCATTTCCGCTGCCAGTCAGCGCGAAGTGGTCACGCTGTTGGCTGGCCAAGCACTGTTCCCACTGCAGATCACTGCTGCCAAGCAGCGCGTGCAAGTTTTTGGTGGCCGCGTCAAAGGTCAGACGATGGCGGTCCTCTATTCCCAGTTGGCTTCGCTCTTGCGCAGTGGTGTACCGCTGCTCAGATCGCTGGAGGTGCTTCGCAAGCAGTCGTCCAACCAGACGGTGACTCGTGTACTGGGTGAAGTCCGCGACAGGGTGGAGCAGGGTGATACGCTGGGAGACGCCGTCGCCCGCTATCCGCGGGTATTCAGCGAAATGGCCATTAACATGGTGAAGGCCGGCGGCGAGGGAGGTTTCCTGGAAGAAGCTCTCGAGCGGGTTGCGCAGTTCACCGAACAGCAGGAGGATCTGAAAGCTCGGACGGTGGGTGCCTTGGCTTACCCGGTGTTTCTGGGTGCCATCGGCAGTGCGATCGTCACGGCGCTAATCGTCTTCTTCGTACCGCAGTTCGGCGATCTGTTTCAGTCGTTGCGGGAGAAGGGTGAATTACCCGTGCTGACCGAATGGCTGCTCTGGTTCAGCAATTCGCTGAAATCGTGGGGCTTGGTGCTGCTGGTGGCGGCTGTCGTGGGTCTGGTCGCCTTGCGGGCCAAAATGGCTACCGAAGGGGGACGCCGTTTCCGCGATATGGTCAAATTGAAGCTGCCGCTGTTGGGAACGGTATTCAAGAATCTGGCGGTGGCGCGATTCTGTCGGGTGCTGGGGACGCTGTTGCGCAACGGGGTTCCGATCCTGAAGTCGTTGGAGATCAGCCGCGAAACGTCCGGGAACCGTGTCCTCTCCGAGGCGATCGCGGACGCCTCCGACAATATTTCGGCCGGTGAATCCCTGGCGGCACCTCTGGGCGCTTCGGGTCACTTCCCCATGACCGTCGTGGAAATGATCAGCGTGGCCGAGGAATCGAATACCTTGGATAAGGTGCTGGTGGAGATTGCCGATGGATTGGAGAAACAGACGACGCGACGACTGGACCTGGCCGTGCGTCTGCTGGAACCGATTCTGCTCTTGTTCCTGGCCGGTGCCGTGTTGTTCGTCGTCATTGCGTTGCTGATGCCGGTGATCAAGATGAGCAGTACGATTTGATCGTGGTGAGCATGATAACAAGAAACTCAAACCGTAAGTCACGCGTTCCATTTTGTGGGAGTTAGCTCGATGAAACGACGCACAAGTAGACAGTTTCGGCGGCGCGGTGGGCGTCGCGGTTTCACCCTCATGGAAGTGCTGCTGGTACTGGCCATCCTGGTGATTTTGGGATCGCTCGTGGTAGCCAACTTCTCGGGTATCTTCGCCAGCAGCAAGATCAAAGCGGCTCAGAGCGCAGATTGAGCCTCTTCGATCCGCCGCTTGGCATTTACCAGCTCGATATCGGGTCGTACCCAACAACCCAACAGGGGCTGCAAGCGCTGCGGGTTGCACCTGCCGATCTAGTCGATCCGTCGAAGTGGATGGGTCCTTACTCCAGTAAAGATATTCCTCTGGATCCCTGGTCCAACGCGTATATGTACGAACTGGAGAGCGCTAATCAGTATCGTATCTCCTCGGCCGGTCCGGACGGGCAGCCTGGTACGACTGACGACATTACCAGCGTTTCGGGATAGAGGATTTGTGAGGGGCCGCTCCGGATGCCGCCTGATGGTGCATCCCTGGACTTTGCGGACCGTCGTCCTACGCCACGACGTAGCGGCAGTAGGACGATGCCCCGGTGACGGGCAGTGATTGATAACGTCCGCGGCGCGGCCCCGTGAAGTCTGTCGAGGGGTTGCACGTGGCGGGGATTGTGGTGGGTCATTCAGTGTGCCAGGTTGTGATGTGCCAACTCGTGACAGTTTCCGTCCCGCGGCGCGGGCGCGTCGGTGCGCCGCACCGCGCCATGACGTTGCTCGAATTGATGCTGGTGCTCGGACTGCTGGTGGTTATTGGCGCTCTTGCGTTCCCGTCACTGCAGGTCCCTTTTCAGAATCAGCGGCTGCGGAAAGCGGGGGAGGTCGTGCGGATCGAATGGAACCGGGCTCGGATCAAGGCCATGAAGACAGGTCAGATCCAGATGTTCCGCTACGAGGTCGAGGAGGGGACCTACCGCGTGGAACCTTACTACACCGAGCAGGACATACTGGAGGCCGACGCCCAGCACAGTGGGATCGACGATGGCCCCCACGCAGCAGGCCGACATGGCCGCCTCGCAACCTCGCAACTTGCCGGAAGGGGTTCTCTTTGCCTCCAGCGAAGTGCAAGCCGACGTGCGCGGCCAGCAGATCCAACAACAAGTTCAAGGGACACAAGTGGGCAATAACCAGGAACTGTCCCCCATTCTCTTCTATCCCGACGGTACGACCTCCGACGCGCGATTGGCGCTGACCAACGAGTATCGAAGGCTCTACGTCGTGGTTTCCCTTCGCAGCCTGACGGGCATCGCCAGAGTGAGTGACCTGGTCACCAGCGAGAAAATACAGCAGGTCCCCTAACATGAGTCGCTGCGTGCAATACGAAACCCGCTCCTCGCTCACGACGCGGCGCGGCGGACGCCGTGGGCGGCCGCGGCGGGTGGCGATGACGCTGCTGGAAGTCATTCTGGCGATTGCCATCCTGGGTGGATCCCTGGCGGCCTTAGGCGAAGTCGTGCGGGCGGGGACCCGCGCCGCGCGGGGGGCCAAGTTACTCTCGACCGCCCAATTGCTGGCCGACTCACTCACGGCTGAAATATGCATCAGTACGGTCACCCCGGAAGCAAAAGAAGGGATCGTCGACGACTTCGGGGGAATGCGTTGGGCCTACACGGTGCAAGTGGAACAGGTCCAACAGCAGGGGCTGCTGGGGATCATCGTCTCCGGTGCGGGAAGACCTGGACGTGTCCCAACAGCCGGTCTCCTTCTCGCTGGTCCGCTGGATGATCGACCCTCAAACGGAGCTCGATCTGGAAGCGGCCGCGGCGGAGGCCGAGGCGGCCAGTAGTTCGTCCAGTTCGAGTTCTTCGAGTTCCGGTTCTTCATCCGGCACCGATAGCGGTACGGGAGGCGGGTGATGAACGGCACGCCTTGCTCGATGAGTGGTCCCGCGCGGGTGGCGGTTGCAGAACCGCGGGGCATGACCTTGCTGGAAGTGATGCTGGCGCTGTCGCTGACGACCGTGGTGTTGGTTGCGATTTCGATGGCCATCGACATCCACTTGCGGATGCTCGATGCCCGCCGCGGCGAATTGGATCGCATTCAGTTGGCGCGGGGCGTGCTGCAGATCATCGGCAACGATCTGCGATCGGTCATCCAGCAGAATACCACCGACTTCTCGGTGCTCGCGTCGATGGCGACCGAGGCGATCGCCGGCGGCGAAATCCCGTCTGACCTGGCCGACTTGGCGGGCGACGGTGGGGCAGGAGGGTCAGGGAGCACCGGTGATGGGGACGCCGACGATGCCGGAGCCGCTCTCAGCGGCGGTAGTGGCTCGGCGGTAGATGCCATGACCGGCGACTCAACTACGTCCACTTCCAGTGAGGATATTGCCGCCACCAGTATCCCTCCACCGGTCCCCGGCCTGTACGGCAACCAGTACGAGCTGTTGATTGACGTCAGTCGCCTACCGCGCGTCGACGAAATGCAGCGGATGGTGGCGTCCAACAGCGTCAACCCACTGCAGGACATTCCCAGTGACGTGAAGACAGTTGCGTACTATTACTACGATCCCAACAGTAGTACTTCATCCGGGGACTTTCGCGACCGGGCCGGCAATCCGCAAGCGGGCTTGGTGCGGCGGGTGTTGGACCGTGCCGTGACGCTCTTCGCCACGGAGAATTCGAACCTCAGTTCGTTGCAGCAGCAGGGAGAGATTATTGCGCCCGAAGTAGGGGGGATCGAGTTTCAGTATTTTGACGGTACTGAGTGGCTCTACGAGTGGGACAGCGAGCAGCAACAAGGGCTTCCCGTGGCCGTTCGCATCACCCTGGTGATGGGTGATCCGCGGACGGCGCAGACATCTTCGACTTCGGCCCGCGCGGAGTTGTCGGCAGCGAACCAGCAGGTTTTGCCCGACCAGATCTATTCGCTGGTGGTCCGGCTCCCGACCGCCCTGCCCACGTCGCAGAGCGACACGACCGACAGCGGCATGGAAGCCGTCGGACTTTGAGAGGACTCCCGTGACTCGCGGGAAGGGACGCGTGCAGAGGGAAAACCGATCCGCCGGGGACTTGGCGGGGTTGAAAGATATGGGCTAGATGGATCTGCACGATTTAGGGTGTGAGCAAATCCAGGCACTTTGGCCCCTTTTTTTGACTGCGGCCAGCAGTCGCGTTAGCTACTCCCGGCTGGCAACCCCTGAGGTTGCGACAAGAACATGACTTCACGACGAACTACCACCCGAGCCTCGGCGCGGCGCGTGTCCTCACGACGCCATGGGATGATCATTGTGGTCGTCCTGATAGTGGTCGCCTTGTTATCCCTGGCGGCGTACACGTTCGCGCAGTTGATGGTCACGCACTACGGTGCGTCCACGTTGAGTGGACGACAGCTGCAATGCCGAGCGATTGTGGAATCGGGCGCCGAGGCGGTGCGATACTACTTGATGCAGGATGACGCTGCGCGGGATGAGGCTGGCGGCCATTTCAACAATCCGAGCTACTTCCAGACGATTCCTGTTCTGATGCACCAGGACGCTGCCCAATGCGCCAATTTCACGGTGCTGGTCCCGAATATCGACGACACCGGGAACCTGGCGGGGGTCCGTTATGGACTGGAAGATGAATCGGCTCGACTGAACATCAACGCGCTGGTGGAAATTGACAAACTTCAGGAGAATGCCGGACGCGATCTCTTGCTGGGACTCCCCGGCATGACGGAGGATGTCGCCGATGCCATTCTCGACTGGATGGATAGCGACGATGAGGCGCGTGAGTATGGTGTCGAATCGGACTATTACCAGGGATTGTCGCCCGCTTATGGAGCCAAGAATGGTCCGCTCGATACGGTCGAAGAATTATTGCTGGTGCGCGGCGTCACGCCCCAACTCCTGTTTGGCTCGGACACCAATCGCAACGGCATGGTAGATGCCAGCGAAATGAGCCCATCGAGCGGGATCGGGGCGACCATGCCCGGCGCCACGACCATCGCGCCTTCTGCAAGTGCCACCGATTCGTCACTCGGGTCGATGGATCGCGGTTGGTCCGGCTACCTGACTCTCTATAGTCAGGAGAAGAATGTCACTTCGCAAGGGCTACCGCGGATCGACTTGAACATGGACGATCTCGAAGCGTTGCACGAAAGTCTCAGCGCCGCACTTAACGAGGATTGGGCGACATTTATCATCTTGTATCGCCAGAATGGCCCCTACGATGGCACGGAGGCGGGCGAGGATATCGCCACCGTGGGAGACCTCGATTTTTCCAAAGAGGGTGGCACGAAGTTGGGCCAAGTGCTCGACCTGATCGGCAAAAAGGTGCAGGTCCCCGCCGCCGGCGCTGCAGGTGCAGGTGGAGGTGGAGGTGGAGGTGGAGGTGGCGAGGGGACGGTGGTGGGGCCGGTCTTTGGCGAAACGATCGCGGAGATGATGGTCTATATGCCGCTGCTGATGGACAATGTGGCCGTGGTCACCAATCCGACGATTCCTGGCCGGATCAACATTAACCAGGCTCCGCGCGCTCTGCTGGTGGGAATCCCGGGGATTGAGGAAACGGTAGTGGATGAGATCCTCAGCCAGCGGGTGATGGAGCCCACCAGCGATGACGAGGCCGTGGCCCGCCAGCATGAGACGTGGCTGATGACAGCGGGAATCGTGACGCTTGACGAAATGAAATTGCTGTCACCCTTCGTCTGTGGCGGCGGGGATGTATATCGTGCCCAAATTGTCGGATATTACGAGGACGGCAATGCCGCTTCACGAGCCGAGGTGGTTTTTGATGCTACCGGTGCGGTGCCTCGCATAGTATCCTTTAGGGATATCAGCCATTTGGGCCGTGGCTACCCGCTGGAGATTCTGGGCGTGCGGCTGGCCAGCAACTACTGAGAGCGGATACTGCAGGCAAAGAAGTTGGAAAAGCAATGGCGAAACTAATCGCACTAGAATGGGACGCGCGGGAAGCCCGCATTGCCGTCGCAAATCCGCGCGGCAGTGACCTGATCGTGGAAGAGGCTTTCGCCGTTGACCTGGCGTCCTCCAGTTCCACCGAGGCGCTCTCGGATCGCGAAGTGGGCAAGCGGTTGACGGCGGTGTTTGCCGAGCGCGGGCTGAGTGGGTCGGACGTGCTGGTGGGGCTCTCTCGTTCCAGCATCGAATTGCGGACGCTCACGCTTCCCTTGGTGCCCCCCGCCGAGATTCCCGACATGGTCCGTTTCCAGGCCATGCAAGCCTTCACTTCGATCGGTGAAGATTGGCCGCTCGACTACGTGGAATTGGAGGGGCACGAAGATTCGCTCAGCGTGTTGGCGGCCGTCGTTTCGCCGAAGGAAGTGCAACAGATTCAGGAGGCCTGTGCCGCGGCACAGGTCAAGACACGCTGCCTGGTCCTACGCCCTTTTGCGGCCGTCTCTTTGCTGCAGCGCAGCGGGTCGATCGATTTGCAGCGTGGCAGTCTGATCGTCGATCTGCTCCCCGAGGGGGCGGACCTGACGGCGGTTTCGCACAGTCAGGTCGTCTTCATGCGATCGGTCCGCTTGCCCTCACATACCGACGCCCAAGCCCAGGCGCGAGCGCTGGTCGGCGAGTTGCGGCGGACGATCGGAGCAGCCCAAAATCAAATGGGTGGAGGGCAGATCGAACAGATTGCGATCTGTGGGGCCGCCGAAGAACATGCGGTGCTGTACCAAACGGTGTCGCAGTCGCTCCCCCAAGAAGTCATCGCGTTCGATCCTTTCGCGGCCGTGCGGGTCGCGAAACAACTGCAAGCGAAACTCCCAGAAAACTCCGGTCGTTATGCGCCGCTGTTGGGAATGCTCACCTGCGAGTTCGCCGGGACCCGCCACACAATTGATTTTCTGAACCCGCGGAAACGCCCGAAACCGCCGAGCAACAGTCGGCGAAACTTGGCCATCGCGGCCGCCGTACTCGTCGTCGTCGGCGCCGGAACATCTCTCTTTATGTGGCACACGAGCAACCTGGATGCACGAATCGCCGAGTTGACAGAGCAATCGCTCGCATTGACGACAGCGGTCAACAAGGCGAAAGTTCTCGTGGAAAAAGTCAACACCGTCAAGAAATTCGCGGAGGGTGACATCACGTGGCTGGATGAAATCCGAGAAGTCGCCCACCGCTTACCCGATGCCGATCACGTGATACTGGATGAGGTCACGCTGGGGGCCGATCTGGATCGCGGTGGACGCCTGAAGCTCGTGGGACACGTCGTGCAGCCGGATGTGATCGCCGAATTGGAGGAATCGTTGCGCGATGGTGACAACCTCGTGACCGGTCGCATCGGCATCGTGGATCGCAAGCGGAAGGACTATCCCTACCAGCTGGAAACCACCGTCCTGGTCCCGCCTGATGTGCAGAAAGACGGCCACTCTGTGGGGAGGCCCCCCATAACGCAGTCTTCCACTGCCGCGGAGACGGAGAAGTCCGAGCGCGACACGCAGGCGTCACCACCCCAGAAAGCACCGTCGGCACCCAAAACGAAGCCGGCTATAGAACAGCCACCAGCGTCCCCAGCCGAGGCGTCTCCAGCAGCGGCCGCCGCGACGACTGTCGATGCCGCGGAGCCAGAAGAGTCCGAGGAGGACACGCAGGCATCACCACCCCAGAACGTACCGTCGGCCCCCGAGGCGAAGCCGGCCCTGGACCAGCCACCTGAGTCCCCAGCAGAGGAGTCCCCAGCAGAGGCTGCCGAGACGACCGCCGATGCTGCGGAGACCGAGGATACCGGCACGGTGCCCCCCTCGCGTGAAGATCAACCGCCGGCAACCGGCGTCCCGCCGGGAAACACCGAGCCCGCTCCACAGCCCAAGCCGGCTGAGTCATCAACTCCAGTCGATCCAAGTACCGAAAAGCCGCAGGAGACTCAGCAGGCGGGGAGCCAAACATCATGAATCGTCGTGAAACAATACTTGCCATTTGCGTGGGCGTGTTGATCGTGGCCGCCGGTCTGTTCTACGGCAGCAAGAAAGTCGTTACGGCTATCACCGAACGAACGGACCAGATCCGCGATTTGGAGCAAGAAGTGGACGGCAAGGAGGTCATGGCCCATCGGGGTGTCGTGGCCGGTCGATTGCTCGCCTCGTACGGCGAAAGATCGCTCCCCACCGAGCTGCAGCTGGCTGAGCTCCCGATATCGTGAGTGGTTGTTTGAGTGGTTAGAGAAGGCCAAGGTATCGCAAGCCAACGTACAGTGGGTGAGTCGGCGGGTCATCAAATTGGATAAAGAGAATGCGCACGATGAGCACACGTTCAGTGTCCTCTGCGAAGCCGATTTGCCCCAGCTCGTCAATCTCCTGTATGGATTCTATTCGCAAGACTATCTGCACCGCATCAAGTCATTGCGCGCCACTCCGGCCAAGGACAAGGGACTGTCGCTGAATTTCTCCATCGAAGCGATCGCCATGCCCGATGTGCCTAATCGTAAGTTGACCGAGTTGCCGTCGCAGCGTCTGGCGCTGCTAGCTTGAAGGACTACTATGATGTGATTGTGGCTCGGAATCTTTACGCACCGGCCAACTTGCCCCCCAGGTTCGTGGCCGGCCAATCGCAGCGTGGTTACGTCAAACAACGCCTCTCGTTCACCCCTGCCGTGGAGGATCCGGAGAAAGGCAATCTGCGGTACCGCGTCGAACACGACGGGCTGGAAGGCCTGTCGATTGATGAGCGAACGGGCCGGATCGAATGGACTCCGGCTGAGACCGGCGAGTTCGAGATTTTGGTTCACGCTATCGACGATGGGCTGCCGGCCAAGGAAGTGTCCCAGACAATTCGGCTGGCTATTAGCGATCCTCCCCCGCCCCCAGAAGATCCTCCCGCCAGACGGTCTTTCGATGAGGCCAAGTACACTTTCGTGACGGGTATTGTCGAGGTCAACGGACGGCGCCAAGTGTGGCTCTCCGTGCGCACCGAAGGAAAGTGGCTGCGGCTGTTTGAGGGAGACACGTTCCAGATCGGGTCCTTGGACGGAAAAGTCGTCCGGATTCACATACGGCACGTGGAGATTCTGGCGGACGACTCTCTCCTGTCGGTCAGGTTCGGTCAGTCCCTGAGTGATGGCGAAGTCATCAGCCAGGCGAAGGATGGCGTGGCCGCAGCCGGTAACTGAAGCACCTCGCTCAGGCTTCCGTCGGGTCCATCCCGGCGGAGCCACAACTGGTCCGCTACCCTCGGGCCATCCACCTTTCAGGCTTCCGTCAGGTTTATCCCGGCGGAGCCACAACTGTTCCGCTACCCTCGGGCCATCCACCTTTCAGGCTTCCGTCGGGTTTATCCCGGCGGGGCCACAACTGGTCCGCTACCGACAGACCACGACACACCTGCGGTTGAGTCCCCAACGTGCCATCCCGCCGGCAGGCCTTCGAGACCGAATCAAGCCGCGGCCTGTTTCGGCGTCGGTGAGGCGCCGTTTTGCCTCTGGACACCCGCCTCGGCCGGCACATTATTCATCTCATCTCCAGTAGCCTGCCAGTCCGCAGTCCGTCGCGATAAGCCCGACCGGGCTGGAGGAGCGAGCGGAACAGAAATGGGACATGTCTGGATGCCTACAAGGGCAAGTTTTTATCGCGCCATACCGTGTAGTAAAGGCTGGTAAACTGGAGGGTTTGGCAGGCCATGCCTGCCGAATCCAGCAGGCCCAGCATCTGGACATGGATTCCACTAGCTCTGCGCCGCACCACGCGTGCCGGCCCGGTCACTGCCACACCTTATCGTGCCGCGTCCAGACCGAGAAATCGCCCTGCCAGCCCCTGCATTCTCCCCATTTCCCCAATAGTCGGTCGAAATGGTTGCAGTGAATGTATCGATTGTGCCGATTGTTCCCAACGAGTGGATTATTCGGAAGATACCGGCACGCGCATGGAATAGCCGGGGCCGATGACAGTGCATGCAAGAAGAGGCAAGGAAATGTCGGCGCAACAAATTCAAACTCCGAAGAGGGGCTGTAATCTGATGCCACGTCTCCGACTGGTCGGTTGTTGTTTCGCAGCGATACTGAGCTATGTACCACTCGTAGGTTCAGCGCAGGTGCCATCGCAGTCGGATACCCAGTCGTTCCGCCTGGTGAATGCCGACGCGGCGAGTGTGGCGCCGCAGTTGAACAAACTGCTCGGCGATCAGGGCGTTTCGGCGGAGGTGCTCGTCGACCGATCGCAGAACCGAATTGTCGTGCGGGCACCCGAGGCCACGCGGCAGTTGGCCGCCCAACTGGTTCAGACGCTGGACAAGCAGGGCATGACGTCGGTTGTGCCGGCTCAGGCAGAGCAGCGCGGCACGGTCAAGGGCTATCCGGTTGAGGCCGACAAGATGGACGCGTTCGCGGAGGATCTGCAGAAGCAGTTTCCCGCTTCCAGGGGCGTCCGAATTGCCACGGATACGCGCACTTCGCAGCTCATAGTCATTGCTCCGGTGGAGATTCACGAACAGATTCAGGCATACCTGACCCAGAGACCGGGGGTTCCGACATGGAGCAACATGGCCGATCCGCGGCGGGTGTCGACCGCATCGCTGCCGCGGTACCAACTACAGAACATTACCGCTCGGGACTTTGAGCGGAGTCTCCGTTCGTTGTGGGGCTCCAGTCTGCAAATGATCCCCGACAATGCTACGGGAACCCTGTCGGTGTACACGGCGAACGATATCCAAGGTACTCCCGTGCTGCGGATCAACCAGCAGACCAACGAAATCACTTTCACCGCCCCGAACGATTCCGGCCGCTCCTGGCGTCAGATTGCCATTGCGCTGGATCGAGCCAACAGTGTGCGTGGCGGCACGACCCAGTTGGTTCCCTTGCGGCGAGCGGATCCGGCGAAGATACGCGAGGCGGTCACGGCCATCCGAGATGCGGGGTTACGGACAGCACCGGGCGAGACCATGGCGGCAGTTCCCGTTTCGCAGCCGGGACGACCTCGCGACGCGACGAACCTCGTGTCGATGATCTTCCAGTCGGCCGGTCAAGCCCCCCAGACTCCTGGGGCGGCCGCGCCCCCCGCGGCGGATTCCAACCAGACACCGCCGAACGAGCAGCCCGCCGCTCCGGGTGATCAGCCGGCGGCGCCCGGTGGCGAAGAAGAACCGGAGGGGTTGCTGGGCGACGTGCAGATTGAGTTTGTGCAGGAACTGGGCATCATCATCCTGCGTGGCAACAAGCGGGACGTCGAGCGCGTGCAGAAGATTATCGACGAAATCGAAAAGGAGAGCTTGGAGACTCGTCCCGAAGTGGAAGTTGCCGTGTTGCAGCAGACCAACAGCGAGTCGATGACGACGCTCATCACGCAGATCTACGATACCGTCTACGCTCCGCGGCAGGGCTCATTGAGCATCACGGCACTGGTCAAACCGAATGCCATTCTGCTGGTCGGTCGTCAGGAGAACATCAACACGGCCCAGGAGTTGATCGATAAGTTGGACCAGCCGGTAGCCCCCGATACGCAGATCAAGGTCTTCCGGTTGTTGAACATGCCGGCTCTCGATGCCGAGCAGTATATTCGCAACTTATACGGTGCCGCGGGGGGGGCGACCACGACGACGGGCACCACTCAAACGCAACAGGCCCCCCGAGGTTTGTCACCGCGTCTGACGGTGATTGGTGACTACCGCAGCAACAGCCTCATTGTGCAAGCCAGTCCGCGAGATCTGGACGAAGTGGCGGAAGTCCTCGAGCAACTGGACGTGGACAAGACCGACGCCAAAGTCGAGGTGCGAATCTTTCCGCTCACGAACTCGGTCGCTTCCACTCTGGCCACCGTCCTGCAGACGACCTTGGCCGTACAAGCCCAGGGGGGCGTGGCGGGCCAAGCCGGATTTGCCGCTCAGCCCACCGGCACGACACAGCAAAATCAGAACCAGGTATCGCGGAGCGTCCAAATCGTCGGTATCGACCAGGCCGGCAACAAGATCATCGAATCGGGTCTGCTGACAGACGTGACCATTTCCGCTGACGACAACTCGAACGCACTGGTCGTCAAGGCTCCATCGCAGAACATGGGTCTGATCGCGGCGTTGATCAAGCAGTTGGACAAAATCCCTTCCGCGGAATCACAAATCAAGGTGTTCCAAATCAAGAATGGCGACGCCACGAACTTGACGAGCATGTTGCAGACTCTCTTTGGCCAGCAAGTGACGGCGGGTTCGGTCGGCATCTATTCACAGACGGTGGGCCGCACCTTTGGCACGCAAACTCAGTTACAGCAGGCCTCGGCCGGCGAGAGTTCCTTGATTCCCTTGAACTTCGGCGTGGATGCACGCACCAACAGCATCATTGCTTCGGGCTCATCGGCCGATTTGGCGGTTGTCGAGGCGATTCTGTTGCGGCTGGACGAAGGCGACCTGCGGCAAAGAAAGCTGACTGTCTATCGACTGAACAATGCTCCGGCGCAGTACGTGGCTGACGCGCTCACGTCCATCCTGACCGATCAGCAGCAGTTGCTGCAAAACCAGCAGTCGCAGCAGTTCTCGTTGATCAGCCAGTTTGAGTTGATTGACCAGCAGGTCTTCGTCGTGCCGGAAATCATCAGCAACACGTTGATCGTCAGTGCCACACCAAAATACTACGAGCAGATCACGGAAGTCATCCAGGACTTGGATCGTCGGCCGCCGATGATCATGATTCAAGTCGTCGTCTGCCTGGTGCGGCTCGACGACAACGAAGAAAAAGGGGTTGAGCTGGGGCTTCAGGACTCCTTGCTGTTTGACCGCAGTGCGGCCACCGGCGGATTGCTGGATCCCGGTTTCAATTTCGTGAATAACGCCCTGGGCAATTCCGACGATGCCGGCTCGCTGAGCCACGCGCGGAACTCTTGCCGGGCAAGCGTTTGGTGCCTACGGGGTGGGCCGCAGCAGTGCCACGGAAGGGTTTCCCGGTCTGGTGTTGTCGGCCAGCAACGAGTCGATCAGCATCCTGATTCGGGCCTTGGTCCGAAAGTCGCGGGCGCAAGTTCTCAGCCGCCCGCAGATCATGACGCTCAATAATGTGCCGGCTTCCGTACTCGTCGGCCAACGCATTCCGCAGATCACGGATTTCCAGACGACGAACACCGGCGGCACTGTTAACTCGATCGAATTGATCGATACCGGCGTCTCGCTGGGTGTCATTCCGCGAGTCACTCCGGATGGTCTGATCATCATGGACATCGAAGCCAACGACTCCAAGGCCGGCAACCCGGCCGATGGCATCACGATCGGCGTCTCGGATGGTATTCCGATTCAGTCGCCCATCTACGATGACATCACGGCCATCACCACCGTGGCAGCACGCAGCGGCCAGACCGTCGTGTTCGGGGGGCTGATCACCAGCGATCGCACCAACACATTCCGCGGCGTCCCCTACCTGGCACAAATCCCCGTCCTTGGTCACCTGTTCCGATTTGACACCAAGAGTGAAAAACGCCAAGAGCTGGTTTTCTTCCTGACGCCACACATCGTGATGAACGACGAAGAACTGGCGATCATCAATCAGCGGGAATCGGAACGGATGAGCTGGTGCATGGCGGACGTCGTCGAAATACATGGCGACCCCGGTTTTACGGGCCAGCATACGGACCCCTGGAGCGATGGCACGCCGATGATCTATCCGTCGCTCGACCCCACCGCCGAAGGTTTCAGCATGCCGGGTAGCGGTGAACCGGTACCGGCTCCGCGAAACTTCGGGCCGGCTCTACCGTCCAAAGCAGCCCCTGGTGACAAGCCCTTCGTCCTTCCCCCAGATCAGCGGAAGGAAGGGAAGCCCTTCATCTTGCCGCCGGATCAACAGGAAGAAGGGAAGCCTTTCCTGGAAACGCCGCCGGAATCCCTTCGGGGTCCTCAAGGAGCGCGCATTGAACTGCAGCCGCAGCAGGCCACCGGTAGCTGGCGACCACCGAACTTGCAGGAACCGTGGCAAGCGCGGACGGCCACCAATCGTCCCCCCAACTATTTGCCGCAAGCGATGCAGGGAAACGCTTCCCACGGAGCCAGCCCTGACGAAAATCCGGCGCGTCGACCGGCCTCTGCCGATGTTCCCGCAACGTCCGGCATGAACCAGCCGGATCAGGGGGTCGTTCCCGCGCAGTATCAAGAGCCCTACAACGCCGTGCCGGCGGCCTACTATCCACCGGTCAACTATCCGCCACCCTATCCGTATCCTTCCTCTTCTCCAGCGGACGGAGCAGGCCGATAGGCGCGGGCGGCATGGATGAGAACTTTGGGAATCGGCAACTCGAAGGACTTCGCACCGGGCAGTAGTATGACCCCGGTCACGCAAGCCGCAGGCCGTCGAACGTCTACGTCCAAGTCAAGAGATCGGGAATCCTGGCATGATACGCATCACACTATTCTCACGCTCGGTTCTGATTTGCTGCCTGGTTGTGCTGTTGGTCGGCTGTTCCACCTTCGGCGGGAAGAAACCGACTGCGCCTTGGGCAAACCACAGCGAAAAAAAGAAGACCAAGTACGAGACGCCTGAGCGAGTCATCGCCATTTGGAGCGATGCGGTTTACCAGCATCCAGGTAAGCCCGCCACGCGCGGATTCGGCGGCCGCGTCTACTTCTACAACAACGAAGGAAAGGTCATTCCAGTCGATGGACAGCTCGTCGTCTATGCCTATGACGATGCCTCAGCCGCCGCCGGCAACGACAAACCCACGCGGAAATACGGTTTCACAGCCGAGCAGTTGACGCATTACTACAGTGATTCGGATCTCGGCGCGTCGTACAACGTGTGGATTCCCTGGGACGCGGTAGGAAACGAGGAGAAACAGATTTCCTTGTTTCCCGTGTTCATCGATGACTCCGGCCGGATGGTGCGTGGCTCGTTCGCGAATAACCGACTCCCAGGGAAACGCAATATCACCGAAGAAGAGCGGCGCGGGTTCTACGTTTCACCCCGACAACGCCTCCAAACAGGGGCTCCACAAGCCAGTGGGGGTGTGCAGCAGGCTGAGTTTCAGACACCGCTTGACACGGACGTAGCCAATGGGGCGGCCGGAGAACCGAGCCTGAAGATCACCACGATTCGCGTGCCACGCACCATGGCCGAACGGATGGCGGCCGCGCCTCCTGAACTGCTGCAGGCACAACCCTATCAACCGCCGCCCCGCAGTGACGGGACACTACCGAGTCAACCTCCAGCCAATCCGCCATACTACGGCGATGCAAATACATTCCCCGCTCAGCAGGGTGCTTATCCCCCGGCGATGAATTATCCGAACCAGCCGGCATCACACAGCAGTGGGTCGTACAACTATCCGCCCACCGCACCCTCCAATCCGCTTCCCGCTAACGGGACCGGAGTGGGGACTTCCGCGCTGGGGACAACAGGGTTTATCGGGGCTGATCCACAGAACTCGATGTCGGCGAGGTCTCGGGCGTGGGCTCGGCAGGACGCAAAGTCAGCTCATTTCGAACCTCCGAGATTCCGGGTTCCAACAATGCCAGGCGCTCCGCGACATCTCGAGCGTGAGACGATTCAACAATCCCCGTTAACACCGCTGTACGCCCCTCCATCGACAAGGTGACCTCGCCCTTGCCGTAGTCGCCACGCTCCAAAACCCGCTTCATGACAATGCTGTAGCTGGCGTTAATCGAGGCGGCACTGGCCAAGGGCTGAACAAAACCAAGCCGTTGGTGCGTGCGCAGCCGCTTGGTCCCCTGCTGGGACTGCTGCTGATTCATCCCGCCATACATGCCGCCGCGGCCGTATCCACCCATGGCGTTCAACATGTTCATGCCACCCATGCCGCCCAAACCACTCATCCCGCCAATCCCTCCGCCCCCGAAGTTCCCGCCACCCATATTTCCTTGAGATGACTGGCCGAAGGCACCGGATGTGGCCGCGCCTGCACCAGCAGTCGTCGTCCCCATGGCAGAGCTTCCCGTGGTGAAGCGACTGAACCCCGACCCCGTAAACCGGCCATCGAGGCCGTAGCCCTGAGCCGACGAAATGCTCGAAGCACTTCCTGCCGATTGGCTTCCCGTCGTGCGTCCCGGCACCAGCCGTGCCGGTGCCCGAAGATGATCCCTGCCCCCCATATTGAGCATGAATCGGAGCATCGCCCAGCAGCCACAGCCCGGTCAGCGTCACAGCGAAATAAATCCATTGTCGGTTCATTTCTCGATTCTCCCGATGGCCAAACAGACCTGATAGGCGCGCATCACTCATCGCATCGACACGTCAGCCAGAGCAACCGCAACCGAAGTGGTGGCCCACCATACGGCCGAGCTCCAACCACATCTATTGTAATCGATATCCGGTTCGTGTCGCCTGTGGAAAACGGTCAAGCGGCGCGAGACAGCGGAAAAAGGCGCGATCTGCCGGTCGCAACCTATGTCCGAGAACCGTTCCGCCAGTCTCACCGCCGGAGGATCGTGGCCCAGCGTGCGGCACTCTTTGGGGCGACACTCCGTGGGTGTCGGCTTTTCAGGCCTCGTGGTCGGACGAACGTGGCGGCTCAATACAAACAAACCCCTCGCAGTTACGGAAGTTTCGGCGCGGATAGGGGCTAGGCTTTCGCGCTCAACGCCCGGCGACACTAACCTGGGCCTCACAGACGGCACCCCGGCCCGCCATGACGAGCCCCCCTGTTTGGTGTAGGTCCGTTTGGCTGCGGTAGCGGTCCATGAAACCAATTTGCCGAGGGATGGGTACTAATCGGCAACCAAGAGCGGCCCAAGCTGCGGCAGATGGCGGCGAATACCCCTCATGGTCGTTTCTTTCGACGTGGTTGACTCATCGGCCAAAGGAGAGCTCTGGTGTTCTGTGTTGCCCCCCTTCGACGGTTCGTTGTCCCTGTCGTCGTAGCCGCCTGCTGTTTGACTTGGTGTGCCGTGTCGCTGCGAGCGGAACGTCCCAGCGCCCCGAAACTGCTTCCCAAGAAAACGCTGGCGTACTTACGCGTGGCAGACAGCCGCGAGTTGGCTGACAGTTTTATGCAGACCTCCATGGGCAGGTTGGGGCGTGACGAGAAGATCAAGCCGCTGGTCACCCAGCTTTACGGCTCAGCCGCGCAGGCCTTCACACAGATCCAGGATCAATTGGGCGTCTCGCTTGACGAGATCCTGGCTATTCCGCAGGGGGAGATCTGCGTGGCGGTGGTGGGACGGGAGGCTGGAGAACCGGCGGTTATCTTGGTGATGGATGTGGGTGACAAGTTACCTGCCGTGCACAAACTGCTTGACGCCGCAGAGCGGCAGGCGATCAGCGAAGGGCAAACAAAGCGGACAGAAGACGTTGACGGAGTTCAGCTCACGATCCTCGACGACAAGGCGACGTTCTGCGATCGGGACAATACGGTGCTATTCAGCTCCTCACCGGGGCTGATCAAAGAGGTTTTGAGGATCTGGAGTGGAGCCGAGGGAGTGGACACGTTCGCCGACAACCTCGAATTCACGACGATCATGCGCGGCAGTGTGGGAACGAAGGATGAACGGCCGCAGGTCACGTGGTTCGTCGACCCGATTGGACTATTCGAAGACCTTTCTCGGCAGAACACGGGCGGTCAGATGGCGTTGGCAATGTTGCCGGTATTGGGACTCGACGGCGTCAAGTCGGCTGGCGGCAGCTTCATCTTCTCGACGGAGGAGTTTGACTCCATCTCGCACATGCATTTGCTGTTGGACAACCCGCGCAGTGGCGTGCTCGAGATGTTGGCCATCGAGTCGGGCGACGTGCAGCCGGAAGATTGGGTCCCCACAGATGCCGCGTCTTACATGACGATCAACTGGGACACACAGAAGACTCTCAGCTCACTCCGGAAGTTACTGGACCAGTTTCGTGGGGAAGGAACGCTCAGCAACGGCATCAAGCGCCGGCTGTCCGCCCCCTTGGGACTCGATTTCGAGAAGGACGTGCTAGGTCAGTTGGACGATCGGATCACGCACGTTTCGTGGTTTGAGAAGCCCGCGCGGGTCAACAGTGGGACCAATCTGATCGGCATCAAACTGAAGAACGCGAAAGCTTTTGAGAGCACGCTCACACAGATTCTGGCCAAGGCTGGCGACCGGGGCACCAAGAAGACTATCGTGGTGTGACGTATTACGAGTTTACGCCGCGGCGACAGCCTCAGGACTTTGATCAGACTCTGATGCGACTCCCCTCGCCCTGCCTGGCGATCGTGGGAGACTACCTCTTGGGTTCGGACAGTGTAAGCTGCTTGGAAGCGGCTATCGCGGCCAAGCGAGATCCATCCAAGTCCTTTGCTGACGAGTTGGACTACAAGCTGATTGCCAGCCGAATCCAACAGAATCTGGGGTCGAAAAAGCCTGGCATGATTGCTTTCCAGCGACCGGAAGAGACGATGCGTTCGTTCTACGAGCTGGCCACATCGCCGACCACACGTCGCCGGCTGGATGAGTTGGCCGCCGGCAATGCCGGTTTGCGGGTGCTCAACGATGCCCTGAAAGCGAATCCCCTCCCCCCGTTCTCGGAGATCGCCAAGTATCTCGCTCCTGGCGGCGGCATGCTGGTGAGCGACGAAACCGGGTTCCACTACACGACGTTTGCGCTAAAACGCGAGTAACCGCGGCGACGTTGCCTGCCGTGCTGGGGGGAGGCGGGGCTATTGATTTCGTCAACCTCGCGCACGTGCGAGGGGGCGTTAGGGGGTTGGTTGGCAAGACAGGGTAGCTGATCAGTCACGTCTTCACCGAGATCAACCCGGTGGTGGACTTGTGGGATAGGACAAGGTTGGATTTCTGACGCCGACGTGCGGCTCGGCAGGATCCTTCGCCCTCCCCACATGGCGCGATCCGTCTTCCCCTCTTCGATCGCGCCCTGAAGGCGGGCGGAAACGGACTTTCCCGCCTCCACTCGGTTGCAAAACCGAACGATCTCCGCTACTTCTATAGCTTGGTGACGGCACAGTGCCCCCACACGGACCTTGTGAAAAGGTGGTTCATCGATGGCCGAAGAGAATGCCAAGGACGAGAAATCTCCTGCTGCGAATGCCAAGCGGATTCTGTTGGTGGACGACGACGCGGAGATTGTCGAGGCAATGAAGTATGCGCTCGAAGCCAAAGGCTACGAGATCTTGATTGCTCGAGATGGCAACCAGGGACTGGCGATGGCTGAGCGTGAGGACCCCGACCTGGTCATCCTGGACATGATGATGCCCAAGCGGAGCGGTTTCCTGGTTCTGGAGAAACTGCGGCGCACGCGGCCGGTTCCCATGCGGATCATCATGATTACGGCCAACGAGGGGAGTCGCCACAAGGCGTATGCGGAAATGCTCGGAGTGGATGACTATATTCGCAAGCCGTTTCCCATGGACCGCCTCATCGCCAGTGCACAACGTCTGCTCGACTGATCCGCGCTCCCGCTGTTCGTGTCAGCACATCGAAGGCTGGGCGCGGGGTGAGCGTATGTTGCCGAGTCTCGTAGACGCTGGCGACGACTCGACCACCCCCCACTATTCGTACGCACCACCATGATCGTCGGACATCTTCTCTGGTCTCTTTCATGCCGTCCCAGGCGGTGAGGTTCGCGTATGAATAACGGTCCAGCACCCACGCAACAGCAGATCACTCCCTCGCTCCAGCCGACTGAGGGGTGGCATTGCACGCATTCGTTTTATCGTTTTGACCGCCGGCGCCTGGCCGCGCTGACTCTTGAGCAACGCCAACAAGGCGCTGAGCAGCTGCGCGAGTGCCTGGCACCAGAGCATGTCGCGTCCCCGGCACGTCTGCAAACGAGCATTGTCAGCGGCCATAAAGCGGATTTCGCCGTCATGGCCATGGATTCCGATCCGCTGAAGATCGACGCTGTCCATCAACGACTTCTCGCCAGCCAGCTTGGGCCGGCCCTCCTTCCCACCTACTCCTTCGTTTCCATGACCGAGGTCTCCGAGTACGTGCCGACCGTGGAGCAGTATGCGGAACGGCTGAAGGTGGAAGGGGAGACGGAGGCGAGCCCGACTTTTGCCGCCAAGGTGAAAGCGTACGAGCGGCGTGAACCGATGATGCGCAAGCAGCGGTTAACGCCGGACCTGCCCACCTGGCCAGCTACCTGTTTCTACCCGATGAACAAGAAACGGAAGGTGGGGGAGAACTGGTTCACGCTCGACTTTCGCGTACGCAACCGACTGATGGCCGAACACGCCGCGCAGTGGCATGGCCTTTGCCGGCAAAGTGTCGCAACTGATTACGGTCGCTGTCGGGCTCGATGATTGGGAATGGGGCGTCACGCTCTGGGCCAAGAATCCGGAATTCCTGAAGGATATCGTCTATCGCATGCGGTTCGATGAAGCGAGCGCGCGGTACGCCGAATTTGGCCCGTTCTATGTCAGCTACCTGGCGTCGGCCGCCGCCATCCTCACGCATTGCCGCTTGACGGACTGATTGGCTCAAGTGCACCATGTCCAAGAAGCTCGATCTGGCACTGGTTATCGATATTGAATCCACCTGCTGGGAACATCTCCCGCCGCGCGGCCAAATCAGCGAGATTATTGAAGTCGGGATCTGCGTCGTCGACGTGCAACTGCTGCGCCAGCTCGAACGCCGCTCGCTCATGGTCAAACCGATGATGTCAGAGATCAGTGATTTCTGCCGGGAGTTGACCGGCATTACCGGCGAAATGGTCGACGATGCACCACCACTGTCCCAGGCCGTCGAGATACTGCGCGACCAGTACCGAGCGGCGGACCGGCTGTTTGCCAGTTGGGGCGATTACGATCGCAAACAGTTTTCACGCAATTGCCAGACCTACGACCTGCCGTATCCCTTCGGTCCCACGCACTTGAATATCAAGAATCTCTTTTCCACCGCGCTCGGGCTGAACCGGGAACTGGGGATCGATAGTGCCTGCCAGCGTCTGGGATTGACCATGGAAGGCACGCATCATCGCGGTGTGGATGACGCCTGGAACGCCGCACGCGTCTTCTGCACGCTGCTCAAACGCATGCGCCGCGCCGCACTTTGACACGCAGCGGATGTCGGAGGGCCGCCTGCCGAGTTCTGACGCGTGCGAGAAGTCTACTTCAGGTCTTGGCCAGCACTCTTCTCGGGCGCTGACTTCTTGTCCTTTCCACCCGCTTCCTCTGGCTCGGACACCGACTCCGGCGAAACTTTCTCCGTGTCCTTCTTGGTCGCCGATTCTTGCTTGGCAGCGGGCTCCGGGGCTTCCTTGCCTTTGAGCTGGGGAGTCAAGATCAAGCAAACACGCGTCCCCCGTGGCGGAATCCGTTCCGTAAACGCGCAAAACATCAACGAGTCATTGGCACCACTGCTCTCGACCGGTAAGTCCAGCATGGCTGTCGAAAAATTCGAGACGCAGATGAATTCGCCACCGTCGGCATAATAGAAGCGTTCCCCCGCCGCTTCGTCGGTCCAGAATCCACTCCCCGCGAATACCCACTGGTACTCCAGGGCTTTCCCGGTGCGGTTGCTTTTGACCCACTCCTGCGCCGCGCGCGATGCTCTTTCGCCTCCTGGTCTTTCCACACAACCGTCACCTCGATCGGGGTCCCCTGCGCAGGCTTATACTCTGGCTCAAACTGCACCGAAGGTCCCGGTTTGGCCCCGATCGCCACGAGCACCCATGAACGAAGCGAGCCGGCGTATTGGCTGACACGACGGATTCGTGCTCCTTCGTCCCCTGTGGGCAAGCGAACATCTCCAGCTGGCCTTCCCGCAAGCAGACAGTGCCGCCGACCAGTACCTGCTTCTGCTTGAAATCAACCCATACTTCGTGGTCCTTAGTGGCTCGCATCCAGTTCTTGCCCACCTCGATGGGAAGTGGCTCCTTCGCGGAGGCGGTAGCGGAGGCGGTAGCGTCGGCCTCTTGCCCCCAACCTCTCGACGGCAAGTCGGCGCCGCTCACCAGGATGAACAGACCACTGAGAGCCAGGCCCCACCAACGTCCGCCGCACGGTTTGTCAGGACCACGCGGAGCGTCACCGAGAGTGGCCGTCGCCGTTTGTTCACTCGAGGAATTCTCAGACCAGAAACAAGCCACGCCAAATGATTGTAGGTGGTTCATCGTCATATCTTGTCGGTTGTCAATTTCCAGGGACTTGTTCTTGAACCGAGGTTCGACCGTTGGCGGAGGGGGAGCATCGGCTCCCGAACGTCCCGCGAACTGCCCCACGTCAGCGAGACTATCTTATCACCGCACCACCACGAAGACAGATGGGGGCAAGATCGGTGCGATCCCAGGCAGTGGTTTCGCACCGGAAAGCCAGTCCAAGAACGAAACAACAAAGGTGACCCGGCCGCCCGACAATACTGCGCTGGCATGCCGCACACCCAACTGCGTCGCTGCGGTTCAAGGTAGCGAGTCGGCCGTGGGAACGAGCACCCTCACCTTCCTCACGCTGTTTTTCTCGGGCGCGGGGGCAGCGTACTTTGGGACAGCATGATAAAATAGCGAACTCGTGGTCACCTGCTTCGATCAATTCGCCGCTCTTCTCGGCGCGGCGTCATCATTCGCACATTATTATACGTCAACGGCGGGATCTGAGGATGTCCAAGAACAAGCGGTCGAAAACTCCGTCTCGGCAAGCAGAAAAGACGGAGAAGGAACATAACGCGGGCCAGGCAAAAAAGTCAAAATCAACCGGCGCAAAAGGGCGTTGGGAGACGCTGCCGGAATCGGGCAAGTGGGGGGATTGGGTAAAATATCTTGCTTCGCGACCGCAGCCGATGGATTTGTCGAAACTGGTACCGCACGCCGCCACCCATCCGCTGAAATGGGCGTTGCCGGACGAATACGAAGCGCCCGATTCAGCGGCGCTGCTCAAACAACTTACGCGACTCGCTGCCGGCAAGAAGTTCGCGGCTGCCCAGATTGCCTCGGAGCTGCCGCAGTGGCTGGAGCAGGCTCCCTCACGCGAGCCGGACAGTCTGTTTGCCTGGCAGTCTCTCGTCTGGTGTCATGCTCTGCCCCGTCTCGGACAGATCGTGGCCGAAGCCGACTGGCGCGCCTTGCTCACACAGTTGGAGGAGGTGGTAGCGGCGGCCGCGGGCATCAGTGTGCATGACGATCCCGTCGCGCATCAGTTACTTAACGGCGAACTGCCACTGGCCCTGGCGTACACCTTTCCCGAACTCACGCAATGCCAACAGCTGGTCCGACCAGCGTCGACTGCGTTATCCTTCGGAACCATCGAACTGATGGACGGCGAGGGGCTCCCGAACGCCCGGCACATCGGGTGTCTGCGTTCTCTGCTCGCCTGCTGGACACGGTGCTGGCTCATGAGTTCCGTGGCAGGTTTGGACAGTCTTGACGCGGAGGGAAAGAACCAACTGGAGTGGTTGATTCGTCAGGCTTTGCGACTGACCCGGCCTGATGGCACGTTGATTCTGTCGCAAGGATTGAGTGGCGACTGGTGCGGGGACTTGTTCGATGCCGCCTTGCGTGCCGGAAACGACAAGGATGATCGGACCATTGCCGAACTGATGTTGCCGGGCAGGAGTCATCAGATTTCCGAGCGTCGCCTGCGGAAGCTACCCGAGCCCTCGGTATACTCCGAGTGGTCGGAAACGTGTGTGATGCGGTCGCGTTGGTCCCGCAAGAGTCCGCAGTTCAGTTGTCTCTTCAGCGAGCGCCAGCTACGAACTGAGTTGTCCACCGGCGCGCGGCTCATGTGGTCGGGTGACTCACTGCCGCAGCTCCGCGTCGAGGGTCGACAGTTGGCCATGTGCAGTGATTGGACCGAGCTGTGTTGGTTCACGGACGAAGACGTGGATTACCTGGAGCTGGAAGCGGAATATGAAGGAGGCTGGGTGATTCAGCGGCAGATGCTCCTGGCACGCTCCGACGACGTCATGTTCTTGGCTGACGCGGTGCTCGGTCTCGACAAGGCAGACCTGCAGTATGACTTGGTACTGCCGCTGGTGGACGATATCAGGTTCGAGCCGGAGGGAGCAACACGAGAAGGTTCGTTGTCGAACAGTCGTCCGCTCTGCACCGTCTTGCCATTGTCTCTTCCTGAATGGAAGACCGCCCCGTCACAGGGGCGATTGGAGGCGATCGAAAACCGGCTTCACCTGCAAGTGCACGAATCCGCACAGCGCCTGTACGTGCCGTTGTTCTTTGATCTTTCGCCGCGTCTGGCCGAGAAGCGAACGTGGCGGCAACTATCGGTGGCCGAACAACTGGAGCCTCTTACCCGTGATGTGGCAGTTGGCTATCGCATCCAACTTGGCAGGCGGCAATGGCTCACTTACCGATCGTTGGCCCCCCGCTGCAATCGCTCGGTCCTGGGACAGAATCTCTCCCATGAGTTCTTGTTCGCGCCTTCGATTTGGACGGCTGCCTGGAAGAGCTTATTGAAATCGAATGACGGTTGCGCATCATGACAGACCCCGATCGAATACTGGCCGACAACGTGCACGTCGTGCGGCAGAGGATCGATGAGGCAGCACGCCGCAGTGGTCGCCGCGACGATGACGTGGCCTTGGTGGCGGTAACCAAATACGTCTCTGCCGACGTCGCGCGACGCTTGGTTCAACTCGGCTGCCGGGCGCTGGGGGAGAGCCGACCGCAATCGCTCTGGCAAAAGGCCGAATCACTCCACGATCTGCCGATCCAATGGCATCTGATCGGCCATCTCCAACGCAATAAGATCCGCCGCACACTCCCGCTGCTCGCCTGCCTGCATTCGGCCGACAGCGTCCGTTTGCTCGACGCCCTGAATGACGAAGCGAAACTCGCCGATCATCCGCTCAAAGTGCTGCTGGAAGTCGATGTCTCCCGCGAAGTGGAAAAGACCGGTTTGCTGCCTGAAGAAATCCTGCCCCTGGCCGCAAAACTCGGTCAGTGGGACGGCTTGAACGTCTGCGGCTTGATGGCCATGTCGGGCCGCTCAAGCGACCCCGACCAGATCAGAGGCCAGTTTCGCGAGGTGCGACAGTTGCGTGATCGCATGCAGGACCGCTGCCCGGCGGGGGTCTCACTGCACCATCTCTCGATGGGAATGAGCGATGACTACCCGATCGCCGTGGAAGAAGGTGCCACCATCGTCCGCGTCGGCAGCGCGCTGTTCGAAGGGGTGCCGGAGTGATCGCATTAACGCAGCTTCCCGAGGGCGTCGTGTTGCCGGTTCGCGCCCAGCCGGGTGCTCGCGCCAATGCGGTGCGCGGAGTGCAGGACGGAGCGTTGAAGGTGGCTGTGACCCAAATTGCCGAGAAAGGCAAAGCCAACAAGGCCCTGCTCCAGCTGCTCTGTAAGACGTTGGCCCTGCGGCGTTCCCAGGTGACACTGCTTGCCGGAGAAACCAGTGCGCAGAAGCAGTTCCTCATCCGCGACATCTCCGCCGACGCCCTCCGCCAGCGCATCCGCAAGGTGCTGGCGAGTGATGATTGATCACTATTTTGGCAGGCGTGCCCATTCACACGACGCTCGTGGTGGTGCTACGACGAATGCCATGAAAACGACCTCCGCCAATGCGGCCTCGGCATGCCGCCGCCGGGCGGCCGCGATTAGAATAAGGCGTGAGCGTGACCCAATAAATGAAGGCATTTCGATTAATCTCGAGTTGATGCTAGAGACCTTGGACGGGGCAGATGAAGGACAAAAAAATCGGATCACAAAAAGATTTCGGAATTGTTTAGCCCTTGGCAGTAAGGACAACAAAGAAACCGAGGGAGATTTCTGCGCTGACGGCACCGGATGCACGATGTATGGCTCCCAAGTCCCTAATTAATGGTGAAGGGTGAATAATTGACGGTTCGTGATTCGCCCTTTTTCTGTTCTTGCACCGCAGTGGAACGCCACGATGATCGGCGTTCTCATCCACCTTCCCCTCGTTAATTATTCACCATTCGCTATTCGCTATTCCGGTCTGCTTACCCCCTGGCACGCCGTACCTGGTGAAAACAAAGGCATCGTGCATTGCACACGGCTGAAGTGTTACAGGATTTCCGGTGCCGACCTATCGTTTTGTCACCCCATCTTCTTGTCCTTCACACCAGTGGCGATGGAACATCTGTCGCCGGTGCTGCTGAGCCCTTGGCGGTCTCAGCTACGACTGAGCCCTTGGCGGTCTCAGCTACGACTGCCGCACGCTCACTTCACTCTGAGCCTGGTTTCCCCTGGGTCTATCCCAGGGGGACCACGACTGGCCCGCTACCGACCCGCCGACACTCCCTCTGGTTTCCCCTGGGTCTATCCCAGGGGGACCACAACTGGCCCGCTACCGACCCGCCGACACTCCCTCTGGTTTCCCCTGGGTATATCCCAGGGGGACCACAACTGGCCCGCTACCGACCCGCCGACACTCCCTCTGGTTTCCCCTGGGTACATCCCAGGGGGACCACAACTGGCCCGCTACCGACACCGGCGACACTCCCTCTGGTTTCCCCTGGGTACATCCCAGGGGGACCACAACTGGCCCGCTACCGACACCGGCGACACTCCCTCTGGTTTCCCCTGGGTACATCCCAGGGGGACCACAACTGGCCCGCTACCGACCCGCCGACACTCCCTCTGGTTTCCCCTGGGTACATCCCAGGGGGACCACAACTGGCCCGCTACCGACACCGGCGACACTCCCTCTCGGTTTCCCCTGGGTATATCCCAGGGGGACCACAACTGGCCCGCTACCGACCCGGCGACACTCCCTCTGGTTTCCCCTGGGTACATCCCAGGGGGACCACAACTGGCCCGCTACCGACACCGGCGACACTCCCTCTGGTTTCCCCTGGGTACATCCCAGGGGGACCACAACTGGCCCGCTACCGACACCGGCGACACTCCCTCTGGTTTCCCCTGGGTATATCCCAGGGGGACCACAACTGGCCCGCTACCGACCCGGCGACACTCCCTCTGGTTTCCCCTGGGTATATCCCAGGGGGACCACAACTGGCCCGCTACCACCAACCGGCTCCACGCCGGTGAACGGCCGAGTCCAGCAGCAACCATCACGCCGGCGTTGTGCCGAGGCCGCCACGCAACCGCGTCTGGCGTTCCTGCCGCCTGAAGGCGAGCGAGGCCAGCCTCCGTCGTTTCATTTAGCAGCCCGGAGCTCTTTGGTATCCCAGAGTACGCGTCTTCACACACCGTGTACCCGTTGCCATTGATATCGCGCGTGCCACCCATGCCACCACTCCCGTTCCTTGCGTTCCCCAGGACCAGCCCAGCGGAGGGAAGCGAAAGCAGCGTTGCGCAAGTAACAAGTAACAAGTAACAAGTAACTTACTACCAATGACGAACACCGTTACTCAATTGAGCGACGCGTCGGTCGCGCCGTCTTGTACAAAGAAGTCGGCGAAATCGGTGACGCTCTGCGCGGTTCCTTCCATATCGTACTCGTCCGAGATCAGTGAGCCAATGAACGCCTGCAGCCGACGACCGGCTTCCGGCGATGCGCGATGCGTTGCCATTTCGCTGGCGAAGTTCAAGAGATCGTAGACGCGACACCGCGCGGGCAACACCCGCTGCCGCTTCTGACTGATCGCGTCCAGGTTGGCCAGCCCGTACAACGTATTCAGGTTGCCCGTCATGCGGTGGAAGTCGCGCAGCCAGTGGTCTGCCTTAATCGACTTGCCGTCATTCATCCGCATCAAGCTCTTGCACAAATCGGCGCATTCGCGCACCGAAGCCCACGACTTCTGAGCGCTTTCACAGCGCTGCCGCAAGGCGGCGTAGCCTTCGCCGTTGTCGAATCCCGACAACGCTCGGGAAATGCAGTGCGAAATATCTTTTCCCAAGCTGATATCGCTGCGAAATGCCCGGCCATAGCCGACCATGCCATTCGTGCAGACGGTACGGAGAAAGGAGAGGTAGATCTTCGGATGGCTGAACCCGTCGATCGGCGTCTCCATGACAAAGCGATGTTCGAACGAATCGCCACCGATGGAAAAGGGGCGTTCGCCGGAACGCGGCGTGTGCGTGCTGGTCACGACGCCGTCGGCGTAGCTGAGTCCTGAACCGTCGTGTCGTTCGGCTAGATCAACCACTTCACCGTAACGAATCACCGGCCGGTTGGGATTGGTGACCGCCAATAGCTGCGAGTGTCCATTCCCATCCCGCTCGATGCAGTAACGCAACACATCGTCAGCCGCCTGCCCGGAGATGCGCTCAAACACTTCCTCGGGCTGAAAGTAGCGAAAGACGCTGTCGGAGATACCGAACCGCACGAAAAAGGATTTCCAGAAGCGGTTGGTTGGCGTGACCCGCATATCGTCGACAACCATTCGTTTCACGTTCAAACGCCCCGAACTGCTCCTCAGAGAGTCAATCACCTGCAATTCCTTGACCTTGGTCAAGCCATACTGAAAGGACCATTTCATGAATCGGACTCCTGTTCAACTTCGTTTTCACGGACGAATAGTACTCTCCCCTGCGAGTAGGGCCGTGACGAAACAAGGGATAGCCGAAACCCGCTCCACCACTCCACCACTCCACCTCTCCACCACTCCACCACTCCACTCCGGGCCGTCACACGGCGAACGGTTCGCGGCGGTGTTGCCACGGCATCGGTCGTTGGCGATGCTGCGCGACGATCTGTGGCAGCTCCGTCTGGGCCTGGGCAATGGCCTGCCGCGCGATATCACTGATGGCTGCAATACGGCGATTCAGCTTCAGGGTCTGCCATCCCTCGTCGGTCCAGGTATATTGTTCGTCGGCGAGGGCCGTTTTTACGAACGGATGGCGTGTGCGTCGGCACTGCACGATCTGCTTGAAGGGAATCGCTCTGTGCTGACGAAAGACGCGTCCTGCCATTTGGATCGTGCAAGCACGGCCGGAGGGACGACAGAAGACCGTTTGGAGGGTCGGGCAATCGAAACCCTCGGTCAGGATCGCCATGTTCAGCAAGACGTCGAGGTGGCCGGCTGCGAAGAGTGCCAACTGGCGAGTGCGGTTCGTATTGGCTGTGACTATGTCCGCACGAAATCCGTGGGCGCGCAAGATGTCGCAACAGGCGATGCACTGCGCCAGCCGATGGAAGAAGACCAGCGACTTGCCCCATCGCCGCGGTTCACGCATGTAGCACTGGGCCACCGACGCCGGAGTGAACTCATTGATCGTGTAATGGTGATAATGGCTCAGATACCCGTCCTGAATCAGCTGATGGATCCCGGCGTCCTTGATGACCTTGTCGAAACAGAGCTTGATGCGGTCGGTGCGAAAGGGCGTGGCGGTCATGCCGAGTACTCTTGTGGGGCGAATCTGACAGTGAAGATTGGCCATGCTCATCGCCGCATCATGCTGTGCCTCATCGACTACCAGCATGTCCACCGCCGGAGGGTTCTTGTCGAACATCGAGATCAACTCCATGTCGACACCGAAGCCCCGCAGCCGATTCTCCTGGGCGGCCTGGGCTAACAGATTGCGACGCATGGCGATCCAACCGATACTGTAGCCGAACCGCTGCTGCATTTGCCGAGCTATTTCCAGACCCATGATCGTCTTGCCACTGCCCGTCGGGCTCTCCACCATCACGCTTTGCGCGGGAGGTTCTGCTCCGGTCGTCTGATCGCGGTAGGATCCATCAAAATGAGCCAGGGCTGTGCGGACAATCCGTCGCTGATAGGCGCGGATGTCGACATCCAGACCGGCGAATAACACGGCCTCAGACCAATCTCCGTATGTCCTTGTGGCATAGCTGTTCATCTGTCGCCCAACTCCCTTCTTGACTTGCGAGTTTGCCGTCGCGGTGATCGCCGCATGATCAGGCTGCCGGTGTGTGGCTCGCCGATAACGCTTTCCGGTACGGACTTCGACCGCCTGCCGCGTGCCAAACCATGACGACGGCCCCTGGCCATCGTCGACGCGTCGCCCGAGGATGTCCCGCGAACACCTCCGGGAAACGCGCCGCAGGGATGCACCGCGGGAGCGTGGTCGGCTGCCGAGATCGTGCTGTCGGTGGACGTTCCTCACAGCGCCCCCAGCGCACTGCGCGCCACGCCTGGATCATCGTCCAGTGGCATGACACGTTAGGTCACGTCGACAAAATGTTTCGAGAAAAAAACAAAAGTTCCGACAGGTCTGCCCGCGGTAGAGAAGTCCGCCGCCAAAGCTCGGCCTGAGATGTTGCCCAGCGACTGCTGTCGCCGAGCGAGAGCCCCAAGGAAGGTCACCCCAAAAAAAGGTCGGAGTTCCTTCGCCGCTCGCGCTTCCGATCCCGAGGGGAATGCGGGAATGAAGCCCGTGGCCAGCGTGTGCCACGTGAGAACTCAATACCGATACCGGCCGTTTCCGCAGCACGCATTGATCGTACCGGCCGACCTGCGAAACGGCAAGTCAATTCTGACCGCGGACTGCCAACGCCGCTCGGTCACCGCTCCAGCACCATCCCGACGGTTGTCCGAAAACCTATGCTGCGCCCTGTGTTACGCCGCATTACCGAAGGCGTAATGAAACGCCGGCAGGAAATTCCAGGCTTGCCACCGACAGTTGGAAAGGTCCCAAGTCGGGCGGCCAGGCCGGCGCTACAGACCGTTGAGCGGTGGCGGCACAGGGGTTGCATCGCGCGAAACGACCAACGCCAGAAATGGCCGGGCGCCCATTCAAGACGACGGCTCCGACGTCGCCTTCTTCGGCTCGTTGACGCGCTGCAAGACAATCCGCACCGCGACCGCCGACAAGCCGGTCAGCAGCGCGGCCAGCCACAATACCGACACGATCAGGCGGGCGTTTCTCCCAACCGCTTCCACCAGCAACCAGTAAAGCTCCAGCTCGCTCAGAATACCCTGTCCGCCGTAGCTCGCCCACATCCCGCGTGACGTCACTCCCGGGGGGATACATCCGATCCACAAGTGATACGTGGAGATGGCCAGCGGAATGATCGCGCCAATGGCGAACGCTCGTTGAATCCGCCTGCCGCTGGCGATAACGACCAAGGCCGAGGACGTCAAGAAGAGAGTCATCGCATAGATGTAGAGACCGGCCAGCCAAGACGGACTCAACCAGATAACCACTAGTGATATGACGCCGAACGCATAGCCTGTGCACAACGGAATAAGAACGCGTCGCCTCGCTTTTGCCCGCCAGGCCTTTTCCTCCCGTGAACCTGCCGTTGCTCGGCGCCAACGATCTCCCGATGCGCGTAGCGACCGCGCAATCGCTGACAGCCACGCCAACCGGTAGCCGAGCAGGGCCAAGGAGAAACCGACGAGCAAGATGACCAGGCCCAAGGAATGAATGGCCTGCGGCAGCGCGGATGGCATGGGACCTTCCATCGCCAACTGCCGTGCTCCGATCAAGGTGACGATCAGTCCGACAATGCACGTGACCGCGCCGAATCGCACAGCCTTAGACTTGGCGTGACCAATATCATGCGCGACTTCGTTACCGGTGGTTGCGCACTCGTTACGATCTGCGGGATCGTTCATGTCTTGGTCGACCATGAAACCGCCTTACCGGTCAGGACGATATTCGGCAACATCCGCGCGCCGTGCATTTAGGTTTTGAAGGGAGTATTCGTCAGACGCTTGGCCGCGGCCGAAGGTCGCGGCCGGCAACACTCGGTTCAGACATTGCCATCATCGCGGTCTCGGACTTCAAAATCAAGAATGGCCCGGCGACTGGCCCCACACCGGGTGTGATGTTACACCAGGGTGGGTGGGGATGCCAAGCTGACCGTGCACCCCGAGGCCGACCACAACTCGTGGTCGCAGACGTGCGCGGACCCCGAAGTCGACCAGTGGCTATTGTCACACAATCGCGCGGAATAGAATTACCGTTCATCGTCTGTGCGCACAACGTGCACTTCACGGTGGCTGCGGCAGCGTGCCGAGGCACGGGGGCGAATCCATTTTGATCCAGCGCGTCACGCCGCCTGACGCTGCGATTGCGGCAGGCTGAGTTGGCTCTCGCCGGCTGCCAGGCATTTCTCCAAGAACTCGCGTGTGCTTGAGGTCCAGTCGGGCAGGGCGAACTGGTCGGGGCGGCGCGCAGGCGGAAACTGGCCCGTTTCTTCGATGCCGTTGATCAAGCGCACCAGGTCATCCGGCGACTGCTGGTTGAAATAGGTGCAGAACTGCTGGCCCACCTCCCGGTGGATGGGAATGTCGCTGGCCAATACCGGCAAACCGTGCTGCAATGCCTCCACAACCGGCAGGCCAAAGCCTTCCGCATGCGAAGGGAAGAGGAACGCCTGGGCATGCTGGTAACAGAATTCCAGTTCGGAGTCGGTTAAGTCATTGAACATGAACAATGCGCGATGGTATTGCGGATGCTGGCGAATTCGTTTGACCAACGCGTCACACAGCCAACCCACGCGTCCGACGATCACGAGCCGCGCGTCGGGATGCTGCTGCCAAACACGATCGAAGGCGTCGAGCAACAGGACATGGTTCTTGCGTGGTTCGATTGTCCCCACCGTGAGATAAAGACGCCCCGGCAACTCCCCTCCGACCGCCTCGCGGACCTCGTCGCGTACCGTACTCGTTCGCGAGGCCATGTCGAGTGTCGAACCGAGTCGAAACGATTGAAAAGCCGCATCATGCTGGATGCGCTCCGGGCCGTTTTCCCGAGCGTACTGGCGTAACTGATCGCGGACGGCGTTGGAGATGGCGATGAAATAGTCCCCTTGCTCCAACGCCACCTTGAGCGAGGCGACAAAAGGCTCTTTGACGTTGGCTTTGAAAAACTCGGGACGTGCCACCGGCAGCAAGTCGTACATCACGACCCCGATCGATGCGCCGTCGCGCCGAGCCTGGGCCACGGCCGGCCAGATGTTCCGATTCCACCAGGCGTCCAGCAGGACCAACGTGTCACCTTCTCCCGGCACAACGGTCTCCCCACGAAGTGACCATTGCAGATAGGAGAGCTTACGCATGAGCGTGCGAGGGTACAGCAGTTTTCGCAACCGGATTCCCACCCACCGCGTGAACCGCAACACCAAATTGCTTTGCCACACTTCGTGGGACGGCCACAGATTCTTAAGTCCTGCCAGCGTCTCCAGCCAGGGAGACCTTGAGCGGGTGACTTTCGGTCGCCACGGTAGCGCCAGGAAGCGATCGCCGATCCGCACCACGACTTTGCACTCGACCCCACGCTCATCCGCCAGGGCTGGACTCGCCGCCGCCACATTCCGCACGACGCGCTGGATCCCTGAGTTCCAATCAGTGTAATACGTATCGGTACACTCCAGTAGAACCCGTCGGAATCGTCCTGCCGATTGGGAATCGCTGCTCATGACTGCCCATGTCTCCTGCTAGCATCCATTGGTCGGAAACGTGAATATGGCGGGCCCGGCATCGCTGTGTATCGCGCCGCTGGCGGGGCGTAGCTTAGACAAAGGACCACCTTACGGCAACACTGATTCCAGGCCCACCACCGGCGCCGCGGGTGAGAATAAACGAGGCTCTGCCCGCTGCCTGCGGGATTCTGGAGTGGCGGAGCGGTGGAGCGGTGGAGCGGTGGAGCGGTGGAGTAATAGGCACGAAGGTCTACTTGGCCGATCCACATTATGTTTCGCTCGTCGGGAGGTTAGGCGGTTTCCCCAATCCCCCAATCCCCCAATCCCCCAATCCCTCAATCTTCCAATCCCTCAATCCCTCAATCCCTCAATCCCTCACTCCTCCACTCCTCCACTCCTCCAATCTGACGAATTGCTGTTGGCGCGAGGGCAAAGACCATGCAAAATCCCAAACGCGTTCCCGAAACCTGCATTCCCATGAAGCCACCCATTCCATCGCACCGATTTCATGAGCCGATTGAGCGCAATCATCCGTGACTGGAGGGCCCGCCGCACGGGCGGCGTGAGCGAGATCGTACAGCCCGCTTCCGACGTCGTGTCGGAAGCGACACCTGACCCTGTCCCAGAAAATTTGCCAGAGGAGCATGCGGTACCGGAGCCAGGGGTTCATGGCCCACAGCGGCTGCATATCGACTGGAGTGCCCTGCGGAATGCGGTGGCGGTGGAGTACCCGGATTTGGCTTCCAGCCCGCTACAAACGCGCTGCAGCGGCCCGCGGCCGGTGTTCATCACCGCTCGGTTCCGCAGCGGCTCGACTCTACTCTGGAACTTACTGCGACACACGCCAGGTATTACGGCCTATTACGAGCCGCTCCATCCGACGCTGCAATTTCCGCCGGAGCAGCGAGTGCCGGCCCTGGATCCCACTCACGACGGTGTGGAGGAGTATTGGGCGGAGTACGAGCGGATCGATGGGTTGGCCGCCTGGTACACGGAGCCCTGGCACAACAGAGGTCTCTATTTGGACACCTTGAGTTGGCAGCCGGCCTTGGCCGAATATCTGCGCGTCCTGATCCGGTCCGCGAGGGAGCTTCCCGTGCTGCAATTCAACCGCGTGGACTTCCGCCTATCGTGGCTGCGTCACGTATTTCCCGAGGCGCATCTGGTCCATCTGTTTCGTAATCCGCGCGACCAATGGCTGTCAGCACTCCGCCCTCCGGCCGCCTTTGGCCCGCATGCTGCGAAGGAGGGATTTGCCGAGCATGACCATTTTTTTCTGGGTGAGTGGGTGACGGACTTGGCGGTGCAATTTCCACTGCTCAACTGGCAGCACGTGGAGCACCCTTATGGGCTGTTCTACATGCTGTGGAAGTTGTCTTACGTGTGGGGCAAGACCTATAGCGATCTTTCGATTGCGTACGAGCAGTTGTTAGCCGCACCGCACAAGACAGTCAGCCAACTCTTCGACCTCCTCGAATTGGATCAGCAACTTGTTGCGCAGGTAGTTCATCTGGTCCATCCCAAGGGGACGGGCAAATGGCGTACTTATGCCGATGCTAGCTGGTTTGCCGCCCACGAATCCGCCGCCGAAACGCTGCTCGATGCGTTTCTCGGCCGCGCGACTGGCACGACGAGTGCCAAGTTACGAGCTGCAGGGTAGGTGCGTTTACGGATTGCCTTCGATCGACTCGTCGTTCTCCTGCCGGCATTCGCGTCACCCCGTCACAAAAGCTATGTCACCAATTGACGTTGACGTCCGCACGGCAGGTTCCTACCATCCCAATTCCCGGGAAGGTCGTGTGAGCCACTGGCCATTACCCACTCCTCCAGGACTGCCTGAACTATGGCTCGATTCGTAGTTCTCGATCACTCGCTGACCCGTGTTGGGGGTCACCACTATGAGCAAGCGACGCTGATTCTGCGCGCGCCGAAGCGATCGGACACGACCCCGTGCTGGTGACCAATCATCAGTTCTCGCGGCAACAGCTGCTGCCGAGCCATTGGCAAGTGTTGGCACTGTTTCCAGACGAGTCGTATGATTGCCAAGCGGAATACCCGTTAAGTGTGGCGGGCAAACCGCTCGAGCCACGGTCCGCGGACTTGATGGCCGAGTCAGGCCGAGTCGGAGATTCTCTGTGGCGGCGTGTGCGTCAGCTGGTGGCCCAATGGCCGCGCCGGCGACGGATCAAGCGTTTCGCTGCCGCCTGCACCAAAATGGAAGAAGCCCTGGGACTACGCGACGGGGATCAGGTTTTCATTCCGACGGCCTCGCTGTTTGACCTGCTGGGACTGGTCCACTTTCTGCAAACTCGAATCGCTCCCGTGGCGGTCGTGTGGCATGCGTGTTTTCACTATGGTTTTCTGCAAGGGCGCGAGCCGCAGTACGTGGTCCAATCCGCGCAGGAAGAGAAGATCCGTCGGCAACTGCAGTACCTGGTGGAGATTGTGCCGGAGAGTCGACTGCGGTTTTATGCCACGACCAAGAAGTTAGCCCACCAGTTCAATCGGCTCGGCATGGCCCATTTTGACGTCTTGCCGTTCCCCGTCGATTACCGCGCCTTGCAGCAAGGAGATCTGGCTCCGGCGCCACGCCAACTGCGGCTCACCTGTGCCGGATATCTCCGCCGCGAAAAGGGCAAGATGTGGGCCAGCACACTGGTCCAGAGGCTATGGGAATCGGAATTATCACCGGGCCACGTGCAATTGGTTGTCCAAACCAATCAGCGGCAGGCGCGGCGGATGCTACCGCGGGGGAAAGCGGCGGCACCTCGATTTCGTGCCAGCGTGCGAGGCGTGGGACGCGAGCCGATTATCTGGCTCCATCACCCATTGACGCGGGAGGCCTATCTGGAGCTGATTCGAGAATCGGATATTGCTCTATTTCTGCACGATGGGCGGGCCTACTACACACGCTGCAGTGGCGTACTCGTCGAAATGTTGGCTGCCGGAGTACCGGTGCTGGTGCCAGCCGGGTCGTGGCTGGCCGAGCAGGTTGCCGAGCCCATCTATGCTCACCGTGATGGTCTGGCGTCGCAGGCGACCTGCCTGCTCGAAGGACCGCCAGGTCAAATCGGCTGGCGACGTCTCGGCGGCGAACCACTGGCCACAGCGAGTCCGAGCGAACTGGTGGTGGGTGGCGCATCCTGCGGAGCGGTTTGTGAAGTTCCCATACCTCCATCGGCGTCCGTCCTGCTGTTGTCGTGGCAGTGGCAAAGCGATGCCGGTACCGGCACCTACCTGCGTGTCTCCGCCGACCAGATCGGCAGCGTTTCGCCCCCCGCGACGAGTATTCTGTCGTACCGTCCCACCAACCCGTGCGTCTCGACATTGATTCAGTTGGATCCAGGCGTGTCGCGCGTCGGTCTGCGTATCCAGAATGCCTTCGATGACTCGCCAATTACCCTGAGCACGACCAAGATCTCGTACCTTACCTGCCCCGCGCAGGAGCCAGCCACCTACCCGGCCGGCAGTGTCGGACTGGTCTTCGCTGACGTCGAAGAATTGCCGCGACTGGTGCGCGAACATGCCGCGAGCACTACGCACACTACCGCCAGACGGCTCTGCAGTTCGCGCATCAATGGCGATTTAGGCATGATGCCAAGCAGATTGTGGCGACACTGTTGTGCGACGGGAGCAATCTGAAAGCTGTGGCATAGGTTCACACTACGTCGCAATCACGACTCCGGCGGCCACCGCCTGCTTAAGTACCTGTGCTGTCACGCGGATCTCCGACTCGTCTTCCAGCGCGAGGCAGGCGGGTTCAATCGACTGCACGACCCCGCCAATCCACCCCTTCCCGTCGTTGTACCGGATACGATCTCCGACTTTGAGCGGTTGGCTGTGCCCGTTCCCGCCGCTCTCGGCAGCGGGAGCCGGTTTGGCGGAACGCGGTGCCAGCACGCCGGCCAATTCCTGCAGCAGGTGCCAGTTCTCCAGCCGATCCTGTTTGGCCCGCAGCAGCACTTCGCTGGGGTTCCCTTGCTTGTCGAAGTGTTTCACGAATCGTCCCTCACTCCGAGCAAAGTCGATGAAATCGACAGATTGACCCGTTTTCGGGTTCGTCCACCAGTCCTCCGTCACGGCGGGATTTCCTTGCAGTGACAGCCGCTCGCGCAGCGTATTGCCTTTGCGAGGATCGTGCACCAGCAGGGGAAAGGCGCGCGTGTCGACCGCCAGACGCGCCTGATCCGTAGCCATGTTGTCGGCCACCCCGTGTTCCGGCTGGCAGGTCGTGTAGCAGCAGACCAGCGCGGGGCCATCGAACTCCATGGCTCCCAGCACGCTGCGATAGAAATGATTCGCATGGGCGCACGTTGTCTGCGCGACATAGGTGCGCGGGTGCATCATGGCGATCTGAGCGATTTCCTTGCGGCGTTCCTGCTTGCCCTGCACGACCTTCCCATGCACGCTCATTTTGGCGTTCTGCCCCGTAAAGGAACTGGTTGACGCCTGGCCACCGGTGTTGGAATAGACTTGCGTATCCAGGACGAAGACCTTGATATTGAGGCCGGCGGCCAGGATGCGAGACAGTGCCTGGAACCCGATGTCAAACATGGCCCCGTCGCCGCCGATACACCAGATCGGTTTATCACTCCAGCCAATCTGATTCCATCGCATGCGGACTCCGGCCGCGAAGGTGGCCACATTCTCGAACAACGAATTGCTCCACGGAACCAGATACGGGTTGTACGGATAAGTGGAGGTGTAGACGGTATTACATCCGGTGGCGGCGAGAATGCCCCAATCGTTTCCGTGCCGAGCCCCGGTGGCGGAGCAGAGCATGCGCAGCGCCGTCCCTTCCCCGCAGCCGGCGCAACTCCCCGCTCCCCCCACATACACGTGTGACTGTTCCTTCAGCATGATGTCGATCAACAGATTGTCGTTGACAAACCGTTCGTCCGATGGCCCAAATTCCTTGAACAGTCGATGGCTTTTGCGGATGCCAAGCACCAGATCGTCGTTCTTGTGGATCATTTTCAGCGCATCATCGCCGCACACCGTCACGCACTCCGCGCACCCTTTGCATTTGCTGGGATCGATGATGATCGTGAATTTGCCACCTTCCCCCAGCTTCTTTTTCGGGCCATCATAGTACTTCCGCGGCTGCGACCATTGGCGTGCAAACATCGCCCGGTCATCCGCGTTGTCGATGGCATCGATTTTTGTTTGCCAGCCCTCTTCTCCCACAACTTTGCCCAGAATCGCCGTGTCGGGACAGAGGGTGACACATTCCATGCAACCCGTGCAGTTCTGCGGAATGTATTCGGGAATCTCGGGCGCCACGTAGCTGAAATCACGCAGGGCGGCTGTTCCCACGGGGATCAGCGAGCGGGCGATGGGGAGATCCGCCGGCAGTCCCTTCTCCGCCGTCCCCGCTTCATAGGACTGGATCACCTGGTCATTGAATTGATGGACGTCCAGGACGGTGACGTTCGCCGGCGTGTAGGGGGCGTCGACCAGCGTGCCGTAGGAATTGTTGTTATACGGGTCGCGATCACTCGGCTCGTTCATCGATTTAGCGCTATCAGCGGTTGCCATCGGGATATGCCTCACAAATCTCGTGAAAGATGAGCAGTTCTTTGGAAACGAAAAGCCAAGACCTCGCGCGAATGTCCATGTCGGCCGGTCAGCTTGCGACAGGCAGTTACCGCCAGAAGACCATGTCTTTGGGCAACTTCCGTCGTCGTGTTAACCCGCTTGCATGACCTCGCGAGGAATCGTTTTCATTTCTTGAAATCCTCGTTTAACACACGTCAGATTGTCTTGCACCACTTGCTCTCCTCGTTTACCGAAGTATTTCCGGAGCGCTTTTTCGACCCCACGCAGCACTTCCTCGTCCGACACGCCGCTCTCCTTGGCATACGGTGTCAGCTTGAGAAAAGCGCCGAGCGTCACAATACCTTGCATCCGCATCTGCAGGTCGGGTTCGGAGGCGACCTCCCGCGCGATCCGCACCGTATCGGCGTAGTAGACGTGAATATCCTGCTCGCGAATCGTGCGACGGTGATGCGGGGGAAGATGGTGCCACACGTCGGCCGGATCACCCAAATCTGACTGCATGAAAATCGCCCCGCCCGGCACCAGGCCTTTGAGCGGATTGCCGCTGAAGACCGAGTTGACGTCATTGAGGATGACCAGGTCGACGTGTTCCAACTCGCTGTGCGTGTAGATGTGCGCGTCCGCCACGGTCAAGTAATACGTCGTGGGAAGCCCCTTCTTCTCGGATCCGTACTTCGGATAGGCTTGCACGTCCTTGCCAAACACATCACCAGCGATCGTGGCAATCACTTTGTTGGTGGTCACGGACCCGAACCCCCCCACACTATGCCCACGCATGGAGAACCCTCCGGACGGCCGCAAATCTGGATCGTCGGTGCCGTGGAGAGACAGGGTGTGTTCAACACCCACGCAGAAGAAATCACGCTGCTCATGCACCATGTTCTGGAACGCGGCAATGATATCGCTGGGACGCACGTCGCGACTTCCCAAGCCGGCCGCCGCATGATAGATACGTGGCAATCGCTCGATCGACGTGTGGCCCATCTGTCCGTTGAGCGCGTCGCAGAAGGCCGCTTTCACTTCACGCGTCAAGTGGTTCCCGGTCGTAGAAAGTGGATCGTCCATCCGTTCCAGCACCGTGATCGCCTGGCAGTGCTTGGTGACGTTGACGATTTCGTGCATCGGGAACGGGCGAAAACAGTAGATCGTCACACAACCGGCTTTGATGCCGAGTTTGTCGCGCAAATAGTCGACGGTGACTTCCGTCGTCTCCATATAACTTCCCATGCCCACCAGCACATACTCGGCGTCATCGCACCGATACGGGCGCAGGAAGTCGTACTTGCGACCGGTCTTTTGGTGGTACAGTGCGAATGCCTCGGCCAGCGCCGGCGCCGACCTGATCGTAGTACCAGCGTTGAGCGATCTTACCTTTCATGTACGAATCCTGGTTCTGCACAACTCCCGACATCACCGGCGACGTCGGGTCCATGAGGTTCGTCAGTTTCTCAGCGGGAGAACCCACAAATTCCTTCATGAACTCGACCTCAGGAAGCCTGACCGTTTCGACGGTGTGGGTCGTGAGGAAGCCGTCTTGCACGTTGAGAAACGGCGTCGTCGACGCCTCTGCCGCACGACGCGCGATCAAACATAGATCTGCCGCCTCCTGCGCGTTACGGGCAAACAGGATCCCCCAACCACAGTCCGCCACACTCATCACATCATCGTGCCCGGCGTGCACATTCAATGAGTGGCTCGTCAACGCGCGAGCCCCGATGTTGAAGACCACCGGCAACCGTTTGCCGGAGATCGTGTACAGGACTTCCTTCATCAAGACCAGGCCCTGGCCGGACGTGAAATTCGTCACGCGACCGCCCGCCAAGGCGAAACCTTCACAGAACGACGCTGCCGAGTGCTCGCTCTCGGGTTCGAAAAAAACAAGCTGCTCGCCCCATAGATTCGGCCGACCGTTGTTGGCCGCGATGTTGAAGCCCGCGCCCATGGTCGTCGAACTGGTGATCGGATAAGCCCCCGATCCTTGAGAGATGTTCGTCTCGACGTGCACAACCGCCTCGGCCCCGTCACACGTAACAGGGATCCCCGGGTAGGGATACTTGGTTTCGACCCGTTCCTGCGCCGGGATATCCCGCTGCCCGTCCATGGAGGTCCTTGGTCGCGTTGGACATTTCTATCGTCTGGCTCATCACGCCGCTCACCTGGTTAGAGTTGACAATCTTGGGACCGCTTGCCACCCACTGCGAAAGCTGCTGCACATCACCGTACGCGCCCGCATTTCTGGCACGGACGAAACAGCGGTTGGGAACAAAATAGGTTCCTCGAACGACTACCTCGCAATCACGACGGGCCCCACGACGCTCTGCACGGGGCGTTGCACGCAGTGAACAAGACCCTCTCAGGGGGCCAGGCTCGTCGGCCGGAGATGAAGGCTCGGCCCGCGCCACCGCGCGGCGCGTAGCGCTCACGGCGTAACCGCAGCCAAACAGCTTTCAACGACTCCGACATCAGGGCAAAGTGTGGATTGGCTTGCACATCTGGTCGAGCCGCCTATGCCGACTCCCATACGGTTATCTCCCGCGCGCCGGCACGCACCTGCCAGCAACGTGGTCCGTACGGACAGACCTCGCCAAGTCATTCCAGAGGATATCGCGATTGATACATTCTTGCAAGAAATGTCTGCGCAAGCACGGCACTCGGCGTGCTGGCTGCGGGAAATCAAGGGGACCAGCCACCCGTCGTTGAATTCTTTCTTGCCGGACACTTGGCAGAACACCCACGTCATTGGCTTGCGATCCACCCCGTCTGCCCGACCAGAGCGGTTTCAACGCTCCGTCGCTCGCAGTACACTGAGACGCGATACATGGAGAACATGGCGACGCAGTAGACTGAGACACGACGCGGGGACAGTCTGCCGCGAGTGCTTCGATTCGATTTACTTCACCCCCACGCTACGGGCTGGTTGCAGCTCGCGGTCGGGCGAAACGCGTCCCATGAACCCACCGATTAGGGGGTATGGCCCTGCGGCAGGGACCCCCAAGCGAGCCGCGACCGGTGCCGGCCACCGTGCGCGAACCGGCTGTTCGCGGGCACCGCCGCGAGGAACGGATTGGCTGATCGCCGCGAGACCAATACGAGGCTAATGGACTACCACAATGAATTGCTCTCCTCTTGCCACATCGAGAATCCCCTGGCTGGCGCCTGCGGCCACGCTGTTTTGGCTTGTGTCGCTGGCCGTCGCGGTGGGGCACGCCCAAGAAACACCGGCACTTGAGCAGACGCTGCCCGTGACGCCCCCCCCCACGGGTTTGACGGTCGAAGTCGTGCAACAGCGACTGAAAGAGGTCGATGTCTTGCCCAACCTGGAAGATGCGGCGCGGGAGGAACTGCGAGGCATTTTTCAGGAGGCGATCCGCGATCTTACCGCGGCAGCCGAGTTCGCCAAACAAGCGGCCGTGTTTGCGGAGATGGCCAAGGATGTTCCCGCGAGGCTGGAAGCGGCCAAGTCCCAATTATCGGCGATCGGAGCCACCGTCACGATCGACGTGCCCCCCGATGCCACGTTGGCCGAGTTGGAGCGGTTGCTCAAGAGTGAAGAAGAGAAGTTAGCGGCGGCCAAGCGGCAGAAAGAACAACTGGAGGCGGAACCTGGTCGTCGCCAGGTTCGCCGTGCCGAGATCCCTGTTAAGGTCCAGGGGCTGAGCGAGACGCGGCAGCGGCTGGCCGGCGAGTTAGCCGCGCTTCCGGCCACGACCGAGCCGAAAGTCATCGCTCAACGGACGGGCTTGGCGGCCAAGATCACTGCCGTGGATCAGGAACTCAAGTTGTACGAGCAGGAGTTAGCGGCGTACACGGCCACGAAAGAGCTGCTCGACGCACAGCAAGATCTTACCCAAGACCAGACCTTAATGGCCGAGAAACGTGTGGTATTGTGGCGGGAGGCGGTGAAGAAGCGGCGCGACGAAGAGGTCAAGCAGCAGGAGGCGATCGCCCGGACGGACGCCGAGGAAACGAAGGGCGTGCTCAAACCTCTGGCGATTCGCAACAGCGAGTTGGCTCAACGCAGCAGCCAGTTGGCGAAGGACATCGATGACGTGAAGGGAGATCTGGCGAACTCAGTTTCACTGTTGGAGAAGACGCAGGCGCAATTCAAGGTAACTAAGGAGAAAGTTGATCGGGTTGGCTTGAGCTATGCGATCGGGCTATTGCTGCGCAAAGAGGACGCAGCCCTGCCCGACGTGAGCATCTATCGCCGCAGCAGTCGGAAGCGGGAAGACCTGATCCGCGACGTCGAGTTACGCATCATCGATCTAAGAGAAGAGCGATTCGCATTGAAGACATGTCGATTACGTTGAATCTTTCGTCAACGGCATTCCGGACTTTCCGCCGGGCTTCACACGCGAAGAGTTTAAGGAAGCGGTGCGCAAACTGGTGGACAAGCAACTGGAGTTGCTCACGACCTTACAGCAAAACGAAAATACCTATTTCGAAGACCTGGTCGAACTGGAAAGTACTGAGCAACAACTGATCAAGGCCGTCAATGAGTACGAGAAGTATGTCGACGAGCGCGTGTTGTGGATCCGCAGTTCCGAGTTGATAAGTCTGGATGATTTTCGGGCTTCGCTCACGGCCCTCAAATGGTTTGGAGACCCGGAAGAGTGGGCCAGTACGCTGCGATCGTTGTGGAATGACTTCGTCCAGCAGGCTGTGTCCGCCGGACTGAGTGCAGTGCTCTGGTTGACCCTCTTGTTGTTTCAGCCGTGGTTGCGGCGGGCGATTACGAAGCTGGGAGATGCTGCGGCAAGTGGCAGTTGTCGCGTTTTCCTGCCGACCCTGATGGCTTTGACCTGGACCTTGTTGATCACCGTGTTGTGGCCGGTTTTTATTCTCCTGTTGGCTTGGCGGTTGACCGCTGCGCCCGATGCGACGAGTTTCGCCAAGGCGGTCGGGGTCGGCTTGATGGCGGCCGGCGTTTACTATGCGGCGTTGGAGTATTTGCGGCAGATTTGTCGCACCCGCGGGCTGGCCGGTGCCCACTTTGGCTGGGCCCCTGGCGTCCGGACCACGCTCCGCAGCAATTTGCGCTGGTTGATGGCGGTCAATACACCGATGGTCTTTGCGGCGGCCATGCTCTACGCCGACGCGGGAAGCCGTTCCCAGGACGCGCTTGGCGTCAGCCACTCGCAAGAATCCCTGGCGCGCCTCTTCGTACTGGGCATGCTGATCGCCACGAGTGTCTTCGTGCATCGCACGCTCAGGCCGGAAGGCCAGTTGTTTCGCGCGCTGGAAGTGGCGGCACCCGAATCGCATTTGTATCGTCTCCGCCGAGTCACGTACACGCTGGTCATGTTTCTCCTAGCATCGCTCCTGGTCTTGGCCGTCATCGGCTTTGATTTCACCGTGGCACGTCTCTGCAAACGCTCGTTCGAAACGTTTCTGCTGCTGGAATTGCTGGTTGTCGCGATGTCGTTGGTGCAGCGTTGGTTGATCATCGTGCGCCGTCGCATGGCGATCAAGCGAGCTCAGCAAAGACGCGCTCAAGCGACGACGCAGGGCGATTCGTCGGAGGCCTCGGCCTCGATTGCCGTCGAGGAGCATGCTCCCGATTTGGACACGGTCGGCGAGCAGAGTCGGCGCTTGCTCCACTTTCTGCTGGTGGTCACGGCGCTGGCGGGACTCTGGTTCATCTGGATCGATGTCCTCCCCGCACTCAGTTTCTTCGACCGCTTTGAACTTTGGTCCGTCACGGTCGGCGCCACGACGACGAAGATTACCGTCACCAACATCGTCGTCGCGGGCGTGATCGTCATGGCCACGGTGTTGGCCACCAGGAATATCCCGGGCCTGCTGGAAATCTTCGTGCTCTCCCGGCTTCCCCTGGACGCTGGCAATCGCTACGCACTAATCACGATTTGCCGCTATGTGATTATCATGATCGGGCTGATTGTCGCCTTCGGTTCGATCGGCATCCCGTGGGCGAATTATCAGTGGCTGGTCGCGGCCGTGACCGTGGGTTTGGGGTTCGGCTTGCAGGAGATCTTCGCGAATTTCGTCTCCGGCCTGATCGTCTTGTTCGAGCAGCCGATTCGCGTGGGAGACATTGTGACGATCGGGGATGTGACCGGCGTGGTCTCCAAGATCCGCATGCGAGCAACCACCGTCACCAACTGGGAACATCAGGAGTACATCGTCCCCAATCGCGAATTCATCACCGGCAAGCTGCTCAACTGGACCTTGACGAACACCGTCAACCGCATCTTGATCACGGTCGGAGTGGCTTACGGCACCGATCCGGATCTGGTCAGGCGAATCATGCTCGATATCGTCCGGCAGCATCCCGTGGTATTGGATGATCCTGCGCCGAGTGTGACGTTCGAGACGTTCGGCGACAGCACGCTCAATATCGTGCTGCGCTGCTACCTCCCCAACCTGGAGAATCGCCTCGCCACGATGCACGACCTGAATACGGCGGCTCAACGAGAGCTGAACGCCGCCGGAATCGAGTTCGCCTTTCCTACCCGCGAACTGTATATCAAGACACCGGCGCCAGCCGAGCAGCAGGTGGCCGAATTGGCTCGAGGACAAAGGGGCTCCCAAAGCCCCTGACGTGAAGGAAAGCTGTGGCATGAACCAGAGACGCACATGTTCGCAGTTCGGGACCCCATCCCGTCCATCGCAGCTCCTGTGATCCCGAGCCAATTTGACTGCGGCTGCAAGCCACTTTGGAGTGATAATCGATAGCATGTGCGCGGATGTTCGTGGCTGAGGCATCTTGCCGCCGCAGCTGCTGCGACGCTCGCGTCGCGGCCACGTGTGGCCACGGCCTCCGGCCAGGTCAGTGCCTTACTCGGGATCATGCTCCCCATTTCCGAACAACATTCCGCACTCCGCATTCCGTACTCCGCATTCCGTACTCCCTGGTTCCGGTCATCCAAGTCTGCAAGAACAAACAGATTCAAAACCATGTTCAAAACCAGACACCTTGATGCCCTAAGTGATTGCGACCTCCGGCCGCGTCAGGGGGCAGATATGCGATGGACTCGGGACTGACGGCCGGAGGTCCGTCAGGCCAACCACCAAGACGCGAAAAACCATTCTCCGGTCGGCCCACGGCGGCTCCCTCCCCTTCCCTTCTTGGGCTGAGAAAGAGAAGATATGCGATCCCCACCGTGGAAGGGGGGATCGCTAGTCGGATTAGTCACGGACAGCAGGACACCGAACGGACTATGAAACGGCACAAGTCGTCGAGTGACCAACCAGCCGGATTTCCGCCCGGGACGCTGTGGGAGCGTCTCCGCGCAGCATCCGCGCGCGCTCGGCAGCAGAGTGCGTTGGAGCCGATCCACACCCAGTCTTCCACGCTCACAGATCGTTCGATCTCATTCCTGGTGCGAGTCGTCTCGAGCCTGCGAAAGAAGCCCCCTGGAAATGATGACCACAACCCGTTTCTCCCTTACGAACAAGCACTCTATGTGGCCGATGCCTCGCCGACTCACGTCTGTATCCTCAACAAATACAACGTGGTCGATCTACACCTGTTGATCATCACGAGGCAATTCGAGCACCAGGAGACACTCCTGACACTCGCGGACTTTCGTGCCCTGTGGCGTTGCCTGATCGAGTACGATTCGCTGGGGTTCTACAATTCAGGCACTCACTTCTGGGGCCAGCCAGAAACACAAACACCTGCAACTCGTCCCCTTGCCACTGGTACCGGGTGACACCACTTCATCGGTCCCCCTCGAACCACTCTTCGAAGCAGGGGGACGCCACGCCGGGGAAATCCAGCAGATTGCCGAGCTGCCGTTTGCTCATGCTTTGGTTCACTCGGATCCCGCGCGAACGAGCGATGTGGAGCAACTTGCCGCGCAGTCGCTCGCTACCTACCACCAACTCCTGCGGCACGTCGGTATCGCGCTCCCCCCATCCCCCGGCACGTTGATTACGCGACCCTACAATCTCCTCGTCTCGCGCCGCTGGATGCTCGTGGTCCCGCGGACCCACGAGTGTTTCCAGTCGATCTCCTTCAACGCACTGGCCTTCGCCGGCGCCCTGCTGGTGCAGGATGAGACGCAGCTGGCACGACTGCGCGAGGTGGGACCGTTCGCGGCGCTGGAGCATGTGGCGCAGCGCGGCAAATGATCCGTTGAAGTTAGCCTCAAACGTTCTCCACAGGCAAACCGTTGCTGGCATCCCACTGGAAATGCCGACTTTGTCATTCCGCATCTCCGCATTCCGCATTCCCGATTCGTTCGTGCGGGAGTATTACCACCCGAAGGATAGTGCCCACTGGAGGACGACTGCTTGCACCTCGCCTCCGGAGCGGTGAAAATGGCGGACGGTAATCGACATAATGCAGCGGTGTATGAACTTCCCACCCGTGCCTCGAACCCTTCCCCTGCCCTGAGGAGACCTGACGATGCGACCATCCAACAGCGTGACACGACGGCAATTCATCCAGCATACGGCGCTGGCAGGTGCGGTTGGAGCGGCCGCCCCATATTTTGTCTCTTCCACCGCCTTGGCCGGCCCCAGCCGCGTCGGCGCCAACGACAAACTGCAGATCGGATTGATCGGCGCCGGCGGGATGGGACGCGGAAATCTGGACAACTGCGCCGCGCATCCAGATGTCGTGGTCACCGGAATCTGCGATGTATGGAAGGCGCGGCGCGACGACGCCGTGGCGAAATACCCGACAGCCAAGCCGTACAGTGATTATCGGGAAATGCTACAGCAAGACGATTTGGACGGAGTCATCATTGCCACGCCACCGCACTGGCATTGCCTGATCGCCGTCGAAGCTTGTCAGGCCGGCAAAGATATTTACCTGCAGAAACCGATGACGCTCCATCACGCAGAGACCTTGGCAGTGAAGAATGCGGTGCAACGGCATCATCGCATCAGCCAGATTGGCACGCAGATTCACGCGGGCGAAAACTATCGACGCGTGGTGGAATGGATCCGCAGCGGCCGCTTGGGAAAAATCAGCGTGGCTCGCACGATGAATGTCATGAACCAAGGCCCCGACGGGATCGGCAGCCCACCCAGTTCCGATCCTCCGGCCGGCCTGGACTGGAACACGTGGGTCGGGCCCGCCGAAATGTGCCCGTTTCAATCCGCTGATCACGCAGAGCGCCTATGAGAACTGTTCGTTCATGCGTTTCAGTGGCGGTTGGACTCCCGGTATGGCGCCGCACATTGTCGATCTCCCCTTCTGGGCCCTCGATCTCGGTCTGCCGCAACGAACCAGTTGCATCGGCGGGCGGTACACGATTCACGATGCGGGGGATGCACCCGACACACAAGAAGTCGTGTGGGAATTTCCCGGCACTACGCTGACGTGGACGATGAGCACCGTTAATAGCTACGCCTTCGATTTCGGCTCGGGCGCGCCGGCTCGGCGCCTGGGGATCTATTTCCACGGTGTCAACGGGACCCTGTTTGCCGACTACGGCATGCACAAGATCATTCCCGAAGGAGACCGCCTGGCGGACCTGCAACCTCCGGAGAAATCGCTGCCCCCTTCGCCGGGCCACGAGCGAGAATGGCTCGACTGCATCCGCTCGCGCACGCAGCCGAGTTGCCACGTCGGCTACCACTACAGGATCGATTTGGCATTGAATCTCGCCAATCTGTCGATGAAAGTGGGGCGTGACATCCACGTCGATCCCAGCACCGGTCGCATCGTCAACGACGAACAAGCAGCGCGGCTGGCCCAGCCCGAATACCGAGCGCCGTGGAAGTTCCCGCAAGAATACGTCTGAACTAGTGCGGTGACACGGACTCCGTATGGCGCCACGGTGTGCGCGAGAATCGCAGCGCGCTTGCGCGGGACTTCGTTGGAGTGCAGGCCCGGGCCGGCGGCCGGACGAGCGACGTTACTCAGCTTGCCCATCTCGCGTCAAAAACGGGGAGCCTCCTGGCGCGATAAAAACTTGAGTTGCCGTGATTCTGGTGGTTATGCCATGATTGTTCCGTAAACAAGTGGTCCGAAGCGGTCTCGGATGATGAGCAGTCTGAGAAGACTGTAGGACAGAATAATCGATGACAAAAAGATAAAGATGAGCTGGGAGCGAAATATTTTTTTGTCACCCATTTGTTTGTCCTTTTTTGCCTGCGCGAGTCAGCGGGAGGAAGCCAGCGGGACGGGAACAAAAAGAGCGGGTGATCCCTTGCTGAACCGACGCAATGGACTCGACTTTCTAACAGCCCAGGAGCCTCCCCTTTTTTTTGGCTGCTGGCCGGCAGTATCCCTGCTACCTCCGTCTCGCGGCCAGTTCCTTCATGTAGTCCTCGATCTCCATCGCATGCGCTTTGGCCAGCGCATGCAGGGCAGAACTCGTGAACGATTGCTTTCCCTGTTCGATCCGCCGCAAGTGTCGTTCGGTTAGGCCATCGATAGCTGCTTGTTTCAGCCCGTGTTCTTCTCGTAGGCAGCGAATGGCCGCGCCAAAACGCTGATTGAATTGCTCCGTTTTCTCTCGGGCCGCCAGTGCACTGGTGGGATCGACAATCTGCATCATCTGCTCCCATCCAAGATGAACGTCGGCGTGTGGCCAGAATAGGAATCGCCCGTCCTCATCAATCTTGAATGCGCGAGCTCTCCGCTGAACCTTCCCGATGAACTTCTGCAGCTTCGTCAGTGGCACAGATAATCTCTCAAACGACGGCGACAGCAATACGACGTCATCTTCCTCCACCCAAGCATCGAGAATCGATGGAACCTCATTTGATTGAGCCATCACGCTGACCAGTCGATACATGGCCCCCGAGATCGAATCCGGGTCTCGCACTCGGGCAACGTGCACACGATGAGGATCACGAATGTCGAGTTGCGGCAGGCGTGATGCCAGCGATTGTATCGGCATCCCTTCCGAGAAGAGGAGCTGCCGGGCTCGCTTGGCTTGTCGAGCTTTTCTGGCGGCCTCGGCGACAATATCCGCCGTCACAACGCCGCTTCGAGATCCTGGCCAAAATGCTCCTCGTAGCGGCGGCAGAGGAAATCGAGTTTGTCCTCCAGATCCGCGCACTTGGCACGCAGTTCTTGGTGCGATGACGTGACCTCCTGCAGGACTTCCAGAAACGATCCGACGGCACTATGGATCATCCAGATGTCCTCCTGATCTTTCAGCGCGACCCGCAAATCGTCGAACCGCTCGTGCAGTTGCCGGATCACCTCGGAGGAGGTGTCGTCGGATTTGAGATCTTGGATCAGCTCACCCATATGCCCACCGATGGAGAACAGCATCACGCCACAGGCCTCCCACGCGGGCATCTCGGCAAAGAACTGCATGTTCGTGTGACTCCGTTGCCAGATGCGCGGCGGCGGCTGGTCCGACTTGTCCTGGCCGGCGGGCGGCGTGTCGGCGCGCTGTTGCCAGTCGCGATCCAGCGCATCCCATTCTCGCTGAGCCTCGTCCCACTGCTGGTAGGTGTCGAAGAAGGAGGTGGCGAAACAACGGTCGAGCATGAAGTTGTCGAGTTGCCAGATCATCGGCTGCCCGCTCTCAAACATCATGCGGCAGATGGGGCAATCGTCGTGTTCGCCCGCATGCCCTTGCGGCACCACGGCGGGGAGCCGGGAACGTTCGCGAGCGATCATGGCGGCCGGACTCTGATCGTAGAGTGCCTCTTGCGGCTGATGCAGCCACTCCTGCTGCAATTGCTCGAGGTAGCGGGTTTCCTCACTCGCGTCGACAGGGGTACCGGCCCTCAGACGCTGCTCGCACTGCATCAACAGAAACGCCACGAGTTCGTGATAGAGGATGATCTCGTGGGTGCCGAAGCCACCGTAACGATAAGCGTGTGAGTTGCTTCCGAGGGCCGGCGGGCAGCGCCCCGTAATGGTCCACGTTTGCCCCTGGTCTTGGATGTCGCCGTCGATGAACGCGCGGCGGGCGAGGAGGATTTCGCGAGGCGTTGTGCCCCCCAGGTCTTCCCGCGGCGTAAGCAGCCACCACTCGTGCGTCTCTCGGATCGGGTCCTCCGACTCGCCCGCGTCCGCCAGCCAGTGGCCGACCAGGCTCCCCGCCAATTGACCGTACAGCACACGGCGATGGTCGACCTGCCACGACGGGGCAAGTGCCGCGCGCCGACACTTCGCCCGCTGCTCAACCTGGCACCTCTCGAAGATCATCTCCCAGTCATCTGGAATGCGGTAGGGAATCCACTGTTCGAGTGCGGTGTACTCGTCGCACGAGAGCACGTTTCCCAAGCGCGGCATCTCCGGGATGGGGGTTTCGTTGACCAGTAGTTTCGCGGTGAAGTCGATGATCATGTGCCCCCCCTCGGTCGACCTCGTCGCCAGCCCCTCCTCCGCTTGCTCCAGAAAGTAATCCGCTACCGACGCGTCAACAAAACGCGTCATGGCCGCCCGCAATTCCTCGATCGTGACCGGCTCGGCACTCAACGCCGCCAGGGCGATATCGACCAGCCCGTCGTGAACCTGCACGTGGATCGTTCGATCCGCATCGATAAGACTAACCATGGTCTGTAACATCGCAGCTTCCTTTCCTCTCCCTTCACCAGGTGAAAGGTCTCCCTCCGCTGCGCGTCGCCGAGATCGTCACCAACCAGGTGACGTAACGTCAGGATACCAGGAAAGGGCCGCATCAAGGCACTTGCGTGGGAGATCGAGGAGCAGTTTCCGGGTATTTTCTCCCTTTTCGCCCTCGACGGTGACATACGTATGTCACCGGAAAGCTGAGTTGGCGTGGCGCCCCCTCTTTCCCGTATACCGCGACGACTGGTCCGCTCCCCACGAGCCGACACTCCGTCCGGTTTCCCCTGGGTTTATCCCAGGGGGACCACAGCCGACTCCCCGGTTTCGTATCAGCATGGTCCGCTCCCCACGAGCCGACACTCCGTCCGGTTTCTCCTGGGTTTATCCCAGGGGGACCACAACTGGTCCGCTCCCCACGAGCCGACACTCCGTCCGGTTTCCCCTGGGTTTATCCCAGGGGGACCACAACTGGTTAGCTACCGCAATCACGTCATCCCCCCGCCGGCCGAGCGTGAAGGTCACCACCACGCCGGTGGCATGTCGAGGCCGAATCAAACCGCGGGTTGCATCCTGCTAGTCGTGGTGCTAGGCGCGTACGCACTGGCGAAGAGGGAACACGACTTGCGGAATGCGAATCTATCGGAGGATCGGCCGCTGCGACGTCCATGCGGCTGAAGTGCCGCGGTTGCTGGCCGCTGCACAAACGGACTGAAGTCCATTCACGAGGGGAGCTCAAACCCCTGTCGCCGCGAACGGGCCAGCCAGCAGTTGGCCTGTTCGTCCCCCGAAAACTGCTCCGCCTGCGCGTCCCACTTCAAGGGTCGGCCAAGTCGCATGGAGATGTTTGCGATGTGACACGTGGTGACACTCCGATGCTGGCCCACCGCATCCGACAGGGGAACGCGTCGCGATTTAACGCAGTCGAAGAAGTTCCCCATGTGATTGACAATGGCATCCAGCTTACCCATCCGTGGAGGACGCTGCAGATTGTCGTCGGCGTAGAGAGTGAAGTCCTCGCGCGCGAGCGGCGACTCCCGGAGATCGTCGATCGGCTGTCCCGACACGCTGCCACGATTCACGAAGATTTTCCCTTCCGATCCCATAAACATGATGCCATTGCGGCCGTTGTCGGCTACGGTGAGCGTCACACCATTGGCGTACTGGTACTCGGCATAATAGTCGATCGCCACGTTGTAACCGTTCTCAACGGTCGGGAATGTCGCTTTGCCCTCGACGGCGACCGGCAGCGAGCCGATACCCCATTGCGCGATATCAAGGTGGTGGGCTCCCCAGTCGGTCATTTGGCCTCCGGAATATTCATACCACCAGCGAAACGTGTAGTGGCAGCGTTCTTTGATATAGGGCACGTCGGACGTCTGCCCTTGCCAGGTGTTCCAGTCCAGATGCGGTGGAGGGGCCTCCGGTTGAAACGGACCTCCCACGACGTTCTTTCCTAGCACGACTTCCACTCGTTCCAGCTTTCCGATGCGTCCCTGGCGCACCAATTCCACGGCCAACCGGAACCGATGATCACTGCGCTGCCACGATCCCACCTGGACGACGCGCCGCGTATCCTGCACGGCTTTGACCAGTTGCTTGCCTTCATCCACGGTTAGCGTCAGCGGCTTCTCGCAGTAGACGTCTTTACCGGCACGGACGGCGTTGATCACCATGGCCGTGTGCCAGTGGTCGGGTGTGCCGATGGTCACGACGTCGACATCAGGGCGATCCAGCAGTCGGCGGTAGTCACCGTAGAGCGTCGCCCGGCCGCCAAACTGCTCGCGAGCCTTTTCGGCGATTTCCCGGTCCACATCACAAATCGCCACAATGTCCCCGTAAGGGGCCGCTTTCTCGGCAATCACCGATCCCTGATAACGCATGCCGATACAGCCGATGCCCAACCGATCGTTCTTGGATCGCGGGATATCCTCGGCCGATGATTCGGTCGTCACATAAGCCAGGACAGATCCAGCCAGCACCGGCGCGGCGCAGTGGCGGAGGAACTGGCGACGATTCTGCAGGCTGGACTTGAACATGGTAGATAACTCGCTCCCGCCGAGACAGAAATGATCGGCTCGCAAACACAAACATCAAAACAAGCAGAAGAGCAAAAAAGCCGACACTCAGAAAATGAGCGACCGGGAAAATCCTTGATCTTCTGGTCGTGGTTCCAATAAATTCCAGGAGAGACGAATGAATGACTGCCGTGGAGACGGAACTACCGGGACGCCGGCCCGTCTGCGGGGTCTGATCACAGCGGGACGTTCCCGTCGCGTGTTGGCAACTAGTATGACGCGCAGTGGAAGCCGAGCCAACGCCCGAGAGTGCGAATCGGATCGCGCGGCGGGACTCGGCTTGCCTTAAGCCCTGTTGAGACAAGGACAAACGACTTTCAGGTAGTTGGTGCAGTCGCTCCCGCCTCGTGCTACAATGACGGCCAACCCGCTTGCACCGTCCCGGCAAGGGTGGTGATGTGGCGCTGAGCCGAGCATGCAGTAGCGCGCGAACCGCACAGGGCGGTAGGGCCGCCAGCCAAATACGAGCGACTGCTGGGCGGGGACGAGTCCGCTCCGGATGGTCGCTGATGCTTGGCAACGAAACACGTTTTGCGAACTTGTGACACAGAGAAGAGCGTTCTGTGGACGTCACGCGGTGGCGGTCTGCGCTTGCCCTAGCTCCTCCACGTCCGTTTACTCATGACGGTGCTGAATTCCCGGTTTCCGCCCGGGAAAAGCGATCCGCGACGGCACCGCGTGCTGAACCTTACTCACGCAGTTTGAGAGTGACGAATTCCCATGGCCAGCGACCCTCACGAACAAGCGTCTTCGTCTCGCGCTGCGCTGCAGAATGGCTCGGTGGCCAGTCCTCCTCCCCCCCCCGAAACATTGCATCAAGACGATGTCGCCGCCATCGACCAGTTGCGTGCCACGTACGACGAGCTGTGTCGAGAACTTGGTCGTATCGTGATCGGTCAGCACGATGTGATCGAGAAACTGGCCATCTGTCTCTTTGCCGGGGGGCACGCGCTGCTTAATGGGTGTGCCGGGCCTGGCCAAGACGCTGCTGGTCAGCCGGTTGGCGGAAACCATGTCGTTAGCCTTCAGTCGGATCCAGTTCACCCCCGATCTGATGCCGATGGATATCACCGGCACGGACATTCTCCAGGAAGCGCCGGGCCAGAAACGAGCGTTTGAATTCGTCAAGGGACCGGTGTTCGCCAATATCGTGCTGGCCGACGAGATCAACCGGGCGCCGGCCAAGACCCAAGCCGCCATGCTGGAGGCGATGCAGGAGCACAAGGTAACCGTCGTCGGCAGAACGTATCGGCTGGAGCCCCCGTTCTTCGTGCTGGCTACCCAAAATCCGATCGAACAGGAAGGGACCTATCCGCTGCCCGAAGCCCAGCTGGATCGATTCATGTTCCTGATCGAGGTCGACTATCCGGACCGTCACGAGGAGATCGACATCGCTCGCACCACCACCGGGATGCACCTGCCAGTGCTGCGTGAGGTCTTGGCTGGCCCGCGCGTTTTGCAGTTGCAGAGTCTGGTGCGCCGCGTTCCGGTACCCGAACACATTTATGAATTCGCCGCCGATCTGGCTCGGCAAACCCGCCCCAAGAGCAAGGAGTCACCGGACTGGCTCAAGCCGCTGGTGAGCTGGGGCGCCGGCCCGCGCGCAGTCCAGTACCTGGTGTTGGGGGCCAAAGCGCGGGCCGCGCTGCGCGGCAGCTACATGGTCGCCTTGGAAGACGTGATTCACGTGGCTCAACCCGTCCTGACGCACCGTGTGATCACCACGTTTGCAGCCGAGTCGGAAGGGATCACCAGTCGGGACGTCGTCCGCCGCCTGGTGGAGGAACTCTCCGCGTCGTGAGTCACTGGTCACTGGTCACTGGTCATTGGTCAGTAGGTCATTGGCCATTGGTCACATTGGTCACATTAGTCCCATTGGTCCCCTATGGTTCGTATAGCAGTATGAAGGAAGCAAAATGCCCGAACCGGTGCATCGCGACTATTTGGAGCCGGCTGTCTTGGCGCGTTTGGCAGCGTTGCCTTTGGACGCCCGCTTTCCCATGCTGGGCAATGTATCGGGGCGGCATCGCAGCCCGATTCGGGGTTCCAGTCTGGAGTTTTCCGAGTACCGCAAATACGTTCCTGGAGACGACACGCGTCGCCTCGACTGGCGAGCCTACGCGCGTAGCGACCGCTTCTTCATCAAGGAGTTCGAAGCCGATACCAACTTGCGCATGTGCCTGGTGGTCGACACGAGCGGATCGATGCAATATGGCAACGGCAGCCAGACGAAACTCGATTACGCGCGCCGCATTGCCGGGACGCTCGCATATCTGGCGGCGCGGCAGGGCGACGCCGTAGGACTCTACTGCGCGGGCGAAACGTTCACGCGTGAAATTCCTCCCAAACGCAATGCGGCACACCTGCGCCACGTGTTGGATCAGATTGGCGGCATGCAGGCCACCGGCGTGACCGGCTTACCGCAGATCCTGCACGAAGCGGCTGAACGTGTACCGCAGCGTGCGTTGATCGTGATCCTGTCGGACCTGTTCATGCCCCCCGCCCAGTTACGCAGTAGCTTTCAACACCTTCGGTTCCGTAAGCACGACGTGGCGGTGTTTCACTTGTTGGAGCAGAATGAACTTGATTTCGCGTTTGACCGGCCCATACGTTTTCTCGATCTGGAAGGGGGTGCGCCCGTGCTGGCCGACCCCACGGTCATCGCGCGGCAATATCATCGCTCGCTGCAACGCTACCTGCAGGAACTGGACCTGGCCGTGCGCGACACGATGGTGGACTATCATCGTGTCTCGATTGAGGAGCCCTATGCCGACGTCCTGGCTCGTTTTCTGCTGGCGCGAACGCGCGGCAGTTAGAGAGCGTTGCACGATCCTTGGGTGCCGTGCGCCTCGTGCCCAGGGGCGAGACAGAAATCTTACGTCCGGTAACTGTCCGGCGGCTGGCGGTAGCTTTCGCGAAGAAAACAGCGGTGGCTGGCAAAACGACAATCGAGGGACCGTGGGTGGTTCCCGGGAAAACGGTGAATGATGAATGGTGAATGATGAATGATTCAGCCGAGGTCGAACGATGACGCATGGTGCGCTGCGCGTGATGGTAGGAATCTGTGCCGTTGCACGCTGTCATCACCGCATGAGCCCTTGGGAAATCACCATTCACCATTAATAATTGACTGCGAAGCCCTGCTTCGTTTGCCGATCTTGTCAGGCCGGCAGTGGCAGCCATCTTGTTGGCGGAAGTTGCTGCAAACGGCCGAAGAGATTGTGGATTCGGAAAGGCGCTGGTACGAACAGAACAGACTGCTTATGACATTCCTTCAGCCCATCCTGTTGATCGCCCTCCCCCTGGTGGCACTGCCGATCCTGATCCACCTGATCAATCGGCGGCGTCATCGGACGATTGCCTGGGGCGCCATGATGTTTCTGTTGGATGCCAAGCGGATGACACGCGGGATGGCGCGTCTGCGCCACTGGTTGATCATGGCCATGCGCATGCTGGCGATGGCTGCCTTGATATTCGCCGTGGCGCGACCCTTGGCAAGTGGACGCTGGGGAGTGGCGTTGGGAGGGGCGCCCGACACGACCATCATCCTCCTGGATCGCTCAGCCAGTATGCAGCAGCAGGATGTACAGAGTGGCGAATCGAAACGGACGGCTGCTTTGCGTAAGCTGTCGCAACTGCTGCAGACCGTGGGCCGCACGGGTCGGGTCGTGTTGATCGAGAACGGTGACAACAAAGCGCTGCCGATCGATTCGGATGACGCCCTGCTTCAGCTGCCCGCCACGGCTGCCACGGACACCGCATCCGATATCCCGGGCTTGCTGCAGACGGCGTTGGAATATGTCTTGGCCAACCAGACGGGCCGCACCGACATTTGGATCTGCTCCGACATGCGGGCGAGCGATTGGAAGAGTGAGGATGGCCGTTGGGCAGGGCTGCGGGAGGGGTTCGAGCCGTTGGAGGGCGTGCGATTCTACATTCTGTCCTACCCCGATAAGGCTCCCCAGAACGTGACAGTCTGGGTCGATAGCGCGCGTGTGGCGGTCATGGAAGAGTCGACACAGCTGATCCTGGACGTGACGGTGCAGCGGCCCTCCGGCAGCTCGGGTCACCTCGAAGTGCCGCTTGAGTTCGTCATCAACGGAGCGCGCTCGGTCGTCAACATCGACATGAACGATATCGAGTTCCGGCTGCAGGGCCACTCGGTGGCGTTGGACGGTCAGTCGCGTAGCGGCTGGGGATACGTCGAGCTGCCCTCAGATGCGAACATGCACGACAATCGGTTCTATTTCGTATTCGGCGATGCCCCGCTTCGGCATACGGTCATCGTGTCGGACGACGTTCGCTGCTCGCAACCGATGCAACTCGCGGCCGTCTCGCCCGTCGATCCAGCCGTCTCCTTCACGGCCGATGTCATCACGTCCCAGCAGCTGGACTCGCTCGACTGGGACAAGCCATCGACGATTCTTTGGCAAGTGCCGTTGCCCGCGGGGGAACTCGCTCGTCAACTTGAATCGTTTGTGGAAAGTGGGAGGCCGGTCGTGTTCTTTCCGCCTCAGGAGCCCGGCAACAATTCCTGGAGCGGGCTGCGTTGGGGCAACTGGGAGTCCGCCCTCGAAGATCAACCTCTGCAGGTTCAATCGTGGCGCGGCGACAGTGACTTGCTCCAGCACACGATGAGCGGCGTGCCCCTGCCGGTCGGCAAACTGCAGATTTATCAGTACTGCGCCCCCGACGGGGCAGGACAGGTACTCGCGACCATGGCCAACGGAGTCCCTCTGCTCAAGCGTGGCAACCTGGGCGTGGGAGCCTTCTATTTCTGTGCGACCCTGCCTGGAGCAAGTCAGTCCAGTCTGCTGCGTGACGGTGTCGTCTTCTATGTCATGCTCCACCGAGCATTGGCGGCCGGAGCAGCGACCCGCAGTAACGTTCATCAGTTGTCCGCGGGGACCGAGGCGGCGCAGGGCGATCGCTTCCTGGCAACCGCTGTCCGCGCTCCCGCCCGATGCCCTGTCCGCCGATCGCTCGCTGTTTGCGGGTGCCTTCCAGCAAGATGAACGGCTGGTGGCGCTCAATCGGCCCGCAACGGAAGACCGACGGGAAACGATTGACCAACAGCAGATCGATCGATTGTTTCAAGGTATCCCTTACCGGCAGATGACCGAGGAAATTGGCAGCACGTCCGTTTTGGCGAGCGAGATTTGGCGCGTGTTCGTCTGCTCGATGGCCCTGGCCCTGATCGTGGAAGCACTGCTTTGCTTGCCGCAGCGCAAGGAGGAGGCAAGTCACCAGTATGTTTAGCCAGTGTCATCGACTCACCTGTCACACGCGAACACTCTCATCCGTTTCTTTGTCGGTGACGGAAAAGAGGGAGTAAGAGTAAGAGTAAGAGTAAGAGTTTTCGCCTGCAAGATGTGCGCGGTGCGCACAATCATGGGAAGCCGACCGTTGGATCGGAGAACGATTAGGGAGTGCGGAATGCGGAGTGCGGAATGCGGAATGCGGAATGCGGAGGCGGAGTGCGGAAGGCGGAAGGCGGAAGGCGGTATGGAAGAGGCCGATCGGTTCGAGAGTGTGCAGAGTGACCACGCTGCTGCTGATTCCGCATTCCGCACTCCGCATTCCCTAATCATCCCGGTGAAGCCGAGTCAGCAGAACCGAGACGCTTTCAGAACCCTTTTTGGTTGCGGCCGCAGGCCGCGTGAGGAGTAAGAGTCAAAACGCACACCACACCAGTGGCCAATGACCAATAACCAATAGCAACCCTCAACAGTGGTCTCTGACGCGATGACCGGTGGACTTTCATGTGCCTGGACGCCCTGGAGCGCCGGTGCTCGGCGTCCTGATGGTTGTGATCACGGCAGCGCTGTGCCTGCTGGCCTGGCGTCGCAGCGGTTGTGCGCTCGCGCATCGGGCTGCTGGAACTGTTGCGACTGGCCGTCGTGGCCATGGTTGCGGTGACACTCAGTCAACCGGAATGGCTGCAGCAGTATCTTCCCCAGGAGCGCCCGACGCTCGTCATTCTGCACGATCGTTCCGCGCAGCATGGGGACGCGGGACGTACTGGGGGACGTGGCGAGCAGCCAGCCGCCCGAAACACGTGCGGCCCGGGCGGATCAACTGGCCGACCGAGGGGCGTGGAGTCGACTCGACGAGAAACTCGAGGTGTTGCTTGAGCCGTTTTCATCGCAGCTGAGCAATCCAGAGGACGGCACCGACATGTTTGCACCGCTCACGGCAGCGGCCGCGCAACACGACAATCTGCGGGCCGTCGTGCTCATTTCGGACGGCGATTGGAACACCGGTGACCCTCCCGTACGTGCCGCGAGCCAGTTGAAAATGAAGGGTGTACCGGTCTATTGCATTGCGGTCGGAAGTAACACCCAGCTTCCCGACATCGACCTGGTTCGAGTTGACGCTCCGGCATTCGGCGTGACAGGCAAACCTCTACGCATACCGTTTGTGATCGACAGCACGCTGCCGCGCGATCAGGAAGTGACAGTCTCGTTGACACCTTCAGCTGGGGAAGAAGTGACGACCAAGGTCATGTTACCGGCGATGAGTCGACTGGAGGATACGATCCTCTGGCACCCCACGGCAAGCGGCGATTTCCAGCTCACGCTACGCGTCCCGATGGATCCGCAGGAGTTGATCGCAGAAAACAACCAGCGAGTGGTGCCGATTACCGTGCGTGAAGAGGCGATCAAAATGCTGCTGGTCGAATCGGTACCGCGATGGGAATATCGTTACTTGCGCAATGCGTTGGAGCGCGACCCTGGTGTCGACGTTTCATGCCTCCTCTTCCATCCTGGCCTGTCGGCCGTGGGGGGCGGGCGAGGGTATATCAAAGCGTTTCCCACCACCATGGAGGAACTCTCTCAATACGACGTCTTGTTCCTCGGCGACGTGGGAGTCGGCGACGGGCAACTGACTGTCGAGCAGTGCCGTTTGATCAAAGGGCTGGTGGAGCGTCAGGCAAGTGGTTTGATCTTGATGCCGGGCTTTCAGGGACGGCATCTGTCCTTCGCGAACACCGATCTCGATGCACTCTATCCGGTCACCCTCGACGCGGCACAGCCACGCGGCTGGGGAAGCCGTATCCCGTCCCAACTGGAACTGACGAGCGCCGGACGCCGCAGCTTACTGACGCGACTGGAGGATTCGGAAGAAGATAATGCCGCGTTGTGGGAGACACTTCCCGGGTTCCAATGGTTTGCGGCCGTCGAGCGTGCCAAAGTCAATAGCGAGGTGCTGGCCACCCACAAGACCGAGCGGAACCAGTACGGACGACTCCCGCTGCTGGTCACCAGAACCTATGGCACGGGCAAAGTCCTCTTCATGGGCACCGATGGCGTGTGGCGTTGGCGCGAGGGTGTCGAAGACAAATACCATTATCGCTTCTGGGGACAAGTAGCACGTTGGATGGCGTATCAGCGGAGCATGGCCGCGGGCAAGTTGATGCGACTCTATTTTTCCCCCGACCGGCCACAGGTGTCGGACTCAGTGACGTTTTACGCCAATGTGGCCGCGGTGGGTGGCGAACCGCTGCAAAGCGGCACAGTGGTGCTGCATGCGGTTTCACCTTCGGGGAAAACCGAAAGTGTCCGGTTACTCCCGCGCGGAGACGAATGGGGGCTTTTTTCCAACACCTACACCCCTGCTGAGCGCGGGACCTACCAGTTGACGCTCAGCTGTCGTGAAAACGACTCGTCGCTGGAAACCAAGCTGGACGTGCAGGGCACCGTGCTGGAGAAGATCGGAAAGCCGGCCCGCCGCGACGTATTGCAGGAGATTGCTGATGTGACAGGTGGCAAATTAGTGCAACCTGGCGAGATCCAGACCCTGCTGGACACGATTGGAGAGCTGCCTGAACCGACCCCGGAAGTGCGCCGCATTCGCCTTTGGTGCCACCCGGTCTGGGCCGGTAGTCTGGTGTTTCTGTTAGCCATCTTCTGGGTGGGTCGTAAAATGGTGGGGACTGTGTAATGACAGAGCACAAGGATTGCAGCGATGCAAATTGAAACCTCTCATCAGTTGGAACTCCCGACGCGGCTGCGGCACAAGCTCGAGACATATCGGCGGCGGGTCTGGCTGGTGAAATTAGCCGAGGGGGTACTGGCCGGCATCTTCGGGCTGGTGATCTCGTATCTCCTGGTGTTCGCGTTGGATCGCGTGGGGGATACGCCGGTCTCGTTGCGACTGTTGTTGTTGCTCTCCGGAGTGACCAGTTGTGTGCTCTGGCTCCCTTTGAAGTGGCATCGCTGGGTCTGGCGGACGCGCCACTTGGAGCAAGCGGCGCGTTTACTGCGTCACCAATTCCCGCGGATCGGTGACCAGTTACTGGGCATTGTCGAGTTGGCACACAACGCGTTGGAGCAAGAGCGATCCGAGTCGTTGTGTCGAGCGGCGATGCGGCAGGTGGACGAGGAGGTCCGAGACTGCGACTTTCGCCACGCGGTGCCACATCCTCGGCATCGTCATTGGGCCTGGGCAGCGGGGATCGTACTGGCGGTGGCAATCGTCGGCCTCGCCGTGGTTCCCTCGGCCAGTGTGAACGCCCTGGCTCGTTGGCTGTTCCCCTGGCAGAACACTGAGCGCTACACATTTACTCAGCTGGAACAACTTCCGGACCAGATGTTTGTCCCCTACGCGGAGCCGTTCCTGGTCAACGCCAGTCTGTCGCAGCAGAGCGTTTGGCTGCCGCAGCATGCTCGAGCAAGATACGGAAAGCAGGAGCCGGTTCATGCTCCCTTGGAAGATGCTCGATATCAATTCTCCCTGCCGCCTCAAAAGGATGCGAACAGTCTGACGATTTCGGTGGGAGACGCCAGCAAGCGGATCCATATTGATCCCACGTCCCGTCCCGAGCTGACGGAGATCACGGCGCGCCTCGAATTGCCTGAGTACCTGCGATATCGCACGCATCCTTTGGTGGATGTGCGCAGCGGCGCGATGTCCGTGGTTCAGGGCAGTCGTGTCGAATTGTCGGCCCTTGCCACGCGGACTTTGGCGCAGGCATTTCTCGGTGACGAGCATGTGCCAACGTCCGGCAATCGCATCCAGGTGCCACCGCTGCTGGTCACACGGTCGCAAGAGCTTCCTTTGCATTGGAGTGATCAACTGGGCTTGCACTGCAAGACACCTTTCCGGCTGAAAGTCACTGCCTTGGACGACGAGGCACCCACACTGGCTTGCTCCAAAGTGCAGCGGGAGCAGGTCGTGTTGAGCACCGACACGATCTTTTTTGACGTCGTTGCTCGCGATGATTTCGGAGTCCAGTCGATCGGCCTGGAGTGGAAGGGCATGGAGGATCCGCTACGCAATCCCCATCCCGCTACGGGCGAGCAGATCGTAGCCGTCGGGGAACCAGAACGCCGTGAACTGCCAGCTCAGGCCGTTTTCTCGACGCAGCGTCTGGGCATCCAACCTCAATCGCTGCAGCTGCGCGTGTTTGCGGTCGACTATCTTCCCGACCGCAAACCCGTCTATTCGCCCACCTATGTGTTCCATGTATTGAGCCCCGAGGAACATGCCATTTGGCTGACGCAGCAACTTCGCAAATGGCTGCAGCAAGCCAATGAAGTGTACGAACGGGAACAGCAGCTACTCGAAACAAACAAGGCCATACGAGCGCTGACGCCGGAGGAATTGGATCAACCGGAAACGCGCCGCCGCATCGAAGCGCAGGCGGCCGCCGAGCAAAGCAACGCCCGCCGACTGACCGGAGTGACGCAGACGGGAGAGAAACTGATTTCCCAAGCCGCGCACAATGACCAGTTCAACGTGGCAACATTGGAAAACTGGGCCACGATGCTGCAATCGCTCAAGAACATCGCTCAGCAGCGCATGCCATCGGTGGCCGACTTGTTGACCCAGGCGGCCAGTGCCCCTGGCACGAGACCGGCAGCGGAGCCTGGCGAGCCTTCGGAGGGGACCGAAACGCCGCCGCAAGTCGGCGTCCGCCGCGACTCGCGGGTCGGGCCGGCAGGCAAGTCCAAACCGTCTGACTCGGGCAATGTCCCGTCGGTGACGGACGTTGAATCGGGCTTCAACGAACTCGCTCAGCCCGGCGAAGAGCCCGATGAGAAGCCCCCCGCAACGCCGGCCGCACCCGCGCTACGTCTTCCGACCACCGACATTGTCGGCGGCGGCGCCCCCCAGCAGGGCGATCCCGCGTCCTGTCCGGTTGAGGAAAAGGTCGCTCAAGCGGTCACGCAGCAAGAGGATCTATTGGCCGAGTTCGCCAAGATCGCAGAGGAATTGAAGAAAATACTGGGCGACTTGGAGGGGAGCACATTTGTCAAGCGATTGAAGGCCGCTTCGCGCCGACAACTGGAATTGGCGAAGGATCTGAATGAGAACCTGGCCACCGACTTCGGTATCAACGATTTTCGTATCGAGCCGCCGCAGCGGGAGTCTCTCGAGGCGGTGGCCAAGCGGGAGATCGCCCATGGCGATGATGTGTTTGTCATCCAGGAGGACCTGCAGGCGTACTACAACCGCGTGCAACAGGGTAAATTCCGCACGGTCCTCGATGAAATGAAATCCACGCAAGTGGTCAGCAACCTGCACAACGTCGCCAAAGCCGTCACGGAGAATCTCCGTGGGCAGTCGATCGCGCAGGCTGAGTTCTGGTCCGACACGTTGGATCGATGGGCCGAACAGCTCGTCGGCCCCGGGTGACCGAGCGGGGGCACGTGACCCGGCTCCAAAGGCGGCAGTTTGCCGCCATCCGTTGTTCTCGAAGTCATGAAGATCCTGCATCAAGAAATGGAACTTCGCGAGGAAACACGCGGTCTGGAACAGGCCCGGCCAGCACTCGATATCGCTGCGTTCACAACTCAAGCGGAACAACTTGCCCAGACCCAGCAGGGGTTGGCCGAACGCGTGGCCGACGTGACGCAGAAAATTACCGCGCTGCCCGACGCGGAAGCAGCCTTCAGCCGCGAAATCGCGCTGCTGACGCGTGTCGAGCAAGTCATGGTAGAAGCACAGGAATTACTGCAGCGGCAGGTGACGGGTCCCGCAGACGATCGCAGCCGAAACGGAAGCCATCGAACTGCTGCTGCAATCCCGACGCATCAATCCCAAAGGAGGCGGTGGTGGCGGATCGAGCCCCGGCGGTGGCGGCACGGGAGATACCGACGAATCGGCCTTGGCGCTGGTGGGCCTGGGTGACGAACGCAATGCCGGTACGGTGACGCGCAACGTGCGGCAATCGACGGGCACCGGTGGAACCGAGCTGCCGGCCGAGTTCCGTCAGGGACTCGACACGTTTTTCGACGCGCTGGAGCGGAACGCGGCAGTCGATCCAAACTAATTGTCCGGGACACATTTTGTCGTAGCGGCCCGGTTCTGAAATACGTTCTACTGTTCACCCACCTTCGGGGCCCGATATGCCACACCAACCGACATCATCTTGTCTGCGGCCACGCCATCAAGCGACCACATGGAACCGGTTGCACAAGGCCGGCGTTATTGTCGCGGCACTGTCCGCTGTTCTCGCAGTGTTGGAGAGTGCCGTCCCTCACGCCACGGCGCAAGTTTCCTCGGTCCGCTATGGTGCCAAAGTACCGCAAGACGTGCGAATGATGTACGAGCGCGGACTCAACTATCTGGAGCAGAAGCAGCAGACCAATGGTTCGTGGTCGAGCGCCTACGGGCAAGGCATAACGGGAATCTGCCTGCTGGCTTTCCTGGCTGACGGTGAAGATCCCAATTTCGGCCAGCACAGCCTGGCGGTCCGACGAGCGATACGCGGTATAATCGCCAGCCAGGACCCGAATACCGGCTACATTCCCCCCAGCATGTATTGTCATGGCTTCGGCATGTTAGCGCTTGCCGAAGCGTACGGTGTGGTAGACGAATCGCAGCTCTGGCTCGAGGAAGAACCGGAGGTCCGACGGCGCTCGATCGGACAAGCACTGGAACTGGCTGTACGCGCTGCCGTGACCTCGCAGAAAAACAATTCAGCGGGCGGCTGGCGCTACGCTCCCCGTGACAATAGTGCAGACACGTCCGTTTCGGGAGCGGTGCTGGTCGGACTGCTGGCAGCGCGCAACGCCGGCATCGAAGTCCCCGATCAATGTATTGATCGGGCGTTGGAGTTCTATCGCACTTCGACGTCCGAGAATGGGGCGGTGGCCTATTCGGGCGGCATGGGTGGGATGGGCGAATCGATGAACCGTTCTTCCATCGCCACCTTGGTGTATGCCATCGGCAAGCGGAAGCAGTGGAGCGAATATGAAGCAACATCGAACTACATTAGTAGCCGCCTGGAGCATCAGGAAACGAGTTATCCGTTTTATTTTCGCTACTACATGTCCCAGGCGTTGTTTCAAGGAGACTTCGAGGCCTGGAAGAAATGGAAGCAAGAGAACATTCGCATTCTGAAACAGATGCAGTTGGATAACGGCAGTTTTGACGGCGGCCAAGGGGGGCCGGAATACTCCACCGCGATGGCCCTCCTGTCGTTGGCCCTTGACTATCGCTTCCTGCCGATATACGAAAGGTAGCCCTGGATGCCCCGCTTGATCTGGCCGTGGTCGCTGCTTGGCGTGTGTGGTCTAACGTTGCTGATCTGGACGGTCAATGCGGCGGCCGACGAACCCCGCCCCGCCACGCTGCTGTGGAAGAACGGCGACCAGCTGCCGGGCGACCTGTTGCGTGCTGATGCCAAGACAATACTTTGGCAATCAACTCTTTTTCCTGCCCCCTTCACGCTGAGCATCGATCGGCTGGACAAGATCCAATACGTCGAGCCTTCGACACCCTCCCCCTCGACCATGCCGTTTCGCATCTTGACGGTCGGCAACGACGTCTTGTATGGGGACCTGCTGGAACTGACGCAACGGCATGTCGTGCTGAAAAGCGAGCGGCACGGCACCGCACATTTCGACCGCACGCAGATTGTCGCCTTGCAGCGCACCGATCGTTCCTCCGCCGGCGCAGTTGGCTTGGGAGTCTTAAATGAATACAGCACTTTGCACCGTGGCCGTTCGGTAGCGGAATGGACGCGCGACGGCGGCGGTCGGATCGTGACCAAAATTACCGGAGCGGAACTCTATCGGGATCTGCACTTGACCTCCCTGTCGGACATCGAGTTGAGTCTGAGTTGGGAGGGGAAACCTGGTTTCGTGATCTCGTTTTCCGGTCCCGATGCCGTGCGATTATCGCGGCAAGTGGTCAAGCTGGAAACGTGGGATAACGATCTCGTGCTGCAGACATTGGGAGCCAACGGCGATTTCGAGGTGATTCACAGCATTCCGGCCAATGCGCAATCGATTGACCTGCGGTTGCAGTGGAATCCCGCGGTGGGTGAACTGCGGGTGTATTCACTGACGGGACAGCTGCTCGGCAAGATGCAAGGGAAGGACGAAGCTGGCGAACTGTTGTCGGGCCTCTACGTGCAGAACAAAGGCCTGACGCTGACGCTGACCCGCTTGCGCGCCGTGGGTGGTCGAGTCGCGTCCGAGGGCGATGTGCCGCCGGGAGCCGGACTTGTGCGTTTGGATGACGAGTCATCCGCGGCCGGTAGCATCGATAGCTTTGATGCGGCCACGCGACTGCTGCAGATGACGCTGGCTTCCGGTAAGTCGACCAGTATCGCGCTCGATCGGATCGACAGCATCGATCTGCGCAATCGAACCGCTCGCCACGCCGGCTCACACCGACACCAAGATCAACTTTGCCGACGGCACCCTCCTCAGCGGCACGCTCGCATCGATTGGCGATGGCGTTATTCGCGTCCAGACCACTTACTGCGACCAGCCGCTGATCGCGCAACTCGAGGGCATCTCGGAGATCGGCTTTGAAGTCCCCTCCGCCGACCCGCACCTGGCCTCGGAAGACGTGGCCTCGGAAGACATTGCCTCAGAAGACATTGCCTCAGAAGACATCGCGGCCATGGGAGAAGTTCGCTTGCACGGCCAGTTGACTTCGGTCAACGACGACAAGCAGGCGCCCGGTTGGCTGCCCGAGGGAAGTGCCAACGCCAGTTCCTTTCCCGCGGGCCTGCCGGTGCACATTGTACGCAGATCGACCGACACGTCCGAGGCTCCCTCCACGAGCGAGTTTGTAGACCGCATCTTCCTTCGTAACGGCGACGCCGTCCCCTGCAGGATTCACGGCATCGATGAGTCATCCGTCCACGCTGATTTCCCGCTGACAGACAGTAGTCATATCGACCGGACTCTCCTGTGTGCCGCCGAGTTCGGGGCTTTTGCGCCGACGATCTCCCGCGGCCTGGACGACCCGCGCTGGGTGGTGACGGAAGTGGCCAAACAAGCGGTGCAACGGGAAGCCAAACACATCGTGGTCCTGGACGCTGCCATGATTGGCTACACCAACATTCGGGATGCCGCCGAGATCAAATTCGACCTCGAATGGGGACTCAACGCCACCACGATGATCCAGATCCATATGTTTACCAACAGCCCCAAAGAGACGTCGGGAAATCCCACGCTGATGCTCTATCGCACGGGCGGGACCCAAGTGTTTCTGCAAGCCGTGCAGGGAGGATTGGGAACGCGCGGGCTGTCAACCCCCGCCCGATGCACGACGGCCGCAACACGATTCGGATACGGATGCGGAACAAGAAGATCATCGTCTATGAAGGTGATAACGAAGTGCTCGTGACGCCCAGCGATGGACAAACCGCCAATGGCAAGGGTCTGACACTTTACATTACGCCTTTGAACGTGAACGTTGGAGCCGCTCCGGTTGCCAACAACAAGCAGAAACTGGTCACTATCTCGAATGTGGAAGTACGCAGCTCCGGCGGAGACTTGTTGGACATGCTGGTCGACGAGGAGGGAAGGAACCGCCTGCTGACGGTTCCCCGTTTCCGCAAACAGTCGCCCCCCACCGAGATCCTGGTCGGACGCAACGGCGACCTGCTCCGCGGGCGACTCATCACACTCAACCAGCAACAGGCCATTTTCCAGTCGCGATTGGATCAACTCGAAGTGCCGCGCGATCGTCTCTCTGGTGTGATCTGGCCCCTTTCGCTCGCTGCCAACACTGTCGAAGACACGACCGACGTGCAGCTTGCGCGAATCGTCTTTCACGATGGAACGATTATGCGGATGTCGGCTGACCGGATTGCCGACGGCGCGCTGGTCGGTCAGCATCCCGGCTTGGGAGCCATCGCCGTCCCCCTGGCCCTGGTACACGAGCTGACGTTGGGCCTCAACAGCGGCGACAGCGAGCCAAGTCCGTTTGCCAGCTGGACGCTGCGCGACGCAGAGGAACCGAAGTTCGCCACGGCAGAAAACCCCGCCACCACCGCCAATCCAGGATTCGATTCCCCTCTGGTCGGGCAGGCAGCGTCGCCCTTCACTGCCGAGCTGCTGGACGCCACGCGCGTGCGCGTCCCCGACGTGGACGGGAGAGTCGTGGTGCTCGACTTCTGGGCGTCCTGGTGCGGCCCGTGCGTGAAAACCATGCCGCAAACCTTGCAGACCATCGCCGATTTCCCCCGCGAGAAAGTGGTCCTGCTGGCGGTCAACCAACTGGAGACCCCGGATGCAATTCGCGAGTTCCTGGCAGCTCGCGGTTGGGATGTCCCCGTGGCGTTGGACCGCGCTGGAGATATCGGCAAACTGTTTCAAGTCGATGCGATTCCGCAACTGGTCGTGATCGGCTCGGATGGAAAAGTCGCGCGGGTGTTCGCGGGCGACCGACCGGAGACGCAGGAGCAATTGAAGGCCGTGCTCGTGCAATTGACGTCCGACAAGACTGACGGAGCCGCCGACGCGGAGTAGGCCGTGAGCGGTGCTCCCGCAGCGTGCATCCAGTGCCACTCGCTCCGGTTTCCCCTGGGTTTATCCCAGGGGTACCACAACTGGTCCGCAACCTGCATCGCACTCTCGCTCCGGTTTCCCCTGGGTTTATCCCAGGGGGACCACAACTGGTCCGCAACCTGCATCGCACTCTCGCTCCGGTTTCCCCTGGGTTTATCCCAGGGGTACCACAACTGGTCCGCTACAGCCAACCGGCGCAATACCCGACGGCCGAGCGTGAAGGCCACCACCACGCCGGCGGCATATCGAGGCCGCCTCAATCCGGCGTCCCAACTTGCCCTGTGCCGGCGCTCGAAGCCAGCCGCGGATGTGTCTCGGTCTCGATAACGTGCCGGTGTGGTGGCTCGTTTGGGGCTCGACCGACGGCGCCTGTTGTTATGCCGGTAGCG
>CAVOXY010000039.1:0-44566 GCA_963700515.1 uncultured Planctomycetota bacterium | reverse complement strand
TGGACGTGACGTCTTGGACTTCCGCCAAAGTGAGCCCCTCCCGCTGCGCTGCCGCAGGCCCACGGCACGTGCCAACGGGTGCTCCGATCGACTCTCCGCTGTGGCAGCCAGGGCGAGCAGCTCATACACATCACCTACAGCCACCACATCGGTGGCTTCCGGGCACCAGCGCGTTGAGCGTCCCCGTTTTGTCGAAGGCCATCGCGTCAATGGTACCGAGCACTTCCAGGTGGACCCCCCCTTGATCAGCACACCGTACCGCGCAGGCGCTGCCGATGCCGGCCAGGATGGCCGACGGGGTGGCGATCGCCAGCGCACAGGGAGAGGCCGCCACCAGCATCGTCATGGCGAGAAGAATCCATTCGACCAACTGAGCCAACCGGCCACCAGTGGAACGACGATCACCGCCACGACGCCGACGGCGCCGACGGTGCCGAACCGCGTCGAATCGCTCCGCAAATCGCTGCGTGGGCGACTTCTCGGTACTCGCCACTTTCCGCCAGCCCAGCTCGATCACACGCGCCAGCATCGTGTCGGCGGCCGATTTGGTGACGCGGACTTCCAACGCGGCGGCGCCGTTCCATCTGCCGGCCAGCACCTCGTCCCCCGCTCCCTTCTCGACCGGCACGCTCTCGCCCGTCAACGTATTCTGATCGATCACCAGCACCCCTGCACGATGACCCCATCAATGGGCGGGCGTTCCCCCGGACCACGATCACCATGTCGTTGCGTTGCAGCCGCTCGACCGATACCTCAACTTCCTCGCCGTCGCGCCGGACTCGAGACGTCTGCGGGGTGATCTGGCCTAACGCCTCGAGGCGAAAGGCGCTCGATCATCGCAGAGTGTTCCAGCGCATGACCGAGACTGAACAAGAACAGCGGCAGCACAGCCCTCCGGCCACTCACCCAACGCGGCCGCGCCCAAGGCGGCAATCACCATCAGCGAATCGACATCAAAGCGAAACTAGAGTGCGGCCTTCAGGGCATCGTGCGGGCGTGGTATCCGCCGCGAAGTACGACGACGCGTCGAACGCGACGGGCAGACGGGCAGGCCAGCCGGGAAGCAGACAACAGAGCCAGCCGGCCAGCAACAGTGCCCCACACGACGGCACCATCAACAACTAAAGTTGTGCGCCACCCCACGTCTTCACGCACCTCTTCTTCGATCTTGTATCCCATCCACTGGACGCGCCGAACCACCTTGTCGTGACTGGTGAGGTCGCGTCATACTCAATCCGCATCCGTCGCTGGCGTAACTGACCGAGACCGCCACGACGCCCGGGAGCCGGCCAGCAAGTACTCGATACTCGCCGCGCAGTCGCCACAGTCCATACCGGTCAGCCGGAGCGTCTCGTGACAGTAACGATCGTGATCTCGCGCCGGCGAGCTCCGCCCACCGGCCCACCAGCGGCATCGAGACAAGATTGGCGTCGTAGTGCAGGCACAGCCGCGGTGCGGTGTCGCTGCGATCCACGTGCACTCCTCGATCCCCTTGCGGGTCCGCAGCAATTCGATCAGCCTCTCCAGACACTGATCCTGCTCGCTCTCCACGTCACGCGAGAGGAGGGAGAATGCGAGTTTTAGTTTTTGCTGCATGGGCCCGGTCCAATTTCGTCCATCCGATGAAACCAAGCCTGTGGCCGGTCGGCACGACTACAACCGCGGGACTCCACCCAGAACCATCCGCGCAGCGAATCCAACTCGAATCCCGTGGCTTGGTCCCTAGGATACCGGGCCGCTAAGACCTACCAGACGTCAGAAGCAATCTGCTCCTTTGCCCCATGACAGGTCAGGCACGGTGGTTGCAAGCGAATGGGGAGCAGAGCACCTAGTTGACCGTTCGGTAAATTCACAAACTGTGGGTCCTCCACGCGTTGTTGAATCAACCCCGCAGCCCACGACGGTGGCGCATTCTGATCATTGCGCAAGTCGAAACGAGGTACGACCGATCGATACTCCATGGGTGTCGCCAACCTGCTCGGTGATCTTCAGGGCCTCCTGGCTACAAACGTCGATCGCCGCTGCCGGACCCTCTTTGGACATCACTTCCATCAGCCGGCCCGACAGGCGTTCGAACAAATCCTTCTGGGCAGCCAGCGCCAACTCACGTTGCTGCCGCACCAACGCCGCGGAATCACCCGACGTTGTGCCGCCCGAAGTCGGGGGAGCCTCTCCTTGGCAACCGGCCAAACACGCCACGGTGCACCAGGCGACCAGCAATACCCAATTTCGTTGACCGTATGGACTCATTGTGTTCTCCCCAATCTAGCGGAACCGCAACCCAGCAAGCTGCTGATCAGGCTCCGTATTTACCCAGCCGATCCGCGTTGGCCAGCGCCAGTGACATCAAGTATTTGGCTTCGAATTGGCCGAGCCCGCCCGGAGACACACTGCCGTTCGCCAAACTCTGGCAGGCATCGGGCCGGCAACAGTTCGAGACCAGCAGCGTCGGAACCGGATGCCAGCTGTGGCTTTTCAGGTACGCCGGCGTGCTGTGGTCGCCGGTGACAATCAGAACGTCCGGATTAAGCGCCGTGATGCGAGGAATAATCGCGTCGACCTGCTCGGTCCGCTTCACCTTCATGTCGAAGTTGCCGTCTTCGCCGGTGCTGTCGGTGTATTTGAAGTGGACGAAGAAGAAATCGTAGTTCGTCCCAGTTCTGCTCCAGCAAATCGATCTGTTCGTCCAGCGTGGTCGCCTCACCCACGATGTCCATGCCGACCAGACGGGCCAGGCCCTTGTACATGGGATAGACGGCGATCGCTGCCGCGCGCAATCCATACACTTCCTCATAAGTCGGCAAATGGGGTTTGGCCGCGAACCCCCGCATGGTCAGGAAGTTGGCCTTCGGCTGGCCGGCCAGCAGTAGCGTGAGCTTGGCGCAGAAACTCGATCGCGACCTCCGCCGTCTTCTCGCTCTCGGGTTCGCCGGCGATCGGGTCCAACGGTGGGCGACCGGTCACTTGTGGGTCGGTGTCCGCGACATGCCCGTCCAAGCCCTTCGCCGCGGAAGACGACGACAAACCGATGCTCCTTCACCGGTTCGACAAACATCTCGATTCCCGGAATGGCGATTTTGCGGAGTGAAATCGCCAACGGTGCGCTTTCTTCGGTGGGGATCCGACCAGCCCGGCGATCGGAGATATTGCCCGCTTTGTCGAGCGTGCAGAAGTTGCAGCGTACCGCGACGTCACCGGCCTGCAGTTCAAAGCCGACTCCGGTGGCCTCGAGCGCCCCGCGCCCGATCACGTATTTCAGCGGATCGTAACCGAACAGCCCCAAGTGTCCGGGCCCACTGCCGGGAGTGATCCCGGGCAGCACCGGGATGCTGGCCCCTTGCACGCCCCGCACCGCCAATTGATCCAGGTTCGGCGTCCGCGCGGCCTCCAGTTCGGTCGGACCATCGGGCGTCATGGGCAGCCCCCCCAAACCGTCGGCCACGAGCATCACGATTTTCGAGTCGTTTTGGATGTGAAGTTGGCGCGTCAGTTCTTGAATATCCATCTTTCAGCTCTCTTTTTGGCGGGTAGCGGTACGTGAATATTCCATGTGTTAACAGAATGATGCGTCTGTACAAGCGGCCGACAAGGCGTTTTTGTTCCGCCGGCGGCCGCGCACGGCAGGCCCCTTTGCCCGTCGCTGGTTAGCAGATTGGGGCCTCTTGGACCAGAGCCCTGTCACAACTAGATTCTAGGATGGCGTGCCGCTTTCCTCTGCCCGTGCTCATGGCCACGATGGCCCGTGAACAGGCCGGCTCCGACAGAGCCAGCGGGGCGTTGTTTTAGTTGACCATCAGCACTAGGACAGGCTTTCTGGATCGGATCCTGGAACAGGACAAATAGGACCTCCGTCTGTCCGATGTGCTCGGAAACTCGACCTTCACAATCCGCAATAAATCCACCTATTCAGTGACAGAAACGCGCAGGTTCGAAACGCCGGGACCGTGGCTACCGTCGCCAGAGCGGAGCCACCGTAGCTGCGTTCGCTAGAACGCGGGTACGCCACCGCGAACGTACTCCCGCTTCGGCTGCGGTCTGGCGACCGCGGCTACGAAACGATCGAAAGGAGACCCGTTATGGCCACAGAATTGACCTGGTTGGGACACGGCAGCTGGTCACTGCGCATCGGTGAGACCATCGTGCTGCTGGACCCGTTCCTCAATGATTCACCGACCGCACCCGTTTCGGCAGCGGAGGTGGACGCCCATTACATCCTGGTGTCGCACGGGCATTTTGATCACGTCGCCGATGTCGCGGAAATCGCCCATCGCACCGACGCAACGGTGGTCGCCAATTTCGAGATCACGCAGTGGTTGAGCAATAAGCATCAAGTCGCCAACACCCTGGGCATGAACCTGGGAGGCAAAGTCCACCTGCCCTTTGGCACTCGTCAAGATGACGGTGGCCTGGCACAGTTCACAACTGCCCGACGGATCCGATGGCGGTAACCCTGGCGGATTCTTGCTCACCACTTCCGACGGAACCATCTACTTCGCCTGTGATACCGCACTCTTCTCGGACATGAAGTTGATCGGCAGTTGTGGCGTCGACCTGGCGGTGCTTCCCATCGGCGACTTGTTCACGATGGGGCCGGAGGATTCGATCGAAGCGATCAAGCTGATTGGCCCGCAGCGTGTGATTCCCAACCACTACAATACGTGGCCGCCGATCGAGCAGGACGCCCACGCGTGGGCCGAGCAGGTGCGGGCCAAAACGGCGGCCGAGCCGGTGGTGCTCGAACCGGGAGGCACGGTGACGCTCCCCTAACGCGACCCGCGCCGCACAAAGACAACGGCAAGTAACCTGACGCGAAATGAATTCGCGTTTGCAGGCATCCAGCCATAGTCCCATTTCTGTGCCGCTTCCGGCTCCAGCCCCGTCGGGTTCATCCTGGCGGACTGAGGACTGGCCGGCTACTGCAGATGAGCTGCGATATGTGCCGACCGAGGCGGGTGTCCAAAGGTAAAACGGCCCCGGAAGAGGCCGAGGCAGGCTGCGGCTTGACTGGGTCTCGAAGGCGTGCCGGTGTGATGGCACGTTGGGCGACTCGACCGCTGGTGTGTCATGGTCTGTCGGTAGCGGACCAGTTGTGGCTCCGCCGGGATAAACCCGACGGAAGCCGGAAACAGCTGGTTGCCGGACGGTAGCGGACCAGTTGTGGCTCCGCCGGGATAAACCCGACGGAAGCCGGAAACAGCTGGTTGCCGGACGGTAGCGGACCAGTTGTGGCGTCCGCCGGGATAAACCCGACGGAAGCCGGAAACGGCTGGTTGCCGGACGGTAGCGGACCAGTGTGGCTCCGCCGGGATAAACCCGACGGAAGCCTCGCGGTAACCTGCCGGTTGCGGCACCAGTCTGTGGCTCCGCCGGGATCAACCCGACGGAAGCCGGAAACGGCCTCACTCCTCGACGCGGACTTGGATCTCGTCGCCCTGCACGCGGACATCGAAATGGCCGATTTTGATCCGGCGATTATCGCACCAGGTCCCGTCATGGACGCAGAATCGCCAGTCGTGCCACGGGCAGGCGACGACCCCATTTTCCAACACGCCTTCGGCCAGCGAAGCACCCATGTGCGGGCAGCAGTCGTCGATGGCGTAATACTGGCCTCCCATCGTTGAAAACCGCTACCATTCTGTCTCCCACGGGAAAGGCGACCCCTTGTCCTTCGGGAATCTCGCCGACTTTCGCCACGGTCGTATAATCAGACATGATCTCGGGCACCCTGGGTTAGGCATGCGGTGTGAGCTGGTCGGAGGTTACGTCTTGGCGTAACAGAACGAAGTGTCCCCGGAGGGCGGGAAGTCCCAAATCGCGTGGGCGCCCGCGTGCGGAGCGGATCGTCTCGTCACGTGCTACGTTGTGGCCGACAACGGTGTGGAAGTCAAGGTGCACCTGGAATGTCGACGGAAAAACGGAGTCTTGCCGGTGATCAATGAAGAACTGAAGAACTACTTGACCCACCATGTACTGCCGGGGGTCCAGATGCCGGCCCAGTATCTGGGGGGCGAGCTGAACATGGTGCGCAAGGAACTCGACGCCTCTCGCGGTCGCCTCTGCCTGGCCTTCCCCGATTTGTACACGATTGGGATGAGCCACTACGGGTTGCAGGTGCTCTACTGGCTGATGAACGCACGCGACGATTGGGCCTGCGAGCGCGTCTTTGCGCCGTGGATGGATATGGAACGAGCGTTGCGGGAGCACAAGCTGCCCCTGTACAGTCTCGAGACCTTTACGCCACTTCATCAGTTCGACGTATTGGGATTCTCTCTGCAATACGAACTGTCCCTACCCAACGTCCTGACCATGCTGGACCTGGGGGGGATCCCGCTGCATTCGACCGAGCGAACTTTGGCGCATCCGCTCGTGATCGCGGGTGGCCCGTGCGCTCAGAACCCCGAGCCACTCGCGCCATTTATCGACGTGTTTGTGACCGGGGATGGAGAGGAGAGTCTGCCGCAGATCTGCGATCTGTGGCGGCAACTGAAGACAGGACGCTCGAGCACCAGGAACCGCGCGTCGGGGCAGGGGAGGGGAGGAGGAGCGGGAGGCCATGTTGCTGCAACTGGCCGCGAACCTTCCCTTCTGCTACGTGCCTCGGTTCTACGAACCCGAATATCGGCAAGGGCGATTCGTGGCCTTGAGCCGCTTGCGGCCGGAAGTCCCGGAGACGATCCAGCCGGCGCTGCTGCGTGATTTCGAGGGGACACCTCTTCCTACCAAGCTGCTCGTCCCCTATGTGGAATGTGTCCACGATCGGATCGCGATCGAGATCATGCGCGGCTGCCCCTGGCAATGCCGGTTCTGCCAGAGCACCGTGATCAAGCGACCGCTGCGTTTTCGCAGCGTCGAAACGATTGTGCAGGGAGCCTTGGAGAGCTACCGCCACACCGGCTTCAACGAAGTCTCGATCCTCTCACTTTCTTCCAGCGACTATCCGCACTTTGAAGAACTGGTACATCGACTCAAAGAAGTCTTAGGTCCGCTGGGAGTCAATCTCTCCGTACCCAGCTTGCGCGTCAATGAACAACTCCGTTCGATCGCCCAGCTGGTCGGCAACCGGCGTCGCTCCAGTCTGACCCTGGCTCCGGAAGTGGCCCGTGACGACATGCGGCAGCAGATTCGCAAGCGGATCAAGAACGACGATCTGTTTGAAGGCTGTCGCGTGGCCTTTCGCAATAACTTCGAGAGCGTGAAGCTCTACTTCATGTGCGGCTTGCCGGGTGAACGCCCCACCGATCTGGACGGGATCATCGAGATGTCCGAGACGATATCCCGGATTGGCAAAGAGGAGCGTGGGCGTTTGGCGAAGGTCACGGCCAGTGTGTCGAATTTTGTTCCCAAGGCTCACACGCCCTACCAGTGGAATGCCATGCAGACGCGCGAGTATTTCCGCTGGGCCCATGAGTATCTCTGGCAGCAGAAGTCGCTGCGCAGCGTGCTGTTGAAACGGCACGATATCGAGACGAGCATGCTGGAAGGCGTGATCAGTCGCGGCGACCGCCGCGTGGGCGAGTGCCCTGGAACTCGCCTGGCAGCGCGGCGCGCGGATGGACAGCTGGTCCGAGCAATTCTGCGCCGACCGGTGGTGGACGGCACTCGGCCGATGCCGGCGTGGATGTCCAGCGCGTGCTGCACGAGCCGTACGAAGTCGGCGATCTGCTGCCGTGGGATCACATCAACGTGAAGTACGGGCGTGACTACCTGGAGAAGGAACAGCTGCGCAGTGTCGTTCAGCTCGACCAGATGCAGGGCGTGGCGGAAGAAACGGCCTCGACCGGCACGATAGATTAGCCCGCCGCGCGCAGAAAGCGCTATTGCGCTGGCGTTACGGATCGGTGATGAAACGCGTCGCCAGCAGCGGGAGACGGGGCGAACATTTCTCCGCTTGCCTAGACGCGTACTTCGCCCCGTCACTACGACGAACCGTAACCGACGGGAGCTGGGTTTCTCGCAGAGGCAAGACCTGGGGCAAGGAAAACCTGGCCTTGTTGGCAGCCAGGCATAGTCCCATTTCTGTTCCGCTCGGTTTTGCAGCCCAGAGGGGCTCATCCCGGCTGTCTGGGGACTGGCTTTCTGGGGGGCGGCAATTGGCGAGGCCGCCGGGTCGCCGGTCTGGCCGGTCCGGCGACCATCGCTTTTCCGCGGCCTTTTTTCCGGCCTACGGAACAAAGCAGGCTCGGTTTCGTAGATACGTATACGTGGACATCGACCGCCGCGACAAAGGGCCAGCGATCCGGTAGACTCTGACAGAGTGCAGATGGAGAGAATCCGGCCCGACACATCGCGGGGCTCCCACGCCATGAGTGAACCTCGAACCGACATTACCCTGGCGGATTTCCAGCAGTTGATCCGCGACATGTATCTGCGCAAAGATCTGGCCCGGGGCGTGGACGGGACATTCATGTGGCTGATGGAGGAAGTTGGGGAGCTGGCGGCAGCCTTGCGCAACGGCAGCCACGAGGATCGGATGGGAGAATTCGCTGATGTGCTGGCCTGGCTGACCACGATTGCCAACGTGGCTGGTGTCGACCTGTCGGAAGCCGTGCGCCGCAAATACGGCGAAGGATGTCCTGGCTGCGGTCAGTTGGTCTGCCATTGTGCCGACTCAGGTAAGCCGTGATCCGCGTCTGGAAAGAACGCTCATCCGGTCACGGCCCCACCCCAAAATCGAGCTTGCATGTCTTCACCGAATATCCTGATTGATCGCCACAGGTTGGCCGCATACAAAATCCGTCATCACTGGCGTGACGCTTCGTCCACAAGCCCCCAGCGAAACAAGGTTCCCCCACACTTGACCACTCGACACGGCTTCCTGATCGCTCTGTTTGCCTTGCTTGGCGTCGCCGGGCCCGTGGTCGTGGCGGCCGCTGGCGAGGATTCCCCCCAGATTGCCAGTATCAAGATCGGCCTGGGGGGGAAGTTTAAGGTCGGTTACTGGACGCCTGTACGTGTCACCATCGACGGTGGGCGCAGCGGGTTTGCGGGCCAGTTCGAGCTCACGGCGCCCGATAGTGACGACCTGACCACCCGCTTCGTCGCGGGAACGGCGGCGTCGATCGAGGTACCGCCAGGAGAACAATGGACCCTCTGGCAGTACGTCAAACTGGGAAGAATTAACGGCAGCATCCGTGGCATACTCCGCGACCAGGACGGAAAAGCCGTGGATGAACAGGTCATCGATCATGCTGCGCCCTCCCCGGCGACCTGGCATTGGGTCGTGACGTTGGGAACCGACGTCCGCGTCGAGGAAGCGGCCGTGCTGTTTGCGCGGATGCGAGACGAGAAGCTGGTCTCGAGCGTGATGAGCGAGCCGTCTGAGTTTCCGGACCAGTGGTACGGGTACGAGGGGGTGAACGTGCTGTTGGTGGCCGCCGGAACCGACACTCCGCTCGAAGCCATAAGCGACCAGCAATACGACGCACTACTCCACTGGTTGCGGCTGGGCGGGCGGCTCGTGCTGGCCGCGGGACGACGTGCTCCCGAGCTGTTTGACCCGTCGCATCGACTTCACGGCTTGCGTCCCGGCGAGTTTGTCGAGTTGGACGACTACTGGAAAGCTTCCGGACTGGAGAATTTCGCCCGAGCGGCCGACCACGTGCGGACCGACCAACCGACACCGTTGGCCGTCTTTTCACAGTTGCGTGGACGAGTGGCGTGCCATGAAGGGGCAGGTGGCACCGACGATCGGGCTCTCATCATATGTTTCCCGGTCGGCTTTGGCGAAGTGACCTACGTCGCGTTGGATCTCGATCTGCCCCCCTTGTCGACTTGGCCGTCGCGCGCTCGATTGCTGGCCAAATTGTTGCAGACGCGCAGCGACGAAGAGGATTCGGCCATCGGCGATGAGAGCCTCGGGCAGGTGACTCACGTCGGTTTCGACGACATCTCCGGTCAGCTTCGCGCCGCGATGGATCAATTCCCTGGTGTCACGTTGGTCCATTTTTCGTGGGTCGCCGGCTTGCTGGTCCTTTACGTGATCGTCCTCGGTCCGCTTGATTTCTTCGGCCTCCGCAAGATCCAGCGATTCCATTGGACATGGATCACGTTTCCCTTGACCGTCCTGTTGTTCTGCGTCGCGGCGGTCTGGTTGTCCGGGCTGTGGCGAGGCTCGCGTTTGCAGTTGAACCAGGTCGATGTGGTGGATATCGATCCGGCTGGGCAATGGGTGCGGGGCACGACATGGGCCAGCATTTACAGTCCGCGGACAGCGACACTCGCGATCGACGTGACTCCCACACCCGCCCTGCAGAGTGTGGGAAATCGCCCGCAGGTCCTGCTTTCCTGGCAGGGGCTACCGGGAACCGGCTTGGGAGGCATGAACACGACGGCCACCGTGGATGTCCTGAACGACGAGTATGGCATCAACTACCAATTGGCGGCGGAACCGCTGGAGAACAAGCGTATTGAAGAGTTCCCGATCCACACGGCATCCACGAAAGGATGGCTGGCCCGCTGGGAAGTGGACGCTGTGGTGGGAGCAACGGGCCAGCTGACGGCCAGCCGGCAGGAATTGCTGCAAGGGACCGTCACCAATCCGCTGGAAGTGGAGTTATCCAACGCCTGGGTCTTCTTCGAGAACTGGGCTTATCCGCTGGAAGGCCGCCTGGCAGCGGGCGAAACCGTCCGCTTGGGCGATAGACCCCCGCTCGATCTAAGTTGGCAATTGGCCCGCCGGCGAATCATTGGGACACGCGACGAAGGGACGGCGTGGAGCCGTGACGATTTGTCCGACACGGCTCGCATTGTAGAGATGCTCATGTTCTATTCGGCGGCGGGCGGCCGGGCTTATACCCGCCTGTCAAATAGCTACCAGGGCTACGTCGATTTGAGCCGCCACTTGCGCGACGGCAAAGCCATCCTCGTGGGACGCAGCCAGCTACCAGCCAGCCACGTGACCACTCAGCGGAACACTGCCGGATCACCAGCTCTCGACACGAAACACCCGGCCAGAGAGCAGAACCCCGATCAACACTGGACGTTTTATCGAATCATACTCCCGGTGACCGTGGCTACGGAGACGTAGGCTCCCTGCGGCCGCAGCGCCTGGGAACACGGGCACTCCGCCGATCGATTTCCCGTAGCCTGAGCGGCGGACAGGCCGCCACCAGCCCTAGCGAAAGAACTGACTGTGATCAAGACACACGATCTGACGAAAAAATACGGCGATCAATTCGCCATCCAGTCCATCGAACTGGATCTCGACGAAGGGGACCTCTTCGGCTTCATCGGCCCCAACGGCGCCGGCAAGACCACGACCATGCGAATCATTGCCACGCTGTTGAATCCCACCTGGGGCGAAGCCTACGTCTGCGGAAATTCGATCTACACGCAGCCGAAGGAGATCCGTCGTCTGGTCGGCTATATGCCCGACTTCTTCGGCGTCTACGACGACATGAAAGTGATCGAGTATCTCGAGTTCTTTGCCGCCGCCTACCGAATTCGAGGTCCCGAGCGACGGCGGGTCTGCAACGAAAAACTGGAAGTCGTCGATCTCGATTTCAAGCGGGATGCCTACGCCAATACACTTTCCCGTGGTCAGACGCAGCGACTCGGATTGGCCCGCGTTCTGCTGCACGATCCGCAAGTCCTCCTGCTCGATGAACCGTTGAGTGGTCTGGATCCCCGGGCCCGCATCGAAATGCGCAATCTGCTCCGCCGCTTGGGCGAAATGGGAAAGACGATTATCGTCTCCAGCCACATCCTGCCCGAACTGGCCGACATCTGCAACAAGATCGGGATCATTGACAAAGGTGTGATGACCGTCAACGCCGCGGTGACCACCGTGCTGCGGCAGGTTCGCGACCAGATTGTGCTGCACGTACGCGTGGTGAACGATACCGATGGAGCCGCCCAACTGCTCGAGCAGCACCCGTCCGTGGAGAGCGTGCGGCTGGACCACCTCAAGATCATGGTCACGCTCCGCAAAGGCATCGAAGATTTCAGTGAGTTGCCCACCGCGCTCGTTTCGGCCGGATATCAGATCACGTTGTTCAGCGAAGAAGAGGTTAACCTGGAATCGGCGTTCATGGCCCTGACAAAAGGGATGGGGACCAAGACCTGACGCGGCCGGGGGCCAAGACCTTATACGGTCATCTGTTGAGCGGAGTGCTCGGATGTGGGCCCCCCTGCGTATGCGGAACGAATAGGGAATGCGGAATGCGGAATCCAAAATAGACATTGATCCGCACATTCGACATACTCTATGGCAGTCCTTTTCCTGCTTGTGATCGGTTTTCCCCTACCCTCGTACCCACTCAATCCCATGACGGTGATGATCATGGTTCGAAACGTGCCGTACTCATCTTGGTCCATGGCTCTCCTGATGCTGGCCCTGGCCACCGCCTGGTGGACCTGCCCTTTGACCGGTCAGGCCCAGTCGCGATCACAGTTGGAAGCCGCCCGCAAGAAGATGGTCGAAACCGCCGTCATCGGAGCGGGGGTGACCAGCCAACGCGTGATTGCCGCGATGCTCCAGACCCCGCGGCACGAGTTCGTCGCGCGCCAATGGCGTCAACAAGCCTATGAAGATATGTCTCTGCCGATCGGCGATCAACAGACGATCTCGTCACCGTTTATCGTCGCCTTCATGACGGAAGCCCTCGACCCGCAACCGACCGATCGCGTGCTGGAAATCGGCACCGGCAGCGGCTATCAGGCGGCCGTTCTCAGCGGACTTGTCCAAGACGTCTACACGATTGAAATCGTGGAGTCGCTGGGGCAGAACGCACAGCGTACGTTGGAGAAATTGAGTTACAAAAACGTGCACGTCCAGATCGGCGACGGATTCAAGGGTTGGCCGCAACACGCTCCCTTCGACAAGATCATCGTGACCTGCTCTCCCGAAAATGTGCCCCAACCATTGATCGACCAACTGAAAGAAGATGGGCGGCTGGTGATCCCCGTTGGCGAGCGGTACCAGCAGACTCTGTACGTCATGCGCAAACGCGACGGAAAGCTGGAACAGGAAGCGCTGCGTCCCACCCTGTTTGTACCCATGACCGGAGCCGCGGAAGAAGCTCGCAAGGTACTGCCCGATCCGAAACATCCCCATCTGGGTAACGGCGGGTTCGAGAAGCCGGCGCTCAAAACGGGTTTCGTGCCGGATTGGTACTACCAGCGACAGTCCACTCAGGTCCACGACGTCCAATCGCCGGAGGGAGAGTACTACATCACGATCGAAAACGACGAACCGGGAAAACCAGGCTGGGTGATGCAAGGCTTTCCGGTCGACGGTCGAGAGGTTTCCCGCCTGGAGCTATCGGCGTGGGTCAAATACGACGATGTCCGCCCCGGACAGAGTAATGACCAGCTGCCGGGCATCGTGATCACCTTCTATGATGAAAACCGAAAGCAGTCGGCCCCCCGTTGGATCGGACCGTTTCGAGGGACTTCCGACTGGCAGGAAAAAAAAGAACTCCTGCGGGTTCCCATCACGGCCCGGGAAGCAATCCTGCGGATCGGGCTCTTCGGAGCGGTGGGCAAGATCAGCTTTGACAATGTCCGCATCCAAGCCGCCGACCGCTGACGCAGCGGTTGGACGATTCGTCGCGGGGGAACAGCAAAGATCACCCCCGGGGAATGGGCTTACGGTACCGGTTCTGACGTTTCTAGCAGTTGGACGCGATCGGTCCACCACCGGCCGGCTACTTTCGGGAGCGCGTGGCCCCGGATTCCGCCACGACCGGTCCACCGCGAGCCGAATGCCTGACGACCATTCTTGCACGCAATAACACGCCACAAAATCTCCCCACGGCCGCCAAAGCACCCAAGCAATCCACTCTGCCTGAACCAGAAATCCAACGCAGCTTGCTTGAATTGCATGCTACGATTGGTAAACTAGTTCGAGATATGCGCTGGGAATGACCCGATTCCCCCCCGCCGAGCTCGTCGTGGTTGCCAGAGCACGGATCGCGACGGGCACTTTGTGGAAACGCTTGCATTGTGAGTAACGTGACTTCGTGACTTGTGACCGCGGGCGTGAGAAACACCTCCCGCCGGTCTCGTGTAGGAGAGCAGACTGATGAATCGAGGACTCGTACGAATTTTGTTGTGCGTGGCGTTTGCGGCCAGCATATTGTTGGTTGGCAGTCAAGCCGACGCCGGGTGGCACCGTGGTGGATGCTGCGGCGCTCCGTATTATGGTTGGAGCGGCTACAGCTACAGTTATTACGGTGGTTGGGGAGGTGGATTGGGCTGCTGTACTCCCAGCTACACGGCGTGTTACACGCCCTGCTACACATCGTGTTATGACCCGTGCTACCGCGGTTGGGGCTGCGGTTTGCTGTCGCGGCTTGCCTATCGATACCGCACGCATCACTACGGCTACTACTGGGGCTGCAACACTTGCTGGACCGCCCCGTCCTGCTGCTCGGTCTGTGGATATCCCTTTGACGAATGTGGCTGTGGCGGTGTGGGGACCGGGATTCAATACGGTGAACCGGCGATTATCCCCGACCAGCAACCGGGCATGCCGACTCCGGCAAATCCCCCGGCTGACGATCCCAACAGTGGTCTCCCTGAAAAGCAGACGTCGCTCACCCGCGATGGCGCTCTGCTGACGGTCAACGTCCCGGAAAACGCCCGCGTGCTGGTCAACGGCATTACCACGCGAAGCACGGGCAGCCTGCGCCGATACGTTTCCCGCAACCTGACTCCCGGTTTTGACTACAGCTACGAGGTCCAGGCCGAGGTGATGGTGGACGGCAAACCGATGGTGCAGACGAAGACCGTGCAGCTGCGTGCTGGTCAGAAAGCCCAATTGGCGTTCGACATGAACACGGCACCGCCGGTCGAGACGGCCTTGACGCTTAACGTGCCAGCTGATGCCAAGGTCTACCTGGCGGGTAACGAAACGCGTGGCAACGGTAAGGTGCGGACCTTCCGCACGACCAAGTTGGCAGACGGCCAGACGTGGTCGGAATACGTTGTTCGCGTCGTCGTCGACGAGAGCGGTGAGAGTCGGGCCAAGGAAGAGACGATCACGCTGCGTGCTGGCGAGCAGCGCGAATTAACGTTTGATTTCAACATCGACAAAGTCGCGGCTGCTCGGTAGTCGGCGTCCAATCGAAGATTGACATTTCGAGCCCTCGGGTGGTCGATCCGCCCGAGGGCTCTTCCCTTGCGCGACAACCCGAATCCCACACTTGGATCGACCCAATATATCTTCGTGCCAGTTTCTCACTTCTCCACTACTCCAGAATCACGCAGACAGCGGCAGAACCTTGTCAATTCTCACCAGCAGAGCTGGCGGATTAGCTTGGATTTAACGGGGGTCCCGCGTCCCGCCCCGAAGAACCGGGGCAAGCGAATCGATGGAGCAGTATACGGCGCGCCGCGGCCGGTTGTACACAATATCCCTGGATCTCTATACTGGGTCGAGTCGTCGTGTGGCAGAACCTTTTTTTGGGAGGGTGAAATCGTGTTCGACAGTCTGGTGGTGGTGGGAGCAACCGGTGCCGTGGGAAGGCTAGTGCGATCTCTGCTGGAAGAGCGGGCAGTTCCCTTCCAGCGCATCAAGTTCCTCGCATCCAAGCGTTCCACTGGTACCACGATTGCTTTTGGAGGGAAGTCGTACACGGTCGAACTATTGTGTCCCGAAGCGTTCACAGCGGGTGACCTGGTCATCAGCAGTACACCGGATGACGTGGCGCGCGACTTCATTCCGGCTGCGGTGGAGCGGGGAGCGGTGGTGGTCGATGAAAGTGGTTTCTGGCGAATGGATCCGAAGGTCCCGCTGATTGTGCCCGAGGTGAATCCGGAGGCGCTGGCGCAACATCAGGGAATCATCGCCAGTCCCAACTGTTCGACGACCCAAATGGTTGTCGCCATGAAGCCGCTGCACACAGCGGCTCGCATCCGTCGCGTCGTTGTCAGCACTTACCAGGCGACCAGCGGAGCTGGGGTGGCAGGCCAACACGACCTGATCGAGGGGAGCCGGGCGGCGTTGAATCAAACGCCGTATGAGTACGGCTGCTTCGTTCACCCGATCGCTTTCAACCTGATTCCACACATTGGTTCGCCCAAGCATGAAGGTTATACGTCGGAAGAAATGAAGATGGTCTGGGAGACACACAAGATCTTCAATGACGATTCGATCCTCGTGTGTCCCACCTGTGTCCGCGTTCCGGTGACCAACTGCCATAGCGAGAGCATTCTGGTGGAAACGGAGAAGCCTCTGTCGGTCGCCGAGGCGCGGGAGCTATTCGCCGCGACTCCCGGCATCACCGTGATCGATGACCTGGCCGCCAAGCGTTACCCGATGCCGTTGGATTGCAGCGGCCAGGATGACGTATTCATCGGGCGTATCCGCAAGGACCTCTCGTGTGAAAACGGCTTGGCATTCTGGTGTGTGAGCGACAATCTGCGCAAGGGGGCGGCCACCAACGCCGTGCAAATCGCCGAGTTGCTGCTCGCCCAGCACGCACGGGCGTAGCGGAGATCGACGTGGCGTCGGCGGTAGGGGAGGGGGGTGCGCGGGGCGGTGCCCCCATACAGGACATGGCAGGAGGACCCCCGAGTTGCTCCTCTGTCATCGTTTGCCGGTGTGAAACAACCTCCGCGAATCGGCATGCTGGAAACACTGAAGACAGAACCTTACTTCGCGGTACTCCCGCTGATGACCGCCGGCCATGCGCTGTTATCGAATGACCCTCGCTTACGACGGAACCGCTTACTGCGGCTGGCAGTTTCAGCCGGGAGCCCGGACGGTGCAGGGGGTTCTCGAAGCAGCGCTGCTGCAAATTGTCGGCTCGCCAGTGCGCATTGTCGGGAGTGGGCGCACCGATGCGGGAGTTCATGCGGTGGGGCAGGTCGCCAGCTTCCGCTGCTGCACGCGTCTGACCCCCGAGGTCTTTTGCCGAGCTCTCAACGCAAACACTCCTGACGACATCTACGTAAGACAGGTGTGCGTGGCGGCGGACGACTTTCATGCGATTCGATGTGCCGTGGCCAAACGGTATCGATATGTGATTCAGGACGGCGCCAACCGGGACTTGTTTTTGCGGGCCTACTCGTGGTATGTCCCTCAGCCGCTGGACGTGGACGGCCTGACCACCGCCGCCACCTACCTCGTGGGAAAGCATGACTTTCGCAGCTTCGAGGCAGCCGGCGCGCCGCGGAAGACCAGTGTTCGCACGGTGAGCGAACTGAGCGTGCAGCGTGTATCGCGGGATGCGACCGAGAGTATCGTGATCGAAATTGAGGCCAACGGCTTCCTGTACAACATGGTCCGCAATATCGTTGGGTCGCTGGTACTGGTCGGTCGGGGAGAGCGGCCGGCACGGTGGATCCAAACGGTGCTCGAGGCCCAGGATCGTGCCCTTGCCGGTCCCACCGCTCCCGCCTGCGGACTGACGCTCTTGCTGGTGCGCTACCCAGCTACCGGGCAGGGGCAGGAGGATTCCGGGACGGGGGCGGGAACAGGGTCTGGAAGTCGCGACAATCCAGCGGCGGGATAAACCGGGATAAACGCATGCGAATTGCACACATCATCACGCGCATGATTGTCGGCGGAGCGCAGGAAAATACGCTGCTCTCTTGCCAGGACTCCGTGCGCATCTACGGCGACGAAACGCTGCTGATTACCGGGCCGGCGTTGGGTCCCGAGGGCGACCTGTTGGCACGCAACGGGGCAGGGGAGGTAGCCGTGACGTTGCTCCCATCGCTGCTGCGTCCGATTCATCCCTGGCACGACGCGCGGGGCTACCGGGAACTGCAGGCGGTGCTGCGTGATTACCGTCCCGATGTCGTCCACACACACAGTGCAAAAGCCGGGATTCTGGGGCGCATGGCCGCCTGGTCACTGCGCGTACCGGCCATCATCCACACCGTGCACGGGGCACCGTTTCACGACTATCAAAGCGCTGCGGCACGGAGCTTTTTCCGCTGGTGCGAAGCGCTATGCCGCTCGACGGTGCCACCATCTCGTCAGTGTGGCGGACGCCATGACCGACCGGCTGGTGTCGGCCGGTGTGGCACCCCGCGAGAAGTTTTCGACCGTCTATAGCGGCATGGACGTGACGCCGTTTCTGGATGCTCATACCCATCGTGACTCGGTGCGGCGTGAACTGGGGTTCGCCGATCATCAGATTGTGGTCGGCAAGATCGCTCGACTCTTCCACCTGAAAGGCCATGAGTACGTGATTCGCGCGGCGGCAGACGTCATCCGCCGCTGTCCCCAGGTGCATTTTCTGTTTGTGGGAGACGGCATTCTACGTCCCGATCTGCAACGGCAGATTGCCGGGGCAGGGCTCAGTGACCACTTTCATTTCACCGGCCTGGTCAGCCCGCAGCAGATCGCGCCGCTGATGGGAGCCATGGATCTGCTGATTCACGCCAGCCTGCGAGAAGGTCTGGCGCGAGCGCTGCCTCAGGCGTTGATCGCAGGGAAGCCGGTCATCAGCTACGATATCGATGGCGCTCGTGAAGTCGTCATCCCCGACATCACCGGGCACCTGCTGGCACCGCGCAGCATCGAGCCCTTGGCGGACGCCATCGTGGATCTGGCACAGGATGCGGACAAACGACAACGTCTCGGCCAGACAGGCCGCGACACGTTTCACCAACCAGTTTCGCCACGAAGAGATGGCCCGCCAGTTGCGCGGTTTGTACCAACGCCTCCTCGCCCGATAGCCCGTGTGCCGCGCAGCTTCCTCACCCCTGACCGAAGCACCCGATCACACCCCACACGAGGTAGACCTTTCGCCAATGGGGGGCTTCGATTAGACTGTACGCACGATGGAGCAGGTACTGGGGCTGGCCGGAGGAGGCCGGTCATTCCGAAGCTGATACTGATTGGAAAGCGAATCCGTGGTTAGTGGTCGCGAATTTCTCGGTCCTTATCGCATGGTACGACTCATTCGCGCCGGGGCAACCTGCCAGGTGTGGGAGGCGATTCGGGACGAGAAGCGAGTCGCCATCAAGTATCTGCAGCCGGAAGTGCGGTCGAACAAGGACGAAATCGGTTACCTGCGGCACGAGTTGGAGGTTGGGCGGCAACTTCGTCACCCCAACGTGATTGAAATGTTTGACTTCGGGGTCGATCGTTCCATTGCCTACCTGGTGATGGAATACCACCCCGGCAAGAACATCAAGATGCTGATTCGTCAGGGGCTCGACACGTTTGCCTATATGACGCAGCAGATCATCCTCGACGCGGCGGCCGGGCTGCAACATATGCACGAGCATGGGTGGGTGCATCGCGACGTCAAACCGGACAATTTTCTGGTCAACGACCAGGGAGAAGTCAAGTTGATTGACTTTGCACTGGCCCACCGCATTCGGACGGGGTTGAGCAAATTGTTTGGGTCGCGCGGTAAGGTGCAGGGGACGCGCAGCTACATGGCGCCTGAGCAGATTCGGGGCAAGGCGTTGGATGCCAGAGCGGATGTTTATGGTTTTGGCTGCACCCTCTACGAACTGGTCAGCGGGAAATTGCCGTTCACAGGGGTTAGTCCGGAAGATCTGTTGCGCAAACACCTGACCGCTCCCACTCCCGTGGTGGCAAGCATCAACAAGAACATCACCCCCGACTTCAGCGATCTGGTAAGTATGATGATGGCCAAAGATCCCGATCAACGTCCGCAATCGATGGAAGAGTTCGTGCGGCATTTTAATACCATCCGCATCTTTCGGACGACGCCACGACCGCCTTCCGAAACGGGAGAGAATGTGCCGGTCTGACCTGCTCTTAGTAAACAACGCTCGTAGCGGACCAACGCTCGTAGCGGACCAACGCTCCCAGGAGACCAACGGACCTGCGCGGTGTGCCACAGGTGCTTCAGGTGCACAGAGGTGATGACCTGTCGCGACAGGTGGACATATTTCAACAGAGAACACCAGCAGCCTTCAATACGCTATGGAAACGCCAACACCCGGCCTAGCCTTCGAGCAACCGATCTACGAACTGGAAGTGCGACTGCAGAAGTTGCTTCAATCCGCCGGCGAGAAGCCGGGGGCGGATGAGGAGATTCGCCACCTGCGGCGCGAACTGGCGGAAGTCATGAAGGAGGTGTACGATCGGCTGACACCGTGGGAGACCGTCCAGGTTGCTCGCCACAAAGACCGTCCCCACTCGAGTAATTACCTGGGGTTGGTTTTTGACGAGTTCATCGAACTGCACGGCGATCGTCTGTTTGGAGATGATCGAGCCGTGTTGGCAGGATTTGCCAAATTAGACCAGCGCAAGGTAATGGTGATTGGCCACGAAAAAGGGCGCACGTACAAGGAACGGACAGCCTGCTATTTCGGTTGCGCACATCCCGAAGGCTACCGCAAGGCGATGGCCAAGATGCGGATGGCGGCCAAGTTCGGCTTGCCGGTGATCTGTTTCATCGACACACCGGGCGCATATCCGGGAATCGGTGCCGAGGAGCGGGGACAGGCCTGGGCGATTGCCGAAAACATGCATGATATGTCTCGGCTGGGCACACCCATCATCTGTGTCGTGATTGGCGAAGGAGGGAGTGGCGGCGCCTTGGGAATCGGGGTCGGGGACCGTGTTGCCGTTTTGCAACATGCCTACTATTCCGTGATTAGTCCGGAAGGGTGCGCCGGCATTCTGTGGAAAAGCCATGAGTATGCCGAAAAGGCTGCCGGTGCGCTACGATTCACCGCCAAAGACCTGCTCGAATTCGGCATCGTGGATACCGTCATTCAAGAACCGTTGGGGGGTGCGCATCGCGATTCGCACCAGATGGCAACCCGCCTGAAGACCTATCTCGTCAAGACCCTGCGGGAACTGCTGGCCATCGACACTCCCACGTTGCTGCAACAGCGATACGAGAAATTCCGGCGGATGGGAGTCTTCCTCGAGGATTCCGCCGGGACGCAGGACCCCCCCACCAACCTCCCCGTGTGAACCTCCGCCCGACTCGCCAGGGCGTGAAAAGTACCGCTGGCCAAGCGCGTGAAGAAAATGTCCCTTGCAACGGCCAGATGTGTGCTATGTTTTAGTTAGACCTCACGCGCATCGCGGACAACCCAGTCCTGACTCTGTCTCGTCGTCGCATCTTATCTTTGCCAGGAGTTTTGCCATGCGCAAGCAAGTCTGCAGCCAGACTGGGCACTTTGACCACGCGCGTCGCGTTCCACAGCGACGACGGGGAGCGATCATCGTGCTGACCGCCATCTTGATGATCGTGTTAATGGGGCTGTCTCGCCCTCAGCATTGACACGGGTTACATGTACACCATGCAGACCGAATTGGATCGGTCCGTCGATGCCGCCGCGTTAGCCGGTGCAGCGTCCCTGGTCGAAGGGACGGACGTGGCCAGTGACAAGGTTGTCGAATACCTGGTCCGTAATCCGGTCGGAGGTTCAGAAGGAGTCCATTGGCGACGATCGACTGGCCGCCTTCACCGCTCAATTCCTGGCCGATCATAGCGATGACTATCAGGTTTCCATCGGGAATTGGAATCCGGTCAGCGGGCAACTGGAACCGGTCTCTCAGTACCCATCGGCGGTGGCCGTCTCGATGCGTTACCCCAACCTGCCGCTCTTCTTCGGACGAGTGCTGGGGAAGGAGAGTTTCTCCATCGAATCGCAAGCGATCGCCATGTATCAGCCGCGAGATATCGCCCTGGTCCTGGATTATTCGGCCTCGATGAACGACGACAGTGAATTGCAGGCGGTTCCCAAACTCGGCTTGGATAACGTGCTGAACAACCTGCAGCAGATTCATACTCAGCTTGGTTCACCCCAGTACGGCAATATGCAATTCAACCCGCAGTACATCACGGTGGTTGGCCAGCCGCCAGCGGACGCTTCCAAGCCGCAGCTCACCGTCGAGTATCGCTACAGCGCGGTCTACGTCACGTCGACCCTGCCGCTCGAGAACGTGGTCTTGAAGTTCTCGGACAATACGACCAGGACGTTCAGCGGTCTGTCCGGGACGACGGGCACTTTTTCCTACAACAACAAGGCCATTTACCGCGTGTGGGTCAAGTCGGGTAATAACCTCAGCGGTGAAGGGCCCAATTACGGCGAACCGTTTGACTTCAGTTCGACCACGATTCGCAGCACGATCAAGAAGGCACTCGGTCTGAATACCGTTTCCTATCCGTATCCATCCGGAAGCTGGGAGAGTTTCATTGACTACGGCAGGTCGAACAGCGTCAACGTGAATGCGGGCTTCAAGTACAAGTTCGGGTACGCGAACTTGATTAGCTACTGGCTGGAACAGCAACCCGCTTACAGCCAGACGCCCGATTTGTGGAAAGTCAGTGCCCAGCCGGTCACGGCGGTGAAAGACGCGGTCGGTGTGTTCATGGACTACATCCAGGCCGTCGACACCAACGATCGACTGGCACTGGTGGTCTACAACGCTCCCAACGGCAATGCCCTGTTGGAAACGCCGCTTGACCACCAACCTGCCGCTGGTAGCCGATCTGGCCCGCCATCGGCAAGCGGGACACTATCACAGCTACACGAATATCGGTGCCGGCATGGAAGCCGCGCGTCATGAACTGGAACAGAACGGGCGCACCGGCGCCTTCAAGATGATCGTCCTGATGACCGACGGCAACGCCAACTGGCACAACGGAGTCTACGATACGACGGCGGCCCGCAATCATGTGCTCTCGGAAGCCAATGCCGCCGCCGGTCTGAACTTCCCGATTGTCACCATCAGCTTGGGCGCCGACGCCGACGTGAGCTTGATGAATCAGGTGGCTGAGATCACTGAGTCGCGAACGTTCAACGTGCCAGGGGGCGCATCGGTGTCGGCCTATCGTGATGGCCTGTTCCAGGTCTTTCGCGATATCGCGGACAATCGTCCGCTGAAACTCGTGCATTAGAGACGCAACGGTCTTTGACGGCTTGGGTGGCGATCGGCCGGAATCGCCTGGTGTGATTGGTCGGGTTGTCACGGGCATTCGGTCCCGCCACCCAGCCGTCTTCCGTCAGGGATGACCAACACGCACAAGGTAACACACGGTTCAGCTCACCAGAGCTTGGACAGAGACGCGGCCAGCCGGCCAGCACCTGGGGGCAACCTGGTCAACCGGCTCGCCAGCACAGTCGAAGTGTTCGACGCCACTCATCGCCATGACACTGGTGTTATGCGGCCGATTCGGGATGGTAGTCGATGCTTCCCAAAACGGGCTGAAGCCCGTTGCTACGTGGGAATGGAGGACGGATCGAGGCAGGGGGCACCTGCTGCCCGCTTTGCTGCCGGGGCCTACGGAACGGCGGTTAGCCAGAAATCTGATCAGCCACAAGTGACACACGACCGTCACTCAGCGAAATCCTCGGAACAATCAGCACGACGTGACCCGCCAGTTTTCGCTGCCACAGGAAAAATTCTGGAAAATCTTCGCCTGCGAGGGCGATCGCATCGTCCACGCGTGACCTATGTTTTAGTTGGACGACAACCCTTGTCGACCTCTTATCTGAAACAATGCGTTCGCCAACTATCCTGATTCTTGCTCTTGCGGCGGAGTATAGCCATGCGTGCCTCCTTGCTCAGTCGTCTCCAAAAATTCGCTGCCGGGCGGCGGAGACCTTCTCGCCGGCGTGGATCGATTATCGTTCTCGCGGCCTTCCTGATGATTGTCATGCTGGCCATCCTCGCGCTCACCATCGATACCGGCTACATGTATACGATGCAGGCACAGCTGGACCGGTCGGTCGACGCGGCCGCTTTGGCAGGTGCCGCCGGCCTGGTCGAAGGAACCGATGTCGCCAATGAATCGGTCATTGAATACCTGGTGCGGAATCCCGTGGGACAACCCCAGTCCATCACGACGAATGACGAACTGGTGCAATTGACCGCCCACTTCCTGGCCGAACACGCCAATGACTACGATATCTTGTGGGGGAACTGGAACTCGGAAACGGGACAAGTGGAACAGACCGATCAACTCCCGTCCGCGATCTCCGTCTCGATGACGTATCCCAACCTGCCGTTCTTCTTCGCGCGGGCCTTGGGAAAGGAGAGTTTCGCGGTCGAATCGCATGCGATTGCCATGTATCAACCACGCGACATCATGGTCGTGCTCGACTTCTCGGGATCCATGAATGATGACAGTGAATTCCAGTCCATTGGCACCTTCGGAAAAGAAGCCATCATGGCCGGCCTGCAGTCGATGTACACGGAACTCGGTTCGCCCGTCTACGGCAACATGCAGTTCGAACCGCAATACATCACGGTGAAAGGCCAACCGCCAACCGACAGTACCAAGCCGCAGATCACCGTCGAGTATCGCTACAATGCGGTCTACGTCACATCGACCAAGGCTCTCGAAAACGTGGTCTTGAAGTTCTCGGACAATAGCACCCGGACGTTCAGCGGACTGTCCGGCTACACGGGCACCTTCTCCTACTACGGCAAGACCATTTACCGCGCATGGGTCAAGTCGGGTAACAACCTCAGCTATGAAGGCTACAATTACGGTGAACCGTTCGACTTCAGCTCGACCACGATTCGCAGCACCATCAAGACGGCGCTCGGCCTGGACTCCGTGGACTACCCGTACCCGTCCGGCAGTTGGAACAGCTTTATTGACTATGCCAGGTCGAATAGCACGAATTCGAATGCTGGCTTCCGCTACAAATTCGGCTACGCGAATCTGATCAACTACTGGCTGGAACAGCTACCCGCTTATAGCCAGACTCCCGATCTGTGGAAAGTCAGCGCTCAGCCCGTGACGGCCGTCAAGGATGCCGTCGACGTATTCATGGACTATGTCCGGGAAGTCGACACCAACGACCGCATCGGATTGGTCGTCTACGACGCGGCGGACGGAAATGCAAAACTGGAAGTGGGTCTGACCGACAACTTCGACTTGGTTGCTCAAACCGCTCGCGAGCGTCAGGCGGGTCACTACCACAACTACACGAACATCGGCGCCGGCATGAAATCGGGACGGCAGGAACTCCAGACGAACGGCCGCCTCGGCGCCTTCAAGATGATCGTGCTGATGACCGACGGCAACGCCAACTGGCACAACGGCTATTACGATACCACCGCCGCCCGCAACGCTGTGATCTCGGAAGCCAATGCGGCCGCCGCGTTGAACTATCCGATCGTGGCCATCAGCCTCGGTGCCGGCGCGGATACCAGCGTGATGCAAGCCGTGGCCGACATCACCGAGTCACGGCACTTCAACGTCCCGGGTGGCCAAGCCGTCGCCGACTATCGTGAAGGACTGTTCGAAGTGTTCCGGGCGATCGCCGACAGCCGCCCACTGAAACTCGTGAAGTAATCCTCCGACACTCCTTTGACGCCGCCATTGAGCCGCTCTCGTGAAGAGAGCGGCTCTTTTTATCGGCGCCATGCAACAGCGGTGGCCCAACCTCCGACTGAGCCACGGATCGCCCGGCCAAGCCTGAGCTCCGTTGTCGAGTTCGCCAGAGTTCCGGAGGCCAGCCGCGATGACGCCTCTCCTGTCAAGCCGCCGGTTCGGACGCGTTGGCTTTCGGCGACCTCCTACCAGGTACGGCGAGGGGGGATAACGATCGGGCTGCGTCTCGCGAGCCCCCCTGCCACGAAGACCACCATGCGCCGGAAGCTGCCCAGCGCAAACGCGCCAAGCGAGACGCGACGCGGTGCGCCAGCGGCCTGCGGCCGACCGCTGGCGGCGCGTTTTCCAGGGCGGCAGTTACCCCGAAATCGCGCCGCGCCTGACGGGATTTTGCGCCGCACCGATCGCTTCCCGGCGCGGCAAAGACGGTTCGTAGCGGCCATTGCCGGACGCGGAAAACCGACCGGAAACCGCAGGCCGAACAACAGCGGAAAGCGACGGGGGAACGCCCCAAAAAGGCCGGGAAAGCGACCTCCTGGCAACGTCCGATAATGTTTCTTATGTTCGGTTTGAGCCCCATTTTCCTCGGGAAATACGCCGGTTCCCGCCACCTCGCACCACCATCACCCACCAAGCTCGGCAGTCGTCCAGCAGCCCTCAAATCGGTCGCCAAAACAGTTCCTGTACGTGCCCAGCCGCGGGGTCAGTACGTGATGTTGGCAGGCGTCCCCGACGACCCCCGCGGCGACTCCGCCGCGGCACTCCCCCCCTGCCTGTTCGACCCCGCCGCGTCACCTTCCAACCGACCATCCAAGGCGTGCAGATACGGTCCCAAAACCTCGTTGAATTCCTCCGGCATCAGCCCATGCGATTTACTCAACAAGACCGCAATGTAATAGCCAGATCGAGAGTTGACTATTGCCTCGCGCTGCGTCTGACCCAGCAGTGTCACCGCAAACAACGTAATGATGACGCACCACAAAATGCCCTTGAAGAAACCGAACAAGGCACCAATCTGCCGGTCGAATTCCTTCAGCTTCACGCGATCAATCAACGTCCGGATCCACTGAAAAATGATCCATATTCCCAGTGAACTCAGGATGTACAGCAGCAGCATGGCCAGGAAGATACTCCAGGGAGCTGGGACCGGGATCCAGGCGGCGAAGATGTGGCGAAAATGGTAGGCGACAAAGTAGCTGACCAAAATGGCGGCCAGCGCCGCAACCTGCCAAGCCAATCCCTTGTAGGCGCCATAGGCCGTGGCTGCCACGAGCACTGCTAGCATGACAAGATCATAGGTGTCGACAGTCATCCGCGCCACTCCACTGCGAGGCTGGGCCTACTTCCGTAAGTCATTTCACCATCAGCTGAAGCCTGGCGGATTCAGCCAGGTAGCTGAGCCCGCGTCAAGGGCTCAGTGCCCGAGCCCAGGCGGGCTCAGCTACCACTGCCCTGAGCCCTGGCGGGCTCAGTGCCCACGTCCAACGCTACGCCACTCAGCTGAAGCCTGGCCGTAGCTGAGCCCGCCAAGGGCTCAGTGGCCGCGTCCAACGCTGCGCCACTCATGCTAGCAGCCGCCACGCTATCAGTCAGGGTGCCACTTTCCTGTGCCAGTGCCGCCACTTGGTGATCGGCAAGATTTGTCTTACCCGTGGGAGAGGTTGCCAGCCTGTCATGTTCGTGGAGCCGCGACAGGCTGGAAGCCTCTCCCACGGGACATTTTCATTGGCCAGCGTAAGCCTGGATCCCGCTTGGGGCCTGCGCGCCAGTATAACGTGGCAGGCCGAGCGAGCGAAGGTGATTTGCCGGGCGGCGGAGCGGCGAATCGCTCTTGGCAATGCACCCCGAATTCGACTACAGTTCCACACGCGGCAGAGGATAGAGCAGGGGGAGGAGCGTTCCGCGGTTCCCAACCGGTTTCAGCAAGGATGCAGACACGATGGCCGATTTCAGAACACACATCACTTGTTCCACACTGGCCGGGGTCGGCATCGGGGCCGCTGGCTACAGCTACGGGATCGAGCCCGAGCCGTGCCTGCTCGCCGCGGGGCTCTGCAGTGTCTCGGGAATCCTGCCTGATTTAGACAGTGACAGTGGCGTGCCATTTCGCGAATCGGTGGCCTTCATTTCGGCCTTCATACCGATGTTGCTGATCAGTCGCTTTCAATCGCTTGGTTGGTCGCGCGAGACGATTGTATTGGCCTGCGCCGCGATCTACATCGGTATCCGTTTTGGCGTGGCCGAAGTGTTTCGGCGCTACACGGTCCATCGCGGTATGTGGCACAGCCTGCCGGCCGCCGCTTCGGTAGGGTTATTGGCATTCTTGATTACCGATCACCAGCATTTGCAGTTGCGCGTCTTTTGGGCGGCAGCAGCGGTCTCCGGCTTTCTGGTCCACCTGGTCTTGGACGAGATCTACAGTGTCGACTTTCGCGGTATCCGCATCAAGAAGTCGTTCGGCACCGCGCTGAAGGTCTGGTCGACGCGGGGCATGTGGCCCAACGTGTCGACGTATGGCAAACTGATCATCTTGGCACTGTTGGCCTGGGGCGATCCGACACTCATGCAATACATGGAAGAGCATCACCCCACGGTGGTTCACACTGCGCGTCAGGTGGACGAAAAAACCGGTCAGCCAGCGCAAGATGTGAAAGACGGTTTTCTCCGTTAGTCTACCTATGGGCAGCACGTCACTACTTGGGTCACGTTCTAGCGACCAACGGGGGCGGGCTGACCGAACCGGGCGGCAGCTCGTAATTGGCTCGAGCTCCTACCTCGCTAGTGGCTGCTATCCACATTGAGTGTGACGGGACCGTCATTCGTCAAGCTCACATCCATGTGCGCGCGAAACACTCCTCTGGCCACGCGAATCCCCAGGCGCTGGACGACATCACAGAAGTAGTCGTACAACCGCTCGGCGAGTTCTGGAGGAGCGGCCTCGACGAAGCTGGGACGTCGTCCTTTGCGACAATTGCCCCAGAGCGTGAATTGGCTGACGACCAACATGGCGCCACTCACTTCATCCAACGAACGATTCATCTTGCCTTGTTCGTCCTCAAAAATACGCAGTCCGACCAGCTTGGCAGCCAGGTATTCGGCATCCCGCTCGGTATCGGCGTGCCCCACGCCCAACAGCACGAGCAAGCCCCGCTCGATCTGCCCCACAACCACTCCGTCCACCAGGACTCGTGCTTGGCGCACGCGCTGAATACAAGCTTTCATAACCACATCCTTCCAGCGCCCCCGCCGGACGAAAGCGCGAGTTCTCCAACCACATCACGCCTCCCGATTCCTTGACCGCCAAAGCCGTCGCAGTTCCCACCCGGTATTGACGCGACTGCCGGGGTCGCTTTCCCCCAATTTGCGCTGCCGCAACGCACTTGAATATGTCACACGTGATTGTGCATCTTATCAGAACACTGTGCGTTCAGGAACGCATGCAGGAACGCAGACACTCTGGTTGTCCGATTCTGGCCCTGGCGAGAAACACTGGTTCTGCCCACCCACAGCCGGGCCCGCCACGGGTTCACCCACCACTGCGAAAGAACATCCGCCGGACCTGAGTTATTTCGCGCAGTCAACCGGCAAAATAGCTCGACGTTTTTTTGTTTTGCGTGAGGGGTTTCGGATGCGGTTGGTGATTATCTCGATAGAAGAGTCGCCGATTAGCGCGAACCGTCGGTGTCCGCGCTGCAAACAGTTCGTGCGTCCAACAGGCGGTGGACAAAAATGGAGGAACATTGGACGCTGACGAGTTGCCTGCGCCGCTCGACACACGCGAGCTACGCCAAGCGATGGAGGTGTTGAAAATGTACTCCCAAGACGAAATGGCACGCGAGCTCTACGAAGGGCGTCTGAAGGCAGAACGTGACGCCAAGATGCGCCACACGGAGATGCGGCAAGCACTGGCACAGCTGGCTGCAGCGAAACAGCAAGGCATCGAGGCGGAGCAGCGGCGATCCGAGGCGGAGCAGCGGACTCTGCACGAACGGGCCAAGAGAATTCAGCTGTGCGAGCGACTTCTGGCCCGTCCGATTTCCGACACGAGCGCGTTGGTGCGGCGCAGTACCTCCGCATTACAGGAGCTGGCAGATGGCCTCGCACAGGAATTGGAGCAAGCGCAGTGACGTCCAGCCCGTAGCACCGTGAGGGGGAGCCTCCTGCCGGACCGGAAATTCGGAGACATACTACCTACTTTCACCGATTTCTGACCAATACTCAATCAACCAATAACAAGTAACAAGTAACCAATAACCAATAACCAATAACGCCCGTTGCCGTCTGGACCACCTCGCCGGTCGCCCCCTAGAATGTTCGCCATGAAACCATTACTGGCAATAACGATGGGCGACCCGACGGGAGTCGGTCCAGAAACAATTGCGAAGGCCTGGCAACGCGCCGTGTTGCACACGACCTGTCGCGCAGTGGTGCTGGGACACCCGGAGATCATGCGTCGTGCCGCGACGTTGGTGAAAGTCCCGGTCGAGGTCGTGGAAGTCGAGCAGATCGGCGCCTGCCCGTCCTCCCCGGACACGATGCCCTGCCTGGCCTGCTGCGGGGAGGAAGTGTTGCAGCTGCCACCCGGGCGCGTCGATGCGCGCGGTGGCGAAGCGGCCTTTCAAGCGGTCACCACGGCCTGCCAACTGGCTCTCGCCGGGCAAGTCGATGCGTTGGTCACTGCTCCGTTGAACAAGGAAGCCTTGGCTGCCGCGGGGCACGATTATCCGGGGCACACGGAATTGCTGGCCGATCTCTGCTCTGTCCGCGAAGTGGCCATGATGCTCTACCTGGCCCGTCGCACGACCGATCGACAGAGCACCGGCCTGGGAGTGGCGCACGTCACGCTGCACGTCGCCCTGCGCGATGTGTTCGGGTTGCTATCGATCGAGCGCATTGTGCAGACCGCGCGGCTCGCGGACGTGGTGACGCGTGCCATGCTGCGGTCGGACGGTATTGTGCGGGCTCCCCGCGTCGGAGTCTGCGCGTTGAATCCCCACGCCGGTGAAGCCGGCCTGTTTGGCGACGAGGAACAGCGCGTGATCCGACCGGCCGTGGAGCAGGGATGCGCGGCGGGATTGGATCTGCACGGCCCCTACCCTGCCGACACGTTGTTGTCACGAGCGGCCGGCGGCGAGTTCGATGCGGTGGTGGCCATGTACCACGACCAAGGACACATCGCGCTGAAACTGTTGACCATGCATCAAGCCGTCAACATTACGCTCGGCCTCCCAGTCATTCGCACCAGTGTCGCGCACGGGACCGCCTTTGACCTGGCCTGGCAAGGCAAAGCCCAGTGCGAGTCGATGGTCGCCGCCATCGAGGCGGCCGCCAAACTGGTTCACTGCCGCGACCACCTGACGTGGAAGTAAGGACCGTCACACACGATTCTCGGCGCAATCCCTGCCCCGCAAAGTAACACTCATCATTGGCCATTCGTCATTGGTCATTTGTGTGACTGCATGACTGAAAACACAGTCCAGCATCGGAAGCTCGAAAGAACCTGAAACGTACAATTTCACAAGTACAGTAACAAGTCAGTACAAGTGACCAATGACCAATGACAATCAAGGTAATCATCCCTCATGCCCTATCACTGCATCCTCCGACACATGCATCATGTTCCTGGTACGACATGCCGCGACGCTCAACAATCTGGCGCGTCCACCTAAGATTCAGGGAGTGGGAGATGACTCGTCCCTGTCTGACGAGGGACGAGCGCAAGCGGAGCGAACAGCGCAACTGCTGCACGATCAACCGATCGTGGCAGCCTTCAGCAGTCCCCTGCTCCGAGCCGCCGAAACCGCTCGCATCATCGCTCGGCCACACGACCTGACTCCCACGCCGATCCCCTCTCTGCACGAAGTGAATGTCGGACACTGGGAAGGTCGCTCGTGGGTCGATATCGAGCGCGAGGAGCCGGAGGCATACGAGCGGTTTGTGACCGATCCGGCAACCCATGGTTACGCCGGTGGCGAGAATCTCGGCGAGGTGTTGCAGCGAGTGCTGCCTGCTGTGCAGCAACTGATGCGGGAACACATGGGCAAAGTGATCCTCGTGGTCGGGCACAATGTGGTCAATCGCGTACTGCTGGCTCATCTGCTGAATGTGCCGTTGGCCAAAGCGCGTGGGATCGACCAGGACAATTGCGGCGTGAATATTATCCGCTGCCGGGATGGACAACTGAAGGTCCTGACCACCAACGCCGCTTTTCATTTGCGGTAAACTGAACACGGCCACTGGTCGCAGCCAAACGTAGAACGGAACAAATTCGATATCCGTTCTATGACAGCACCCTGCGCTCGCCCACTGATCCTCTACCGTAGAACGCGAATTCGATTCCGTTTATGCAGTCGCACTTCGCTCCCCACTTCCTCTACGTAGAACGGTATTCGGATTCGGATTTGGAGCGTGCTCGCACCGCGCAGTTTCGACTCGCACCGTAGGTCGGCAGTGGCGCCGAGTTCTGCTCGTCCCAACGGCGGACAGAACGACGGATGGCGATTCAACGTCTCGGCGGCGTGGCGGCGGGTGTCGAGCGCCTTGACGGCCGCCTGCAACCGCGCGACGTACTCTTCGGTCCGTTCTTGGACCTCCTGATCCGTGGGGCGGAACTCGAATTCGCTGGGCTGCAGATCGGGGCGAACGCGCACTTCGAACAGTTCCCAGGTGACCAGGGGAACGCGGCGCGATGTGCCCGGCTTCCCCTGGAACCGCTACGTCCCGATAGAACGAGAAGCTGTAGGGAAACAGGGGGATGATCTGATCGCGTCCCAAGATGATGGTCACGCCGTGAGGCAGGTGCTCCGGCAGCGTCTCAAGGTGGGCCTCGCGTCCGGCCAGGATATCGTCTTTCTGGTCCGGCAACAGGCGGGCCAACACCGCTGGTTTCCACTCCCCCTCCACACTCCACACAGGGAGGTTGCCGATAACGAGCGGCTGGGGGGCACGAAACTGAAAGTTCTCTTCCAGCTGAGACAGGAGCCGGGGAACGCCCCCCAGGGCCAACCAGAGCGAGGGAGGGACGACGGTTGGCTCGGCCTTGGCGGCCGCTTCCAGCAGCCGACGCATGTTCACGCGTGAGACGCTGGTTTGGTCTTTCTGACGCCGCAATACCCACAGGAAATCACCGTCGCTGATTTGCCGCAAGCTGGTCGACTCTTCCCCTAACTGCAGCTTCAGGTCGAGTTTCAGCAGCAGTCGGGGTCCCTGCGCCAGCTGCAAATAAGTTCCTGAACCGACCAGTTGCTGGTCGAAGATATTCACGCGCTGGCGCGTCTTGGCCTCGATTCCGGGTGCCCGGAGCAGCCGCTGGGCAGCCTGAGCGACAAGTTCCTGCCCAGATTGTGCACCGCTGGTCGGCAGCACCTGACGCAGCCGCCTCCGGCTCCGACCCATCTGACACAACACCTTTCCCATAAACGGTTTGCGACGATTGCCCGGCCGCTGTGGGAATCGCCGCGAGCAGGCCAAAGACGACTGAGAGTATGGGCAACATGTAGTTCATGGTGCGGTTGTGTTGGTTTTGCCAAAGAAACTCGTTGTATCACGCCGATCAAAAACCCACAGAGACGTTTTTTCCCGCACTGCTTGCGCGGGATGACCCAGCGTCCTGGCGCTGCCACCGGAACGTGCGGTGGTGCGGACCAGGTCGCAGGACGAGCGGGACCAGCCTGGGCGGGCCATTTTAGGGTGGCAGGCGAGGTGGTGTCCACGCCAAAAACATGACGACGCAAGCTGAGGATAGTGCCTGTGGAATCCAGTACCGTCCACACTCGTTCCGATCAGACCAGCCAGGAGTCACCAGCAGCTCAGGCCCATTTTGGATGTTCATCGGGCCAGAGCGCCGCGTAGGGGGGATATTATGAAGACCAGCATGTCGCGTTGGATCATGCTCATCGCCATCGCTGCGACCGCGGTGGGGTGTGCTCATCACCGGTCGTACAATCTGCCGCCAGCCGAGCGGCTGATGGAGCCGGGGCCTGGTGTCGGTGGTCCCGGCCCGGGAGTACTCGCTCCGCCGCCAGCCCCCGTGGTTAACGCGGCCATGATGATGGCCGCGCCGATGGGCGCTGCCATGGGCGTGCCGATGGCCGGCGGCGGCATGATGATGCCTGCCGCGCCGCCCACCGTCCAGATCCTGTTCTCGCGACCCGAGAGCATGATGGTGGCGTGGGACGTCGGCGGAGTCGGCTACTTTGATTCCGAGCCGTTGGTGGTGCCCGGCCGGTCGACTTTCCCGACGGGCGGCATCTACCGTCTGAAGATCGCCAACATTGAGGGACGCGAAGGCGTCGAACGATACCCGACGCTGGAAGTCGGACCGGTAACTCCGCGCACCGAAGCGTATCTGGCGCACAACGCGATTCCGATCCAGTTCACCGAAGAAGACTTCGACCAGGTGACTGCCGGCAACTTCGTGACGAAGGTCATCTACCTGCCCGATCCCGAGTTCCAGGAACTGGCGTTGGCCGGCGTCGAAACGCTGGTGAGCACGCGTCTGGATCCGGGCATCGACCCGATCGTGGAAGCCGATCGCCGCGGTTCGATCCTGGCGATCATTCGCATGGGCAACAAAGACCTGGAAGTGCCCGGCGCGATGGATAATTCGCAGGGCGGCGTGATGCAGGCCGGTGCCGAGCATGGTATGGTGGAGCCATGGGAGCTTGCAGCCCGTACGGTGACAACTGCCAGCGTGGCTGCCCGCCCGGAACCGCCATGCTCCCCGGTGCCGCTGTTCCTTACGGAAACGTCCCCTCGTACTTGTCGGGCGTCACGGTACCGCAATGGGGCATGCCGATCTCCGGCACGCCGATCGGACTGCCCGGTCCGCCGCACATTCCGCTCGGAGCCCCGGCCGGACTGAAGAAGCACGTGATGACCAACCGCACACATAACTCACATTCCCGAACCGGTACACAATTTCAAGATCAACGTTCGCCAGCAGCCTGGATACAGCTATCCAGCTCCGCCCACGCGGATGCGCATCTTGGAACAGAACATGTATCCGCCGGTTCGCTACGGTCAGACGCTGAGCGACGCTGACCAGTGTGTGCGGTAAGGCACGTTGAGTATTTCATGTGGGAGGCGACTCCCGTCGCCGAGCGAAGAACCAGCTCTTCCGGCGTCGGCAACCAGAGTCGCCTCCCACTTTTTGTTGGCATGCCAGACTTCTGTGGCTAGCTCGAGTATCACCACTTGTCGGGACTTCTCTTGCGCCCACCACCAGCTGATCTGTCGTGATGTGGGACGGACGGTCGATGTCGCGAGCACGAGAGAACGACGAACCGGCAAACCGGGGAGAGTAACCAACATGGTTCCAAATTGCAGACGCCCTGCTCGGCCTCCATTGCTGTTGCACCCCGCGGCCACTCTCGAAACAAACTTATTGGGCACTGCTCATCGTCTTCACTTGCGCATCGCTGGCCGCATCGCTGGCCATGGCCCAGACGGGACCGGCACCCGGCAACCCAGTCGGTCTCCCCCCTGCCCCGCAAGGAATTCCACGCACCGACATCTCGCCGTCCAACGGTCAGCCCAGTCTCGGCACCTGCCCTCGGCGCACCGGCGCATCGCCCGTCCCGTGGGAACCGCCATCTATCGGCCCTATCATTATTTCCAGCGCGCTGATATGCCTCCAGGATCGATCGGACAGGCGCAGCTGATGCGAGGAGGTCCGTTGCCCGGTTATTACCAGCCGGTGGAGATTTCGGCACCTCAAGGCGCACAATTGGCGTTGGCCATGGACGGCACGTTCGAACCGTCGCAGCCGGCGCCGCTCAGAGCCGGCCTGCTGGTCGGCCATGTCTATCGACTGAAAGTGACCAACATTCCCTTTCATGTAGGGCAGGAGGTTTTTCCCAGCCTCGAGATCATCAACCGCCTTTATCCGCCCCAAGGCTCGGAAACGCGATTTCCTATCCCGATTGAGCTGACGCGGGAGGAGTTGGACTTGGCGCTGCGCGGTCAATTCGTGATTCGCGTGATCTACCTGGAAAATCCCCGCACCGCCCTGCCCCTGCCGGAAGATCCGGTACATCAACGATATTTCGAAGTCGGCCCGGGCCAGGATCCACTGGAAGTCGCCGACGGCCTGGGTCGCCCCATGGCCATTCTGCGAATTGGCTCGCGGGTACCGGAACTCGATCAAACGACCGGTCGCTTTCTCTTTGATTCTCCCCCTTGGATTCGCTTTCCCGAAACGTTGATGAGTGAGCCAACGGACGCTCCCGCTCCTCGGTCAACCGAACCAAGTCCTCAGACGACGGAGCCAAGTGAGCCGACCGCTGCGCAAGGGACTGGGAATCATGAAAAATACTCGCCCCGTACAACCGCTCAAACACGCCAAGCTGGTGTGGGAGTGAACCGATGACGCGTATCGTTTCCCTCGTTCGCCCAGGACGTCCCACTCGTCATACAAGTCGCTGGCTGCTGATCAGCGTGGCCGTCGTGATCCTCTGCTCTTGCCGAGGTGTGGATTCACAGATCGCAAGCGTTCCATCGTCGGCTCTCGCAGCAACCAGCTGTCACGACGCCCACGGCACTCACACAAGCGGTGGCCGCCGTGCCAGACCGCAGTCCGACGCGAGTCTGCAGATGCGATACAAAGCCTGCCGGCCAAGCAATCGCTGTCGGATCACAATCATCCGACAGCGGCGTCCCCAACGCGGCCAGTCAACGTATCGCCAGTGGGACATACCACGCCGGTCGTGCCGGCCGTGTTGCCCGCCGACGGCGCCATGTTCGTTCAACCGCCTCCGGTCAGCGCCGCACAAACCATGGTCCAAGTATCGCCGATGCCTGCGGCTCCCCCCTACTCTGCCGCCGCGTCACCAGCGTATGCACCCCAGTTGGCGCAGTCCTATGGGCCCGCGTATGGCGGTCCGTGCTACTCTCAGTCGGCCTACCCACCGTCCTGCTTATGGGCAGCCGATGAATTGCCAGCCTGAGCCATCCTGTCCCGGCGGCGTATCGTGTGGGGCGTGGACCCCTCCCGGACTCCCCTGCCCTTGGCCGGAGGATGAGTATCTGTGCGACGGCGGCGACCAGCTTCCCAAGGTACGCGTCAACAAGAACTGGAGCCTGGACGGACTCGCACTGGAAGACACGGTTGTCCATTACGACACGATCGAGGGAGACACGTACGTCGAGCCCAGTAATCGCGTCTGCCTGTATGCGCCTCGCTTCGCTTCGGTACGCAAAGTCTATGGCATCCTGCAACACGATTACCTGGATCGTATCGCCGGAGTCGACCTGCCGGTTCCGATTGAAGGTCTGGGTGATGTGCAGATCGCGACAACCAAGGTCCAGCCAATCCAACCCGGCCTGAATCTCGGCACCACGGCGCCGAGCGGATTTCGAGAGCGGACACCTCTGATCGGCCTGGAGAACCGCCAAGGACTCGTCGGAACGCACGGCAGCCTGATCCCCTACGAAGACTTCACCGACATCCGTCGCGCGATGCTGGACAACTCCGAGAAAGCGCGTTTGGCTCAGCTCGTCCAGGCGGCAGTAGCCTGGAGCCATGACGCGGCCGTGCAGGTCGTCATCGACAACATCGCCACGCATGAAGACGTATCGATCGCGGCGGCACAGACCCTTCACATCTACTCGCTCGAAGGTAAACCGCGTCTGCAAGTCTGCAAGATGGCCTCGCGCAAGGAGGCACGCCCCGGCGAGACCGTCGAGTTCACACTGCAGTTTGAAAACGTGGGCGATCAGGTCATCGGCAACGTCACCGTGGTCGACAACCTGACCACGCGACTCGAATATGTGGAAGACAGCCAATCCTGCTCGCTCAAGGCCAACTTCTCCGCCTCCCAGAATCAGGGCGAGTCGCTGATGTTGCGGTGGGAAATCACCGAACCGATGAAGGTCACCGAAGGAGGCGTCATCCGCTTCACCTGCCGAGTGCGCGAATCGGCGTAAGTTGTGTTCGTCACGTGAAGTTCCAACAAGCGTGATTGTCTCGAACTTCGAATATCGCGTTGGGTGTGACGAACTGTTCCCCACTTCACGCCGTCTCATTTGGCCGTGACACCACCAGGGAAACCGCTCGCTGGCCTTTACGGACCCCTCAAACCGCGTAGAAAACCAGCCGTTCTTGCATTTCTGGGCTCTTGCCGTCACTATGATGATCTGCGCTGCAGGCAGGCGTGGTCGTGCCTGAAAACGATCCTCCGTGCCGCAGTGCCAAATTGGCAGTATCGCTCGACGGCGTATTCAGCAGAATGGAAAACGTATGACCGACTCGTGGATCGCTCAGCGAACCCGCTCGTTTGACAGCAGCGGCATTCGCAAGGTGTTTGAACTGGCCGGCAAGATGAAGGCGCCGATCGACCTGTCGATTGGCCAGCCCGACTACGACGTACCCGAACCGGTGCGGGCTGCCTGTATCGACGCGATTCAATCGCGCAAGAACAACTATGCCTTGACGCAAGGCATGCCGGTGCTGCGTGAGAAACTGCAGGCGCGGGTCGACCAGCAGTACGGGCACGCGGATCGGAAGGTATTCGTTTCATCGGGTACCAGCGGCGGTCTCGTGCTGACGCTCCTCTCGCTGGTCAATCCGGGCGACGAAGTGATCATCTTCGAACCGTACTTCGTGATGTACGAGTCGCTGACGCGATTGGTGGGTGGCACGCCGGTGCTGATCTCCACCTACCCCGATTTCCAGATCCCGGTCGAACAGGTGGCCAACGCGATCACGAAGAAGACGAAGCTGATCCTGCTCAACAGCCCTGCCAACCCGACCGGTGCCACCGCCTCGCTGGAGGTCGTCCGCGTGCTGGCCGAATTGGCTCAACAACATAACATCGCCCTGGTCTCGGACGAGATCTACAGCCAGTTCTGTTATGACTCGCCGTTCGAGTCACCGGCGCAGTTCAATGAGCGGACGATCGTGATTGATGGATTCTCCAAGAACTATGCGATGACCGGCTGGCGACTGGGGTTCGTGCACGGTCCGGCGGCAGTCATCGACACGATGATCAAGGTCCAGCAGTACACGTTTGTCTGCGCGCCGCAACCCGTTCAATGGGCCGGCGCCGTGGCCATGGATGTGGACATTCAAGAGCACATCGACGCGTATCACAAGAAACGCGACATGATCGTGGACGGTCTCTCCGACCTGTACGAAATTGCCGGGCCGAGCGGAGCGTTCTACGTGTTCCCCAAAACACCTTGGGGAACGGGCACCGAGTTTGTGAAGAAGGCCATTGAACACAACCTGTTGATCATTCCTGGCAACGTGTTCAGCCAACGCGACACGCACTTTCGGATTTCCTACGCGGCATCCAACGACACGTTGGCGCGGGGCATCGAAGTCCTGCGCAAGCTGGCCCGTAGCTGAGCCCGCCCAGGGCTCAGCCGCAGCGCCGAAACGTCACGCCACCGCGGCGACGTAGCTGAGCCCGCCCAGGGCTCAGCCGCAGCGCCGAAACGTCACGCCACCGCGGCGACGTAGCTGAGCCCGCCCAGGGCTCAGCCGCAGCGCCGAAACGTCACGCCACCGCGGCGACGTAGCTGAGCCCGGAGCCAATCACGCCACCGCGGCGACGTAGCTGAGCCCGCCCAGGCTCAGCCGCGGTCACGCCACCGACGTAGCTGAGCCCGCCCAGTACGCGCTCACGCCACCGCGGCTGAACCCTGGCGGGTTCAGCTACGGCGGGTTCAGCTACGGCGGGTTCAGCTACGGCGGGTTCAGCTACGGCGGGTTCAGCTACGGCGGGTTCAGCTACCAAAAAAGCCCGGTCAGGACTGCGTCCTGACCGGGCTTCACTTACCGTGATGAATCCCTGATGCTCGTCAATGAATCCTTACGCGCTCTTGGTGCGCGTTTCGGGCATTTTGAACAACTTCTCACGACCATCAACGACATCGTCATTGACCTCGTACGCTGCGCCGGTCGTTTGATCGGGCAACTCATACATAATGTCCAACATCACTTCTTCGATGATGCTCCGCAATCCACGGGCCCCCGTTCCTTTCGTCAGCGCGGTTGGCGATACGTCGCAGAGCCGTTTCCGTGAAACTGAGCTGACAGTTCTCCATTTCAAAGAGGGTCTGATACTGTTTTACCAACGCGTTGCGAGGTTCGGTCAGCACACGCGTCAATCCGTCTTCATCCAGCGGCGTGAGTGCACTGATCACCGGCAAGCGTCCAACCAATTCCGGGATCAACCCATAATGCAGCACATCGTCGGTCGTCACGTGCGGCAGCAATTGGCCGGGATCCGACTTCTTCTCGACGGCACTGCGTTGCCCGAACCCCATGGTCGGCTTGCCCATGCGTTTGCCGATAATGTCTTCAATCCCGACAAACGTGCCACCGCAGATGAACAGGATGTTCGTCGTGTCCATCTGTATGTACTGCTGTTCGGGATGCTTGCGCCCCCCTTGCGGCGGCACATTGGCCACGGTGCCTTCGAGCATTTTCAGCAGTGCCTGCTGCACGCCTTCTCCGGAAACATCGCGCGTGATCGACACGTTCTGGCTGGTCTTGCCGATCTTGTCGATCTCGTCGATGTAGAGCACACCCCGTTGCGCTGCTTCCAGGTCAAAATCGGCGGCATGCAGCAGTTTGAGCAACAGGTTTTCCACGTCCTCGCCGACATAGCCGGCTTCGGTCAACGTCGTCGCGTCGCCAATGGCAAACGGGACGTTCAAGATCCGAGCCAGCGTACGGGCCAACAGCGTCTTGCCGCAACCGGTAGGACCGAGCAGCAAGATGTTGGATTTCTCGATTTCAACGTCCGAGCCTTCCCACCCCAAAGCCAGACGCTTGTAATGATTGTGAACGGCCACGGCCAGGATTTTCTTCGCTCCAGCCTGCCCGATTACGTACTCGTCCAATTGCTGCACAATCTCACGTGGTGTCGGAATCTCCTTGAAAAGTTTCTTCGTCGAACCCCGTCGACGTTGTTCTTGTTCCAGAATCGATTGGCAAAGATCGATACACTCGCCGCAGATGTAAACGTCCCCTGGTCCTTCCACCAGCGGTCCGACATCGCGGTAGCTCTTGCGGCAAAACGAACAGAACGCGTTCTTCTTCGTCGTACCGCTGCTACGTCGGCCTCCGCCCGAGTCTTTTCCCGCGGGCATAATCACTCCTTTCGGATCGTCGATCGCGGCAGTCCCCGGACTCGCCGCTATCGATTCAGGCTCTACTTTCTCGGTGTCGCTCGATCCGGCCGAAAGGGCGTCTACTGACACGTGCCCAGGCCCTTAAGGGGCTTCCCTGTCCGCGATTCGTCGAGCTGCCAAATCTACGGTAGTCGCTGTGCGAGAGGCCTCCCAGGCCTTGAGTCGTCTTGAAGGATTGACCGGCACATTCCGCGAATTCGCGATGTTCCGCTAAGTCACCCCGAGGACGACTTATCATCGCTACTGGTATCCTTCAACTCCTCGTGGAGCTTTCGCCCCAGCACAGTCTTTATTGTTCGGAATTCCGTCTCGCTGATGTCACCCTCGTGGTGCATTTCTCGGAAATTCGTCAGCAGGTCGCTTGCTGTTTGCCGGTCGTCGTCGATGCGATCCCGAAACCTTCGCACCAGGTAGTGGCCCAATGCCAGCATGACCATCAGAACGGCTACCCAAAGCACTGCTTTCGCAGTCGTTGTGGTAAGAAATTCCAGCATGTTTGGATGTCGTGCTATCGAGGCGGTGCACGGACTCAAAAGTTAGCTGATGAGAATATGTCGAATATTATGCACATTGGATAGCTCAAGTCCAGAATTTCCAGTTAATAACGCGCAACTCGCGTGCAAACTGGAACTTACAGACTGGACATCCCATCCCTGCCGAGCCGTGGTGCTTGCCTGGGTCGCCTCTTCCCTGGCACCTGGCGAATTTTGCCCACCCCATGGCAGCGGTCCCCACGCGTCCTGTCCTCGCCCCGCCAAGAGCTCCGAGCGATTTCGTCGATCGATGTCGCCGCTCCCTCAGGTCCACCACCGGCCGTCATGCCAAGAACCATACGCTGGCTACCGCCCGTCGGTTCGCCCTGGCGCCGCTAAATCGATGACAAGCCCGCGGTGGTCCGACCCGCAGTCGCCAGACACAAATCGCCGCGTTGCCTGCACGCCCCCCGATACCAGACAATGGTCGATCGGAATCATCATGGCCGGTAACTGCGTCGGCCAGGTGGCTTGGACCCCGAAACCGCGACTGCTGTCGCGCAGAGAACTCGCATGCAAGAGCTGCCGAAAGAGGGGAGACCACGGCGTAGCAGTTGAAGTCCCCGACCACCACACACGGACCAGAGATACCAGCCACACGCTCGGCCAGCTCGACCAGTTGCTCGTTGCGTAGCTGACTGGCTCGCGCCGACACTGGCGGCATGACATGTATGCCCAAAATGGTCCACGGCTGATCCCCTATCCGAAGCCGCACTTCAATCGCCCAGAAGCCGGCTTGCCGTAGCGAAAATACTTCTGCCTGAGCCAATGGCCATCGGCTGTACACCGCCATCCCGAAACTGTCGTCCTGGGGGACTTGCCGCGTGTGAGGGTAAGTGGACTCAAGCGGAGCCAACGCCTCCTGCCAGAACTCGGTGTACTCCAGCACAAAGAGCACGTCGGGATGGCAATTCGTGATGGTGTCCAGCACGATTTCCCTCTGCCGGTTTCCGGCGTTGACATTGATCGCCATCACACGCAAGGAGGCGGGGGGTGTTTCCGCAGTCGGCCCACCAACATAGAACGGGCAAATCAGATAAAGATTAACGAACAGGCAAAACGATACGGGTAACAAGAGCGTCCACCGGCGCAGCGCCAGCGCCAGCAGACCGAGCACGCCAGCCACCACCAAATACTGGACGCGAAAATGGCTTGTCAGGTCCAGTACCCACCACAGTCGCCCGAGAAAGCCTAGCAGGCTGCAGCACAACAATCCCCACGCCAGCAACCACAACACGCCAGCCAGGCTCAACGGCCGCCTTGTAGCCCCTCGTCCCCCCGTGTCAGGCGGCAGTTCTCGGTTACCTTGCACAGGTGGTGATTCGACAGGCATTCACACTGCTCGCTGCATAACGGGGATGGCAATGGGGCTGTTCAAGTTACCGAACCGATACGACCGATACCAGACAAGGGGGTATCTGTTGGCCGATGTTCCATCATTGGCCCGCGTCCATCTTCCACTTTGCGTGGCTTGGCGAAAATCGGACCTGTTGCAGCTCAACGACGTGCATGGACTTCGCTCTCGCGCCACGCGGCTACGAGGCCCAGGCAAGAGCGTTCGGACTCGGGCAGCCGGAAGTGGTTGCGGTGCGGCATGGCGGGAGCACGACCGCCAGGCCAGTACCGCGTTGGATGGTCACTGGCACCACCCAATAACGGCACCAGGCAGCCTTCCCCCGGTGTGACTGCAAAAAAGAGCGTTTTTGCGCGACTCAGGTCCCAGCGTCTGCGGATCATTAGGTCGTCGGAAACGCCCCGCCCAGGACGGAAACCACTGCCGAAAAAGGGGGGACGCAAGGATGCGCACCAGACGAATTGGCCTGGTCCTCATGCGGATCCGCGCCGTGCCGATCTGTGCGGCTCTAGCGTGTGCTCTGAGCATCCCGCCGCTCGTGTCGCCGCTCGAGGCACAGTCCCTGCCGGGGTATTCGGGACCAGCTTCCCCGGGCCCCGCCGCATCGACGGCCAGCACCACGCAACTCCCGCTCTTCACCACGCGTCAAAGTGTCTTTGCGATTCCCTTTACCGTCGACCGCCGCGTGGTTCAGCCGGTGGAGGTGCATCTGTATGTGTCCGTCGATCAGGGAAATACTTGGCAACTCTAACTCACGACAATCTCCCAGCGCGAGTCAATTCACCTTTCGCGCTCAGGGTGACAAGGAATATTGGTTCTCCTCACGCACACTCGACGGGGCGCAGCAGGCTCAGACACAGGGCCCGCTGCAACCTGAACTGCGCGTGGTTGTCGATACCGTTCCCCCGCAGATTGAATTCACGGCCCGGCCGGGTGAAGGGGGTAATGTCATCACGTCCTGGCAGATCTACGATCAGAATCTGTCGGCCTCTTCTCTGAAAGTGGAATACCAGGACGGGGTCGGCGAGTCGTGGAAACCGGTGGCCGTGCAACGCCCCGATGACAACGTCGTGCGCACGAACTATCAAGGGCAGATGACGTGGTGGCCAGAGACGCGATCGCCGACGATCAATATCCGCGCGGAAGTCCGCGATCGTGCCGGAAACCTGGGAGTCGTCAATCGCCGCTTGCTCCTGCCGGCCTTGGTCACGCAACGACCTGGAGCAAATGGTGGCCCCCCGCAACGGCCGGCAGACCCCTTCGCACGCTACGGTCAACGCAGCGAAGGCGCCGTGCCCTGGCCCAGTGACAATCAACCCAGTGACAATCAGCCCGGTGATAATCAGCCCCATCTCAATCCGTTGAGTAACGTTCAACCGGGCTGGGGAGAAACGGGAAATAATCGCTTGCCGGTGACGCCGCAAGGGAGCGCGGCCGACAGTAATGTCACAGGCTTTGCACCGCCGTCGACGGCACGGCCGGAACCCGCCAACACAGCGTTTCAAACGCCCCGCAACGCCACGCCGGCGCAACCGACTTCGATGACGCATAGCAGCGAATTGAACAGCGGCGTAACAGGGCCAACCGATCTGGAGGGTGGCGACTTACCGGCACAGGAATCATCGCCAGCCGACACGGCCACGACATTTCCGCCGGCCCAGGGCAGCCAACCGGTCCTGTCCCCCACGACGGCCGCTGGAATTTCGTCCGTCGACGTGGCCAGTATGCTGCCGCCGGGTGAGCGCCCTCAGATGACGAATTCGCCGCGTTTCCGACTCGATTACGATGTCGACGCCGTGGGACCCGCGGGCGTGGCGGAAGTCCAGTTGTGGGCCACTCCCGACGGTGGACATACCTGGCGTCTCTGGGGAACAGACGACGATCTGCAGAGCCCGTTTGATGTGGTGGCGGAACAAGAGGGAGTCTTCGGCTTTCACGTGGTCGTGGTGGGCCGCAACGGTATGTCCGGGCGTAAGCCGCGGACCGGCGATCTGGCCGACGTGTGGGTGGGAGTCGATACGACACGCCCCACTGCCCAACTCACGTCCGCCACGTACGGTGACGGCGCACAAACTGGCAAGCTGCTCATCAACTGGCAAGCTACCGATCCGTTTCTGGGCTCGCATCCCGTCACGCTCTCGTTCAGTGAATCCGCCGAAGGACCTTGGACGGTCATCGTGTCAGCGCTGCCCAACACGGGGCAATTCGCCTGGACCGCCGATCCACAGCTGCCACCGAGCGTCTATGTGCGGCTGGAAGTGCGCGACACGGCCGGCAACGTCGCGACCGACCAG
>CAVOXY010000038.1:0-133969 GCA_963700515.1 uncultured Planctomycetota bacterium | reverse complement strand
GACCGGGATCTGCAACTTTTCACTTACCCGCTGCAGTATCTCCAGGCCCTGTTCGAAACCGGGGCCCCGGTACGCCGCGGCGCTCGTTCGGTTGGCTTTGTCGAACGAAGCCTTAAACACCAGGTTCACCGGCAGATCGCGTGTGGCCGCCGAGAGGCGGCGGGCGATCTCCAGGGCCACATCTGCCGATTCCAACACGCATGGGCCGGCGATCAACAAGAGTGGGCAACCGGTGCCAACACGATAGGGGCCAATCTGAAGGGGGTTGTCTGCCACGTATTGGGGTCGCCTGAGGGCCGTTGAACAAGTTGAGTTAGTCTGCTCTGCCACGCGGGAAGTACTGGTTGCCGTTAGTCGGGATCCGCCGAGTGGGGCGGATGTCGAAACCCTCGGTAAAGGGCCCACGATTCCGTGGCCACCAGTCTGACTCGTGCCGGTAAAATCGTTATTTCTAGCGGAAGACTGCCCCCAGGATCCCCGTCTAGTTGATAAGGAACGTTGGCTTCGGATTCAATCCGGACACGGTGCGTTTGCACGTAATGACAATCTGGCCAAGTGAGGTGCTGGCCCCCCACGACGCCACTCAAATACCTCAGTCCGTGCAGCAGGGATCCTTTTTCAAAGCCGCACACGTCCAGCAATCCATCGGTGCCGACTGCCGCAGGGACGAAACGAAGTCCCCCCGCATAGCGGGGAAGATTCACGATAAACAGCCAACGCACGACAAATGTCGTCCCGCCTTTGCCGACAGAAGACGACGCGTCACGGGAGCCTGCCGAGTCGCTAGGCAGCGGTTCACAGACACGCGCAGTTCAGGATATGTGTAGTTACGTAGCGAATCGAAGATGGGTTTGACGTAAGAGAGATGACGGATATTGCCAGTCCGCTGAGCGTGCAAACGCTGCACTACATCCGCGTCAAGACCACAACTGGCCATGAGCAGGAAGATGCGTTGTCCCGCCAATCCGGCATCCAGACGCGCGGTCGCACCGTGCGTAATGGCATGACACAACTCCTGGGGAGTGACCAGCATATGCAGGTATTTTCCGAGCAGGTTCTCGGTTCCCAGCGGGAGTACGGCGATGGGAGTATCGGCGGGCGTCCGATTGACCACTGCCGCCACCGTCCCGTCCCCACCGGCCGCTACCACGGCGTCGCGACTCGGCCCCGGGAGCGGCCCGCTGGGCCAGCAGTTCCAGGTTGGAGGTGGTCTCGACCTGCCAACCGTCCCATTGCAGACGGTCACCCAATTCCTGTACGGCGTGGCGATTCGCCCCAGAACCCGCCGCTGGGTTGGCGACAATCAACACGCGGTTGGCGTCGGCAGGCAGGTAGTCGATCAGGCGGGGCATCCGGGATTCCTCAGGTCAGGCCCATAACTCTCGGGGACGAAGCTCTTGGGGACGAAATGTAGCATATTCAAATGATTTCATCAGTAGCGGGGACCCGGCTCAGGGGCAACGTGTGTGGCGAACTGACGGTTGATGCAGGATGCGGCGCATGTTGTGTTTTGCTGTATCGAACGACTCCGCCGCTACCCGAAGCCAAGCCTCGAGCGGCCTCGTCAGGATCACCATTCAGTTTTCCATAAGATGTTTCTCTGAAAACGAGTTAGTGTTCACTTGACGGTGTGCTTGCCGGAATATTGCGAACGCTTGGCATCGTTTTCGCCTTAAGGGTCGTCGTGTCGGGTGGGGAGCGACGCCCAACCGGCACGTGAATCTGGCCCGTGGGACCTCTGACGTGATTTTCCCGTAATGGTTGCCTTGCCCCTGACCGTACGGTTGCGCCAACACGTTGTTGCCGCGTCAGAGGTCCCGCTTTTTCTTGCTAGATCGCGTTTCGCCGACTCCCCCGGTCGGCTCGCTGGTCGGCCAACGCAAAGTCTTGTCTACTTTCAGTGTCGAGTGTCCGGCTCTTGACGCCTCGGCGTCGTTTTTCTACCGTATGAGTTTCTACGTGCGTCGCGTTGCACGCTTGAGTTGCCAGCGTAGCTTCAATTGGCAGAGCACCGCATTCGTAATGCGGGGGTTGTGGGTTCGACTCCCACCGCTGGCTCTCTCTAATTTCTATGTGAGCCCTCTGTCTTGCATCGATCGCTAGTGCGTGGGATGGGGAGAACCACTAAATGTCGCAAGGGTTGGAAATTGATCTGAAAGAAATCGTGTTGTCCAACAGTTCGTTTGGGCCCAACGAGATCGAACAGTTGACGCCGGCCATCGCGGATGACTTCGCGCAATTGGCGGTCCTCCGCGACTCGGTAGGCGAGTTGGAAACGAGCGAGAGCCTGACGCCGGCGATGGCCGTGCGGTTGGGGGTCTGCTACTACCTGCTGGGTCGGATACCGCGTGCCATCGAGACCCTGCGCAATGCGGACGGCAGCGCTTTGGCCCTGTTCTATCTGGGGCGATGCGCAGTTTGCCAGCGGCGAATATGGTGAGGCGATCGCCAGCTACAATGCGGCGAAAGGGGCCGGTTACAATGCCGACCAGTGTGCGTTGGCGATCTGCGAAGCGCAGCGTTACATGGGTGATCCGGCCGGGGCGCTGGCGACGCTTGGACGGCCTGTTCGGGGCCGATCGAACAGACGGCCGAGTATCTCTATCAGCGGGGTGCGACGGTGGCTGCGTTGGGGGGTAATCCGACGGAGGTGGTGGCCCTCTACGAGCGGGCGGTGGCGGTGGAGCCAAGGCATCCCGGCGGCGCTGTTTGGGTTGGCCCTGGAGAATGATCGCCGCGGCAACGACGAAGGGGCGTTGCGTCTGTACGAACGCGCGGTCCGCGGCTATCCGTCGCATGTCGGGGCCCTGCTGAATCTGGGGATCATGTACGAGGACACGCAGAGATACGAGCAGGCTCAGTCCTGTTACCGGCGGATCCTCGACAGTCTATCCCAATCACCCCCGCGCCGGCTGTATTTCAAGGACGCCGTGGCTTCGAGCGACATGTTCTACGACGAAGAAGCCCAGAAGCGCAACGATCGGCTGAACCAGGTGCTCAGTATTTCGGTCAACGACTTCGAATTGTCGGTGCGCAGCCGCAATTGCCTGCAGAAGATGGGCATCCGGACGCTGGGCGACCTGACGCGGACCACGGAGCTGGAATTGCTGGCGAGCAAGAACTTCGGCGAGACATCGCTGGTCGAAATCCGCGACATGCTGCGTTTCCAAGGGATTGGATCTGGGGCAATTCGCTCACCAGCGGCATGAACCGGAAGTGCCCATCGATGTGTCGCAACTGTCCGCCGGACGAGCAGGCCGTGCTGGATCGCCCGATCTCGGATCTGAATCTGTCGGTGCGGGCTCGTAAGTGCATGGTCCGGCTCGGCATGACCACGATCGGCGAACTGATTCGCAAGACGGGCGACGATCTGCTGGAGTGCAAGAACTTCGGTGTCACCAGCCTGAACGAAGTACGCGAGAAGCTGACCCAGTTGAGCCTCAAGTTGCGTGGCGACTGATGCGCGGCCTCTGCCTTCTCCTTCGAGTTGCGGCGCACCGCGTCGCGATTGCGGTGCGCGCCGGGGCACCTTGAACGCCGCGCGGGCGAGGTCCAGTTGCCGGCCTTCATGCCCGTGGGGACGCAGGGGACGGTCAAGGGTTTGACCGTTGACATGGTGCGGCGCACGGGTGCCGAGATGGTCCTGGGCAACACGTACCATTTGGCGCTGCGGCCGGGGGCGGAGGTTGTCGCGGAGTTGGGAGGGCTGCACCGCTTTATGGGCTGGGATGGCCCCATTCTGACCGACAGCGGTGGTTTTCAGATCTTCAGTCTCGAACGGCTTAATCGGGTCAGCGACGAGTCGGTCGTGTTTCGTTCCCACGTCGACGGCAGCCTTCTCACGTTGTCCCCTGAACGTGCGGTCGAGATTCAGGAGACACTGGGGAGCGACATTGCCATGGTGCTGGACCACGTCGTGGCTCTGCCGGCCGACGACGGGGCGGTCCGTGCCGCCTGCCGGCGCACCGTAGTCTGGGCTCAGCGCTGCCAGGAGGCGGCCGCAGCGCCACGATCAGACGCTCTGTTCGCGATCGTGCAAGGCGGGCTGAATCCGGAGTTGCGACTGTCGTGTGCCGACAGTTAGTGGAGATGGACTTTCCAGGATACGCGATTGGGGGTTTGAGCGTGGGGGAGACGGCCGACGAGATGTATGCCATGCTCGACGTCACCTGCCCTGCTCTGCCGGCAGAACTGCCCCCGCTATTTGATGGGAGTGGGGCGCCCGCAGGACATCTTGCAGGCGGTGCGACGTGGCGTCGATTTGTTCGACTGCGTGATGCCCACACGCAACGGTCGCAATGCGTTGGCCTTTACGGACCAAGGGCCGCTGCGACTGCGCAATCAATGTCACCGCCAGTGACGGCCGACCGTTGGAACCGCATTGCCCCTGCGCCGCCTGCCAGCACAGTCGCGGTTATCTACATCACTTGTTCAAGGCGGGCGAGATGTTGGGGCCCATTCTGCTGACGACTCACAATCTGACGTACTACCAGCGATTGATGAGGGAGATTCGGGAAGCGATTGAGGCGGGTGAGTTTGCAGCGTATTTCCAGCGCAAGATGGCCGGCTGGAAGGTTCAGCCGTGAATCGGCGGAGGGGGAGAGTTGCGTGTGAGCGCGTCCGCGGCATCGACACACTCGCCGCCGGCCGTCGCGGGGGAATTCAAGTGGGCCCCTGTTGCTGCCCTTGCTCGTTGTGGCGCAAGACCTTATGATAACTCGCTATTCCATCAGGAGTCGGCCCGGTCGGGCGTTGCCGTCGGGCCGTTTTCTGTTCCCCAGCGACCGATCGACGTGGGCCGGTCCCAACGGTCTCGCTGTCGGGGGAACGGCCGCCGAGAACGGTGGCGAAGAACGGTGGCCGAATGAGCACGAAGTTGGGCCGGGCAGCGTTGTGGGGCGAGCAGAGTGGCTTGATCCGCTGCCTGCCAGCCTGCGTGACTCGGTCGGCTGGCGTGCAACAACGTTGATGGGGAAAGGGCGTGGCATGCCTCGTTATTTTGATGTGATGACCCACGTTGTGCTCGCACAAGTGGCGCAGGGGGATGCCCCGGCGCCGCCCGGGTCCGGACTGCCGCAGTTGCTGGCCAACATCTTTCCGTTCCTGATGATCGCGGTCTTGTTCTACTTGCTGATGATTCGTCCGGAGCGTCGAAAGCGAGCCGAACTGGCCGGAATGCTGCAGAATCTCAAGAAGAACGACCGCGTGGTGACGATCGGCGGCATTTACGGTACCGTCGTCATGACCTCGAAAGATTCGGATGAAGTCACGATCAAGGTTGACGAGAACACGAACACCAAGCTGCGTTTGCAGCGTAGCGCCATTGCTCGCGTTCTGACCGGTGAGAACGATCCAGCGACCTAGTGGTTCTTGGTGGTTCTGTCATTCACGTACACACTATACTGATACGATTCACGTTTCCGGGAATTAGGAAGTTCCTGTCATGCTTGATTCCATATACCTTCCCGTCCTGCTGGCTCAAGAGCAGAGCACGTTTGCCGATGGCGTTTACAAGTTTGCCTACATCATCGGCGTGATGGCTCTGGTCATTGTCTTGCCCTTTGTACTTGGCACCGTCATTGCGCGCTCGCTTGCGCATGCGGAGTTACGAGTTCAAGATCGGGTTGATTATTGCTTCGCTGACCTTGGCGTTCTTCGTTTTGTATCGCGCCTGGGACTGGCAACAAGGTCGGTTTCGGATTCCGTTGGGAGTCGACTTGAAGGGTGGCGTCATTCTGATCTACGAGATCGACACCTCGGTCGGCATCCGACGGCGGATGCCAAGAAGAACGCAGGATCAGAACGCCGATATCAATATGGGCGACCTGGTGCAGGCGTTGACCAATCGGATCAATCCCGAGCGGCACGAAGGAGATCGTGATTCGGCCCTATGGCGACCGGCAGGTGGAGATCATCATTCCGGAGGTGGACGCGGAAGAAGTCGATCAGATCAAGAAGCAGATCGAGACGGCCGGTTCGCTGGAATTTCGCATCGTGGCCAACCGGCGCGACCATCAGGACATCATTGCGGCGGCGGAAGAGCAGGCTCAGGACCCCGATCCCGGTCGCCGCCGGGACAAGTTCGTCAAACGCGGAGACGAGATCCTGGGATTCTGGGCCCAGGCCGCCAAGGAGAAGCTGAAGGCCGACGAATTGGAGTCCTGCATCCTGCGCAATGAGACCACCGGCCAATTCGTGAAATTGTCGGATATTGGTCCGATCACGAACAACCAGCAGTGTTGGAAGATTACCTGAAGAAGTACGAGCTCGAGAATCTCGACGTGCTGCTGGCGATGGATGACGGCTGCAATGTGACGGGAGACAACCTGGGTGTGGTATCGGCGGGCAACGATGAGTACCTGCATCCCGTGCGTGAATTTCCGCCTGCGGGGTGAAGGGATCGCGAAGTTCCGCCTGTTGACGAGCGAGAACCTTCCCGACACCGATGCCACGCCGCCCTTCTATCGCCACCTCGGCATCATGCTCGACGATCGGCTGTTGTCCTTCCCGCGTTTGATCACCACGATCAGCGATAGCGGCCGTATCACCGGCGATTTCACGAAGGAAGAAGTCGATTTCCTGGTCGGCATTCTCCGTGCCGGCCGCCTCCCTGCCACGCTCAATCCCGAACCGATCAGCGAGAATCAGATCGGTTCGATGTTGGGTGACGACACGATCCAGAAGGGCAAAGTCTCGATCGTCGTCTCGCTCGTCGCCGTGCTCGTGTTCGTGGCCATTCTACTATCGTTTCTCCGGGATCGTGGCCTGCCTGGCGCTGCTGATGAACCTGGTGCTGATCATGGCCGATGATGGTGCTGCTCAACGCACCGCTCACGCTGCCCGGTCTGGCCGGTATGGTGCTGACGGTCGGTATGTCGGTCGATGCGAACGTGCTGATCTTCGAGCGGATGCGCGAAGAATTGCAGCGTGGTGCCGCGCTGCGGATGGCGATTCGCAATGGATTCGGCCGAGCCACGACGACGATCGTCGATGCCAACGTGACGACCTTGATTACCGCCATGGTGCTCTATGCCATTGGAACCGATCAGATCCGCGGATTCGCCGTGACGTTGATCCTGGGTATCGTGATGAGTATGTACACGGCGATCTTCTGTTCCCGCGTCGTGTTCGACATCGCCGAACGACGGCATTGGATCACCGAACTGAAGATGATGAAGACTGCTCGGCTCCACGCAGCTCGACTTCATCGGCAAGCGGCGGATCTGCATCGCCGGCTCGCTGACTGCTGATCGTCGATCGGACTGGTTGCCGTCGGTGGTGCGAGGGCAAGGAGATCTTCGATATCGACTTCACCGGCGGTGTCTCCGTCGTCATGGTGCTGCGAAGACTCGCATGCCGCCCGACGAAGTGCGCAGCCGCTTGATGGATCATTTCAAGGATTCCCAGCCGACCGATCACCTTGTACCGTGACAACACGGTGAGTGTTGTCGGGCGTCCGGACAACAGCGTGTACAAGATCGATGCGAATATGGAGTACACGGCGCAAGAGCCTGGAAGGACTCCATTCAAGAGACCTTCCGCGACGCCAGTGGTAAGAGCTTGCTGCAGTCGTATCGGATGAATCTCGGTGACTTGAAAGAAGTCGCGACTCGTCCGCCGGGAATGGACGCCGGCGCCGACAACGAGCGTCGGCCCGCGGCGGATGCCCGAAGAGGCCAGTCCCGCCAAGCCGAGACAGCCGAAACGTCGCCCCTGCGGCGCCGAGAGTCAGGCCGAGGCGGAGCCTGCGAATGAGGATCGGCCAAGAAGGAGCGGAAAGCGCGAAGCCTGCGTCGAAGCGACACCCGAGTTCGAGATCGGAAGGCCTGACGGATCCACCAGCCAACGAACTGATTTGCCGTCCGACGCGGCTGTTCGCCGATGGCCGATCCGGGCTGCCGCCGCACAGGACGAGCCGGCGGTACCCGGCGTCGCTCTCGCCGGCGATGAATCACCGGCTGCAACTCGCTGACGGAACCGGCTGCCGACGCCGGCCGGTGGACGAGCCGAAGCCGGTCGCGGGAACGGCCGACACAAAGCAACCGACGGCAGCAGAGCCTGCCGCCGACAGCGGACGGTTCCCCTGGAGACGGCCTCCGACGGTCGCCCAGTTGACGTTTGAAATCGATATCAACGCCCCGACCTTGCGGGAACAAGATCAAGACGGCGTACAACGAGATCCATGAGGGCGCAGCGACCGGCGGTTGATCACGGAAACTGCCGACCGGCTGAACTTGATGTGCCAGGCCTGCTGTCGATCCGGACGAGATCTTTGACTGGGACCAGCAGCAGCCATCCTTACGCAAATCTGGTACGTCAACATGATCGGATCCACCGGCCGGACGTCGAGCAGGTTCTGCACGCGTATGCAGAATCGAGCTGGCCGACACTCGCCTGTGCTTCCCTCGTCCAGCAAGATCGGTGGTACAGGTGCGCTGGCGACACGCGAATCTGGCCATCGCCGCCTGGTCGCCAGTCTGCTTGGAATCGTCGCGCTACATCTGGATTCGCTTCCAACACGTCGTGTTTGGCGTCGCCGCCGTGCGTGGCCCTCGTTCACGACGTCGTTGATCACGCTCGGCGCGATCGCCGTCAGCGCTTACTGGCAGCGAGCTTCCTTGGATTCCTGCAGATCGAGGAATTCAAGATCAGCCTTGCCGATCGTGGCGGCGTTCCTGACCATCATCGGCTACTCGCTGAACGATACGATCGTGGTCTTCGACCGCATTCGCGAGAGTACGCGGCAAGAGTCCCGACCTGACCGTTTCGATGATCAACGACGAGCATCAATCAGACCTTGAGCCGCACGTTGCTCACGTCGTTGACCACGTTGATCGTGGTCGTCATTCTCTACGCGATTGGTGGCCCCGGAATTCACGGCTTCGCCTTCGCCCTGATCGTGGGCATCGTGGTCGGGAACGTACAGTTCGATCTACATCGCATCCCCGGTGTTGCTCTGGATGTTCAATCGCAGCAAGGCCACGAGTTAGTCGTGGGCTGGCGTTGTCCCCGCCGATTCACGGCCGTCACGGAACGTCCAGATTGCTGTCCGAGTGCGCAGCGGTGTCCCGAGCGATCGGGCCAGTCGTCTTGCCAGACGATCCGCGACTGGCCGCGTGCAGCTGGCCACTGTGCCCAACTTCACGCCCGTCCTCAACTCGCCACGCCTCATCCCTCACTCCTACCCTTCCTCCCGCCTGTCGACCGGCACAATCACTACAACCCGACCGAAGTGATCGGATTCTTGATTGATTTTGTGTCAGAGGCTGAAATTATTCCCGTGCCGCGGACCGATTTCGATGGTGTGAGAGTGTCGAGTCAGAGGGTGCGACACCCTTCTTGCACGGTTTGGCTAGGGAGCGAGAGATTGAAGTCGGCGGCACGTATTAGCGGCACCAAACGATTGGCGATGGGGTTGAGCGTCATCGCCGTGGGGATTGTGTGCGCACTGCCGTTTCGGCACACGTTGCCTGACGAGGCGGTCGCGGTCGGCGGATTTGTCGACCGTTCGTCGACGCTCGACGAAGGTGTGCCCTTGCAGGTTCCCGGCCAGCAGGCGGTGGCGAGTTTCTCGCCATCGGCGCTCCGACCACTGCTGGTGGAAGATGAGTCGTCGAGCGAGTCGGAGCGGCAGCCGGCCGAAGAGCCGCTGCTGGTGGCTACGGAGCCTCCCAAGTTACCCGATCAGTATCGCCCGTTGTTTCGCCCGGAGAGTTCCGAACAACTGAGCACGGGAGGCGCCTCGCAACCACCCGCCATCGGATGCTCGGCCCGCACGCAAGCCAGTCAGGCAGCACACGATTCACGATGGTGACACGCTTGAGTCACTGGCACGTCGCTATTACCGGGATCCTCAGCGGGCGGGAGATATTTTGGAAGCGAACCGCGCGGTGCTGAGCGATCCCCAAGTGCTGCCGATCGGTGTCAAGATTGTGATTCCCCGCCGGCCGGCCGAGTCTGCTGTCGCAGATACGCCGCCCGACACGGAGTCGTCAGCAAAGAACCTCGTACCGCTGCCGGCGATTGGCCTGCGTCGCGGGCGTTGAGCCTCCGATAGTCGCCCGGTAGCTGAGCCCGCCGAGGGCTCAGCCTGTCGAGTCGGTTCGACCGTGGTGACGCGATGCCGCATCGAAGCCTCGGCGGCTTCAGCTACCCGCCGCGTAGCTGCGCCCGCCGAGCGGCGCTACTTGATGGGGCTGGTGCGATCGGTCCACGGAAAACGCTCTGCCTGTCGCTTGAGTCGTTGATCCAGGAAGGCGGCGATCCATCGATCGACACCAGTTCCCGGCGTGTTGATCAGGGCTGTTCCTTGCAGCGATGTCTCGGCGGCGAAGAATGGCAGGGCTTCCGGGTTCTCGCCTCCCCAGGCTCGCTCAAACGCCTTGTGAATTCGCTCGGCGTCACTCAGGGACGTCGTATCCTCGCTTCCCACAATGATCAGTGCGGACAACTGCGCCAGGACCCGTTGGTCCTTGAGCGCCACATTGATGGTGGTTCCCTTGAACGAGCGAGGCGGGGACACGAGCACCAGTGCTTTCACGTCCTGTCCCATCTTGTAGGTGGGTAAGTTCGGCACGTTCCAGTCACGGATGGCCCAGTTCAGGGCCAGGGATGCGCCGAAGCCGGTTCCCAGCACACCCAACTGTTCGATATTCAGCTTCCCTTCGTTGTTCTGCTTGAGCAGGAACGTCTTGGCGGCTTCGATATCCAAGACCATCGCCTCGATCGCCTGTCGCCGCATCTTGGCGGGGTCGAGCGGTTCCTCTCGGCCTTCCACTTGGAGGCTGTTCCCATGTCCGCGCAGGTCGGGAACAATGACGGCATACCCCATGCTTTGGAGATACAGAGCCAATTGGTGCAGTTCACCGCGACGACTGCCCCAGTCGTGGACCAGGATCATGGGGATCGTCTGCTGTTTCTCGGGACCGGGGTAGTAAGTACAGCGCAAGTAGACCCCGTCCTTGGTGGTCAGTGTCTCTTCTTTGAAACTCGGCTCGGCAGGTTCCGTGTCGGCAGCTTTCTTGTTTTGGGCCGAGGCCGGCGGCGTGTCGAGTCCCGCGAGTATGGCTGCCAGCAGGGCCAGAACCGCAACTTGCTTCGAGCGGCTTCTCAAGCACTGGCGCAGGGTGTTGGTGGTTCATGGTGTCTCCCGTTCTCGTCGTTCACAAGCCCCGTTTTTTCCATCCTAGATCGCACAAGTCCTCGCGTCAACGAACTTTAGGTGCCGATGTGTCGTCCCGGAAAACGGGGTCAGGACTCTTTTCGAAAGTCCTGACCCTTTTCCCCGCCACTTGCTCCTCAATCATCAACTCCGCCAACCGATTCAAGAGTCCTTCCTCCTCTTCCCGAGCGCCGTGCGGCATCCATGCCTGGCTCCTGTCATGAAAATGCGTTCACTGACCAATCCAGATGCCACAGCTTAACAAACAATCCCTTACTTCTCCTTGCATTGCAGCTTTGCCTGCAAAAGCTGCTGCTCCGGGGGGCGGCAGGGAAAAACCTCTCTTGTATCGATTTGGGCTCCACGCTATTCTCCGCCTCTCTGCGGAGCATATCCGATCGGATCCGGATCGCCGCGCGCCGATAAATGGAGTTATCATGCGCCGTCTACCATCACAGAAAACAGTGGCGTTGCTCGTTCTTCTGTCCCTGCCGCTGGCCTGCTCGACCGGCTGTGCCGTACTCTACCAGTTGGCGTACGGGGGCGGCCACAAGATCGAGGCGAAATACCAAGGCCTCAAGGGGCAACGCGTGGCGGTCGTCTGTGTCATGAACCCGTCCACCTATGGCGACGGGGCTACCAGCACGGTGATTGCCGACCGCGTGGAGCGGATTCTTGCGCAGCAAAGTGGACAAGATTCGACATGGTACGGCAGGATGAAGTTGCCGACTGGATGGACACCAACGACTGGGATGAAAGCGATTTTGCCGAGATTGGACGCGGCGTGAAAGCCGACATGGTCTTGGCGATCGACATCGAAAACTTCAGCATTCACGAAAGCACGACGCTGCTCAAGGGTCGCGCTGAAGTGACGATCACGGTGTACGACATGAAGCAGAGGAACAAGGAAGTGTTCCGCACGACGGATCGCAACTTCACCTTTCCCACGTCGCACGCCATCCCTGCCCTCTCCGCCAGTGATCGCGCGAACTTCCAGCGCATGTTTATCGAACAGCTCGCCGGACACATCGCGAAGAACTTCTACGACTACGACATGGCAGAAGACTTCGCGACCGATGGAGCCGCCTACGCTCATTAGCTGTGGCTGACATCTCTCATGAAGGGATGTCGTCCGGGCGTCACATGTGCGACGTGTCGGCTGCGGCGAGTGTGGATACTCCCAGCGCTTCGAGGCGTTCGGCCTCGTCTTCGCGCACGACGATCCGGCGGATGTCGGTGGCCTTGCCGGTAGCGGGGTCGACCGTGACCAGTGTGGCGCCCAGCCGGACATCGTCCTTGGCCACCTGAAAATAGGTCGGGCGGAACGTGATGGTGGTGTGCATGACGCGCTGAATATCGCGTCCCAGAATGCTCTCGCACGGTCCGGTCATGCCGACATCCGATTGGAATGCCGTGCCCTGCGGCAGGATCTGTTCGTCCGCGGTGGGGACATGCGTGTGGGTGCCCAGTACCGCGCTGACGCGCCCGTCGAGGTAGCGGGCCATCAATTGTTTCTCGCTGGTTGCTTCGGCGTGGAAATCGAGCACGCGTACCCGGCACCGACTCGGGGATTTCCTGCAGCAGTTCATCCGCACGTGTCCAGGGGCAATCGACCGGGCGCATGAAGAGACGTCCCAGCAGGCTGAAGACAGCCACTTCCACGCCGTTGGACGCCACGGACGACGGCCCAGTCGCGACCGGGTGCCGAGCGGGGATAGTTGGCCGGTTTCACGATGTTCGGTTCGCGTCGCAGGACCGAGTCGATTTCTCGTCGCCGGTAAATGTGATCTCCCATCGTGATGCAGTCGACACCCGCGGCGATCAACTCCTCGTAGATCTTCGGTGTCAATCCCGATCCGCCGGCAGCGTTCTCGGCATTGGCGATGACCAGATCGATCGACTCCTGGCACGCGCAAGCCGCGCACTGCGCGTCTGTACGATCTTCTTGCCTGGTTTTCCGACGATATCACCGATCAGCAGGATATTCACGTTGGCAGGTAGCTTTCAGCTGACAGAGACGAACGGTGATGGAGACGACACGGTCACTGGCCGCGACTCGGTTCAGCGAGCCAGTTCGGTGAAGCGTGATTCGCGCACCACGGTCACCTTGATTTCTCCCGGATAGGTCAACTGCTCTTCAAATGCTTTGGCAATATCGCGGCAGATCTTGGCGGCTTTCGCATCGTCGGTGTTCTTGGCGCTGGCGATCACCCGCAGTTCGCGCCCCGCCTGAATGGCAAACGCCTGTTCCACGCCGGCGAAGCCGCTGGCAATCGACTCCAGTTCTTCCATCCGCTTGATGTAGCGTTCGAGCGATTCGCGACGCGCTCCGGGACGCGAAGCGCTGCAGGCATCGGCCGTCGCCACCAGCATCGTGTAGGGATACTCGGTGATGATCTCGTCGTGATGCCCCAACGCGGCGTGCACGACCTCGGCACACTCGCCGTGCCGCTTGAGCATGTCGGAGCCGATCTTCGGGATGCCCGCCTTCCAGCTCGTGGTCGGCCGCCTTGCCGATGTCGTGCAGCAACCCGCAACGTCGGCCAATGTCGCCGTCCAACCCGATCATCTCGGCCAGCATGCCGGTCAGGAAGGCGACCTCCACGCTGTGCCGCAAGACGTTCTGGCTGTAGCTGGTGCGGAAGTGCATGCGCCCCAGCATGTAGATCACCCGTTCGTGCAGGCCGTGCACATTGACTTCCTGAGCCGCTTCCTCACCCTTCTTGCGAATGAACTGCTCGATCTCCTTGCCCGTTTCGGCGACCAACTCCTCAATCCGCGAGGGATGAATCCGTCCGTCGGCGATCAGTTTGTCCAGCGACTGACGCGCGACTTCACGACGGACCGGATCGAAGCCGCTGACAATCACGACGCCCGGCGTGTCGTCGATGATGACGTCGACGCCGGTCGCCTTCTCAAAGGCGCGGATGTTGCGACCCTCGCGGCCGATGATGCGTCCTTTCATTTCGTCGTTCGGGATGTCGACCGTGCTGGTCGTGCTCTCCGCCGTGTGGGCGGCCGCGTACCGATGCAGGGCCGTCAAGAGCATCTCGCGAGCCAGGGAGTCGCACTGTTCGGCGATCCGCTTCTCGTGCTTCAAGATGATCGACCCGGTTTCCTGAGCCAATTCGGTTTCGAGCATCGACAAGAGTCGCTGCTCGGCCTCCTGACGGGTCAATCCGCTCAAGTCGTGCAGCGTCTGGCGCTGCATGTCGAGCAGTTTGGCTCAGTTCCTCATTGCGGCGGCTCGCATCCTCCAGACGCTCCGTCAAGCGACGTTGCGTGTTCTCGACGATCCGCTCCTGCTTGCGGAGATCGTCCGTCTGCTGCTCAATCATCTCCTGCCGCTTATCGAGCAGACGCTCCCGCTCCCGCAATTCGTCGCGGATCTTGCCCAGCTCTTCTTCGGTCTTGGCCTTCTGCTGGAGTGCCCGTTCTTTGATTTCCAGTTCCGCTTCGCGGCGGCGATTGATGGCCTCGCGGTCCGCCCGTTCCAGGATCGTCCGCGCTTCGCTCTCGGCGTCCTTCTTGCGCAGGCGATCCAGGAACTTGACCACCGTGAAAGTGAGTGCCGCGGCAATGAGGGCCGTGATGACCACGGTCATCGTGGGGTCCACCACCGCAATAATTGGACTCGACACGTTTCGCTCCCCTGCTGGGATAATCGCTGCGAGCGCAGAGAAGGGTCGAGCTGGAAACGGCCATTCCAGGGGGATGCCAATGAGGCTCCTGGAATGTCGTGTCCGCCACTGACCCGCCGTGCGAGACGCGAGATGCCTGCCGCCAAGGCGGCAAGCTGCAGTTCGGCAGTGATGAGAAGCCCGCGATGCGCGCAGTTCTCCCCCGGTCAATCCGCTTCCAGACGGTCCATGAGACCGCCCCAGAAGGCCAGACCAGAAGGAGGCCGGTTCCCAAACCGCCGATACAGGATCGGCGAACGGATCGGCGTGCGAATCCTCAAATGACCAGACCCAGCATCCCAATCGCCAAGCACCGCTGCGGCAGGATGGAGCCAGCCGGCTTCACCTGTTCGAACGGGCACTAGCTGCAGGTGGCACCAACATCCACCCAATACGCCCAACACAAATCGTAGCATGAGCATCACGAAATACATCGATTGGCCTGCTCTGTCTTTCCAAGATCTGGTCCCGATGACTAACTCCGGACTTCGTTCATCGTAATCGAACTGTACCATCTCGCGCTCACGCACTGCTCTTGACGCCGCGCAGACGCTTTCAAATGGTTTTCGGTGAACTTGTACGCTGAAATGACCCCACCAGCTGAGCACATTGACGTGTACTCGCCGGATGGGGAAATTCGCTCTATATGTTACCAGAGAATCGACAGACTGCAACGGTTTGCCGATGCTTCTGGACCAGGTTTCCTGCTTCCCAACTTTCGACAAACGTTATGGTTGCGACAATCGGACAGGACCTCTCCCCCTATCCGGAAAGCTCAACCCACCCGGCACAAAACCACCAGCCGCCCGCAAGTCGATCGTTTCCTGGTAACCCCCTCTGTGGTGTTGGTTGCTGGCGTGCTCTCGGGGCTCTCTAGGCTCCGTGCCAGCACCGCTTTACACTCAACAGGTGAGGCTCCCCACGCCCGCCCTGAATCCCTTACCTCCGCCGCGAAACAGAAAGTAGCGGTGTCGCAGTCAAGCATGAATGAATTGCACGAGTTTGAACAGCAGCTGTGCGAGGCTTGGCCTCCTGCGCGTTGGCGTGAGGTGCGGGTGGTGGTTGCCGTCTCGGGGGGGGCTGATAGTGTCGCGCTGCTCTGCGCCTTGACGGCGGTCAACCAGCAGCAGCCATGCCGGTTGGCGGTCGCCCACTACAATCATCAGTTGCGGGGCGAAGAGTCGGAGGCAGATGAGCGGTTCGTCCGCCAGCTGTGCGAGCAACTGGGACTTCCGTTGGAAGTGGGGCATGCCCAGAGCGGCGGTGACAGCCCACTTAACGGCCAAGAGGCCGAATGGCGCCGGCGGCGGTATCGGTTTCTGCGTGACGTGGCTCATCGTCTGGGAGCCCGCTATGTGGCCACGGCTCACACGGCGGACGACCAAGCCGAGACGGTATCTGCACCGGATGGTTCGCGGAACCGGCCTGGCCGGCCTGGCCGGCATTCCGACCACGCGGCGGCTAAGTCAATTGACCACGATCGTCCGACCGCTGCTATCGGTCCGACGCTCCCGCGTGCGCGATTACCTGGCGGATCTCCACCAACCATATCGCGAAGATTCTTCGAATCGCTTGCTGACTTTCACGCGCAATCGGATCCGCCACGGACTATTACCGCAGCTTGCCAGCGACTACAACCCGCAAGTCTCCCAGGCACTGATTCGCTTGGGCCAGTTGGCTCGCGAAGCTCAGGAAGTGATCACCACCCTCGTCAACTCGCTGGTCGAGCGGTGCCTGATGGACTGTTCCCCCGACTGCGTGCGGCTCGACCGGTTCTTCGTTGTGCCAACACGAACCATTTCTCATCCGCGAGCTGATGAAGGAAATCTGGCGGCTACAACGTTGGCCGCGACAGGATATGGGAGACGTGAAATGGCGGCAACTTGGCCGTATGCTGCAACATGACGCGACTGGTCCACAAAGCCTGACACTGCCGGGAAGCATCCAAGTGACAGTGGGGGGAGCTGTGGTCGAATTGCGCCGCCGAGCCGGTCCGGCAGACGACCGCCGTCCTGGTTCAGCTTCGGCTGAGCCGATCTAGCGGCGCACCATGGGCGACGGCCAGAGCGGCGGTTGCCACCCCGGCGGCGGCATGCCGAGGCCGGATCAAGCCGCCGCCGGTGTCGTGTACTGCGCCGCTGCTCGAGGCTCAACGCGGATCTGTTTCGGTCTCGAATATGTGCCGATGTGATGGTATGTCGGGGGCTCGACCGACAGGTGTTGTTGTTCGTTTCCCCAGGCCTGCATTCGGTCGCCGCTGGCGACCTCACTTCGGCCTGGGCTGGCATAGCGCCCCCTTCGGGGCTGCCGAAAGCAGCGCCTGGGCGTGCGAAAGTCCCTTCGGGGCTACAGGAGATTCCAGTTTCAGTCGCCCAGCCGCTGCCTTCAGTTCACATCAATCAACTGTTCACTCGCAGAACACGAGCATCTCCACCGGCGAGGACTTTGGTACGCGTATTCCCTGGTTTTCCTGTTTGCCCTAGTATGGCCATGCTAGCGTCGAGTTCTATTGACCTGGATCGTCGACTCCGCCTACCATTCCGCGTCTCATTGTTCCCTGAAGCAGGCTGCGCACTTATGAAGCCCGGTTCAACACGTTGGTATGTGATTCTAGGGATCATCGCGTTGGCTTTTGGCTTGCGTATGGGGGCGGCCGTCTGGTGGCAACAGCGGTTGGGCGACCCCCAGGCGTTTGGATTTCCCGACAGTGACGGCTACTGGGATTTGGGGCAACGGCTGGCCACGGGTCCGCCCGTATGAATATGGCGGTCGCGAGTTCCGGATATTTCGTGCTCCCGGTTACCCGTCGGTACTAGCGGGTTTGTTTTGGTGCGCGGGTGTCGATGTGCCGGTGATCTGGGCGCGCGGCGTCGGTGCTGGCTTGGGAACGCTGGCGGTCGTGGGTGTGATGTGGCTGGGGAGCATGATGTTTGATGGTCGCACGGGGGTCGTGGCCGGCAGCTTGGCGGCGATTTATCCAGGTGCGATTGGGATGAGTATTTTTGTGTTGGCGGAGGCTTTGTTCTGTCCGTTGATGGTTTTGCATTTGGTCTGCTGGGCGGGTGCGACGCGGCAGGTGTCGCAGCGCGGTCAGGCGATGTGGGGGATCGTGGCCGGTGTCGCTGGCGGGTTGGCCATCTTGACGCGGCCCAGTTGGTTGTTGTTTCTGCCTTTTGCGTGGGGATTGGTGCTCTTGTTTGGCACGGACCGGCGGCGGCATGCATGGATCGGGTTATGCATGGCCGGTGCGATTTGTGTGACGATGTTTCCCTGGTGGGTTCGCAACTATCGCGCCGTGGGCCAATTCGTTCCCACGACCTTGCAGGTTGGGGCGAGTCTTTATGACGGACTGAACCCGGTCGCGACCGGCGCGAGCAACATGGATTTTTCGAAATCTTTCTACCAGGCTCAGAAGGCGGACGATGCGGCGTGCGGCCGGACGTGGGACGCCTTTGAAGTGCGATTAGACCGTCGCATGCGTGACGCGGCCATTGTCTGGGCGAAAGCGCATCCGGGCGAAGTTGTGCGATTAATGGGGAGCAAGTTTCTGCGGATGTGGAATCTGTGGCCCAATGCCACGGAGTTTCGCAGTCCGTGGATGCAGCTGATCGTGGCTGCCGGTTTCGTCCCGTTGCTGGTGCTGGGGATAGCCGGTGCGTGGCGGTGGGGTCGTCGAGGCTGGCCGTACGTACTCTGCCTGCTGCCGGCGGTCTATTTCACCTGTTTGCACATGGTGTTTGTCAGTTCCCTTCGGTATCGGCAGCCGGCGATGTTGGTGTGGTTGATTCTGGCGGCGGCGATGATTTCTCCTTGGATCTACCGCGCTGGTGCGTCCGAGACGGAGTCGGCGGCCGCCACGCGGTGAGGGGACGGTTTTGCCGTTTTGCAGGTTGGAGCTGGTACGCTGGAAAGGAATCCGGAGCGTATGCAGGAGAAACGTGGACTACTGGCACGACTCGGCAGCTTTGTGCGTTGGCTGCTGTTGGCTGTGTTGGTCTGCGCGGCGGGGCTGGTCGTCTGCCGTCAGCTGGTGATTGCCCAGCTGGACGAACAGATACGCCTGCGCGTGCAGGCGATGTTCGCGGAACATTACCGGGACATGGATGTGCGGATCCAGGCCGCCCGTCGTATCGAGGGGCAAGGCATCGAGCTGCGCGGTTTCTCGCTCAGTGCCCACGGCGAGGCATCGACGTACCGGGAACTCCTGTACATCGACGAGATGTTTCTGGAATGCCGAGCTGATCTGAGCGAGTTGCTCAGTGGCAAACCGCAAGTGCGGCGGCTGACGGTACGCCGCATGCGCAGTCCGTGCGACGTGTCATCCGGACGGGGTTTGGAACGCTGCCCGCTTGCTTCCCCTGCCTGATTTTGGCGGTTCCGTGCCGGCGATCGTGGTCGAGGATTCCACGCTCGAGCTGCAGGATCTCTGCCGAAAATCGGGAGGGGCCTGGGTGCTGCGCAACATCAACTTGGGTGCTCAGAGTCCGCCCGATTCTCCGGGGAAGGGCAAGCAGTGGCAATTCGCGGGGAATCTGCTGGGTGACCATTTCAAGCGGGTCAAGCTGCAGGGATTGGCCGACACGCAGAAAGGGAGCTGGACGGCCTGGGGGACGATTGATGGGTTGGAGATGTCAGAGCGACTGACCGACGCACTTCCCAACGACGTGGCCAAGTATCTGTCGATGCTGGCCACGTTGCGGGCCCGCGCTCATTTCGAATTTCGCGTGGGACACGAGCCGGGGGATGAGCAGCCGATTCGCTGTGTTGTCCAGGGGCATCTGTCGGAAGGACGCGTGGACGATCCCCGTTTGCCGCTCCCGCTGACCGACCTGGAAGCGGATGTACATGCGGACAATCAACAGTTGCGCATGGAACACGTCACGGCTCGCAGCGGTCCGACCAGTCTGGAGCTGACCTGTCAGTGCAGCGATTTTCTCGGGGATTCGCCCCAGTTGCAGTTGACGGCCAGCGTCAGTCAGCTGCCGTTGGACGAACGGCTTCACGGTGTACTTCCCGAGCAGTTTCAAGACGACTGGAAGAATTTCTCACCCGCGGGTGTTGTCGATGCCAAAATCGACCTACGGATGGCCGGTGACCAACTCGTTCCGGATGTGACGGTCACGTGCCGCGACGTCTCGTTCGCCTACCACAAGTTTCCCCTGCGACTGCGGCAGGGTAATGGCATCATTCAACTGGTCGGTAACCAAATCTCGGTGCGCGATTTCACCGCCGTGGCCGGTGGCCAGACAATCGACGTGGCCGCCGAGTTCCAGAATCCTGGTCCGCGATCGACCGGTTGGCTGGATCTCCGTTCCGCCGGTCCGATACCGATAGACCACGAGTTGATCGAGGCGATGACGCCGACCGGACAGAAGATCGTGCGGTCGTCTGCAGCCCACCGGCGGCATCACGCTGGTGCGGGGACGCGTCGAGAAACGGACTCCTGACGAGCAGCCTGCCACGCGGTGGGAAGTCGAACTGGTTGACGTTTCGCTGCAATACGAACGATTTCCCTACGCGATTCACAAGATTTCCGGGCGACTGATCCTGGCCGATCATCGCTGGGAGTTTCAGGATCTACGTGGCACGCACGCCAGCAGTTACATTCTGTGCAGCGGCGGTTGGACGCCTGCCGTATCCGACCAGCCGGGGGGCGAGTTGATCCTGAATTTCAAATGCTGGGATGTCCCGCTCGACGATTCCCTGCACACCGCTTTGGGGAAACTGCAGCCGGACGCGGGACGCTTCTGGGAAAGCATGCGGCCGCGCGGCACGGTCGATCATGTGGCGATCTCGGTGCGCTACGATTCGATTTCCAAGCACACGACCATTGACGTCTCGGCCGAGAAATGGCCACCCGAACAAAACGTGGATGGACGCAGCATTACCGTGCACCCGACTTGGTTTCCACTGCGTCTGGACGATTGCACGGGGCGCGTTCATTTTTCGGACGGACAGTTTCAGTTTGAGAACGTCACGGCTCTGCGAGGTAATTCGCGCGTGGAACTGGCGGGCCATGGCACGGTCTCGCCGGACCAGAGTTGGGAAGTGTCGTTGACGCGCAGTCATCGCCGATGCGATGCAGGTCGATCACGAGTTGATTGACGCGTTGCCGGAGGCCATGCGACCGGCGGTCCGCCAGTTGAAGTACCGTGGATTGCTCAGTCTCAGTGGCAACTCCTATTTTCGCGGTGGCGCAGGCCAGCCGCTCACCGCCGACTGGGATCTGCTGTTGGATATCGACGACGGAGCGCTCGACAACCAACTGAAACTGGAGCACATCTACGGCGGCGTGCGATTGACCGGCGACAAGAACGCGCAGGGATTTCAGAGCCGCGGCATGCTGGAAATCGACTCGCTCGTCACGCACGCGGTGCAGGTGACGCAATTGCAGGGTCCGTTCTGGATCGATGCGCGTCAGCTGATTGTCGGTTCCCGCGCGTCGGTGGTGCGGCCGTGGCAGTCCACCGCGGCAGGTGACCGCCAAAGCGATGGGTGGCGATGTGGCGTTGGACGCCCATCTGTTGTTCGACGATCAGTTGCGATTCTGCGCTGGACGCGTCCATGGCCAATGGCGATGTGGCGCAGTTCTCGCGCAGTATCCATTCCCAACGCCACGATATCTCGGGAAAAGTCTTTGCCGTGCTGCATCTGGCCGGCACGGCGGCCGGTTTGCATACGCTGCAGGGAAACGGCCAGGTGCGACTGCGCGAAGCGGATATCTATGAACTGCCGGTGATGGTCCAGTTGCTCAAGGTGCTCAGCTTGCGGCAACCGGATACCACGGCGTTTACCAGCAGTGATGTCGACTTCCGTGTGCAAGGCGAACAACTGTACCTCGACCGAATTGACTTCTCGGGTGATGCGATCAGCCTCAAAGGAAAAGGCTGGATGGACTTGAATCGCCAAATCAATCTCGACTTCTACGCCTTGCTGGGACGTCACGAGCTCCAATTGCCCGTGATTCGGACGCTGCTGGCCGAAGCCAGCCGCAACATCTTGTCGATTCAGGTGGTCGGGGACATCGATGCCCCCAAAGTCAACAAGAAGGCGCTCCCCGAACTGGACGAAACACTGCAGCGGCTCTTCCCCGAAGCCGCCGCGCGGACCGCCGTACCGCAGTTGCCGTGGAGCGGCGGGCGGCAGTAGGCAAGGATCGTTTGAGGATACGCTGATGGGCGATTCTACGGCACGCGCTGGGACTGCCAATGGCCCTTACAACCGCTGCAGACCAACAGCCAGGGAACCGCCAGGTTGTCGCAGATCCAGGGCAGCCGATAGGGATAGTAGATCGGCTGACCTTCGACGAGCGGAGATGGTCATCGGGAGGTGATGTATGAGTATCGGACCGATGGGGATGATTGGCAGTGTCGCCTGGCTCGCCACTGGCACAGGGGCAAGGCAGCGAAGCTCAACGGCGCAGCAGGACACCGCGGATACAGCCCGCCAGCTGCAGCTGAACGAGAAGGCGGAGCAGGCCGCGGGCGTGGGGCAGACGGAGCAGGACGAGGAGACCTCCGATCGTGATGCGGATGGCCGACGTCCGTGGGAAATCGGGCCCGAATCGTCGGACGACCAACAGACCGATCAGGCGACGGGCGATCGCGACGCGCGGCCCCGCAGCAAGGACCCGACCGGTCAGCGTGGCCAGCAGTTGGATTTGAATGGTTGAGGTGCCCGCGCTCCCGCGACGCCACCAAGATTGCGAACAGCAGGTGCCGGCCAGCGAGGTGCTCGGTTTTTGCGAATTCTCGCGACGCCACCAGCGTGGGGACCCTGCAAAGACCGCTCCAATTGTTCTAAACTGTTCCGGTTGACAGTGCACGCTCAGAACAGTGAAATCGCTCTCTGACTCGACTGACACTTGACCACGGATGAACGGCGCCTGAGTGCCATGCGGATCACGAATGACTACATCATGAAACTGGGGGGTCTGGCGATTACCGGTGTCACCCGGCTGTGGATGAGGACGCTGGACTACCAGGCTGTCTTCTACGATCCCGACGTCGATCCCGCTTCGCCACGTTTCCAGGGACCGGTCATCGTCATCTTCTGGCACGAGTACATTCCGTTTTTGTTCTACCTCCGCGGGCACTGCCACGTGGCGATGCTGTTGAGTCGTCATCAGGACGCCGAATGGTTATCGCAAGCCGCACGCCATATGGGCTTTGGCACGATTCGCGGTTCCACCAGTCGGGGAGGGGCGACAGCTTTGCGCGAGTTGATGCGGACCGGCGAGACCATGAATCTGACGATCACTCCGGATGGTCCTCGCGGCCCCCGCCGCCGCCTGGCAGCGGGTTGCATCTATGCTTCGTCGCGCCTGGGAATCCCGCTGGTGCCGGTCGGACTGGGGTACGACCGTCCTTGGCGCAGCCGTCGGGCCTGGGATCAGTTTGCCGTCCCGCGTCCCGTACTGCGCCGCCCGCGCGGTCGTTGGACCGAAAATCCAGATTCCGCCGGGCTTGGATCGTGAGAGCGTCGAGCACTATCGACAGCGGGTGCAGCACACGCTCAATCGGTTAACCACCCTAGCCGAACAGTGGGCCGCATCGGGCGGTCACTGGGAGGGACAACAGTGTATGTCGCGACAGGGTGCCGCCGGCCGACTCGACCGCCTCGCGCGGGCCTCCGAAGACGCGTCCGCGATCTCCTCAGACTGCGAGCGAGACCACCTGGGCGGATCGTTGCGAATTGCGTGAGTAGCGAGTAGTGAGTAGTGAGTAGTGAGTAGTGAGTAGTGAGTAGGGTAGTTAGGGAGTAGTGCGGAGCAGGTGAGCAGGGAGCAGGGAGCAGGAGCAGTGCTGGGGCGATGTTCGTTTTGACGTCGAAGGGTCTCGAGCCTCAAGCCTCACTACTCACTACCCTCCGCTACTCTCGTTTGCAGCAGGAAGGGCACCGTCGGATGACGCGTGACGAAAGGGACGACCTGGCAGTGGAGTCCGCTGAGCCGCCGCAGCCGCTCTCGGTGGCCGAGTTAACAGCGCGGATCAAACACGTGCTGGAAACGACTTTTCCCTCGGTGTGGGTCGTGGGCGAGATCAGTGATTTGGCTCGGCCCCGCTCGGGGCATATTTACCTGACACTCAAGGACGAGCAATCACAAATCCGCGCCGTCATTTGGCGGGGTGTGGCCAGTCGATTGACGTTCGACCTGGAAGACGGCCAGCAGGTGTTGTGTTATGGGGACATCGACGTATACCTGCCGCGGGGCAGCTACCAGTTGGTGCTCCGACAGATGGAACGGCGTGGTGTCGGATCCCTGCAGCAACGATTGCGTGAATTACAGCAGCGATTGGCTGCCGAGGGGCTGTTTGACGCGGGGCACAAGCAGCCGCTTCCTTCCTTCCCGCGCCGCGTGGCGGTGGTGACCAGTCCGACGGGCGCGGCCATCCGTGATTTCCTGGAAGTGGTGCGTCAGCGCTGGCAAGGCGTCGATGTTCTGATTGTGCCGACACGGGTGCAGGGGGAAGGTGCCGCGGCGGAGATTGCCCGCGCCATCGCCTTGGTCAACCGCCTGCAGCCGGCCCCGGATGTGCTGGTGGTCACACGTGGTGGAGGGAGTATGGAGGATCTGTGGTGCTTCAACGAGGAGCGTGTAGTGCGAGCGATTTTTGCTTCGCACATCCCCGTGGTCTCCGCCATCGGTCATGAAATCGATGTGACGCTGTCCGATCTCGTGGCGGATGTGCGAGCACTCACGCCGACCGAAGCGGCCCAGCGCGTAGTGCCGTCGTCGCCAGAAATCGCGGCGTCGCTCCAGCATTTCTATTCCCGCCTGCAGGCGTCTTTAGGATCGGTCGCCGCCACGGCGCGTGCGCGACTTCAGTCGCTGGCCCAACGCCGAGTGTTCCAGAAACCGCTCGATCAGGTCCGCGAATGGGAACGTCGTCTCGACGAATTGCAGGCGCGTGCCGCGCGCGCCACGCAACAGTCCTTGCGTGAGTCGCGGCAGCAAGTTCAGGGCAAAGCCAGTCAACTCGAATCATTGAGTCCCTTGGCCGTGTTGGCCCGCGGCTACAGTGTGACGCTCCGTGCTCGCGATGGGACAGTCGTCAGAGATGTCGCGGCGTTGAAGGTGGGGGATCTGCTGCGTACGCGGTATGCGATCGGTCAGACCGAGAGTCGAGTCGAGTCCATTGAAAAGCGTGATGAATGAGCGCGTGAGCCGGCGGGCATACATGACCGCTGCTGCGCCTGTGAAGAAGCAGCCACGCCGGAACCGTCCATGCGGAGATAGCAGATACCATGGCAAAGAAAAAGACAGCATCAGCCGCTGATCGAGAAAGCGCGGATCGAGAAACCGAACCCCTCTCGTTTGAACAGGCGTTGCAGCGCCTCGAGACAACCGTGACGCGGCTCGAAGGTGGCCAGTTGGGTCTCGACGAGGCGCTCGCTCAATACGAACAGGGTATTAAGTACCTCAAACACTGCTTCCGGCAGCTGGAACGGGCTGAGCGGAAGATCGAATTGCTTTCGGGTGTCGATGAGCAGGGACGCGTGCGGGGGGAGCCCTTTGGCGAGGCCGACATGTCGCTGGAAGAGAAGCAAGCGTCGCGCAGTCGCCGCCGCTCCCGCCAGCAAGCCGAGCGAGTCGGGGATAGCGAACCTGGAATGGACGACCCTGCGACCCTGTTTTAGAATGGTGGCAGGCCCCATGGGTTGGCGGATATTGCTCCATGCGGGGGGGGCGGCGGGTCCGCCAGGTTTCAAGTCGGGGGCGGGTGCCCGACAGACGCTGGCGTGACGCGTGGTGAGGGCCTGTGCGGGGCGAGGTGCGAAGTGCGTGTGCATCGAATGCGAGCAAGCTGCTAGTCCATGACATCTTTATCTCTTCAGGCATTCGCCGAGTCCTCGCGCCAAATGCGTGCTGTCGTGGATCAGGCGTTAGATCATTACACGACGTACGAGGGCGACTGCCCGGCAGTGCTGGTCGAGGCGATCCGTCACAGCCTATTGGGGCCCGGCAAGCGGTTACGCCCCTTGCTGGTGTTAATGGCAGCGGGTGCCTGCGGTTCGGAGGAAGAGGAGGCGCTGCCGGCCGCGTGTGCGGTGGAGATGGTGCATACGTACTCGCTGATCCACGACGACTTGCCGGCGATGGATGATGATGACCTGCGTCGCGGTCGTCCCAGTTGCCATGCGCAGTTTGGCGAAGCGACGGCGATCTTGGCAGGCGATGCGCTATTGGCATTGGCATTTGAGGTGCTGGCACGCGATGTTCGTCCGCCCGAGGTGGCGGCTCGCTGTTGTGAAGAGCTGGCCCGGGCGGCGGGGCCCCGGGCCCTGGTTGGTGGCCAGATGGACGACCTCAAGGCCGAGTTTCAGGGTGGGGGCCTGGCGTTATTGGAGTCGATACACCGTCGTAAGACGGGGGCGATGATCAGCGTGTCGCTCCGGCTGGGTGGTCTTGTTGCCGGGGCTGGGGACGAACAATTGGCCGCCCTCGACACGTATGGCAGAAAGCTGGGACTGGCGTTCCAGATTAAGGACGATGTGTTGGATTTGCGGGGTGACGAGGAGTCGATGGGCAAACGGCTGGGGAAAGACTCGGCTCGCGGCAAGTTGACATTCCCCTCCCTGTTGGGCCTGGAAGAGAGCGAACGGCGGGCGGCGGCGTTGGCGGATGAAGCCGGCCAGGCACTGAATATTTTCCAGCAGCAGGCTGGAAACCTGGAAACGCTGGCCCGCTATGTCATTCAAAGAACTCGGTAACACCATGCATTCACTCCTGTCGCAAATCGAATCCGCCCAACGCTTGCATGACATGTCGCTGGCCGAACTGGGGCAATTGGCCGAGGAGATTCGAGACGTTCTCTGCAATCTACTGGGCACGCGGTCGGCACATTTCGCCTCCAATCTAGGTGTGGTCGAGCTCACGCTGGCGTTGCACAGCGTGTTTGATTTCCGCCACGATCGGCTCATCTGGGATACGGGGCATCAGATCTACCCGCACAAACTTGTGACAGGCCGCTACGGCGAATTCTCCACGATCCGCACCAAGGGGGGCCTGATGGGTTACCCCAATCCGGCCGAGAGCCCGTATGACCTGTTCATGACAGGGCATGCCGGGTCGAGCGTCTCGACGGTGCTTGGCATCAGCGTGGGGGACCAATTGGTGGATCAGTCGGATCGCCATGCCGTGGCCGTCATCGGCGACGGGGCGTTTTCGTCCGGTATTGTCTTCGAGGCGATGAACAACGTCGGCGGGTTGAAGAAGAATTTGTTGATGATTCTCAACGACAACAAAATGTCGATCTGTCCGCGCGTCGGTGGGATGGCGAACTACCTCGATCGCCTGCGGACCAACCCGGTCTATACCGGATTGAAGACGGAGGTGGTGCGGGCTTTGAACAAGATGCCGGTATTGGGTGATCCGGCCGAGCGGTTTCTGGCCCAGTTGAAGGAGGGGATCAAAGCCGGTTTGCATGGCGGCATGCTGTTTGAGGACTTGGGCTTCCGCTACATCGGCCCGATCGACGGTCACAACATCGCCCTGCTGCGCAAGTACCTGCAGATGGTCCGGAAAATGAACGACCCAGTTCTGCTGCATATCGTCACGGAGAAAGGGCGGGGATTCCGTCCGGCCGAGGCCGATCCGGTTTTTTTCCATACACCGCCGGCGTTTACCGAGGAAGATGGCAAGGCGATCCTGCAGACGGGTGGCGGTCGAGTCTATACCGATTGTGTGCGCGATGCCCTGGCCTCCCACATGCGCGCAGACTCGCGTGTGGTCGTACTGACCGCAGCCATGTGCCAAGGTAACAAGCTGGAGCCAATTCGGGAGGAGTTTCCCGACCGCTTCTTCGATACCGGCATCTGCGAGTCACATACGGTGGCGTTTGCGGCTGGCCTGGCCAAGGCAGGGATCCGGCCGGTAGTGGACATCTACAGTACTTTTCTGCAGCGGGCTTACGATCAGATCTTTCAAGAAGTTGCCCTGCAGAAGCTACCGGTCGTCTTCACTTTGGATCGGGCCGGATTGACGGGACCTGATGGTCCCACACATCATGGCGTGTTCGATCTGGCCTATCTGCGCGTGTTTCCCGAGCTCGTCGTCATGGCGCCGGGTGATGCGCACGACGTGGATTTGATGCTCGATTTCGCGCTGCAGCATGATGCGCCCTGCTCGATCCGCTACCCCAAAGCCTCGGCCACTACCTTCGCGCGAAATGTCAAGCCCTTGCAGTTGGGGCGCGCGGAAGTATTACGCTGGGGCGAAGATGGGGTCATCCTCTGTTGTGGCACGCTATTGCACGACTCCCTGCAGGCCTCCAACACGCTCCGCCAACAGGGATTGGATGTCGGTGTGGTGAATGCTCGATTTGTCAAGCCGATTGATCGAGATGTCATACGTCGCGCCTTGACCGAATGCGCATTTGTGCTGACAGTCGAGGAAGGGACCGTGATGGGTGGATTCGGTAGTGCCGTATTGGAGGTCGCCAGCGAGTTGGCGCTCGATGCCAGCAAAGTGCGACGGATGGGGATTCCCGATCGGTTCATCGAACATGGCGAACGAGCGGAACTGCTTGCCGACTTGCAGCTCGACGCGCATGGGATTGCCCAAGCTTGTCGGGAGTTCGCCGCGTCTTGGGATCATGCTGCCATGCAGCGCTCGACAAGTGTCTCGCGTGGGGACGAAACAAGCGAATCATGAGCAATCGGATGAATACCGAAGTTGGCGGCGCAACGCAGCCTTCGCCCTGGCACGGTACCGCGGAGCGGCCAGTCCGCCTGTTATTGCTGGGCAACGGGCAGCAGCCCACGGTGTTGGCGGAAGCGGAGCGGCTGCGGCCGCTGATCCAGCAGTATGCCGAGATCGTTCTCACAGATTTCGATTGTCACGCGGATCTGAGCCAAGTAGACGCCGATTTTGCCATCGTGCTGGGAGGTGACGGAGCGATTCTGCACGCCGTGAAACAACTGGGGTTCAACCAACTGCCGGTGCTGGGGGTCAACCTGGGAAAGTTGGGGTTTCTGGCCGCGATTGCCCCCGAAGAGTTTCTGCAGATCTTCCCCGACGTTTGTGCGGGAAACTGCCGAATCGTCGAGCATCTGATGCTAGCATGTTTCGTGTTGCGTGGCGGTGCTATCATTCATGAGGATCTGGGGCTCAACGAGATGGCCATTCTCGGCGGCCCCCCTTTTGCGATGTTGGACATCGATCTTTACGTTGACTCAGTTTTGGCAACGACTTATAGTTGCGACGGTTTGATTATCAGCACGCCGGTCGGTTCCACGGCGCACAGCCTTTCGGCAGGAGGACCCATTCTCCGCAAGAGTCTGCAGGCGTTTGTCATTTCGCCCATCAGTCCTCACACCTTGACGGTACGGCCCGTGGTGGACCGGGCGGATCGCACTTACGAAGTGGTGGTCCACCAGCCACACGCATCGGCGTCGGTGGTGGTTGATGGTTGCGTGATCTGTGAACTCCAACCGAGCGATCGAGTGCGTGTTAGTCGCGCGGAGCCTCAATTTCGCATGATTGAGGTCGGCGATCAGAATTACTATCGAACGTTGCGTGAAAAACTGGACTGGCGCGGTCATATCCGCCGCTGAGCCGACGTAGTTGTAGCGTCTCGTGATGCGGACGGGGGCGACAAACGGTTTTGTCGCCAGCGCGCTCATCTCTTTCATTAAGCACGGATGCACGAATCATGAAAACAGACTCACGACGGATGGTGGTGTTTTCCACCCTTAGCCTGTTGGCCATCTGCGCCGCATCGGCGGCGGTGCTGGCCAATGACGAGACCTTGTCGAGCGAGTTAGCGGTGGCCAAGAAGAGGGCGGCCGAAGAGACGCACCTCTTGCGTTACAAGTTCACGGCAGGCGAGCTGATCCAATGGAAGGTCCGGCACCTGGGCACGACGGAAGCGACGGTCCAAGGGAACACGCAGACTTCCAAGATGCGCGCCATCTCGACCAAAGAGTGGCAGCTGGTTGACGTGGACGCAGAAGGAGACGCCACGTTTGTCTACTCGGTGGCTCATGTCGACATGTGGCAGAAAGTTTCCGGCAGGCCAGAGGTGAGCTACAACAGCGAGACGGACAACACACCGCCTCGCGAGTATGTGCAGGTGGCGAAGAGCGTCGGCGTCCCGATTGCCACTGTCAAGGTCTCGTCATCCGGAAAGGTGCTGGAACGTGATAAGGCCCCTGTCCAGGTAAATTCCGGACTCGGTGAGATTATCATGCCGTTGCCCGTCGAACCCGTGAAGATCGGAGAAAGCTGGCACGTCTCGAATGAGGTCCGCGTCCGCACGGCGAAGAACGGCCGTGCCGAACGGATCAAGATCCGCCTGGTCTATACGCTCGCCGGAGTGAAAACCGGTATCGCGACCATTGCGGTCAAGACCGAGGTTGTGACCCCAGTCAATGATCCCGCCATCAAATCGCAACTGGTTCAGCAGCTGACCAATGGCGAAGTGAAGTTCGATATGGATGCCGGCCGCGTCCTCTCGCAACAGATTGACTGGGACGAGACCGTAGTCGGTTTCAGTGGCGACAACAGCTTGATGAAGTACCTGGCACGTTTCACCGAGGATCTGGTCAACGCCGACGCGACGGCCGAAAAGCAGGGCTCAGCGACCGTCCGCTGAGGCGAAGAGATAAGTTTCACTCTGGTTAAGCTGATCGCATGATGGGCACACGGCGATGGTGTTCGCGCGCGGGGTTGGCTCTGTTTTTTGTCTGCCTGGGGCTGCTCCTGGCAACGGCGGACCGTCGCCTGCTGCTGCTAGCTCGCAACACACTCTGGCTGAGTCTGGGTGCGTGCCTGATTAGTTTGCCGTGTGGAACGTTGCTGGCCTGTGCTGTGGCGCGGACCGACCTGCCTCTGCGGCGGAGTGCCTGGGTCGGGTTAATCGCCCTGCTCTGCCTGCCACTCTATTTGCATGCCACGGCCTGGGAAGCGGGTTTTGGGAAACTCGGCTGGCTGTCGCTGGCCGGCCAATCGCTCGGCGCGCCGCTGCTGCGTGGTTGGATCGCGGCGATTTGGATTCAGGGTGTGTGGGGGATTCCCTGGGTGGCGTTGATCGTGGCGGCCGCACTCCAGTTGAGCGAACCGGAGCTGGAGGAAGGGGCTCTGCTGGACGCCTCACTTTGGCGGGTGTTTTGTACGGTCACGCTGCGACGTGCCGGGCCCGGAATCGTGGTTGCCGCCATCTGGATCGCGCTGGCGACGGCCAGCGAAATGACAGTAACCGATCTCTATCAGATCCGCACGCTGTCGGAAGAGCTATACACCGGTTTTGCCTTATCGACGGGCGGGGATGCGACCTGCGGAGCGGGTGCCGCGGTCCTATTCACGTTGATGCTGACCGGTCTTGCCATGGCGACGCTGGATGCCGTCATCGTCGCGGCGGCACACGTGCCAGAGCGTCCAGCCTTCTGTTTCCCTCTGGGGCGCTGGCGGTGGCCTGTTGCGGTGCTCGTGGTCGTTGCGTTGGTTGTCTTGGCCGGTGTACCGTTGAGCAACCTGGTATATCAGGCGGGTATTGTTGTCCAGCGCGTCGACGACCATCCGGTCCGATACTGGTCCCTGCGGCGATTTGCGGAATTGCTGGTTCCCTGGCCTGGTACGTACCGTGTTTCCGCGCTCTGGCAGTTCTCTGCTCAATTTCGTTGGACATTGTTGATTGGTGCCACGGCTGCCACGCTCTCCGCCGCCATCGCAGCGCTGCTGGCCTGGTGGGCGCGTCGTGGAGGCTGGTGGGCCGTACCGGCAGCACTGGTTGCTGCCTTGGGTCTATCCACCATGGGACCACTCATCGGGTTGGCGCTGGTCTGGCTGTTTACGCTCAGTGATACTCCGTGGCTCGTGTGGTGTTACAGTCGCACCATCTCCGCGCCGGTCTTGGCAGCGACCCTCCGCGCGGTGCCGCTGCCGATTCTGATTTGTTGGGTGGCTTTTGGCACACTCAGCAGCGAGACGATCGAAGCGGCCGCCCTTGATGGTGCCGGGCCGCTTTCACGCTGGCTGCGCATCGGCATGGGACAGCGGCGATCGGCATTGATACTGGCCTGGTTGGTCGCGTTGGTGATTGCCTGTGGTGAATTGTCGGCCACCATTCTGGCCACGCCCCCGGGATTGGAAACGGTACCGATTCGCGTGTTCGGGCTGATACATGCCGGGGTGAGCAACCAAGTGGCCGCCGTGTGTCTGACGAGCGTGATTGGATTTGCGGTGATCGCGGCGCTGGTGACGAGCGTGAAGCCGGCACGTTGGCTGGGCAGACACGCAGGCTGACCGTCGGGCAAAGCGACCAGCGACAAGAGCCGCGCGGCCGGTGCGGATTGTGCCGCTACGGATTGTGCCGACCTGACCAGTTGCCGGGGAAGAGCCCGCAGACGCGTCAGGTCGTGCCGTCCAGATTTGCGCAGCCGTATGTTAGGATTTGTGCGATAATGAACTCAGACTGTAATTCGGGCTTTCGGGGTAGCTGGGCAGGTGACTGCCTGGCGCTCAGCGGACAGATGAGGACGGGCGACTTGACATACGTGGGAATCAGGCCGTGGCTGATCGTGATTTGCACGGGCATTTTGGGGTGCGTCTGGAGTGTCCCCACGGCGTTTGGCCAGGAGCAAGTGTCGTTTAGCCGGGACGGACAGGAGCTGCACGTATCGGGCAAGGTCCTGGTAGAAGCCCAAGACGGTGGTGTGCTGCTACTGGCCCCTGACGGAGTGCTGTGGATCGTTCAGCCGGAAGAAATCGTGCGACGTGAGCGTGACCAGACGGAGTTTCAGCCGCTTGGCGCGCCGGAGACGGCCAAGCGATTGCTGAGTGAACTCCCCCCCGGCTTTCGCATCCATCAGACAGCGAATTACGTGATCTGCTACAACACTTCCGATGCGTATGCCGAGTGGTGTGGCGGACTGTACGAGCGGCTGTATCGTGCCTTCTACAGCTTCTGGAAGAACCGTGGTTTGGAGCTGCGCAAACCGGAATTCCCGCTGGTGGCACTCGTTTTCAACGATCAGGCTTCGTACGCCAGGTACGCCAAAAAAGAGTTAGGAGATGCGACGGCTTCGATTATCGGCTACTACAACCTGCGGTCGAATCGCGTGACGATGTATGACTTGACTGGAATCGACGGGCTCCGCCAGCACCAGCGCGGTGTCAGTTCAGCCGCTCACATCAATCAGATCCTATCCCAGCCGGCTGCCGAGCGGACGGTCGCCACGATTGTCCATGAAGCCACGCATCAGCTCGCTTACAACAGCGGTTTGCAGACGCGGTATGCGGGCAATCCGACGTGGGTGAGCGAAGGAATAGCGGTCTATTTTGAGACGCCTGATCTAGGCAGTTCCAGGGGCTGGCGGAATATCGGATCGGTCAATCGCGTGCATCTGCAGCAATTTCAGCAGTCGCTCAGTGACCGCCCTGCTGATGCGCTCGTTTCGCTGCTGACCGACGACGCCCGTTTTCGTGATCCGCGCACTTCGCCGGCCGCGTATGCCGAGGCGTGGGCGTTGAACTACTACTTGTTACGTGTGCACCGCGAGGACTATGTCCGCTACTTGCAGGATCTGACGCGGCTGAAACCGCTCGGCGAAGTCCCTGCCGATCAGCGATTGATCCAGTTTCGCACCGCCTTCGGCCAGGACTTGGCAGCCTTCGACGAGGATTTTGTGCGCTATATGCGTCGTGTCCGCTAGGTCCTCGTTCATCGACCGGCTCTGCCGGCGGGACGGGATGCCTGGAGTGCTCCAATCCTCCAGTGCTCCCGTCCTCCCATTCCCCCTGCTCTCGGCGGGTGACGTGTGGGTCCTGTCGGCGGAATCCCCTCAGGCGTCTGGACAATCGGCCACCGTGAGTTACAACAGACAATTGTGGCGGCTCGGCCGTCCCGCGAATTTGCCTACCCTATTGCACACATTCCTTGATACTCGAGCATCGAAGGAGCCACTCATGTCTGACAACGGCCCCCTGTCCCAACACGGCCCCCTGTCTCAGAACGACACTGCTAAGTCCAGCTCCCGCCGCACCTTCCTCAAACAGTCCACCGCGGCCGTCGTCGGTACGACGCTGGCCGCCACGCTCGGCCACGCACGGATGGCTCACGCCAACGGTAGCGATATTCTGAAGGTCGGCTTGATCGGCTGTGGCGGCCGCGGTCGAGGTGCTGCCGTCAATGCCATGCACGCGGAGGACAATGTGCGTTTGACCGCGCTGGCGGACTTGTTCCCCGAACCCCTGGAAGCGGCCAAGAAGGATATCCCCAATGAGATTGGCGAGAAGTATCAGGTGTCGGATGACCAGTGTTTCGTCGGTTTCGATGCTTATCAGCAGTTGATTGATGGCGACGTGGACGTCGTCTTGCTGGCGACAACGCCCCATTATCGGCCGCAGCATCTGCGCGCGGCGATCGAAGCCGGCAAGCATGTCTTCTGTGAGAAGCCGGTGGCGGTCGATCCGGTTGGCGTGCGCAGCGTATTGGAAACGACCGAGCTTGCCAAGAAGAAAGGACTCAATATCGTTTCCGGCTTGTGCTGGCGGTATGACTTTGGTGTCCGCGAAACGATCGGCCGCATCAAGGAAGGCGCCATCGGCGACATCGTGGCCATGCACGAGAACTATCTCACCGGTACGCTTTGGCTGCGCCCGCGCAAGCCTGAGTGGAGCGAAATGGAGAACCAGAACCGCAATTGGTATTACTACACTTGGCTCTCCGGTGACCACATCGTGGAGCAGTTCGTCCACAGTCTCGACAAAGCGATGTGGCTGATGGACGATCAGCCTCCCAAAAGCTGTTTTGGGTTGGGAGGCCGTCAGGTGCGCACGCAGCCCGAATTCGGCAATATCTACGACCACCATGCCGTCTGCTATGAGTGGGCCAATGGCGTGAAAGCGTTTGCCTACACGCGTCAGATGCAGGGGTGCGTCGGTGATGTCGATGATTATATTCTCGGTACCAAAGGCCGCGCTCAAGTGTTGATCAACGGGCAGAAGGGTTTGATCAACGGCGAGGCGGTCTTCACAGGTGAAAAACCGAGTATGTATGATCAGGAGCACAAGGAACTGTTCGCCGCCATCCGAGCTGGCACGCCGATCAATAACGGTCGCTACATGGCGCTCAGTACCATGATGGCCATCATCGGTCGCGAGGCCTGCTACACGGGTGAGATGCTCAACTGGGACGAGGCGATCAACGCGGACGTGCGTCTCGGTCCCACGACGTATGAGTGGGGTGATGTCCAGGCGGCGCCGGTGGCGATGCCGGGTGTTACGAAGTTCCTGCCGGGATAATGCCACCGCGCGGATTAGTCATCCGCACGAATAGGCGTGATTGTTTGTAGGACGGGATCCTATCCCGTCCGTGCTCGCACGTGGGATCCCGAGCCACTTTGGTGATGGCCGCAGGCCGCGTTCGGCAGGATTCAGTACCAGAGCTGAATGCCGGCTACCAGACCGCCAATCTGAGCCGATCCGACGTCGAAGTAATCGTAGCCGGTATAGACTTCGACATTCTGGATATTCACACCGGCCGTCGTACGAGCGTGGAAGAGCCCGGCATGTCCGAGCCAGCCCCAGTCGATTTCGGCCGAGAGGATCCAGGGCCGGGCCGGGAGCCAATCGGCCGCATAGGTGAAGTTGAAACCGAAATCGGTGTCGTGTGGGCTGGCGAGGAAATTGGTGCCGACTCCGGTGCGCATCATCAGCTGTTCGCTTTCGGCGAAGCGAAACACGATGTTGAAGTCGCCGTTCCACAATTCGTCGTAGTGATTGGTGCCCAGCCATTCGCGGCGATAATCGACGCTGGTGTCGAGGCCAAAGCGGTTGCGGGATTCCCACAGCACACGTCCGCCATAGCGCGTCAGGCTGTCGAAATCATCGGCGTATTCGCCCCGCACACGCAGGGACCAGACATACATGTCGTCCGATTTCGGCAGATGAGGTTCCCGCAGAATGAATCCCGATTCATGTTGGTACGGATAACAGGAAAGGTAACCGGCGGTGGAGTAGTCGTCGCCGATCATCACGGGTGGGCCCCAGAAGGGCGCTGTGATACCGTAGGCGAAGCCCTGGATGAAAACGGTTCCGAACAAGTTCCAGAACGGATTCTCCTCGGCGCCGCAGTACTCGTCGCAGTGGCGCCGCGAATGCTGGCGGTCGTCCTTGTCCGGTTTGGACTCGGATTCGTGTTGCACATCTTGTCGCAGTTGCTGGAGGACACCCTGGCCATGGGCCGTCGCGACGGGCAGCATGATCGCAAGGAAGGCCAAGCCTGCCAAGAACGGATATCGGTACACGTGCTGCTCCTTCTGACAACCGTGCGCGGCGTGCTGGTCTCCGCTCCCGTCTGATTGCTCCCACCTCGGCGCGCAGCTACCCAAGTTGGCCTGGCCGGGGCGGACGATAACCAGGTTGGGCCAAACGGTCAAGGGCGGATGAGAGACTTCCCCCTGGGCTGTAGGTCACTGCAGGGTGCAAGGTGGCACTTTCCTGAGAGAGTGTGGAACATGTGGCCCATCACGAGATACGCTGACCGTGAGCGGAGTCAGTGCTGAAGCAAACCCCCGCTTACCACTTCACGAGGTATCACTAGCTCTGCCAGTGCCGACGCAACCCCCCGCTGGCCACTTCACGAGGTGCCACAGGCTCTGCCAATGCTTGATGCTGAGGCATGGACCCCACAACACTGGCAGAGCCAGCGGCACCCGAGCGATCAGTCTGAAGGCCAGAAAAAGCTGCTTACCAGGCAATGCCGCCTGGACGAAATCGAATAATCCTTTACAACCACCTTGGCCGAAGTACCGAGGCGAATACATTCGAGGGAGGAGACTGCGATGGCGACAGGTAGCCGAAGGACCGCCGGCAGGCATGCCGGCGAGGTCGGACGAGTGCTGCGCCACAACACGGCGCTGATCACACTGGTCATTTTTGCGCTGGTGATCGTCGGTGAATTGATGACGGCGTTCTATCGGGTGGATGCCAGCGATCAAGGGGTGGTGTTGCAGTTCGGGCAGCACGCGCGGACGACGAATCCCGGTTTGCATATGAAATGGCCGTGGCCGATCGAATCGGTCTACGATGTGACGGTCCAGCGGGTCCAAGTGTTGGAGTTTGGTTTTGAGACCGAACGCGCTGGGCGGGTGACGGAATATTCGCGTGGCGATCGCGAGCACTTGAACGTCGCGGAGATGTTGACGGGGGATTTGAATCTGGCCAACGTCGAGTGGATTGTGCAGTACCGGGTGAGCGACCCGGTGGCCTATCTGTTTCATATCGGGACGGCCGAGCGGATTTCTCCCGAATCACTTCCCTCGGGGAGTCATTACGATCCCAATCCGTCTGTGCCCGACACGATTCGAGATGTTTCCGAGTCGGTGATGCGGAGGCTGGTTGGCGATACGAGCGTCGATGCGATCCTGACATTCGGCCGTGAGACGATTGCCTCGAGTGCCAAGCGAGAAATCCAGACGATGCTGGATGATTTCGAGGCGGGGGTCGAGGTGGTCACGGTGAAGCTGCAGAGCACGGCCCCGCCCGAGCAGGTCAAGGACGCCTTCCAGGAAGTGAACCGAGCGCGACAGACCAAGGAACGCGTAGTCAATGATGCGGAAGGCGAACGCAATAGTAAGATTCCGGCAGCACGCGGCAAACGCGATCAAATGATTTCGGAAGCGGAAGGCTACCAAGAGCGCATCTTGCTGGAAACCAAGGGACGCGTGTCCGCCTTTTTGGCCCAATTGCAGGAATATGACAAGGCACCGGAGGTGACGCGCACGCGACTCTACCTGGAGGCCATGGAAAAGTTGCTCCTGAAGGTGGAGGACAAGACGATTATCGACAGTTCGGTACGGGGCTTGGTGCCACTGCTGAATCTCGACGCCAGTGCTTCGTCGCATGACGTCGTTGCTCCGTCGACCGAAAAAGGAGGTGTCCAATGAAGGTGAACAACAACATTCGGCCTGCTGGTCCTGTTCGTCGTGATCGCCATGGTCACCTATGCCAGCACCTATCAGTTGGAGGAGGGGAAGCAAGCCGTCATTACGCAGTTCGGCCGGCCCATCCGGTTCGTGGAAGATGCCGGCCTGCATGTCAAGGTCCCCTTTATCCAGCAAGTGGACCGGCTGGAGAAGCGACTCCTTCCCTGGGATGGTGCCGCGGAGAGCATGCAGACGCGGGACAAGAAACGCATCTATATTGATTTCTGGGCCCGTTGGCGGATTGCCGATGCCGAGAAGTTCTATCGCGCCGTGCGGACGGAGCAGAAGGGTCAGAAAATTCTCGACGACCTGGTCGACTCGGCCGTGCGTAACGTGGTGGCTCAGAACAATTTGATTGACGTCGTGCGGACCACGGATGACAAACTGGTCTATGAAACGGAAACCATGAAGGAGCTGGCCCGTAATGTCGACGAAAATCGCGATACCGTGACCACTGGGCGCGCCACCATGGAAAAGAGCATCCTGGAGAATGTCGCGGTAGATCTGGAAATGAACAACTACGGGATGGAACTGCTGGCCGTGAAGGTGAAACGCGTGAACTACGTCGCTTCGGTCAAGGATACCGTGTACGAGCGTATGCGCAGCGAGCGGTTGCGGATTGCCAAGCTGTTCGAATCAGAAGCAGAGGAGGAGAAGAATCGGATCGTCGGTCTGACCAAAAAAGAACTGGATCAGATCGAGGGGGAGATGGAGCAGAAGTCGGCCGAGATTCGCGGCGAGGCAGATGCGCAGGTGATCGCCCTGACAGCGGACGCGTATGGAAAATCTCCCGAGTTCTATGCGTTGCTGCGCCGCCTGGAAGTGTTTGAGGAAGCGCTCGGAAGTCACACGCGATTGATTCTGTCGACCGACAGCGATCTGTTGCGACTGCTCAAAGACTCGACCGAGACCGCCGGTGCTAAGCAGGCCCCGTGATGCATTAGTCATTGGTCATTGGTCATTGGTCATTGGTCATTGGTCATTGGTCATTGGTCATTGGTCATTGGTCATTTGTCATTGTCATTTGTCATTGGTGTTTGTCTTCTTGCTCTTACTCAGGTTCCGGCTGGCTCGATACAAGTGTAACAGCGAATCGAAATCATGACTAAGAGAGGAGACCAACACCAATAACCAATGACTAATGACCAATGACCAATAACCAACAACCAATGACCCCGCTCAGCCGACACGTATTTGCGATTCTACGCGGCGCAGCGCTTCCTGGATGTTGCAGTCGCCGTGCGCCAGCAGCACATTGTCATCGGCATCCATCCACCGGGACACTTGTTTCTGGGCGGAGATCACGGTGCTGTGGCTGCGATGGCCGAAATACTCTCCGATTTCCGCATATGCCGCGCGCGTATGTCGGCGGGCCAACCACATCGCCAACGATCGCGGCTGACTGAAAGCCCGCGCTTTGCACGACGACTGCAAGCTGTGCGGCTCCAGTCCGAACACATCACACACGGCGCGATCGATGTCATCCAGTTGCACCACGCGTTGCGTGGCACGAAACACGTCGACCAGCGCCGCTTGAGCGAGCTGCACGTCGATCTCACGGCCGAAGGCTCGGCTGGTTGCTTCGAGTTGATGCAGTGCGCCGGTCAGCTTCGCGCGTCGCCATGAATGCGATTGGCCATCAACTGCAGCACGTCATCCGGCAGCGTCATGCCTTGTCGGCTCGCCAATTGTCGCAGCAGTCGCAAGCGTGTGTCGGCCTCGGCCGGTTCAATTCGACAGACCAAGCCGCCGGCAAAACGGGCCGTCAATTCCGGACCGAAGCGGGACAGTTCGGCCGGAGATCGATCCGCCGCCAGCACCAACTGCCGTTGCTCGCGCAGCAGCGAATCGATGGTGTTCTGCAGTTCCACCAGAGTCGCTCGCTTGCCCAGGAAGAACTGCACATCGTCAATCAGCAGCACGTCGACGTGCCGGTATTTGTGGCGAAAGCTGGGCAGGCCCCTGCCCTGCAAGGCTTCCAGAAACATCGACGTGAACTGCTCGGCCGTCAGATACAGGACACGTCGCTGGGAATGCCCGGAGCGGACGGCCGACCAGATCCCCTCGAGCAGATGGGTCTTGCCGCAGCCGGTGGGGCCGAACAAAAACAGCGGCGACACGTTCCCCGGGCGCTCCACCACCATCTGCGCCGCGGTCTGCGCCACGCGATTTCCGGACCCCACGATGAAATCGCCCAGTCGCGCGAATCGCCGTGTCCCCCTGGGGAGACCCGACCCCTTTTTCAGATCGACCGTTCGACGTGCCACCAGGCACCGAGGTTGCTTCCGCCGTGCCCGCTGTCGCGACGCCAACCGGCGCTGCGGGTTCGTCGGCCACCGCCAAGGACGTATCCAATTGGAATTGAACATCGACCGGACCGCCAGAGAGCGATGTGGCGGCTGACGAGAGCTCCGATCGGAACTGACTCTGCAGCCGATCGAGCGTGAATTGGTCGGCCGCGGAGACCAGCAACGACCGATCGGTCAGGTTCAGCCGAACGGCGTCGCCAAACCATAGATCAAATCGTTCTAGACCGACTTCACGAGCCACTGCACTGCGCACGGCTGAGTCGATGTCCTTATCGTGTTCTGTCACTTCCTGACGCATCCTCTGCGCAAACCACGATCGCCAATTACTGCTCCCGCTAACCGTCGAGATGCCCGCACGTTGCGATCACGTGGGCTGCAGGCTGCAAGCGTTCGCAGCGCATTCCATAAAAAAGGTAAAGTCGTGCGATTGAACGAATTATGATCGCCGACGAAGGTCTTGTTGGTTGCCTGTGGAGGCCGATTTTACGCGTGCTCAGCACGTCTGTAAAGAAGGGACTTCAAAGTTTTCTCCACACGACTTAGTCCGCCGCGAAAACCTCGGGAAATCTGTCAGAACTGAGTGAAGAAAAGTTGCAGATCTTTCGTTGAACCTGGTGGAAAAGATGTCGGACCTTGGTGGCATTCCATGGAGTCTGTGGCGAGGGGAGTCGGGGGGAGCGGTGCGCCTGTTGGCAGGACGGGATCCTATTCCGCCCGTGTTCGCACGTAGGATCCCCAGCCACCTGGATACGGGCCGCGCCGGCGTTCAAGGTCGCCCTACTTGATTCAAAACGAGCACTCGCCCACTTCTGCATCGCCAACGGCCGGCGCGGCTGCTCGGACGAACACGCTGCGTCGATCCCAAATGTCAAAGCCAGCTTTCTCATAGATGTTCTGGGCGGGCCAATTCCCGTCATCCACTGCCAACACCAGACGCTCACGTCCGGCGCACCACGCGATCCATTGCGCGTGACGAGTGACTTCCAGTCCCCAGCCTCGCCCGCGCATTTCGGGGACGATGCCGATATACATCAGTTCAGCTTGGTTATGTTCGGGATGATCGGCCAGCAGGGCGCAGCCAACATCTTGGCCATGGTATCGAGCGAAAATCCACCATTCAGGTCGGTACACCCCTGTGCGCTGGTAGCTGTCTAGCACATCATCGATCCGGCGGACGCCATCGACATCGGAGCAGTCGAGTGAGCCCTGGTAGGTGCGATCCAGCAGCTTCTGCCACCGCGCGTGCGTCGCCCCTTGTGGAGGGTTCAAACTGCAGGCTGCTTTGCGGATTCTCCGTGGGAAATCCGTCGCGCGGGCTGACCAGGTAGTCGAGGTCGGCCAGATGTTGGTAGCCTGCGCGGGTTAGGCGGAGTGCGTTGACCACGTCACGCATGGGAAGGATGGCCTGGGCCAGGACCACGCCGGCGTTGTCCAGATGTCGGTCGACCGCCGACTGCAACTGGCTGGCCGTTTCTTCGGGTTCACCGGGAACGAGGCAGGCGGGCCAACAGAAAGCGGTTCGGCCAGGCACAATCTGCCCCCAGGCAGCGCCCACGAACCGGTCCCCCCGGCGGGCGTGGAACAACCCCAACATGTCGATTTGGCCGCCCTCAGCCGCCTCCAGTAAGCGCCCGTCCGCGCATTGCCAAGGCGCAGCAATTGCAGCGCCAGGTGTCTCTGCGGCAGTGGCGTGGCTTCGATTGTGACGTCTGATTTTTGCTCGGCCATCGCTGGAGCAGCATAAACAATTTGCGGAACTTCTACCAAGACCTGCGCACTACTGGCTTGGCAGGAATATAATGGACGGTTGTATGGATCCATATGGGGAGACCAAGCCTTGGCCGCTCGGGGGCCCTTGGCAAATCCTCGGGTCTTTCGCGTCCGCCGGACGTGTGGTTCGCGTTGAACATCACGTACCCTGCTGGTCGCGACCGGGGGAGGTTGGCGGCCGACGGCGTTGTGACCCGTTGGAAGAATATCAATCTTCGCCGTGAATACGGTGCCTGAACGTTCCGCTTTCTGAGGCTGGGGGGGCGACACCCGTTTTGCCACCAGCCGTAAACATATCGCGTGTGTGAGAGGTTTGTCATGACTGCAAGATTTTCAGCCGTAATCGGGTTCTTAACGTTGCTCTGTGCCAGCATCCCTACAGCGTGGGGCCAGGACGCGGTGGGTGCGCTCGAGAGGAGTCTGGATGACGCACCGGGAACTCGTTCGGTGCTTCGACCCAAAGAACGTGAAAGTGGTTATCTGGGCATCTCGGTCGATCTGGTGGCACCGGAGGGGAAATCGGTTTATGTTCTGTCGGTCGCCGACGGAGGTCCGGCTGCCAAGGCAGGGCTGAAGGCCAACGACGTAATTGTGGAAGTCAATCGACAACCGATTGGCGGTTTGGATGATCTGGATCGCGTCGTGCGGCAACCGGCCGGCACGAAACTGGAATTTCAGGTCCGCCGCGATGGGGCTCTGCAGCGGGTGTCTGTGACATTGGAAGAGCGCCCGAAGGACGAGGAGCGTCCGGCGCCGGCGGGCGGAAGTGAGCCGGCCGACGATGAGTTGCCACCACCGCCACCTCCGGCGGCCGAACCGCGCACTGAGATGCCGGACCGGCCGACGCCAGATGCGACCATGCCGCGCACCGATGGTGGACCCTCCGTTGTGCAAGGGTCCCGACCCATTCTGGGCATCTCGGTGGCGGACATTTCGGACCTGACGAAGCGTCGTTTTGGAGTGACTGTCGATACCGGCGCCGTGATTAGCAACATCCGCGAGGGGACCCCGGCAGCCTTGGCCGGTTTACCCTTGGGAGGCGTCATCGTCTCGATCAACGGCAGGCGGATCGGCTCGGCCAACGATATCGTGGAAATCGTGCAAGCGTTTCGTCCGGGCGACGATGTGGAAGTCACCTATTTCGAGGGCGATCGTGTCGGCCGCAAAAGGATCCGCCTGGGACGCACCGCCGTGGCCGTGGTACCCGCCACTCCGCCTGCCACCGAAGGCGACATGGCCGCTCCGACGGAGCCGCCGCTCCAGCTCGGTCGGCGCCGTGGAGAACGACCCTTGCTCGACGCGTTGGAGCGAACGCTCGATGCCGTGCTGTCTCCCACCCCTGAAGCCCGATCGCCTGAAGATGCCGCGCCGCTTCCTCCACCCACTCCGGGTGCCGGACCGACGGACCCCCAGGCCGCAGATATGATCCCGCCCCCAGTCCCGCCGACCGCTCCCGGTGAAGCGGATGCCGACTTGCCGGCCGTGGAATTGGAGCCACCTGCCGCTAATCTGCCCGCGCCGACCGGAGACGCCAAGGAACTGGAAGAGTTGCGCTCTCAGGCGCAAACCCTGCAGAAACAACTGGAACTGCTGCTGCGCCGGATCGAGGAACTGGAACAGAAAGAAACGCCGCCGGCACCGGCTGCCGGCGGTACTACACGCCGCTAGGGACAAGGAGTGAGGCTTGAGGAGTGAGGCTTGAGGAATTCCGAGGTGCACAAAGGCAGCGTGAAAACGCCTGCTTGTCGTGTTGGAGCATCCCGCCCGCGCACATAATGAACGGTCCTGTCTGCATCGCCCAGTCGCCTCTATCTGCAGACAACATTCCGCATTCCGCACTCCGCATTCCGCATTCCCTAATCGTTCGATCCACGGCCGACCATCCGATTGCTCCGAGCGTGAAGCCGCGAGGTCGAGGCCTGTTCTGGGAACGAATGCGGAGTGCGGAATGCGGAATGCGCAATGCGGAATTCCGAGCTGCACAAAGGCAGTGTGAAGTCGTCTGCTTGTCGCGTTGGAGCATCCCGCCCGCGCACATAATGAACGGTCCCGTCTGCATCGCCCAGTCGCCTCTATCTGCAGACAACATTCCGCATTCCGCACTCCGCATTCCGCATTCCCTAATCGTTCGATCCACGGCCGACCATCCGTTTGCTCCGAGCGTGAAGCCGCGAGGTCGAGGCCTGTTCTGGGAACGAATGCGGAGTGCGGAATGCGGAATGCGCAATGCGGAATTCCGAGCTGCCAAAGGCAGTGTGAAGTCGCCTGCTTGTCGTGTTGGAGCATCCCGCCCGCGCACATAATGAACGGTCCCGTCTGCATCGCCCAGTCGCCTCTATCTGCAGACAACATTCCGCATTCCGCACTCCGCATTCCGCATTCCCTAATCGTTCGATCCACGGCCGACCATCCGTTTGCTCCGAGCGTGAAGCCGCGAGGTCGAGGCCTGTTCTGGGAACGAATGCGGAGTGCGGAATGCGGAATGCGCAATGCGGAATTCCGAGCTGCACAAAGGCAGTGTGAAGTCGCCTGCTTGTCGTGTTGGAGCATCCCGCCCGCGCACATAATGAACGGTCCCGTCTGCATCGCCCAGTCGCCTCTATCTGCAGACAACATTCCGCATTCCGCACTCCGCATTCCGCATTCCCTAATCGTTCGATCCACGGCCGACCATCCGTTTGCTCCGAGCGTGAAGCCGCGAGGTCGAGGCCTGTTCTGGGAACGAATGCGGAGTGCGGAATGCGGAATGCGCAATGCGGAATTCCGAGCTGCACAAAGGCAGTGTGAAGTCGTCTGCTTGTCGTGTTGGAGCATCCCGCCCGCGCACATAATGAACGGTCCTGTCTGCATCGCCCAGTCGCCTCTATCTGCAGACAACATTCCGCATTCCGCACTCCGCATTCCGCATTCCCTAATCGTTCGATCCACGGCCGACCATCCGTTTGCTCCGAGCGTGAAGCCGCGAGGTCGAGGCCTGTTCTGGGAACGAATGCGGAATGCGGAATGCGGAATGCGAATGCGGAATTCCGAGCTGCACAAAGGCAGTGTGAAGTCGTCTGCTTGTCGCGTTGGAGCATCCCGCCCGCGCACATAATGAACGGTCCTGTCTGCATCGCCCAGTCGCCTCTATCTGCAGACAACATTCCGCATTCCGCACTCCGCATTCCGCATTCCCTAATCGTTCGATCCACGGCCGACCATCCGTTTGCTCCGAGCGTGAAGCCGCGAGGTCGAGGCCTGTTCTGGGAACGAATGCGGAGTGCGGAATGCGGAATGCGCAATGCGGAATTCCGAGCTGCCAAAGGCAGTGTGAAGTCGCCTGCTTGTCGTGTTGGAGCATCCCGCCCGCGCACATAATGAACGGTCCCGTCTGCATCGCCCAGTCGCCTCTATCTGCAGACAACATTCCGCATTCCGCACTCCGCATTCCGCATTCCCTAATCGTTCGATCCACGGCCGACCATCCGTTTGCTCCGAGCGTGAAGCCGCGAGGTCGAGGCCTGTTCTGGGAACGAATGCGGAGTGCGGAATGCGGAATGCGCAATGCGGAATTCCGAGCTGCCAAAGGCAGTGTGAAGTCGCCTGCTTGTCGTGTTGGAGCATCCCGCCCGCGCATATAATGAACGGTCCTGTCTGCATCGCCCAGTCGCCTCTATCTGCAGACAACATTCCGCATTCCGCACTCCGCATTCCGCATTCCCTAATCGTTCGATCCACGGCCGACCATCCGTTTGCTCCGAGCGTGAAGCCGCGAGGTCGAGGCCTGTTCTGGGAACGAATGCGGAGTGCGGAATCGTTGATACCGTGGTTACCGAGAGCCACTGCCGGCGTGTTCGGCCCCCCTCCATTCGTCACTGCGCAATCCCTACTCACTTACTTCCCCTGTGGTCGACTTTGCAGGCGATGCGCACACCGTAGGTGCATGCGATGAGCCGACGCGTTGTGACTGGTCTTCCTTCGCGACCTCTGGTTGCCCTCGATCCGGAGGCAACAGCTTCAGCTGCTCACCGCGGCGAGTAGCTTCTCGAAGGCTTGTTTCTGTTCGGCCAAGGCCGCTACTCGATCCGGCACTCCGGTGCGACACTCCAACAAGATCCAGCCCGCGTAGTCCATCTTTGCGAACAGTTCGAACAACTTCGGGTAAGGATAGTCGTTGAGGTCCAGTTCACGGACGTGGACCGTATCACCAAAGCGATCTTTGACCAGGTCGAAGTTGTACTCCAAACCTTCGCCCTTCAAGTCCGTGCCGTTGCAGTTCCAGCAGACGCCTACGTTCGGATGCTTGGCGACATCCATGATGGCCTTGATGTTGGGAAGTTCATCAGTACCACTGCCGTGAACTTCCAACCGAATCTTCTGGTTGTAGTCTGCCCCAAAAGCGGCCACGACATTCAACGCTCGGCCAATCTGGTGCAGCGTCTGCTCATGCGGAACACCTTCCGCGAATCCGTTCGGCTTGACTTTGACACCTGTTCCGCCACAGTCGTGCATCAACTTGATGTAGGCTTTGGTGAGCTCAATGTTCTGCTTGACCTTCTCGCGGTCCTTCTCGTGAAACTGAGCGTTGGAGCCGTACCCGACCAATTCCACGGGGCTGTCGGCAAATCGCTTCCGTACTTCAGACCGCTCCGCTGGCGAAAGCGAAGGTTCCACGCCGTGTTTGTGTTCGGTACGCAGTTCCAAACCGAGCACGCCGCTTTGTGTGCAATTGGCGATCAATGTCGGCAGGTCCCAATCCTGGCCCCACAAGTACGTCACCAACCCCAGTCTCATTTTGCCGTCGGCGACGGGCGCAGCGTGAACTCCTGGAAAGTGACAGCAAGGAAAGCGACGTTGCAGCGGCGCTCAACGAGAGAAATCGGCGGCGTGACAAACTCATGGCGAAACCTCTTGTTGCAGACATATGAGGAACGACTTGGTACGACTCGTGCAGTGTCACAGCTAACTAGCCAGTGCGATACGCGTGATACCCACAGGCAACGCCACAGGGCACGGGCAGGAAAGCGGCCACCCGGCGATGGGACTATTTTAGCAGGGATTCACGGTCCAGTGGCGTGCCAACTGTGGCTTGCTGGGGAAACTCTGCCAATCACATCGTTTCTGACGCCCTCGCGAAGTCTGCACCGGAGGTTCCACTAGCCGTCAAAGTCGCGTCAGACTTCGCCACTCGCCACCGCCGCTGACAAACGTGATTCACGGTGCCAGCGGATGATCGTTGCCAAAGCGGGGAAAGTCGAAACCACACCATTTTACAGGGCTTTCGCAGGCGGTATACTCATGGTCCTGATGTGCTGACAACCTTGGGCTGGTACGCGACGAAGTGGTATGTGGATGTTGACCGACGGTCAAGCCACAGGTCGGCTCAGCGCAGGTTGGCTGGGGTCGACCGTGTTTGAGCCGATGTTGCGAAGGGTTGGCTTCGTGCAGTGCGCACTCGCTCGGCAGTGACCGCTGGTATCGTCGAACCGGGAGCACGCCGCTGTCAAGCGAATCTCTGCGCCGCTTGGCGACCAGGAATCGGGGACGGCGGCGCGCGGTTCGGGAAACGACGCAATCGCACCATGGCACATTGGACCGTTCACGCACCGTTAGCGCACTGTGACGAAAGAGTGGCAGTTCGCGTTTCACCATTTTTTTGGCGCGGCCAGGCAGGTCGCGTGAGGAGGGACGTTTATGGCTTCCAATCTTCCCGATTATGTCGCGTCCGCGCAGCCCGTACCGCTGGCGAATCGCATGCCGTGGTACAAGAGTACCGCGCAGACGTACGCTGGCATCATGCTCTGGTTCGTGTTCTGGGAAAGCGTTCCGACCAGTGGCGCCACCACGGCTGGCGGAATCCTCGCGCATGGTCTTGGCGTTGCCTTGCTGGGCGTGATCATCGCCGCCTTGATCTGCCACTTCGCCAGTTATCTGGCCCCTGGCTTGATGGGCATGAAAACGGGATTGCCGTTGGCCGTGGTCGGCACATCGACCTACGGCGTGAATGGTGGTTTCCTGATGCCGGGCTTCTTCATGGGCATCCTGCAATTCGGCTGGTTGGCGGTCAACTCCTACTTCTCGGCCAAATTGCTGGCGTGGTTGGCCGGGCAACCGGAAGGCTCGGCGTTGCACTTGGCGATCGGCGTCGTGTGGGCTTTGGTGGCTGCCTTTGTGGGACTGAAGGGAATTCAATATGTGGCCAAAGTAGCCACGTTCCTGCCCGTTAATCCCGTTGGTGATTCTGCTGATTTTGATGTTCAAAACCGCTTCCGGGATCGGGAGTTTCAAACCCGAACAGCTAGGCGTTGGAGCCGATCTTAACGTCAGTTCACTGGAATTGATGCTCTTGGTCGATCACCAACATCGTCGGTTTCTTTGCCACGGCGGGAGCTGCGGGTGCCGATATTGCCTCGAGCAACCGCGATACGAAAGACGTGCAGCTGGGTGGTCTCGTCGGCGTGGTCGGGGCAACCGTCTTCACCGGTTGCCTGGCGTTGCTGATCGTGGCCGGCACCTATGGTGCCGGCATGATGGAAGGCAAGGAAGTCATCCTCGAACCGACCAAATTGATGGAAACCATCATGGGTGAAGGGGTCGCCAAGCATCTTCTGGCTGTTGCTGGCCATCGCCGCTTTCCCACCCGCTTGCTTCAGTTCGCTGATTGCGGCGAACAGCTTCAAGAACACGTTGCCAAAGGTCAACCCGTTCATCTCGTGCGGCATCGGCACCGCCGGGTCGATCGCCCTGGTGCTATCAGGCAAGGCGGGCGATGCAGCCGGCGTATTCACGATCATCGGCGCATCGTTTGGCCCGATCTGCGGTGCCATGACCGCCGATTACCTGCTGGCTGGGCGTAAGTGGCCAGGCCCGCGCGCGGGATTCAACCTGGCCGGTTGGCTGTCGTGGGCAGTCGGGTTCGTGGTCGGCATCTGGAATACACTTGGGCCGGCGCTGAAGAATGCTCTGGGAACAGACCTGAAAATCGACTTCACGATTCCCTGTCCCCCCGTCGCGGCGATCATTGTCGGCTTTGTGCTCTACATTGTCTTCGCCAAAGCTGGGCTCGTAAGTCGGACATTGGAAATGCCGCCGGCCAAGAAGGCCCCCGCTTAGTCGCTCACTCACAGAGTGACTCAGTCTCGCAGGAAGCGAGACGGTCCTTGTTTGTCATTTGTCATTAGTCGACTTGTCACTTGTCATTTGTCATTAGTGTTTACTCTTCTCTGCTCTTACTCAGATTCCGGCTGGCTCGATAAGAGTGGAAAGCGGATTCGGATTATGATTAAGCGATGAGCAACAATGACAAGTGACAAGTGACCAGTGACAAGTGACAATGACCAATGACCAATGACCATCACCGCAATCCGGCGCGGCGTGCCAATTCATCGGGACGGCGATCGATCCGTTGGACGTTTTCGGCGGTGAGAAAGCGGGGGCCGCCGGCGGCCAGCGTGCCCAACAGAATGCGGCACGATTTGACGAGCATCAGCGTGATGTTGATCACTTCCTGGGCGCTGCTCCCCAAGGCGATCACGCCGTGATTCTCCAGCAGCACGACGCGCGGGCTGCGCTGCTCGCGCTCGACGAATTCCTGCAGTCCTTTTTGCACGGCGTGCGCCAGCGGCAGTCCCGGATCCTCGTAGGCGGCGTAGACGTAGGACGACCCGAGCAGCACGATCTGGTCGGGGAAAATCGATCCCTTGAACAGCTCGCGGCTGGCCGCGACACTCAGCAGCGACAGGGCCGCGGTCGGGTGCGTGTGACCGACGAACTGGACGCCATCCAGTTGCAGGCAGAGTGCGTGCAGAAACGTCTCGATCGACGGTGTGCGGCCCCCTTCCACGGTGGCTTCCTTGAGCAGTTGTTTCACGGCGCTGTCGTCGAGCGACGAGGCAAGTAGCGCTTCGAGGATCGGTTGGAAGCGAACGCGTACGAACGTCGTGTGGTCTGCCTGGGCCAGTTCGGTTCCCGAGGCTTTGACCCAGAACGATTCTTGATCGGCACGCACGGACGTGTTTCCTTCGCCCAGGATGACCAGGTCGCGCTGGGGGTCTCCCAACGTGCGGGACATGTCGATGAGTTGCTGAAGTGGTGGTGCCATCAGATTTTCTCCAATACGCGTTGGCATAATTCCGGGACGCCGGCCAGGAAACGGCTCACAATCGCCGGCCATTCTTCCCGACTGCGGCCTTCGAAACGAAACGTGATCGCGGGTTCCGTAATGGAGGCTCGAGCCAGTGCCCAGGCACCATTTTCGTACTGCGCGCGAATTCCATCCAGGCGGCTCACCGCACCGCCGCAAGACTGGGCAATGATCTCCAGCGTGCTGTGCGGATCACCCTCGAACGCGATGCGCACGTCGGGCGTGATGGCTGGCCAGCCTACGTCGACGCAGCCAATCGGCCAGGCGACCGTCCGTGGCGGCTAGCAGACGCAGGACCACCAACGCCGTAAACAGGCCATCATCCCCCCCCTCCAGGACGCCGAAGAAGTGGTGGCCACTAACTTCCACGCCCAGTTCTGCCCGCAATTCGAGCAGTTTGCGATTTGATGAACCCATGACCGCTCGGCTGCCGGATCGCGGTCCCCCCCTGCTCTGCCGTCGCTTGGGCCACCAGCGAGGCGCACTTCAGATCGTAGACGACGCTGCAGCGCCCCAGACAATACTTGATCAAGATGGCGGCAATCTGTTCAGGCCGAGCAATGGTGCCCTGTTCGTCCACGAAGATGACGCGATCGCCGTCACCGTCCAGCGCGAAGCCGATCGAGGCGCGCGAGCTGCGCACGACGTCGGCGAGTTGTCGCAGGTTGGCGTCGACCGCCGGGTTCGGATCGCGCCGCGCGAAGTCCACATCCAACTGGTCGTCGACCGACACGACGTCATAGCCGGCGCTCTGCAGAATGCTCGGCGCCAGACGCGTGAAGACGCCTCCCATCGCGTCCACCACGACGGTTGGCGGAGCAGCGTCGACGCGAGCTGCTGAGTCCGGTGGGGAGGGGTTTCGGCGAGCGAGACAATCTGCCACGAAATTCTGCGAGCAGGCCACGACCCACCGCTCATAGTCCGCCAGCACATCACGCTGGTGCAGAGAACCTTGTTGTCGCGATTCGGGAGTGGACAGTGTGCTGGGCGCTGTGCAGCCTAATTCCAATTCGCGGACCATGACCGGCGTGGGTGGCCAACCATCGACAATGAACTTGATGCCGTTGTATTTTCCCGGATTGTGCGAGGCGGTGACAATCGCCAGGTTGCGACAGGCAGCCTGCCGGGCGGCAAACTGGACGACCGGTGTCGGGACTTGCCCGACGTCGTGGACCGCCATGCCGGCAGCCCGCAGCCCGTCCACAAGGGCTGCTTTCAAGTGGGGAGTGGAACGGCGATAGTCGCCGCCGACAACGATCGCCGATTGGTTGCGGGCGCGGATCATATTACCGAGCGAAAGGCCGATGCGGTGAGCGTCCTCTGCATTCCACTCCTGTCCCACGATGCCGCGCACGTCACACGCTTTGAAAATCGTCACGCCGCACCTCGCATGTATCCACGCTGCTGCAAGGCGGCCCGAAATTGCTCATAAGCGTCGTCCAGAGCCGTGAACCAACCGTCATGGGGCTCGATCGTGCAGCCGCATCGCACCATCGCGGCGATCGCTGCTTCACAACTCCCGCAGGTAGGTGTGGCGGCCAGTACGGCGGCTCCCACCGCACAAGCGGCGTTCTCGGGAACCGAATACGTGCGTCGATTCACGCTGGCGCGAATCTGTAGCCAGCTGTCGCTGGTCGCCCCCCCTCCGGTCGCAAAGACCGTGGGACCGATCGGCAGTCCGAGCTGCTCAAACCGCTCTGTCGCCATCCGCTCGAGAAACGCCACAGCTTCCATCCCTGCTGCGAACCGCACGGCCGGGTCCGCGAGTTGATCGAGTCCGAACCCCTGGGCCTGCGGGCACGAGAAAGGAAATCGCTCGCCCTGTTTCACCAGTGGGTAGACGATCTTGCCGGTGGGCACGTGCCGCAGGGCCTCGCGCCCCAGTTGCTTCAGGTCCGCGCCGGTGAACATGGTCTCGATCCACTCCCCTCCCGTGCTCGACGCGGCACCGGGCAGATAGCCACCGGCCGGGTGCCGGTGATTGTAGATCGCGCCGGAGGGATCGACGATCGGGGTGGTGGCGATGCCCTTGAATACCAGTGTTGTGCCCAGTGTCACGTTCAAGTCGCCAGGTCGCCCGGCTCCCGACGCCAGGCATCCGGCGGTACCATCGGTGCAGCCCGCCACGACGGGCGTCCCGCTCGGCAGACCCGTTCGTCGTGAGGCCTGGTCGCCGACAACACCGATTCGGGTTCCGGGCAACACGATCCGCGGCAGCAGCGTGCGCGACACACCCAGCTGTTCGATGGCAGCGGGCCAGGCGAGCGCTCCCGGATCCGCTCCTGTTTTGAGCGCCGTCGAGATATCGGTGACGTCGTAGTTGCCGGTCAAGAGTCCGACGATCCAATCGGTCTGATGCACAATGCGTCGGCACTGCTCGCGCAGGGCGGGGGTCTCGCGAAACAGATGCACGATCTTGGGCAAGGCAAAGCTGGAGGCCATGCGTATTCCGTAGGGGGCCAGCTGATCGTCAATCTGCCTGGCCACGTCGCGCGTCACCTCGACTGCCCGCTGGTCGTTATACATGACGCCCGCCGTCAGCGGCTGGTTGAGTGCGTCCAGCAGCAGGAACGTACCGGATGTCGCATCCACGCAGACGCCGACGAGTTCCAGGTCGCCACTCAATTGTCCCGCCAGTTGCTGCAAGGCCGTCTCAGCCGCCAGGGTCCAGGATCGAGGATCCTGCTCTACACACGGACCGGCGACGGTCGTGGCACCGGACGGAAATCGGGCTTCGGTGGCCGCCAGCACCTGGCCGGCCAGGTCGAGGGCCAATGCCCGCACGCCACCCGTTCCCACATCCACACCGATAGCCACCTGACGCTTGTTCATGAGTCTGTCCGTGATTCGTTGTTCAGCTCGCTACTGGCGCGGCTACTGCACACTGCCAACGATCAGAGCGTGTCCTCATCTCCCGTGTCCTCATCATACTCTTACTCATACTCTTACTCATACTCCCCTAATCGTTCCGGTCGTCCAACTCAGCCAAACCAGGCTCGGGACGCCCACGTTGTGTTGCGGGCCAAGGGCCGCGTTAAGATGTCAGACCAGCTATTACCGGACCCGTGACCGTTTACGTTTCGTTGGCCTGCCAACGGTGACACACGCACCGCCCTACGATCGCAGTCGCGGCAACAAGCGACCGGTACGCTGCATGTATTGACGATACGCATCACCAAACTGATCGATCATCATCTGCTCTTCGCGACCGAGTCGCTCGGCCACCAAAGTGACCATCGGGATGAAGATCATCGACCCCAGCAGATAATTGGCTGTGATCGTCCCCAAGGCCGCGGCATAGATCAACGTGGCCGTGTAGATAGGATGGCGAATCCTGCTGTACGGGCCATGTGAAACAAGCGTATGGTGCTCGCGTATCTTGAGGGTCACGCTGAGATTCTCCCCCAAACACCGGTCAGACCACCGTAGCAACCCCAAGCCGCCGACCGCCACCACGACGGCGCGACCAGCGCAACCAGGCTGGCAGGGGCATGTGGAATCGGTCCACCAGCCAGGGAAACGCCAGATAGATCACGACGGCCGCCAGCCAACATAAGGAGAGCAGGATCAGCAGAGTTGTGTCCAGCGGGTGCTTCTTCATGGACGGCCAACTCGCCTGCCAGCCGATTTGGTCACGGGCGTGCCAGCGAACGTACCGTGCACCGATGAACAGCGCCATCACGATCAGCCGAAACGTCAGATCTTGTTGCATACGTCTTTCACTCAGTCGCTGACCCCCCACGTCCCCCACGCCACTGCCCGTCCCCCATGACCCACTTTGCACTTTGTCACTTTGCACTTTTCACTTTGCACTTTGCACTTTGCATTGCATGTCACGGCAACAGTTCTCTTATCCACTGCGCATTCCCGATTCGCTCTCCAGAGAGCGGTCCGCCATCGACAACCGCCCGGTCGGCGTCGCCTCTACCGGCCGGTTTGCAGTCGGCCATCCCAGCGATTATAACGGGTCGAGTGCACCGTACGATCCACCTCACTTCGCGGCTTGTGGGAAGACGTTACCATGCGTGGAATGCTGCTCTCCAACTTCTGTTTCCTGCTACTCATGGGGTTGAGCCTTCGATGTGCCAGCTCAAAACACCGCGCAGGAGCAGCCGACGAAAGAGTCGCTGGAGAATTGGCTGCGGCATTTCCCCGCCGCGGATGCCAACCAAGATGGCGTGTTGACCGCTGCCGAGGCTTATGCATATCGACGCAAATTACTCGACCAGAAATACCCAGCTGGAGGTGAATCGGGTTACGGGTTCCGTACCGAGTTCGCCTTCGCGACGATGTCGGACGGTGTCAAGATCGCGCTGGCTATCGGTTATCCCAACGGATGCGATCCGCTGGAGGTGACGCATAAGTGGCCGGCGATCTTCGAAATGATGGGGTATCCGGACTCCACGGCCCCCAGAGGCCCACGTGATTTCCAGGACCGGTACGTGACCGTGCGCGCCTCGGTGCGTGGTGCCGGTGCCTCTGGCGGCACGATCCATGCCATCAGTCCGCTCAACGGCAAGGATGGATACGAGGTGATTGAAGACTGGATTGTCAAACAGCCGTGGTCCAATGGCCGAGTTGCGCTGCACGGACACTCCTGGGGCGGGCTGACCGGACTGATGATTGCCGCCACCAACCCTCCGCATCTCAGGGCCGTAGCGGTTTCCGGGTTGCTGGACGACATCTATCGCGATATTGGCTGCATCGGTGGCGTGCGCAACTCCGGTTTTCCCGTCAGCTGGATGGTCAATCTCTACAAGTCCACCGGTCCCTTTGAATCGGGTCACGCGGCCATTAGTGCACGCGGCATGTCGCGCAGCGAGTACCAGCAGATCGTCGACGCTCGGCCACCCTGGGATCTGGCACATGGGAACCTCTGGATGTCCCTCCATAGTCAGGAATACCGGCCGGAGTTTGCACAAGCTTCGCCTGGCACCTTTGCAGCCGGCGTGCGCGCGCCGATCCACATCATGCACGCATACCAGGACGAGCAGACGGGCCCCAGCGGAGCGTGGCTCTGGAGCTACATTCCGGACGATGTTCCCAAACATCTGGTGCTCTCCAACGGTGATCACGGCGATGTGGGACACTTTAACCGTCAGCGGATGGAGTGGCTCGATTTCTGGACACTGCAAGAAGGCCAGGGGGATCGAGCGGAGTTTACCGATCGCCAGCAGCGCGTCGAAGTCTACTTCGAAACGCCCTCGAAGTCACAACAGCTCAACCAGCCGCTGGTGGCAGCCGACTTCCCGCTGCCCGACACGCTGTGGAAACGCTACTATCTGCGCCCAACGGAAAACTGTCGGCCGAGAGGCCGGCGGAGGGAGAACAGGGAGTCGATTCCTACAGCGTGGTGGTGGGTGGCTCGGACGACAATGTTGATGGACGTAGTTACTTGCTCGAATTCGACCAGACTACGGCGATCTGCGGTCCCCTTGCCGCGCAGCTCTGGGTAACCTGCACCACGATCGATACCGATCTGTTCGTGGTGGTGGCGGACGTCGATCCCGACGGGGTCGCTCAGTTGCTGCAACGGGGACTCCTGCGGGCCTCACACCGCACGATCGATCAAGAAAAATCCTGGTCGGTGAAAGTTGACCGGGAGCAGGTCATGGCCCGTCCACGCCATACGCACCAGGATCCGCAGCCGCTGGTGCCCGACCAACCGTATCTATTGGAGGTGGAGATCTTCCCCGTCGGACACGTCTTTCGCGAGGGGCACAAATTGGCCCTGTGGATCAGCCAACCGCCGCAAGGTGATCCCGTCACGCGCCGGCAGGACGGCCAACCGTCGTACAGCTATGCATCTGCCATGCCGCCGGCCACGGTGAGTATCTTGCGCAGTCATGATCATCCATCCAGCATCCTGCTGCCAATCCTGCCCAAATTGCCGCCGATCGGCGAAAAACCGCCGCGGCCGGGCAAGCAGGCTGGGATCTTTGTGCGTTAGAGAGTCGGCGCTTCGTAGCCACGCTGGCCACAGCGTGGCAGCAGCGCAGTTAACGTTCGCCAGGGCTTCGTAGCCATCTGGCCACGTAGGCCCGCCCGCCAGGCCGCTTCGTAGCCACGCTCGCCACGCGTGAGGCCGTTCGCCAGGGCTTCGTAGCCACGCTGGCCACAGCGTGGAGCAGCGCAGTTAACGTTCGCCAACGCCTTGTCGCCACACTCACCGGGGTGATTGATCCATGCGGCGATGCTGCTCTGCGGTCTCGCTCGCTGGGATCCAGATTTCATGGATCGGTTTCTGGTCGACAATTGGGCCCGAATTTGCGAAAATTGTGCGTTTAGTTGGCCGGGGCTACCAGTCGGTGGCAGAACGAACGGCGTAGCCAGTGCGGCTGGCGCGGCTTCAGTAACAGAAGGTGCTTGCATATGTCCTTGATCTATCGCATCAACATGGCGGAATTGTCGGTCAGCGCCGAGCATCCCAGTGAGGAGTATCAGTGGCTGGGAGGACGGGGGTTGACCAGTGCCATCCTGGCCGACGAAGTCCCGGCGACCTGTCATCCGTTGTCGGCCAGCAACAAGCTGGTGTTCGCCCCAGGTATCCTGACCGGGACCGGTGCGCCATGTGCCGGGCGGTTGTCGGCGGGTGCGAAGAGCCCGCTGACGGGCACGATCAAGGAGTCGAATTCGGGAGGCATGGCGGCGTTGGCGCTGGCCGCGTTGGGAATCAAGGCGGTCGTGATCGAAGGTCAGCCGTTGGAGAAACGACTCTACCGTCTGATCATCACCCGCGATGGGATCGAGATTGAGGAAGCCGATTGTCTCTCTGGGCTGGGGAACTACGACACCGTGGCGCAGCAGTTCGAGCGATTTGGCGAGAAGATTGCCTGTATCAGCATCGGTCCGGCCGGCGAAATGAAATGCGCCAGTGCCAGCATCGCGGTGACGGATGTTGAGCATCGTCCGACACGGCACTGCGGTCGCGGTGGACTAGGGGCCGTGATGGGATCAAAGGGGATCAAGGTGATTGTCGTGGACCCGCGAGGAGGGCAGCGGACCGAGCCTGCCGATCGGCCCGCGTTCACTCAAGCGGTACGGAAGTTCGCTGCGGCACTGGAGAATCATCCCCTTTCGAAAGAGACGCTCCCCACGTATGGGACCAATGCGCTGGCCAACGTGATCAACGAGGCGGGGGCCTATCCGACGCGGAATTTCAGCGCGGGGCAGTTTGAAGGCACCGAAGCGATCAGCGGCGAACGGCAGCATGACTTGATCGTCCAACGCGATGGCGTTTTGGCTCATGCCTGCCACCGCGGATGCACCATCAAGTGCTCACGGATCTACATGGACGAGAATGGTCAATACCTGACCAAGGGTCCGGAATACGAAACGGTCTGGGCCCATGGTGCGAACTGTGGCATCGATTGCTTGGATTCCATCGCCAAGATGGATCGCATGGATGACGACCTGGGACTCGATACGATTGAGACCGGAGCGACGATCGCGGTGGCGATGGAGGCCGGGGTTATTCCCTTCGGAGATGCGGCCGGAGCGCTGGGCTTACTGGAGGAAGTGCGCCGGGGCACGCCGCTGGGACGACTGGTGGCATCGGGTGCCGAAGTCTTGGGCAAGGCATACGGCGTCGCGCGCATTCCCACGGTGAAAGGCCAATCGATGCCGGCCTACGATCCGCGCGCGATCAAGGGGATTGGCGTCACGTATGCCACGGCGACGCAGGGAGCGGATCATACGGCCGGTTATGCCATCACCGCCAACGTGCTGGGAGTAGGTGGCCGAGTCGATCCGCTCTCGCCGGACGGTCAGGTGGCGCTGAGTCGCAATCTGCAAATTGCCACCGCCGCCATCGATGCTTCGGGCATGTGCCTGTTCATTGCCTTTGCGGTCCTGGACGACCCGCAAGCGCTGGAGGGATTCTGCGAACTGTTGGCCGCTCATTGGGGAAGAACGTTCACGAGTGACGACCTGATGCGGATCGGGAAGGACGTGTTGGTCCGGGAACGCGACTTCAATTTCCGAGCCGGGTTCACGGCCGCGGATGACCGACTCCCCGATTTCTTCAAGACCGAAACGCTGCCTCCGCACGATGCCACCTTCGACGTCCCGGACGAGGAACTCGACAAAGTGTTTGATTTCAGTTAGCTCGAGTTTCACCCGGCGATTGTCGCCCGCTCAGCCGCCGCCAATCGCGGGGAAGGCGCCCACCGTCTCGCCCCCGTTCAGTTGATGTGATGGCTCGACGAGCCGGTTGTTGCAGAAGATGATGCGTGCCTGGTCGATCGGTACACCCAGCACACCGAGCACTTGCTCAATCGTTTCGCCCGCTTCCATCTCGACATCCACCGATGCTTGACCACCGATGTGCTGGCGAAACGAAGCGTACAGGTTGACGGTTACGGCGGGCATGGCTGTGTGCGAGTCTCTTGGTTGTCGGCTGGGCTGGGTTGGCCGGTGACGGACCGGCAAGTGTAACACCACTGCGATTCTGGCACAGCCTGCAGCTGCGGGTGGCAAGTTCCAGTCGGCAGTTGGGGGGAACGGCCGGCTCACGCTCTATCCGTGGCGGGCAGTTTGCCTATAATTTGACGTTCAACCCGGCAGGATGGCTCGTTGCGTGCGGCTGAGCGACGAAGTGTCCGGGTGCTACCTATCCGGCTCGGTAGGCACCGCCTTCCCGAATGCGCCTCGTCCGTCCGAAACGTGGTTTTGAAATGCGCTCGAAGAAGTGGTTTGGCAATCGTTACTTTGGCATTCGTTGGTGCTGGTCGGAGATAAGTCCATGTTGGAAGCGGCGAATTGGAGTGAACTGTCAGAAACGTTTGCGCGAGACGGCTATATCCGCCTCAACGAGCTGTTCACGCCCGAGGAGGTAGAACTGCTCTACCAGATCTCGAAAGCGGATCGTGAGGTCATCAACGAATCCTATGGTCGGCGCGACGCGAGTGGCCAGACTACTCGTTTGACGCTCCGCAACGAACTCGATGACGCTACGATCTATACGGCCATTGTCCGCTCGCGCCGCGTGGCCGGGGTTATGGAACGATTGTTGGGTGACGAGGTGTATCACTATCACCACAAGGTCATGCTGAAAGAGCCGCGGGTCGGCGGTGCTTGGGAATGGCATCAGGATTATGGGTACTGGTATGACTTCGGATGCTTATTTCCCGATATGGCCAGTTGTCTGATTGCGATTGACCCGGCGACCAAGGAAAACGGTTGCCTCCAGGTGCTGCAGGGATCACATCGCATTGGCCGAGTGAATCACGCTCGGACCGGCGAGCAGGCGGGTGCCGACCCGGACCGCGTGAAAGTAGCGATGGAGCGGTTCCCGCTGGTGCATTGCGAAATGGGACCGGGCGATGCGTTGTTCTTTCACGGCAACTTGCTGCATTGCTCGGCCCAGAACACGAGCGACAACCCACGCTGGTCTCTGATCTGCTGCTACAACACCAAGCACAACGACCCCTTCATCCAGCAGGGCCGACATCCCAACTACAGCCATCTGGAGCAATGGGAAGACGAGCGTGTGCTGGCGGTCGGGCGTCGGCAATGGGATGCCATGCGGGCGGCAAATGGCGACGCTCGCACGTCATGATATCGAATCGGGAATGAAAAATCCGGACGACATATTCTTACCGTATGCAGAGGGGCTACTGACCAACAGAAAAAAACAGAAAAAGAGTCCTGACCCCTCTGCCCTGCCCTTTTTCGCCCTTTCTTTTCAGACGCCCAAAAGAGTTGCAATTGCAGACGTCTCGGGCTATGTTGCCGGAACCCTTAGCATTTCGTTGTAATGCCGCATTTGTGGCCAGCAGCGGAAGCACGGTTCCTCTAGCACGAAAGGAGAGAGTGATGAATCGCTGCGTTCGGTTCGCGGGGGTTTCCTTGGCGGTCGTCGTCGCCTCATTGTGTGCGCAGTTGCGCGCGCACAGTCACCAATGATTGCGATCTGGCAGGCGTCATACGACTATTACCTTTACCCCTCAGAGGTACCAGGGATAATGGCAGGCTACGGTGGCGTTTGGGTGCCAAGTAGCTGGGTCCCGAACACGGATTTCATGGTTGTAACGGAGATCAGCCCTCACGATGACAATGGTGAGTGGGGTATCACGACTGTGTCCTCTTACCTCTGGAGTACGCAATACGGCATGAGTCTCTATTATTGGCAAACCTCAGGCCCGATCGAACCCGTCGGGCAAGGAGGGTGGACGCCTACCGGTGTCCATGATGAGGAGCTGAATGTGAACGGGGCGGGCCATACGCCACCGTAGCTAAGTCCTTCGACAACCCTCGTCGTGGGTTGCCCCAGCGACTGGGGCATGATCGCAAGGGTTACCTGACGTGGGGGGCTGATCGGAGGAGCGAAAACATGGGGAAACCACTTCGCTGGCATCAGTTCAGTGCGGGGACCCTCCTAGGACTGGTCGTTCTCCTGAGCCTCGCCTTGAGTTGGCTTGGAAACATGCTCCACAGGGCGAGGCAGCAGAAGGAGGCTACGGAGGCCATCCTCGCCCTAGGTGCGCAGTCGATTATGGCTTCGAGTTTTGCGAGGAGGACCCGGACTTGTCGAGTCCGGCGCTTCGCGACTACTTCTACAACGTGGTGGATATCTACTTTGACGACATCGGGAGAAAGCCACACGTCCCACCTCGTCCCCTCACGCACGTCACCGACGCCGCTTTGGAGAACATCAAGAGAATTACAGCTCTCAAGAGCCTGGGCCTGAAGGATACGGCGGTGACGGATGCGGGGCTGGAGCACCTCAAAGATTTGCCGCGTCTGGAGGGGCTTAGCCTGGCGGGCACACAGATCACCGACCGCGGGCTGGAGCACCTCAAAGCCTTGCGGCATCTAAAGTGGCTCAATCTCGCTGGCACCCGGATCACCGATCGCGGACTGGAGTACCTCAAAGGAATGCGCAAATGCGCGATCTGGATCTCGCTGGCACGCAGATCACGGACCGCGGGCTGGAGCACCTCAAGGACCTGGTGGAGCTAGAGAGGCTCACTCTCGACAATACCCGGATCACCGACCGCGGGTTGGAGCACCTCAAGCGACTCACCAAGGTTGTCAGTGTCCGCCTGATCAGCACGAACGTTGCGGGTCCGGGCTTGGAGCACCTGGAGGGCATGAGGAACCTCCAATCGTCTATACCTTGGGCATACTCGTATCGACGACGCGGGGCTTCAACACCTCAAAAGGTTATCGAGTCTTAAGACGCTGGGGCTCAATCGCACGCAGATCAGCGACGCAGGGGTTGATGAATTGCGCCAGGCGCTGGGCAATTGCCGGATCACCCCATAAGCACCTCTCCGACGGGACTCGGGGCGCATGGCGATTCGGTGTTCTTGAGGAGCGAGAACGAGAGAAAAGCAGCTGTGTCCGCTGGTATGTGGTTTCTCTTGACAAAAAATCAATACAACCATTTTTCGCGCGCGAGCAGTGCCAACAAGTGGCGGTGGAAGAGCCGTACGCGAAATACGGCTAACCGCTCGAGACTCGGCAGGCGCTGGCAGAGAATGGCGCGGATGGAGCCAGCATGCGGCGTAATTAGCAGTGTGGCGGACTGGTCCCCCCGGCCCTGGAGTTGCTTGCGCACGGTATCGGGATCAAGCGGGACGCCCCGCTTCTTGACTTCCAGGTGTCCGATGTGGCGTGCCTGCAGAGCGGTGCGCAGCTTCCGGATGTCGAACGGAAAGATATCGAGCACGGCGAAACAGGAGAGGAGGAGATCCTCGATCGGCCGCTCGGAAGTCAGGTAGGCAACTTGTGCATCGAGTGCCAGCAGATCGCACTCGGCTGCCAGGGTGGCGGTGAGCTGCGAGGCCAGGACCACTGCGTGTGGTTCGCACACGAAATCTGCGACGCGACCTGCCACCGGGACGCTGGTGTTGGGCGTGCCGACCAGACAGCGGCTGTCCGAATCCCGATGATGGACCACTTGGGCGGAGTGCTGGCCGGGGTACTGAGCAAGTTTCCCGAACCAAACGACCTGTTGCCGACATTCCCGGCCGCTGCCGATCCACTGCCGTTCGGCCAGTGGCGCCCAGTGCTGTGGGACCACCGCGGCGGGGGCCAGCTTGACTGCGCCATCAGCCTGCTGCTGGCGCATCTGTTCGAGTGCCGCGAGCGATGGCTGCGAGTTGGTCAATCGCGTCGTGCGATGTCCCTCGCTGCGCCGGTCGGGATCGATATGCCAGGCGGCGTACTGTGAGAGCGAGATGGTGGTCGCGTCCGCCGTTTGGATCGTGTATGACGGCAGGCCGAGCGCCCGGCAATTCTCCTCGGCCAGCAGCGCGTGGACTGGATTGGAATCGACTCCGGTAACGTGTCCCCGCCGGGCCAGACCGAACAAGTCGCCACCTATTCCGCAACAGAGATCCGCGATTTCCTGTCCCTGCGGAAATCGCGCGGCTTTGTATGCCGCGATCCACTGATCGGTCGCTTGCTCCAACGCACGGGGCGTGAAGAACAGGCGATCGGCCGCGTCGAATTTCATGGCTGCCCGCTGCCGCAGTTGGAGCTGTTCCAGCAGCAGATGTGTTTGAGCCGCGGTGAGCGACTTGCGCAGTTGCCTGGTCAGCGCGACCAACGGCGTGGACGTGCCGCGCAGACGTTCGAGCCAGCCGGCTGCTTCTTCGCTCACAAGCCAGCGATAGTCGTTCCATCGATCGGTTGTCATGCGGCTATTGTGACACGGTCGTGGGAAACGTGCTACGGCACAGTGTCCATCGCGGGGGGATGGTCCTCGGCGCGCAGAACTGCCCCCGTTGCCGCGCCTGCTGGTGATGGTCGTCGGTGTGTGGGCCCTTGTCATCGGGGCCCTTGTCATCGGTCGCTGTCGTGACGATGATAGACCTTATGTCCGATCCCGGTTATCTGCTGTCGATTTATCTGCACTTGGCCTTGGCGAGCCAACGCCGCCGCCGTCCGCACGTGCGCGATCGCCTGTTGCTGATCGCGGGGTCCATCGCTTCTCAGATGGGGCTGGAAGGGGTGGCGTCGTACTGCCGCTATTTGGTGTTGCAGCACAATCCTCGACATTTGATTGGACGGTGGCCAACGATCGGGGTCGCGTGGCAGGAGGAAGATTTCTGCTGCCTCTTGAAACAGCTGAAGCGGCGTTATCCGCAGGAGAAGGCGGAACGCATGCTGCAGTCGTTGGGGATTGAACTGGGTAACGAGCGGGCCACGTACTACTCGGATCTTGAGTACGCGGCTGCTCTGCTGGGAGTAACCCCCGAAGACTTGCGCCAGCAGTTCGGGGATGGCTGAACGCGATCGGTCTCCCAGCCGAATTTCTTCCGTCGTGGCAAACTAATCGGCATAAGCAACAGAGTCTGGCGATCACCGATTAACGTCTGCGCGGCTTGCGAGCGACTTACGCATTGTCTCGTCTGGGCAAGCTACTCGAGTTGCCGGACGATCTCACAAGTTGCGCACCGTCGCAGCCGATCCACACTTGTAGTAGAGAGGGGGATGACCATGCGCGCTGCTGGAGGAACCGAGCGATGATCGGTCTCGTACGACGATTTTCTACGCCGTTGCTCCTGGTTCTGGCCTTTGTGGTGCCCTATGCCATGTATGGCGACTCGACCGGGACGATTCGCGACAAGCTTAAGTCGCTCATGGGGAGCCGTGCGGAGGAGCCGGCGCCGATCGAAGGGATCAACGATCCCGAGGTGAATCGTCTGCTGGTGATGCAGCAGCAGCATGCGCTCGCCGGCCAGTCGGCTGGGGCGGGCATGCCGGCCACGCCCACGATCAATCTGGAAGGTGCGTTGCGGTTCGACATTTCGCCGCGGTGGGTCTTGGACAGTTGGCCGCACGTGTCGACCACGCGCATCGACGGGCCGCTGGACGGACTGCGCGTGCCACTCGTTACGGGTACCGGTCCCTTGGATGTCGTGGGGTCACTGACCTACTATTTTGACCAGCATCAGCAGGTGCAGCGTATTTCTTTGGATGGCATTGTGGGGGACGATCGGCGCGTCGTGTCGGTGGTGACGCAAGTCTTTCAACTCAAGCCGGAACCGACCGCCGGCACAGGGGTCTTCCTGGCGAAATGGAATGGCAAACCGACCAGTGCACTGCTGATTCGCAGGATGCCGGTTGTGCGTGCCGAGAACCCTCTCCAAAAATTCTCGTTCACGCTGGAACTGAATCGTCCCAGCAACTACTTCGGATTGAGTTCGCAGCTGAAGAATGAGTTGCAGCGCACGCAAGCCACTCGCGGCGGAGACGGCGAGCAGGGCTCTTTGTTCTGAGCCGAACCCGGACACCCTCAGGTAGCTGAGAGTTCGAAGAGTTCGCAATCCAATCGCTGCTGAGCGATCTGATAGTGGTTCTTCAGGATACCGCGTGACACGAACCCGAGCTGCACGAAGAGTTCCCGTTTGGCACCGTCCACCGCCAACGCATAGAGATGCTCCACGTGCAGTGCTGCTCGTTGTGCCAGACACTGCTGAGCAAGCTCTTGGATGTGCGTGATCGCCGCCGAGGGCCAATAGATGTCGAAGATCGCCACATGCGACTGATGGGGGAAGACGCTGCGAATGAGGGAAGCCGCTCCGATGATGGTTTGCGAGTTTTCCACGACGCAGACCGTGGCGCGACCTTCCGAGAGTGCGTTGGTGACGTCAATAAACGCCAGCTCCGCTTCCAAGCCGCACCCGATCTGCTGCGCGCGATCCTTCAGGACATGGTCGTGCTGGGCATTGTACAACAGGCAATACTGGGGAAGATCACCGGCACCGAGTGGTCGGATGCGTCTGTCTGACGAAGCGAACCAATCGTGGAGGATCTGGTCCGAGCCGTGAGGGCTGCGCATATACCAGTCGCGATCATGATAGACCTGTTGCGAGAAGAGTTTCTCAAAACCGAGTTGTTCGTAGAAGGGGAGCGAGAAAAGGGTCGACGTGAACAACTGCATCAGCATGCCGCCGCAGTGGTGAAACTCGTTCATGGCTCGCTCGATCAGTTGCCTGGCGATCCCGCGGCGGCGATAGTCGGGATGTGTCAGTACGTGGCCGATCAGCCCTAATCGTGGGTCGGCCTGCGAGACGGTGTACCAGACGTGGCCCACGACACGGGGACCGTCGTAGATGACAAAATAATGGTCTTCGGCGCCAGCGACTTCGCCCCGCACACGCCGCCGGATGTCGTCCACCCAGGGACGACCCTTGTGCTGCAGGAACGTCACGAGGGTGTCCGCGGCGGATTCGGAAAGTGGCGCCGTGAAATGCTCGATCGCATATTTCTGCGAGCGGGTCATCGGTTGTGGTTCCTGTGGGATGACTCTTCATCAGGCAAAATGCCAATAGACCCAGATCTGCACGGCACAGACCACGATCGCCCAAATGCGTACGTTGCGCCACCAGGGCGGTATGGATTTCGCCTGTCCAATCAGGCTCCGCGGCATCACGATCAGCCATAGCATCACGAGTGCCAGGGCGGCGACGAACACCCACTTCCCGTCGAACGTCATCTCTGCCAGCAACGCTCCCGTCCCGCACGTGGCTGGCCGTGGCACCAGGCAACTTGTCGATTGGATGATCATTGGTTTGCTTCCTTCGTCGGAATCCAGCAGACCAGTCCACGGAGCCGTTCTTCATCAAACGGAACGGTGAGCAGGCTGACCACGACCGTGCCGGTCATGGCCGCGGCAAACGACCACCAGGCCACCCACAGAAACGACGTTGTGCCGTCGTACCCGAGAAATTGGCGGTGGAATTGCACCACGACCGCGGTGGCCGTGCCCAGCAGCATGCCAAACAGACCACCCCACTGTGTGGTGCGGCGCCAGAGCATGCCCAGCAGCAGCAGTGCCAGCAGGGAACCCTGGAAGAAGGACAAGAACGTCTGAAAGGCGTCAAATACCGACTCGAACCAACGGTCCACCAGGTAACTGGCTCCGGCCCCGAAGATGACGAACAGCACCACCAGCCAGCGGCCCAGCACCAGGCATTGGCGATCGGTGGCCTGCGGATGGATCAGCGGACGGTAGATGTCACTCACCAGCATGGTGCTGGCCGAGTTGACGTACGAATCGAGGTTTGACAGCACGCCGGCCAGGAAGGCGCCGACCACCAATCCGAGCACACCGGTCGGCAGGAGCCGACAATCAGGTAGGGAAGGACCAGGTTCCCGTCCCACTTGTCGTTGGGTGTCGCCAGGTTCCCGTCGAGGAAAGGTGAACCGAGTTGTTCGCGAAACAGGGACAGAGCGATCAGTCCGGGAATGACCAGCAACAAGGGAAGAGCATCTTGATGGCGGCGCACAGTACATACGCCGATCGCGCTTCGTTTTCGCTGCGTGTACCGAAATTCCGTTGTACAATCGCCTGATTCCCGATCCAGTAGGAGGGGCCGAGCACCAGGCAGAGGCCCAGAAATACGGCGGGCCACGAATACTTGGGGTGGTCGGCCGGTGGAACCAGTGAGAAATGATAGGTGGTCCAAGCCAGCCCCGAGGACTTGAATCGACTGCTGCATGGCCGACCAACCGCCAGCACGCTCCAAGCCAATGATGCAGATCAGTGCCGCACCGACCATCAGTACGACGCAGGAGAAGGCGTCGGTGATGACCACGGCCTTCAACCCGCCCACGGTCGTGTAGGCTCCCACAATCACAGCCGTGACGCCGACGGAGAACCAGAACGGCCAACCGAGCAGCATTCTGAACATGGCCGCGGCGCTGACGAAGATCGTCCCCAGTGTGCCGACCATGAACAGCGTCCAGACGACGGCGAAAAACGTCCGTACATGCTGGTTGTACCGACGCCCCAAGTACTCGGGGATCGTATAGATTCCCGCCATCCAGAAGAACGGCATGAACAAGAAAGCGGCGATCAGCACGGCCAGGCTGCAGCCGATGAAGTCGAAGTTCATCATCACGACGCCGTAGCGGTAGGAGTCGGCCGCCACGCCGATCATGTCCTTGGCGCCAATGTCGGAAACCACCAGCGACATGGCGACCGCCCACCAGGGCAGCGATTTCCCGGCCAGAAAGAAATCCTTCGTCGACTTCACTCCCCGGCTGACCCACAACCCCAGGCCAAGAACGGCCACCAGGTACAGCACGACCAGCGTCGCATCGATGAACCCGAGTCTGGTAAAGGGCATGAGATAGGATCCTTTGTGGTCACAACGAGCGAAATGGGCAACGGTTCACCCCCCCGGGCGCAAGCTGGCCCCGGTTCTCGACACCGTCGAGTTGTACAGAATCCCCTCTGCGGCCTTCGGCAACGAACTCGCGCGCCACGCTGCTCCAGATCCGAGTCGGTTGGGCGGGGCTTCGGCGCTGTTTCGTCTGGTGCCCTAAGCTATGCGACTCGGCTGCCAGTGCAAGACGCTGGCAGCCCGGTCGGCCGCGGTGGCCACGGCGGAGGCGGTGAGCCGTACCGGGCGGACCGTGGCACCTGCCGATATTGCTCCTGCTCGCTTGATTTGGGCTGAAGAATGTGGCACAATACAGGGTAACCCGGCGCGGTGCGATCCACGGCGTATGGCGAATGCGTGTAGGGCGGATTCCCGTGCAGGGTGATCGATCGTCACGCCTGAGCAGTGGTCGTCTTCCTTCACCGCGTGGATCGGCACGGGCTCCCAGCCAGCTCGATGCGCCAGGATGTGCCGGTGCCAGCCAACCTGGATCGTATGATACGAGTATCCAACCGCCGGCATCCAAGTTGAACGGATGCCGGACCTGCCCGCTACGGCCGCCCACGCAGGGACAGGCGAGGCCGCCGGGCGCATGATCCGTCAGGAGATGCTTCCGAATGCGAGTCAGAGACTTGATAACGAGCGTGGTGATTCTGTCGTGCTTCGCGTCGCTGGGAGTCGCTGATGGCATGGTCTATCGGTTGCCCGCGGATGGCGTCTGGGCCAAGTTCTCGATGGAAGGGGTCTTTCTTGATCCCGATGAAAAGAAGAGCGGTGCGGATGCCAACATCACCGGCACGCTCACCATCAGCAGCGTCGGAACGGTCAAGCTGGAGGACGTCTCCTTGCCGCTGGATTGAAATCGTGATCGATGCTCAACGCGACGGCAAGGCATTCAAGGAAGTGGACAAACTGCTGATACCGGAGACGGAGTTGGGTGCCGGGAAGCAGCCGTTGGAGCACGTGCGTGATGCCTGGTACATGCATTCCTTGGTCGACGACGGCAAGCCGCGCCGTATCGAAGATATCCGGAAGATGGACGTGGATCTACGTCCAACGGATTCGTACGATACTACATCCTCCGTTTGCCGGCGAGAAGAAACTCGGCACGACCGCGGTGCAGTGCAAGCTTGGCGAAGTCGAATGCCAGAGCATTGCGGCGGAGGAAACGGAGAAACACGAAGGGAGCGACATTGAGTACCTTTCGTCCTACACGATTTACCTTCAGGAGACCGCGCCCTTCGGCGTGGCCGCCTGGCAGACCATGAATCGTGTCCGGCGCGGCGACGAGTTGCTGGGGACCATGAAGCTGCAAATGACGCTGATCGATCTCGGCAAAGATGCGAAGAGCTGCATTGCGGATGGGCAGTAACGAAGTCGTGGGGGACGAAGAGGCCACGTGGTTGCTGCGCCGCCCTTATCGTGCCCCACGGATCCATCCCGAAGTAGGATCCGCGGGGAAGACTGGCCACCATCTACTGGCCATGATGTTGCTAACTGCTGCTGATTGTGTCCCCCTCTGCGCCGATGTTACAATCGCCAGTTGCCCACAGATGCTCGTCCGCCTACCAGATCCCTCAGCCGGAGACCGACACCATGACTCGATCGTGCCGCAGGGCAGGTGCTGCTTTCGTTTGGATGTTTGTGGGAAGTCTCGCGGTAGCGTGTTACGCCGCGGAAACCGTCCCGCTCGCAACGCTCGACTTATCGAAGATGTCCGCGGGATGGGGACAACCGGTTGCCAACCGGTCGATTCAGGATCAGCCCCTGTCGATCGCTTCTCGGAAGTTCGAGCACGGTGTGGGGACGCACGCTCCGAGTGCCATGTGGATCGACCTCAAGGGAGGCGCCACGCGATTCACGGCTTGGGTCGGTGTCGATGATGAAGTGGGAACAAGTCGCGGAAGCGTCGAATTCCGCGTCGTGGCGGACGACGAAATACTGTGGCGTAGCGGCATCATGAAGACGGGGGACGCGGCCAAGCACGTGGATGTCGATCTGACAGGGAAGAAAACACTCGTCTTGGTGGTCCGCAACGCGGGTGATGGCAAGGACTATGACCATGCGAATTGGGCTGAAGCCGAGTTCCAAGTGACCGGGGACGCGCCGGTGGCAGTCGATTTACCCCAGGTGCCAGAGGAACCCTTGGTGATCCTGACGCCCAAGCCAGGACCGGGCCCGAAGATCAACGGTCCTCGGTTGTTTGGCGAGCGGCCGGGCCGGCCGTTCATCTATCGCATCCCCTGCACGGGCACGCGGCCGATCCAGTTCGCGGTGAAAGGACTGCCGCCGGGACTCGAGCTTGATCCCGCCAGCGGCATCATCCGCGGCCGAGTACCGCAACAGGCTGGCGATTACGAGACAACGTTGATGGCCACCAACGCGGCGGGTGTCTGCGAGAAGCCGTTGACGATCGTGGTGGGCGAGACACTGGCCCTGACGCCTCCCATGGGCTGGAACAGCTGGTATATCCACTATCTTCGCGTGACCGAACAGCATATGCGCTCGGCCGCTGACGTGATGATTTCATCTGGTATGGCCGACAACGGGTACATGTACGTCAACATCGATGATTGCTGGATGAAGCGCAACGAACGACGAGCCGTATCGCGATGCGGCGGGTGCCGTGCTGCCGAACGACAAGTTCCCGGACATCAAAGGGATGATCGATCACATCCACGCCAAGGGGTTGCGCGCCGGTACCTATATTTCCCCTGGGCCGTGGACCTGCGCCGGATACGTGGGCTCGTATGAGCATGAACAGATCGATGCCCAGAAGTTTGCCGAGTGGGGATTCGATTTCCTGAAGTACGACTGGTGTTCCTATCAAAACGTCGCGACCGGGGAGGGACGCGAACGATTCACGCGACCCTACCAGAAAATGGGAGACATTCTCAAGACGCTCGACCGCGATCTGGTCTTCAATCTGTGCCAGTATGGCATGGGTAATGTCTGGGAGTGGGGCGGCGAGGTGGGGGGACATTGTTGGCGGACGACCGGAGATCTGGGACTGGAGAGCGGCGACTTACTCCCCGGCTTCTATTCCATCGGACTCGCCAACGCTCAACATTGGCAGTACGCCAAGCCAGGTCAATGGAATGACCCGGATTACATCTTGATTGGTTGGGTGGGAGCAGCCAATGCCCAGACCATTGGGCATCCCACGTCCCTGACGGGCAACGAACAATACTCGTACATGTCGATGTGGTCGCTGATGGCGGCGCCGCTGATTTTCTCGGGGGACATGGAGAAACTGGACGATTTCACGCTGAATATCCTCTGCAACTCGGAAGTCATCGACGTCGATCAAGACGCACTTGGGCAGCAAGCGCGGATCGTGCGGTACCAGGAAGAGAATAACTTGGTCCTGGCCAAACCGTTGGAAGACGGTTCGTTGGCCGTGGGCTTGTTTAACCTGGGTGAAAAAGCTCGTACACTCTCCGTGACCTGGCAGGAATTGGGACTTCAAGGTTCGCAGCGACCACGCGACCTGTGGCGGCAATGCGACCTGGACATTGTGAACAGTCAATTCGAAGCGGAAGTGGCCCGCCACGGTGTGGCCTTCGTGCGACTGTTGCCCGAGAAGTAGTAACGCCGCGTGTGCCGAGATGTGTAGGACGGGATCCTATCCCGTCCGAGCCCTCTCCGAGGATTCCGGACTACTTTCGTTGCGGCCGCCGGCCGCGTTAGGCAAATATCTGGCGGGCTGCACGCCGGTAGCCGCATGCTGGTGTGCCAGCGCTCGCCGTGCTGCCTTCTGGACGATGTGACGCGGCCGAGGGCGAGCTTGTCACACAATGCGGCAGCCCATACACGCTCGTCACCGTACCACGCGGCCGGAGGCGGAGCCCTTCATGAGGGCCTCGACTTCGGCGCGGGTGGCGAAGTTGACGTCCCCCACGACACTGTGGGCCAGGCAGGAGGCGGCCACGGCAAAGCGGACTGCGACGGTGGGCGGAGAAAGCTCTTCTGAGTCAAATGCGTAAATCAGTCCGGCCGCGAACGCGTCACCTCCCCCCACGCGATCAACAATACTCCTGATTTCATGCGGACGATACTCGCCTTGCTCCGTCGGTGCGAAATACGCCTGCTGATCCGCCGCACAATAGAGCATGGCACCCCAATTGTTGTGCGATGCTGAAATACTTTCCCGCAACGTGATAGCTACATGGCTGATATTGGGAAACTGCCGAAGTACCTGCCGTGCCACGTCCGGGTAGCGCTCGATCTCCAATTGGCCCGCGTGCACATCCGTATCGCCGGCTTGAATGCGCAGGACATCTGCGCAGTCCTCTTCGTTGGCGATCAGCAGATCGACGTGAGGAAGGAGGGCACGCATGGTTCGCTCAGCCAGTTCGCGGGGAGCCACGTGGGGGTTCCACCGCCAGAGCTTCTGGCGAAAATTCAGGTCGCAGGAAACCGTCAGTCCGCGCGCTCGGGCTGTTTCCGCAGCGGTCAAGGCCACGTTGGCCGCCGTCTCGCTGATCGCCGGCGTGATGCCCGTCAGGTGAAACCAGCCGGCATGCTGGAAGATGGCGTCCCAATCATACGATTCAACCGATGTCAAACCGACAGAAGCCCCTTCACGATCGTAAATCACCTGGCTGGGACGCTGATTGGCGCCCGATTCAAGGAAGTAGAGTCCGAGTCGACCGGAATCGCTGCGGACGATATGGTCCGTGGCGACGCCGAGTCCCCGCAGACCATCAATGCAGGCCTCCGCGATCGCGTGGCGTGGCAAGGCGGTGACAAACTCCGGCTGAGCGCCCGACATGGCTAGCGACGCCGCCACGTTCGCCTCCGCTCCGGCAAAGGTCACGTCGAGTGAGCCGGGAAGCGCCTGACGCAAGCGAAGGAATCCGGGTGTGGCCAGCCGAGCCATTATCTCACCGAAGGTCACGATCTTCATCGACAAGGTTCCTCACAGCGAAGGCGTTTTCACTGGTCTGCCCGCAGGTCAGTGTCCCCTGCGTTCGTGGCGGCCGCAAGATGTGCGAGCTGCGAAGTTGGAAGCGCAAGATGAGAAATCGGAAAGGAGGATGGCCAGGATGTGCTGCCGGCTTGGCGCTTGGTAGCGGACCAGTTGTGGCGTGCGCCGGGGTGAACCCGGCGGAAGCCTGGATGGCAGAATCCAAGGCCTGACTCCTCAAGCCTCACTACTCACTACTCACTACTCACTCAGAAGTCATGGAAGGAGGCTCGTAGTCGAAGTCCTTCCACTTCATGGCACGCCGAAACGGCTCGATCCGCAACATCACTTCGCCATTGATGAATATCCGTACCGTGCCGTTGGTCTCGCTGACCACCACCGAGATGGCTTTGGTGACGCGACTGACCGCCGCCGCCGCCCAGTGGCGAGTGCCCAGTCCCTTGGAGAGTGTGAGATTGGCGTGGGAAGCGTCCACGATCTGGCAGGCGCGTTCGACCCTGCCGTCTGCCGTGACGATGATGGCCCCGTCGAGTTGGGCGATTTCCTTGACGGCTTCGCGAATCCTCGGATCGCGCAGATCCCGCTCGGCTCGCTTGTGGCCGCGGACCGGGTCGAATCCGGCGGGATGGCAATATTGCAGGACCTTGCGCGTGTCGCCAATCACGAACAGGGTGCCCACCGGCTTTCCCTCGCGACCCTCTCGGCCGATCTCGAGCGCCAGGTCCACCACCGATTTGAGCGTATCGAGCGGCACGCTGGTTTCCAGTTGCCGCAGGTCGCGAGCGGTCAGTTTACCGAGGTGTTCTTCCAGGTGGATGTAACTGACGGAATCGATCTTGCCGGCCTCGAAACCACTGTAGATCGCTGCTACCGCGGCACCGGGCTCGAGGATATCGTCAGCCACCGCTTCCAGCAGGGCCTGCGTCAGCTTCTCGAAAACCGGGGCGCCGGCATATTGACCAGCACCGTTTCAAAGCCGGCCTCGCGGGCTCCGGCCAGGGTCTCTTCCGAGTCGGAAGTGATCAGGATCTTGGTCTGAATCGGCTTCTCGGTCAGCTTCTGCCACTCGATAGGGCCGTCCAGGACGATCAACAGCGCATCGGCTTCGACGGTCGCAGCCAACTGGGCGGCCAAGTCAAGAAAATCGGCGAACTGCTTTTTGAACTTCTCAGGTTTCATTTCGCCGACCGGGGCAATGGGTGACGATGCATCGGGCAACACTCCTTGCTGCAGGCATGGAACGTACGCATCGTAAATGGTTTGCTCCAAAAGAGCAATCACTGCTGTGGCCGCCTGGCCAACATGGCGCGACGTTGGCCCGGTTTGTCTCCAAAAACACGTTCGTTGTACAGGGCCAACGCTCGCACCGCGTGACCACGGGGCCCGATTTCCCCGTCGCGCGTGCGATTGCTCAACAGCGCGTTGTTCAGGTAACTCACCCCCGCCACCACGCGTGGATCGGTCAATTCCTCCGCCGGCAGCGAAAAAACGAGCCACTCCAGAATGTGACCCGTCGTCTGGATGCGGCGGTCGATCTCGCCCGAATCGTCACGGTGCTTGAGCCAACTGGTACTGAAGCTGCCGTCCCGGTTCTGTAGCTTGATGGCGTATTTGTGGTACGCGTCGACGAATTTCTCGGCCCGCAACCATTGGCCGTCAATCGGCTCGCCACGCTTCCGGCGAACCTGGACCGCCATGCTATAGCCAATCAACCGGTGCGTACCACCACAGGTGGTGCCGTTGATCGGTTGTGCCAACTCCTCGCGGATCAGTCGCGGGATGTCCCACTCCTCACCCCACTTGCTGGTCCAAGTTGCATCGGAAGGGAGGTAGTGCGAGAGGGCGATCAGTTTGAAGGTCAATTCCGATTTGGGGCGACAGGTCCATTTTTCGTACTCGATCAAGTCCTGTACCGTGAAATCTTGCCCCTCGACGCGAATGGGATACGTCGATTTAACGCGCGACAAGGCCAACATTGACAGTAATTGTCCCTCATGCCCCTGGTAACCGGGACCGTTTTTGGGAGCTACGCGACCGTCCTCCAACTGCAGGAGCTGCATGCCGTTGCAGGGACGGTTGTAGCACAACCAACCGATCGCGTTGACTCGCTGGTTGCCCGCCAGTACCTCGGTGTCGACGCCAAAGGAAATCAGCGAGTGCATCACCCCCCACGGGCTCCGCTTCGCGACGCTTTCAGGACGCTGGTAGTAGTACATCAAACAGGACCGAATCCGGTCTCGCAGACGCAGCATCTGCGGGCTGAATTGCTGGGCCGGCGCGGGGGGAGCCGTCTGTTGCTGCTCGTCCTCTTCCTCCTCCGGCTCCTGCGCCTGGGTCCGCCTTCTCCTGGGACGCCTTCTTTTGGACCGCCTTCTCTTTCGGCTGCTGCTGGGAGACCGGCGGTGTTGCCTCTTTCTCGCTGTGGGGCTCGATCGGCTTGCCATCGGCCGCCGCTAAGATCGCTGGCTCACCCAATTCGTCCTCGTCGGCCGAAGTACCGGTCGACCGCGGCTCGGTCGCCTGCTCTTTGTCCGCAGTGGCGGACAACGACAGAGGGGGTTCGGAGAGAGGTGTTTCATCGGCGAGCGAGATACGAAAAGTTGTTTTGCGGCGACTCGATACGTCTCTGGTCGCCAGCGGTTGGCCGGCCGCTGGCTGATGACCCGATTCCTCGATCGGCACGACCTTCAGTGGCTCACTCGACTCCTCGCTGGCGGTCGTGTTGAACCAGTCAGCCACGTTGATGCGTGCCGCTTGCCCTGAGTGCCGGGATGCCCCAGTGGTGTGCCGCGAGCCCTGCCGGCTGGCCGGCTCCTGGCCGTCCGACTGCGGTCCTTCGAGTGTCGGGAACGCAAGTTCGCGTGGCGGCACGTCACGGGCCATCGTGTTTGGCAACGGTAGTTGCTTATGCTCCGTTCGGGGGGTCTGGCTCTGCGCTGCCGTCGTTTCCGCCACTGCGGTTTGACTTTTCGCGGCCGTTGCGGCTTGGACACGAGCGGCAATCGACCCCTCGGCAGTCGACAACCCGGCAAGGCAACCAATCAGCACCGTTAACGCCAGCGCATTCCAGAATCTCACGGCGATGTTCCTAATATGCTGTACTGGGAATGAGAGATGGGGCGCAAGTGAGGCGCCCTGGCCCGGTCGTGACAACAATACCGTGGCAACGATTGATATCGGTTGTAGCAATCGCATCAGTCCACACTGGTATGACGATTACGGTGGGCGTAGGCCGCGCTGGTGTCCGTTGAGAGTGAGGCTCGTGACCCTCGTCTTCCCAGTCGATGTAGAGCTCCTAACTTGTCGTCACGGTCAGGTACGACGGGATCCAATATGAAGTAGCGCTATCCAATCAGAATAGTTCCCAAAACCGCGTGGCCAGAGAAGGCGTATATTGTGGTCCGGGATCCTGACCTTGGGCGAACGTCTGCCAGGCGTTCAGGTCGTTGCCATAATTCCTGCCACTCGCACGTTTGAGCGACTCCACGGCACGATATTGCAGGGCCGGATCACGATCCTGGAGCGCGAGGCCAAGAGCCTGGTAGGCCATGGGATCTGGGAATCTGCCCAGTTCGCGGGCCGCGGCGATCCGGACGTCGAGATCGGAGTCGCTGCCGAGCACTTCGGACAGTCGCTCGACCGCTTCCTTGTCGCCTCGCGTTCCCCACACGCGGCAGGCCACCGTTCGGACGGACGAGTCCTTGTCCTTGAGCGCGATGCGCAGGCCCTCGTTCGATTCGGGAACCGAGAAGGCTGCCAGAGTTTCGACGGAAGCGGTACGCAGCAACGGGTTATCGTGCGTTTCCAGAATGTACTTCAGCTCGCCGCTCCAGTGACGCTGTTGTTCGAGCGACAGGCTCCTGACGCTAGTTCGCAAAGCCTGAACTTCAGCCAGCTGCCGGTGCAACGTCGGCTGATACGCCTCGTCCGCCCTCCACTGCTCGCGCATCTTCGGATTCAGTGAAACGAGGTAGGGGACCGGGCCATCAGCACACCCGGCCAGGGCCATCAGAGGAACCAGGAGGAGGAGTTGACACAGCTGTTTGGAAAAGAATCTGTCCATAGTTCGACGGAACTTTCAACGAAAAGACACGAAGGGAGTGACTCCCGTCTACCGATGGGCCGGCGGACTATAGCAGAACGTTTTGCAGGGGCCTAGAGCGGTTTTGAGGCGTGCTAAAGCGGCCTAAATCCGAGCTAATCCACTAGCTCTGCTGGTGAGAATTGACAAGGTTCTACCGTTGCCTGCGTGATTCTGGAGTGGTGGAGAAGTGAGTGATAGGCACGAAGATATTTTTGGTCGATCCACGCTAGGACTCGTTCGTTGGGAGGTTTCCCTAACACTCCAATACTCCACCCCTCCAATACTCCAATCTCTGGCCCTTTTAGGGGCCTTCCGCATACTGCCGGCGATGCCGGTGGTCGCTGATTGGCGGGGATGCGCTTGCTAGCGGCCTTCAGTGCCTGGCGTTCACAAATTCGTCGACTGTGATGCCAGCCGAGCGAATCAGACTTCGCAGCGTCCCCTTCGCGACTTCCTTGTGATCTGGCACAGACAAAGTAGCTGGATGACCCTCACGCACCAAAATCATGTGGCTGCCACTTCGACGAACCTGAGACCATCCAAATGATTCAAACACGGTGACCACTTCGCGGCCGCTGATACGCGGCAACTGAGCCATCAGGCGATAACCTCCACCTGACGCGTTTCAACGGTCAGCGGCATCCCGCGTTCGGCTCGCACTTCCAGGCAGGCCTTAATGGCATCTTGGATGTTGGCAAGGGCCTCGTCTTTCGTGGTACCTTGGCTGACACAACCGGGAATGGAGGGGCACTCCACCACCCAAACACCGTCTTCATCGCGATCAATCGTAACAACGAATCTCACGGAATCATCTCCATGTATTTGCATCGACACCGTACACGATTGTACCACAGACTCCACTTTATGTTCGATCGCGCACGGTAACTGCCGGTTGCCTCGAGAGGTACTGGCAAAGCCAACGGCACCCTCTTACTAGCTCACTACGGGAGTACTCGGCCGTCGCCAACCGTCGACGGCCAGTAGGATACCGCCGAAGAACATGGCCAGTCCGAACAGGGGGAAGGTGAGCATCAGAACCATCAGCAATCCGATCCCACAGAGGATACACACGGACACGATGCGTCCGGTCCGGCTGTGTGTGAGTCGTCGCACAACGGCCGCGATGAGGAGCAGGGCGAGGACCATCCCCAGCAGCCAGAGCAAGTTCACCAGTCGCTCACGCAGTTCGTCACGCAGCGGTCGTGCCGTGATGGTCACTTCCCCACGAGGAGTTGTGAAGAAGAACTCCTGGCCGCGCTGCGGGAGTTCGAAATCGAGGCTGGCCAGACCGGCCAGACCTTGCGGCGCTACCACGGTGGGAAGGGCACTGTACAAATCGGTCTGTGAAGCCCCGTCGGTGACACCGGCCCCCGCCGCTTCCTGTTGTGGCGCCTGTTGCTGACCCTGTTGGCCACCAGACCCAGACTCCGCCTGCTCCCCATCCTGGTCGGCCAATTGTTGAATCTTGTCCATGTAGGCTCGATTCAGCTCCGATTTGGTCCCCAGCCCTCGGTTGCGGTAGCGCGCTTGGCTTTGCTGCTCCATCAGGCCTTCCTGGGAACTGGGTTGAACCTGGAAGACTTGTTTGGCGGCATCGTGTTCTTCGGGCATTTTCATTTGTTGCTGGACGCGATAGGACTCTTCCTGCTGCAGTCGCTTTTTGCTCGGGGCCGCGGTCATCCCCTTCGCGTCCTCGCCAGGTTTCTCGGCCTCATCGGCGGGCCTTTGTGACGATGAGCGTCCGAACCAATTCTGATCGAATTTCGTGGTGGAATCCTGGCCGGGCGCCATGGGCTCTGCCGGTGCAGGAGGCTGGATTTCGGTCCGGAAATTGCCGCCCAATCGGGTGACGCTGTTGCGTGAGAGACCGTTTTGCTGTTGTTCGTAGAAATAGTTCAGCCGCTCGCGGTTGTCGGTAACCTGGACGTCCATATTTTCCAGTTCCTGGATTTCCTGCGTGGCAGCCTCCAGCACGCTGGCATTGGAGTCGAGGTTCGAACGCAGCTGCGCATTGCCAGTGGCGCGTCCATTGTCGGTCTGCAGTTGCTGCAATTCTTCGCCGAGTCGTTCCCACGTTGTAGACGGCGCGTGATTTGGAGAATTCATTGGAGGCACGAATGATCTGAGTCAGCTTCTCGACCTGTTGTGTCTGATAAGCGACATAGCCGGCCACGAAATCGTCTTCGCCAGACACACGCGTGGCGGTGCCGTCGAACTGGTACCAGCGATAATCTTCCGGCAAGTACAGCTTCACTTGACTCAGTTCAATGTGAATGTTCTCGGTGCGGATGATGGGGAACTGTACCGGCGTCAGCACATTGAGTCCGTCGAATTTGCCGGCGTACTTCAGCACGACCGGGTAATCGAGATCGCCCTCGGCCGTCTTGATCAGTGGAATGCGCAACAGTGAATCATCGTTGGAGCCCACGCTGCGGGCAGGTTTCACCGGTCGCCCAGCGACGTGGGCTGTCCACAACTGTGCGTTTTCGGGCAAACGGATCTCGAGATAGGGTTCCGTGCGGTTATCGACTTTCAACAACATCGACGCGCGGTACGCACCGCTGGCGTCCAGGACGAGGTCGGTACGAGCCAATCCGATGGTGGCACCGGCGGTGCTGACCATCGTCGCGCAGTTTGGACTGGTAACCGAATTCGGCGGTCGCGCCTGATTCGGTAGTGACATAGGCGGTGGCGAAATCACCTCCCCGCAGTCGCGCGGCAAGTTGATCCCACTGGCGAGATGGCCGATTTACCGGTTCCATCCCCGGTGTGCCATCGATCACGATCTCATCGCGGCCGGCATTCTCGAGTGTCACGTAACGGCTATTGACGGTCCCCAGATCGATCAGCGGCAACGGCGCCGTCTGCCGGCCCTGTGTAATGGCGCGATCATTTTCGATGACGACCCGATAGTCGCCCGTGACGGCATCCTGCAGATCGAGTTGCACACGTACGTAGTCTTCACCTTCGACGGGTGTGATCGTCTTCTGACGCAATCGCAGGGCCGAGATGTTCGCGTCCTTGAGGGACGTCGGCAGGCGGAACGTCACTTGGCGCACGCCCGCCTCCATGATGCGAAAATCCAGCAGGATCGTCTCCTGTATTTCGCGAAACGTGACGCGCACATTGGTGACGCTGTTGCAGACCACGCGCGGTTCACGCGGAGTCACCTGGATCTTGCCGGCGTATTGTTCGTTCTGATACTCCAACGCGATGCGCGCCAGCGGCACGTTGCTCGTCGTTCAGCCAGGGGGCCACGCGATCCAACAAGACACTTTGGCACTTTACGAGGTCGGTCGCCCGCGCATCGAGAGAAGGATCGACTTGAACCGCAATACTGCCACGCTGCTGGTCCACGTTGAGCACTTCAAGTTGCGGCAGGTCAATCGGCTCACTCGCCGAGTGGTCGTGGAGTTTACCACGGATCGACATGGGAAAAGTCCCGGCCTGGCCCGCCGAGAAAAAGGCTCGCAAGACGGGGCGTTCATGGACCGTGACCAGTGACCAGTCAGTCAAGCCGGTGGCCGCTACCTGCTCCAGTTTCAAATCGGCGGGAAGGGCGACCTCGACCACATAGATCTCACGTCGTTGAGGCGACAATTCGATTTCACTTTCCAAGGCCGATTCCGTTTCACCGATGCGGAAAATCGTCCGCAGTTGCGCCGTCACCCGAGGAGCTATCTGGGAAGCGATCATGGCCACGCGAAACGGTGTGGCGTTGAACTCGTAGGCCTGGTAGTCGCGAATTCCCAAGGGACTCTGCAGTTCGCTCAGCTGAGGCGCCAGTTGTTGTGTGATCGCGCCACCGTCGGTCCGCGAGACACCGGTCATTTCCGTGGTCTGCAATTCCAGGATGGGACTGCGGCGAATCTGTACCACGCCACGATGCAGGGCCGCGTCCGGTACCGACACGAAGGGGGCGCTCAGCGTGTTCTGCGAAGCGGAAGCCACAGCCGTCCGGCGTGAAAGATGAACGATCATCTCTTCGTTCTGCTTGACCGCCTTGAGCAGTTCCACGGTCAGCAGCGTCTGCTCGCCATCCTGGCTGTGTGTCCCAGCCGCGCACGTTCTTGCCGTCGACTTTCTCCACCAGATAGTCGCTGGGAACTTCCAGCCGAAACGTGCCCCGCTCGGTCTGCCCGAACGTCAAGTTCACCTGCCAGGCTACGCGAATCCCGTCTTCCCGCACGTCGATCAAGGCCGCGGACGTGGCCGTCAACGCCTGATCGACCGAGCCGGGAGAAATCTTGCCACGCCACGTGACTTCGAATTGGCCGCCCGGTTGCAGAGTCGTCTCCAACGTCTGCGCATCCGCCTGCGTCGTTTCCGTCAGCTGCGTCTCACCCAATGGCCGGCGGACACTCGTCCCCGCCGTCGGTACCGTCAGCTGGACCCCCGTGGCCTCGGCATATGGGATCACACCACGTGCCGTACGCCAACCTCCCTGCCGCGCGACCGCCAGACGCACCGACAGCTCCAACTGATGTCGGCCTTTCCCTTCGACCAACAGTGCCAGAATGGCACTCCCCTGGCCGGGGCTGGGCATTGCCCGCGGCTGGGGCATTTGCCGCTTGCTGCACCGCTTGCTGGGGAGCCGGACTGGGTGACGGCTGGCGTCACGTTCGCCTTCAGCCGCGCCGGCTTTCCGTCCAACAGCGCCGAAGTGATGACGCCGTCCTGCAGTGCCAGCGGTACGTCCACCGGTTGGTCGGTGAACAGTTCGACATAGAGCGTCCCCTTCAACACGATCTGATCCTCGTCGCCCAGCAGCGTCTCGTATTGCGCTCCGGCAAACGAAAACTTCTGATCCGACTCCGACGGGCCGATCTTCTGGTCTGGATGTGCCAGATTCCATAGTTCCACGTACCGCTGGTAGGGAACCAAGACCTTGGTCACGTTGCTGCGCCCCGCCACGTCATTGGCATCGTAGGGAATCACCACCGCATCCTCGGGGATCAGAACCGGCTTGCTCTCTTCCAACAGCGGTTTGAGCAATTCCGTTATGTCCTGAGCCTGGACCTGTGAGGAGAGAGCCGACAAGGAGATGGCCGCGATGACGAGGGCCGAGGAGACGACGGTGGAACGGAGCGTCAGCATGCGCGCAAGCCAACCCACCGAACGCGTTACGACGGCGATCAAGACCCAGAGTGGAATCAACGTCAGCGCAGCCAACAGAGCCTGCTGACAGACCTGGGCGAATTCCGTCGTTGGTCCGCCCAATAGCGGCAGGCCACAGGCGAGGATCGCGACGATCACGACAAACCACACGCGCGTCCGCAGCTTGCTGCGGCTCAACAAAAGTCCCCACACGACGATCGCCAGTGCGACCGCTGCCGCCAGCCAGTTCATGCGGCTCTGCTGAAACACCGTGATATCCAACAGCGGATCGGTGCCCAGACTCTGAAAAGCCAGTTTCTCGCCCGACTCGTCGATGCGAATCTCCAAGCCCCGCAGTCCCTGCAAGGCCCAGTACTTGCCAATCATCGGGTCGGCCGTCGACTCGCCCGCGACGACAATGCCCGTAACGGTGGGGTCAGCAGCTGGCGATGCTGATTCACGCTGCGCGCCAGGGACGCCGTACGCCGCGTAGCCACTTCCCATGCCCGGCATGCCTCCCATGCCTCCCATGCCTTCCCCCATTCCACTACCTCCTCCTCCACCCGGCCCCGCGGGAAGTGGCGGGGGTACTGCGTTACCGGCCATGCCGGGATATCCGCCCATGCCGGGAAGACCGCCGGAGCCCATCATCCCAGGGCCCGCCTGGCCGCCGCCGGACTGCGGCATGCCCGCTGCTGCGGTCGGGGGCTGCATGTCGAGGCTGTGACGCGTGACGCTTTGCCCCGCGGCGAGATTGTCTGCGGCTGGCGCTGATTCCGCGGCAAAACCCAATTGTGGAAGTTCCCCTTCGCGACCGTCTCGCTGCGATTCGACGCTCATGCTGGAACTCTGATCAAAGGCCGTCACGGTGCCGCCCCGGGCCGGTTGACTGCCCGCACGACTAAGGGTCTCGAAGCCGGAATCACTGGGCGCATAGTCGACATCATCCCTCAAATAATACGGGCTCGTCGCAGCACTTGCGGGTGCCCTGGCAGGCTTTGAGGAGGCCATCATCATCACGGGCGGTCCGTAGACGCCTCCGCCGGCGGCGACGGCGGCATTGGCCAGTGCTTTGAGCGGTGACTCGGGACGCTGCACGTCGGCGGAAAAGACCGTCCCCCGCACGCGCGATGCGCTGTAGCCGGTCGGCAGGTGGACGTACCAGATCAAATCGACTTGGGGAACCGGCGCGCCCTGATCCTGCTCGTCCAACGCCAGCCACAGTTGCGGTGCGTGCGTGCTGACGTCGCCGAGCCAACTGAGGTTTGCGATCGGCGTTTCATAGACCACCTGCAGATCTCGATTCTCGTCGGCGTTTTCCGTCTGCAGGCTCAACAGGACCTGATCGTCGCGCTTACGCGGCTTGATTGGCTTGCCATTAAGCGTCACAGACCAAAGCTCGGTACCCTCTGGCAACTGAATTGCCAAGAACGGCACTTTGGTTTGCAGCAGGTAGCGAGCGGACGATTGGCTGAGGCCGGCTGATGAAATCAGTGTGACCAGTTCCGCACGTTTCACGATGGCTGAAGGGAGTGGTCGCAAAGCGCGGCGCGCCACGCTGATTTGCACGTTGTCGTTGTCGGTGGTCGAAGCGAAGGCGCCCAACAGTCGCCGGCCAGGTGTGTATTGTGCCTCGGCCAGTTCGCCCACATCCACGCGCCGCATGGCGGTCTGAATGTCGATGTCCAGGGCCGGATCACCTTCCACGGTGACCATTTGCGTCTGGTAAGCGACGCCAGTGGTACGAACCACGGGAAGCACGAAGTCTTTGGGCTCGGGATCGGCCAAACGTTGCTCGAAATCGATTGCCAGTCGCACCGTATCGGTTTCCGCCTTGGCCAGCAAGACCGTCCACAGGTTCTTGCCGTCGCGAGTGACGTGTGAAAATTCCTTCAATTGGACATTGTCCAACCCGCGGATCGAGAGAGAAGTCGGGGTCGAGTCAGGCAATTCCAGTTGCAGTCGGTTGGCATGTGCTCGTTCGATTATGAACACGACTTCGCAATGGGCGACCAGCACGCCATCCTTGACTTGAAAGAACGAATAGTTGCGCGTCGAGATCCGCGGTTGCCTCCGCTGGACGAGAAACCTGGCCTGGTAATCTTCGCCAGTGACCTGATAGGTCAATTCACTGCTGGAATCGGCCAGCCCAAACCTGCTGCGTTCTTTCGAATCGAGAGGCGAGAGACCGCTGGTCGTTTCCGGCTTGGCCATCAAGTCTCCATTGGCCTGGATGGCGATGGCGCCTGACGCATCAGATGCCCGCTCGACACGCACGCGGGGAAAATCGAGTTGCGTGGACGTCCACTCACCCAACCAGGCGGCGGAGCGGTAGTTGGCCACGAAGAAAATCGTCTGGCTTGTGCCTGGTTCAATACTGGTCGGGAGCTGAACGACGTAGCGCGCATTGTCGTCGGTCCGATAGCGGTCAAAGGTGAGCGGCGTTTGATCGGCTCCATAAAGCTGTTCGAGTTGCCAGTCGGCGGGCAATTGAAAGGCGAAGGCCGTGAGTTTGGTCGCCTGCGGGGTCAAGGTAAATCCGCCGCGCAGCGTCTGCTGTTCTTCGGCGAGTGACAGCAGCAAATGCGTGGCCACGCGCAGTTCATCCTGCGGGTCTTCCAGCGCGGCGGTCAGCGCGTAGTCCTCTCCCGGCGCATAAAACGCCGCGATCTGCCGGATTACCGGCGCGCCCGGCTCTGCCTCAAAGATCGAGGCCGGCAGAGCGTCGCGCAGCACACTGGTGTCCAGGTGAATCAGATTGTCGGATTGCAGGTCCAGCGGGCGCAGCCGAGATTCCGCCAGCAATCCGACCACTGCCACCTGCCCGGCCACATCGCGCGGCTTCAACTGGGGCATGGTCCATTTGCCCAGCGTCACCGGCGTGCGACTGGCTGAAATGCTCAACGTCTCGGTGCCCCGAACAGGCTCGCGCAGTGTCACCTCCAGCACCGCCTGTTCCGCTTCCTGTCGAATGATCCATTGTGAGAGCAGTGGCGACGAGACGCCGGTGACTTGAAAGCCCGCGGGCACGTCAAAGAGGAACCGATCGACCGCTCCATGGAGCACATTCATGTGCGCGGTGACGTGCAGACGCTCGTACGAGGTCGTCAGTTCCGAGACGAGTACCATGCGCGCGGCGACGACGCGGCCTTGGCGGAGCCGGCGATTGTTCAAGGACATGACGAGCGTCAGCGGTTCATTGCTGAAGACCAGCTCAAACCGCGTCTGATCCGATGCCTCGTCGTACGTGCGCTGCACGACACTCGCGCCGCTCTTCACCTCCACGTTGCCTGGTACCAGTACGGACAGCGTAGTGCTGCCGGCACTGGGCAAGCGGAACTGCAGGTTCTGCTGGGCCGCCGCCACGATGACCGGGCTGTGGAGTTCCAGTTCCAGAGCATGCGTACCCTGTTCGCGCAGAAAGAGAACCACCTGGCCGTCCGCCGTGCGGGCGATGGGGGCTGTTTTCCCGTCGAGCATCGCGCTGTGCACCGCCACTCCCTGCAGGGGCAAGGAGACCGCATGGAGACCTGGCTCGAGTACCTCGATGTCGATCCGTCCGCGGGTCTTGGCCACGTTCTCCTGGATCGTGGCCTCATACGCCGCGCTCAAGAGAACCGCCGGTTGCGGTGCCGGCGTAGGGGGCTTCTTGGCCGCTTCCGCCTGCAGCTGCTCGATACTCCTCGCGCGTCATGAAGACACGCTCGTTCGGTCCGTTGAGCAGGACAGGGAGATCGTCGAACGGCACGTAGATCGTGCGCTGCACCTGCTCGGGTGCCGCGGCGTCTTGTGCGGCGCACGTGGTCGGCCGTGCGGCGCAGCAGGCGACGATCCCTGCGATCACTGCGAGCCAGGTTGGCCCCAATCGCACGACGACTCGTCCGTGAGCAACTCGCATGGAATTCGCTCCCGGGCTGGATGCATGGTGGCGTTTGCGTGTCACACTAAGCATTGTGACGTCCTCCCTTATCCTCTGCTTCGTCGTCGCCGGCGTCCGACTGCTCAGCGGCGTCTCCTGGAGGGGCAGCGCCAGGTGATTCATCGCGGACCGACTACCCTGGGCTGCTGCCGCATCCTCCGCGGCAGGTTCATCGGTTTCACTCTCCGGTGCAAAGGGACTGGTTGCAGCCACTACCGAGCGATCCCCACGCTGCCAGCGCATCTTGCTGATGTGGCCTATCAGCCACAGCAATATCAACACGGCCAGAGCCACCGGGAAGATGCTACTGAAAATGCTCCGTGACAGCTCCGGTATGAACACGCCGATCAGCAACAAGACGGCCGTGATCGACAGCAGCAGCGCCAATTGCAGCCGCAGTGATCTGCGGAACAGGGGGAGGCCCAACAACGCGACGAGGAGCACGATCGCCGCGTTGAACATCTTGCGGTCCATGGTCTGGAGCCGCAGGGATCCGTCGGGGGCGTCTTGCGGGCGGAGAGTTGAGTAGACAAAAAGTTGAGATTTCCCGATCGGAAAAGTCTGTGCTGAATTCGTCGCCGGCAGGTTGGCTTCGGTTACCCATTGGATCAGTTCGGCGTCACTACTGGCGACGCCGGGATCGATCAGCATCAGGCCGGTACCGGTCCGCTCATCGGTCCACGGGCCGGCGCTGGAGAGGAGCACCCGTTTCTCCGGCAGGTAGCTGCACAGGTAAACCCTCTGCACGGCCGGGTCGTCCGGGAAGGCCGGCAGGTCCAGCTGCTGCGGCGTACCCTTGATGCTGTAGCGCAGCTCGAGCACAAACGTCTTGTCGATGTCCTGGTCCATCAGCGGTGCCGAAATCGTCGTCGCCGATTCTCGTTCCGCCGTGACCGGTTTGCCGTTGATGCGTAGCGGCTGGGCGTCGAATACCACCTCTTCATTCAACTCAATGGCAAGACGTTGCCGAGCACTCCGCATGCGGAAAATCGCCTGGACCGACAGCTCGCCCTGGCTCAGCGCGACGATGCGCACCAGGCCCCGTTCGATACTGGTCAGCTTGCTCGTCTCCAATTCGTATCGTGTGGCGCGAATCTGCAGCGACCAATCGCCGACATAGGTAAAAGCCATGGCCGCGTTGTCGACCTTGGCCTCCGGCCGCACGTCGTTGTGCGGGTCAATGGGGATCAGGCCTTCCGGCTGGCCGATCGGCTGAACATCGATCGATTCCGATTTGCCGATCACGATCTGCCCACTCGCTCGATCGACCTCCATGGGAATCAGCCGGGGAATGGCGATGTCCTGACTCTTGCCGATCCCGAGTTCCTCAATCTTCTGTTCCCAGGCCAGCTTGACTTCCGCCGTGCCCAGCAGTTCGGCTTCGGCCGCAAACGCCCAGGGCGTGTAGCCTTCGGCGACGTCTGCTGGTGCCGGCACAATATCTTCTCGGCGGAGCGACTTGTTGGTACTGCGGATGTCGTTGATCAAGGACGTCGGGACGTCGATGCGCAGCGATTTCACTCCGCTGTATTTCACATCGTAGAAGAGCGACACATTGAACTTGACCACACCCGAATCGATCTCGGCGCGTAGCAACTGCTCGACGGTCACCTGCGGACGGCGGCGCTCGGCCGTCACCGAGAACTCGGTTTTTCCCTTGGCAAACGAGTATGCGAGAACCGGCGCGAGCTGTTGCGAACTGCGCTCGGACGCGGCGATCTTCTGGTAGGCTTCCGCAAAGGAAATGCTGCGCAGGCCATCCACCTTGGCGGGATTCAAACGCAGGCTTTCCGGCGCGGACAGAACGAGCGTTCCCTGGGCGAATTCCACGTCGTCCGGATTCGCGCGCGGCAGCGGCAGTTCGATGGTCGATGCCGCGCCGGTCGGCGTGAGCAGGTTGGGATCGCTGAGCGAACGTTGCAGTTGGACGGACAGACCAACGTTGTCGAAGGCGCGCTTGGAAAGATTGACGATCCAAGTCGTACTGTCGTCCGCCACGCGATGGTACGAGTCGACAGCGGCGGGCTGGCTGTCGCCAATCGCTTTTCCGACAATCGAACGGACTTCAAATCCGGCCGGAATCTCCACCCGCAACTGGAACAGTCCGGCATCCTTAATCTGGAAGAGCCCCTGCCAGTTCAACATCAGACGATCGCTCGTCAGTTCCGCATCGACCAATTCCGTCACCGAGATGCGGGGGAGTACTTTCTCGACTCGCAGATCCAGTTCGTAGGGCACGGCGCCGTAGCGATAGGCGAATTCCCAGGTCGATTCTCGCAGACTCGGCGGCAAATCGTTCTGGTCCAGTTGCAGCAACCCGGTCCGCTTGGTCGCTTCCCCCTGCAGACCTTCCTCCAGCCGCGCCACGACAATGCCTTGCTGGCGTCCCACACCCATCGCGCGGACCAGTGCTGCGGACACGTCATATGTCGATTGCGTGGCATCGCTGAATTTTTCGAGTTCCACCAACAGAGGTTGCTTGCCCTGCGTGGCCTCAAACAGCTCGACGCGAATGACCTGTTTCCCGTCCTGCTCCTCCACGTTCCAACGTTTGACGTTGCGGTCGAACACATTCACCACTTTCTGGTCTGCCGGAACTTCGATCAGCAGTTGGCTCAAGGTGGCGCGCGAAATGTCGTAATCCAATTTGATCACGCTGCGGGCGACCCCTTCGGAGATCGTGAATTGCTGTTCGACCTGCACCGTGGCAAAAGCCTCCAGCCCGCTCGCCCCTTCGGCTTTGGGGTTCCAGGTGATACGGACCGTGGGCGCGGCACCGACGAACGCTCAGCAGGTCAGTTTGTTTGGATTCAGCGCCGGCTCCGTCGGCCGGCGCGTGCGTGGCGGCAATCATCGGCTCGATCTGCACCGCCATGCCGGCTTCCGGCACGTGGACGGTCCAGCGGTTGATGGGGGCCTGCGGTGCTTCGAACGACACGCTGCTCTGGCCGGGCGTCTTGGTGAACGCGCGGGTGTATTCCAGTTTCAGTTCCAGCTGCAGTGGCTGATCACCCTGTTTCTGATAGAGCAGCTGATGACCCGTGTCCGGGTTGAAGACCAGCCGTGCAGGCTGACCGTTGATCTGGGCCGAGCGGATAGCGGATTGGCCCAGTCGCAGGGGGATCGTCACCCAACCTTCCCCCAGGATCTCTAGCTGCAGCGTGGCGCTGACGTTGACCACCTGGTCGGCGATGGTGGCCTCGTTTTCAATGGAGTTGATCAGCGCGTCGACCGGTCGCTTGGGCGGCTGTGCGGCTTTCGTCTGCGCTCGAGCAGCGTTCCAGAGTGCCTGAAACTTCTCGTACGGCAGGAAGACCCCCCTTCCCTCCTTCTCAAACACCTTCTGCAGCTTGTCGTACGGGATGTAGATCGCTTGCTCGCGGATCGTATCATCGGTTTTCGCCGCTGCCGGCTCCGTTACGGCAGGGGTGTCAGTTGCCGGCTCCTGTCCGACCAAACGGCCGGCAATTGGTAGCCCAACGGCGACCAGAACCAACGCCAGAATCCTGTTTCGATGACTCATTTAACCGACCTCATGATCTGGAATTGCAGTACGAACCCTTCGATTCGACGCTGCGCGGTGTGGATTGGTTCCCTGGCATGCTGAGAAAAGTTACCTTGGCGGATACCGCCAGCCCTCACGGATTCTATCACGATCGACCGTTGTGGGGATGGTAGCAGGTGGGGTTGTTACGGACGTGTTACATGTGCCGGGCCCGCAGCGGCTGCGGGATCGGTTGGGGCGAGTCACTACGTGCAGTGGAGTGGGATAGGCTTCCAGCCTGTCGCTGCTCCACGAAAATGACAGGCTGGAAACCTATCCCACGGGTGGAAGAAATCTTTCCGATCGTCTGGTCAGCGGTACAGTGATTGCTCCGCTCGCGGTGAGTGTCGAGCGGATTCACCAGTCCCGTTGTTGACGCTGGCAGTTGGGGCAGGTGACAATGGCCGATCAACAGGGTGCCAGCCAAATTGAGATGTGGTTACGTAGCGTGACGTTGGCTGCCTGCGGGGGCGTTGGCCCGCGTGAGTAAATCTACCGTCGTTCTGGGAGGCACTGGGCAATGTTCACATGGCGTTTTGTCGGTTGGCTGCTCGTGCCTGGAGTCGTGCTGGTGTGCTGCGCTGGGACATTGTCTGCCGAGCAGCCTAAAGTCCAGCTCACCAAGCTGCCGTTTGCCTATGCCGGCGCCATGGAAAACACTCCGATCGTGTTCGGCGGCCGTCCGCTGCTGGTTCTCAATTTTCGCGACGACACGAAGAGTAACAGCGACGGTTATAAGGACAGCATGTATCTCTACCTGCGCGATCTGACCACGGGGCAGGAGGTCGGCCGATTCGCCGCAGGTCATTCGTTTGCCAACGCGCTGGTCAACGGCTCGCAGCTCGTCGTGTTTGCCACGGAAGGAACGGATCGCGACTGGTTTCAGAGCATCTATCGTTTCACTTCGGATGATCTCCAGACCTGGCGCCGCGAGATCGCCGTGGAGAAGGAAGTTGGTGAGAGTCTTTTCAACTGTTCGGTCTGCCGCGACGAGCACGGGTACGTGATGGCATATGAGTCGAATCAGCCGGTGCAGTTCTGTTTCAAATTCGCACGTTCACCGGACCTCGGCCGCTGGGAGAAGGTCGCCGGTTTGGTGTTCACGGGCGAGAAGAATGAGTACAGTGCCTGTCCCGCGCTGCGTTACTGCGCCATATTACTACGTCATCTACCTTCACGCCGCCACGGCCGGTCACAAAGGCTGGATTACGTACCTGGCTCGTTCGAAGGATCTCGCCGCCTGGGACCTGAGTCCGCTCAACCCGATCCTGGAGGCCAGTGACGGGGAAGGGATCAATAATTCGGATGTGGACTTGTTCGAGTGGGAAGGCAATACGTATCTCTATTACGCGACGGGCGACCAGGCCACCTGGGGCGCCGTCCGCGTGGCCATGTACCGCGGCTCGCTGCCGCAGTTTTTCGAGAGCTGTTTTCCCGCCGACGCGAAGTGTATCACGATTTCCACGCAGCGATGATCGTAGGTGTGACAAGCTCGCCGAGTCACACTCTCCACAATCGACGATGATTACGGCGAGCGCCGGCACACCAGAATACGACCAGCATTGGAAACCTGTGATACGGCACGCACCGTTCAGACATCTGAGTTGGTTCGTCAAGGGTGACTCTCTTCACACCAACGGTGTGGCACTCCACAGCCCAGACATCAGCGACACCGCAACGCGGTGGAGCGCCACCCTGGGTCGGCGTCGCGTCGCGACGCCGAAACCCCCACGGGGGTTTCACAAAACACGGTATCCCATCGCGGGCCCGCCGGCCACATGAATCGCCCATGCGTGCAGCATCCATAGGTGAGGACAGGGCCACGTCGGTTCTGTCACACCCCTTCAGGGTGCCGTTCCTTGTTTTGACCGCATTACCCAGGGTGCGCCGCGAAACGCGCGGCGACCCTGTGGCTGTGTTGTGCCACCGCGTCGCGGTGAAGATTCCTGCCCTTGGCCTACCAACTCGGGCCGCTTGGTGGCGTTGTGCCACGCCGTGGGCGTGAAAACATCCGTAGTGGACGCACTGAATCAGATTACCGTTGAGAGATAACAACCCGCGCACAAAAAGCGGGTGCCGGATGCGCACTGCGATGGTCGTGGTGGAGGCAGTCGCGCGGTGACGACTTTCACTTGTCTGCGCGGGCTTTGATGTGCAGCACCGCATCGCCCCCCTTGGGAGCCCGAAAGGTGACCGACTTACCACCCTCTGTCTGCTGGCCATCCTGCAGCGTACCGCGCTGGGCATCCATCCACCGTACGGTGGCCGTGCCCGCGAGGGCTGACAGATCCACGGTCGCTTCGCCGCCACCGGGCAGATACACGAGATACTCGTGGCCCGGTTGCGCCAGGCAGTACTTGGTCGAAGCCAAGTCCGAGTGCGGGTGGAGCAACGCGAGGTCGAGCGACGACGTCAACTGCAGGGCATGACCCAGGCTGCGCCGCACCGGGTCCCATTGAGGATCGAAACGCTTGCCAAGCACGCTGCCGTCATAGGGGTCCATGAAGAGTGGATTGAGCCCCCGCAGGAGACTCTTCCAGACCCAGGACACATCGCCCCCGATCCCCCACAGATGATCGGTGTCCGTGAGAATCACCTTGCTACCATCGGACACGGGCGGATTATCACGATAGCCACCATCCGGATTGGGCGAGATCCAATCGGCGGGGCTATCCAACAGAGCCTGATTCGAGCCACCTTTGTATTGGAATGTCATGCCGACCGGGTGCTGACGCGGCTTCTGACGCTCATACTCGTGAATGGTGTCGATCAGGTGATACTGCCAGGCCGTTGACGCGGGATGGTTCTCGTTGGAGATTTCATACAACACATTGTCCAGATCGTTGACGGTGTCGATGACGTGGCGAACGTAGGCCTCCTGCAGTTGGGTGACTCGGTGATTGCCGAGTTCGTGCACTTTCACACCGGGGCGGTCGCCCGACCAATCACCGCCGATCTTGTTGATGTTGTTGGCGGGATTCATGGGGTGGCCTTCCCAGGCCTTGTCCGCGAACTGCAGCGCCCAGCCCTCGAAGAGCATGATCGAAACGTAGATGCCGCGGTTGCCCGCGGCGGCCACGCGACTGCGAAGTCGCTGGAAATATGCGGGATCATATTTCTCCAGATCAAACTTGGGTTTGCCATCCAACGCAGTACCTTCTCCGGTGCGTGCCCACGGGTGAGGCGCAACGCGATTCAGCCCGCCGGTCCCACCCCAACTGGCACCTCGCGTGTCCCAGTTGGTCGTCTCCCAAGTCCAGAGGCGAATGAAGTTGTGATGATAGCGATCGAGGAAGTCCAGGTAGGCATCGAAGTCGAAGTTTGGCGGCGGATCGGACTCGCCCACATCCACCAGGCTGTTCCAGGTGTGCGAACCGGTCAGCAACACCGCTTGGCCCTCGCCATTGGCGAAGTAACGCGGGTTGTCAGGGTGCTTGTGCAAGGGGCCCGTGGCTGGCTGCCGCTGCCGGGACGATGGTTGTGCCGGCAGCGGTCCAGCGAAGCTGTCGACCAAGTTCCCAGTGATCAGCGGCAATGCCAAGGCAGCTGATGCCGCGATAAATTCACGTCGTTGCATGTTGACTCTCTCCCGATAGCTGCACTGTCGTATTCCCACCGAGATGAACATGGTGGAGAATCTCGAGATATGGGTCAGGACGAGGCAGGATGCCGATCCCACTCGCTGCGTCTGAACAATTGCACCTTGGCTGCTTCAATGCTCATTTGGTTGTATCATTTCCCGGGGTCGTCCGCGAGACATTTCTGATCTGAATGTTCACGGTGGCCCAGCGGCTGCAGGAATGCTCCGGAGCCGCGTCTCGTTGAAGTTGGTCTAACGGGAGGATAGACTTGATAGCGGCCCCGCTGCCGCTGCATTGGCGACCGTGCGGGGTTCCTGCTTGCTTGTACTCTTCCCTCCCCTGCCCCACGCCATTGGAGACCCACCCATGCGATTGCCGCGTTGTCTGGCTGTTGTGCTGTTTCTCGTATCCCTTGTCGCCGTTCCCGCCCTGGCGGCGGAGAATAGGTTGACTCCCGAAGAGAAGGCGGACGGGTGGCAACTGCTGTTCAATGGCAAGGACCTGACGGGCTGGAAATGCGACAACGGGAAGCCGATTGCGACGCCCATCGAGGATGGCTGTCTGGTTCCCTTTAAGTCGGGTGGGTATGTCATCATTTACGACAAGCCGGTTGGGGATTTTGTGCTCAAGTGTGATGTGCGATGGGAAGATCCGCACTGCAATTCGGGTGTCTTCTTCCGGATTGAAGATCCGCTTGATCCCGTGAATACGGGGTTTGAAATTCAAGTGGCCGGAGGTAAGGGAGTTGGCAAGCACGCGTTCGGCTCGATCTACGACCTGGTGGCCACGACAGAGAATGCGGGGAAGGAAACGGGCCAATGGAATTCGCTGGAGATTCGCTGCCAGGGCCCCGACATCTCCGTGAAGTTGAACGGGAAAGAAGTGGCCAGCATGAACTGCGACGACTTCGATGCTCCCGGTGTTTGCCCGGACGGCCAGCCGCACAAGTATCAACTCAATGGCAAGCCGCGTGCCGTCAAGGACTTCGCGCGATCGGGCTATCTCGGCTTCCAGGATCACGGACACAAAGTCTGGTACCGCAATGTCAAGCTGCTGGAACTGAAATAGTGGGGCTTCAGGATTTCTCGTGGCTAAACGCAGGCGCGCGACCATATTCAAAGCAGTAACATGCCAGCACCCGTGGCGTTAGCTGGCGGGCACGTTCCTTCGGGTGGCGAGACTTCCCCACGAACGAATGCGGAGTGCGGAGTGCGGAATGCGGAATGACGAAGATGGAATTGCCGGCGGGATGCCAAAAACGGTGTGTCCACAGTGGACCTGTGAGGTCGATATCAGCCACCCCGATTTCGTGAGCTCCCGGGTGACCTATCTGTTGCGACCATGAGCCCCTTCCCCTGGTGACGCAGATTCATCGCCAACGTGGCTCCTTGGCACACGGCGATGGCAAGTAAGTCCGCCTTGATTGTCACATTCCGCATTCCGCAATCCCGATTCGTTCCCATTACGCGTGAAAGGCGAAATAGGCGAGCGGAGGCAGCTCAGGCCCATCTTGGCAAGGTGAAGGATGTTACGGCCGCAGGCCGCAGTAGGGTCAGGGCGCCTCGATCCTCTGGCCAATCAACATGATGCCACCAACGTACCAGTTGGTGCCATCGTATTTGGCCGGGTTCTTTTCGAAATCGGCTAATCGCTCAACTTGCAGGATCTTTGCCTTGTCGGGCTGCTGCACATCGATCGTGACAGTGACCGTATGCTGAGTGTCGGGTAGATCGGATGCGACCATCAGCATGCTGAGTCGATGATACGAACAGTAGCCGTCAATCCGCGGGCAGACGATCGGCGGCGAGTCATCAACTTTGATGATGAGCTGCCCGCAATCGGGGCCTAACAGATCATAGAATCCCACGTGAGTCCCCTGGAAGCGGAATGTCAGTGATTCACCCGGCTGACTGGCTTGCCACAAGGACGGCAGTCGATCACCGAAGCTGCGGGCCAGCGGACTGGAGTCGCTAGTCGAGTTTCTGCCAGCCGGCGCTCAACTGGGCCTTGTCGACCGGCACGATGGTGGCACTCTGCCACTGCTCCGACACGAGCGGTTCGCAGACGCAGTGATCTGCCGGAGTTCCGGCATTCTTGATCTTCTCCAGGGAACGCGCGATCGTCTCGAAGTAGACCTGATGGCCGGAATCGGGGTACGGATGAACGCCATCGCCGGAGAAAATGATCGTCCGGGACGCCTCGTCGCTCGGCGCAGTCTCTTTTGGCTGGGGAGCGGTGAAAATGAGACGGCCGGATTTCTCTAGTCTGAGCGACTTCGACGCCCATGTGGATGGAAGGGATACCGTAGTGGTCCGCCACTTGTTCCATGGTGCTGGCTGCTCGGGGGAATTTGCCTCCCTGCAAGTCGCCGAGCATCTGTTGGGTGAGCGTGTAGACGAAGCAGATATCGGTGCGGGGATTGGCCAGCCAGGTTTGACGCACGATGCCTTCCATGGTCTGCAAAATGGATGGTGGCGGCGTCCCCGAATCGTTCACCGCAAACTCAACGAAGAGCAGGTCCGGTTTGTGTTGCAGCACGTCGTGCTGCAAGCGAAACACGCCGAGCATGGAGCCGGTGCCCCCAATCGCCGCATTGATCTCGCTGACCTTGGCCTTTGGATATTGCTGTTGAAACCATGTCAGCGTTTTGGGACGCCAACCTGGCTGTGCGGTGATGCTGCCACCCAGGTAGGCCACACGCACGTCACCGCCGGCGGCCAGCTTGGCAAAGAAGTTGGGTAGCCCCTGCCGCGGTGTGAATTCCACCGCATCCCGCAATCGATCCGGCTCCCCAGCCAGGCTCGGTATCACAAAGGCCAGTGAAAGTCCGCTCAGCAGGCAAACGTAGCGGAGGACTCGGAGAATCGTCGATCGCGTCATCATGCAGTGACTCCCGCTGATGCGAACCAAGATCTGTCCGGTTCCGATGGATGGAACAGACGTCCAGAGACCACCAAATTCTGGCACATTATCCAGTGGACCGCAATGGAGTCGGATAATCGTTCCGGTCTCCAAGTCAGCATCGACCAGACTCGTGACGCTCTCCTTGGTTGCGGGCCTGCCCGCGTTAAGAGTATGAGTAAGAGTATGAGCATGCACAGTTACCGAGCTCTCTGCGGTTGGAGCTCCGAGAACGTCGCTATCCCGAGTCCCAGGACTCAAGCAGTGCTGAAGTGGCAGTCCGTTTTCCAATCGCGATGGCCGATCGGGCGTGTGCGGCCGCTCGCGCACGGCCAACCACATTCTGGTGTGCCGGCGGTCGCTGTTTCGCTTATCGATAAGGCGATGCTGCAACAAGCGACCTTGGCACACCCTACGCCTACGCATGCCATGACCAATGACCAATGACCAATGACCAATGACCAATGACCAATGACCAATGACCACCCCGCTACGATTGGGCGACGATACCGAACTGAGCCAGCAGCTTGCGCGGTGCGCCAATGTCGAGTACGTGGAGCTGTCCCACCCACTGCTCCGCACCCGCGGCTACGAGTCCCGGCTTGGCGGCCACGAACGTACAGGTGTGGTCTGCCCGAAACGTGTGGCGGGCGGCCACACCCGTATCGCAATCCAACCCGCTCGGTACGTCGACTGCCAGCTTCTTGGCAGGGTGCACATTGAGCTGATCAATCACCGCGCCGAAGGGATCGCGCGGCTCACCCTGAGCGCCCGTTCCCAGCAGCGCGTCAACGATCCAGTCGACTCCTGCCAGGTGCTCCGCCAGAGAGGCAGGTTGGTGCCGCTCGCCACAACAATCGATCGCGAGCCCCGCTCGCAGGGCAATCTGATAGTTGAGCCCCGCATCTCCCGTCAACTCGCCCGGGTCCGACCAGAACAAGATGCGAGTCGAGTAGCCACGCAGGTCGAGATGCCTGGCGATGACCAGTCCGTCACCGGCGTTGTTCCCTTTGCCGCAGCAAATCGCCACCGGGCCTTGGATGCCGAGTCGGCACAGCACGTCGGCACAGCCGCGTCCGGCATTCTCCATCAGCACCACGGCCGGTATGCCGAACTGCTGGATCGCGCAGCGGTCGATTTCACGTACCGCGTGGCGGCTCAGGACAGGTACCTGCATCATTTTCCTCGCTTGGTCGAGACCGTTTGCAGTGCGTACCGCCAATTCTCACCGTGCGATCTTTGTGCCCTCTTGGGGCTTGGGAAGGCGAACACAAAGTGCAAAGTGCAAAGTGAAAGTGCAAAGTGAAAAGTGCAAAGTGAAAAGTGCAAAGTGCAAAGTGCAAAGTGCAAAGTGAGGAATGCGGCACGGCTCAATTGGCCGGTTGGAGCCTTTCCCGTTTTTCACGGTTCATTTTTGACTATGTTCTTGGCACGTTCCATGTCTCACGTCACGACGAGCCGCGGGAGGCCTCTTTTCCTCCGTCCACACACTATTCTAGAATTACTGGAGTGGGAAGTACCAGGCCGAGGTTCCTGTCGCATCGATGGAGAGCGATTCCGATGCCCATTTATGAATATGTCTGCTCGAGTTGCCGCCACGAATTCGAAACGTTGGTGCGTGGCGATGAGAAACCGGAGTGCCCGGAGTGCGGCGGCCAGCAGCTCAGTAAGCTGATGAGTGTTCCGTCCGCACACAGCGGGGTCGGCGTGAATCCCCCCGGTTGTCCGTCGGAGTGCCGTCCTCGTAGCGCCGCGCCGATGTGAGGGAGCGGTGGCTGCGGCATGCTCTAAACGACGAGCATGCCGCCAAGCTGCAGTTGCAGCTTGACTGTGGCGAGGAGCACCGGGGATAAGTGCACCTGGAACGGATTGCTTTCCCTGTCCCGTGTCAACGTGGGACCGCGTGCAGCACAAGAAACGCAAGACGGCGGGGTACGCGGACGTATCCCGCCGTCTTGACGAGCCAATCGCTCCCAAGTTGCATGATTTGGTTCAGGGGAACAGGAAAACACCGCCGACAATCACGCCTGCTTGCGAGAGTGCCCCTCGCGCGCTCAGCGGTATCGGGGGCACCAGCCAGGGTGCACAGCTGCCCGGCCGGTAGTAGCCCAGGGCGTATTGGCATTCCCAGGGCGGATTAATGCCCGCCTGATAGGGTAGGGTCACCAGATTCAGAAAGAAATGAGCTCCCGAAAGAACCGGCTGGCGCAGGGGACCTGCCGTGTGTCCGTACCGTTCTAATTGGACTTCTTCGAAGTAGAGCGGCTTGTGACACAGTGCGGATGCCTTCCAGGTCATTGTGGACGGCGCCCAGTTGCGACCCGCAAACGAATCCTCGCCAAACGTGCACTCTGTCGGCACACGCCACCACGCGGTCAGGAAGCAGAGATCGTCGTCGCACAGATCGTCAAAGGGTATGCTCAGCGTCTGATTGTTCTCGTCCAATAGCAGCACGCGGCCGTGCTTGATGTTCGTGAGCCGGCCCGTACCCAACGGATTGCCCTGGTTGTCTCGCCACGATCGCACCGGCGCTTGAGCTAAGTCCTTGTTGCGTTCTTCCTCTTCCGTGTAGGGATTCAACTCGTCGGGCCGCAGGCTGGGGGTAATATCGAGCGAGATTTTGGAAATGGCGTCGAGGTTCCATTGGCGGCGCGCGTCGACGCACCGTTGTTCGTCCGCACAACAATCACGCCGGTTGTAAATCCGATCGCACGATTTCTTGGCCGCCGGCTGCGACTCGCTCGCCGCCGGATTCTGACCGGGGCTCGGCAGAACTTGGGCGCGGGTGCGGGGTCGTCCTGCCAGGTCGCGTCGGCATGCAGCGCTGCCGGGGGCTGCTGGGCCAGCAATTGAGCCGCCGGCTCAACTGGCAGCGGCGCGGGGGGCTGTGGAACCCGTTGCGGCTCGTGCGCGCTGTCCTCGTACGCGTCGGCAGAAGCGTCCGGAATGGCCGCCGGCAGGTCCAAGTCGGTGAACGACACTTGCCGCACCGGATGGCTGCTACCTGGGACCCCCGATAAGGTCACAATCTTGGTCGGCGCGGACCCGTCACTCGACTGAGCACGTGTTTGAGCCACACCCGGCGTGCGCCACCGCAGCACGGTCACCTGCCCGTTGCCGGCGCGGGTTGGCGCGGCACTGGCCGGCACTTCGCCGGTGGCCAAAGGAGTGGCTAAACTCAGATTGTGTTGGGTGGTGCCGCGCTCGGAAAGCGACCCCTTGCGAACCCAGTTGAGTTGTCCGGAGGACGTTGTCGAACCGGCTTGTCCGATGCCCGGCTGGTCCGCGGAAAGTGCGGGACTGGCTAACGCCCACGCCGATATCAAAATACCGCTCACCATCACCGTCCCACGTAGGCGTCCTGCCAGGGACTCGACCACCCGGCAAGGCCTAGCTGTTTTCACCTCCCGTGTGGTATTCCGGGCTGTAGTTGGGTGATTCCTGAGTGATGGTAATGTCATGTGGATGACTCTCTCTCACACTTGCCGGCGAGACTCTGATGAATTTTGCCTTCGTCCGCAAATCGTCAATGGTTCGCGAGCCACAGTATCCCATGCCAGCCCGTAAACCGCCCACTAACTGGTAAACGTAATCGTCTAGCGGTCCCTTAAAGGGGACCCGGCCCTCGATGCCTTCCGGCACTAGTTTGCCGTTGTCCGGACCCTTCGAGGTGATGTCAGCCTGCCGGTACCGCTCACTGGATCCCTTGACCATCGCGCCGATCGAACCCATCCCGCGGTACACCTTGAAGGTCCGCCCCTGGTGCAGAATTGTGCGACCAGGACTCTCTGCCAAACCGGCGAACAGACCGCCGATCATCACGCAATGGGCTCCCGCCGCGATCGCCTTCGTGATGTCTCCCGAGTACCGAATGCCTCCATCCGCGATGATGGGAACGTTGGTCTCCTGGGCCGCTTGTGCCGCTTCGTAGACGGCCGTGACTTGCGGTACCCCGACACCCGAGACCACCCGCGTCGTGCATATCGATCCGGGACCAATTCCTACCTTGACCGCATCCGCTCCGGCGCTCAACAGGTCCCTGCATCCCTCCCGTGTTGCCACGTTCCCCGCAATGATGTCAATGTCCCATCTTCGCTTGATCTCGCGAACCGTTTCGATCACATTGGCCGAGTGCCCGTGGGCACTGTCCACGACCAGGACGTCAACATCTTTCTCAATAAGACTTTGCGCCCGGTCATAGTCCAACACGCCGACGGCCGCTCCCACCCGCAACCTGCCCTGTTGATCCTTGCAGGCATTGGGGAACCGTTTCATCATGTCAATGTCCTTGATCGTGATGAGTCCGGTCAGTTTGTATGATTCGTCAACCAGCAAAAGTTTCTCCACCCTTTTTGCCGTTAAAATCCGTTCAGCTTGCTCAAGCGTTACATTTCCCGTCGCCGTGACCAGATTCTCACGCGTCATTACCTCTGATATGGGGACGGTGCTATCTTCCAGGAATCGCAAGTCGCGACGGGTAAGGATGCCGACCAGCCGACCGATCGGCATGGGTGATCGGCACCCCCGAGACGTTATGCAGCTCCATCACCTCGAGTGCCCGCGAGACTGGTTCTTCAGGGGGGAGCGTAATCGGATCGACGATGATCCCGTTGGCACTCCGCTTGACCTTGTAAACTTCTTCCGTCTGCTCCTCGATCGACATGTTCTTATGGATCACCCCCAGACCGCCCGATTTAGCCAGCGCGATGGCCATGGCGGATTCCGTGACCGTGTCCATGGGAGAACTGATGAGCGGGATCTTGAGTTGAATGCGGTGGGTCAGTCGGGTCGACACATCGACTTGTGACGGGACGACCTCGCTATAGGCCGGTAGCAGCAGGACATCGTCAAACGTGATAGCAGATTGGGTGATTTTCTCGTCCATCGTCTCTCGCACGGCTCAATGTGGGGGGCGGTTGAAAGATAAGCCCGCATTATGGCCGTCGGTCCACCGGTTGACAACTTGCCTGACTGCCAAGTTTTGGCTGGGCACGCAGGTGCATCGAGAGTCGCGGGATGTCCGCGGGGAAATGTCCTAGCGAAGCGGCAGGCGGCAGGACGCCGTGACGCATCAACGGCGGCGGAATAGCCGACGAAGACGGCCCGGCCCGTACCCGATCAGCTCGAGTTCTTTGCGACTAACCAACTTCCCATTGGCGTCGTGCTCTTCGATCAACTGCGAGACCAGTTCACCCGGCACGTCAAGACAATTCACTTCCTGAATCGTCATCGTTCGGTCTGGCAGCTTGATCTGCGTGGTCACCGACCACGTACATTTCGTTTCACCGAGGATATCCATCGCTCGCCCTAGCTCTGTCACCGTCACGGTTGTTTCCGTGGTCAAGCCCGATGACTGAGTGTCGACGGAAGTGGTGACCCGCTTGAGCGTCTGAGGGGTCGTCGATTGACAGTCGTAGAGCGTGCTGGTCTCCCTTTTCGTCCCGTTTTTGGTCACCAGAGAAATCACCTGCACCGGGTACTCCACGCCGTTGATGACAAGTTTCTCTTCCCCCAGCACTCTTGACGATTCAACGTCCGGAGCCACGTCTCGGGTGAACTCTTGCGGGGCCGACGGAAACTCGCGTCCGGCCATCTCCACCGTCGACGAGACGCACAGGGAAAAAGAATGCGACCCCACCCGAACCACGCGGGTCCGCGCGATCGTCGTACTCGAACGCTGGAGCCGTCCAGCGTCATCGTAAGCGTCCGCGCGGACTCTCACTTCCTTCCACGCGTGCGGGCCAAAGCGAGCCCAGGCGTGCGTGCCCGTCGTCGGAATCCCATCCCAGTCCTGTCCGAGGCACTCCGTCCCTAAACACGCCCATAACACGATCACCACGATTCCCGGCCAGGACGGCGAGTATCTGAGCAATCGTGACATCATGGGGCTGTGAATAACGGGGGATTGGGTCGACTACGGAGAAACACGCTGCCCATTACCCTACGCTAACATAGCTCCGATTTACACCACCCGATGGAGTGGTGTGCCTTGGTCTGGGAGGAGTAGGCGGGTGTGCTTGCCTCCACTCCGCTTCCTTTCCGCTGGTGGGTGAAGCCGCGTCAGGCGTCACTCTTCGTCCCCAGGGCCTGGACGGCTTCCACCAACTGAGCGTCTTGCCGTGGGAACACGGTGCGTAGATCGAGCAGCAGGGAGTCATTGTGCACCCTGCCCGCACACGGCAGGGTAGCCATTGCGCAGGTTGGCGGCCAGGGTATCCACGTTGTCGTGTGCCGGCTTGAGGGCCACGCACCACGTGGGAATGTGCTGATTGGGCATGGATCCGCCACCGAGAAACGTCGCGTCCTGCACCGGCTCGGCGCTGGCAATTGCCGGTGGTTGAGCCAGTTGAGGGGACAATCGTTCCGCGCGATTCTTCAGATTCGCCATCGGCGCGCTGAGCAGCATCAGCAGGGGGACGGTCTGTTCTGCCTGCTCCGTGTCCTGGTAGAGGCGGAGCGTTGCGGCGAGCGCGGCGAGCGTGATCTTGTCGACACGCAGGGCACGTGCCAGTGGATGTTTGTTGATCTTCTGGATCAGCTCGCGTTGACCGAGGATCATCCCGCATTGCGGGCCGCCGAGCAACTTATCTCCACTGAAGAGCACCAGATCGGCTCCGGCACGAATGCTCTCTTGGGGGCGTGGTTCACCCGTCACTCCGTAGCGACTGAAGTCCCACAGGGCGCCCGACCCGATGTCGTCAATCACCAGAATATTCTTCTTGCGGGCCAACGCGACCATCTCGCTCAGGGGTGTCTGTTCACTGAAACCCTGAATCACGTAGTTGCTGGTATGCACGTGCAACAGCGCCGCGGTATCCTGGCCGATCGCCTGTTCGTAGTCGGCAATCCGCGTCTTGTTAGTGGTTCCGACCTCACGCAATCGGGCACCGCTGGCCTCCATGACTTCGGGTAAACGGTAGCTGCCGCCGATTTCCACCAGTTGACCGCGCGACACAATGACTTCCCGCTGAGCTGCCAACGCAGCGAGCGTGATCAAGGTGGCGCCGGCATTATTGTTGACGACGGCTGCGGCTTCACAAAGTGTAATACTCTGCAGGAGTCGCTCGACAGCCACACTGCGCGAGGACCGCTTGCCGGTCGCCAGATCGATTTCCACACTGGCGTAATCACGGCTGATGTCCACCATGGCGGCGATGGCCTGTTCCGCCAGCGGGGCTCGTCCCAGCCCGGTGTGCAGCAGAATCCCGGTGGCGTTGATCACCGGACGGAGCGAGGGACGTTCTTCGCTGACAATCCACTGCGCAATGCGCTCCGCCAAATCACTGGCGGAAGGAAGTCCCATTTCCGATGCTGCGTTCTGCACTTCCGAACGCAGATTGTCCAGGAAATCTCGCACCCCCGATACCACCACACTGCGGCTCGCTCGGTCCACCAGTTTGCGCAAGGGGGGGCTGTCGAGTAATTCGTTGACCGACGGAATGTTGCGGAGGACATGGCCCATAGTGTTTCGAGACCTCATCAATCGAGAATGTCACGTTCATACGGCAAGTCGTAACCGTTCACGGTGGTTCTTACTCTTACTCTTACTCTTACTCTTACTCTTACTCTTACTCTTACTCTGATTCTGATTCTTACTCTGATTGCTAGCGGCCTGTAGCCGCAACCAAAGCGAGCGTCACGGAATCTGGTGTTGCCAACTTGACCCCCCGAACGATTCAGGGAATGCGCAGTGCGCTGCAATGCGGAATCAGCCGTAGCGCGTTCACTGTGCATGCTGTCGACGTTCAGGGCAACTTCTACCACTTTCAACGCCATCTCTCATTCCGCATTCCGCACTCCGCATTCCGCATTCCCGATTCGTTCTCCATCAAACCGTTGGCATCACAAACATGCGCGACCGTCATCGCACATGTTACCGAGCTCAACACTCCAACACTCCAGCCCTCCAGCACCTCCCCCGCTCCCTCACTCCCCCGCTCCCTCGGCCAGCAACCGCAAATCCCCCTCGCGCCGAGTGAAGCCGATGCGATCGAGGTACTCGCAATACGGGACGGCATATTTCCGAGATGTATTCAGGATTTCGCGAATCTGGCTGACCGTCAACCCGGCCCCTTCAGAAAGTGAGCGGCGGACCAGTTGCTGGCATTGGCGGTCCACGTCTCGGTGCAGATAGTACTCATCGGTGATCTGGACGAGGTCGCCGCTGGCCGCTGCCAGGGCAATGAGCTGGGGGACGGAGTTCTGGTTTTTGGCCGCTTGCTGCTGAAACTGCTTCACGGTCGGCGTCTCGAGGCCGGCGCCCCGATAGTCCTCGATCAACTTGGCCAGCAGCTTGTGTTCATTTTGAGAGAGTTTAGGCCCCTGTCCCTCGAGGGCGATTCCCGAGGGGGTGATGCGGATCTGGCCAGCCTCTTGCAGCGTCAACAGGGCCAGGTCCAACACTGCTTCATCGAGGTATTCAAACCCTCGGCGAACTTGTGTTCGGTCGATGGCGGTGCGGAGTGGGTGTCGTTGGTGGGACTTTTCGAGCGTGGTGGCAATCCGCTGACAGAGCTGTTCCAGACACTGGTGATGGAACCGCAGGGTACGGGTCGGAGAGATGGCAACTTCGACCAAAGTGCCGCTCGCTTGCAGCGCGGTCGTGACCGCCTGCACATCATCAATGCCCGCCGTACGGATCAGATCTTCGCTCTGCCAGTGACGCAAGCCGGCGAAGATAAAGTGCGGCCGCTGCCCGGGGCAGTGAGTCGCTTGATGTCAAGTCCGACAGTTTCTGCAACGTGTCCGCATCGCGACGCGGAAGGCGAGTGGACTGGGGTACCAGCACGTGCCCGCCGCCGATCGTCTGCATCGGCGATTCACTGCGCAGCACGAATGGTTGATTCCAGGTGGTGACCGCTTCCGCAGCCAGGAACAGCTGACAAAACGCCGCTTCCCCCGCCGCAACTTGATCGGTCTCGAGCAGCACGAGCGTGGCCAGTAATTCGGCCGTTCCCACATGGACCCGCACGCGGCTTCGGTTCTTGATGGGACGAGGTAGCGAAGCGACTGCGCGGATACGGGCTGCGAGCAATCGGCTGGGACGCAAGTGCGTTGGCGTAGCTAACTCGTGCCCCCGCCCAATCGTGCCGTGATGGATACCTGCCAGATTGATCGCGGCACGCTGCCCCCGCTGCACCTGTGTCGCGGTGCGGTCGTGGTTCTGCAACCCGCGCACGCGGACGCGGAAATCTCCAGGCTCGATCTCCAACTCGTCACCCAACTGCACCCTTCCGCTACTGACACTCCCCGTGACGACCGTACCATGTCCAGCGATTGTGAAGGCACGATCGATGGCCATGCGAAAGGGTCCGCCCCGACTGTCGTGAAGTTGCATCTGTACGGCACGCTGCGCCGCCCGCTGCAACTCCTCTCGCAATGACTCGATCCCCATCCCGGACGGAGCACTGGTCCGCACGATCGCCGCGTCCTCCAAAAAAGACCCCGTGACCAGCTCGCGAATCTCCTCTTCCACCAACTCGATCCATTCCAGTTCCGCCAAGTCGCACTTGGTGATCGCGATGACACCCGCTCGGAGGTCCAGCAACCTCAGGATATCCAAGTGTTCGCGCGTCTGCGGCTTGATGGAGTCGTCGGCGGCCACGACCAACATGGCCAGGTGCATGCCTGTAGCGCCCGCCAGCATGTTACGCACAAAACGCTCATGTCCCGGCACATCGACGATGCCCAGCCGGAACGGTCCGACGCACAAGTTCGGCAAATCCCAGATCGATGGTGATCCCGCGCTTTCTTTCTTCCGGCAAGCGATCCGTGTCGACGCCCGTCAGTGCGCGGATCAGAGAGGTCTTGCCGTGGTCGATGTGGCCAGCGGTTCCCAGAATGAGATCGGTCATCATGACCGATTATTGTAGTGGCAGGTGAGCGGCAAGGAAGCCCGTCGCGGAGAGCTCGAGCGAGACTTGAGGCCGCCGCCAGGTAGAACGTTCGTCTGGCGCGTGCCCGCATTTTGCTGAGCCGACCACTCTCTGGGGGAGTGATTCGGGGGTGCGGAGTGCGGAATGCGGAATGCGGAATGCGGAGTGCGGAATGCGGAATGCGGAATGCGGAGTGCGGAATGCGGAATGCGGAATGCGGAGTGCGGAATGCGGAGTGCGGAATGCGGAGTGCGGAATGCGGAGTGCGGAATGCGGAGTGCGGAATGCGGAATGCGGAATGCGGAGTGCGGAATGCGGAGTGCGGAATGCGGAGTGCGGAATGCGGAGTGCGGAATGCGGAGTGCGGAATGCGGAGTGCGGAATTCGGAGTTGGTTAGCCGTTGGCAGTAACTTCTGCAAAGAAACTGACGAAAATTGCTGAGCTGACAGTAAGGGATGCCCGATGCATGGCTCCCAAGTTCAATGACTAATAGTGAATAATGAGCAATTAACAATTAACGGTTCGTGATTCGCCCTTTTTCCCATCTTGCACCGTGGTGGAACGCCACGATGATTGGGTTTCTTACCCACCTTCTCCGCATTAACTATTAATTATTTGCTATTCACTATTAACTATTCCCCTGGGAACCATCGAATGTGTCAGGCAGCCGCACGGAAAGGACTCCCCCTTTCGGCAGGTCGTTTGCTGCAAACGGCTAGCTCACGAACAACCGCCGCCTGAACCAGCAGAGGTCCACGCATTTGCCGCCATCAGAAAGCTGCTGGCCCCAGTTCAATAGCCCCAGCCTAATAGCCCTGGGTCACTAGCTCGGCCGGTCCTGCGCCAGAAGTCTTTGACCGTCTTGGATTCCTTCTGTTGTTTCTTCTCGGGGAACCAGGAACTGAAGAAGGACTTCTTCGCTGGTTTGTGGCTTTTCGAAGAGGAGGGTTTCTTGGAGCTCTTGGACCAGGGCATCAAAACGTCCTTGGTCTTGCCGAAAAACGACGTCGTGCCCTGGCTCATCTTCTCGAACATCGAGGGCTCCTTTTTCTTCTTGGTGGCGTAGGACGCGGCAGAAGGACGCGATTGCGTCAACCAGGACGAACCCGACGGTTTGACGGATTCGTCGGAGTAGCTGGCACGAGCTCGATTATCCGTCGAGGCCTTTTTGAAGGGATTCAAACTCGACATGCTCCAACCGTCGCTCGCCAGGACGGGACTGGCAACGGTCATCGAGAACCCACACGACGAAGACCCCCGTCGCCGGGGCGATTGCGAATCGTTTACTCACAATGCAACTCCTATAGCGAAAAACGAAACGTTTAGCTGCAGAATCCGGCCCAGGTCAGACGCCCAAACCCGATGCGAACCGCCCGCAGACCTCCGCCGGCCATGGCCGGAGGTACCACGGTGCCAGCAATCCAATTCCATCCCTGCCGGCCGGGCCGTCGCCGGGGTGCGACCGAGACGGCATCTCGCCCACTTCTGATCGCTCGCGGCGGTCACCTGTCCGGCAACCGCGTACACGCGTGCATGGCTCGAAGCGAGGCAGGGCCGCGAAGCAAAACGAGCCACGGCGCGGAGCTTGACAGCTCGGCCGAGGCGTTGGTCGCGAAAACCTGACTCGCAGGAACCACGTGTCTCGCCATAAGTTGACTCAACTGAGTCGTGGCGAGACCGCGCGCGAGGGTCCGAATGGGTGAAAAGTCGCGAGAGTGTCGCAAAACGAGCCGCACACGTCCAGGTCAGTTTGCGTTGTCACGGGTTTGCCGTAACATGTTAATAGGTATGATGTTGGGCAGGTGGTTGGAGGTAATGCCCGGCATCGTCTGGCGGGCAGCCAGGGGCGTCACGCGGCGTGGTACATTGTTTGCAATGGCCGTTTTCCGTAGCATTGAGGCCTGACGGGCGGGAAAAGCGTCGTTTCGGCACCGCAAGACAGGGTGCTTGCTCCCGAGCAGTCCCGGTGGGCTGGGCGCGACGGCAGACGGTCCGCGGACCCGGCGAACAAGCAACCTTGGCGTTCCAGGTAGAATCAACAGCGTGAAATCAACAGCGTGATGGCAGAGAAACAGATTGCATTCGTGGGAGCTGGACAGATGGCCACGGCGTTGGCCCGCGGCTTGGTCCGCGCCGAATTCTGTGCGGCGTCCCAGATCTTGGTGTACGACCCATCGCCAGCGGCGTTAGCGCGATTTGCCGACGCGGTGGGGGCGGTGCGATCCGCGGCGGGGAACGGCCAGGCCATTGAGCGGGCGGATATCGTCTTGTTGGCGGTCAAGCCGCAGCAGCTGACTGAGGTGGCCGAGGAGATCCGGACGACGCTGACGGCTCGTCACTTAGTTGTGTCGATCGCCGCTGGGGTGCCGATGGCGAAGCTCTGTGCGTGGTTTGGGACCGAGCGTGTGGTCCGCGTGATGCCGAATACACCGTGTCTGGTGGGAAAAGGCGTGTCCGCCTTTTCCCTAGGGCCGCTCGCTACGCCAGAGGATGCCCAGATCGTTGAGCGGATGATGGGGAGCGTGGGGCTGGCCTTGCGAGTTGACGAACGGCTACTCGACTGTGTCACGGGATTGTCCGGGTCGGGGCCAGCGTACGTATACCTGTTGATCGAAGCGCTGGCCGATGGTGGCGTGCGGGTCGGATTGCCTCGGCAAACCGCCTTGGCCTTGGCTGCTCACACGCTGCGGGGGGCGGCGGAGATGGTGTTGGCCGAAGGGGAGCACCCGGCCGTGCTGAAGGACCGTGTGACCAGTCCGGGAGGAACGACCATAGCGGGCTTGCAGGTCTTGGAGCAGCGAGGAGTGCGAGCGGCGATGATGGCTGCCGTGGTGGCCGCCACCGAGCGGGCGCGGGAAATGGGGCGAGGAGAATAGCGGCCAAGTGTCGGGTCGTGCCACCTCCGGCGTGGGGAACCGGCTTTGCCTGCACCGCTGCGGACCGCGGGGGGCCGAGCAGGTGCCGTGGCGGAGATGTGGCTGATACGAAAGCGCATGGTGAGGAGTACTCATGGCATCGATAATGTGCCTGATCGACGACAAGCACGTACCACTGTACCGCGTCATCTGGGTGTCGGCCGTGCCACACTTTTGTGGTTCTGAAGAGTGTGTCTGCGAGGGACAGTACGAAGTCCGACTGGAACAAGACGAGTCGGTGTGGGCCAGTCGCGAGGAACGGGATCTGTTACTCGAAGCGCTGGAGCAGTGGCAAGGTGGCTTGGGGAGCGAACAGGACGAACAGGACGGTTGGCTTTAGCACCCTTGGCGGACTCCGCTGGCCGGGCGAACCGCGCAGCAGGTCAGCGGCGGTGTCCCTGCGTGGCGACGAGAAACTGGCGGGGGATGACGTAAGCCGCGAGGAGTGTGCCGGACTGCCGGCGCAGGTCATGATCAAGAGAGGCAGACCGCGAGTTGAAACTGGTCGGTCAGGAGCATCGCATCACGCTCGTGGTGCGGGTGACATTGAGGGAGCTCAATATGTCCCTGTTTGAAAACGACGAATTCCGTTGGCGTGACACCTACTTTGTCTTGTTCCACGAAAAGGATCGGCCGTCCGCCACCGAGGCACTCCAGTCGTTCGACACGCTGGGGCCGCGCTACAAGGTGCAGGACGTGCGCTTCGACGAAGAAGGGCGTCTTGAATCGCTCACACTTCTGTCTCCCGACGATTTTGCCGCGATGGATATTTCCTACATATCGGGCGAAGAAGTCGAAGAACAGGTGCAGAGCCTGTCGAGTGAAATGGGTGTCGGCCAATTGACCAAAGAGGAAACCAAGAAGCTCAAGTGGTTGCAGGGCTGCAACGCGCGGTTCGATATCTACCATTTTGAGCAGGTTGTCGTGCCGGATGATGACGACGACGAGAGCTTTCTGGACCCGGGAGCTTTGCTGATCGTGTTGCAGCGGCTGGCGGCACTCTGTCATGGCGTGGGGATCGATCCACAAACGGGTACCGTCATCTAGCCGCGATCGAGCTCCCCACACCGCCGATTCCGCGACATTCCAGCTGCTCTGACTTTGCCCCGCTTCCAGTCACGTGCCAGTTCTATTCATTGAATGGGTGAGTTATGCAAGCCAAAGAGATTAAGCCTGGTGTAGTGGTCAACTATCAGGACGCACCGGTAATGATCGAATCGGTGAACGTGCAGTCGCCTTCGGCGCGGGGAGCTGCCACGCTCTATAAATTCCGGGGACGCAATCTGGTGTCCAAACAGAAGATCGACATTACGCTCAAAGGCGGCGAGTTCCTACCGGTCGCCGACTTTGGACGGCGGAGCGTGAAGTTCATGTACGGCGATGCCACTCACGTACACGTGATGGACCAGGAGGATTACAATCAGTACAGCCTGACGCGGGAAGACGTGGAACAGGAAATCGGCTACATCACCGAGGATCTCGAGGGGATGCTGGCGCTGATCTATAACGGTGAGTGCGTGGGCCTGCAGCTTCCCACCGCGGTGGAGTTGACGATCAAGGAATGCGATCCGGGCGTGAAGGGGAATTCGGCCACCGGCCGGACCAAACCGGCGCTGCTCGAGACCGGCATTACCATCTACGTTCCCGAGTATCTCAAACCAGGAGAGCGGGTCAAAGTCGATACACGGTCCGGCGAGTATCTGTCGCGAGCTTGATCGTTTGCTGTCGGCCTCCCTCCAGTCTCATGTCAGTCGTTTCCCGATGAGTTGGACGATGGACTGTTCGTCTGGAAACTCGCCGGTAGCCAATTTGGAGTAAAGCAGTTCGCCGTCGACACTCAATTCAAAACAGCCTCCGCGCGAGGGCTCTAACTCCAGGCTCTTCAGTTGCTGCTTGTACTCAGTCAATATTTTGCTCGCCAAACTGACGGCTCGTGGTTCGTAGTTTCAAGCAGCGCAGTAGCGTAAATGCAGCTTCATCGTTCGAGTCCTTTCTGACTCCAGCGGTATTCCGCGACAGGTGCGCGGCCAGACTATTTCGCCCGTTGCTTCGACGTCTTCTTGGGAACCGATTTCGTTTTTGTCTTGGCCGCGGGCTTCTTGGCGGTTGCCGTCGCAGCCACTTTCTTTCTCGGCTCCTTCTTGCCACCGAAGGCGTTTTCCCAACCGCTGGCGTATTTCTGGCTCGTACCAACGCGTGTAATCGTCACGGTGCTTCACCTCACTCTATCTGTTTAGTCTGTTGGTGGGTCAAAATGCGAATATTCTCAGTCAAGTACCTGCGCCCAACGCTCGGCAGGCTGACAAATATCGAGCGGCAGCGCGATTTGGCTCGCGATTCTCACGCGTCGTATCGTCCAGCGAAAGACCCGCGGATGCGGCAATCCGTGACCACTTTGTCGCTGCTCCCGCAGCCGTTGCCGGCCAACCCACGGTGCCTTGCCCGCGTCGTTCGCCGGCAGCCTATTCTCACTCGGCGGGCACCGGCGCGTCAACACTCGTCGCTCTCGTAAAGACTACACGATCTAATGGATGACGCGACAATGGTCAAGGGTCAAACTTCCGACAACCTGCCAGCCTTGTTACGTGGCAACAGCTGGGGGACTTATGATGCACCGATCATGTGCCTCAGGTCCCTGCTGGCGTGGGGGCGTGGCACGACGCTCGCTGGAGACTTCCTCCTCCTAACGCTTCAGTTTCTTATAACGGAACCGCTGGGGTGTGCTTTCGTCGATGCCCAATCGCTGTCGGCGTTGCTGCTCGTATGTTTGAAAGTTACCTTCGCACCAGTGCACGTACCCGTCTCCCTCGAATGCCAGGATGTGCGTCGCGATGCGGTCCAGGAACCAGCGATCGTGACTGATCACGACCACGCACCCGGCATAGTTGAGAATGGCTTCTTCGAGCGCGCGGAGCGTATCGACGTCCAGGTCATTGGTCGGTTCGTCGAGCAACAGGACGTTGGAGCCGCGGCGGAGCAACTTGGACAGATGCACGCGATTCCGCTCGCCGCCCGACAACGTCCCCACTTTCTTCTCCTGGTCGGGGCCCCGAAAATTGAACCGCGACACGTAGGCTCGGGAACTGATCTTGCGTCCGCCCATTTCCAGCGTCTCGTGACCACCCGAAATCTCCTGAAATACCGTGTGGTCGGCTGACAGGGCGTCCCGGTTCTGATCGACGTAGCCGAGTTCGACCGTGGGTCCCATCCGAATTTCTCCGCGCGTCGGCTGCTCCTGTCCAGTGAAGAGGCGAAAGAGCGTCGTCTTGCCGGCGCCATTGGGGCCGATGATGCCGACGATGCCACCCGGCGGCAAGCGGAAACTGAGGTTCTCGATCAGCACCGTGTCGCCGAAGTTCTTGCTCAGATTCACCGCCTCCACCACCAGATCGCCCAGATGCCCTCCGGGCGGGATCTGGATCTCAAACTCGTCCATCCGCTCTTCATACCCCGCGGCAGCCATCTGCTCGTATGCCTTGATCCGCGCTTTGCTCTTGGCTTGCCGAGCACGGGGGGCCATGCGGACCCATTCAAGTTCTCGCTGCAACGATTTCTGGCGGGCCTGCGAACTTTTTTCTTCACGCTCCAATCGCTGCTGCTTCTGCTCGAGCCAGGACGTGTAGTTCCCTTCCCAGGGAATGCCTTGCCCGCGATCCAATTCGAGAATCCACTGCGCCACGTTGTCCAGGAAGTAGCGGTCGTGGGTGACAGCCACCACGGTCCCATGGTAATCCGCCAAATGCCGCTCCAACCACTGGACCGCCTCGGCGTCCAGGTGGTTTGTCGGCTCGTCCAACAGTAACAGATCGGGTTTCTGCAGCAACAATTTGCAGAGCGCTACACGCCGTCGTTCGCCGCCCGAGAGCGTACGCACGTCCGTCTCCTTCGGAGGGAGATTCATCACATCCATGGCGATCTCGATCTCGTGGTCCAGATCCCACAGATTTTCGGCGTCGATCCGGTCCTGCAACCGAGCCATTTCGTCACACAATTTCTGCATCGCATCATCGTCCAACGGCTCGGCCAACCGCAGGCTGATTTCGTTGTACCGGTCGACCACCGCGCGGCGCGGGGAGATCGCTTCTTGTAAGTTGCCCCAAACGTCCAGGGCCTCGTTGAGCCGCGGTTCTTGAGTCAGAAAACCACGCGTGAAGCCATCGGTCAGCCGCGCTTCGCCCTCAAACTGCGTATCGTCGCCCGCCATGATCCGCAATAGCGTGCTCTTCCCAGCGCCGTTGCGACCGAGCACACCGATTTTCGCTCCCGGGAAGAACGCCAGCCAGATGTCCTTGAGCACCTCCTTCGTGACGTGCTTCTTCGTCAGGCTGGCAATCGTATAGATGTATTGTTTGCCCATGATGGATGATCCTGCACGAAAGGTAGTGCCAGATGGCCGCCTTGCCAGCCGCCGTCTGGAATCATGACACTCACGTAAACTCAAAATCTGCCAGTCTCACCCATCTTCCATGGTCCCTAACCTGTTAAGCCAGGCAGAGTCCACAGAAGATAAAGTGTAGGGTGAACGTGCCGTTTGTGTTGGTTGTACGCTGCGATCCGAAAATCGTGGTTGCACGGATTGCTCGACGCCGATGCGTAATACCGGCAAACTTCCGCGTACTTCACTTGCCAACCGCTCCCCAACAACGGTACCGAGCTTTCCGCGTGCTCGCCCCGCAACCGAAGTTGGAAAGAGCATCCGCGCACCTCGAGAGCTGAGCCGTTCCCCGCGGCTGAGTTCTTACCCGCAAAAAGTGCCAGAAACCATCTCGCCCAACCGGTTTCTGGCACTTTTTTATTGCGTCCTGAAAATGGATTCGGGTCGGCGCGGGAAGTCGCTCAATCAGACAAGCTCAGTTGCCGCCTGACTTCGTCCAGCGGAACCGTCTCGGTCTGCTGGGACCGGTCGTCGAACAGCGCCTTCAGCTTGGTATTGCGCCGGAAACTGGCAATCTCGTGATCCAGCTCATCCACAACCGTCAGGAGGAATTCAGATTCGTCGGAGGTCTGTACCATAGATATACTGAGTAGGCTTGGCAATCCCGCTGCCAGCCGGTCTCTCCGCGTTCGTCCGTGCGCTGCACTAGGGCGAAGCCCTCATTCCCATTCAATGGTGGCGGGGGGTTTGGAGCTGACATCATAACAAACGCGGTTGACCCCCTGGACCTCGTTGATAATCCGAGTGGAGATACGAGCCAAGACGTCGTAAGGCAAGCGGCTCCAATCGGCTGTCATGAAATCATCCGTATTGACGCACCGCACGGCGACGGCGTTCTCGTAGGTCCGTGCGTCTCCCATCACGCCCACGCTTTGAACGGGCAGCAGCACGGCGAAGGCCTGTGACGTGTCGCGATAGAGTCCGGCTGCCTTGATCTCGCTCACGACAATGGCATCCGCTTCCCGCAACACATCCAGGCGTTCGCGATTCACTTCTCCCAGACAGCGGACGGCCAGACCGGGCCCGGGAAACGGATGACGCCAGACGATATCATCGGGCAAATCGAGCTCGAGTCCCAATTTCCGCACTTCATCCTTGAACAGATCCCTCAACGGTTCAATCAGTTCGAACCCGAGTTCCTCGGGCAAGCCGCCCACGTTGTGATGCAGTTTGATCGTGGCTGCTGGTCCGTCGGCCGCCGCCCCGCTTTCGATGACATCCGGATAGAGTGTCCCTTGAGCCAGGAAGCGAGCATCATTGATTTTGGCGGCCTCTTCCTTGAAGCAATCGATGAAACTGTGACCGATGTGTCGACGTTTCTCCTGCGGATCGACGATTCCGCGGAGATCCGCCAGGAAACGATCTTCCGCCTGGACCACATGCAGGTCCGTTTTGAAATGTTTCGTGAACTCGGCAATGACCGCCGCCTTCTCGTCTTTTCGCAGCAGACCGTTATCGACCAGGATGCATGATAATTGGGAGCCAATTGCCTGGTAGAGCATGGCGGCCGTGACGGACGAATCAACGCCGCCGGAAAGCCCACAAATGACGCGTGATTTTCCCACGCGCTGTCGGAGCCGCTCGACGGTCTCCGCGGCGAAGTCCCCCAAGCGCCAAGTACCTTGGCAATTGCAGACCGACATCAGGAAGTTACGCAGCAGCAGCCCACCCAACGGCGTGTGCGTTACTTCGGGATGGAACTGGAGCCCGAACACGGGAAGGCGACGATGTTTCACCGCGGCAATCGGACAGGTGTCCGTGCTGGCCAACGAAACAAACTCATCCGCCACGGCCGTCACCTGGTCGCCATGGCTCATCCAGACGTCGATTTCTTCCGGCAGGCCGTCGAACAGTTCCGATTTGGCAGTGATCTGGCAATGCGAGGGACCGTATTCCCGAGTGGCGGCGCTATCGACACGTCCACCCAGCGCCTGGCAAGCCAGTTGCATGCCGTAGCAGATGCCCAGGATCGGCAAGCCGAGCTGGAACAGTTCCGGGTCGCATTTCGGCGCCCCCCCGCATAGACACTCGACGGTCCGCCCGACAGGATCAGACCGCGCGGGTTGTGCTTCTGAATCTGCTGGGCCGAAATATCATGCCGCACAATTTCACAGAAGACGTGCTGCTCGCGGACGCGCCGCGCGATGAGCTGCGCATATTGCGAGCCGAAGTCGAGAACCAGCACCCGCTCGCTGGAGACCGGGTGGGACCGTGAGTCGGCCGATTTTGGCTGGCTGCCCATTCGCAAAACTCCTCTACCAAAACAGCGAGAGGAACGAGAAATCCCGCGCTCCCCAATACGATTGTGGGCAGCACCGCGCACCTGGCGACGACTTTCCCTGACGCCGTAGATCGCGCAACAGACCGCTTCCCAGGCACCCGGCTCCATTCCAGGCAGCAACCGCCAGGCGGGTGAAGATGCCGGAGCCTGGCCCACGCGTGTTCTTAGTCCAGGCATTTTCCGGATGACTGATTAACGCAAAAATCCCGCGCGACCACCGCTGCGGGATGAAGAGGCCGAATTATAAGTCCCGGGCGGCCAAACCTCCAGGGCCCCGCTGAGTCCTGCTGTGAGGGATGTGGCGATTCTGCCATCGCGAGCCGGTGAACATTCGAAACATCCGGCGCAATTCGTTCTGTAATAATGGTTTGCGCCGGTTGCCTCGTTGAACAAGTACGTCCGTTCGATTATCATAAAGCGGATGGATGGGGTGGTCGCCAACGCACTTTAACTACACGGAAGGTCGGTCCTCGTGGAGATTTTGCTGACGAACGATGATGGGATCTATGCTCCCGGTCTGGAGGCCATGGAGCGGGAACTGCACCAGCTCGGGCATGTCACGGTCGTGGCACCCGCCACCGAGCAAAGTGGCGTGGGGCATTCCATCACGTTCCTGAGTCCGCTCATCTGCAAGGAAGTGTACGACGGGGATCGTCGGCGCGGTTGGGCGGTGGAGGGAAGTCCCGCCGACTGCGTGAAGATCGGCATTTTTGAGTTTTGCCCAAAACGGCCCGACCTGGTGGTCAGCGGCATGAATGGCGGGCTCAATGCGGGAATCAACGTCCTCTATTCGGGCACGGTGGCGGCCGCTATCGAGGGTGCTTTTTTTGGCATCACGAGTGTCGCGGTGTCGCTGGAGTATGATGAGCATGCCGATTTCAACCGGGCGGCGTTCATCGCTCGCGGAGTGATTGAGCAGGTGCTGGCACTCAAGGGACCGGAGCCGCAACTCTACAATTTGAATATTCCAACGGCTGCCATCCGCGGCACGAGTCAGTTGCGCGTGGTGCCGATGAGCATCGTTCGGTACGGCGAGAAGTTTATCAAGCGCCAGGATCCTAAGGGGCGTTCCTACTATTGGGCATCATCGGATCCGGCACCGCGGGCGACCGACAACCGAGACCGACCTCTCGGCGTTGGATCAAGGTTTTGTCACACTGTCGCCCTTACAATACGATATGACAGATCGCTCGGCGATGCGGGACATGGAACCGTGGAGAATTCAGCTGAATGGGTGAGCTGTGGCTGCCGCCACACGCGGTAACTTCGGACACGCCGGACGATGATGAAGAACGGACCATGATGAAAAATTCAGTGGTAAGGGGAACATCCGAACCATGCGCGCGTATGTCTTGTGTCTCTTCAGCGCCAGTCTGCTGGCCGCGAGCTTGTTTGCGGGTTGTGAGCAACAGGAGCTTGGTCCGACTCCACCCCCAAAGGTCAGTGACCGGGCGAAGCCGGCCGAACCACCACAGCCGCCCGTGCTGAGTCAGCCGAAACTCCCTTATCCGCCCGGTGGCCGCGTGGAATTCACGCAGGGAGCGGAAGGCTCGCAACTCACACCGCGCGAGGAGACCGAACGTGTCAAAGCGCAGGTCGGAGTGGGGGTGAAGGGGCGAAGTCTGGAAAATAAAGAGCTGGTCCAAGCGATCGTCACTCCTGCCCGCTCTTTGTTCGCGACCCGGGAACGCCTTGTATTCGAGGTAGAAATTCCGAAGAATATGAGCTTGTTCGAAGCCTCGAACGGGCGCAAGCCAAACTCCCAGGAGGAGTTTTGGCAGCAGATCATTGTGGCGTACAACGTCAAATTGCCGGAGTTGCCCGAGGGGCAACGGTATATCTACGATCCTCAAGCCGGAGAACTGATGGTCGAGCGGCCCGCGAAGTGATTGAGAAAGCTTTGCTGGTGGGCCTGGTGCTGGCATGCCCGGAAGACTGCCAATTCCGGTTGCCAAGTCAACACTGAAAATGGTTGTGCACGGGGGTGAGGTCGCCACGTTTCTGTTTGCTACCCCTCTTGATGAGTCTTTTCCCCAGGCGTCCTCCCCATGACTTACCGAACTTTATTTGCGGCACTGGCCGCCGGACTGCTCGTCGCCTGTGTGGCTGACGGGGCGGATTGGATAACCGCTCCCTCGTATTACACCCATGATCCGTCGACGGGCCAGCGAGTGGACCAGTATTCACCCATCGGGCCGTTCTATACGTACGCCCGTCCCGATTTCACGCGCAGCGGATACCGGCATCTGCGCAGTAGCATTCAGGTCGGTAACTCCGCCGATCATATGCATGTGGTCGAAGAATGGGGACAGCCCGTGCGTCCCTACGGTGAATGGCGATTCCCGTTCCGTCCCTATTCGGTCCCCTACGCGGCTTGGGGGCCACCGTTTGCCGGCCTGGGCAACTCCGGCTACTACCCCTATCCAGCCCCTGCCGTCCCTTACGGCACCCTGCCCGGTGATGGCGGAGAGCCGTATGATCGCCAGCAACCACCTCCCTACTATGACGGTAGCTATCCGAATTACCGCGCGCGAACTCCCGGACGTACTCCTGGATTTTCTCCCGGGCCATGGTCTCCGACACCGCGGAACCCTCGAGCATACCGTGACGGCCGTGGTGGTCCTGGATATGGAGGTCCTGGCGGTGGCGACCATGCCCCCGGCGCAGACTTCGGTCGCAACCAGCGCGATCGTGGCCGCAGCGCCGAATCCGAGGCAAATAGTGAATAGGTCGTGTAGTGATTAGTTGTTTCGGAAGCGGCAAGCGTGCGGCTGCACCCAATGAGCAGGCAGCCGTCACGCAATTGGTCTTTGGCTCGGTGCGCGCGGGAGAGGAACCAAGGGCGTCCCGGTAGAACAGCCGTTTCGTGGCGGCCGAAGGCGGCGGCTAGCGGTCCGGATTCAGCATCGAGTTCTGCGGATCATCGTGGGAATACTTCGCGACGCGCCACTGGCCCTTTTCAAAAATCATGGTGACACGGACGAAGCGTGCAACACGGGGCAGGTATCCCGTTGACTTTTCCTCCACATCGACCACCACATTGAAGGTGACCTCTGCTTGGGGAGGTTGTGCATCCCGGTCAAAGACCACCTCCACGTTCCGTTTGATGTCGACGCGTTTGAAGACATAATTCGGAAATTCACGTTGCGCTCGCGCATAGGTTTCCGTCGCCCCGGAGTAGACGTGCGAGAGGATCTTTGGCAGATCGTTGGACTCCACATCCCGCGCAATCTGGTCCAAAGTATCTTCGATCTTTTCCACATCGGTGACGACCAGCCGCTCCAGAATCAGCAGCCCGGCCGTCAATGCCGCGACTGCCAGCATGGCGTGAAACATGGCACGGTAGCCAGTTTGCCACCAGGCATAACCCAAGAAGGCGAACGTCAGCCCGCCGAGGATCAGAATATAGATTGGCTGTTCCAGGACCCATGTCATGCGTGTTCAACTCCCATACGGTTGTCCACATCTCATGATAACCGCAACCGCCGCCCGCATTCCACCCAACCGCGAGCCAGTCGCCCAGCGTCGCGGGGCGAAGGTGAACGATGGATCCGCCTGACGGGCTGCCGGCGACGGCCGACGATCACGAGTTTCAGTCTATAGGCATGTCTGTCATGCGTATTTGTACCGAATTAGGTGCTTCCGATTTCGGATTTGGAACATGCGTACACGGCGCGGATGTTTGAGATACTAGTGTTGGTTGCAGAACGAATCGGGACCTGCGCAGTGCGCAATGAGAGATGGCGTTGAATGTGCGATGCGGTGGCGAACACCTCGACAACGTGCGCAGTGACAGCGCGATTGCTGCATTCCGCATTCCGCACTCCCTAATCGTTCCGGTCGTCCAAGTCAGCCAAACCAGACTCGGGACGCACCCTTTGGTTGCGGCCGAAGGCCGCGTTTGTCGTGCTCGTTTGGCCGCGGCTACCGGCCGCGTTAGGACCTTAGCGTTTAAACAAGGGACCGCCGTAGCGGGCGGTGTCTCCCAGTTCCTCCTCGATCCGCAACAACTGATTGTATTTGGCCATGCGGTCGGTTCGCGACGCGGAACCCGTCTTGATCTGGCCGGTGGAGAGTGCCACGGCCAGGTCGGCGATGGTGGCATCTTCCGTTTCGCCGCTGCGGTGGCTGGTCACGGTCGTGTAACCGTTACGTTGAGCCAGCCGAATGGCCGCGATCGTTTCGGTCAAGGAGCCAATCTGGTTGACTTTGATGAGGATGCTGTTGGCGATCTTCTCGTCGATGCCGCGCTGCAGTCGCTCCGTATTGGTGACGAACAGATCGTCACCGACGATTTGCAGCTTGTCACCCAAGGTGTCGGTGAGCAACTTCCAACCCTCCCAGTCATCCTCGCTGCAACCATCCTCGATCGACACGATCGGATACTTGTCGGCCCAGCTCTTGAGCAGGGCGGTCATGCCGGCGGCGTCGATTGCCTTGCCGTCAATGGTATAGGTCTTCTTCTTGGCATCGTATAACTCGGTTGCGGCCACATCCAAGGCGATAAACGCCTGCTTGCCCGGTTCATAGCCAGCCTTGGTGATCGCTTCCATAATCAGATCGAGCGCTTCGGCGTTGCTGCCGAGATCGGGAGCGAAACCGCCCTCATCACCGACGGAGGTATTGAGCTTCTTGGACTGCAACACCTTCTTGAGCCAATGGAAGACCTCCACCCCACAGCGCAGCGCGTCGGAGAAGCAATCGAAGCCGAGCGGCATGACCATGAACTCTTGCACATCGACAGAGTTGTCCGCATGTTGTCCGCCGTTGACGATATTCATCATGGGAGCGGGGAGCAGGTTGGCTCCCACGCCACCGAGATAACGGTAGAGCGGCTGATCGGTATACTGGGCTGCTGCTTTGGCGACGGCCATCGATGCTCCGAGAATGGCGTTCGCTCCCAATTCCTTCTTGTTGGATGTGCCGTCCAGGAGGATCATCGCTTCGTCAACTTCTGCTTGCGCCAGGCCATCCATGCCGATCAGGCAATCGGCGATCTTGTCGTTGACGTTTTCGACGGCCTTCAGCACGCCGCGGCCCATGAACACCGACTTGTCGCCGTCACGCAGTTCCCACGCTTCGTGGACTCCCGTGCTGGCACCACTCGGTACCGCCGCGCGCCGGATGATCCATCACTCAGAGTAACTTCAACTTCGACGGTTGGGTTCCCGCGGCTGTCCAAAATCTGTCGGCCGTGAACGGACGTAATGATGCTCATCGATTTGTTCCTGTATGGCAATATGTGTGTGAAGATCCCACGAGGCCGGGCCTCGAACTAACGTCTGGGGGATGGGAGTAGACGAACCTGGCACGAACATCGCTTATTGGATCACCGGCTTGAGCACGCTGATGCTCACCCTCTTCCTGGCCTGTGAAACGTCGCCGGCACGTCGGATCAGATCAAGCTGTGGGGCCCAGGCAGGAGGCTCGGCGCCAACAACGTTCATCGGTGGCGGTAGGCCTCGCTGGACGGTCAAAAACGGACAGGTTGGCCGATGCCCCGACGTTGCGCAATGAGTGTGATAACCTTTCGGTATTCTGCCTGATAACGACACGTCTGCCTAGGCGGCAGAGTGTTGACCAATTGCGGCGAACTGTCGGTTGCAGATTGCTCTCGCGGGGTCTACACTCGCCAGTGCCGTGACGGTCATCGCGGCAATGGCAGTGTTTTGCGCAGCCTGCGGGCCTTGGTGGGTCCGAATCAGCCGCTGTCACCTGCGGGACGTTGCGGGAATGGTACAAGTGCACGGCCCAGCAAGGTCCGTCAAGAGGAGAGAAGAAAACCCATGTTCACCGGTTTAGTTGAGCTTCGTGCGAGCGTGCAGGCGTTGGTCGCGGATCCTCCCGGCGTGCGCCTCGTCGTGGCAGCTCCATCGTTCGCCCAAGAAACGAAAATCGGCGACAGCATCGCCGTCAACGGATGTTGCCTGACGGTCGTGGAGGTCTCCGATACGACTTTCGGATTCGATGCCGGCGCGGAAACGCTCAGCCGTACGAATCTGGGGCGGCTGACCAGCGGCAGCTTTGTGAATTTGGAGCGTTCGCTGCGATTGGGTGATCGCGTGGGCGGGCATTTCGTGACGGGACACATCGATGGGTTGGGCTATCTCGATCAGCGGATTGACGACAAGGACTGGTCCACGTTCTGGTTTCGTGTGCCCAAACCGCTCACGCACCAGATGGCCAGCAAGGGTTCGATCGCGGTCGATGGAGTTAGCCTGACGTTGGTGGACGTGGAAGAGGATCGCTTCAGTGTCGCCCTGATTCCCCATACACTGGATGTGACCACGCTGGGTCCCATGCAGAAGGGCGACCCGGTGAATCTGGAAACGGACGTGCTGGCCAAATACGTGGAGCGGCAACTGCGCGGGGGCGAGCAGTTGCTGGCGGGTCCCTTCGCCAAATGGGGGGCAGGTCCCGCCGAGGCATGACCGTGCGACGAGGATTTCCAGGCGGCTCCTGGCGCGATAAAAACTTGAGTTGCCGTGATTCTGGTGGTTATGCCATTTTTGATCCGTAAACGAGTGGTCCGAAGCGGTCTCGGATGATGATAAGACTGAGACGACTGTAGGACAGAAAAATCGATGACAAAAAGATGAGGATGAGCTGGGAGCGAATTTTTTTTGTCCCATTTTTTTGTCCTTTTTTGCCTGCTCGAGTCAGCCGGAGGAAGCCCGCGGAACCGAAACAAAAAGAGCCCGTGATCCCTCGCTGAACTGACGCAGTTGACTCGACTTTTTAGCGGCCGAGGCGGCCCCCCTGCCCGCCCGGGACATCGAGAAAGTGGCGGACCCCCAGATGCGCCGCGAATAATGTCCTGTCCACGGATGATCCGTCACCAACAACCAATAACCAATAACCAATAACCAATGACCAATGACCAATGACCAATGACCAATGACCAGACCAATGACCAATGACCAATGACCAATGACCAATGACCAACAACCAATGCCCAATCGTCAAACCGTCTCGTTTCTGACGCAGCGTTTCCGTGATGCGGGGATTCGGCCCGACACGCGGCACGGCCAGAATTTCCTGATTGACTTGAACCTCGTGTGGCTACTGGCCGACAGTGCCAGGTTGCAGCGGCGCGATGTCGTCTTGGAGGTGGGGACCGGCACGGGCTCTCTAACCGCGATCTTGGCCTCGCGGGCGGCGGCGGTTGTATCGGTGGAGATCAGCCGGGAGCTACATCAGCTGGCCAGCGAAGAGCTAATCGACCTCGACAACGTCACTTTGTTGCACATGGATGTTTTGAAGAACAAGAACCGGTTTCACCCCACGGTATTGGAGACGATAGCGCAGCAAGTGAATCTGGAGCCGCAACGGCGTCTGAAGCTGGTGGCGAACCTGCCCTACAACATTGCCACGCCGGTGATCTCGAATCTGCTGCTGACCGATCCTGCGCCGGTGTCGATGACCGTCACGATTCAGAAGGAGCTGGCCGATCGCATGGCGGCTCGGCCCAGTACGAAGGATTACGGGGCGCTGAGCGTGTGGGTGCAGAGCCAGTGCCACGTCGAGGTGGTCCGCATCTTGCCTCCCACCGTTTTCTGGCCTCGCCCGAAGGTCCACTCGGCCATTCTGCACATTGTCCTGGACCCCGCCCGGCGGGCCGAGATCGCGGATCTCTCTTTTTTTCATACGTTTGTCCGGTCCATGTTCCAGCATCGACGGAAGTTCCTGCGGAGCGGGCTGCTCAACGCTTTCAAAAAGCAGCTCGACAAGTCGGTCATTGACGCCGTCATGGCCGACATGCGGCTGGGATCCGATGCGCGTGCCGAACAGCTCGACGTGCCGCAATTGCTGGACTTGTCACAACGGATGCAGCAGGCACTGGCTGCCGGTGGCGGGCAAACCGCCTGATCCGACCGGTTGAATGGGCAGGCCACGAATCCCTTTTTCACCCACTCTGAACCTTGTGTATTCTGCCGAGCAATTGTGGTAGGATGGGACCAGCCAAGAACGCCGTGGGAGGCCCTGGCCGGCGTTAGTACCATTCATTTGCTGGTGTCGCCGTCAGCGGCCAGCGACCGGAATCGTGTAGAGCAGCAGTCATGAAGTTTATTGAGATGACAGGCAAGTCGCTCAAGGCGATCGTGAAGGACGACGAGTTGCACGTAAGAGATCTGCCCGATGCTGGCGTCAAGGACGATACCGTCGTGCGAGTGAATCAGCATGGCGATATTGAAGTGCGATTGCCTCACGGGTGGGACGTGATTGGTGGACTGCTCGGCAACTTCGAAGAACGGATCCACAAAGAAACCGGCATGGATTGGGCCTAGCCGAGCAGCGTTGGAGCGGTGAGCCACGAGGGTGTGAGTCGACTCAGTTGTTCCGTGCGGTGCGGTTTGGGCTTGCTGGGGTATATTGTGGGCAACAGGCGATTGGATTCCCTTTTTTCCGACAGCAGAGCATTTTCGGAAGTGCTTGCACGGCTGGTGCCGGCCGCGGTCTTCAAAATCGTTGAGCCGCATGTTAATCGTGCGGCTGGTGGGTTCGATTCCCATGCACTTCCGCTGGGGGGTATTCACCCCTGTGCAAGCCTTGCAGTGTTCACATTGCCAGGGGCCATCCGATGTTCAAGTCCATTCACCGATCACACCACTCGGTGACGAAATCGGACGCCGCCTCGTTCAGGTCGGCTGGCTTGGAGGCTTCGACCAATTTCGCCAGTACCTTGCGGATCTGCTCGACGTTCTTCTCGTCGTGTTCGAGGTTCTTCTCCTCGACAGTGTCCTTGCTCTTGGCTGCCATAGCCTTGGGCAAGAACGACTCGAAGAAGCGGGACCGGTATTCCGCGCCATTTCAGCAACGCCCACGCACCGCGTGAGGAGCGGAGTCGGGTTTCATTGCCTTGTGCTCCAAGTGCTCGTATGCCCACAGCGTATCGCGTACCAGATGCGACGGCCCGCCGTCGAGTTGTACGAGCATGTCAGCCACTTCGGCCGGCGTGGTCCTGCCCCGCATCGGCCTACTCCAACTTGGGCAGCGGCGGAAACGCTTCGACCATCCGCCGCCATGCGTCACGTTCGCCGGCGCGTCATGCCTGGGCTCATGCCGCGCGCTGCCCGTGGATAAGCCAATTCGGCGTGAGGCAAACGCAGAACCCCGGACTCATTCCCCTCGCCGCCATTGTGTCTAGCACATCGCAGCTCGCCTTTCCCCAGGGAATTGATGGAAGCTCCCTGTTGAGTCCTGGCAACTCTGTGCGGATGTGCGCCCATCGGCGGCATTGTCTGGTGCGACGCCAGCGGCGGAGTTGCGACGGTGCTGGAGCTTATGTGGCAGTCCGCCGCAACGGTTCGGGGGGTGACGTGTCGTGCTTCGTTTGGGGGGGGGTGTTGTGTTGGTTGAGTAAAGAGGTATCAATTAACTGGACTGTAGGGACGTTGTGTTCCGAAACCGCGTCAAAAGACTGCAGTCGTCGATGACTGAACCCGATTTTGCGTGATAGGGGGGTGTTCGCGAGCTATCACCTGTGCGTCAGCTGTGAGAATTTCACGGTTGGCGCAAGGGCGGCTGTATTGTTCGCATTCGCCTCCGATTACAGGCCAGCCGGGGGTGGCTTTCCCCCCTTCTGATGGCCCGTCCCCAGGGAACGTCGACGCCTCGATGCTGGAGCTTGTACTACGGTGAACTTAGACCGCTTCTTTGCCCCATTCGCTCCCCCGCCCACCACGAATATCGTCGATGTCCTGGACTATTGGGCAGCGCAACGGCCGGATCAGGTGGCCTTCTACTTCTCGGACGGAGAAGGTAGCGACGAGCAGATCACGTACGCTCAATTGCAGCGGGCCAGCCGCAGCATTGCCGTGGCCCTGATGCAACGGAGGTCTGAGCGGGAAGCAAGCTCTGCTGATGTTTCCGCCGGGACTCGAGTTCGTGAAGGCGTTTTTCGGTTGTATGTGTGCGGGCGTCGTGGCGGTCCCCGCCTTTACGCCTCGCCGCAATCGCAACGTGAAACGGCTGCAGGCCATCTCGGACGACGCGGAAGCCCAGGTGGCGCTGACGGTCGCGCGATGTGCGCGACCGCGCTGCAGGCATACTCGATGACACGCCGAGCCTGAAAGAACTCGAGTGGCTGGCAGTCGATCGAAATCCCTGCCGGTTTCGCTGACCAGTGGGTATCGCCCGGCATTCAGCCCGATCAGCTGGCGCTGCTGCAGTACACGTCGGGATCGACCGGGACTCCCAAAGGGGTGATGCTGTCGCACGGCAACATCATGTACAACGTGATGGCGATCGTGTATTCCTTTGAGCCGACCCAGACCGGGTCGGGCATCACGTGGCTGCCCACCTACCACGACATGGGATTGGTCGGGGGCGTCCTCGAACCGCTTTTCTACGGCCGCCCCAACGTGCTGATGTCGCCGATGGCGTTCTTGCAGAAGCCCGTGCGCTGGCTGCGTGCGATGACCCAGTATCGCGCCACGATCAGCGGGGGCCCGAATTTCGCCTACGATCTCTGCACCCAGAAGATCACCGACGAGGAGATGGAGGGGCTCGATCTCAGTAGCTGGCAGGTGGCATTCAACGGCGCCGAACCGATCCGGCCGGCGACGCTGACCGCTTTCTGCGACAAGTTCGGCCCGGTCGGTTTCCGCCGCGAGACCTTCTTCCCCTGCTACGGCATGGCCGAAACGACACTGATCGTGACCGGCGCGTATATGGAGAAAATACCGAAAGTGGGGCGTTTCGACGGCAAGGCGCTCGATGAGCATCGTGTGGTGTCGGTTCCGGCGGGGCATGAGAACGAGCGTCTACTGGTCGGCTGCGGTCGCGTGCTACCGGATGAAGAAGTGGTGATTGTGGAGCCGGAGACTTGCGTGCGACTGCCGGAGCACCAGGTGGGTGAAATCTGGGTCCGTAGTCCCAGTGTCGGGCTGGGGTATTGGAACAAAGAGGAAGCGACTCGCGAGACGTTTCGAGCCCGCCTGGCCAATGGAGACGACAACGGTCAGTACTACTTGCGGACTGGTGATTTGGGGTTCCTCGGTGATGGCGAGTTGTTCGTGACGGGGCGTCTCAAGGATCTGATCATCGTCCGCGGGGTCAATCGGTATCCGCAAGACATCGAGCGGACGGTCGAGCAGTCGGACAACCGGTTGCAGGCAGGTGCTGTCGGCGCATTTGCGGTCGAGATGGGAGATCAGGAGCGGTTGATCATCGTGGCCGAGACGGATCGTCGACGCCGCAAGGACTGGTCGGACGTGATCGAGCAAGTGCGACGCAACGTGACCGCCGAGCACGAATTGCCACCCGATGGCGTCGTACTGGTCCGATTCGGCTCGATACCCAAGACGTCGAGTGGCAAAATCCAGCGCGGTGCCTGCCGCGAGGATTTTCTGGACAACGAGTTGCAGGTGGTTGCCCAGTGGTTCAACTGGGAGCAGGCCGAGACGGGCCCGAGATCGCTCGCCGGTGGAGGCCGCAGTGGCACCGAAATTGAGGAGTGTCCGCGCTGAGGTGGCCGATTTGCCCGAGCCGAACCGCAAGATCGCCCGCGAGGTGCTGGAGCACGTACGGGCCATCGCCCGGGAGCGAGCCAAGAACTTGTCGCTCGACACCAACATCGTGGTCGACTTGGGACTCGATTCGCTGGAACGCATGCAGATCGCCAATTCGCTGGAAGAGACGTTCGGCGGTCGGTTTCCGGAAGAGGTGCTGCAGCAGATCGAGACCTGTCGCGAAACGGCGTTGGCGATCGAGAAGTACTTGGGGACGGAACCGCGTGTGCAGGGCCGCTTTCACGCCTCGGGTGAACCGTCGCCAGGTGGCGAGATTCCGCCGGAAAACTATGAATTCGCGCAGATGCCGGAGTATGTGAAGCTGCAACAGACCAAAGCCATGCTCTCGGCCACCGGCATTCCCAATCCGTTCTTCAGTGTCCACGAGTCGATCACGAACGATCGCACGGTCATTGGGGGCCGCGAGCTGATCAGCTTCGCCAGCTACAACTATTTGGGCATGTCGGGCGATCCGGTGGTGTCTCGAGGCGGCCAAGGCGGCCATCGATCAATATGGCACGAGTGTGTCGGCCAGTCGCCTGGTGTCGGGCGAGAAAACGCTGCACGGGCAGCTGGAGCGAGGCGCTGGCCAGCTTCATTGGAGCGGAAGATGCCATCTGCTTTGTGGGAGGGCATGCCACCAACGAAACGACGATCGGCCACCTGCTGGGTCCTGGCGACCTGATTGTCCACGATGCGCTGGCGCACAACAGCATCGTCCAGGGCGCCATCCTGTCGGGCGCTCGGCGGCGCCCCTTCCCGCACAACGACTGGCAAGCACTGGACGCTCTGTTGGGCGAGATTCGCCGGGAGTATCGTCGCGTGCTGGTCGCCATCGAGGGAGTCTACAGCATGGACGGCGACTTCCCGGACGTGCCGCGGTTCGTCGAGGTCAAGCAACGTCACAAGGCCCTCTTGATGATCGATGAGGCCCATTGCGTGGGCACGATGGGGCCGCATGGCCGGGGGATTGGCGAGCATTTTGACATCGACCCGCGGCGGGTCGACATCTGGATGGGGACACTCAGTAAGTCGTTGGGCAGTTGCGGCGGCTATATCGCCGGCTGCAGGGAGTTGGTCGAGTACTTGAAATACACGGCTCCCGGCTTCGTGTTCAGCGTCGGCATGCCGCCCTCCAACGCGGCCGCAGCCCTCGCCGCGCTTCGCTTGATCGAGGAAGAGCCCGAACGCGTGGCACGTGTCCAGGCCAGGTCCAAGCAGTTTCTGCGACTCGCCCGACAGCGTGGGTTGAATACCGGGATGAGCAATAATACGCCGGTCATACCGATCATTGTCGGCAATTCACTGCACGCCCTGCAGTTGTCCCGCCGTCTGTTTGAACGAGGGATTAATGTGCAGCCGATTCTCTATCCGGCCGTGGAAGAGGAGGCGGCTCGGCTGCGGTTCTTCATCACGGCCTGCCACACCGAAATGCAGATTGTGCAGACGGTCAACACCGTGGCCGAAGAATTGGGAGCCATCGACCCAAAGTACTTTAGCCCGCCGCAAGATCCGGGGCCGTCCGCACTCACCACGCCTCCCGGCTCCACAGCGCATCATGCGGCGGGCGGCAGATAAGTGGAACGCGGAAGCGGTGGTTGTTGGAGTGATGGCCGACGCGGCGATGTGGTACAGCGCGGTGTGGTACAGGCGTGAAGCGTGTACACGCGGCGAGCACGCTGCGATGCAAGCGTCCAGACGTTCGTCGCGGTATGCCACCTTTGGATGTCCGTGCCGGCGCGCTCTTGCAATGAAATCGATGGTTCATAGAATGAACTGAAAGCTAGAGAGTGGCTCGTTGGTCGCCGTACGGTGCGAGTGGTATGGAATTTGGCCAACTGTTTCTTCCCTCCAATTGGCGAGGAGTGCGTTTTGCTTACCGAATCAGAAGTCCAGCGCAGTTATCGGCTGATCCTCAAGAAAGCAAGCACCGACCTGGATGCTTTTGACAAGGCAGAGGCTCTGATCGACGAACTTCGACCGGAAAGCCCGCTACGCCATCGCCTCCTCAGTGAAATCGAGGAACTCCGCAAGCTCGCAGCATCCAAAGCTGCCTGAGGAGTGCTGCTCGCGGTCGTTCCTCTGTATGGCGAATAGCGTTTCGGCGCTGGTGTGAGAGTCAACAGACAGGGCCTCCGCAGTCGTGGGAGGCCCGGTTGCGGCAGCGTTCTAGGCATATTGCTGAATGCTGCCGCGGTCTGTGGCTGGGAGTGGGCAGGCTCAGCGATTCCACGTGATACCCATCGTCACGCCGTACATGATCACGTCTTGGCTGTTGTCCGCGGGTCGATGCCGCGTCCGATACCCTTGCCGAAGTCCATGAATTCGAATCCGCACGCGAAGCGACAAATCTCGCGTGATCCGATAGGCGGCTTCCGCTCGCACTTCCATCCCGAAGACGAACTCCGCAGCGTGGCTCGCGGAGCCCTGCTTCGTCATGCACCACCGTATCGGGTGTCGTGTCCTCCTGGGGAAGCTCGCCGCCGTAAATCGTGGTTTCGGTGTTGAGCACGTTGTTCCAGTTCTGGAAGTTCTGCATCGCAAAACCTTTCACGTCCCCCGAGAAGTTCCACTGGCGATAGTCTTTGTCCCAGTGCATACCGAGCTGGCCACCCACCATGTCGTTGGTAACACCGGCTTCCAGCGACGTGAGCTGTTCGGTCGTGGCCGTCAGTGCGTCGATGGGCGGGATTCCGTTGGGAGGAGTCGGGAAGCCGTTGTCGTCGTATCGCGTGGTACGTCTGTCGCTGATAGAAGTCGATGAACCTGACGTACCGAAATCCGACGAGGGCTGCAAACGTCCGCCGTTGTGCAGCGGCTTCCACAGCCAGGTCCGATTCAACTCGAAGCCCGAGAGATCCGCCACGTTGACACTGTTGGTCACCAGGTAGTCGCGATCGCCGGTCAGTCGCAAGTTGTTGTCGCGAGTCGGCTGGATCGCCACGGTCTGGGGTGACGCGTCGGTGATGAATCGGTTGATCCGCTCCGTCAGCAAGATGTCATTCTCGTTCGGGCCGTCGATATGCCAGATGGTGCCCACCCACCCCTTGCTGTCATCATCGACGAATCCCAAGATCAATGCGGTGTCCGTCGGTGAAGTCGCCCATCTTCTCGGAAAGATTGTAGGCGTCGTTCGGACGCTGCACATTCATGTAGATCCAGTCGTACGTGGCGAACCAGCCGGTCTTGTACTTCGGACCGCCGCCGTACGTGTCGATCTCTCCCGGCGCAAAGAACTGGAAGTCCGACTCGATTGGCGGAAAGGCGAATGGTTTGAACAGCTGCGCGTGCACGTTTGACGCAAGCGCCAGAGCGGTTACCAACGCCGCCAGCACGGACGTGAATCTAGTGATCGACATGGTTCCGTTCCACCTTCGGATATCGCGTTTAGTAGGCCACGCCAGAAATACGCATGCGACGTGGGACTGTTTCTCTTTGTGACGGTAGTATCGGATCTGCGTGTCGAAGGAGTTGAGTAAGAACGGTAAGCCTTGCCGAAATTCGGCAGGATTTATCGATTCTGCCGGTTTGCGCGAGCTGCTTCGGTGGGTTGAGCAGAATAGGCAAAGCTGGCATCGCTCTTTTCCCCGCTTCGAGACGCCGATGTATGGGTTTGCCGGATGAGACGAAGGCGACAGAGACTCTCGCATCAACGATCATACCGCTTGTATGACCTGCCAGATGATTCTGAAATCGGCAAGTGGAGGACCGCTCTCAACGTCTAAAGCTGCCCGCCGCGCCAGAAAGCGCAAAAAAGTGGCCTCCGCAGGCGGGGCAGGTTCCTGGGAGGCCGTAACTCAGGTTAGAATCCCTGAGCGATCTTCCCAGTATGACTGGTCGAAGATGGAAATCAAGACGCTTCCAGTATTTCAACGATTGATTTTGTGGCAGTTCGCGTTTGCCCGGCGAGGCTGGGTGGACATATACTTCACCAGTAATGAATGAACGAGTCGCTGATTCTGGGCGGCTCGGGAGTTGGCCGTAGCGTTCGTCGCGCGGACCATCCCATGACCGCGAGAGCCGACCACCTGACCATTGAAACCTGACGAGTACCTGACTATGGATTTGCGCACGCATCTGTTTCTGGCATCGCTGCTGACCGCTTCGCTGGTCCCTTGTTCGACATGCCTGGCCCCAGACGACAAGGCCGCTGGCAATCCGGTCATCCAATCCCCCCCGGTTGCGGCCGACAAGTCACGGCCCACACCGACGCGCCAAAGCCGCAGACGCCTGGCTCGGTCAAGGACGAGCAGCAAGGACGGGAAGGAACCGGACTCGGTTCAGTTCCTCCGCATTCGGCGCGACCAGGACGAACAGCCGACGGCCATGGAGACATCGATCACGCGATTTGTGGGCCAGAACCAACAAGGGGCTGACGTCACGGTCGACCTGGTGGGGGCCGTGCATGTTGGCTGAGCGGGACTACTACGACCAGTTGAACCAGCTGCTTCGAGTCCTACGACGCCGTGCTCTATGAATTGGTGGCGCCAGAGGGAACGCGGGTGGTCCCCGGTCAGAAACGTGCCTCGTCCAATCCCGTCAGTTTCTTGCAGAACGTCATGAAAAACGTACTCAAGCTGGAGTTTCAGTTGGACCGCATTGACTACACCAAGCCGAACATGGTGCACGCCGATATGTCTCCCGCAGGAGTTTTCGCAGAGCATGAAGGATCGCGGCGAGAGTTTCCTCAAGATGTTCTTTCAGATGATGGGACAAGCGATGGCGATGCAGTCCAATCAGAAGAACGCTCCCAGCGATCTGGAGTTGCTTGTCGCCCTGGTGGCCAAAGACCGTGCTTACCGGCTCAAGCGAATCATGGCCGAACAATTTGAAAACATGGAAGGACAGCTGTCTGCCATCGGTGGCCCGGACGGTTCTACCATTATCACCCAGCGCAACAAGAAGGCGCTGGCGGTCCTGCGTGGCCAGCTCGGGCAAGGTAAACACCGCTTGGCCATCTTCTATGGCGCTGGTCATCTGAGCGACATGGCGGAGCGGCTCGAATCCGAATTCGGTTTGCGGCAGGAGAGTCAGCGGTGGCTGGTGGCGTGGACGATCGTGCCGCCGCCCGCGGCCACTGCCGGGGCGGTCGAGGCGGAGAGCGTTCCAGCCCCCGCGGGTGCGACGGACGGACGGTGACCTGCCAGACGCTCCAGGATGGCGGCTGAAGGCGGCGTTAGCCTTCCTTTACACTGGAGCGGTGATGCGCCATACTGGACCGGTTGTTGGGAGCATGGCATGCTCGGCCTGGAGCGACGTTGCCAGCGAGAGGCAGTGGTTTCCGGGCGTTTGCTTGGCACGGTGACGTGGCATGCGGCAGTGAATCGCACGCTTTCGGCTTGTTCGCTCTGTGGCGAGATGCGCCTGGGGCAGGTGTGCGACGGAGCGAAAAGGAGGCCGCACGGATGGCATGCATATCGATGAATGAATTGACGACCTACCGCTGGTCGTTTGAAGAAGACGTTCAGCAGTACGCGAAGGCCGGCTTTGACGCGCTGGCCGTCTGGCGGCACAAGCTGTCTGATTTCGGTGAGGAGAAAGGTGGCGAACTGATCGCGGACTGCGGACTCAAGGTATCGAGTCTGTTGTGGGCGGGCGGATTTACCGGCAGCGATGGCCGGTCGTACAAGGAGAGTGTGGAGGACGCGCACGACGCGATTCGCCTGACAGCCCATTTGAAGGCGGCGTGCCTGATCGTGCACAGTGGGCCCCGCGCTGGTCATACACACAATCACGCTCGTCGCTTGCTCACCAATGCCTTGAAGGATTTGCTCCCCCACGCGGACGAAGCAGGGGTTGTGCTGGCCTTGGAACCGATGCACGAGCAGCTTGCTCACGAGTGGACCTTCCTGACCAACATGGACGACACGCTGGCTTTGATTCAGAGCGTCGATCACCCGCGGCTGAAAATGGCCTTTGATGCCTATTACTTCGGGCTCGACGAGCACGCGTTGCAGGGCCTGGCCAGTTTGGTGCCCCACTTGGCAGTCGTTCAGTTGGGTGACGCACGCCACTCGCCCGCAAGGGGAGCAGGATCGCTGTGCGCTGGGAGCCGGAATCATTCCGCTCAACAAGGTCGTGATGTCGCTGTGTGAAGCGGGCTATGACGGGTTCTTCGAGATCAAGCTGATGGGGCAGGAGATTGAGACCGCTGACTATCTCGAGCTGCTCCGGACGTCGCGACAGACGGTCACTCAGCTGGTGAATGCCACCGTCTGAAATGCCACCTATTCCATCACGCAAGGCTAGTTCAGTAGTGCTCGTCGTCGACTCTGAGATTCAGATCCCGCTGGCTGACCTGCGGTTGACTTTTTCGCGCAGCAGTGGGCCTGGCGGACAGAACGTCAACAAGGTTAATTCCAAGGTGACGCTTCACTGGAACGTCGCGACATCCCCCGATTTGCCCGAGGATGTCCGCGAGCGGTTTCTGGCCCGATATGGGCCAGCGTATTACGGCCGCGGGCGAGATCGTTGTCTACAGTCAGAGTCATCGCGATCAGAACCGGAACCGACTGGATTGTCTGGAGAAGTTGCGGCAGCTGATTCTCTCGGTGCGAACCCCCCCCCGGAGTCGTCGGCCGACGCGGCCGTCGCGGGCTGCGCGGGAACGCCGGTTACGGGAAAAACATCACAAGGCCGAGAAGAAGCGGCAGCGGGGACGTCCCTCCGGTCTGGAGTAGTTGTGCGGCCGAACGCTACCTCCCTTGCCCCATACCCTGTGCTCCCGGCCGCCATCCGGGGAGCTGCGCGTGCGCGGATAATCTTCCGCGGCGTCAGCCAATACTGTCAGCCCGCCGGCGAATTACCCTCCGTGTCGCGTCACCCGTTTGGAAGGACGAGAAATCATGTTTGGCAAGCCCGAGTGGTTTCGAGAGAAGAAAGTTGGTTGGGGACTGCGTCCGGTTTCGTGGAAGGGGTGGTTGTATGCGATCGTCTGGGCGGCCGTGATCTGCGGGCCCTTCATGGCACTGTTGGCGAGCCAATTGCTCATCGAGTCGCTGGTCTGGGCGGTCGTCATGATGTTCGCGCTACTGTGGGACGTGCAGCACGTCCGACGCGAATTGAATCGGACTCGACACGAAGATGCGGACGTGCTGATTATTGATGAGGACACCGAGCCGGATCCGACTTATTTCGCCACGCGGTCCTACGATCTGCACGTGCGACGCTAGTCCACTTGTCGGACAAGTCATCTAGTCAGGGTTACCAGCTTCGGGCCCACCAGCTCGCGCGATCGCCAGACCCGCCAGACACCTTGCGGTGCAGGTGTCATGTACGGACACGTGCAAATCCTGTCAAGCCGCCGGCGTCGCCGTGCCTGCCGCGGCGCCGCTTCTCCCTGGGCCGCTTTGCCTTCTCGAGGTACCTTCGTCTGCTATAATCAAGGGGCATGGTTTCGTGGACCAACCCGGGGTGGGCCGCGGCAGCTGCCGATCCTTGGCGGCGGAAGTCATCACTCGTCGCGTCCGGCAGTTGTTCAGTGGTGCCACGGGATTTGATGCACGAGATGCTGGACGCTCGTGGAACAGACTGGCTACCAATCAAGTGAGTGGCGATGGCAAGAGGCAAGCACATCGATCATCTATTGCGCAATTGGCCCTACGATCCCAGTGCGGTCAGCGCACGTGTCTGCCAAGGGTCTGATGGACGTGAAATCCTGCAGATGCGTGTCGATATGGGGATTCTGCAGCTCGAGGTGGAGGGGCGTCCGGATGGCACACGCCCATTCGGCTTCGATACGTATTTTGACTACTTGTTGAGCCGAGTGGTGCACGAGGGCGACAACTTCGAGTTGG
>CAVOXY010000037.1:0-56860 GCA_963700515.1 uncultured Planctomycetota bacterium | reverse complement strand
CATCGGCCTCGCCAGACTGCGCGTAAGCGGCCGTGACGACCGCCGCCGCGAAGAGCATGAGCAACCACTTGAAGGACAGGAATTCTGATGACAAATTGCCCATCATGGATTTCACTCCCGAAGTTCGATCTTGATCGCACGCACGCCACCGCCGGGCGACTTGTCTTTGGGCACCTGCACTTCATATTCGCTGAGTTGTCCCTTGTTGAGCATCTGACGCGCACCCGTCCACAGGTCGGTTACGCGAAGGTCACCCGCATCACCCATGCCAAACCGTGCCAGAGGCATGTTCAACGTGAAGGCAATATCGTCGGTTGTGCTTTCGTTGCCCACAATCACAATCGCCTTCTTCCCACTGGAATAAATCGGGCATAACCTTCATCGTGAGTTTCCTCCCGTTAGCCTGCCAAGTGGCGGCGAACCTTCTTTCTGGTCGTATCGAAGGGAAAGGCAACCGGGTATCATGGAGCACTGACCTCGATCACCGACTCGGCCACTCGTGTAGGGCGGAATGTGTTGAGTTTTAGGACAATCGTCGAACGGAACGAGTTCCGTTCTTCGTAATCCTCACACTGAATTACCTGTGTGGAGCGGCAACATGAATCGTTCGACGAGAATGAACTGGCTTACGGCGGCGATTTGGCTTGTCGTTTGGTTTTTTGTCGTGGCTGGCCCGCTAACTCAGCGTGCGTCGGCGTTCGGCGATCAGGCGGATCGGGACTTGTGGCCGCTTTGGTGGCAACGGACCGCAGTTGGGCACTGGTCTACATCCCGCATGCTCGCACAGACGGCGCCGAAGTCCGCCTGGATGCATTCCCAGGCCCGGTTCACTCCCGCTGGTTCGATCCGACCAGCGGCCAATTCACCGAGTCCGGCCCGCAGTTGCCGAACGCCGGCACCTGCGTCTTTCCGATTCCAGGCAAGAACCAGGCAGGCCAGCGCGATTGGGTGCTAGTTCTTGGCGAGATCGAGTAGTCAACTAATCAAATTCTGCCCGCAACGTGAGGATCGAAGCATGAGGACCATGTGGGTTGTTGCAGCGCTAATTCTGTCCATCGCGGCGGAATCAACCGGCGCCGATTGGAAAGTCTTTTGTATGCCCGCCAAGCACGTGGATGTGGGCTTCAACTATCTACCCGCGGAGGCGCAAGCCGAAGGCTATCCCGGCTCGGTCGAGGATTTTCAAAATCTGATCACGATCCGCGCTGATGGCGAGGTCGCTTACAGCGAAGTACCCGCCCGAGGCGCAGTATCACTGGTTCTTCGACGCCGCTTGGCAACTGGAGCAGATGCAGAAGTACCTTCCCAAGCGCATGGAGGAAATCCGCCGGTTAGTGAACTCCAGGCAGTTCGGCTACAACCCCATGCATGCTCACCATCATTCGATGTACCTGACCAACGAGCAATTGATGCGATTGATGACTTGCTCGCGGGATCTGGAGGAACAAGGGTTCCGGCGGAGCCGCGTCGCCATCCACAGCGATGTTCCCACGGTAAGTTGGGGCTACGCGTCGATGTTGGCTTCGGCCGGCATCAAGTACTTCCTGAAAGGCACGTGGTACAACAGCCCCTACAGCCGCAACCTGGCCGAAGTCGCGCCGGCGCCGCTGTTCCGCTGGACCGGCCCGGATGGGCAGCAAGTGCTGTGCTTCTACTACGATGGGTACGCCGTGATGGCTCAGGGCGCCGGTCTGGGACGCCGCTACGACAGCCTGACCGAGGATGCCGTTATGGACTGCGTCCGGCGATATGAGAAGCTCGCCGCCGAAGGCAAATGGCCTTACGACGCTTTCCCGATGTTCGGTTCGGAAGGCGACTGGGGCATCCCCGACCGCCGCAATTCGGATTTCATCCGCGACTGGAACGAGTCGCATCCGGATATCCAGTTGCGGATGGCCACGCCCGAGGAATTCTTCGAGTACATCGAAACGAATTTCGCCGATCGGATCCCCGACGGCGGATCGGGCGGCTGGGGAATCTCGTACGATCTGGTCGAAGGCAACGCGGTCAAGCCCGGAGCCAGGGCAAGATCGAACGACCACGTGTTGCGGGCGGCCGAAGCGTTCGGCGCTCTCGCACATGTCCGTTTGGGAATTTCCTACCCCGCCGAGCCGTTGCGAGAAGCCTGGGCCAAGCAACTCCTCTATCACGAGCACACCTTCGGAATGCGGGACGCCACCGGTCCCGAAGGCCGGCAGCAGTACGCCTGGAAGACAGGGCTGACCGAGCGATCCGCCAGCCTGGGGCAGACCGCCTTGGATGCGGCCCTCAAGGCCCTGGCCGCGGAGATCCCCAATCAGGGCGAAGAACGCGTCGCCGTGTTCAACTCGCTGTCCTTCGCCCGCAGCGACATGGTCGAAGTAGAAATTGAAACGGATCCGTCTGCGGGTGTGCAGGTGGTCGAGGTCCGGAACGGGCAAGCGATCCCCTGCCAAACGGCTCGCCGCGGCGGAAAGACGCTCGTTGTTTTCCGGGCCGACGACGTGCCGCCGCTCGGCTATTGGTGTTACCGGATCGTGCGAAGTGGCAAACTCCCCGCGGGGCAAGCTTCCAGCTTGCGCCACGTATCGGCCGCTGCCGCGGCCCGTACGTTGGAGAACGAATTCTATCGGCTGACGCTGGCCGCCGACGGTTCCATGGCCAGCCTGTTCGACAAACAGTTGCAACGCGAACTGATTGACCCGCAGGCCGCCTACCGCGGCAACCAATTCATCTTCAAAGACCATGGCTGGAACGATGCTTCACCCCGCGCGGCCGAGGTCCGTGCGGTGGAACTCGGAGCCGTCGGCATGTCTCTCGAAGTCCGCGCGGAGCCTACCGCCATCTTTCCCGCCATCACCACCCGCTACACGCTTCACGACGGGCTGAAGCGTCTGGAGATCGAGAACCGCTTCACGAAACAGCCCGGTAAGAGCGCCTCGAACGAGACCGTATTCTACGCCTTCCCGTTCGCCGTTCCGCAGGGCAAGTTTTTCCTGGACATTCCAGGAGTCGTCGCCCGTTACCCCGAGGATTTCCGGCCGGAAACCGATTGGAGCATCATGCCGGCCCAGTCCTTTACCGCGGTTGCCAATGCGGACATCACGGTCCTGGTCGCGACGTGCGAGGCGCCGAACTTCGAGTTCTCGGCCATGCGGAAGTTCTTCGATCATCCAGCCCAACCGGACTTGGCGACGACAACCCTTTTTGCCCAGCCACTGACGAAGCAGTCGGTCAACAAGGACGACTACGACCTGGAAGGTGGCGATTACGTCTTTCATTACGCGGTCACCAGCTTTGGCGGTCCCTTTGACGCATCCCAAGCGGTGCGGCAGGCCGCCCGGTTTCAGTGCGACCTGATGCCGGTCACGCTGACGCGAAACAACGGCAGTCTTCCAATCGAAGCCGGATTTCTTGACCTTGGTTCCGAGCAACTCGTGCTTTCGGCCTTGAAACAAGCCGACGACGGGCGCGGACTGATTATCCGGATCTGGAATCCCACGGACGGCGACCAGACCACCAAGCTGACCTTTTCCGGCGCCAGTATGACTTCCGCGACGGCGACGGACGTGCTCGAACGCGATTTGGAGCGGAATTACGTAATACATGACCGGGCAGCGATCGTATCTTGCGGGCCAAAGCAATTCGTCACACTGCGAGTGACGTTCGCCCCGGAGAGCAGTCAACACGATCCGGAGGCCGAACGATGATGGCTAGGATCGGTTCACGACAAATGCCGCCGGTGTGTCCGTACGCGTTGGGTTTGACGCCTCCCTCGAAAATCAACACGGCTTGGATCACCGTGAATCCGTTGCGAGCGCGGTGTTCCAGATACACGTCGGCATCCTTGCGATTGAGCTTCTCGAAAAGCGACCAGGCCGTATCGCCAATCCAGAAAAACGGTTTACCGTCTTCCGTCACCAGATAGCGATGATTGTCGGAGATTTGCAGTGCGGGCAACTCGGCCCCCCGGAGCCCACTGGCCCCACATGCTGCCAGCAGGATGAAACACCAGACGCCACATTGTCGCTCGAAGCGCGTTGCATCTTCCTTTCGTGAGACTTGAGCCCACTCGCGATTTGTCAAACATACAGCGGATCTTGAACGTGTTCTCGCCGTCCCAGAATCCATACCCCTTGATCTTCTGCCCGTCCGGGCCAGTACGGGTGACCGCGAGCGTCACCTGTTCTTGTTCTCCCATTCGTGTTCGTCTTCCTTGGATCCATGCCGCACAGTCATCTGGCCTTCGGCGCCTTTCCGGAGGCCGCATCCGTCTGCGGCGTCTCCGTCATCAACCAGCGTTGCAGGAACCTCACGCCGCTCTCGACGCGAGCTTCATGGCCTCCCTCGTGCAGGTCTATTTCCAAACGTTCGCCCAGGCCCAACTTCTCGTAGTGCTTCCGGCTTTCCTCGAACTCCTCGATTACCTGGGGCCAGTGCGCGATGCGATCCTGCTTGCCGGTCTGGATCAGCAACGGGCGGGGGCAGATCAGCGAAACGACATCCGAGTCGGTGAATTCGGTGAGCCAGCCGCGGAAGAAGGCGTGTTCCTCGCGCGTCTCCAAAAAGCAGCTATAGCGTGGGTCGGGAACCGCCATTTTGTTCCGTCGCTGATTGAACCAGGCGCAAGGAACCCCCGCTTTGATGCGCGGTTCCAGCGGCATCCAGAACATCGTCGCCATTCCTCCCAGCGATACGCCCCACATGCCCACTCGTTCGGCGTCGATCCGCGGATCCAGCAGCACCACATCCAGCAGCCGCTGCATCCGCGCCAGTTCGATGCCGGGCAGCGTCGTATCCGCCAGCCGGCACAGCCGCTCGACGCGGTTGCGGTTCTCCTGGGTGCGCAGGTTGAGCGGCGCCAGCACCGCGAACCCCGCCTGGACCAACTCCCGGCTGTAGCTGTGATAGGCGTCGCCCTGATCCAGCACACCGAACGTCCGCTCCGGAAAACTGCCGATGCCGTGTTGGGCGATGACCAGCGGAACGGGCTTGGCCGAGGGAGGCACGACCAGCACGGCTTCGGCATCCAAGCCCCCGAGCGGCAAGCTCAGCCATTGGCCACCGAGGTCGGCCAGAGGTTCGTGTGGCGATGTGCGCAAAGGTCCGGTCGCCTGCAAGTCCGGCGGGTTTAACACTTTCTTCCAGCGAAGGCGGTTGGGCTCGACGCTGGCCAGAAAGGCATCCACGCTGGAGTAATCCCGCTGCCACGCCTTGGCAGCGCGTTGGGGATACTGGTTCACCAACCAATCGCTCAACCAGGCCTCCAGTTGGTCCGCGTAACGCTCGGTTCGCGCTTCCTCGATGGACTTGAGGTCATCGGCTGGTGCCGGCGGTTCGTCCGCGGCGGTGGCCATGCCGATGCAGACCAGCCACAAAGCCGTTACACGCAAGCTTGTCTTGTCGATCATGTTGCTTTTCCTCCGGTTGGCGTCCGCTGATTTTGCTACCTTACTTGAAATGCCTTGATTTCGCCCCGATTCGTGCCAAGCAATATCCGCTGACCGCCCGTCCGATCCCCGGCCACGGCGACGCACGTGGGAGCGCCGTCGAGTTGTCCCGCGCGTACCGGTTGACCGTCGGCGTCGAGCGTCAATGCGATGCCATCTTCGCACGCGACCAGAATAAGAGGCTCGGGGGACGCGGTGGATTGGATGCACTGCATCAACACGGGCGGGCTGGCCAGGCGGCGCGCCCACAGCTTCCGGCACTCGTGGTCCAGTGCCACTAACAGTCCCGCGGAGGTAGCGACGAGGATTTCCTGTTTGCCGTCGCCATCCAGATCCGCCACTTCCAGATCCCGCATGTTCTTCGCCGGAATCCGTTCGCCCGGTCCGAAGCTGGCGTCAAACAGCGGTTTGCCGCCCTCGCTCCAGATCGTGACACGATTCCAGGTGCCGTTGGTCTCGCTGACGACTTCTCTTTTCCCGTCGCCGTCAAGATCCTCGTAGAACAGGTGTGCCCGGTTCATGCTCGACCAACCCGGCACGTACGTGCTGCCGGGCGGCACGGAGTGAAAGCCACGCGGGTTCGGATCCAGCGTGCGGTTGTTGATGATCGCGACCGTGTTTGTGCCATTGTACTTCCGTGAGGCCAACAGATTCAGACTGCCGTCGGGGCCGTTCACGATCGCAAAATGCGATACCTTGCCCCAGAACTGCGGCATCCGTTTGATCATTTTTCCGTCGGCATCCAGCAATTCCAGCGTGCAAGCGCTGCCCACGAACGCCTGACTCTGACCGTCCAGGAAGACACCGGTGTGTAAGCCGTGAATGCCCTCATGGCCGGGCTGCTGATTTGAACCAGTACGTCTTGGCAGCGCGGAATACCGCCGGGTCCATTTCCGAGGTGAACACCCACTTGCGTTGACCTCGCGCATCGAACGCGATCACCTGCTCGTCGGCGCAGCCGGCCAGTAGCAACTGGTGCTCCGGCCACCAGTGCAACATCCGCACGGCGTCATCCGCTTCCATCGTTCTTACCGTCGTGAGAGAATCCGGCTGCAGCGTGTGAATACGCTTTCCCTCGGCCGCGTAGACCAGCGTGTCATCGCCCATTCCTGCCACGGTCAAGTCCGTCACGCTTCCGCCGACCTTGGCCACCCCCGCCTCGGCCAGCTCCGGCAGCGGGGCGGGCTTCGCGGATTGTTCCGCCGCCAAAGCCGTCGTCCGCCGGTCGCGGGCTTGTTGAAGAAGATCCGCCAAGTGCGCGGGCAGATGTTCGGGATTCAGTTCCGCTCCGGTGATGACATGACGGCCGGCGGGGAGTTCGAGGCTCACCTGGCCCTTCCCCGCTGGTTGCCGCGTCACCGGCTGGCCGTTCAAACGCAGTCCATCTCCAACGGCCAGACGCAGTTGGGTTGCCTGCTGCGCGACCAGTTCCAGTTGGCCTGCGGCAAAGTCCCATGCGACATCCACGGGCTGATCCGCTGCCAGCCAATTCGCGATTGCCGCGGCAACCGGGGAATGGCCATTGGGCCGTGCGAACCGCGTGAGGCCCGTGCCAATGAGATGATCTTCCGCGACCACGGCGAACTCGGCGTCTACCAGCGAGTTCGTGCCGACCACGGCCAGCGCCGGCCGCGGCAGCGCCAAGACGGCTGCGCGCTCGCCGATCCGCACGCAATCCAGCGAATTCGTTTTGGCATCCGGCTGTATGCCAACCAGAGAGAAGAAATAGCGGTGAGTGCCCTGCCGCACCGGGCCAACCCACTGCATGGTTGTCACCCGGCCGCTGTTGCGGGTCGCGACCAAGTCGGCCGTCCGCACTTGGCCTCCCTGGGCCGTGCGCCGCGCCGGAACTTCCGTGGGTGCCGTGAAATCGATCTGCCCGTCCGGGAGCACCTTCGCCCTGTGCTCGGTTTCCCACTCGATCTGCACCTCCATGTTCTCGCTGTCGGCCCGGAACGAGAGATCGTCGAGGATCAGCGCGTATTGGCCCGCTCGTTGCACCAACGCCCGCCGCCAGTGACAGTAGGGCATGTCCGGGACTTCCGCCACGACCCAGGCGGTGCTGCCAATCACGTCGTGGTGTCTTAGCCGGGCATTCATGGCGATCCGCGGCTCGACCAGGCCATCCATGCGGGTTGCAATCTGGTTGCGATAGCCGTTGAGCAGGGTGTACCCTCCCAGCCGCAACTCCAGAATCGCGAATGTGTGATAGGGATTCCGCGACGCGCCGTTGAACCCATCCAGCAGAATAAAATCGCCAGAGGCGTCGCCGGCACTCCGGTAACTTCCGAAAAGAAAGGACTCCGCCAGGGGAAAGCCGTTCTTCCGCGCGTACCACATCGGTTCTGGCAAGGGTTGAATGCTCCACTGGCCGACCAGATCTTCCGGACGCTTGGGCTGTAAATGTTCTTCCGGCCAGAACGATTGGCCCAGACGCAGACTGTCGGTCTCCAGGCCCGTTCGCTGGCGATACTGCAGATAACGGCCATCCTGCATGACATACGCCGCTTGATGCAGAAAGCTGAGGGCCGCCGAATTCAACGCCCAATCGGGCTGGCGTCCGGACGAAAGGATTTCCTGTCCCCGCAAGAGCCGGCTCATGACGCCGTTCTCGACGGGCACGCGGTCTCCGGTCAGCACGAGATACTGGAGAATCGGCGCGATGGCCGTATTGTACCAAAACAGATTGTCGCTCTCCCCAGACACCCACGCGTGGTGGTGCAGCGGTTCGAAGGCCATCGTCCCCGCCCGGATACAGTGCGCCCAGATCGGATGTGGGTAATCCTTCTGAAAGTAGCGTCCCAGACAATACAGCGAGAGGGCGGACCACTGCTCGTGCCGTGAACCGACGCGCTGCGGAGGTCCATTGCGCCGGTACACCCCTTCGTCCTTGCGGTGCTCCAACTGCCGGGAGAACGCATTGGTGACCAGCAGCCGCTGTTGGTCGGTGAAGACCGGGCTTTCCTCAATCAGATCCCAGAACAAGATCATCAGATGGGCGTTGTAGTGATAGGGTCCGCTCAACGGGGCGTCTTTGTTCTCGATCCGCTCACCGTCGATCTCGGCAATCTCACGCTGGGCCTGTGCATCGGGAAACGCCAAACGGTAGAATTCGCGGGCGTGGAATTCGTCGCCGGTCATGTAGTACATCGCGGCCTGTTTGCTCAGGCTGTTCCAACCGAAGTAACCCACGGAACCATAGCCCTGCGACGCCTCCCAAGTCTCGAACTGCTGAATGTCCGCGGGCACCGACAACCCCTGGCCCAGCTTGATTTCCATCAGGCGGCCCAACGCTAGGTTCCCCGCCGCCTTCGCTTCGCGGATCTTCCGGACCAGTGCGTCCGCAGCCAGTTCCACCCCGGCCGCGTCGCTGCCACCGGCGAAGATCACGTTCCAACCGCTACCGAATGGATTGTGAAGCGTTCGCACCACGTAGCCGCCCGCGCCCGGATACTTCAGATCCAGCAGCGTGTAGTAGAGGTCGTAGAGCTTCGCGATTGCCCGGTTCGAAGAACGGTTGCCCAGCAGGATCAGATCGCCCTGGATCGGCATGGCGGTGCGCGGATCGTCATCGCTCACAATCGACACCTCGACACCCGTGCAGGCGGCAATCGCCTGTTGAATTCGTATGGCCTGGTCGCGGTAAAGCCCCGTCCGCCCAGTCACGATCGTCACGTTCGGTTTGCCTTCCAAGACGAGCATGGTTTCGAGATGAAGCGGTTTCAGCTTCGTGTATACCGGCGGCACCGGGTCCGGGTACGGCGGGGGCGGCGGGGCCACACCGGAAATCAACCGCGGCTGCCGCAGCAACAGTACTGGCGTCGGCTCGCGGTGCGTATAGAGATAGACCACGGCTTGCGTGGTGACCGGCGGGGCCGTTCCACGAACCGCGACCCGCACGAACTGTTCGGTTCCCGACGTCTCCAGCGACTCCTGAAACAACCGGTTGGACGGCAGGAAGCGGAGTTGAATGTGGGCTCCCTGCGACGAGGCCTCCGCGACGCCGCGCACCTCGACGCTCGCCTCGTACGTCAATCCTTCCTGGGCAGGAACTGCTTGCCGCAGTCCGATTTCACCGGCGGCATCCCCATCGGCCAGCAGCACCGCCTGACCGGCGTCCCCGTCCAATGCTACCACCCGCAGTTGCTGCTGCTTCCCACCTCCCGCGTATAGCGACCAGCCCGCCGGTTCGTCGTTCTTTTGCGTCGGGCCGCCGAAGTCGGCGTTGACCAAGAGATTGCTCGAAATCTCTTCCGCGCCCCACGCCGGCCAAGCCAGCAACGCGGCCACGATGACGAAACAAGGAACTCGATTGCTCATGGTGTTATCCCAGGTTGGTTGTCCGTTGGAGCCACGGCTTTTCGCCGGTTTTCCGCCTGACGGCGGGACTCCAACGGAGAGTTTCACTCGCGTGCCGTATCGGTAGGACGCATCAACAGCAACACCGCATCCTACCAGCCGTCGTAGAGCGTGACATCCAGGTAGCCGTTGGCGAGCAGAGCATTTCCAGCCTGTCCGATCGACTCCATAAAGGCAGGCGTTTCACCCTTTTGAGCATGAACCGGATCGGCAGCCTGGACCACAGACATCGTCAGGCCGACAAAGCCCATTACCAGTACCGACCTGAAGACCTGCGTCATGAGTTCGCCTCTACAGGATCCTGGGAAACCAATCGAATCGCGACGGCGCAATACATTCCCATGCCATGCTCAACGCTCTGCGAACGAGTTGAAAGCAATCATTTGGGCCTCTTGAAGAAGTAGATCAGCTTGGTGGTCGAGCCGTCTTTGACGATCGTCTCGACATCGACCAGTTCCCAACCTTCGCCGCCGAGCTGCACGATCCGGCGACTTGTCTCTGCGTCGCCGGGAGCGTTCGCAGCGTCGACCGCCATCGCCAGATGCTCCCACGCTTTTATACGATCCGTGCTTGCCGGTGCGATGCCTTGTGCGAAGGCAGCGTAGGACAAGCAGACGGTCACGCACGCTGCGATCAAGAGCCGATTCCAGTGGGTCATGATGGTCTCCTATTTGGAAGTAGTCAGTGTTGCTTGCCGCACGGAAAAGTGATCGGCCAGTTATCGCCACCACGCGCCTTGCGCACGATGGATGACGCCGGAGCCCACTGGATGCCGACGATCACCGGGCTGGCTGGATACGGGGCCGCGGCAGGAAGGTCGGCTTTCGCTTTCGAGGATTTCTTGGACGTCGTTTTGCGTTCGAGCAGGTTATCTTGCTGTGAGTAGGTGGATACGAACACGAATGGACCGTCGGCCGCATTGTGGCGCGGTGGGTTGAAGACCCCTCCTGCATGCTCTTGCCTGGCCGCGGCGGCGATCGGGCCGAGAAACGGCTCCAGCACCGCGTAATGGTCGTCGCCGCTGTTGCGTTTCCATGACTGGCCCGCGCGAGCGACCACAATGTCCAGGCTCGGAATGACGACGATCAGGCTGTCGTACAAACCCCAGGTCCAATACGCGTCGCGCGGGACGTCCTTCAGCGTCCCGTCGGCGTTGTTCCACCACAACAGGCCGTAGTGATCCGAGGCGTTGCCGTAGTTTTTCGGATCGACTTCCGGCAGGCCGACGACGGCCGGGACGGTTGTGCCCGCCTGCTTCACAAAGTCTTCAGGCAGAATCCGCTTGCCGTTCCACATGCCGCCGCGCAGGTACAACAGGCCGACGCGGGCCATCGCATCGACGTTGGCGCTGATCCCCGAACCGAACTCGCGCCGCGGGATTCCTTCGATCTCTTTGTCGCGGTAGCTGTTGTTCCGCCAGACCAGATCGTTGCGCGTAATCCCCAACGGCGTGAAGACGCGGTCGAACATCAGCTTGTCGACGTCTTGCCGGTAGGCCAGCGTGACGCATTCGGCCAGCCAGTTCGGCCCGCCGTCGCTGTAGCTCCATTTCGTTCCCGGTTCGAAGATCAGTTTCGTATAGCCGCCCGGTTTCTCGAACCCGGCGGTCTGCGTCGCCAGGTGCAGGATCGTGATCTTGTCGATCCAGCCGGTCTCGGCATTACTTCGCGGCGGCGTACCGAACGTCGGATGATGCTGCGTGACCTTGTCGGTCAACGTGATCTTGCCGTCGAGAAGGGCCAGACCAAGCGCCGTCGCGCCGAATGATTTCGTGGTCGACTTCAAATCGTACCGCTTCTTCAAGTCGCCCCACGCCAACACGAGCTTGCCACCGCGCGTGATGTAGCCGGAGCCGCCGCCGGTCAGGGCATAGTCGCGGGCTTCGTTCAGCTTGACGGCATCGAGTCCGGCCTCGGCCGGCGTAATCGTGACCCATCGCTCGCCCGGAAACTCCTCGGCGGCAAGCAGGGCGGATAGTACGCACGACAGAAGCATCGTGAGTAATGCAGATTGGAACACTGCAGTCTTCATGGAGTGGCCTTCAGTTGGAGTCGTCTCGGTAGAAATGAAACAGGACGGCGCGGCTGTCCGGGCTGTCGAAGACGAAGCGGCCGGACGCCTTGTCGGCCAGCACTTGGGTCGTCTTCGCGATCACGTCGTGACGCATGACCGTCCACTGGCCCGGAGGCAAGTTCAGGACGAGGCCGGATGCGGCCACGTCCGTACCGAGTAGGTATTCGTGGCCGGGCCAGGCCATAACGCGGAACCGCCGATCGAGGTCCGGGAATACATCAGCGTCCTTCGCGGGTTCAAGTTTCCAGAACGTGATCTCGCGATCAATCGTCTCTCGCAACCAACGGAGATTGTCGGCAGCCGTGTGTTTGCCGGCGTCGAAGTTGCCCCAGAAATACTGGCCGAGTTTCTGTCCGTGCTTTTCGCCGGTTGTACCGTAGCCGCCGCCCAAAAACGCGCCCAGATGCGCGGCGATCGTGTCGGCTTCGGTGTGCTTGTCACCAGCGCCTTCATAGCTCAGTTCATCGTTGATCGTCGGTTTGCGGCGCGGCCCCTCGCCGTCCTCCCCCCGCCACACAAAGTCGATGGCATCCGCCGCCGGCGCGACCGGGCGGATCTTGCGCTGGATGATTTGATGATCGGCCCATTTAGGCAGCGCATCGAACTTCGGGACCAGCCGATCTTGGACCCGTCATGCACGCTCAGCGGCGTTGGGTACGGCAGAAACCCGCGGATGGTCACGCCCAGGTTAGCGATGTCGGCTTGCGAGTACTTCGGATGTTTGATGTCGTACTCGTTGCAAAGGCAGAGCCAGACGTTCGGAAAGCTGCCGTAGCGGGCCGCGACGTAACGCAGGTACGGACTGGCATCGCCGCCATTGTGTTTGGCTTTGAGCGTGGTGCGGGACTCCGGCGTATCCGGTCCGGCGAGGATCAAGTCGGCGATCAGATCATGTTCGAAAGCGGTGCGCACCGCGAGGTCGACTCGCTGATGAAACCACCGCGGATTAGGCCGATGCGAGTAATTGCCGTCGTCGGTCGGCCGGCCGTCGTCATCCAGCCAGGGCTTTTCCGTCGGATGCGGGTATTGGCCGCCTTGCAGCCCGAACCGGACCTTCTTGAAGAACTTCGTGTTGGCCGCCATGTCGGCCGCGATATTCCCGCCGGTCGGTTTGCCGCTGCGCCCATGTTCGGTCAGGAACGTATAGTGTGTGTTGCCGATGATGTACTGGTGCGAGCCGTCCGATCGCCGGTACCAGCGCCGGCCCTCGCTGTCATCGTCTGGCACCCAGAAGCCGTGCAGTTTCGACTCGGTGGCCGCGATATCGTCCCCGCGGTGTTGTCCGGCCAGCTTGGCAGCGTTTGACTTGACGTCGACGATCGTCCACTTGCCGGCCCGCGTCGGGCAGAACCGCACTCTGAACACATCGCCTTCGATGCCTCCCCGGGCGTCCGCCGCCTGCCATCCGTTCTCGCCGTGGCCGTCGTACATCGCTTCCAGGTTGATCACCGGCTTGTGGGGTTCATGGCGGTAGGCGTCCAGAATCCACTGGATGGCGTGATGGGCGCATCGCTGGCGATTGCCGCCGTTGTGCCCGGTCTGCACGCCCGCGATATCCAGGTAGGACCGGTCGTAGTACTCCATTGTCCAGATGGGAGTCGGTTCTTTCGACGGCGTGCCGGGATGCTGTGTAATCAAATGGACGGCTGTGGCCTGGCGCGCAGCGAACCCCACTTCATCAGCCAAGGGCATGAACTTGCTGTCGAAACTCGGCGAGAAGACCACGAAATTACCAAACAGCCGCGCCACGATGTGGCGTGCGAACAGACAGGCGGCGGCCGATTCCGGATAGCGTTCCACCGGCTCCATCAACCCGACCAGCATCACCACGAATCCTGCTTCGTTGGCTCGCTGAACCTTCCGCTCGAACGCCTGCCAGAAGGCAGGGTTGAACTTGAAACAGGCCTTGTCATAAAACGGCTTTTCGCCCTGCCGGTCGGTCTCGCCCGCCCAATGCGGCGCCGGCGCCACTTGAATCAACGTGAAGTGTTTTGCCTTGCGGTCGGCAAGGTACTGGTCCCACTCGTTATCGGTGGACCGCATGGGTGCGGCCCACGCGGTGTCACCCATCCACAGAAACGGCGTACCGTCACCATAGACGAGGTGGCGGCGATCACCTGGCGATTCCAACGGAGTCCGCCGCCGGTGTTCAGGTACACGACGACTTCCTGCGGACTCTTTCCCTGGTGCATGTGCGCGGCCGCAAGGTCGAGTTTTCCGTCCGCGTCGAAGTCAGCTACGGCCAACGCGTGGATCACGGTCTCCACCTGCTCTTCGACGACGTGCTGTTTCCAGTTGCCGGCGGTGGCGGCGGCCGGAGCCTCGTACCACGCGATGCGGTGCGTGCCGCCCTGGAGTTCCGCCGGGGCGAGGACGATATCCAGCCGGCCGTCGCCGTTGACGTCGCCGAAGCTTACGCCAAAGTCGCCCGCCTTGCCACCCGCCGCCGGCGCCGCGGCTGTCGTCGGCATGGATGTAGGTCCATCGGTCGAGTCCGCTTTTTTCCTTGACCGGTGCGGCAGATGATTCCACGGCACCAGCGGTGAGGCCAGTGCAGCCTAGGAGTGTGGTAAGTATCACGTGTTGGTAAAGATGTGACGTCATGATTGTGGCCTCTCTTCCAATGATGGAACTTACTGTTTCAAGAGGTTTTCCAGGAAATCCACGTGATTGCGGCCTTGGTTCGCGTTGTCTTTGCGCGGCGCCAGAGCTTGCTGACGATGTCCAGGTCGCCGTCGCCATCCACGTCCGCCGCCACGGCCAAATGGCCGCCCAGTTTGGCGTCGAGGATGACGTGCTCGACGAAACGTTGGCCTTTCCCGTCCACGTTTTCCCACAGGAACCAGCGCGGCGGCCGGTCGCCGGGAATGCCTTCCATCTCGCAAGAGAAGATGTCCGCGTCGCCGTCGTTGTCAAAGTCGGCCGCGATCAGCGAGTGATAGGCGCCGCGCGGGGCGGCGTCGTTCTTGGGCAACTCGTGCAACTTCCAATCGCCGCCCTTGCCATCGACGTTTTCCAGCCAGCCGATGCGGCCGGCTTTGATCTCGTTCTCGACCATGGCGAGGTCGTTGTCGCCGTCGCGGTCGAAATCCAAGACCACGCAGTGCGTGGCCAGCGGATAAGGATTGGCCGGATTGCCGAAGGGAAGGTTCTCGTGGACCGTCCATTTCGTTCCCTTGCCGTCCGCGTTCTCGAACCACATGTTCGACCGCACTACGTCCAGATCGCCGTCGCCGTCAAGGTCGCCCACTCCGATACCGGCATGGACCGACGGCCCGATGTCGTGGCGTTCCCACGGCTGGCGCGGATCGTTCGGGATGCGATACCAGCGCAGGTTGTTCTTGTCGGACATGGTGAGAATGTCGGGCCGGCCGTCGCCGTCCACATCCGCCACTTCGACGTCGTGGACGCTGGCCAGTTGCGGGTCAAACGCAATCCGCTCGAACGGTTCCGCGCACGGCTTGCCGGTGTTGCGATACCACGCGCCGCCGGTAACGAAATCCACCCAGCCGTCGCCGTCCACGTCCAACGCCTTGCCGCCGACGTCGGAGGGCGAGTTCTCGCCCAGCTTGTGACGTACCCAACGGTCCATCGCCTCCTGCCGGTACCAGACAATCTGGCCGCGGCTCTGGCCGGTGATGAAATCCAGCCGCCCGTCTTTGTCGACGTCCACCAACGCCGTCTGGCCCCACGACCCGCCGGACAGATCCGGATCGATGTAATGATGCTTGAACCTCGGTTCTGCCGCGTGGACATTACATGCTAACAGCACGGCGGTCCAACAACTCATCCGCATCAATAAGAGCCCCAGGTTCTGTTTGCGTTCGACGATCATCCATTCTCTGTTGTTCATATTCCGTCTCCCAGTTTCTGGAGTGTTCGCATCGTGACGATTCGTACTGCCCCGTCGCCATCGGCCGGCGCCGCGTGCGTCTGCCGGCCTCCGGGGATTCGTAATTCTTGTGTCAACTTGCCCGATCGGTCTTGGTCCGGATTCCACCAACCGACCGCAAACTCCTGGCCGGCGCCCAAGCGAAGCCGGCCCGCGGAATGACAATTGGATTTTCGACCATTTCGCGAACCGGATCTCGTCCCCAACAACCGTGAGTGCGGTCAGAGCCACAGCCAGGAACAGGATGCAAGGTGACCACATCCAGCGTGGGATCCAGATGCGGATCGTCGCAGGCGATGTGATCGGAATTGGATAACAGAAGATTACTGCAACAAGCTCGGAAGAACCGCTGGAAATACTCTTCGTTGAACCTGGTCACGTCGAATTCAGGTTTGCCGTCCCGCGCCTGCCCCGGCCCGGTTCGCGCGTACGGCGCCGGTTCGACCACCGTATGCCTCGCCGCCCACGGATCCCACCCAGCCTGCTCCCAGGCCCACAGGCGGATGAAGTTGTGATGGTGCTGTTGGAGGAAGTCCAGGTATTCCGCGTAATCGACTGGCGGATAAACGGCGTTGTGCTGCAGATTGTTCCACGTATGCGCGCGGTCAAGAAGATCGCCCGCCCCGTATCGTCAGTGAAGTAGCGTGGGTTGTCCGGATGGACCCGCAGCGGCCCGGAAAAGGGAGATGACGGTCGATCGGCAGCCGGCACAGCAGATGTCGAAACAAGTGCGACCAGCCACAACATCGCGATGACAAATCCATACGTAGCCTTCATAGTTCTCGGCTCCAGAGTCTGATGCTCATCGCTTGCGAAGCAACAATACCCAGTCTTCTTCGTCGGGAGCGCGGTGGGCAATCAGAAGCCTATCAGTTACCCCTCCCCGTCTCAGCTCAAAGGGAATCACACGATGCGAATTCCCACGTGCCAATTTGCGCGACCGGCGTGCATCGCGTCGACCTCCATCATTCTGCTTGCGTTCACTGTGCTCACTTTGCCGGCGGCCCAGGCGGACGAGTCGATCGACCTCGATTCGCTCCCGCAGGAAACTCGCAAGGCGATTCTCAAATTCCAGCAGATTTACAGTCTCGAAACGGGCCAGGTTGTCAAACGGATCCCCCCGCCTTACCCACCAGGGCGGCTTGAGCTCTATCGCCGGAAGATGGAGCGACAGGCCAAGCTCATACCCGAGGGCCCCGACTACTTCATCTTCCGCCATAGCGGCCACGGAAGGACGACCTTTCCGCTACGGGGGAGACTTCGCTATTCGCAACTCGGTTGGGTCGGCGACGAGGGATATGGGATCGGCGACGGCAGTGTTGTCCCGTCGTGATTCCCGACGCCACGCGAAACGGCGTGCTCAGCGGTTTCGGCGCCCGGCGAATCGCCCAAGAATCGGTCGGCCTCAACCGACCCGAAACCCGTGTTGTCAGGCTGAGTGCGCGAGACAGTCGATCCTCACGCCCATCGCGGGTCTTGCCAAGTGCCCAATGACGAACTGTCATGAAGTGGCAAGTGCGCGTCGCCTGTGCGCTGAGAGCATTACGACCGACACAGGTTGGCAGACGTGTACCGATCCAAGGCCACAATCTGCAATCGTGAACTTGCTGCATCGCGATTGAAACGCGATAATTTTCATGGAGAATGGAACTGCACCATCTGCCCGCGATAACGTCAGTGGTAGAAGTTGGTTTTACGAGGGCGCTGACTTGAAAATGGGTGAGTTGTCGAGCGGCGAGAAATCAGAAAGCTGAAAGGAAGCAAAAATGAATAGAGAGTTTGCTTGGACGATGGCTTGTGGTTGGCTGCTGGCGATTTCGGCAAGCGGCTTCGCGGCTGCAGCTGCCTCGGATGCTGGCCAACTCAAGGCTTTTCCGGGCGCTGAGGGCTGGGGGGCGGCCAGCAGGGGTGGGCGGGGCGGCAGGGTGATCAAGGTGACCAACCTCAACGCCTCGGGTCCAGGGAGCCTGGCGGAAGCCTGCTCCGCCGAGGGACCGCGGATCGTCGTCTTCGAGGTTAGCGGGGTCATCCGTGGCAACATTCGCATTACCAAACCCTACATCACGATCGCCGGCCAAACGGCTCCGGGCGCGGGCATCACGGTCGAGGGTGTCATCTCCAGCTACGACTACGGCGTTCACGACATCATCATTCGCCAGCTCCGCGTCCGCCGTCGGCGCGACATCGGCGCCGGCGGCGACTGCATTCAGTTGGGCGGCCGCGGACCCACCAACTCCGGCACGTATAACATCATCCTTGACCACTTATCCCTGAGTTGGGGCAACGACGAGATCATCGATCTGTACCACGCACATGACGTGACGGTGCAATGGTGCACGATCGAGGAATCCGACGACCAGGGTCACAGCAAAGGCGCCCACAACTATGGGCTGATCTCCGCCGCCGAAGACAATGGCGCTGTTTCGGTGCACCACAATCTTTGGGCTCATCACGCCCGCCGCATCCCCTGCATGGCCCCTTACCGCGAAAACGCCGCGAGCGATTTCTGCAACAACGTCATCTACAACTGCCGTGGCGGCTACGTCGATGACGGCCACGGCGTTCGGGCTAAGAGCCCCGTCAACCTGCACAAGAACTATTACCGCCGCGGGCCACAGACGGAGGAAAGGCTGTATCCCTACGCCCTGTCGCCGAACATGACTTATTACGTGCGCGACAACTACTTCGAGGACTGGGGCTATCAGGGACATCCCCGGCATTGGAAGTCGGCCAGTCAGCCGGGCGGCGTACCGCGGTGGATTCAATTCAACAACAACGGCGATGAAATTGATGCTCCTGCCAAGTACCCCGGACATCGAACTGGTCGATGCCGAAGCGGCTTTCGAGCTGGTTCTCGCCAAGGCCGGCTGCTGGCCCCGCGACCGGATGACCAAACGGACCGTCCACGAAGTCACAACCAAAACCGGCAATTGGGGCCGCAACGCGCCGCTTGAACCCACCGACGAGTGGTTCCTCGAAGGTCTCACGCCAACCAAGGCCCGCGCGGATACCGACGGCGACGGGCTGCCGGATGCCTGGGAGAAGACGCACGACCTAGATTGCAACGATCCCGCCGACGCCGCCAAGATCGTGGCGACAGGAGAGTCGAGCAACGACCGCCACTTGGGTTATTCTTACATGGATTTCTATATCAACGAGTTAGCAGACAACCTTTCGCCGTAGACGCGGTCGGCCAGGATCTAACCTCTGCACAGCTCACCCCCGCTGAGGAGCGAAACAGGGATTTGCCAACTCGCACATGTCGCCCCGATTGCGCCAAGCAAAGCTTGGGAGAGGAAAACTGAGATGTAAGGATGCAATCTTGAAACCTTTCATCGGAATCTTGTGGGTGGAAAGCCCATCCGTTAGAGCCTGACCAGCAACCGGAAGCGAGGTGTCCCAGTGCGGATGGTCGTTGGCGTCGGGCCGGACACCCCAGGTGAGGTAGATATCGTCATTGTTGTCGAGCGCCAGATCGCGGTGTAAATGATCGATGCCAAAGAAGCTGCCCCAGACGAATGACGTACCGTCCGGAGTGAGTCTGCAGACGTAGGCGTTCTGCGCCGTGTTGTGCGGATTGCCGGGATCGCCGCCGCCACAACCTTTGAACTGCGGCTGATACACGCCTTCCGTAACCGGCGAACCAACCGCACCTCGACCGTGCGCGTCCCGCCTCCCGCTACGCCTCAGCAATACAGTAGAATATCACGGAATTCGGCAATCCGCAGTCACCCGAGCCCCTACCGGTCCATCCATGCTAAGAAGACTTTGCCTTAGTTGGGTATCGGTCATCCCATTGCTCGTATCGCCAGTTGCGGCGGCCGAACCGGGCGTGTTCGTTCCCTGGCGAGATGGTGGTGAAGTGCTACTGTTCGATGCCGGACGCGGGAAGATCGATGGTCTCCGCACCTACACGGCCAGTTGGAGAAAAGGTAGCGATCTTCGGCCAACTTCCACGCCGGTATCCAAGCAGGGTGAAGCCTGGACCGAATTTACGTTCCAGGGGCAGCAGGGCATGGCCTGCTCCACTTTCTATTTTGACAAGCTGCCTGAGTCGGATGCGGGCCTGCAGTACCGCGCATTCGGCTCGTGCTCGACTGCGACCGTGACGACTATCCGCATATCGGCGTGACGGTAGCGTTTTCGGACAACTCGCAGTTGACTTGTGACTTGACGTTGGAACAGGGGCGACAGGAATACGTGGTGGACCGCGGCTTCCGCCGCGAGCGGCACCCGCCCCGCTGGGACCTGCTCCGCTACGTGATGTTGACGCTGGACGCGGGCCGGGGATCCACAGCTGCCTCCCCAAGGCTGCTCGCTGGACGACCTCCGCCGCTTCGGGCAATTCTGCCGCGACCATTTCATCGACCTTTGTCCTGCTTGGCAGATCGGCGGGCATGCCAACTGGTGGTTGACCATTGGCTACCATCCCGAGCTGCGGGAAAAGGGCTGGCCCAGCCAGGGCGATGTCACGCATCCCGATCACGATCCGATCGTCTACGATTGCATGTTGGATGTGATCGAAGCCCTGCAGCCGAAATACGTCAGTCCCAAGTCGGACGAATGGTGGCACGAACGACGTGCCGATGAAACTCCCGACGAGCCTCTGCGCGGCAAGACGCGGGCACAAGCGTTCTTGGATTTCCACACTAAGCTGAAGGGGCTGCTTCATCGTGGCGATACATACTCCGTGGGCTTTGGGAATCGGCCCTCCGACTGGACGAACTGATGCATGTGTCGTGGACAAAACAGGGACCATCCGCCCAGTTTGGATAGAGGGGCAACTACCGATTCTTGAAATCCCAGCACCCATGCAGAAGAACGACACCGAGGAGAGTATCCCATTGCTGCCGCAGTTCGAGGCCGTGATCTTGGAAACTCCGGCAGACAAGCGGACCGGTTGGGTCTTCAATCCGGCCTCACTACAGCTGAAGTTGGGAAGGCGGGTACGGCACCACCGCCCTGCCGCCGAATGGGTCGGACGAGTCATCTCTCGGATTGGAGAGAAGGCCGGCATTGTCGTGCAGGAAGCCGATGAGAAAACCGGCCGACCCACCAAGTACGCCACGGCTCATGATCTTCGGAGGTCATGCGGGGAGCGACTTCGGAATGCTGGTGTGCCGCCTTTGGTGATCTGCCGGGTCATGCGTCATGCTTCGTGGGAGACCACTCGCAAGCACTATGCTCCTGGAGACATCCAGCGGGACGCCGAGGTGCTGAGGGCACATCTTCTCAATGACGAGCCTGACCAGGAAACGAAAGAGGCCGGAGACTGTACCTAGGTACAACCGTCCGGCCGAATCGTCGTAAGTCGAGTACGCCCGGAGGGATTCGAATCCCCAACCCTCGGTTCCGAAGATCGCTCGAACCATCCTCTGCCAATGATGACACAAAAGTGTCAGTGATGGTCAGACGATGCCATCAACACGGTCCCGACCGTGTCCCCGGATACCAAGCGGTTGTGCCAGAGTGTGTCAGACGAAGGCAACGAGAGCCTACACGGGACATATTTCTGTTGTCCAACCCGTTGTCCACCCCATTCGAATGACCAATTATCACCGCTCTCCGCCACCGGCCTACCTCCCCCTTTCTGGCACGTCGTATGCTCTTATGTATTCGGAGTCCCCGGTTCGTTGAACAAATTATTGACGGCGGTCCCTCGGCCACATTCTCTAAGAAGCTGACTAATTATTCCCCTCCTGTTGCCTGAGGACCCTGTCATGTCTGATGCGGTTATCCATGGCGATTCGTGTGTGCGTTACGGCCGGTTCGAGTTCAAAAGTCCAGTTTGACCTCGTGAGCCCAAGTTTGCTTGGTGGCCCGAGCATCGCTTGCTGAGATGGTTCCGATGCGGGCAATCAGCAGCAACTGTTCGAGGCAGTCCAAGCGGGAGAGGCGTACCGTCGAGGCGGCCCGGAGTCCACTCGTTTGCCAGTCGGATAAGGCCACGTCGGTCTTGGACCGCGGCGGGGCGGTCGTCACCACGGCCGCGACCACGTCCATCGCATCCAGCCACAATACCAGCACGGGACGCCGCTTCGATCCGCTTCCGTCAGTGAACGGGATGTCGGCAACCCAGAATTCACCGGCTTGAATAGTCATCGTACAGCCCTTCGTCTTCGGGCGCGTAACCAGCCAGGAACGCCGAATGACCGCGAACGGAAGATGGCGTTTTCTCTTCTTCGATAGACTCGATGATGATCCGCCAACGGCCGGGACCCACCCGCCTTGCGACAGACTCGGGCAACTGCAGAATCTCCCCGGGCATCAGTTCCACGTCGTAGCTTACTTGTGTCATAACAGGCTCCAATTCGATGAACCTCGACCCCACACGATTATACGTGAAATGACCCCGCAAATGAATTCAGGATCTGTGCGGGGAGTGATCAGCGGGCCCACCGCGTCATTGAACCCTTTTGGCGTTCATGAAGAGCCGTCCTGGGGCAAGAACACTCAGTCGGTAATGGTCGGATTACCTGCGACGAAGCTCGTCGAACTGTGTCTGGTGGCGGCAGTACAATCACGAGAGGCCCCAAAGCGACGACGCCGACGGAGGCCAAAGTCGGACGAAGCCGCCAGGACGAATTCGAAACGCCCCAGACGACAACGTAAAAAGAACACGTCCGGAAATGAATGACCGACACGCTTCAGTCGCGATCCGCATGCCCGGAGTAAATCGCTGTTGTATCATTTTGACGGCGCTGTCTTACCAGATGTGCCCGACCTTGTGAATCACATTGAGGGCGCGGAGGTGTGGGCCACCTGGTGCAGTTGCGCGCGGTACGAAACTGCGGTCGATGTCGGACCGACGTGCACAAGCAGAACCGCAGAAGTGACTCCGGCGTGCGGCACCGCGGTTCTTATGTCCGGCAAAGTCTGGCCGATTTGAAGAACCGACCCGCGCGGTCGCAAAACGACCTACGGCGAGTTTGCAGGTCAGAAGGTACCTTATGGCATGTGAACAGGCAGGTAACTCTGTAGCGGGGTCGGGGGCTGTGTCATAAACCCCCAGCGTTCGTAAGCGTCCGGTCTATCCATGGTCGCGACCCACCAACCGCCGAGCATTGGGCAGCGGAGCACCAACGCCCCGCTGCGTGAGGCGACCAGGGGCCACGGTGATTCTGGCTGGCGATAATTTGGCGAGCCAACGCCCACGCAGTGGGCTGGAGGTACGCCGTGGCCGAACAGATGAGCATCGTCTGGTGAAGAGGTCGCGCGTGTTGGACTGACCAGGTATTACTGGCTGCGGGCGCGGCGATGTGCCCGGCGAGCGCGGGTGCGGACCGCTTTAGCGCGAGATTCTTCCAGACGGTGGTTGAGGATCGCCGCAGGATGTGCCGCGGCCCAGCGGTCAGGCAACATCTCCTCCAGACACACGTCATCTGCATGGAGGCGGAGCAGAAGATCGCGGACGTAAGCCCACGGCTCGATACGATGACGCTTGGCCCCCACCAGGATCGTGTACAACACGGCGGCTCTTGGCCCCGCCGCTTCACTACCCAAGAAGAGCCAATTTTTTCGACCAATAGCTTGGTGGCGGAGGGTCCGCTCGCTGACGTTGTTGTCGATGCTTAAACCTAACTTGAATCGATTTCCGGCGGAGAAATTTCGGTTTGACTCTGTTTTTGCAGAGTCAATTGCCTGGAGGGTGCGAGTTTGAAATGCGATGTTTCTGGAACAGATCGTGTGGCGGAGGGTTAAGTTGCGACTCCTAGAAGATCGAGGACGTGTTGTTGATACGGGGTGGCAAGCGTCAGCTTGTCGAACTCCGAATCGAACTCGGCGATGCGAATTCGGTTGCGGCAGAGCGTGCCGAGGTCCGCCAGGATGTCGTGGAAGCTCTGCACGGGATAATCGTCGGCCGTGCGGCGAGTGGCGTCTTTGCGCTTGGCTGACTCCGAACGCTGCGCCGGAGCAACGATCGATTCGCGAGCTGCCGCCGCTGACTCCTGGTCATCGTCCGCGAACAGCACGCGGCCGCAACTTCTCTCGCATGTGCCACTCGACGTAGTAAGCCAACATGCAGATAAACACATGCGACCGAATGCGATCGTCGTTGCGATGGTAGATCGGACGCAGCGACAGATCGACCGTCTTCATGCAACGGAACGCACGCTCGACTTTCGCGAGACTCTTGTACGTCTCGACAACCTGCTCCGAGTTCATCTGCTTCTTATCGACGCTGCTGCGAACAACATACAGCCCGTCGAGCGCGGCCTCTTCGCGAATCCGTGCTTCGTTGCGAGTGTACGTAAACGAGTTCGCGGTGATCGTCAGGTCGAAGTGTTTCGCCATCTTGTGCTTGCCAATCACTTTGCCAACGCGAAGGCCAATCTCCTGTTCGCCGCGAAGTGGATTGCGCTTGCGCAGCGTCGCGAGTCGAATCGGTTCGAGTTGGTCTTCGGTCGCCTTGAGCAACTCGTTTCGCTTGCGGGCGCGTTGTTCCGCCAGCGCCGGATTGCGACAGACAACCAGCCGTTCGTCCGGGAAATGTTCCGATGTGACCTCCGCCAAATCCTGCTTGTCGAACAGCGACATCTGGATCGTGCCCGCCTCGCGTAGCTTGCGAATTCCCTCGGTGCGCAAGGCCGAAATCCAGTCCAGACCCTCCACGCCTCGCAGGTCTTCGTTGATGCGAGCCGACGTAATCATGCCGCGATCTCCGACGAAAACGATCCGGTTGATGCCGAAACGCTTCCGTGCTCGCGCGACGATTTGCGTGAACGTCGGCGGGTCGGCGGTGTTGCCGGGAAAGACTTCGATCGCGATCGGTCTGCCTTCGCGAATCGCACAGCAGTCCGTACACGATTTGAGGTCGATCGCTGCGATGGTCGCGACTGTAGCCGTGTTTGATGAGCGGACTCTGTGCGTCCCGTGTAGTAACTCGACGAGACATCGAAGAGCACGAGATGTCCGTCCTGGAGATGCTTCTTGGCAAGCTTGTTTTCGATGCGAGTCTGACGTTCCACCAGCCAATCCATCGCGGCATAAAGCTGATGCACATCGACCTCACCAAGCTCCAATTCTTCGGCCAGCGTATGCTTGGCAGTCTCGGCGTTCAGTGCCGTCGTGGTACTCAGTTTCGAACGCGGCGAGAGCACACGCGCGACGATCAACGCCATGATCAAATCACGTTCGCGACACGGTCGCGAAGCGAGCAGATTCTCCAGCCCAAGTTGCTTCGCCGTCTGCAACACGGCCATCACATTGCCATGCGGCAAACTCCTGACGATTTCGAACGATGAGTGCGGCGCGTTCTCATCGAGTTCACCACTCAGCCGTCGCTTCATGAACTCGATCACATCGGGCGGCAATTGGGTGAGATTCCCCAGCGTCTCATGTTTGACTTTGCCGTCCTTGCGAAAGCTGCATCGCAGCAGCACGGACGTATACACCTTTCCCTTGACCGTTTTCTTCACCGTTTCGACTCGCAGTTTTTTTCGTTTGGAACTCATGTCACGGCGTTGTACACGAGGTCGTCCAGGCTAGCTAGCCCAGTGTTCAGATTATTCGTGGCAACAAGTCGGCATTTCGTTTTGGAGCCGATATCCTTTGTATGCAGTATCAAATCGCGATTTGACACGGCATTTGCGATTCAAGTTAGGCTTAAACGGCCATCTTCGGTGTAGCGCCGCAGTGCCTCCCACTGGTTACGTGTGTAGGTCACGGCTTTGCCTAAAGTGCTCTTCGGGAGCGCACTGGCAGCTAACTTGACCAGGTACGTTTCGATTTTGTCGAGCACAGGGATCGCTTCGGTGACGCGGAGCTCACGACGCGCATCGAGCGACGATCCATGCGCCCGGTCTTCGATGTCATAGAGTTGCCGAATCCACTCCAGCACTTGGTGCGCCTCACGTGGATAGCTTCGAACAGCGTCAAAGAATTTACTCCGCGCATGCGACCAACAGGCAACTTCGATGATGTTCGATCCAAGATCCAAGAACATCGCGTCGTAGCCGGTATAAGCATCGGCGTGCAAATAGCCGGAATAACTTTCTAGAAAACTTGCCGGGCCAGCACGTGCGCGACTGTTGGTGAAGTCGTACACCGAGTAAGGGTGTTGTGGATCTCCGATGTAAGTCCAGAAGTAGCCTTTGAAACTTCCTTCCGCGCCACCCAGCACCGTGACATGTGTGTCGTCCGTCCACATCACGGATGATTGAAGAACCAGTTCACGCTGCAAGTCGTAGAGCGGTCGGAATAGCTCTGCCGTGAACTTCACCCAATCACATAATGTGCTGCGTGAGAAGTACACACCATAACGTGTCAGAATGTCTTCCAAACGATGCAGCGGGAGGTGGTCGCTAAACTTGCTGACAATCACTTCCGTGATCAGGCCAGGCCCCGCGATGCCACCAGGAATCGGCCGTGGTGGAACGGGAGCTGCTGACACACCGTCTTGGCAATGACGGCAAGCGTATTTCGATCGCACATGAATGTGAGCTTCCAGCTTCGCCGGCTGGTATTCCAGCTCGCGCGTCACATCTTCACCAATACACTCCTTGGCGCGTCCGCAACACGAACAGATCTTATCTTCGGCGTCCAGGTCATACTCGTGCCGAATTTGATGCAGCTTGTCCCAATCGATTTTCCGGTTCTTGCGGCGACGATGCGCTGGGACGTTGATCTCGGCTTCTTCACTCGAAGCCGGGGAGTCTTCCGGCGCTGCTGCTGCAGGCGAGGCCAAGTCGAACAGATGACCTTGCCCGGCCTCCTCAGCAAATCGCTCTCGTCGCCGACCAAATGCCCAACGCTTATGCCAGGCCAGTTCGTCCAGCGTGGCGGCGTGCGATTGTTGCAGTTCTTGGTACGAGGCGGCTGTTTCGTCCAAGACGCGCGTCAGTTCCGCCACCTGCTGCTCCGAGGCGGCCACACGCTGCTGCGCCTCGGCCGCTTGCCGCTCCAGCTGTACCGCCTGTTGAAAGGCGGCCAGCAGGAGTCGGTGGCAGTGGGCCAGATCGTTCGGAAGTGAGTGCGTATCATCCATGGCACTCACCGTTGTACAACTTGTCCTGCGAGCTAGCAAGGCCAAGTGTGACCAAAACCGAAAATAGTTTTGGTTTCAACGAACGCGATGATAGCGCCGGCGTCGACGCCCAGTGCGCAGATCGAGCCCGCCTAGCAACTTGACGAGTTGTGCATACTCCAGTTCGATGCCTTCCTCGTCCTTGGTCGTCGTGAGCAGCTGGAACGTGCCGCGTTCGAGCCGCTTGTACCAAATGCAAAACCCATCGCGATCCCAAAACAAAATCTTCATGCGATCGCGATCACGGTTCCAAAATAGAAAGAGGTGACCTGAGGTGGGGTCTTGATCGAAAATCTCCTGCACCCGGCCCATCAACCGGTCGAAGCTGTAGCTCATGTTCGTCGGTGTGGTGCACAAGAAGATCCGTACGTCGGCATAGTTCGTCATGATTGGGGTGCCTTCCAGGGACGCAGGGTGCCCACCGCGCGAATGACTTCTACCAGCACGGCCTGCCCCACGCCCAAGGGGAGTCGCACAATGCCTCCGTTGGGCAACTCGATCTCGACGGGAGACGCCTTCAACGAGATCGGTACGAAGGCGGTCCCTTCCGCGGACTCCGCTCGATCGCGCGACTCCTTCTCTGCGACCATCGCCTCGGGGATTCCCTCCTCCAGCCGCTCCTTCCAACGATAGAAGGTCGAGCGAGAAACGCCTTCTTTCAAGCAAAAGACGTCAATGTCCAAGCCACTGGCCTCGAAACTCCTCAGCCGCTCTTGCCAATCCAAGTACTCATCCAAACCGTTCGGTGGACGTCCCATACCTTGCCTCCCGTGGTGTTGTGGAATCAAACCACCCCAGCCTAAATGACCTGGCAAGTATGGATCTGGCGTGCGCTTACAGCTCCGACGAGTTGATGGCACTTTGATTGAGATGGCAAAATGGGACTGAGCCTTCAGAAGTTAGGCTCAAATGTGGCTGCCATTCGAAATGTGGCAGCAATCGAACCATTCCTGACTTTGACTGTCGAGCCAAGTCGGACGGGTTCGATCGCCCCTTCTTTCTTCCCACCGAAACGGAATAGGCAGTCGCCTGACAGGTGAATCTTCATGCTGCCGTGGCCCTGAAACCACCGCAATCCCACAAGAAATAGGCCTGATCTCGGCCCGATCATCAAAGTGTCGGCAATATCGTTGGGAGGGAAATGCTTGTGATCCTCGCGCCAACTGCTAGGATGGCGCTGTGTCGTTTGAGTTGGTCCACTCGTCAGGGCGGGGCTTGAACGGCTATCAAGAAACCTTGCGCAGGACGATGGCTCACGATAAAAGATCCGTAGCATAGCGGACATATCAGTTATACGAAAATTGGTTTCGGTTATCCTTGCTTATCGCATGGGCGGTCGCGCCCTGCGTTGTTGGAACCCGGCAGCGGTTTTGTTGTGGCCCCCCTTTTTTCGTTGGCCGCGTGAGTTTTCTAGTTCACTTTCTGCCAAGGACCTTTGTCATGAGGTTTCGCAGTCACATCGCGACTATGTTGCGCGTCGTTGCCGTAGGGATCATCCTAGCACCTCGTGCGGCGGACGCGGAACTCGTTCAGCTTACGTTCAGCGGCACGTATGACATTTCTAGTGGATCGGTTTTCGGTGAATCCGGTTCGGCTGTACCGTTTCGTTATGAGCTGACTTACGACACGGATCTTGGGGGTGCCCCCTTTTTCATCGCATCTGGCGAGGACATGGGTGACGGACGATTGGCAGCGCACGAGATGTACGGTTACGACTTTCATGACTGGTCGGGCGTGACCGCATCGTCTTTTGTCTTCGGGACAAAGACGTGGGACTTCCACGACGACGTCTCACGGTCTAGTCTCGAGTCCCCATACCCCGAGTGTTCAATGTGGTTTGACACGGATATCACCGTCAGCACGCCCGGCCGCATGTCATTGTCGATTTCTGACAACCAGGGTGCCAGCTTCATCGGAGGAGTCGCGTACAGACCGACGATGGTGGAACTACTCTCCTTGACCTACATTGCAGACATGGAAGGGTCGGACTGTTTTGGCACGCTAACGATAACGTCCGCGGTAGTCCCCGAGCCTGCTACCTTCGGGTTGTGGATGGTGGCAGCGGCATGGTTCTTCGCTTTTCCATGGCGGCGTCGGCGGAGTCGGTGATCGCGTCGCAGGCGAATTGTCCCAAGCCCATTGTCGCCCATTGTCGCCAACGTCGAACGTACGCCCCAATGCGGATTTCATCCGCACCTTGCTCATAAAGCCGGACCGCTCGTTCTTCGAACTTCTCCACGGTCTTGCGGGCAATATGTGTCAGCCCGACGCTGCAAATGGCGTAACCCAGAAAGTCAAAACCTCGACTGACAGAACCAATAAACGTCTTGTCGGGATGCTGCTCGACTTGCAGCTCAGCCAGTGTTTGGTTCACGGTGGCGATGGCCTTTCGCAACTTCCATCGCGACGGTGCCAGCACAACCCAATCGTCCATGAAGCGAACATAGAACAGCCCGACCGCGTCCATCCGCGTGTCGAGCACATCCAGGAATAACGCTCCCATCAAGGGCGAGAGCGGGCAGCCGAGCGAAATTCCTTGGTTGATGTCTTCGTAAAACCCGTCGTCGTACACCGTGCGACGCAGGTACTGCAACAACAAATCAAGCAGTGGTGGGTCGTCGATGTGTTCTGCCAACTGCGCGTGCAAGATGTCATGTTTGATACTTGCGTAATAGCTCTTCACGTCGGTACGAAAGACAAAACGATTCTTCGGTAGGTTGCCAACCACTTCCCGGACTGCTGCTTTGGCTCCACCATTTCCAGCCACGTGAAAGCAGCGTGATGAGAGTCTCGCTGCCAAGTGCCCGGTGAGCACAATGGCCATGGCTTTGAGCAGCAGCGAATCGAGTGCCGACCAGATTTCCAGATCATCTTCCGAGCGATGGATTCGCCTGAGCGTTGAGAACTGGTATCGCCCCGCGATGAGTTCAGCCTGGAGCAGCGGTTTGATTTCCGTCCAGTGATACCGCACCTCCCACACTTCGTCGTTGTGCGAGTAGTCCTTGCACCGTTCACAAAGCCAACGGTAGGCTTGTTCATCCGCCTTCCTCCTGTCATACGTTCATTGAACGAGGAATTGTGGCAGAGACGATTCCGCTGGTACATTCACACTTGCTCGTATACGACGATCCCGTGCTGATGCCCAGGGAAATTGCCACGCTACCGGACGCGGTGACGTTGTGTGATAGGCAGAAGAAAGGAGGCCGAAGATCTGAGCGGGCATGCGGATGCTACGGACACCGGAACATTACCGCTTGCCAGGACCGTCGTGAGGCTTGGCAAGGGCGAGCGAGAATGCCTACCCAGCAATCTCCGTCGCAGAGAGAACGGCGAGAACGCTACTGTCGAACGTCATCCACTCTCCCATATGGAAGACGGCCTCGCCGATGTGGGGAACGGCTCCCTCGTACGGTCCTATCTCCAGCGTGTCTGAATTGTTGAATCGCAGGAACTTGCCGCTCTCGCCGCCGACCACCGAAACGTGAGGACAGGCTAACCAGGGATATCGATCTCGCGGACGCTGAGACTCTCCGCGTCGTCCTCGTCCAGGTCGAACAATGATGGCACTTCCGCCAGGACACGGTTCGCAATCTCGCGAGACGGAAAAGTAAAGAAGCATTCAGTGACTTCGGTGTGTGCCTGCGTGTCCTCGTCGGTGCTCCAGACAAGGGGTTTGTCGCCGCGATAAATCATGAAAGCTTGCATGTCTTTTCAACTCCTCGCAGACCTCTGCGAACAACAGACAGGACCTTACGCGTAGTCGTCGTGGAGTTCCATCAACTCCTCGTTGTCCCGCAGTACCGCGCATCGGGTTTTCGAGTCTATCCGACACTAAACACCTTTGATTTCGTGGATTCAGCAAGATTTCAATGGTAATTGCGCTGCTGATCCCGGATAATGAGCGCACGTGGTTACTAGGTTGCTAGGTTGCTAGGTTGAGGAGTATTCCAATGACGAGCCGCGTTCGAACTTTGTTGTTGGTACTGTTGATCCGACCGACCGCTTTGGTCTGTTTGGCTTTGGTCGTGACGTGCTGTAATCCAGCCTTGGCCGATCTGGTGCATCCACCTGGACTCAACGCCGGGGACCAGTACCGCTTGGTATTCGTGACCTCGACCGACATGGACGCCACCTCGTCCGACATTGCAGATTACAACTCGTTCGTCAATGCGGCGGCGGCGGCCCGGAATGCGATTGATCCAGATTTTCCAGCCAGCGGATGGACGGCAATCGCGTCTACCGTGTTTGTTGACGCGAGTGCCAATACTGACACGAGCCCGTTGCCCGGCGATCCACATGGCCTCCCGATATACCGGGTCGATGGGGCATTGGTAGCCCGCGACAATATGGATTTGTGGGACGGTCGTATTGAATCGCCGATCCGTATCGACGAGTCGGGCGCAGTCCGGGACACTTTCGTCTGGACGGGGACGGCGGCAGAAGGTAATGGGTTGTCCCCATTAGGGGGCGGCGTGCAAGTCATGACAGGGGTCAGTGACGCCAGTGATAGCTGGTGGACATACAGTTACACAGAGGACATGCGCGAAGCGAATTCGCTCTACGCGATATCTTCTCCGATCACCGTCCCCGAACCGTCGGCGTTTATGTGCCTGGCACTGATGGGACTAGGATGGGTAGGTGTTGTGGCCGTAAGAAAGAGACGAGCACGCAGTTCTCGATAGCCCGCAGTCCACTCCTAACCCAAATCCACCAGCGTCGTACGTAATCCCCAATGCGTTCTTGCGACGCACCTTGCTCATAAAGCTGGGTTATACGACTCACGAAATTCTGTCGTGTCGGTTCGGCAATTCCCGCCAAGCCACACGCATGGAACTCGTAGCCGAGAAAACAAAAGCCTCGGCGTGTTCTGCCTACAAATGTCTTGCCGGGGTGCTGCTCCACCTGTAATTCGGCAAGCGTTTCGTTGACTAGGCGAACGGCTTGTCGCAGTTTCCAACGCGTGGGAGCCAGCACCACCCAGTCATCCATGAATCGAATATAAAACAATCGCATCGCTTCCATGCGTCGGTCGAGCAAGTCCAGAAACAAGGCTCCCATCAGCGGCGAAAGCGGACAGCCCAGCGAAATTCCTTGCTCGATGTCTTCGTAGAATCCATCGTCATAGACCGTGCGACGCATGTATTGCCGAAGCAAATCGAGCAAACGCGGATCAGCGATGTAGTGTTGCAACTGCGCGAACAGAATGTTGTGACTGATGCTGGCGTAGTAGCTCTTGACATCGGTGCGGAAGACGAACTGATTGGCTGGAAGTTCGCTGAGGACCTCCCGCACGGCGCCTTTGAAACGGTGCTTCCTGTACACGATGGCCCGCATGACCGGCCTACGTCGCTCGGAGTTGGCAAGTCTCACCGCCGCTTCCTTCGTTCTCGGTACCGACTCGTTCGTCATTGTCGAAGCCGGGTACAGCAAGCACCGCGAGCGGGACGTGGTCCCGTTGCACCCTGATCTCGTTCCGCTGGTCCGAGAGTGGATCAGTCAGCTCCACAACGGGGACCCGTTGTTCTACCTACTGGAACAGCGGAAGACGGCCAAGATGATACAGGTCGATCTCGAGGCTGCAGGCATCCCCTACCAGGATGCGAATGGCCTGTACGCCGACTTCCATGCTCTGCGTCACAGCTTTATTACGGGGGCCTGGGAATCCGGGGAAACCCCGGAGGTGGTAATGGCTCTGGCCAGGCATCGCAGCTTGGCGATGACGATGCGATACACGCATGTGGACAGGTCGGCCCAGGTGCGTGCCGTCAATGGGATGCGGTCCCCTCTGAGAAAGGGCCCCGCGAGTTAGGGGTGGACAACAAAAAGTGTTGTCCACCTCATGTCGTTTTTGGTCACGAGGTGCGTTTGACCCCGGAAAAGAAAGTACGCCCGGCAGGATTCGAACCTGCAACCCTCGGTTCCGAAGACCGATGCGCTATCCAATTGCGCCACGGGCGCGTACGAACGCCTCATTCTAAGGCTCCTCTCCCCATTTGGCAACTCGCCGGCAGCCCGCAAATTGGGCGGTGCCGCCCAATTTTCGCCCGGTCATACGCTTGACCCGCAAACAAGCGGGATGCTATAAGCGCAAGATATGTGCTTATTCCACTCCACTCATACGCCTGGCGGTCATCGATGCCGTTAGTGACTCTGCGAATAATTGACGGTTCGGATCGCGGTAGGGTATTTGAGGGGCTCGAGCCTCCGGTCACTATCGGACGCGAAGAAGGTAACACGATCCAGTTGAATGACGAACGTGTCAGCCGCTTTCACCTCAAGATCCAAGATGACCACGATCGTCTGGTGCTGACCGATCTGGAAAGCACGAACGGAACCAAGGTGAATGGCGAGTCGATCCAGCTGCGGATCCTCCGTGTGGGTGATACCGTCAATGTCGGGCGGTCCGTACTGTTGTTCGGTTCGCGCGAGGAGATCGCCGAACGTCTGGCCCGCATGCGGGCCGGGCAAGCCGATGCGGAAGGGACGCTCGATCCGGAAACCTACGAACGACTGCAGCAGGGGTCCGCGCTCGATTTTGAGCTGAATTGGGGCGATGACTCGAATATGCAGGCCACCCTGCACGCGCTCAAGCCACCCGATCTTCCGGATCGCATGACGCCCGGACAGGCCGCCCAGTTGTCCGAACTGCTGGAGTACATTCACATTCGGCTGCGAAATCTGATCAGCACGGCTCACCCGGCGGATGACAAGGAGCAGATCGCGCTGAATTTCCGACGCTGGCAGAACCTGGTCGACATTCAAGCGCGGATTGCCGAGTATCTGCGGCAAATCGGTAATCCGGAGTAGTTGCCACCTCGCGTCGCCGGCACTATTTCGTGGCCCGTGTTTCGTGAACCGTGCTCGGTGGACAATCTTCCGCCAGCTTTATAACCTGAAGGGCCGTGCGTTAGGGAGCGGCGGTGATGTGCCAGCGTCGCTCGCAGCTTGATGTGCGAGAGCATCCCTCTTTTTTCTGGACATTCCTTCACGATGGATCGTGTGTATGATGAGCGGCCAACCTTTTGTCCATCTGCATTGTCACAGTCACTACAGTCTGCTCGATGGAGCCGGCTCCATTGACCGGCTCATTCAACGCGCTCGCGACCATGGCATGAACGCGTTGGCCTTGACCGATCACGGCAATCTTCACGGCGCTTTGGAGTTCTACAGGAAGGCGAACGCCGCCGGGATCAAGCCGATTGTCGGTTACGAGGCGTACATTGCGCCGGGTAGCCGATTCGAGAAGTCGTCTGGCAACATGCGGGAGGCGAGTTACCATCTGACGCTCTTGGCGCAGAACCGTACCGGCTTCCAGAATCTGATGAAGCTCGCCTCGGCCGCCTATCTCGAAGGCTTCTACTTCAAGCCGCGGATCGACAAGCAGCTGCTCGAGCAGCACAGTGAGGGACTGATCTGTTTAAGCGGTTGCGTGTCGAGCGAATTCAATCGAGCACTGCTGCGCGGGCACGGTGGCGAGGAGGAGTTGAGGGAGGCGATCGAGGTCACGCAGTGGTTCCACCGCGTCTTCGGCGAACGCTATTTCATCGAGATCATGAATAACGGAGTGGAGATCCAGCGGCTGGCCCTGCAGGGCGCCGTCGCCGTCGCCCAGCAGGTCGGCCTGCCCCTGGTTGCCACGAGTGACGCGCATTACGTCGACCGCGCCGACGCCGAAGCTCAGGACGTGATGCTCTGTATCAATACAGGCAAGTTTCGCACCGATACGAGCCGGCTGCGGATGGATGGCAACGAGTATTTCTTGCGCAGTCCGCAAGAGATGTATGCCTCGTTTCCGGGATATCAGGACGCCGTGGCGCGCAGCCAGGAAATCGCCGACTCGGTCGATTTGGAGCTGGAGTTGGGGAAGCGTCACTTTCCGACCTTCTCCTTGCCGGAGAACAAGACGGCTGAGCAGTTGCTGCGTGAGCTTTGCGAGCAGGGGCTACGGGAACGCTATGCGGGCAACGAGGAGATGTTTCCGCAGGGGCAATTGAGCGACGTGGTCCTGCAGCGTCTGGATCGCGAGCTGGGCGTCATCAACAAGCTGGGGTTCTCCAACTACTTCCTGATTGTGTGGGACTTCGTCCGCGAAGCACGCCGGCAAGGGATACCGACCACGGCGCGCGGCAGCGGCGTCGGAGCCCTGGTCTGCTATGCCCTCTATCTGAGCCACGTTTGCCCGCTGAAATACGACCTGCTGTTCGAGCGGTTCCTGGACGAGAGCCGACTGGAGGCGCCCGACATCGACATCGATTTCTGTAAGGAGCGACGGGGCGACATCATTCGCTATGTGAAAGACAAGTATGGCGAAAAGAACGTCGCGCAGATCGGTACGTTTGGCACGCTGGCGGCCCGCGCGGCCATCAAGGATGTTGGCCGGGCACTGGGAATTCCGCTGACCCGCGTGAACCAGATTACGGGGATGGTCCCCGATCAGCTGCATATCACCCTTTCCAAGTCCATGGAGTTGAGTGCCGACCTGAAGAATGTTTACGAAACGGACGGCGAAATTCGCGAGTTGCTCGAGCTGGCCATGAAGATTGAGGGTCTGGCACGCAACGTCGGGACGCATGCGGCGGCCGTGGTGATTGCCGACCGGCCGCTGACCGATTACGTACCGCTCTGCCGCGTGACTGGCAAGGAGGACGTGATCACGCAGTGGTCGATGAACGACGTCGAAGCCGCTGGCCTGTTGAAAATGGATTTTCTAGGGCTGCGCAATTTGACGATCCTCCGCACGGCAGTCGATTTGATCGAACAAACGACCGGCCAACGCATCGATCCGCTGAAATTCCCGCTCGACGATGAGGCAACTTTCGCCCTCCTCTGCCGCGGCGAGACGAAAGGGGTGTTCCAGCTGGAAAGCGGCGGCATCCGCGACCTGCTGCAGAAGATGAAGCCCGATCATTTTCGCGACATTATCGCCACCAATGCCCTCTATCGCCCCGGGCCGCTGGAAGGTGGCATGGTCGACGATTATATCGAGGTCAAGCACGGCCGCATGAAACCGGAGTACAAACACCCGGTGCTCGAGCAAGTGCTCGAGCGAGACCCACGGTGTGATGGTCTATCAGGAACAGGTCATGCGCATCCTCAATCGACTCGGTGGTATCGAGTTGGCCAGCGCCTACACCTGCATCAAGGCCATTAGCAAGAAGAAACAGGCCCTGATCGATCGCAATCGAGAGCAGTTCCTCACCGGCTCGGTGGAAAACGGGATGGCCAAGAAGGAAGCCGAGGAGATCTGGGAACTGATCACCAAGTTTGCCGGCTACGGGTTCAACAAGAGCCACTCCACGGCTTATGCGCTGATCGCCTATCAAACGGCCTATCTCAAAGCGCACTATCCGGTCGAATTCATGGCCGCACTCCTGACTGGGGACATTCCAGGTCGCAACTTCATGCGCAAGGACTCGCTGGTCGAGCACATGGATGATGCGGCGCGCATGAACATCGAAGTTGTGCCCCCCGATGTCAACACCTCGCACGTCGAGTTCGCGGTAGCCGACGGGAAGATCCATTTCGGCTTGGCCGCCGTCAAGAGTTGTGGCGGTGCCGCCGCCGAAGCCATCGTGACCGCGCGCAGAAAGGTGGACCTTTTCGCGATCTATTTGACTTCTGCGAGCGGGTGGATGCCAGCGGCTGTAATCGCGCCACGATCGAGACCTTGATCAAGGCCGGCGCGTTTGACTCGTTCGGTGCCAAGCGTTCGCAGTTGCTGGCCGTGGTGGACCGAGCACTGCAGTCCGGTGCCGCTGCCCTGGCCGATCGGCGGAGCGGTCAGAAGAGCTTGTTCGGTGATCTGCAGGATGAGGAGGAGGAGGAGGAAGTCCGCTCTGCGGCACTCCCCGACATCCCTGAAATCGAAGAACGAGAACGATTGGCCATGGAAAAAGAGGTGCTCGGCTTCTATCTGTCAAGCCACCCGCTGGCTGAGTACCAGAAGGCGCTTTCCACCTTCTGCTCTCACACGACGGCCAACATCTCGGACATGCCTCATCGGTCCGAAGTCATCCTGGGAGGAATGCTCAGCGCGATCAAAATGGCGCATGTGCGCAAAATCCGTCCCGGGGCCACGGCCACCAAGTACGCCAATTTTGACCTGGAAGATATGCATGGGGCCGTGCGCTGTATTCTCTGGCCCGACGATTTCCTGAAGTACGGTGAACTCGTCAAGCCGGACGCCATTCTGTTGGCCCGCGGCGCGGTCGACAAACGGGGTGGAGACGAGGCAAATCTGATCGTCAACGAGCTGATACCCATGGACCAACTCGATTCACGCTATACCAGCGGGGTGGTGATTCGCGTCGATCAAAGGGTCCATGGCAACGACATCCTCGCCAAAATCCGGGAAATCGTCCGCGGGTATCCCGGCGGTCGAGACCTGGAACTGGTACTGAGTCTGGATGACGGCAGCCGGGTCCACTTGAAATCCCAACGCCTGCAACTGGATATCACTCCCGAACTGCGCCGACGGGTCGAAGATCTGCTGGGAGTCGGCTACTACCAGCTGACCACGACGCCGCCGAAACCGGCCGTTGGCAACGGCAATGGCAATTCCCAGCGACGGCCCCAGGGAGCCGGCCGCCGCGGGGAGCGCTAGGAAAACGGGCAATCGATGCAACAACGTATACAGGCGTAAACGCTTAATGGTGAATAGTTAACGATCAGTTGTTGAGTGTTTGCAGGCGAGGATGTCAGCGGGATTGCGGCAGTGAAATGAGGTTTGCCAGACACGTGAGGATCGTGGTCGCCAAGCACTTTGCTGCTGACAAAATGCGTGCCGGACGCTTGCCACGGGATTGTTCGAGGAGCGGGCGGTAAACAGGCATCCCGTGGCTTTTTCCGGTACCTCGGCGAGCCAATGTCGAAAAGGGCAGGTGGGCGACTTGCGGCGGGACGCAGTTTGGGGGGGCTTTAGCCGCGAATGCTCGTATATTGCTTGCCACAGCCAGCCGCGAGGACTAAGATCGAAGATCGGGACTTGTATGCAAAAATTGCGACAAGTCCGTACGACTCAACCGTTAACGACTTGATTCACATCTGTGTGCTGCCCGATTGAGGGAGGCCTGTGGGCGGGCGGGGGGTAAGGTCTGCGATCTTGCCGAATCGTGTTGTGTCGGCCAGAATTTGGATGGATAAATACCTGCGAATGGGATCGGCATGGGCCGTCGCAGCGCGTAGGGTGAGAGGATCGGTAACTGTTGGGGATGTGCGCGTAGCATTCCAGAATCAGACACGTGTACTGGCCACAAGTTTCGGGCGGTGGCCCAGAAAGACGAGCGAGAGGTGATGAACATGAACTGGTGTCGGTTACGAATTCGCGATGTTCTGTGTTTGGCTGCGTTGCTACTCGTGGCACTGGCCCCCACAGCCGCTCATGCGCAGGTCGGCCTTGGTGGCGGGCTCGGTGGTGGCCTTGGCGGCGGCCTTGGTGGCGGCCTTGGCGGCCTTGGTGGTGGCGTTGCGGGCGACCAGAACGCTGGTGTGATCATCGACGCGCAAGGAGTGCTGAAGGTGCGCCGCGTGGCGGACCAAGGTGGCCTGCGAGCCAAGCGGATTGTCCAGGAAGCCATGGCGACGCTCAATCCCAAGCTCGCCAAGCCGAGTGACCTCCGCAAGATTTCACTCAACCGGCTCGAGAAGGCGGTTGCCAACCAGATTGAGAAAGGGGAGCCGATTCCCGACGAGATGAAGTATCTGGCTGGTCTACTGCGGATTCACAATGTGTTTTTCTACCCGGAAACGGGTGACATTGTGTTGGCTGGCCCGGCCGAAGGGTATGCGGAAGATACCGTGGGACGCGTGCGCGGCTTGACAACGGGTCGTCCCGTATTGGAGCTGCAGGATGTGGTTGGAGCACTACGCGCCTATCCACCGGGCGGAAGTAAACTCAACGTGATTGGTGTCTCGATCGATCCGACCGAGGAAGGTCTGGCCAACTTGCAGTCTTTCATTAAGAGGCCGGCCCATGGCAGTTCTTGCCGGGCAATCCGGCTGGATTTGCCACTGGTATGCGGCAGCAGTTGGGTCTGCAGAACGTCACGGTGCAGGGGGTCTCACCGGACACGCACTTTGCCCAGGTCATGGTCGAAGCGGATTACCGCATGAAGTTGATTGGCATTGGCCTGGAGCCACCGCCGGTGAAGATTACCAGTTTCATTGCGGCGGCATCCCCCGGCGCTCTGGCCGGTAACGCATTGGTGCGTTGGTATTTCGTCCCTGAGTACAAGTGCATTCGTGTCGCCGAAGACGGTCTCGCCATGCAGATGGAAGGCTGGGGCGTCAAGCTGGTAGGAGCTCAGGAATTGGTTGCTCAGAGCGGTGAACGTGCTCAGGGGAACGCTGAGAGCAGGGCCAGCAAGGTCTTCTGCAAGTCGTTTACCGATCAATATCCGAACCTGGCCAACCGCGAGCCCGTTTATGCTCAGTTGCGTAACTTGATCGACATGTCGGTCGCGGCGGCATTTATCCAGGCTCAAGACTACTACCAGCAGTCCAGCTGGGACTTGGGAGTGTTTGGTGACGAATCGAAGTACGCGATCCAGACCTACACGGTACCCAAGCAAGTCGAATCGGCAGTGAACGTGTTCGTCAAAGGCAACGCCATCATGACGCCCATTGGCGGCGGTGTGCAGATACGGCCACTGGAAGCCGTGTCGCAGGAGAACCGGCTGCCCGACGAGGATGGCAAGGTATCCCAGGCACAGAAGGACGTTACGCTGAAAGACTTGCCGGAAGGGCAATGGTGGTGGGACTAGCGTCAGCCGCTGGCGGTCTGCATCACCAAGTCCTCTAGCAAAGAGCATGTATCGGGCCCTTCGTCCCTGGCGGACGAAGGGCCTTTTTCGTGTTCGTCTTGCTAATCGTTCCGGTCGTCCAACTCAGTCAAACCAGGCTCGGGACGCGCCCGTTGGTTGTGACCGCAGGCCGCGTTAGGTAGTACGGCCGCCGGGGCGGTGTCCGCAAGTTACACTAGTCTACCGAGCGAACCTGGCCGACCAGGCTTCCTGCCTATCGGTTCCGGCGGGTACCATGGCGAAGAACGACGCGGCGGACGATCGAACCATGTCTGCGGAGGGAGGGACGTACCATGTCGAGCGGGCTGTACATTGCAGCGATGGAACCCAACAGCGGCAAGTCGCTGGTCGTATTGGGCGTCGTCGATCTTCTCTCTCGTCGTATCGACAAGATGGGTTTTTTTCGGCCAGTTGTCCACGGTAGCCCGACAGCCGATCGCCACATCCAGTTGATTCACGGCCGCTACACCATGGGTTTGACACCCGAGCAGATGTACGGTGTTGCGGCACACGGAGGCTCGTCAGGCGGAGGCTGACGGGGAGGAGAGCAATCTGTTCAAACGGATCCTGGCCCGCTATCGCCAGTTGCAGCGACAGTGTGATTTCGTGGTCTGCGAAGGGACCGATTTCGCGGGGCTCACCAATGCCTTTGAGTTCGACTTCAACGCCGAAGTGGCCAATCATCTGGGCTGCCCGGTGCTGATCGTGACCAACGGGCACGGCCGGCAGGAAGGAGAGGTCGTCGAGCAGGCGCGTGCGGCACGTCAGGAGTTCCAGGAATTAGGCTGCACGATGGCGGCCACGATCGTGAATCGCGTCGACGATGCCGACGTGGACGAAGTCCAACGACGGCTGAGTGCTGCCTGGCCGTTTGAAGACCCGGCGTTCGTGGTGCCCGAAAACCCCATCCTGGCCAAACCGACGCTGGGCGAAATTGCTCGTGAACTGCAGGCCGAGTGCCTGTACGAGGGACTGGATGGGTTGGCCCGCGTGGTCCACGACTACAAAGTCGCGGCGATGCATGTGCCTCAGTTTCTCGAGTACCTGAGCGAAGGGACCTTGGTGATTGTCCCCAGTGACCGCGCGGATATTCTGCTGGCCAGCCTGATGGCAGTCTATTCCGAGAACTATCCCCATATCGCGGGCATCGTGCTCACCGGCCGACAGCCGCCGGCAGCTTCCGTGCGGAGATTGGTGGACGGTTTGCGCCAGTTACCCATTCCCATTATCCACGTTGGCCAGGATACTTTCGCCGTGGCGCTGCAGGTCAGCGCCGTGCCGGCTGTCATCACTGCGGACAATCAGCGCAAAATCGCCACGGCACTGGGCATGTTTGAAACGCGCGTTGACCTGCAGCGTTTGGAGCAACGTATCGAAGTCGTGCGATCCTCGCGCGTTACTCCATTGATGTTTGAATATGAGCTGATCGAGCGAGCGAAACGGCAGCGACAGCACATTGTCTTGCCGGAAGGGACCGACGAGAGGATCTTGCGAGCGGCGGAGATATTGCTGCAGCGCGAGGTGGTCGACATCACGCTGCTGGGTGTGGAGCACGATGTGCGCCAGCGCATGGCCGCGCTGAGTCTCGACCTGCGACAGGTACGGATTATCGATCCTGCCGAGTCGCCGCGGCTGGCGGAATTCGCTGCCGAACTGGTCGTCTTGCGCAAACACAAGGGGCTGACGGAACTGCAGGCACGAGACCTCATTCACGACGCCACGTATTTCGGCACGATGATGGTATTCAAGGGTCTGGCTGACGGTATGGTGTCTGGGGCCACGCACACAACGGCCGATACCGTCCGACCCGCCTTTCAGATCATTCGAGCCCGCCCGGACATCTCGGTGGTATCGAGCGTTTTTCTGATGTGTCTGGCAGATCGGGTGCTCGTGTACGGCGATTGTGCGGTCATCCCTCGACCCACCGCGGAACAACTGGCGGACATTGCCATTAGCTCGGCGAAAACGGCTGCCATGTTTGATATCGAGCCGCGTGTGGCGATGCTCTCTTATTCGACCGGTGAATCGGGGCACGGCAGCGATGTCGACAAGGTTCGCGAGGCGACTCGCCTCGTTCGCCAACGGGCACCTGACCTGGTGGTCGACGGGCCGATCCAATATGACGCCGCAGTCGATCCGCAAGTTGCCCAACAGAAATTACCGAACAGCTCCGTGGCGGGACGGGCCACCGTCTTCATCTTTCCGGATCTGAACACGGGAAATAATACCTACAAGGCCGTGCAACGCTCGGCCGGAGCCGTGGCGGTGGGACCCGTCCTGCAGGGACTCAATAAACCCGTCAACGATCTGAGTCGCGGTTGTACGGTGGCCGACGTGGTCAACACGGTTGCCATTACGGCCGTCCAGGCGCAAAACTGAGGATGGGCCTGCGCGGAATGACTGCCCTGGCTTCCGGTCATGGCTCCTCACGCAGCCGGTGGCCACAGCCAAAGTAGGCCGTGGGTTGCCTCCGCTCACCTACTTCGATTTGCAGGCGTTTTGGGAATGAATCGGGAATGGGGAGCGCGGAATGCGGAATTGTGAATGATCCGTACCAGGGTCAACTTAAGCCGCTCCCGGAGTGATCGGCCTCTTTCATTCCGAATTGCTGCACTCCGCATTCCCCAATCGTTCCCCCAGAGAGTGGTCGGCTTCGTGAGGGTGTGCGCACCGTGCGCGCGTGTTATCGACGAGCACTCTTATTCGCTATGCGCGATTACCGGCGCGACCCAGACGAGAATGCGGGCCCCGATCTATTCTGCGCAAGGCCCTCATCGGCCGGTATTCGTCACACTTTGCAGCTCGCGGCGATCAACCAACACGACTCGTACGTCACAGACGTTTGTGTGGGTGGGGCCGGTCTTGAGCAGGCCGCTCAACTGTGCAAAGAAGTGGTAGGCATCGTTGCGCCGCAGGTAGTCGGCGCCATCCAGACTGAAGTAGCCGGGCGGCTTCGACCAATGTGTGGTCCGCCAGAGCTCCGGCGGCATCGGTCGGACCGTCCTCCCCATCGGTGCCGCCCGCAAGTACGAGCATTCCTTGCATCGAATCGGACGGCGATTGGGAGTTGCGGCCGCGAGTCAGTTCCAGCAAGGCAGCCAGGACGAGTTGTTGATTCCGGCCTCCCAGGCCTCGCTGTGCGGCGTCGACGAGCGTCACGGTTGGCTCGCCCCCGGTGATCAGGCAATCGGGACCCGGAGTCTCGCGCATTTGGCGAGCCATCCGAGCCAGGTGAATACCGACGGCCTCGGCTTCCCCTTCCAACGTGCGGGAAGCGAGCATGGCATGCGAGTACCCTCGCCGCTCGGCCTCCAAGCCGGCGGCGTCCACCGCCACCGCATTGTTGCCGATCACGACGTTGGACACTCGGCAAGTGGGTGGCCAACTTCTAGCGGGTTCCGTGGTGCAGCGGTGCTGCAAATAACGATAGACGACTTCGGTCACCCGTCGGTCGGACGCGGGAAACTGCCGCAGGACCTCCAGGGCATCAGACGCTGTGGTCGTGTTGGCGACGGTGGGACCCGAAGCAATCACATCGAGCGGGTCTCCCAGCACATCGGAGATGATCAACGTAATGAGGCGCCCTGCTCGGCAAGCTTGGCCAGGCCGCCACCCTTGATCCTGCTCAACTGCTTGCGCACCGTATTGAGTTGTTGGATGTTGGCACCTGCTGCGCTTAAATGCCGCGTCACGGCGAGTTTCTCGGCCAGTGAAATGCCGGGAGCGGGTGCGGGCAACAGCGCGGAACCGCCGCCCGAGAGCAAGCAGATGCACAGATCTTGCGGCGTGAGAGATTCGACCATGCGCCAGGATTTTCTCGCTGCCGCGCACCCCCTCGACCGTGGGTTCGTTCACTCCGGCTGGTCTGGCCGCGTGCACCGTGACGCGGCTGAGCGGTCGGACGCAGTCGGCCGGTACATTGACCCAACCCGACACTTGTTTCTGTCTCAGGACGGTTTCTCCCAGGGCCGACTCCAGCCCGGCGGCCATACCGGCCCCGGCCTTTCCAGCGCCGACGACGCAAATGCGGTGCACCTGGGCCAACGGTACGACATCGTCGGCGATCCGCAGCGTCTCTCCTTCGACGATGACATTTTCACGCACCAGTCGGTCACTGGCGACGGCATCCACGGCGGCATGCCAGATGGCCACCGCATCCCGCCGCAGTTGCTCAGGAGTTCTGCGTGACGTCATCAATTTACTCGTCTCGATAGCGAAGGATATCGAGCCATTGTCCTTCGTGTTGCACCACCACTTGGCTCACACTGTTGGGTGTGCCAGCCGAGAAGGCCAGACCCACGAGGAACGAGCGATCGCCAATCTGAAGTTTCCCGGCGATGCTGCACCAGGGCGTACCTTTGCCGCGCGCCCCGGGCAATGCCACTTGATTGAAAAACGACTGGGAAAAACCTTGGGAACTGAGCTGGACGGGCCAGCGATAAATCAGCGGTTTGTGCGCCGCGATAACGTTGGTCATGCCGGGCACGAGCCGTTCCATCAGGCCGGGTAGCACATCGGGCTGAGGGAGTTCGCTACCGCGCCCCGCCGGTGCGACCACCACAACAGCCAGTCGCACGGGCGTGCCGTAAAACTCCAGACGCGGACCGCTTGGTGGCGGACCGGAACTATCCAGAACGCTGACATCGACCAACACTCCAGCAGCTTCGCGGTGGCGAGGTCGACGCGCATGCCGCAGCCAAACCCAAATAGCCAGGAGCAGTACGGCGACCACAGCCACCGCTGCTGCCGCCAGCCACAGCGGGTCAAGATCAAATGGATTCATGATATGCCTTGCCGGGTCGCCAACGGGTACAGGAATCGTTCATAGCCTTCGCCCCCAAACGCTCACTCCTCGTCTCAATCATACTCTTACTCATACTCTTACTCTTACTCTTACTCATACTCCCCTCCCCCACCGCCGCACTCGCAAACAACTTCATTCAACTCAGCGGAACTGCACTCCTAGGTCAACGGCATAGATGCCAATTCTGGGCCAGTTCGGAAGAGGAAAGAAGAGTAAGAGTATGAGTAAGAGTAGAGTAAGAGTAAGAGTAAGATCGCATAGTCACCGAGCCCTCACGGCCGGAATCCTGCAAATGGTCACCAAGAACGGACCAACAAGTACTTACGAAGATGGTAAGGGGAATCGCCCCAGCCTGGCAAGTCAGTATGCCTGGCAAGCCCGTCCCCTGGCAAGTCAGTCCGGGGGGGCGTTCATCGCGCGTCCCCTGGGGAGTCCACGGGGGCCGCGGCGGCAGGAAGTCGGGCCTGCGAGGTGGATGCGCCGAGCAGATGGACCGTGACATCATCAATCCAGGCTTCGCCCATCCCGGATAGTGCAAACGTGACGGTCACGACACCGCTGCGGGGAGCTGCTCGATAAAGCGTGAATTCGTACCAGTCCCGCGTTTGGACAATGCGTTCCGCCAGATCCTCTCCGGCCAAAGAGTCGGAGATCAGCAAACCGTCCATGCTTCCGCGTAAGGGAGTGGGAACGCGAGCAAAACCATGTATGCGCACGATTTGTCCGGTAGTGATCGGAATGGGGGCGGACGTAATGGAAACGGGGGGCGTCTCGATCACGCGAGGCGCCTCGGCGATGCGGGTCGGCCAGCATTGAAGGCGCAGTGATGAGCGGCCAGCATGGGGCGTGTGGAGTGACAATTCCACCCCCGTGCCGAGCGTCTGAGAGTTGCTCGATACGTTCTTCCAGCCACTCGACTGCAGCAGGGACAGGTTCTCAAAATCTCCGCCAGGCAGCGAATTGGGACCCCACGGCGTGCCCCGCAGACGCTGGCCCAGTACATAGTGCTGTGGCAGCGAAAAGAAGCTGGTACAGAGCGGACTGGCCACGGGAGACGAAAACGAATTGACGGCGAGCTTCCAGTTCTGATAGCGGGCCACAGAGAGCTGTTGCAGGCCGCGTTGCAGGAACTCGTAAGCTCGATCATGTCCCCCCCCTTCCACGAGCTGCTGAAACTGCTGCAGTTCCGTTCGAGCTTGGGACAACGACTGGTTCTCCACGGTGGAATTGGAGAGCCCTGCCGCCGGGATCAATTCCAGGAGCTGCTGGTGAGTCTCCACGACAGTCGAATACATCTCGGCGGCGATCTCTCCCACCAGCTGATCCTGTTCTTTACGCAATGCCGCGGTCTGGCGGGCCAGGAAGTTAATCACTTGTTGATCCTGCGTCATGACGATCGACGTAACAGCTCGCGGCTTATCCAGTCTCACGCGGACGCCGGTACTGCGCCGTTGGGGGATCCGACGCAGGCCATCTTCACCCACCTGATAGACTTCATCCGTCTCCGGAACTCCCGGTACTTCGAATGAGATCGAACGATCGTCGTACGGAGCCGCCACGTACTGCTGGTCCGCCACGCGCCGAATGATCAATAAGAGCCGAGAGCGATCGATCTTCAAGACACTCACACGCACCGACGTGTCACCGGTATCCAGTTCCCCATCGTGCTCGCCTGTGGCGGCCCACGGTTCCAGTACCGCCAACTCCTGATTCACGCGCTGCAACGTCTTGGCCCGCAAGGTAGTCAGGCGATCGGTGCCATCCAAACGTGACTCGGAGCAGAACATCAGTCCTCGTGCCCCAGAGGCCACGGCGTGGTAGGCCAGTAGCCGAATTTGATCCGGTTCCAGCGACAAGGGGATCGGATCGTTGGCTCCCAGGGCCATCATCTGTGCTGCCACTCGCGGAGACACTTGGGTACGAATGGATGCCCAGAAATGGGTCCCCATGCGCATCAGCTGAGATCGCTCCAAATACCATTGGCCGTAGTCGCCCAGCGGGAGCGAGTTGTTGGGGCCGGGAGGCTCGAGCACCGTCAGGTCGGCCAGGCGACTGTACTGCGACGTCTCTTCGGTGGGCAGGCAGAGCGTTGGACGCCGTAAATCATCGGGGACACTGCGCAGCTTCTGGGCCAAGCGACGGGTTGGTTCCACTTGGTCGGCTGTTAAATGACGCCCCAAATCCCAAGCCAGGATCTGCGCCAGGGACGAGCCGTACTCGGCCGGTGATTGGGTCGACGGTGGAGGCACAATGAGCCACACGCCGCTCTCATCCGCTTCCCGCAGTTGTTCCGGAGTGGGTGGCGCCGGCAGACGGACCGCGTTGAAACCGAGTGACTTAAGCCCAGCCAACGGTTCTCCGTTGCTGTCGATGGCCCGCACCAATTGTGGGTGGCCGTCGATCACAAAGACGGACCCCTCGAGTACCGGAACGTCCTTGGTTCGGGTAGTACTCAGCTCGCGCGGGAGGTTGATCGAATCCGACGACGTGGAATCCGCTACGTTGGTGCCTGCCATCTGATACGCCACTTGCCCGGTCACTTCCAAGTCATCCAGCCAGACATCGGTCTGACCGGTCCCTCCATAGGCGTTGAGCACCAGCATGTCTGCGTAGGCCTCGCGGGAATCGACGTCCGAGCCGAACTGGGAACGCAGCAGCGGAACCTCACGGTTGAGCAGTTTCGCGGGGAGCTGAATCGTGAGTTTCTCCCACGTTTCGGCCTCTCGATAGGAACTGCCACGGATCAGCGTTGTAATGGCTCGGTCCGTGCGAGGATCCTGGGAACGCGGCAAGACGACGCGCATCGCCAGCTGCAGTCCCGGGCGATTGGCCTTTACCCATACACTGATCGTTAATTCGTCAATAATGCGTGACGCGGGAAGTGGGCTCACCAAGTGAACGTACGTCCCCGACCCAGCGTAGAACTGAACGTGTTCGCTGGTTTGCCCCGAGTGTGCTTGTTCAAACGCGCGCTGATGTTGCAGGACACGGAGCGTGCAATCGTGGTCCGACAGCTTCCAGCAGGTTTCCAGGGACTCGTAGGAATCGCGCAATTGACCCTGCACCGACGCAGGAATGGCGAGCAGTAGACCCCACAAGACGGGTCCCCACAAGACGGCCGTACAGAACCCCACTGCGGCGCTCGCCCGCCGGGAGTGCTGGGAGCGACTGTCTTGACGACCGCTGCCCGTCGGCGATTTTCCTGTAAATTGATCCATGTGCCCGTTACAAAGCATGGGTGGAGGGATTGTGCCGCTGGTCGACTCCGCCCATCGAGTTGGCGGATTGGTGTGAAAAGGCAACGTCGTGAATCTTTAGCGAACCGCACGTAAAGCCAGCTTGTATCAGGATTTGTGATGTGCGGCCAGATCAACCGCGGTGCGTTCTCACCACATCAAGTGCCGGAAGCGTTTTGCTGGAATGTTGTAAGTGCTTTATTTATAATGATTTGCGAATATGGGTCGAGGAGTTGCGGAATTGGCACACCGTCTGCATCTACTGGCTTCCAACCGAACAACCACTCCCAGGAGACGCCGCTCATGAGTACCGCACCTCGATTCTCCTCGTCCCAGACTGAAGATCTCCCCAAGGACGTTCTTGAGCTGAGCCAGCTGATAGCCGCTCTTCCCGGCCGACAAGCGTGCGGGCATCGAGCCGGTGCTGGAACGAGTGCTTGAAAGCACCCGTCGCCGCCGTCGCATCCTGACACTTGTGCAGGAAGCCCTGAGCCAACTGCGACTCGACATGAAATATCTGGTGTTTGACCTGGAAGCCACGCGTCGCGAACGGGATGCGTATCGGCAGCAGAAAGGTGGTCAGGGGCAGGCTGAGTAACGAGAACCTGGGGATCGGGGCGAAGTTGCTTCCCGGGGCAATGTCGAATACGATGAAAAGCGGCACGTCTACGGCACCTGCTCGATGACCTCGGCCACCCCATGACTAAGGAGTACGGCGAATCAATGGCCGAAATGACCGCAGAGAAATTCGCCCAGCGGGCTTTTGACTACGACCTTGTCGATGCTCACCAATTGGAATCCATTTGGGGGGATTTCGGCAGTCGTGACGTCCCGCTCGACAGCTTCACGGCCCTCATGGTGCGGCGGGAGTTGCTGACCAATTTCCAGGTCGATCGAATCGTGGCGGGGAAGCGCGAGGGGTATTTCTACGGCAATTACAAAGTGCTTTACATGGTGGGGGCCGGCACTTTTGCTCGCGTTTATCGAGCCACGCACCGCGCCGCCGCGCGCGATCGAGCGGTCAAGGTACTGCGAAATCGCTATGCGGAAGACTCGGTGACGACCGAGCAGTTTCTGCGCAAGGCGCGGATGGTGATGCCGCTGCGTCATCCCAACATCGTACCGGTCTACGAGGTGTTGGAAGAGCGGAATCGGCCGTTCATGGTGATGGATTTCATTGAAGGCCAGAATCTGAGGGATTTCATCAAGGTGCGCCATCGTCTCGAACTGATGGTGTCCTTGCGATTGATTGGTGATGTGCTCGCCGGATTGCATTATGCGATCGGCAAGGGAGTGACACACCGCGACATGAAGCTGTCGAATGTGCTGATATCCAGCCACGGGCGAGCCAAGTTGGTTGACTTTGGACTGGCCGCCATCTCGGCCGACATGTCGGAGGAAGCGATCGCTGCCGCTCCCAACCCGCGCAGTATCGACTATGCCGGCTTGGAACGCATTACGGGGGTCCGCAAGAATGATCCTCGTAGTGATATTTATTTCACCGGCTGCATGCTCTACCACATGCTGTCGGGCAAGTCGCCGTTGTACGAGACTCGCGATCGCATCAAGCGGCTCAGTGTCGCTCGTTACCGAGACATCAAGCCGTTGGGGCAAGAGGTGCCGGAACTGCCCAACTACGTGATTGCCTTCGTCAACAAATCGATGGATCTGAAAACCGAACGACGGTTTCAAACTCCCGGCGAAATGCTGGAAGAACTCAATCAAGTGGTAAAACGCGTCAAGTCCGGTGACCTGGGAGCGCAGATTTCTCGCCCCGACGTGGCGTCAAGCCTGCCTGATGACTCGGTTTCGGCCAATGACACGCCGCTCGAACGAGAAGGGGAAGACCGGACCGTGATGCTGATCGAATCGAGCGTCAACATGCAGGATGCCATTCGAGAAGCGCTGAAGAAACGAGGCTATCGAGTCCTGGTTTTCGGCAATCCCGGCCGAGCGCTGCAACGTTTCGAGGAACATCAAGAGACGGATCCATTGGCAGATTGCGTGATTTTCTCGGCGGGAGAATTGGGCGACGAAGCGGTCGAAGCCTTCAACGCGCTGGGCGAAGGGGATACGACCAAGCACACCCCCGCCATCCTGCTGGTGAATCGTGCGAACAAGGATCAGATCAAGCGGGCCAACGTCAACAATTACCGCATCCTGCTGCCGATGGGGCTGAAGATCAAGCATTTGCGGGCGAAATTGCTGCAACTGCTACGGGAAGAAGAGCCCAGCAGTTCGTGAGCAACTTGTGCCTGGTCCAGGCACGTCTAGCCGGCTGGCTTGCCGACGATCGGAGGCGGTCCGGAATCGGGTGTGATCGACAAGCCGTCGGAAGCGCGTAGCTGGATCTTGTAGGATTTCCCCTTCTGGAGCTTCATGGAAGGCGCTTCGCCGTGTGCCGCACGGATCCCCATTTCTTTCGCCTGAGCTGCGTCATTGGCGATGGTCCAGAAATCGTCCCAGATTTGTTTCTCGAATGCCGACATCTCGTTGCCGTTCCCGTACGCTTGCGGGCGGCTGCCGACGGCATCCAAGGGGATTCCATCGTTGGGTGTTTGCGCTTCGCCAAAGATGCGACGAAACAGGACCAGTGACGTGGCACGATCGATTTCCGCTTGCTCGACGTACTTGTCGTCAAATTTCACGACCCAGTTGTCGACGTAGACGACATCGCCATTGATGCGGAATTGCCGGGGTTCTCCCAGCCTCTCGCCCTTGTCGTTGACTTCCACAAACTGGCCAACTGTGTAGAGCTGCTTCGTTTCGGGATCTGTGTCCTGTTCCAGCACGGTCAGCCAGGCGACTCGATGGTTTACCTTGAGAAGTCTGAGGGAAGTGTCGAGTTTCTACGATTTTTTCATCTTTCAGCTTGATGTCCGCATTCAGCTCGGTGATCTGCTGATCCTTGGCGGTCAGTTCGCGCCGTTGTTCTTTCAGCTCGTTTTCTTGTTCGGCGAGTTGGACTCGCACCGTCGACAGCTCCTCCTCCGTCTCCTTCATCGCCAGATCTCGGGCATTGTAGGTTCGGTAGCCGTAGTAGCCACCGGCGCCGATCAACCCGACCATGAGTACCGCCAACCCCGTGCGGATCAGGCTGTTAATGGTGGCTAACGATTCGACGATGCGGGGCATGATGCTGACTCCCTCCGGACGAAGTTGGACATGGCGTTCGGAAAATTGCATTACTAGCAGTTGGCTCCGCTCGAGTCCGCCCAGGCGGCCTGCTTGGGAGGCTGTTTCCCTGTCAGGTCGCTTGGCACGACGGGCTGTGGATCGCGACGCGGGGCTCGCCTGGCCAAAACCAGTGGGAGCCGGGGATTTCCCGCTCGTTGGGGGTGTGTCTGCGCAACTCCCTTCACATCATAACGGGAGCCGTGGGACGCGGCTACGTGAGTTCCGTGGCTTGGGGCGTTAACGGGTGAGCTACCCCCGCCGCCCGGTTTCCGTCGGGTCCATCCCGGCGGGACCACAACTGGTCCGCTACCGCGCTCGGCGCCGCCCGGTTTCCGTCGGGTCCATCCCGGCGGGACCACAACTGGTCCGCCACCGCGTCCCGCGTCCCGCGTCCGCCGCCCGGTTTCCGTCGGGTCCATCCCGGCGGGACCACATGGTCCGCTACCGCGCGGCCCCCGGTTTCCGTCGGGTCCATCCCGGCGGGACCACAACTGGTCCGCTACCGCGCTGGCGACCCGGTTTCCGTCGGGTCCATCCCGGCGGGACCACAACTGGTCCGCTACCGCGCGGCGCCGTAGGCCACACCGCAGGCGATTTACGTCCCCAAGAGCGTGTCAACGGCCTGTCCGATATCGGGATCCGCCATCAGGCGTTCACCCACCAGCATGGCGTGGACACCGGCCTGTTGCAGGCGGAGGACATCCTCACGGTGATGAATGCCGCTCTCGCCAACGACGACGCGGTCCGCGGGGATTTGTTGTCGCATGCGGATGGTGTGGTCCAGATTCGTGACGAAGCTGCGGAGGTCGCGGTTGTTGATGCCGATCAACGTGGCGCCGATGTCGAGTACCCGCTGTAGGTTTGCCGGCTCATAGAACTCGACCAGCGCCGCCATGCCGAGTTCGCAAATCGTGGTGTGCAGATGCCGGAGCGCATCTTGATCGAGGCATTCGGCAATCAGCAGCACGGCATCTGCTCCCGCCGCGCGTGCTTCCAGCACCTGGTAGTAGTCCAACACGAAATCCTTCCGCAGCACGGGCAGCACGGTTTCTTGCCGCACCGTCTGCAGGATCTCCAGGCCACCTTGAAAGAACTGACGATCCGTCAAGACGCTCAAGCATGTCGCACCGTGCTGCTGGTAGATTTGCGCGATCGCCAGTGGTTGGAAGTCAGCGCGGATGAGGCCCTTGGACGGACTGGCTTTCTTGATTTCGGCAATCAGCTTGATTGGGCCACCGGCTGCCAGCGCCGACTGAAACGGCCGCACAGGTGGAGCATCGGCGAGAGCGGCCCGCAGTTCTCGCTCGGGTCGCTGCTGCTTGGCCACGGCGATTTCTTGCCGCTTGACGGCCACGATATTGTCGAGAATGGTAGCCACGTTCTGCTCTTTGTTCGTCGAATTCCAGGAACGGTCACAATCAGTGTTTGAAATGTCGACGACCGGTGAAGATCATGGGAAGAGCGTGCTGGTTGCAGGCGTCGATGACTTCCTGGTCCTTGCGCGATCCTCCCGGTTGAATGATCGCCAGGATGCCCGCTTCGGCGGCTATGTGGATGGAATCGGGGAAGGGAAAGAACGCGTCGGAGGCCAGGACGCAGCCGGCTGCGCGATCCGCCGCTTTGCGAATGGCGATGTCGACGGAGTCAACGCGGCTCATCTGGCCGGCTCCGGCACCGCAGAGCATCCGGTTCTTGCAGAGCACAATGGCATTCGACTTGACGTGCCGCATTACGGCCCAGGCGAAGCGGAGTTCGTCCATCTGCTGAGGAGTCGGCTGGGAATTGGTGACGACCTGCCAGGATGCCTCTTCATCCGGCCCGACGTCTGCCTCCTGCAAGAGCAGGCCACCGTCGATACAACGGTAATGGATGGCGGCCGGGGGAGCGTCCAGAGGGCCGACGTCCATCAAACGCACATTTTGCTTCCACTTGGGGCGAGTCGTCAAGATTTCCAGTGCGGCGTCGTCGTAACCGGGCGCCACGATCGCTTCGACAAACAAGCCGGGGGTAGCGAGGAATTCGGCGGTCGCCTGGTCAACGATCTGATTGAATCCAAGCACGCTGCCGAAAGCGCTGACGGGATCCCCTTCCAGGGCTCGCCGCGCTGCCACGGCGAGCGTATCAGCCGAGGCCGCTCCGCACGGGTTCGTGTGCTTGATCACGACGGCCGCGGCGGCGGGTAGCGACCGGGCAATGGCCAGGGCGCTATCGAGGTCCATCAGATTGTTGTACGACAGTTCTTTTCCATTCAGTTTGCGAGCGGTGACTAAGTTCGCGCCCTGTACGCGGGCATCTCCATAGAGCGCCGCTTGTTGGTGCGGGTTCTCGCCATAACGCAGGATCTCTTTTCGTTCGAGCGACAGATGCAGCACAGGAGGCAGCGGGCTGCCTGATTCGAGCGAGGCGAAATAGCCGGCGATCGCTCGGTCGTAGGCGGCTGTGTGCGCAAACGCTTCGCCTGCCAGTCGCTGTCGCAACGGTGTCGTCGTGGCGCCACGCTGCGAGAACTCGGCTAAGATCTCGGCGTACTGCTGTGGGTGCGTGGCCACCGTCACAAACTCGTGGTTCTTGGCTGCGGCCCGCACCAGGCTGGGCCCACCAATATCAATCTGCTCGATGGCTTCCTCTCGCGTGACGCCTTCGCGTTGAACGGTTGCCTCAAACGGATAGAGATTCACGACGACCAGTTCGAAGGGCACGATCCCGTGTGCGGACAGCGACGCCATGTCGTCGTCCCGATTGCGCCGGCCCAGAATACCACCGAATACCTTGGGATGCAGCGTCTTCAAGCGTCCATCCATCATCTCCGGAAAGCCCGTGTAGGCCGAAACCTCATGCACCGCGATGCCTTCCTCCTGCAGACAGCGAGCCGTTCCGCCCGTGCTGTAGATCTCGACGCCGGCGTCGGCCAGGGCCCGAGCGAAACCACCCAGGCCAAATTTGTCACTGACGCTGATTAAAGCTCGCTTGATTGCCGGAGAATCCATCGCGCTGTTTCCATCCCTTCAAGTGCTGTATTGGTGATTGACGCCGTGATGGTCACGCTGCTGCAGCTGCCGCCAAAGACGCACAACCTGGGAGTCCGGTGGGCGTGGCGTCGAACGTGCCAGACGTGTGAGCCGCTGCATGTCCTTGGTTTACGGCGTGAAGGGCTCGCGGTCAACCTACCGTCGTGCGAGTTCCTGCCGGTGCGGACATCTCGTGAAATGGGGACCCGGACAAGGGGTCGCAAGAGATTCCAGGCGGGCACGTGAGAATCGACGCCACGCGGGCTACACGCCCTGGCATCGGCCCGCTGCGCATCAGGCTGACCCTCAGGTGGGACCCTTAGCCTCCTCCGAAGGGGTCCTTGCCTTCGTCGTCACCCTTCTTCGTGTCATCCGCCGGGGAATCTTTCTCGAAGGGATCGCTGCCTGGTTCCGACGTTCCGGGATCCGCCGCTTCCTTGGGATCCGCCGGTCCCTTGGAAAAGGGATCGACCGGCTCCGTCTTCGACTTCTCCATGTCCTGCTGCGTCTTGGGTGCGGCACTCGGCGCCTCTTTCTGGGCGTCCCCCAAGTGAATGACCGGCAGGTCGGCACCGAACTCGTGCAGGCATTGGATCGCCCCGGAGCGAGTGGCGATATACATCCGATCGGTCTGATTGTTCGCGAACACGCGATCACTCAGGCCCAGCGGGATCTGGCCAACCAAGTTGCCTGTCTCACCGTCGAGCACCGCGAGGGATCCCGTCGTCGTCGTGCAATAGACTCGTTTGTCGGTGGCGGCTACGAACTGGCGGGCCAACGGATAGGGGGACGGCCATTTTCGCTTTCCTGTGGTGGCGGAGATCGTGTGCATTCCGTTGTCGCCGAGTCAGCAGGAAAACGGTATCCCCGACTATCGCCGCCGGCTCGTCGCTCGGCTCGCCGCTGGCGTAACGCCATAACAGCTGGCCGTTGGTCACATCAAAGCAGTACACGTAGCCCGTGGCCGTGACCCCCAGAATCTGCGCGGGAGGGTTGTAGATGATCGATCCGACAATCGCATCGGTCAATCGCAATCGGTAGTTGACGCCGTGCCTGCCGGCCGTGATGACCGAAATGTCGCCCACGTTGTTGGCCCACACCACAGAATCACCCGCGGTGGTAGCCGAAAAGAAAACGCTGGCGCGGGACCGATATGTCATCGGCCACGGCACGGCGCCGTCGCCAAAGGCGAAGGCCCTGACACGTCCGCCGTAGAGCGGGACGTAGGCGATGTTTCGGCAAATGGCCGGCCCCGCGACGGGACCACCCACAATCCTCCGTTGCTCGAGAATCGAGCCATCTTTGGTCGTCGATGATGTAGAGCGATCTGCCCGTTAACAACGGCCAGGTGCTCTTCCGTGACCGCCAGTTGTGTCGTCGGATAGGACATGGATCCGACACCGTTGGTCCACAAAGTGCGGCCGGTTTCCGCATCGATCGCCTGAATCACCCCGGCGTTCGTCGCCACATACATCGTGACGTCGGGCACGACGACCGGCTCGATCTTTCCCTCAATACCTTCCAGTCGCAGCAATCGGACTTTGTCGGCCGCGGCCTTCCCGGCACCGTCGACACCGCGTGGTTTGCCAAACGCATCGAGCTCCCGCTCGGAAATCGAATAGGTCCGGCCTTGCTCCGTGGTAATGCGGAAAATCGTTTGAGCCGCGACGGAACTGACGTTCAGACGCAGGTCGATAATTCCGTCGGTTTCCTGGCAGCGAGAGGGACTTGCGTGAACCAGGCACGCTCCAACCCATATCGCTGAGCCACATCGGGAGCGATAAGCGGGTCGTCTCTCGACTCAGCCCGCAATGCAGATGTCAGTAACGTGATTGCCAGCAAGACCAGCGTGGATACTCGAATTCGGCGCATCATGGTGTCTCGTCTTCTGCCAAGTTGGAAGCAGTATCAGGGAATCGATTCGCGCAGCACACAGGCAACCGCTGTCCCCCATGGCGACGCGGATTGGCTCCTGCGGCCCGTCGGATCCGCACCGGACGGCCCGTTGGTTCCGCACACTCTTCAAGGTCCGCTGTGTGGCGATCAAATCCCGCTTCGCCACCGTCTCGTCGAGCAGGCCGATCGCAGAACGAACGCGCACGCAACGCGCCACCTCGCAAAGGGAGCCGCAAAGCAGACCGCCCAAAGTGGGGAGGAGTTGAAGAGGGAGCAGTTTGAACCAGTTCATCCGTTACATTAATCATAATCAGCGGTATTCGGCTTTGCACCCCGAAAATGCACACTCGGCCCCAGAAGTCCTGGTCCGCGCCCCCGCCCGCGCCTTGTTCGCCCCGTGCCAACCGCTAGACCAGTTTGCGGCCGACCCGTACCATGAGGAGCAGTTTTGGGCAGTTGCGAGGCTGGATCCCTCTGTGTGCGGGGTGTTCCCGTTTCCTCTGAGCGGTGCGTTGCCGGTGACGCGGCGAGGCCACTGGCAGAGAAGCCCGGCCGCTGACTCTGCCCAGGTGCGTCCCTTGGAGCCCGTGTGATGGAAAGTCGAGCGCTCGGGCCGAAGGATCGGCAATTGACCGACCGAATCCTCGGCTACCTGAATTTCTCATCCGGTGCCCCCGAACCGCAGTTCCTGGCTGGCTTGAACCAGTGGTTTGCGTGTGTCGCTGACGCGGGGCCTGCCGCGTGGCGTGTGGCCATCAGGCGATTGGAGCAGGAGTTGCCGCGGCTCCGCGAAAGCTCGTCGACGTTCGCGGATGTTGCTCAGGCCCAGGCCGTACTCCGGTTGTTGCGTGACGAGTTCCTCCCGGCCTACCGGCAGTTTCACAGCGATCTACTGTTTCATCAGAGTGAGGCGGAGTTGTTCCGGCCCTTCTTTGTGGGGCGGGCGTGTGAGGCGATCCTGCAGCAGGGGCCTCCGTGGGACGAATCGCAGCGTATTGTGGCGGGGGCTTTGCAGCGTCTGAACGACTACATCGGGTATCGGCCGCTGGCCGCCCTGGAATCACGTCGACACGAGCCGTACCCGCACGAATGGGTCCGTCCCATTCCGCTGTTCATCGAAGGGGCGGGCGTCGAGTTGGGTCCGTATCAGGGCGTTGTTT
>CAVOXY010000036.1:0-199224 GCA_963700515.1 uncultured Planctomycetota bacterium | reverse complement strand
GGCCTTCTCCAGCGTTTCATCCCAGCTGCGCCAGTAACCGGCCTAAGCGGAGGTACTTCAGCATGGCAATGAGTTCGTCATTAATACTCGCACCGGGCGGATCAGAACGGTTCGTCATGTTCGTCCTCCTGTCCGTCTTCTTCATGCAACTGGTCATAGACGGACAGATCGGGCTGGTCGGTGAGGTAGCCTTTCTCGATACGCGGGTCGCTGGTGGAAGTCTTCGTCCACCTCCGGCTCGGGGAGCAGGTCTTCTGCCTGGCTCAGGCAGAGCCAGGCGATCCGGTGGAGCGTGGCCAACTCGACGATGCGATAGCGGTGGGCGCGACGGGCCGTCTGGCGGAACACCTCGCCGGTCAGCTTGCGGCTGAGCGCGAACAGCTCGCGCGTGAACCGGTGCCGCTGCACGCCGGGAGCCGAGAGCGCGAAGTCGAGATACGCCGATACTTCGTCTCCCAATCCGCGCAGACGCTGTTCTTCCAGCTTGGCGTCACGGCGGCGGTTCCTGGGCTGATGCCGAGGTTTCGGCTCACCCGCAGGACTGTAGTGCTGGTGGCGCGTCCCGTCGGGTGGCAACGGATACTCGGCCAGGCAGTCGTAGTGGCTGAAAGATCTTCAAGTGGTCCGCGTACTGCAGCACCTTCACGTCATCGCGGCGAGCCCGGAACCCAGTAGTAGTTGGCCGCGAAGGCGACGTAGCCGTATTCGATCCGTAACGCGCGGTGTGCTTGATGGCGCCCGGAAGATGCTCAGGGAGCGGATCATCGAGAGCCGCTCGTGCTCGAAGGCCTTGGCCGGAATCACCCGGTCTTGGTCTGCACCGGCGATGTTCCATCCGGACGGTGGCCCACTGGAAGGTTTGCCGGTTCAGATCCTCCAGGCTGGCGAACGCGCGGCCGGGAGGAAGTTCGTCTCAACGGTCCGGAAACTCCGCTCGTTCCCGGCCTTCCGGTCACTATGCCCGATCTCGTGGCAAGAAAAACTTGAAGCCGTACTGCCGTGCGAAAGCGACCATTTCCGGGACGATCACCGCTCGCTTCCCGCGCCCTGCAAGCGTGCCAGATTCGTGTTGTCGATGATGCACGCCGGGCCGCGTGTTCCCAAAACGTCAAGGCTTCGTGAAGGAAGCACTTCATCCGAAGCGGTTGAACGGCGAGGTAGAACTTGAGGTACCGCCGCTTCGAATAACGCAGATAGATCAGGCTGGCGATCACTTTCGTCCACTGGTCCGCCAGCTTCAGCCGATAGGCCGAGGTGTCGTGCTGCATCTCGGCGCCCGGCTCGTCCGGCACGCGATCGCAGCGAGGCCCCGCGGCCGGCCCAGTTCCAGTTCCCGCACCATCTGCGTCAACGTGGAATAGCCGACCCGGATGTTCTCTTCCTCCAGCAGCTTCTCGTGCATCCGCTGAATCCAGCCGCCACACTCGCCGTACAGACGCCGCAGTAGATCGGGATCGATGTGAATCTTGTCCTTCCGTTCGGTCCGCGGGCATCTTTCCCCGGTGCCGGACGATGCTTCGCACCGTATTGCGACTGAGGTGCAGCCGGCGGCTGATCTCCGCGCAGGCATTCCCGCCTCGTGCAACTGAAAAACGGCGTTACGCTTGTCCGGATCGATCATAAAACTCCCTCATGGTTTGAAGAAACGGTTCCCACTTGCTCAACAGGCTGGCGGCCAACAAGTTGGCTTGCGCACAAACGCCGGACTTTGCAGGCGCTGGTCGTGGCATCTGGTGGTGACACGCTGCAGGTACTTCTCCAGCATCTGGAGATCTTTCAGCAACTTGCGCTCGACCACGCTGCAGCCCTCCGGGGGCTCCGGCACGCTCTTCATCCGGTCCAGCGCCCAACTCCACTTTCCCTCGTCGATCGCTTCCCGCAGCAAGGGCGGTCCGCGGAAATAGCCCTGTGCCAACGAGTCGATGTCCCGTACGCTCAGCGGTCGCCGGCGACGGCCTTGACAAAACGCTCGACCGGCTTCTTGCCCACCGAGTTCATGCGCATGAACGGCCGCAACGTGTACATGTACGAGTAGACGGGAAACGCTCCGCGAAATAGAATCCGCTCAATGTCCTCGCTCATCTCCTCGAACAGAGTGCGTCGCATGCTGACCCAGCCCTTGCTGCGGCGAAGCTTCTCGGCGATTTCCGCGGTGCTCATCTGGTGAAGCGTCCGCAATTCGACGATGAATTTCGCTTCCTCGAGCAAGTTCGCCTGTGGTTGCTTGGCCGCGCCCGCATCAGGCTGATGATGCCCATCGCTTCCTCTTCGCCCAGAGAAACGTAAGGCACCCGGCCGATGCCCAACTTGAGGCAGCACCGGTTCCGCTTGAAGCCTTTCAGCAGGAACTTTTCCTGCGGCGTATCGACACCATTGAGCGGCTGTTCAATGCCTCGGCGAGCGATCGACGCTAACAACCGGGCTTCCCGACGTCGTTCCGCATGCGATAGTCTTCGTAACGGAGATTGAAGCTTGTCAGTTCCACGTTTTCGCTCATCCGAGTTGCCCTATGGCGGGTGCTGATCGAAAGAACGCGAAACATATCGGGTGGTTGTCTGCCCGTCGATGCTGCGTTGGCTCATACTTCGTCGCAGCACCTGAAGGAGTTCCGTGATACCGATCGTACGGCCTTCCAGTACCTTCGCGATCATGGCCAGATAAGGCAGAACGGGGGAGTTTACCAAGGTGACTTCGTCCAGCGTGAAGCCGTCGAGGCCACCTTCACGTCTTCGCCGGCGCTTCCTCGACAACAAGCTCTGCTGGTGGATAGGCCCGATCGTCCGCCGCATGCGATGCCGCCTCTCGAGAGCACGAGAGCATGGAAGAGGAGGCATCCCCGCCCGATCCAATCGCCAGCTGATGACTCCTCGCCTTCCTTGCTCCTCCCTGCCACGCTCCGTTTCCCGTTCAGACGCTTCTTCTTCCTCCGTCCATGGGGTGGTCGATAGTGTTCTCTGCTCCGCTCGTTGGCCTGCTGGCGACGGTGGTGCGCACGGCAACCGAACGGGCAGCGGAGATTCCGCCGATTCGCATTCCGAGGATGCGTCAGAAAGCGAATCCCGCAATGGCGGCAGTGGACCGCACAGCTTGCCAGACCGGGATGATCGCGCAAGATGGCATCGAGCGTCAGCTGATACTGACGAACAAGCGGGCCGACGCGGTCGTCCTGATGCCAATCCGGGCGAAACGAAAAAAATTCCCCGACGGCTACGACAAAAACGCCAGATTCTCGGTTAAGATGTGGAGCGTATTTTTCACACCCTCGTCCTACTCACTCGATGCCAACGCATCGAGGTGTAGGGCGAGGATTTTTTGTGCATGCACGCCAAAACTAGATCCACGCTCTGGTGCAACCGCTCGAGGTGGTACAGACTATCAACCGCGACTGCTTGGTTCCCGGCGACCCGCGCCGCAAAACGTGGCACGCCCGAGCTGGCTCGGAGAATCAGATGCGGATGGAAATTCTATTCTGGGGAGGGGAAAAGATGGTTGGTTTCAACGGCCGCTGGCGAGTTCCGGACGAGTCGGGCAAACACGACGATCCCGACAAGGACTTTCCTTTTCGACAAGCCTTTACCGACTGCTCCGGTCAAGAAAGGAGTTTTGTCATCTCCTACTTCCACACCAGCCTTGGATTTGGCGTCCAGGCGGAGGAAGAAGGGAAGGAGGGGCAAGGATTCTTCTTTCGAGAGTTTGATGCGACCAGTCCGTATTTGGCGCTTGGCCGACTTCAGCGACGAATCCGCAAAGCGCTTGCCACACGGCACATCGAACAACAGAACCCGGAGATTTCCAGGCTACACACCAGACTGTGCGAGGGAGAATCTCCTATTCACACGGGGAGGTCGCCTTCGTCATCGATGGTCGGCTCCTCACCCTGCAACAGTTCGGGAAGATGGTCGAGACGTTCGAGGGATTCGAGTTTCGCTTGGACATCAAGGATTAGACCCCTCCCCTTAGCAGCAACCCTTCGGCAAATCAACCTAACTGACTGCCGAGCAGGCTACTTGGAAAAGAAAACCCGGGGACCTACTCCCCGCAGAGACCCAACCGGCCACCTCTGCTCTCCCAGTAGTGGGTCCCTTTACCTGAGCAACCATGGGTCACTTTTGCTGAGCGTGGTCGCCGGATTCTAGATAATATTCGTGCAAAAATGGGTTGTTTCGGCCCCTGCCCCCTGTGGTACAATGTGGTCATGGATAACACGTTGAACACATCGGCCCTGGAGCGATTCTTCGAACCATTGGTTCAGTGTCTCACCCAGGATGTTGCCCAGAGAATTGTCGACCTTCGGGCTGATGATGCATTGCAGTCTCGAATTGACGAACTGGCAAGCAAGGCCAACGAGGGCGAGCTTTCTGAATCCGAGGATGCAGAGTATCGTGCTTACGTAGAAGGTATCGATATCCTTGGCGTTCTGCAGGCCAAAGCCCGAGCCATTCTGCTAGAACCACCGGCCTGATCATGGATGAAGCAGTGCGTCAGGTGGTTTGTCTGCGGGCAGGGGATTGCTGTGAATACTGTCGCCTGAAGCAGCAACACCTTCCGTTCGCGAGGTTTCAGATCGAGCATATTCGGCCGAAGAAGCATCGCGGGACAGACGACGCGAGTAATCTCGCGTTGGCTTGTGACCGATGCAATTCACACAAGGGCCCGAATCTCGCTGGCATTGATCCACAAACAGAACAAGTGACGGAGCTCTTCAACCCTCGAAAACACTCCTGGGAAGAGCATTTTGAGCGGCGTGGGCCACTTATTCTGGAAAGACAGGGACTGGCCGCACAACGGTGGAAGTACTGAACATGAACGAGGCCGGACGCGTCGCTCTGCGAGTCAAATTGCTCCGTCTCGGCGAGACGTTGTAGGCGGCCTCAGGTTGTCGGCTTCCGTCGCACCGGCCGTAAGGTCAATTTAACTTTGTCCGGCCGTGTCTGGTCAAAAATCACAGCCGAACTTCAAGTCCCGCGTTTGACATGAGTTATGGTAGACCATTGTGTGATTTATTGGGCAGAACCATTGATTGTACTCTTTGCCCAGTCGTGACAGACGGCCCCTTTTGCCTTCCACGTCTTGCGGTCCGACTGCTTAGGACGCCACCATATTGACGTGGCCAAGGAATGGTTTAATCGTGGACATGTCTAGCGTCAATTAGTTCGCCCGAGCGAGCGTCAACTAGAACGGCCGGGGCATTCGTGGGTGCTCAGCACCGACCATCTTGATGCCCGCGACAATTAGAAGGAACGAGTTCGCGCGGCGGTATCCAGGTTTGTGAACGTCAGTTACAGCGGATGGTGTACATGTGTCAGCAGCGGCCACCGAGCAGAGACCGTAGTGGTTCGAAACAAGCTACCTGCTGCACGAGCGCGAAGCCTGCCGGGAAGCAACGCCGCAAGCAGCGCTGGAAACTCGAAGTCGCCACCGTCTTTCGCCTATACGCCGGGCTCTACCGCCAGGTCCGGCGCGCCGATTCTCAAGCGTCACCAACAGCGGGACCGCGCGCTGCGCGAGATCGAAGCCTGTCGCTCGGCGGCGCTGGGCGGACATCGGCTCGAGTGCGATGACTGTGGGCACCAGGAGTACGCCTGGAACTCGTGCCGGAATCGCAACTGTCCGAAGTGCACCGGCTACAAACGCCGGCAGTGGTATGCCGCGCGTCGTCAAGAAGTCCTGCCGGTGCCGTATCATCACCTGGTCTTTACGATCCCCAGCCAGCTGGCCGACCTGGCCGAGTACAACGATGTGCTGATGTACGACATCCTGTTCCAGTCCGCCGCCGAAGCGTTGTTGTATGTGGGCGAGCATTGGTCGTGGCTGCCGGCGCGGCTGGGGTTCAACGCCATCTTGCATTCGTGGGGCTCCTCCTTCATGCAGTTGCATCCCCACCTCCACATCCTGGTTCCCGGCGGCGGGCTGTCCTTGGATGGCACGCGTTGGGTGGCGCTGCCAGCCGGGTCCAAGTTCCCCGAGGAGATGTTGCGAGAGGAGTTTCGCAAGACGGTTCTGTGAGGAAGCTTCGCCGGGCCTACCGCAAAGATCAACTGAAGTGCTATGGTCGCACCGGTCACCTGGAGAACCCGCGCGTGTTCGAGCAGCTGATGGAGAAGATGGAGACGTGCTACTGGAATCTGCATGATCGCCTAGTGGAGCCTGAGTGTGGCGAGACCAGGCAAGAAGCCGCCGCGCGGGTCGTGGCCTACCTGGCACGCTACGTGAGCCGCGTGGCCATCTCCAATGATCGCTTGATTGGCATCGAAAACGACGAGGTGCTCTTCTGGTACCACGACAAGCGGGACGGCGGCAAGAAGAAGACCGCCCGACTTCCCGCCATCGAGTTCATCGACTCCTTTTTGCAGCACGTGCTGCCGCGCGGCAAACGGCATGTGCGCAACTATGGCTATCTCTCGCCGGGTAAACGGGTCGAAAGCCTCCAGAGGCTGGCGATGCTCTTCGACTTAAATGCGAAAGAGGAGACGCTGAGGTGGTGAAAGGCGGCGAGCGCAGCCCAGAGAAAGACGAGCGGCCCGAGCGGATCTGTCCCTGCTGCGAAGTAGGAGTGATGGTTTCGGTCCAGAAATTTCCCCGCCCCTCGGTCCACCAGATCATGCAGATGTCGCTCGACCAGCTACGGCAACCAACGCTGCCCTTCATGTGACCGAACCAGCGCGATGACACACAAAACCACCCGCCACGATGGCTTCCCACACCGACTCGCGGTGAGGGTCCGTGCGCCACGCGAAAACGGCCCTCCAAACGGCTCCCTGCTGCTCTCTCCGTCGCCGTGTAGCGCCCTCTTCGACGCTTCTCGGAGCGCTATTATCGCACCGATGTTAGTTCGCCTTACCCATTGTGAAGGCTAACAACGTCCGCGGTAATAGTAAAACGCTCCTTTAGTCCCCTATAGCAATCCCCGTGCCAGTGGTCAGCCTTTCGATGAAATCGGGGCTGAACCCTTAAGAGATGAACGTTCCGGGACCGCCGGCGGACGGCCAAGGCAAGCAGTGCCGCATCGTGGCGAAGTATCCTTCGCACACCTGGCACGCCCATCTCACGGCGGTACCGATTTCCGGGGGATTCTGGAGTCCTTGGCTGCCCCACGCCAGCTGGCAGTGTTGGCCCGTCTGCTGGTGGGTATTGAATGTCGTCGATCATTTTTCCAGGCGATCGGTCGGATTCGCCGTGTTCAAACACCGTCCCACATCCGAGGAAGTGACGGCGGCCTTGGACCGCATCATGTCGGCGGAACAAGTCCGACCGAAACATCTGATTGTCGATCAGGGGCCGGATTCAAGTGTGAGCACTTCGAACATAGTTGGTGCCAAGCCATGAACATCCGTCCTCGTTTTGGCGCTGTCAGCAGGCACGGTAGCATCGCCGTGGTGGAACGCTTCCATCGTACGATGAAAGAAATCCTTCGTCTGATCGTCGTTCCAGAGGATCAATCGCAATTCGAGCGCGAGGTGCAGTGCATTGTTGGTTGGTACAACGAGTCGAGACCACACATGACTTTGAACGGCAAGACGCCAAACGAGGTCTACCATTCACGCCCACCAACTAACGAACAGCCTCGCATCGAGCCGCGTCGAGACTGGCCGCGTAAATCGTCGTGTGCAAAACCGCAAGTTGACGTTGACGGTAAGCCAGGCGATCCCGTGATTATCGAGATCGACTGCCATGAAGGTCGTCGACATCTCCCGATCATACGTGCTCGACGCGCTGCGTGAACGTTGCCGTGTACAGACCTTCCGCGCTACCGCTGTGCGCGACGTCGCCTCTAGGTGGCCTCTATTCAACTCGATTGTCAAAGACCAATTGGCTCTTGGCGTTGTCTTCTCAGTCTCGACGACCCAACTGTCGCCAGATGAAGTGTACTCGCGTTCACGCCGAAAGTCGTTGGGCCACTTCACCTGGCTCGTATTTCCTGTATGTTCCTCTTCCCCGGAGCATAGAGTTCCAACAGTGATATCGGCGATTCATCAAGGTCGATTGTGCACTCAGGAAGTGACTTTCGAAGGGACGTAATCCCGTGACAGCTAATATCCGTGTTGCTAATACTCAAATACCGCAATTTGGGCAAGTGACTGAGCACATGAACGACTTCATCTCCATATGGGCTGCCACACAGTGAGAGTTCTCGCAGGGAAGGCATCTGCAACAGAATTGATAGGCCATCGTGCGTTACGTGCGTCGCCCCAATTTCAAGGCGACGCAGAGCCGGTAGCGCGAGGAGGCTGTCGAGAGCTCGATCGGTGATCTCGGTCCCCGTGAGGTCGAGCACCTCCAAAGATGATAGAAGTGATAGTCTTCGTGCCCCAATTGCCGTGATTCGATGGCCTCGCAAAGAAATATCTCGTATGTCATGGTCGTCATCACCGATTCGCCTTACACACGCCAGTTGACTCAGAGCAGCAAAAAGGTTGTTGTTGTTACGCTCGAACGCCAACTCAAGATCATCAAAGAAATACTCGATATCACAGTTTGGCAGCGTCCTTTCAACAATGGATACTGCGTCATCCGTAACGGCAGTCTCTGTCAAGTAATGATCACTAAGACCCCAATACTCTTCAACAAGGACAAGCGATTTGAGCTGGCGAGCCAGGGCGAGTTTCTTGACACCTATGTCAGTTACTCGCGTTTCGGTAAGATTGAGGCGCCTCAATTTCGGAAGTGACACCAAGACATCGGCCGACACATCTGAAATTGGCAGCCCCCGCAGATTGAGCACTTCCAACTCTGGGCAGTTTCGCAATCGCTCAATTCCGACGTCTGTTACGCAGCAGGCTATGGCCGAGTTGACGTTTCTCCGACGACTTCCACAATAGGTCGAGCCCAAGGACAGCTCGCGCAGTCCATTCAATTTCGACACGAGCGATAAGGTCTCGTCGGTGGCCCCGGTATTACTAAGGTCAAGTCGTCGCAGCTCAATACACTTGCTTAGAATTCGAAGCTCAGCGTCGCCCGCCATGTAAGGCCCCGGAATCTCGTCGGGCCGTTTGCGTATCGCGTCCACCGGCCCGTAGCCGAAAACGACGCTGTCTACTCGCAAGGACGGTTTTTCATTTGAAAACGTGACTGTGGCACCGAACTGGCGCAGGCCAACGATGTACCTTATGGCCTGTTGCCTATTGAATTTCCTCACCAACAAGCCAACCGCCATGCCAGATATTGTGACAACTACGATCAGTGTCTGGAGGCGAAATGCGATTCGTTTTACCATGGCCAACTACAATTCACGGTCTTCGTCCCGGCGCCGTTGCTGGAGAGGATCATTCGGCTGTAGTCACCCGGGCAGCAGTTCCAAGCTCGTATTGCCGAGAACTCACCACGTCCGATAACTGGATGCTCGGCATTGCCATTCCACCATTCAGGAGCCCTGTCCCTCGAATAACCATAGTGGATCCAGTAGATGTGCGAGGGTTTGTCTTTGCGGTCATACCCGCAGGCGAAGTCGGCTGGTGGCTGCCAACCGTTTCGGATTTCGCTTGCGATTGTGCCGTACGGGTCGTCAAATGCCCTTACTTCTGACCAGGTTCTGACAAGACCCAGGCTGATGCAGCTTAAGAGATGACGGTCGCTCTCCTTCGTTTTGTCCCATTTGTATCCACCGCTCCAACCGTCAAATGTTCCCACTCCCATTAGGGGCAAGAGCGCCTCGTAGCGGCAGCAGAGTGCAGCCTCGTATATTTCCAAATAATGGCAACACCCACTCTTGTCTCTTCCACACCGGATCATCATCGCCGCGACACAAATGCACTGCACGAAAACCACCTTTGGTGGGTCGTAACGCTCGTGTGCTCAACGTGGAATGATTGCCGCTTTGACTTTGGAAATCAACAGAGTAATGGGTCTCCTCCACCAAGATGAAAGCGGTCGCTCACGTTGAGCGACACAGGGTGGTGGTCGGGTGTTCGACTCGCGGCTGCACTTGTCAATGACCATCGGTATTTTATCATTTCGCGGCGCGATGGCTAGATTTGTCGCTGCGAATTCTTGTGCCGTTGTGTGTGACATCTGTTGTGATGATGGGTGGCCCTGTCGCGACATGATTGCGTGACCGGCATCTTCGGGCGGACCGTTGTGCTCAACGTGGAATGATTGCCGCTTTGACTTTGGAAATCAACAGAGTAATGGGTCTCCTCCACCAAGATGAAAGCGGTCGCTCACGTTGAGCGACACAGGGTGGTGGTCGGGTGTTCGACTCGCGGCTGCACTTGTCAATGACCATCGGTATTTTATCACTTCGCGGCGCGATGGCTAGATTTGTCGCGGCGAATTCTTGCTCCGTTGTGCGTGGCACCTGCCGTGAAGATGGATCGCCCTGTCGCGACACCGCGGTGTGACCGGCATCTTGGGACTGACTCTCGTGCTCCGGCCGTGCGTCACGCGATTCCCGTTGCTTGCGCAGCGCGCGCTCGAGACTCTCTCGGCGGCGACGACGTTTCCCGCGCGGCGCGCGTGTTTGTTCCACCTTCGTTAAGTAACCGCGGACCTCCAGCGCGCGGCCGATGGCGCGACGATCCACATCGTCCGCGGCATCAGCCTCTAACACCGCGCTCTCCTCGAACCCCAATTCGTGACGTGCCGCCTGCCGCTGTCGCGTGCACTTCCTCGGCGAAGGTGTCTCGCTCCTCGACCGTGATCGGCGCGCGGCCGGCCCAGCACTCGTCGGGTGTCCCGCCCCGCGCACCCCAGGGACGACTGATGCTGTTGGTCAGCTGGCGAGCCGCATCCAGATCGTCCTGCGTCCATTGCTGAGGGTGCCCCTGGGCCACGGCATGTTGATGCGTGTACGTTTTGTTGATGGCATTGGACCGTTCCAGCTGGCCATTGTATTGGGGATAGCCGACCGGCGAGAACAACTGCAGGGCTTCCCACGCCAACATCCAGCCGCGAGTTTCCGCGGCCCGGAAGGCAGAGCCGTTATCACTCTTCATCACCAGCGGTGGACCGTATTGGGCGAACAGCATCAAGAGAATGGGACGGATCTCGTCCGCACCGGTCGAACGGACAGGTTGCCAGACTAATTGCCGATGGCTGGCCACGTCGCGGACCGCAAAGATCTGGCGATAGACGCCGTCCACGCAGTGCGTCGCGCGACTGTGATCGATCGCCCAAACGCGTCCCGGCACATGCCAGATCAGCCGGTAGCCGCTGCGACGATACCGCCGTCGCCAGACGCAACGATAGCGGCGTAGCAGATCGGCCAGGATGGCGCGCGGCACCTCGCGAAAGAGGCCTACCAGGCAGGGCAAGCCCACCGCCGCGCCGCTGATGTGATGGAGGAACTGCAGAACCTCGCTCCGCTGCTGACGCGTCGTGGCCAGTGGCAAGCGTCCCCGTCGCCGGGGCACGCGATCAGGGTGGGCCCGCCAAGCGCGTAACGTTCGTTCGGGAGTCTGGACTTCGTGAGCGGCCTGCCGCCACTGCAAGCCGCACTGATGCAGACGCTCAGCGCAGCGGACCACCGTGGCCCGCTGCCGTTGTTCCGCCTCGCGACGGGGCTGCTGGCAACGTTCCGCTCGTCGGTCGCGCGGATCGCTGCTGATCGCCATCCGGCCAGCCGTCAGCGAGCCGCGCAACAGCGAGGGAGGTGTCGACACCGGGTCCACACCTCCCTCATGAAGTGACATAATATTGTCACAGTCACTGCTGAGCTTGAGCGGGCCCCCTTTTTAGCCGCCGCCGAGACGGCCAGCACTTCGGCCACTTCCCGCCGCGCCGTGGCCAAGGCCAGTTCCCGCTCCAGTTGCTCGATCCGCTGCTGCGCTGCCTCCGTCGCTACTTCGCTGGCCTGCGGCGGTCGACCGACGGGCTTGGGTTCCAGCAACTGCAGGGACTCCTGCATCCACTTTTGTCGCAACGCGTGGAAATGCGCCTCGTGGATACCCATGGTGGCACAGGCCTGCGGCACCGTCCACTCGCCCGACAAGGTTTTCAGGATCGCCCGCATCCGCTGTTTGGCTCGTGGCGAGCCGCCCAGCTTGTCCACATGCCCCGTGGTCCACGCCTTACGCCCCACGCGTGTCATCGCCGTGCTCCTGCCGTGCCGACAGAGGGTTGTCACCACTACCAGCTATTGGTTGTACCGCCGCGGGCGGTTCTTGGGCAAGGCTTTTTTCCGACAAGCGGCGCGCCATCCGCAGCGCGCGGATCGAAGTGGTGCGGCGGCGCGGCGCTGACTTGCCGTGCTTGCCCCGCCGCCCTTTACCGGGAGCAGTCTCCGCTGGTGACGGCGTGGCCGGCAGGCCGACCGCCCGCTGCGTGGCCCGCACCAGGGCGGCTTGACGCTGGCAGTCCCGCCGACTCCGCTCCAAGGCCTGCTCGAGTGCGCGGAGTTGTCGTTGCTGGTCCACCCGTTGCCCCTTGGGCCGGGGCTCGCAAGCAGCCACCAGGCCCTGCAGTGCCTGACGCTCCAGCAGATAATAGTGATTGACCGAGATCTTCAACGCCGCGGCTGCCTGCGGCGCACTGCGCAGGCCAGCCAGGACTTCCAGGATCACGGCCGCCCGTCGCTGGGCTTCACTGGTCGGGGGCGCGGGGAGTCGTTTGCCAGACGCTGTTTTCCGCACCGTCGTCGGTTTCGTCTGTTGGTTCATCGCTCACCTCCTGACTCCCCCTCGTCGCTCGTCTTCCCCGTCAGGCTGTCGAGCGGTGAGGTCCCCGGTGACGGGGGCGGCGCGTCGGCCGGTTCACCGTCGCCCGAGGGGGGCGCGGCATGCGGACAGAGCGGGACCGGTAACGGCTGCGTGGCCTGGGCCGCCACCGGCGACTCGCCGGTTAACGTGATCTCCTGCCGCGGTTCGTTTTCCTTGTGCAAGATCAAACGTTCGCCTTCGGCATGCACGCTGAACGACTGGCCCTCGACTTGTCCGGTGACGTAAAAAGGTTTCCGCGCCTGGCCATGACGAGCCAATTCCAGCGCGTTGGCGGCCACCCGTTGTCGCAGGGTCCGCAGCACTTCCTGCGCCGCGCCGAAGAAACGGTCGGCCGGCACCAGCCCACCGATGCCGCGGTGCTGTCGCTGGAAATTATAGTAGTCAATGAAATGACCGATCCGCGCGCGGGCGTCCGTCAGGTCGACAAACACGGCCCCTTGGAGAAACTCACGCCACAAGGTACCCCAGAAGCGTTCAATCTTCCCCAGTGTCTGCGGACGGCGGGGACGCGCCACGATCTGCTTGATCCCGCGTTTCTGCAGATGTTTGGTGAACTGGCTGGTACCCCGCCAGGTCACGTATTGCGGGCCATTATCGGTCAGGATTTCTTCGGCCGGACCATACGACGCGATGGCCGCTTCCACAGCCTCCAAGACCAGCGCCGTAGAGGCCGTGGCATGCAGGCCATAGGACACGATGAACCGGCTGTGATCATCCAGGAAGCCGACCAGATGCACGCGGCGGTTCTGCCGCTTCAGCACGAACGTGAAGAGGTCGGTCTGCCAGAGCTGATTGGGGCGTGCTCGTTCAAACCGCCGCACTTTATCGGGATGACCGTGCGTGGGAATCTCCACCTCTTCGTAGCCCGCCTCGTGCAACACGCGGGCCACCGCCGAAGCGCTGGCCGGCAGTGCCGGACCCCGCAGCAACGAATCACTGATCCGCTGGCAGCCCCACTCAGGATGGCTCTCCTTGACCATCAAAATGGTGCGCCGCGTCAGTTCGGGTAGGCGGCTGCCACGACGTGACTGGCGCGGCTGATCCTGCAGACCGGCCGGGCCGAACTCCTCAAAATAGTGCTTCCACTTATAGAGGGAATGCTTGGAGATACCTACCAGGTCGGCGAAGTCACCGGCTGGCAGGCCGCTGCGCCGCCAGGTGTCCAACAGCAACAACCGCTGTTGCCCCGTGAGCGGTGACCGCCGCGGTGCCCCATCACTCTTGGCCAAGGCCCGCGCACGATTTCGCCGCCGTGGCTGAGCGCCCAGCCCCAGGCCGTGTAAACCCACGTCCTCTGGTGCAGTATCTGCGTCACTGCAGGTAACCGACGCGGTGTCACTCTCTGGAGACGCGTCGTCTGGATCGACTTGCTCCCCTACGGTGGCTCGTGCGTTCTCCACTTCTTCTGATACGCCAGAATCATCATCGCTGACCTCGGCATCCACTTCCTCCGCTGCCGATGTCACACTCTGGTCGCCGCCATGGGGCGGCAGGGTGTCTTGCGTCACTCCTGCTGGCTGCAGCTCCGCATCTTCCACTGTGGCAGACACTGTGGCCGACGAACTGGTCGCGTCGTCGTCCCGCGGCGCGACATCCAACTGGACTTCCTCGGCCCGTGCCACCTGCGACACTGTCGACTGCGCGGGCTCGGCATGACGAAACTTCGCGAACATGTCATCCTCCATTGCGGGATCAACCCGCAGCTAAGGAGGAGCACATTACTCTGACTATTTCATGCCATGAAGCGGCAATCTATAGGCGATGGTTGACAGCTGCGTTTGAACAACGTATCTGCCAGGCAAATCGAGACGCTCAAAAAGACAAGTACATGCTGGAAATCGTCAAGATCGACAAAAGTCAAGCTCAGCATGCCCACGAGCTTTGTAGGCTACTGTCGCCGTCGAAAAAGGGCGCCACCGGAATTCTGGCGGACTTCGATGCGGTTTTTACAACTGTTGGGGAGTTCGCGGAGGTTATCTTGCGTTTCCTCCATGCTAATCCTAGGCGGCGACCGCTGAAAGTCTTTACGGCGGACATCACGCCGACGCTGCTCAACCTCATGCGGGAGCCCGATTCCGCTCTTGAAGCCATGTGTGGCGTTGAGCCGTTCTCTTTCGGGCGACTCATCTTGCGAATTGCATGTGAATCTGCCCCCACAAAGCCGGCTTGTGTTGGCGTGGTACAAATCCGGCGGGAGGATGTATTGAACAGGGGCATTCGAAACTATGCCCAACTGCTCGCTATGCACCCGAAGTTACTTCTTGACGAGGGTGACCACGAATAGTTGCGATTGCTGCGAAAGAAGGCCGTTGCCTATCATTGAAATGTAGCGGGATGCGAGGGATTGTTGCGGCTGTAATGTCGTGTGCTTCCACGGCTAAGCGAACACGTGCTGAACGAGAATCATCGTTTGCGTTTCCCGTTGCTGGCGTTGAGTGTGTCCAGGAGATGTTCGGGACTCACGTGCGGATGGGCATACACGCGGCCAACCATCGAGAGGTCAGAATGGCCGAGAAGGGCTGCGATGTTAACCGAGTCGACGCCAGCTTGCCGCAGCCGTTCTGTGAACGAATGCCTGAAATCGTAAAGAGCGATTTTCCGTCCAATATGTTTCTGTAGCCGGGCGAAGCGACAGTTTACCGCGTAGGAGGTCCATGGATTGCCGCTGGTGTTCCGAAAGATTGGGCCGTCGGCATATTTCAGCATTCGGCGTTTCGTGATTCTCAAGGCCTTGTCGGTGAGGTAGACAAAGCGAATTCGCTTCTTGCCCTTGGCTTCGGTCGATGGAAACTCCCACCGTCGATTTTTTGGGTCGACGTGCCTCCTCTCCACGCGAAGTGATTCCTGTGGTCGGCACCCACACTCCCAGGAAACGATTAGCAGTTCCTTGAAATCCTCGTCGCCGACCAGTGAGAGAATCGTTTTGTATTCGTTCTCTGCGATGATATTCTCGCGCCGCCCCGGTGCAGGTTTGTCGGGAACGAATGCGATCGGATTCACTTTGACGTAACCCATTTGGTTTGCCCAGCGGAATACCCGCTGGACCGCTCGGCACGCTCCGTTCTTCGTGCCGTCCGACCAGGTTGTGTGCGATTTGAGCCAGCGATTAATGTGCAGCGGAGCGAAGTCTTGCACCCTCAGCCCGCGGAGCCCCTGGTCCTTGAGGAAATCCACGAACGACTGGCAATGTTTCTGATACCACTTCCGCGTCTCGTCCGATTTGAAGCTTGATTCATCCAGGAACGTATCCATGGTGGCGATGACGCTTTGCGGGTCGAACGGTTTCTCCTGTTCCGGGGCGACGGAGAGAAGCTCGTGGAATTTCCGTTGAGCGGCGTCATGCTCAGCCCCCAGGCGGTGACGCGTGCCACGTATGGTGACACAATATTCACCCTTCTGCTGCCACCACCACATTTTGTTCGGTCTGGCCATGGCCGGGCCCTGCTTGTACATTGATCTCGTCAGGTCTATATTTGAGTTTAGTGACTGAGTTTAGTGACCAGCAAGGGCTGAATACTAAAAAACATCGAAAAAGGGCCCGTAGCTCAGCGGTGAGAGCAGGGGACTCATAATCCCTTGGTCGGGGGTTCGAATCCCTCCGGGCCTACTGACTTACGTCGATTGACGAGCATAATAATGGTGGCGCCAATACCGTGCCGCGGAGACGTACTGCTTCGGCCCCACAATTCTGAAGACGGTTGACACTCAACGACTTCCGACAAAGTCGACTTTGCTCGCGTTCGCAATGGCCGGCGCGCGAGCAAGGTCGCGAGGGTCCCTTGCTTGTACCCATCTCGAGGGATGTATGTGGCGAGCAACAAGACCCGTTCTTGCCATGCGTTAATGCAAGCCATTAGGGAATGACCAGGCTCCAGGGCTGATTGCTGGCCCCAGGTCCACGAGGTGTGCTTCCGGGCCTCGCGACCCCTGTGCCCGGGATAAACTCGCCTTAAGTAGGCGCTTACGCATCGCGGGACGGGGACCCAACTCTACGTCCGGTCTGTCGGCCCAATCTTGCGAGCACTGTCGCTTTGACCGGCGCGAAACAACGGGAGCCGATATGGGCGGGTCGCACGCCCCACAGCCTCTCGCTCACCCCTACGCTGCGATCACCTCGGTCTTCGTCGCAACTTCCGATAGTGACTCATGACGGATACTCATCAGCGCAGCAGCTGCGTCCAGCCATCTGTGACCGGTTTTGTCGACGGAGAACAGTTGTGATGAAAACGCGAGGCGACGACAGGCGTAGTCAAGTTGATGTCACGGAGGTGTGCCTCACTGGAACCGAGTTCACGAATCAAGAAGCTAAGGGGTGCGGTGGTCGTTGCCGAAACGGCGTCGCTGGAGTTGGCATACATCATCGATCGCTTTCACAACGGCAAACTAAGCTTCGCCGTTAGAGTCTTACGGGGAGTGAAAGGCGATCAGTCTAGCATCAAACGCCGGCGATTCCGCCTCGAACGTCGCTTCATCTCACGTTTTGTGAATGAAGGTCTACCGCGGTGAAGTTGCCAAGCAGACCCTGACCTCCCCGGTTTTCAGATCTCCCTAAATCTCGATAATACCGGCCGAAAGGAGTCGTGCGATGAATACACTCGAAATGCTGAATCGGATGTGTCACGGGCTGCTGGCGGGCTCGGACGTCAAGGCGATCTGCAAGGCGCGCGGATTTCCGGCGGAGGCCGGGGCGTCGCCCGGAGTGCTGGAAACGCTCTTTCTTTCCCCGCGGGGTCTGGGCGGCGTTTTCGCTACGTTGGACTCGAATGAAATCGCCCTGTTGCACTTGCTCAAACACTCCTCGGCGCCGGTCAGTGTCTCGTTGTTCAGCCGGGTGTACGCCGGGAAGCACTCCTACGGCACGTTCAATCAACGCTTCCAAGACGTCTTTGCGAAAGTGAAACAGCGGTTGGTTCGCAAGGGCGTGCTGCTATGGGCTGAAGCGAGGCAGGGGCTGCGGGAAAAGACATCAAAAATGGAACGCTACCGGTTCGCGCTGCCGGCGGAGTTTCATCCTCACTTGCCGCCGCTGATTCCGTCGCCACGTCACTTCGACGGCGATGGCGACTGGCGGCGAAGTGTGGTCGGCGACAAGCTGATCGCGGACCTCGGTCGCTCTGGTAAAAAGGCAGCTACCGATGCGGTGTTCCATATCGAAGCGGGCGAGTTGCGGATGAACGGAAGGACTTTTGAGGCGACAAACGTGATCGGATGGCAGCAGTCGTCCTGGAATCTGGCGAACCAGGACAGCAAGAAACAGAAGCCCCGGGCGGGCGACACTTGTTCGGAGCAGCCCGACGAGGCCGTCCGTCGCATCCTGTCGGAATTAGGTGACGGCATGTGGGCCACCCCAGAACAACTCACGGAAGCGTTCCAGGTATTCTGCGGAAAGAAAGGGGATGCCGAGGCCGTTTGCGAAGCCGGGTGGGTGTGGGGGCTGCTGGCCAAGCGGCGAGCCGACGGGAAGACCTGGTATCGGCCCGCGCCCGAATCGCCGCATGTCGCGCCGCAGGACTATCTCACGACGGACCAAGACGGCTGCGTTGCGGTAGACCTGAGAGCTATTCCCTGTGACGCCCTCGAACAGATCGTGGCGATCTCCGATCAACGCCCCTCCGGCAAAGCCGCGCTGCTGGTCACGCCAAACTTCATCAAACTGGGCCGAGCCGACGACCAACTGCTTGGCCTCCGAACCGGTTGCGTGGCTGATCGCAGCAGACGCAGCCGTTCGCCGACGCGTTTGTGAAACTCAGCGAGCGGCGCGGCAAAACGATCCTGCACGAAAACTTAACGATTGCGCGGGTGAGCGACTTGTCGCTGAAAGTGGCGATTGAAAAGGCGCTGGGCAATAACCTCGTCTCGCTGAAGAACGACTTCGTCGCTTTCCCACGCGGTTTGCTCGACGAGGTCCAGCGCGTGTCGTGAAGAAGTCGGGCCACGTGGTTAAGGAGATTGCCGCGACATGAACATTGACCTTATCGAGAACGCATCCAAACTGGACACGGAGACGAACAGGCTGGACATCCGCCGCGACTTGCACTTGTTCTGCGGTTACGTCCGCGACCGTGAGGTCAAACGCGGACACCGGGACAACGCGTTAAGCAAGGCCGACGCGCGGCGATTGGCAAAGCTGCTTTCCGATCCGGAGGCGGAGAACGAAATCGAGGAGGATGGCTATTCGACGTGGGTGGACTTCGTCGATCAGACTCGCGCACCGGCTTGGTCTGGTCCATTACGACACGGAAGGCGTCTATGCCGGCTATACCAGTCAGTCGCCAAGTTTCCCTGACAACTACATCAGGTTCGATGCGAAGGCGTATGACAAACTGACGTCGATGACGCTTGCCAGGCAGGAGGCATTTCTGCTCGAATCGCTGTTGGCAGGCGAACCAAGGCGGCGGCAGCGAGTTTTTCGGCCCGATCTTTGCGGTCGGTTGGACGGCTTCAGTTCCTGGGGGTCCGCGACCGGCGTCATGCCGCAGCTCGACTTTGCCGCCATCCGGCGTTTCCTGCTGGACCTGCTTGCCCGCTGCCCGACAGGCGAGTGGCTGAGCGTGGCGTCGTTCGTGGAGTACCTCAAGCAGGAACATCGCTATTTTCTGATTCCCAAGAATCCGCAATTCAAGAACAAGTGGGAACAACAGAACGGGCGCTACGGCAACTTCCACGAGAGTAAGCAACACTGGGGCCACGAAATCGACATCAGCGAGAAAGACCTCGATGCGTTTGAGCGCGTCGAGGGGCGCTATGTCGAACGGTTTCTCGAAGGCATTCCGAACCTGCTCGGCTACGTCGACGTGGCTTATGCCAAGCAACGTCCCAAGGGCATCTATCCGTCGCGCGGTTACTTGCAGGCGTTTCGCGTCAGCGAGCGATTGCAGCGCGCACTGGAGGGCCGGATCGCCGAGCCGACGCTGCGCGTCACGCCGAATTTTGAAGTGTACGTGCAGTCCGAGCTGTATCCAGCGCGTCTGATGCGCGACTTGGCGCCGCTCTGCGATCTCGTCTCGGAAGACACGACCACCGTGTTACGCCTGGACCGGCAGAGAGTGGCAGCGGCCTGCGCTGCCGATTCCAAGCTCGATCTCACACGCTTGCTGGAATCATTGTCGGCCGAGCCACTGCCGGCGAACGTCTCGCCGCGAACTGTCGGATTGGTCCGCCCACAGCGACAAGTTCGTCCTCTATTCCGGCTGCTCGCTGCTGGAGACAAACGCGGACCCTGCCGACATCGAGCGGTATCTTGTGGAGAACATCGCGGCGGGAATTGACGTGGTTCGATCTCCCGCCAAGGTGTACGAGAAACTGGAGCAGCAGCAGCTTGCCCCGCTGCGGATCAAACACGGCGAGAAGTCGCTCTCTCCATTACCTGCCAAGACGCGGAGTGTTTTTCCCCGCAAGTCGGCAACAAAGAAGAAGCGCCGAGAGCCCAAGAGGAAAGTCACGCTGATGCGAGTCACCCGCGTGCAGTTACTCTGTCCGGATCGCGAATTCCTGGACCGGTTGCAACGTCTGCTGGCCGACGCGAATTGTCCGGTCGAGGCAGATCGCAAACGCCTGGCGCTGACGTATTCGAGTCAATATGAGAAGGAAGTCGACCGCGTGATTCGCACGCTGAAGAAAGAATTTGAAGTGCAGATCAACGATCAATGAGCGTCTATCGACCGGACAACCCGCTGATCGTGCAAGGCGACCATACCGTGCTGGTCGAGGTGGACAGTCCGCGCTATGTCGAGGCGCGCGACCACCTCGCCAGGTTCGCCGAACTGATCAAGTCGCCCGAACACATCCACACGTATCGCATCACGCCGCTGTCGATCTGGAACGCCGCGGCGGCCGGTCGTCGATCCCGATGAGATCGTCGAGACGCTGCACCAGTTCTCCAAATACGAGGTGCCCCAGCACGTGGCGGTTGAGATTCGCGATTACGCTTCGCGCTACGGCCGGTTGCGTTTGACGCGCGGCGCGGACCATCTCGTGCTGACCGCCAACGATCGCCCGCTGGCCGAAGAGATCAGCCGCCACAAACACGTAGCGCCGCTCTTGGACGAGCGGCTCTCGCCGGTCGAATTCCGTGTGGCGCCGGTGTCTCGCGGCAAGCTGAAACAGGCGCTCGTCAAGGCCGGATTTCCCGCCGAAGATCTGGCCGGTTACTGCCAAGGTGAATCGCTGGAGATCGCGCTCCGCGAGCAAACACTGGGCGGCGATCCGTTCCGGCTGCGCGAGTACCAACACGAAGCAGCCGACGTCTTTCACGCCGCCGGCGCCGCCCGCGGCGGGTCGGGCGTGATCGTGTTGCCCTGCGGTGCGGGCAAGACGATCGTCGGTCTGGCCTGCATGGCCCGGCTGCAAACATCGACCCTGATTCTGACGACGAACGTGACAGCCACGCGCCAGTGGATCGCCGAGATACTGGACAAGACGACGCTGGCAAAGGACCAGGTCGGCGAGTACAACGGTTCGCGCAAAGACGTCCTGCCGGTGACCGTCGCGACGTACAACATCATGACGTGGCGCGAAGACAAGCACGCCCCGTTCAAACATCTGGAGTTGTTCGACCAGCGCGATTGGGGGCTGATCATTTACGACGAAGTCCATCTGTTGCCGGCCCCGGTGTTCCAGGTCACGGCCGGCCTGCAGGCGCGGCGGCGGTTGGGGTTGACCGCCACGCTGGTTCGCGAAGACGGCCGCGAGGACGACGTGTTCGCGTTGATCGGCCCGAAGAAGGTCGACGTGCCCTGGAAAGTGCTCGAAAACCAGGGCTGGATCGCGACGGCGAGTTGCACCGAGATCCGTCTTCCGCTGCCGGAGAAGCTCCGCATGCCTTACGCGGTAGCCGACCGCCGCAAGAAATTCCGCGTCGCTTCGGAGAATCCCGCCAAGCTCGATGTCGCGCGGCAGATCTTGCTTCAGCATCCCGGCGAACCGACGTTGATCATCGGCATGTACGTCGAGCAGATCAAAGAGATCGCCAGCCAGTTGAATGTGCCCGTCATCACCGGCGCGACATCGCAGAAGAAACGCGACAAGTTGTTCGAAGAGTTTAGATCGGGGCGGCAACAAGTGCTGGCCGTTTCGAAAGTCGCCAATTTCGCCGTCGACCTGCCGGACGCCTCGGTGGCGATTCAGATATCCGGCACCTTCGGTTCGCGACAGGAAGAAGCCCAGCGGCTGGGGCGGATCCTGCGTCCCAAGTCGGGCTTGAACCAAGCCCATTTCTACACGCTGGTCAGCCGCGATACCGTCGAACAGGAATTCGCGCTCAAACGCCAGTTGTTTCTCTGCGAACAGGGTTACGCATATAACATCGTCAACGGTGATGAGTTCGAACTGTCATGAGAAGCTCGCGGCACCCCTCGAGAAATGACTCATGAATCTTCACCGGCGCGGCCGTGAACTGTCCCACATCGTTCTTCTTGCTGGCCGTCGGTGGCACTGCGGCCGACGACCACATCATCTTCCGCCCAGGAGAACTCGCCGGTGACATCGTTGTCCAGATCAACGGTGTTTTGCCGGTCACCTTCCGGCGACGGCTCATGATGCTGGAGCCAGACGGTACGGCGGTTGCCTGCCAAGCAACTGCAAGTGGGTCCGACTCCCACCGGCGTCTCTTTGTGGCAAGATTTCGATGTCGTCGGGCCAGCGGCGCGCTGATCCATCGTTTACGATTCGGGTCGGTGGTCCGGGATTCCCGGGACGACTGGGCGAGGGCCGGAAAATCGCTCCTGCCGCTCCCTTGGCCGCTGAAATTCCCGGATGGCAGTATCCCGAGGGTTCGTTTTAGCACTGCCGATGGACGATTCGTTGACAGTGCTACGGGGCGTTGGTAGTCTGGCCATAGGACGGTTTGAGGTGATGCTCGACTGTTGTGTGCGACGATTGTCAGGGCGAGGATGCCCTGGCACCCCCCGTTATTGGCATCCATCCCGTGCTTCACCTCGGTGCGACCCGAATCTGCTTTCTTGGGTGCCATGATAGGCATGGGAGCGTGCCAATCCGCGTCTGCGAAGGGCGTCACGGACCGGACCCACTCCAGAACATCCAGGCGGACTCGCCGAAGGCAAGTGATCTCGGGCAGCGATGACAGGGTGTCAGTGAGGGTGGGGCTGGGGCCCAAACAGCGCCAATAAGCGACAGAACGATGACATGCAACGAGCTGACGATCGCGAAGATGAAGTATCTCATTCCAGTACTTGGCCTCTTGTTGATTCTCCCTGGCGCGGCTCTCTCCGCGGAGAAACAGGTCATTATCGGTTTCAGACAGAGGCCGGGAGTGACTGAAAAATCGCTTGTCTTCAGTGCCAAGGGGACGATCCAACGCAGTTTCCAATTAATTCCCGCGGTAGCGGCCAGCATCCCGGAAGGAGAGATCAAGAACCTTAGAAAGAACCCCGCGATCGCCTATGTCGAAGAGAATGCGATCTACACGATGGCCGCCACATCTCCGGGCGATGATGAGGGGAACAATTCATGGCAGGTTTCGTACATTGGTGCCGACGTGGCGCACGCCAGCGGAAATTTGGGAACCGGGGTCAAGGTGGCCATCCTCGATACTGGAATGGACTACACCCATGAAGACCTGGACGACAATTACCGGGGTGGGTACGACTTCGTGTTTGGCGACAATGACCCGTTTGATGACAGCTACAACAGCCACGGTACTCATGTGGCTGGTATCATCGCCGCGGAGAAGAACGGTATGGGCGTTGTGGGTGTGGCCCCGGAAGCCGAACTCTACGCAGTCAAGGTGTTGGATGGCGGAGGATTCGGGACGGAGGCCTGGATTATCGCGGGTATTGAGTGGGCAGTGAGCAATGGGGTCGACGTCATCAACATGAGCCTCAGCGGGCCGGATCGACAGGGGATGTGGGAGGCCTGCGAGCGAGCTCATAGCGCGGGAATTCTCCTGGTGGCCGCCGGCGGCAATAGCCTGGCTGGTGGCGGGCCCGTGCTGTATCCGGCGGCGTATGATTCGGTCATCGGTGTGACGGGGACCGATGCAATTCGATCTGCCAGGGTACTTCTCGCCGCTCGGTGACGCGCTCGACCTGGCTGCTCCTGGTGTTGATATCTTCTCCACGGTTGCCGGTGGGAATTACAGGGCGTTGAATGGCACGTCCCAGGCGGCAGCGTGTGTTTCCGGCGCTGCCGCACTGTACATTCGGTCACTCGGGTCCGACCTCAACGGTGACCTGCGTGTCGATAACGAAGACGTGCGGCTGATGCTCCAGCTCACGGCCACGGACCTGGGAGATCCGGGAAAGGACGATACTTACGGCTATGGGCTGGTCAGTGCCGTCGCGGCGTCACTCGACTCCGATACGACGTTGACCATTACCAAAACGCGTAAGCTGCCCAGGGGCGATGCAGGTGTCGCCAAGGTGACAGACGGAGTCTATCGCATGAGGATAAACAACTCCGGTCTGACGAGAGTCGTGTTGCATGTGTATGAAGGATCGACCTACAGGGAAGATCTTTCCCGCACCGTCTTTCTGACGAAGAAGCCAAACAAGCTCTTGTGGCGGTTGAACGCGACCGGCACCAGCTACGATCTGTTCTTCACGCCGTACGGGAGAATGGGCACGTCCGCGGAAATTACCATCGGGCGCGTGAGAGATTGAACCCAGAGCGCAGGACCAAATACCTGTCGCTGCCTGCAGTGAATCAAGACTCAGACGTGCCGATCAGCGAGAGGCACCGGCTCCGACCAACAGTTCCAGGACGGCCGTATGCCGATTCACTTTCGCCAACATCAGGGCGCTTCGCCCCAGGCGGTCCGTGGCGGACACGTTGGCACCTGCCTGAAGGAGCGCGCGGACTACCGTGACATGCCCATTCATCGCCGCGCCGATCAAGGGCGTCCAGCCCGCTTGGTCGGTCGCGTTGACGTCCGCTCCCGCGGCCAGGAGCGATTCAACCACTTGCGATCGGCCGTGGTATGCGGCGTTGAGCAGGGCTGTACCGCCGCAACGGTGCGTCGCGTTCACGTTCGCGCCGGCAGCAATCAGCAACTGCGCGACCCGCACTTGATCGCTGCGGTTGCGTGTGCAGTGCATCAGCGGTGTCCAACCGCGGTGATCCTGGCAGTTCACATCGGCGGAGGCATTGAGCAGGGCCTCCACCATCTGCTGCGAGTTGTCCTGCATCACGGCGTGCATCAAAGGGGTCATGTCTTTGGCCCCCCGGGCATCGACCTGGGCACCGGCACGCAGCAGCGACGCCACCACCTCCAAATTGGAGTCGGGACCGCTCTGACAGGCGTATACCAGCGCCGTGTTGCCGAATCCATCCCGCGCTTCCAGGCTGGCTCCCGAGTCGATCAGCAGCCGAATGCAATCAGCGCCCCATCGATGCCACACCGCCGTCTGCAGAATGGTCATCCCCCGCGTATGGGAACGCTCGGCGCGGGCGTCAATATCCGCCCCCGCCCGCAGCAGCTGCGCGACGCGGGCAACGTTCAGGTCACTCACGGCCGCCGCCAACTCTCTGTTTTGACCCGAGAAGGTTCGGCAGGAGAAGTGTCCCTGCGAGCCGGACGAGGCCGGAGGCGACGTGGACTCCGATGCCGATGCCGCTCGGGCTCCCCGATCGACAGCCGGTTGTGGGGACGGTGGGCTCACGGTCGAGGCCTGAGAAGTCTCCAGCGAGGCGGGCGGCCCCTGGGCGAGCAGCGCGTCTGTCGCCAACAGCGCACCGATGACAATAATCAAGCCGGGCGGAAGTCCCATGGGTCGCCCCCCATTTCGAGGAGAAGCCGTTTGCTAGACGGAGTAAGGCGGTCGCGATATGTTACGCGTACCCTGACAGCTGGACTATAGCATAATTCCACTCCATACTAGAAGAGCGACGGAGAGGTGCCTGCTCTTCCGGCGGCCCGGCGAGTGGGACCTCCGGAAGGAGAACTCACGTCGCGTCGTTGTGCTGGGGGGCGCGGAGCGGGAACAGCGCTGGTTCTGGTGGATGTACCGGGATGGGGTGATCGCGGCAATTCGTTTGAGGGTTCGTCCCACCGCGCCGCTGGCCTACAATGAAAATCTCAAGCCGAAAGAAACCCACAGGGAGATACGACATGTTGAAGATGTTGAAGTTCTCGTCGCTTATGCTCGCTGCTCTCGGAGCCGTGTCTGCAGTTACGTTGCTGATCACGGGCAGCGCCGCGTACGCAACGCCCAGTCTTCAGACCGCCATGATATCGCGATATCCGGGCCTGCGAGACACTCCTCTGGCGAATTGCTGCACCTGCCACATGCCCGTCAAAGCCGACTTTCTCAACACATATGGCTTGGCGCTACGCGATGCGGAGATGAAGTTCGAGGAAATTGAAGCGCTCGACTCGGATAACGACGGCACGAGCAACATCGACGAAATCAAAGACGAGAGTTTTCCCGGGTCCCGAGCCACTTCTCCCGAGTATTACATCTTTCATGTCGACTTCTCGGAACAGGACAAGGAACTCGGCAAGGTTCACTTCAATCACGAGATGCACGTGATCAAGGAATCGTTCTTGTCTCAGGGCAGGTGCAAGAACTGCCACGGCAAGAACCTCTTCCCGAAGGAATTCAACGACACTCTGCCCATCCGCGAACTGGCCCATCAGATTTGTTGGCGTTGCCACGAAACGTCGGGTAGCAAGCTCGCTCCCACCGACTGCACCGGCTGCCACACGGGGATCAAGGAGATCATGGACGACGTGCAGAAACTCCTGAAATAGCACCGCCACTCGTTGCCGTCGCGCTGCGACCGCGACTACAGCCGGACCTCGCAATTCGGCAAGGCTTGCCGAATCGTGTCCTCGTGGCCAATCACCAGGTGATTGGGGAGCCACACCACGCGCAATGTGGCTGACTTGGCCACCGACGCGAGACACGCTTCGGTCAGTCGGCTGCAGGAGCGCAGGTCAAGTTCCGCCAGGTGCGAGAACTCCCGGAGCGCGGCCAAATCGTCATCCTGGGTCTTGGGACCCAAGGTCAGGTGGGAAAGCCGCGGCAATCCCTGCAGCCGCACCAGGCCGGTTCCTTGCACACTCGTTCCCTCCAGGTCCAGCCATTCGAGATCGTTCAACTTGGCGACGAATTCGAGCCCTGCGTCGTCGACGCCAGGCGTCCATAGTCGCAGCCTGCGCAGATTCTTCACCTTACTCACCGGCAGCAGCCCGGCGTTACCAACGTTCACGGCCTCGACGCTCAACGAGAGGATACGCAGCCCTTCGAGATGCCTGAGCGACCGATTGGAAAACTGATAGCCGGTGATCACCAGATGCTCGATCAGCTTAAGCGATTTCAGGTCATCAAGGTCTGTCGGGTTGCTGGCAACGGCCACGCGCACGCCTATTGGCGGCGCGGGCGCCAACGACTCTGCAGCGTTCGCGCCCGGACTGACGGCCCCCGGCGGCTCGTCTGCGCTTTCCACGGGGGCCGCCGCAGCCGACTTCGCGCCGCGCTCTTCGTTCAGCAGTCGCGCGAATTCCTGGCCCAGCGTCTCGTCCCCGGTCTGCGGTGCCTCGACGGCGCCGGCACCCTGATTTGCGGAATCGCGTGGGCGGAGTTTCAAGTAGCGCTGGTGCACCCACCCGCTGAGCGTTTTGCCCCCGCTTTGAACGGTTCCACCCACCCAACTTCCCCGGACTTGCCGGACCGCGAGTCGGCACTCTCTCCCTAGCCGCGCGACCGTCTTGTCTCCCAGACACAGATCGACTCGATCCGCCATCAGCACGGCAGTATCTCCGGGCTGAAAGCGTTCGCTCGCGGCGAGATTCGGAGCGACCGATTCACTTTCACTCTGTCCGACTCCGTTCATCGTCAGGACGAGAATGGTGGCAATCAGCAGCACCGGGATAGCAACAACGATAATGACCTTGTGCATAACGCTTAATCTCATCAACGAAACCGTCCATCGCTCAATGCGACAGCTCCACCAGCCGGTAGTCCACATGTTGACCTCGCATCGTACTTGCCGGCTGCGTCACGAGCGAACGTCGCATTCGGGCAGCGACTCCCGCAGCAAACGTTTCCCCTTGGCGCGAATATGACCAGGGAGCCAGACGATTTTCAGATCGGCAAGCTGAGCCAGGTGCTCGAGACACGCCAGCGTCAGTCTTGGGCAAGCGCGCAAATCGAGCTGTCGCAAGGCTGCTCAGGTGCTGGAGCGAAGCCATTTGGGAGTCGGATGTCAGGGGTCCCAATACCAGCGTATCGAGCTTCAGCAGACCCTTGAGCTCCTCCAGGCCGGCGCCTTCCATCGCGGTTCCTTCCACATCCAGAATCTGCAGGTCCGGCAATTCCGCCACGTACTTCAGCGCTTCATCGTCGAATGCCGGTGACCAAAGACGCAGGCGACGAATGCCCTTGACCGATTTGACGTACTGGAGCCCGACGTTGGAAACACGGATCGCTTCAATGCTCAGTTCCGATACACTCAGCCCTTCCAGTCCCCGCAACGATCGGTTGGAGATATCGTCGCCGCTGAGTATCAACCGCCCAATGCGCTCGGTTCGCGGCACATCGGCCAATTCATCGGGATTTCGCAGTATCAAGACGCTGATCGTGGGCGGCTCGTCGACGGCTTCAGCTGCCGCAGGAGCTGGCTCGGACGCGGCCTCGGACGACGCCTGCTCCTTGGCGACTGGCTGCGGCGTCTCCGGGGAAGCATCACTCTTCGCAACGTCGGCGAGCCCCTTGGCGAGTATCTCCGCGAATTTCTGGGCCAGCGCGTCTGGGCCTTCGCCGAGAGCTTTGTCACCGGCATCGGGGCCAGTCGCCGGTTTCTCGGACTCGGCTGACTCCGGCTGTTCTTTGGCCTGCGGCTGGGCGGACGGCTTGTCCGTTGTCTCGGTCTTGGCCGCCGGTTTCGTTTCCGGCGTGGCAGGTTTCTTCGCCGGCGCGGCGTCAGCTTGCTTCCTTGGCTCCTGCGGTGTTGCGCTGGACTTCGAAGCCGGTTGCTCGCCCGCAATCTGCGCAAGCATGGAGCGCGTCTCGTCAACCTGGCATGTCTTTTCGGCTTGTTGGGCCGCCGCCCGGAAGTTGGTTGTCGTCAGACTCAATAGCAGAACGGCGACCATCGTCGCACTGCTGCGTGAACTCACCAACATTTTGCCGAGGCTCGAACACGAGTGGGACCAAACGCTGAGCTGTCAGTGAACTGTACACGGTTGACCTCACATCGTCAGAGCTGTTCTGAGGAACGCGGTGGGAAATCCGCTCATTTCAAAGGGAATCCCAGCAGATCTTAGTTTAGAACCGCCCTGCCCGCGGTGCAACCACAAGCCCCAACAAGAGGGTATCGTTCTGCCACGGCCCGTCAAAAAATCCCTTGTGTCTGCCAGGGGAAATCGCTAATGTACGCCGCCGCGCAGCGGTGTCGCCGCTCCATGTGTCTGGCCCCCATGTGTCCGGCCCTGCATGCCAAGAATGCGGGAGACGGGCCTGATGGACGGATGATCGGCACCCCCACAGGCACGACCAACCTCCAATCGGATGGCGTCGACTCGCGCGACCGTAGCGACCAGGGAGGGAAACGTTGTTCACCGTTCGGACCATAGTGACAGGCTGGCGAAGGCTGCCACCCGGAACCGTTTTCTGCGCCCTTGTAGTGCTCAGCTTGGTTTCTTGCAGTTTCTCCGGACCACTCGTTTTGGCACCCGCCGACCTGGATCGCGGATGGCCCATGACAAGTCTGTCCTGGCGTCCCACCGAGGAGTTGTCGGCAAATTGGGCGGAGGGCAAGTTGCTGTGGAAACCAACCACTTATCCGAGCATGAAAATTGCGCTGCCGGAGATCCCCGGCGCGGTTGTCACGCAGCTCGACGCCCAATGTGTGGTCTGCCATGAGACCTATGTAACCGCGTTCTCCACCAATGTGCATCGTGAGCAGGGTTGTGAGAAATGTCACGGGGCAGCGAGCCAGCACCTCGCCAGCCGCGGAGGGGGTGAGGCATCGATTCTCAGCCTGAATCCTCCGGACAAGATGACCGCGACAGGTCGAGCGACCACGGCTGCCGAACAAGCGGAAATCTGCCTCCAGTGTCATGAATCGCAGTCGCCGGAGCTGGCGGCACAATGGCGAACGTCGGCGCACGCCCATCGTGGCATGGCCTGCCCGACCTGCCACGTGGCCCACTACGATGTGCCTCCCGGCACACCGCCCGCCGATTTGGGGAAAAGGAACAGGGACTCGGGTGTTCGCGCGGCCACGTGGAAACAGGAAGACGCCTCGCCGCCGGATATTTCGCGTAACCTGGGGGCCGTGACCCCCGAAAGCTGCTACCGCTGTCACGGTGCCATGAAGCGTTTCGAGGAGGCCGGCCAGCCGCACCAGATCGGTACCGTGATCACAAGTCCACCTTACGCTACGAAACGAACAACAACCACGCAGACGTTTGACTGCACAACCTGTCACGATCCGCACGGCAACGTCACCTCGCGCACGCGCAAGGAACTGTGTCTGACATGCCACGAAGGCCCGCACATGCGGGAGTGGCACGGATCGCCGCACGACCTGGCCGGAATCGGTTGCACGGACTGCCATGACCCGCACCCCGCAGCGGGACTGGCGATGACGGTGCAGCAGCCGCAGGTATGCTACCGCTGCCACGCCGAGAAACGCGAGTTGGAAAAAATCGCCGGGCCGCATCAATTGCTTGGCCCCAACCAGTTCATTTGTACTACCTGCCATCGGCCACACGGACGCGTCACTTTGGAGACGCGATCTGATCTCTGCCTCGGTTGTCACACCGGCGCACCGACGATGGCCTGGCATTCGTCGTATCACAATCGCCAAGGCGTGGCTTGTGCGGACTGCCACGACGCTCATCCCAACGCACAGGTGCCGACTGTTGTCAACCTAACTCACACGACGTTGGACCGACCGAGCGGTCGGCCCATGCGAGTTGCTGAACCGGAAACCTGCTACAAATGCCATCCCAAAATATTCGCGTTATCATCCCTGCCATCTCATCATCCGATCCGGGAAGGCAAGATCCGCTGCTCCGACTGTCACGATAGCCACGGGCAAGATCATGGCAACTTGAAGGGCCTGACACTCAACCAATTGTGCTTTGAATGCCATGGAGAAAAGGAGGGGCCCTTTGTGTGGGAGCATGCGCCAGTAACTGAAAACTGCGCCATCTGCCACGAGCCGCACGGCACCGTCGCCAACAACCTGTTGAAGCAGCCGCCCACGTTTCTCTGCTTGCGGTGCCACGCCGGCCACTCCACACACGGCGCCTCGCTGCAATGCACTCGATGCCACTTGAATAACGAAGTGCCCACCTTGGTTGGCGGAGGGCCCCCCAATCCCACGATTCCCACGACCCCAGCGTCTCGACAGGCGTTGTTCACCGACTGTACGCAGTGTCATTCGCAGATCCACGGCAGTGATTTTGCGACGGGTTTCGAGTGTGGGCATGGGATGAGGCGATAGGCCACCGTCTGGGTAAACGCAGCAACGCCCGTCCTGCCGGGCAGCGAGGACTTTCGAGGTGTGTGTATGAGACGGACAATCCGCTTGTCCCCGAACAGGGCATGCAAATTGGCGAGCCAGTGCTTCGGCCTGTGGGCCGTGCTCGCCAGTTTGTCTGCTGCGCGGGCGGATGAACCGATCACCTATCCCTCGCAGAGGGACGCGGCACAATCTGCTCGTCTCGACACCCTCTTCCTGACGCGGCTGACCGAGACGGCCTTAACCACGCCAGACTTCACCTACTCCGCGCGCCTGACGGATTCCCACTCCACACGCCTGACGGACATGGACTCGATCGCGCCGGGCTTCCCCTACTACCGCGACAGGTGGACCACGGACGGTGCTCTGGGCCAGTCGGAGCACCTCTTTGACGGCAGCGAGAGCGGCTCTCGCGAGCGTGAAGTCACACTCGATATTGCACCGCTGGGCTATCACGACGCGGCCCTGCGTGGCGGATGGTGGACTGTCGCACGGCAAGGGTCTCCCACGAAAGTCGGTGAGTACCAGGGTCTGCAGTCCTCACCCTTTTGGGATCTCGACCTGCTGAGGAGCGATGGCGAATATACGCTAGATCTGTTCGGCACCGGACTGGACAACGAGAGCACACAAGCCGGACTCCACTACTTTACCCCGGCTCACACGGCGAATCTGCGCTACCAGCGATTTCTGCATCGCCTGGACCATGACCCCCTGACGAACCTGCCGCCACCAGGAAGCGGTGCGGAGATCATCGCCGAGGACTTCAATGTCGGCGATGATTATGCCGTTCGATTACAGGACATTCGCGCCGACTATTCCGGTAAACTAACCGAGAACGTGAAGTATCACCTCGATGTCTGGTTCCGACGCAAGATGGGTGAGCGTCAAGCGCTGGGCACGCATCATGGCTGGCCCAGTGACCGTATTTTTTGCCGCAAGTGTCACGTTGAGTCTCAACGCCAAGAGATCGACTGGATGTCCACGCGTGTCGAACCAGCCATCGAAGCGCGAATCGGGCCGATCACGGCCGAGTATTCGCGGCCCATGCGGACCTTCGGTCAAAACGACTCGGTGGTGACCAGATCGTACGGCACCGTGCATCCCTATGACAACTATGCCGTTGATTATCCGTATGCCGTTGTGCCCGAAACCATGTCGCAGACAGACCGACTCAAGCTGCGCAGTGAACTGCCGCTGCAAACCCTCTTCTATTCCCAGCTCTACCAGGGCGATACGCGTAACCTCCAACGCGATACGCGCAGACGCTTCTACGGATTCGACATCCGTCTGTCCAATAACTATTTCAGTCGCGTGACATTTGACGGCTTTGTGCGCTACAATCGACAGCTGAACCAACAACCCCCCTTCCTCGTGGTGCCGGAAGGCATCGCGGTATCCGTCCCCACGGCGATCGTTCCTCCCTACGGTCTCCGGCATCCCGTTGACTATCTGAGGACTTCCACCGGCGTGGACGTCACTTGGCGGCCCTTCCGCACAAGCGGCCTGGCAGATCGGCTGACGTTCAACGGGGGCACCGAACTCGGTCTGCTCGACCGCAGCTACGCCGACATACCAGGTTCAGAACCCACCCGCGTCCCTCGATCAGGACCGCACCTCGCTCGTGACCCATTTCGCGGGAACCTCGATGCGCTGGCACCCGCGATTCGACACGCGACTGCGATATGAACACCGCAACGCGTCGAATCCGCTGTACGGAGTGACGAAATACACCGGCCTCACCAATACCAACCAGCCCACGTGCGAAGATGTTGTCCGTCTGGACGCGACATGGCTGGCGGCCGACAACCTCATGGCCATGACCAGCGTCTCCCTGGAGAACCGCCAGAATCACACCTCGGTCGCGGACTTCGTCGAGGACAACTATCCCATGACCTTCACGCTCTGGTATGCTCCCCAGCCCGCGTGGTCCATTTCCGGTGGTTACGGATTCTACTCCAACTGGATCGATCAGGAAATCTACTTTCCCAGTGACACGCCTGACGTGGAGTCGTTGGATCGCCAACAATGGAATTACGGCGGCCGCGGCGAGGTCCTGAGTCTTGGTGCCAGCCACGCGTATACCGAGCGATTGACGTTCTCGGGATCGCTCCAGTGGGTCTGGGCTTTCGATGCGTTTGATCCGTTCTTGCCGTGGCCAGATCTGCCTGATTATTCGCGAGGTCCGCGTCAACACTCGGCGATACGTGGCCGGCGTCGATTGGCAGGCCAGCGAGCGCGTGTCGGCCTACCTGCGCTACACGTACGAGGACTACGACGACGCTTCGGCGTCCTACAATTCGGGCCGCGCCCACATGGTGCTGGCCGGCCTGACCGGCACACGGTAACTGCCTTGCCGCGCCAGGTTGCCAGGCGGGCCCAACCGACACGGTCCCATCATCAGGGCAGGATGAAGAGGTCCGACTCGACCAGCAAGGACCAGACGATTGCGGCCAGGGTAGCCAGTCCGATAACCAGGGCCAGGAAGCCCAAGGTCCGCACCCTCCGCAACGTTGATCGCGTTGGCGTCGTAGCTTGGCTTTCCTCGACGCGACCTTCCGTGTGCAAGCGTTCCAGGTACTCGGGACGCTCGTGGTGCAGTTCTTCCTCGCTCACCATGCCGGTGAGAATGGACATATCCATGGGGAACTTGTCGGGACGAAAATGTGTGAGAAAGAAGTGGATGGCAAAAACAAAACCTGTGGCCAGCAGGGCCAACGTGGAGTGCACAACCTTGGCGATGTTCACGGCCTCGCCGGGCAAGAACGAACAAAAAGCGTTGGGAAACCAGAGGATCAGACCCGTCACGCCAAGCATGATTGTGTCGGAAGCCGCCCCAAAAAAATCGAACTTTTCCCAGTAAGCCCATCGTTCGAATGTCGGCCTCGGTCCGAGCCCCATAAACCACCGTACCATGGCTGCGAAATCGCGCGCATCGCGCAGATTCGGCAGCGGCGAGTCGGGGCCGAACAAGGCTACCTTGCGCAACTCCCCCCGTCGTCGCAGCAAGAAGTACTGACGCGCCATGAAGTAGATGTAGGAAAGAAAGCAGCCGAACATGGAAATGGCAAAGATGCGGTGCCACAAACCGATCGACCCGCAACCCCCCAGGCTCGATGTCAGCCAGTGGGCCCACGGCTGAGTGCTGAATTTCAGCGGGAGGCCGGTCAATGCCAGCCCCAGAAACGAAATGACCAGGACGGTGTGTACCACGCGGTGAAAGGGCCGGAAACGAACATATCCGCGCGTGTTGGGAGCCAGTGGCCGCGGCCGACCGTGCCGTAGGACGTCGATCGCTCCGCGCAGGAACCAGACAACCGCGTGCAGCCCGAAGAACCCGAACACGACAATGATAAACGTCAATACGCCGTGATAGGCCCAATACACCGCAGGCGACCGCTGCTGATCATAATGGTTGGCATGCGGATCAAAGGTCAGTAGATTCGGCGAGATATTGGTGTGGCATGCGCCACACGTCGCGGCACGATTCGCCAAAGCCATGCGAGAATCGGGATCGCTCAACGGCAGGATGTCATGAGCGCCATGGCAGTCCGAGCATTTGGCACCCTCGTCATAACCAAGTTCGGTCAGTTCGCCGTGCATGCTCATACCGTAGGCTTGATTCAGGTCGACATGGCAACTCCCACATCGGTCCGGCTCACCAAGACGTGTCAGCGCCGCTTTTGGATCCGGCAGATCGTGCCCCTCGTGGCAGTCTGTGCAAGTCGGCCTCATCCTGACCACGCCTCCTGGCGCAGGCTTGTGAGCTTCCTTGCCGAGGCCACTGCCACGACCATGCACGCTTTCAGCCAAGCGTTGTGAAATGAACAGGTGACACTTGGCGCACGTCTCCGCGACATTCGCTTTGTGCACCGACGATCTTTCATCGGCGGCCGAAAAAATGGCGTGAGCGCCGTGACAGTCCGCACAGACGGCGGAGTTGATGAGCCCTGAACGAAACACCCCAAAACCGTGCCCACTGACCCTGTATTCTTCCGATGGACCCTCGTGACACTCTGTGCAGACATCGACCTGGTTGCGGCCACGAACCGGAGATTTCAGGTCTTTGACGGGGAGCATACGGTGGGCCGGGTCGCGATGACAGTCACGGCAATTCAACGGCTTGCCAGTACCATCTTCGCTAAAAAACACTTCCCCGTGCACGCCCTGCGTCAGTTCCGCGAATCGGTCTTCGTGGCAGGCACCGCACGAGCGTGTCATGTCGCTCCGCGGTGTGGACGAGTGCGCGACCGCCGGATCGAGACTGGTCGGATTGCCGCCATGACACTGGTGACACTTGATTCCCTTCTGGTCATGCACATCTCCGGCCAGAGCGTCGGGAGCAATAAAGAAGCGGGCCTTCTTGCCGGTCCACGACTCGGGCGTACCGTGACACAGAACGCACGTATTGACATCATCCGGTATTTGCGGTACGCCTGTCGGCGAGTCACCCGCGAATGGGCTCGTCGCTATGATCACCACAGCTGCCAGCAGCTTGTCCAACGTCACTCTCCTACCAGGATCAGAGCCGGCACCGGCAACCACGCTTCCAGGGGAGCGTTCGTCAGGTGACAGCTAGCTCATACCTCCGTGCCGAGTGCCCTGCTGGTACAGGGCTCAATCACTCTCGTCTCCGCCCTCGGGCACGAACTTCACGGATCTCACAAACTCCCTAAAATGCTCCTTCTCGCGCAGTACCAGTTCCGAATCTCCGAGCATCTTGAAGAACCAGGTGTGATCCTGATCGCTGGCTAGGACAACGAGCATGGCCAGTGGTCGCTCAGCATCCGATGGACCCACCAATCTGATATAATGACCTCCCCGGCCGTCGACCTCAATAGCTTCCAGTGCCGCATCCAGATCTTCTTGCGTGGTGTTCTCCAGACCGATCTGCTTGCGCCAGAGATTGACGTTGGGCAGCAGCTGTGTGGCTGAACCGGGCAAACCCATCACCGTCATTTCCGCCGCCAAAGGCCCCTCTTGGATCTCGAAGGCGGCTTTCTGAAGACCACCCACCTGCGTCGGCGACCACCCCTCGGGTACCACATACCGGATCGACTCATCCAGTGTTGCATTCAGGGCCCGCAGTTGGGAACCTCCGGTGGCTGGCGATGCCCCCCGCAGACTGCCCGCATCGGCGGTGGCAAACCGCCCCGTTTCCGTCGAGCCATCCTCCGGCGGTTTCTCGTTCACCTTAATCTGTTCATGTCGTGAACACCCCGGGGATGTCAGCACGCACAAACTCACCACGGCAATCGTCCTGAGCAGGGTGGATCGCGAACGTCGAAACATGGCTGGGAAGCCTCCTGGCAGAATAGACGACCGTTGAGCAGACCAAGGAAAAGTGACTGATCCGGTATCCTGACAACATTGAGGATGCATACGTTCAGTCAAATACATGATGGCGATTTCCGCAAGATCGCCCCAATCGCGCAGAAGGTGTGATTCGTCGCCGCTATGCCGCTCTGAAACAATCTCGCATGGCTGGTTCACATTAGTCAACTTATGGGGCGAAACGTGAGCATTTCGAGTCAAGTTCCAGCAACCAAAGCTCGGCGGGTTGATCGAACCGAGCGGTAGCACGCGACCAACCTTCGGTCGGTGCCCGCTCGAGGCCCTGCCTCGCCAGGATTCATTTCAACAGGATTTCTATCTCGGCTTTCTTTCTCAACTCGGCGATATGCGACACCAGCCTTTTCTTCGATTCCTCTTCTTGGAGATACTTTCTGAGGAAACCCCGCATCTTTTCGTAGGGAACTAATCCGCCGGGATCCTTGTCGACAAGCTTGATGATGTGAAACCCAAATTTAGTTTCCACGACCTCGCTCACGGCATCCTTTTCGAGGGCAAAAGCCACCGCGTCAAATTCTGCCGGCATGAAACCCCTCTTGAGGCGTCCCAAATCCCCGCCACCCGACGCGCTCTTGCAGGCGGAATGCTCCTTGGCCATCGCGGCAAAGTCCTTACCCGCCAAGATCTCCGTGCGGATTTGCTCCGCCTTCTGCCGCGCCTGCTCCTTCTCTTCCGGTCCAGCATCCTCGTCCACGGCAATCAAAATATGGCTGACCTGGAAGGTCTCCTTGCTGGAAAAACTCTCCGGATCCGCATCATACATCGCTCGGATTCGATCTTCGGGGATCTCCGGCTCCAAGACGCCCTGTTCTTTCAGGTACTCATCAACACGTACCCTTCCCTTCAAGGACTCTTTGAGGTCGTCCATCGTGATTCTTCGTATCTTCAAGTACCTTTCCATTCCTTGCCCGGCCCCGTATTTCTTTTCGAGATCTTTCACTCTCTGTTCCACTTTTTCCTCGATGTTCTCGATGGTCCGCTTCTTGCTTTCCTGATTGACGAGCACATCGCCGATCGCCTTATTCAACAACTTCGCCTGTAGCCGTTTGACCACGCTACTGTCGTCCGTTCGCATGCCATGTTTTTTCGATGCCCTCAGGCTTTTCTCCAGTTCCGGCTTCAGTTGATCCTCATAGATGGGCTGGCCATTGACCCGGGCAACGACCGTCCTGGCCTCCACCGCATTCTCTTCTGCTGCCTGTGCACGTTCGGAAGAAATCGCCGCGACACAGCCCGTTGCGAAAATCAGGTTTGTGACAAACCGTAAGTAACCGACATTGCGCTGCTCTGACATTTCTCTTTTCCCCTGCTCGCCCGAGTACGAATGACGATCTCGTGTGGCTTGATCCTGCCACGATGAATCGTTACGTGAGCGATTTCGTGATTGCCGACTCAAAATGGACCGAGTGACGCGCCCGAGGCCGCCTCGCCACCTGCAACTCAGTCAAAACAGCGCAACCGCCTAGCGCCGGAGTCCTTTCCCGGTGGCGTTGGAAGTAGCACTGCCGAATACTGAGTGAACGGTCACCGTTTGCGGGATTCCGCGAAAACCGGCGACGATTCTCGTGTCACTCCACGAAATGATCGTGGCTTCCACGGGCTTCGGCCCCCCCAAGGTTTTGGTGAGGTCCCGGTGACGGTCGTTCCCGAACCCGGAGCGTAACCGCCAAACCCGCTGCCGGTAATGGTCGTCAGTCCGCGGTTGGCGATGGCCTGCGTGATGGTCACCTGGGGGACAATGCTGATCACAGTCGGGTTGCTGGCGAATTCGTCCTTGACCGCCCGCACATCATAGTTGCCCGGTGCCGTGTCGCCGGGGATCGTGACGACCAGCATCCCCTCGTCCAGGATGATGTCGGGAGTCAGCGATCACCGAGGAACCGTCGGCAGCGGTCAACGCCACATCCGACTCGTACAGTAGCGTGCCCATGGTATTGACAAACGACGCGCCCGTGAGCGTGACCATGGCGTCTGATCCGGCGCGAATCGACGCCACATCCGTGTAGTAGACCGTCGGGATGATCGGGCCCGCACGCGGTGCGGACGCGGATGCGAAACCGTGGCAACCCCAGCAGTCACTGTCGCCAGGACCGGCGTCCCTTCCCACGTGACCGTATCCGGCGTCCTCGCCACCCACGACGATCGTGCCGAGATTGCTGGCCCTGGGCGAGTCCGCCTGGATGTTATGCAGTGAGTCCGGGCCGTGACAACGTTCGCAGACGCGAATACTCAACGGATCACGTATGTCATGGCACACCAGACAATCCAAGGACCCATCCCAGGCGTAGGTCGTAGCATGGTGGAGGTCTGCGTTATTGCGGATGATCGGTGATGTCCAGACCGTCGTCGTCATGGCAATAATCGCAAGCCCCCGCCCCCTTGCCGCGGCTGTTAAGTGGGAGGCCGTCTCCACAACTGGACGAAGGTGTCACTTCGGACGGCTGATAAGTAGGGATGTAATGGCCGTCGTTGACATTGTCAACGATGTCACCATGGCAGGATACACAATCACCATTGGCTGCCGCAGGCGTCCTATGGTGAGCACTCGACGTATGGCACACAGTGCAGTCCCTGACCGGAGTGAAAGACTCGTCATGACAGTTCAAGCACCCGTAGGTGGTATCGGGGACGCCGTTGCCGTCTGCATCGGGATACGGAACAAGCGAGCCTGGTGGAATGGGCTGACTTTCAAGCAAATGGTGGCGGTCCGGGAGACCACTGGCGTGACAAGTACGGCAGTCAGCCTCCGTCAGTTCACCAGACAAGACGTCAGGCATACCGATGGTCTGGTTGACCGGCGGGGCCGGAACGTCGGCCCAGCCTGTACTGGTAACGCACCATGACAGACCGGCAATTGCAGCAAGGAGTAGAGATTTGACATACATTGGTTTGACCTTCTCACGGAATCGGTGCCACGCACATTCGCAGGCATGCCAATGTCCTCGGCGGAATAGGACTGATCGACCTTGGCGCAGCCTCCGACGGGCAGGCTGGCCGACACCGTCGATCACTGCGCCAACACCTGCTCCGCCGTATCGGTCAACCGCCGCCCTTCGGAGCCGAGCATCCGCGGAGACAGCGATCACCACGACCAAGCATGTCGATCAGTCGAGGTGTCGTATCGACGCCTCAAGACAACGCGCATGGGAGGGACGGGCCGATGGCACATCCCTCCCACGCTGCGCAGCTATACAGGACAAATGCAACCGACTAGCGACTGAGTGTCTTCCCAGTGGCGCTGGCAGTGGCACTGCCGAATACCGAGTTAACGGTCACGGTCTGCGGGATTCCGCGAAAACTGACGACGATTTTCGTGTCACTCCACGAAACGATTGTCGCTTCCACGGGTTTCGGGCCACCCAAGGTCTTGGTGAGGATCCCGGTGACGGTCGTTCCCGAGCCCACGGCGTAACCGCCAAATCCGCTGCCGGTAATGGTGGTTATCCGCAAGTTGGAAGTGGCCCTGGTGATCGTCACCTTGGGGACAATGCTGATGACGGTCGGGTTACTTGCCACATCACCCTTCGCCGCCTGGATCTTGTAGTTCCCGGGCAGAGTCGCAGCAGGGATCGTAACCGCCAAGCTTCCTTGGTCGAGGATGACGTCCGGTTCCAGTGTCACGAAGGACCCATCGGCGGCCGTCAACCGAACGTCCGACTCGTACGAGGTGCCATTGGCCGTATTGGTGAAGGCCGCACCGCTGAGAAGAATCGTCGCGGCTTTTCCGGCGGAAAGGAAGGCCACGTCAGTGTTGTAGAGGGTCGGAACCAGCGCGCCGGTTAACGATGTCGAACTGGCATTGAAGTCGAAACCGTGGCAGCCCCAGCAGTCGCTGTCGCCAGGACCACCGTCTCTTCCCACGTGACCGTATCCCGCGAGCTCGCCACCGACGACGATCTCACCGGGGGTCAAATCGGTGTCAGCCTGGATGTTGTGGAGTGATTCAAGGCTATGACACTCTTCGCAAATTCGCATAGCGAGGTCAAAATCGGGGCCGCCCACGTCAGAGTACGTGGCGCGGCTGGGATCGTTTGGATCGAGGTGCGGACTCCGATCATGTGTAATCGTGGCAAACGTTACACCTGCTCCATGTGCCACCTGCTCCGTCGCTAATAGTATTACTATCAGTTGGGAGACCTATGCCATGGTGGGTATCGTGATTGTTCACGATTGATTCCGGCGCCGGATCACCGTTGACGTCCAGAGCACCGTCGTCGTCATGGCAATAGTTGCAGGAACCTGCACCAACACCGCGATTGTTAAGTGGCATACCACCTAGCGGCTCGTATTCATAAGGCTCCAGAAGGTCGTTGTCCGGATCGTCGGGGTCCGAATTTTCACCGTCATGCAGGAGGCCGGCTCTGACCCGGGCGCCCGATGACGCCGTCACGGCAGCGTTGATGGCGGTAACCAGATCCAAAGCCGTCTGGGACGGGGCGACGGTGACGGTCAAGATGTTGCCGGCCTGCTGCCAGTTGACCGCCAGTGCCGGGCCCTGTTGGAAAATGACCGTGTAAGCATTCGAACCGCGGTTGGGCTCGTCGATCATGAAGTCGTTGTTAAAGCCAGCCGGCTTGAAACGGAGTTCGTTGGGGTCGTTCCTGATGACGGGAACGCCAAAGGCGATGGGCACTCCCGTGTCAAGGAGCTGGACGTCGGTGTCGGCGACGCTGCCCGAACCATCACTTTCCAACCAAGGATCCGTGTGCAATGCATCATGCCAACCCTCACCATGCAGACCCCTGTATGGCGTTACAAATGAAGCGTCATAGGTGGGAATCGTATGGCCGTCATCAAAATCAGCAACGTAAGCATGACATTCGGAACAGTGTCTGTTCACTGCGGCCGCCGTCCTATGGTGAGGACTGTTCGTGCCATGGCAAACTTGGCAGACCCTTTCCACTTCGAACTTGACAACACCATCCACAACCGTCTGATTATGGCAGCTAAAGCAGGAGTATTTGGTGTCAGGAGTACCATCGCCATCTGCATCAGGATTGAGAACAATCGATGGCGAAGGAAGGTCTTTTCCATACAACAGGTGGTGGCGGTTAGGAACACCACTGTCGTGACACTCAAGGCAGACGGCTGCCGGGTTTTGCGGGTCTGCCGGCACAAAACTTGTGACAACATCCTCAAAACCGAGATCTTGAAAAACCGGTGGGTTGGTACCCAGTGGATCTGCTGGTTTGCTGAAATCGACCTGAGCCCAGGATGTGCTGGCTAGGCACAGCGCCATACCAGTGAGGATAACGCATGGTAGAAGTCGTCGACACATAACGGTAGGTCCTTTCGTCGAGGAGAACGATAACTGAAAACGATAATGGTCTTGGATTGGATAGGTTAGCCGCTCGCGGCCACATCACTCTTGCCGCGAACACGACGACCAACGTGTTCGGACCGATGCGAGTGAATCGCATTTCGAACGTCCTTGCTGCTCAACCTTCCCCAAGAAAACGAGGAATCATCAAGCGTTCTCGCGTGCCGTTCTTAGATTACTCCGATCGCTCGCACGCGACACCTAGTCTCCGGACCCGCACCCGGTCCGCGAATCTCGTTGCCGAAATTCCATGCACCACTGAGGACTTTAACGAATATAACAAATATACAGAGCAACCAGCTGACATTACAACAAGGCAGCACAAGAAACGCAAGATAATTGCGTTTTGACATTTAATGCTTTCTTAAATGCTGCACGCCCGTTGCCTGCTGCATCGCACGCCGCAACACGTTACGTACGCTAGCGTGGCGATGCTTGCCGTCCTGCCTAACGACCGGCCATGTTTCCCGCTGTCGCTTGCGCCGGGCGAGGCCCACGTGGTGGCCGATCACCGGCAGACGATTCCGAAGAACGGATACCTGGTGCTGGACTTCGAACACTGTGCCGGCGCGAAACTTCCTGCTCACGAAGATCTGCCGCGGTTGCAAGTTGATCGAGGTGGGAAAACATCGTGGCCACTAACGAGACAAGCCGAGCGGCGACGGGCGCAGCGTTCTCCATCGGTGTTCCGCTTCGCCCGATGAACTTCCGCAGGTGGATGGGCGAGCGAAGGTGATGGGGCTTCCACCGGCAGAGGCGGCACGTGGCGCTGAATGTCCGCGGCGAAATCTTTGGCGGTTTCGTACTGTCCAGTGCGATTATTTCTTCGCGACTTCATCACGATCCAATCCAAGTCGCCGCGCGGTATCGGCGAAATTCGATTCGGCTCGGTGCCGCGGTGGGCGAAATACGGTCGCGGAGTCGTCGAGAGTGCTGATCTTGGTGCTCGGTCACGGCGGATCCTCTTCCCGGATAGTGCGGCAAGTCTCATCGTAGCCAGTCTCGTGGAACCTCTCTTGCCAAGCGGTGTCCCGGAGGTCGTTGATTGCTAGAATTGTCAGCGGCGGTGGGCTGTGCACTCTACCCCCTGGCGGCGGTTCTGCTATGGGCTGTCGTCCCAGGCGACCCAGGGGCGAGACCAGATACCGTTCTCTTCTTTGGTCAGACACGATGCCCTCAAAGAAGCGAATGTGCTTTTCTCAGCTCTCCTCGGCGCGAAGGACGTTTGATGGCGGACGAATATAAATCGCCGGACGAAGCGTTTCAAAACTTCCGTGAGGAGCTGTATCGGAGCCTCCTGGAAGCCTATCCCGATGCCGTCGTGATGTTGGACCTGCGGGGTCAAATCCTTTTTGCATCTTCACAAACCCGGCAGCTGATTGGTTTGTCCGCCTCCGACGACCTGAAGGGGAGGAGCGTTTTCGACTATGTGATCGAGGACGACCGACAACGATTTGTCAGCAATCTGGTCCATTTGGCGGCAGCAGGTGTGCGACGGGATACGCAATACACGGTGCTGCGGCCAGACGGGGCGACGATTTCCGTGGAAGTCTCGTCTGCTGTCGTGCGTGAAGGGACGGATCACCCTCAAGCCATCATGGCGGTGATTCGAGACATCACTCAGCGGAAGCGAGCACAAGAGACGCTACAGCAGAGTGTGGATCAACTTCAGACGATTTACAATGGAATGATCGAGGGACTCGTCATTACCGACCTGGAAACGAAACGTTTTGTCCGCGTGAATTCCTCGCTCTGTCAGATGCTCGGTTACTCGGTGGAGGAGTTTTTGACGTTGTCGCTCAAGGACATCCATCCACCCGAGGTAGTGCCCGATGATATGCGGAGATTTCAGGCGGCTGCCGAAGGCCGTGTCTCCATCAATGAAGATCGCCCCGTTCTCAGAAAGGATGGCAGCATTCTGTACGCCGATATTACGGGACATCGGATTGTCTACGACGGGCGGCCTTGCCTACTCGCCTTATTCCGCGACGTGACAGAGCGAAGACAAATTCAGGAATCGCTGAAAGAGGAGCGGAAGAAACTGCTGCATATGCTGCGGGCCAGCGATTGTGAACGGCAGTGGATCGCCTACGAAATCCACGATGGTCTCGCCCAGGACTTGGCGGCGGCGATCATGCAGTTCCAAGCCCACGAGCACATGAAGAAGCAGAAACGTGCCACGGCCGAGACTGCCTATGATGCGGGTAGAGAGTTGTTGCAGCAGGCGTATTTCGAAGCTCGACGGCTGATCAGCGGTGTCCGGCCACCGATCCTCGATGAGTCAGGACTCATCGCCGCACTTGAGCATCTCATCCACGATCAACAGGCGAGCAAAGGGCCGGTCATCGAATTTCAGAGCGACGTGAAGTTTGACCGACTGCCGCTCGTCTTGGAGAATTCGATCTATCGTATGGCCCAAGAAGCCCTGGCCAATGCCTGCCGGCACAGTGGCAGTCACAAAGTCCGAGTGTCATTAGTCCAAGACCACGATCAGGTCCGTCTGGAAGTGGAGGACTGGGGAGTTGGTTTCCATCCCGAGGCGGTGACGGGGGATCGATTCGGATTGGAAGGCATCCGAGAGCGGGTCAGATTGTTGGGCGGGCAGGTAACAATTGAAAGCCATCCGGGAAGGGGCAGTACCATTCGAGTGATACTGCCGTTGCTGGAAGCGGAGCAAGCTCAGCCAAATGTGAGCCGAGCAATCGTGCGGAAGTCCGTGAACGGTTACGTCTCACGTTCCCGCCGGTCCAGCAGGCACTGCGCGAGTTTCGTAAGAAAATGCCCGTGCCCTAGTTCTGGCGAGAGGGGCCTCTGCAGGCCAAGCGACTTTGCCAGCCCACGCACAGTCCTGCTTGTGATTTGCTTTCAGCAGGCGAATGCCTGCGCTATGCTGGCACGGATGCTGCTGGCAGAGGACCCTGAAAATGTACGAACCGGGTGTCACAATCGCTATCAGGATTCGTTTCGGTAATCTCGACGGTCGACGCGGAAGTGGGCACCGCCCGGCGCTGCAACGGAAGCCTGGGCGGCTTCCGCTACGTCGTGACACCCCGTAGCTGGACCCGCCAGGGTTCAGCGGAAGCGGGTACCGCCCGGCGCTGCAACGGAAGCCTGGGCGGCTTCCGCTACGTCGTGACACCCCGTAGCTGGACCCGCCAGGGTTCAGCGGAAGTGGGTACCGCCCGGCGCTGCAACGGAAGCCTGGGCGGCTTCCGCTACGCCCGCTGCACGAGGCGTGACTCCTCGAATGGCAAATATTGACATAAAACAACTGTTTCGCTAGCATTGGCTCGGGTCACAAGACTTGGAGGGAAAGAGCCATGTCCAGCACGCTGAACCTGTCGCTCACAGACGAATTGCGGGCATTTATCGATTCCAATTGTGGCGACGGTACCATGTATGCCACGCCCAGCGAGTTTGTTCGCGATCTCCTACGACAGAAGAAGGCGCAACTCGAGGCCCAGACGGCACGTGATGGCATTCTCAATGGTTACCGTGATGCCATCGACGGGCGTTGTGTTGCATTTCGTGGTGATTTGAAAAGCTTGCTCAAGAAGGCAAGAAGATGAGCCCGCAGCGGAAACGGCTTACGCGTCTGCTGCTGACGGAGCGAGCGATTTCGGACCTGATGGACATCGAAGAATACTCCGTCGCGCAGTGGGGAATCCGGACGGCTGCGAGATACCTCGATGAGATTGAGTCGAGTCTCGATCTTATCCGGAGAAATCCCGGTATTTTGCGCCCTTTTGTAGGTCTGCCACCAGACATCCAGTACTTCTGCGTGAACATGCATGTGCTCGTCTGTGACGTACGACCCGCCTCGATTGTTGTTCTCACCGTGATTCACGGCAGTATGGATGTCCCCAGTCGTCTCGCAGAACTGGTACCGCAGCTGTCGGCGGAAATAGCGCTGCTTCATGAGAGACTGGCATCCGGCGAGTAGCCTTAGGCACCTGGGGGTTAGATTCGCAAGAAATCACCGTTGCCGACGATTGCATGAAACAGCTGTTGTGACAGCAGGGGGAGGACGCTCACGACAAATCTCTGTCTTCCGACCTTTTGTCTCCGATCATTGCCTGCTGCGCGAACCGACGGTGACATGCCGTAGCGGAACCCGCCGTAGCTGGACCCGCCAGGGTTCAGCGGAAGTGGGCAACGCCCGGCGCTTTCGCTGAAGCCTCGGCGGCTTCAGCTACGTTGCGCTTCCGCTGAAGCCTCGGCGGCTTCAGCTACATCTTTGGCTCTCCCCTCACGGCTTGCTTCGCGACTACGTCACTCGAGAGTCGCGTAATCAATCTCCAGGAACTCTTCCACTTCGGCAAACCAATGCTGCTGGACGAATTGCGTGTGATCCGGGTGTTCGCTGTAGGCTCGATAGGCGGCCGTGTCGGCGAACTCCATGGAAAGTCCCAAGGTGTAAGCGTTCTTGCTGCCGACCTGCCGCAACGCTTCAAAACGTTGGACTCCCGGAATCGTTGCCAATCGTGCGGCGGCAGTCAGGAAATCACGTTCGGCGGCCGAATGGGCCGGATGCTTGAGGCGGAAGACGACCGTGTGGCGGATCATGTTGGGTGGAAGTGTATTCATGTCAGTTGCTCCGTGTTGGATCTTGTGTCGGTTTCAAAGCGTCCACGGGCTGCGTCCAGGCGGGAGCGCGAGCATCTTATTGGCCTCGTCGTCGCCGACGAACCGCTCTTTGTCTGGGTCAAAATGCAGTTTGCGGCCTAACTGAATGGCGATGTGGCCCAGGTGGCCCAACGACGCCGTGCGGTGGCCGACCTCCGCGTCTTCGAGCGTCTGTCCCCGTGTCTTCACGGCGTCGAGGAAGTCCCGTTTCTCGTGCATCAGCGGGAAGTGGATTTCGTGCGGGCCGATCTGCGCATCCAACAGCGATTTGGGTTCGGCCTGCAACGCCTCCGGGCCGCCGAAGTTGGCCTGAATCCAGCCCTCCTCCCCCTCGAAGCGGGTGTACGGAGCTTCGGTCTTGCAGATCAACTTCACTCCGTTGGCATAGGTGCAGGTGTACTCGAATTCATAACACACGTCCCACAAACTGCCCTGGGGCGGGAACTTGCCCTGCCCCTTCCACCTCCACCGGCCCGGTGCGGTCGGTGTTGTTGCCCCATTGGGCGATGTCGTTGAGATGCGTCGTCCAGTTGAGGATCATGCCGTCGCAGTAGTCGCGGATGTTCATCCAGCCCGGCCGCTCGTAACCCTTGATTTGGTGCACACGCTGCTCGGTGTAAGGTTTGACTGCGGCAGGTCCCTGCCAGAGGTCGTAGTTGAGTTCGTCCGGTACCGGCATGTCCACGTGTGGCGGCGAAGGCTGCGATTCGCCGACACCGCTCGGGACGCCGGTGCGGATCGTATGGAGCTTGCCGATCCGACCGTTGCGAACCAGTTCCACGGCTCGATGGAATTGCGACAGAGAGCGGAACTCGCTGTCGGTGCGAAAGACCCGCTGGTGCTGGGTCACCAGATCGCTTAAGAGACGCCCCTCGGCGATGCTCCGCGTGAGCGGCTTCTCGCAACAGACGTCCTTGCCCGCCTTGACGGCCAACACCGCCATCAGCACGTGCCAGTGATCGGGCGTGGAAATCATCACCGTGTCCACATCTTGGCGGTCGAGTACCTCGCGAAAATCGACATACCGCGAGCACTCGGGGATCTTCGGGCAGCGGTTCTTCGCCTCGCCGTAGTAAGATGCCGTCCGCTGCTCAGTCACCTCCAATCGCCAGCGATCGACATCGCACAGCGCCACCACCTCGCAGTCGGGCTGACTCATGAAGAACGGCAAGTTGTAGGCCAGCACCTGGCGTCCGACGCCGATCATGCCGACCGTGATCCGGTTGCTGGGGGCCACCGTATTTGCCAAGCCCAAAGCAGATGCCGGAATCAGATACGGTACGCTCATCGCGCCGACCGAGGCAGTGATCGCTTGGCCCAAAAACCGGCGACGCGTAGTCTTCCTGTTTCGCAACATGGCAAGTTTCCTCAGCTAAATTGGGCTAGCCCCAGGGAGTAAAATGTTTGGTCATTGGTCATTGGTCATTGGTCATTGGCATTGGTCATTGGTCATTGGTTATTGGTCATTGGTCATTGGTCATTGGTCATTGGTCATTGGTTACTTGTTGGTTGTTGGTTGTGGCCGCTGTGAGGCGGTGGTTGTCGCACTGCGTCTTGTTCGCGGGTGTGGGAGTTGCGAAGTGGAGGCTGCAGTGACCGGGCAGTTTCATGATTTGGATTATCGCATATCTGGCGCGGTGTTGCGTTCTTGTTCTGGCGACTTTGGCGCATGGTGGGTAAGTAAGTCGCGGGCCAGGACGATGGTCTCTCCTTCCACCGTGACGCCGATCTCGGCTCATCCCGTCATACCGATATCATTCACCTCCCCGCCATATACTCCGCGAACACCTCGGTCCCACTCATGGCCCGGTTATAGACACTCGCGTCTCGCACGCACCCATTGAAATACCCATAGGACCCCAGCCAGCCGCATCGCAACGGCTCGGTATTGGTACGAATCGTCGTGGTTACAGCCTTGCCACCCCCCGCCGCGCGGCCGTTGAGGTATACGCGCATTGTCGCGCCGTCGTACGTTGCCGCCACGTGGCACCACTGCCCTGGCGACAAGCAGAGGTCGGTGGGGTTGTAGATATGTCGAGTGCCGTCGGGTGCGTCCAGCTCAAACCACACGGTGCCGCCGGGGCGAATGTGCATCCCGTAAGTGCCGGTCAGCTCGTACCCCTTGCCCAGCAACGCCGGGTACCACACATCGGTCGGTTCGTACTTCGCCCACACCAGCAGCGTCAAGGGGCCGGTGAGGTTCAATGTCTCGGCGTTGCCGAGGTCTACATATTGCCGCTTGCTGTCCTCCAGTCGCACCACGGCGCGTGCTCCATCGTTGTCCCAAGAGGCGGCGTTGGCCAGCGTACCGCTGAGTCCCTTAACGGAAGAATTCACTGCCACGCCCTTTCCCTCGTCCAGCTTCCACCGCGCCACCAGCCCCAATGCGTCGAGTCGCGTGAACTCCGCGCCGGCGGGCAAGTTCGTTGGGATCGTGCCTGGAGGATCCAGTGTCAGCTTGCACAGCGCTGCCGGATCAGCGAACTCGCCGAAGCTGGGTGACCACATTGGCTGGTCGTCAGACACCCCTGATCTCCGGACCAGATTCAGGTACAACTGCCCACCGGACGCGGCGCCGGTTTGCGTCAGAGAAAGCGCGACGCTAACCACACTGGCTCCGGATGTGTTCGTCGTCGCTACCGCGGCGTGGGATGGCGACCCGTCGAGCAGTAGTCTACCGGCGGTGTTTACCAGCAGGTTATGCACCGTCGCGCCAGGCTCTGTGGCAAACAGTACCTGCCAATAATCCCCGCTCACGATGTCGTCGGTGGACGTGAGGGTTTTCGGGTCGCACTGCTCTTCAAGTTGGACGTAGAGGTACTCTCCATCATTGACCAGCCGCGCGGAAACGTTGCGCCGGGTCGGCTCGGCGATTCGCGAGCGCCACCGCGTGATCCCCAGGGCCTCGGACGCATCGAGCTTTGTCGGGTCCCCCTGGAGCGATCCGTTGAGGGCGAACGGGACACGCAGCATCGTACCGCCGTCGCGGGTCTGCGACTTTACGTGTTCCAGGTAGTGATTGCGCCCGGCGATCATGTAGTTCCAGGTGCCCATCTCGAACAGCGCCACCCGCTGCTTCTGCTCGGGCGTCTGCGCTGCCGACTTCGCCTCCTCCATCAGTCTCCCGAGCGTTTCCATCCGCTTCGCGTTGCCCAGGTACCCCCAAGCCATTTCCTCGGTCTGGTGATGGTGGCCCTCGATCTTCCCCGTGGCAATCGCCTCGGGGTAGTTGGCCGGGTTCCCGTACGCCTGCTCGACCGTCTCGTAGAACTTGCGCATCGGTTCCGCCGCCGGTCCGTACAGCCGCGCGAAATACTCGTCCAGCAGCCCGTCCAGTTTCAGAGTGGGATCATCCATCAGCCGGTAGGTGACGTACGCCTCGACATCCTGTCCGTAGCCGCAGTGGAACACTCCGCGGTAGTCGTACTGCCGGAACAGAGCGAACTGCTCGCCAATGGCGTGGGCAAAGAAGCCGGGGAAGCAATAGAAGTTACCATTCACCGCGATCTCCACGGGAAAGGTGTAGTAGAGCCACAGGTACAGGGTTCGGTCAGGGTATTGCTGTCGCCACTGCTTGAGCAGTTCGACCTCGTGCTCGTACGAGGGACGGTCGAAATTCAGGCGGTTGCAGGCGAAGCAATACTGGACGATCACATTCGGCTGCATCCGGAACTTCTGTGGCGGCGCGCCGTGGGTCATGTACGAGAGGCAGACGATGTGTTTGTCGGGGTGCTTCCTGCCGACGATCTTGGCGACTTCGTTGACGAACTGGAAGAAGTAGTCGCTGTGTCGTCCATTGGTGAAAAACGGGCTGTCGGCATCGCGCTGGTCGAGCCACTGCTGGCAATTCGTGCATTTGCAGAACTGGTCATTGTCCATCGGCTCGACGCAAAAACAGTCGCCGGCCGCCTGCGCCCCGGGGTACTGTCTGGCCGGTCTCGAAGAACTCGCAGGCGTCCTTGGCGACCTGCTCGACCAGACCGCGGTTGGTGTAGCACAATTGCGGCGGTTGGCCGGCGTACCCCTGGGCGAACCAGTCGGCGTGCCGTCCCTGAAAAAGCTCTTCCTGTCCGTTCTCGGCGGCCCAGAAGCGGCGGTAATAACCGTACAGGGAGTGGTTGCCCGGGCACTTCTCGCCCCCCTCGCGGTGCCGCAGACGGAAGAGCATGTTCCACCCGCGCTTCGCGACGGCATAGCCGCCGTTGTCGAAGAGTCTGTGCAATTGCGGATAGGCGCCTGCCTCCCATTTCTTCTCCCCTGCGCTGCCCGACGGCCACAGACCGGTGTATTGGTCGTAGTTCTCACTGGTGGGATAGGCGGCGAAACGGTACTTCATGAACGGCTCGCGCTGCAGCTCACCGCCGGTGATGGTCAGCGTCTCCTGGCGGGGACAGTCGGTGCCGAATTCCGTCGCGTTGAACCAGCGTACGTTGCAGTATCGCTCCAGAAAATCGTAGACCGCGTACATGGTGCCCTGCTCGTCCCAAATGTCGGGCCATGTGTCGAGAGCTTGCTGGTTGGGTGTCTGGTCATAGTCGACAATGCCGCGGTCGTCTTTGTCACGTCCGACCAGCACCAACGCAGTGGGCGTGAAACGGATCAGGTACTCTTGCTTGTTCAACTGCATCCGTTTTGATCCCCAACGCCTGTACTGGCTGGCTGTCGCCAACGAGGATCGTGAAGCCTGTGACGTGCTGGTCGTCCCTAACGATGAGAAAGTCGCCGCCGGTAACTTGCTTCAGGTGCCACTGCAGTTCGTAGGCCGCGAACTGTGCTGAGCGAGTCGGTTCTTTCGCGATCACAATCGTCGCCGTAGGCTGGCCATCTTGTGCCAGCGTCACGGTTATGTCTGCCGGCGCAGCGAACGCCGTTCCAGTTGCCAGCACGGCAAGCACATAAATGGGGAACAGGTTGGGCATGCTACATCTCCTCGGGTGGTCGCGGCACAAAGAACCACTCAGCGTGATCTCATGCATTTGACGGGATCCCGAAATTGATTGGAAGCCCAACGCCCGCGAAAATCCTCGGCGCGACAGAAACCAGCGAGGCAGGGCCTCGAGCCAGAACGAGCCACGGCTCGACGTTTGCCCGGTGGCGATGGCCTCAGGTCGGCAGGGTCGGTTCGAGCTGTCTCAGCCATCAAGCAGCCCGCGACCGTAAGGAGGATCTGACGCCGGCTTCGCATCGAAATCCTCGCCAAGAGTGCATGAAATCAGGGTCAATGTTGCGAACTCGCAGTGGCAATTCCGTCGGGAATGCGGTAGCCTACGGCTTTGTTTCTGTCGATCTTTGGGAGCTGATCCATGCCCGACGAGCCAAATGACAAGCCGGCTGATAAGTTGACCGCCGAAGAGGCGAAATTGTTGATCAAGGCGATCGAGGAAGTTGAGAAAGAAGAGGCGGAAGAACTGCCGGAGTGACGGTACGGGATGACGCTCGCACGTGAATGGCTGGTGGCAGTCCCGATCATGCTTGAGATTGTAGCACGCTTCGCCATTGAACCGAATGCTCCTGCGATATGCGCTGACGATCAGATTGCATGAAAGTGTCGGTCGAGGCGGCGATCATCATTGTGGAATGATCGATCAGTATCCATGAGCTGCCGGGTCAGACGTAATGGCCTCGGCAATCAAGCGGGCTCGAACATCGTCGAATTCGACCTGTTGAAGAATCGCGGTCATCACTTCGGTGTTACCCGCGCGAGCCGCTGCTTCGAAATCGGCCAGCAGCTGTGCGTGAAGCAGCCGCTCGTTCATGCCCATGCGAGAGGTTTTGCGGAGGAATCGCCGTGCGGCACGAGTTCTCTCCTGCCGCGCTGCGATCTGCTGAACGCATATCAGGACGAAAAACAGGATGGCGATGATACAAGCCAGAGGCAACATCGCGTCGGCTACTCACTTTTCCTCGTATCCGCTAAACCTGCGCGTCAATGCTGTCGTCACGCGGAACTGAGTCGCTGGCGTTCTGCGTCACGAAACTGTAGCGAGCGAATAATTGGGCCGATGCCTGGAAAACGGATTGGGAAACGGTCGTGCTGGATGAGTCCGAGCCAAACACGCCGACCAGGCTGGTAAGCGACTGGATGACCTTCACCCGGACACTCAGTAACACCGAGCTGGCAGACAAGTGCCTTGGTTCATTGGTGGTCGGTGCCAGCGATTGGTCCGTGTTACTTCCTTCCACCTCGCCAGATCCGGCAGGAACCGTGTCTGTTGAAGTTGCCTCTGCCGAAGTTGTGTCTGCTGAAACCGGCGTGCCAACCTGGTGTGCGTCGTCCGTGTTGTCCACGGCATCTGCTGCGGGCAAAGTGGATGGCGCGGTATCTAGTGGCGGTACAACCGCAGGTGGTTCAGCCGCGACGTTCACCGGCGGCCCGTTGTCGGCCGTGGTGGGAGCCGCCGGAACTTCAGTCGGCGGGACTGCCGCCGGGGCGAGGAGTGCGACCTGGTCGCCGGCCGGTATCTCCGGCGGCACCGCGGGAAGGCTCGGAGATGTCGCACCGATCGATGCGGCGAGTGTGTTGAACGCGTCCACGATTCCCGTGATGAGCGGGTCGCCATCCAACGGATTGCTCTCCAGAAATGCCGAGGTAACCGTATCTGCAACTTGCTGAAAGAGATCGAGTGCATGTGCGATGGCGGTTTGCGCTTCGGGAGAGATCGCCGGACTGTCCAAGAGCGATCCAACGCCCGACGATACGTTCTGTTGGAGGACGGAGACTTGGGCCTTGGCGCGGAGTTTCATCGAATACGACTGACTGTCGTCGTCGGATGTCTCCCTGTACCGCAGATTCAATTTAGCACTAAGGCGGATTTGTGTTCCGTCAGCCGCTTCAAAGTTATAGGTGAAGCGGAGTCGCGTATGCGACCGCGTCGTCAATTGTCCGTCATCCGACTGGGAGACTCGTGAGTGTGAGTGAATGCGCAGCGACAAGCTTTCAAAAGATCCGACGCTCGTGCCGGGTGTTGTCGGCTCAGTCACAGAGAGTTCGTCCGATACGACGGGACTCACGGCGCCGGCAGCGTCCGACGCGTTGGGCAGGCAGCGCAACTTGGCGTGCCGGACCCTGTAGAAGAAACGACGGATTTCCAGCGAACGGGTGGATCTGTGTAATCATCATGCCCTGCCTCATCGGACGAATTTACTGCGTCTCTATTGGCAGTCCATCGGTCGACGGGTGGCCGCAGTGCATCGGATTACATGCATGCGTGGCAACTTTGCCGCAGTTCTTGTCACGGGATGCGCAGAACCCGTACAACCGGCACATTGCACACCGCGCCGCCAGAAAGGGGCCGCAAAAAAGGGGAGGCTCCCCGTTTTTGCGGCAAGCTGGGTGGGGTAGGGGATGTTGTGCTCCGCGTCAGTATTCCGCCTGGGTCTTGACGCCGGGTGCTGGGAGTGGGTAGTTACCGTCGGGACCGGCGAGCAAGGGAGCGGGCGAGTCCATGGTCAATTGGTCCAAGCCCGGTGCGAACTCTTGCTGGCTGTTGAGTGCCGCGTCCCACGTGATCTCCTGTCCCGTATGCACCGCCATCCGGCCCATGATCTGTACCAGACTGGCCTCGGCTCCACGCTTCGCCTCGTTGTACGGTTTGTCATTGCGAATCGCGTCGATCAGGTGATCCCACTCGAGCTGATAGGGATTCGGTTCGGGCTGAGAAGCCGCCCACACCAGCTCCTCATCGACGAAGTTATGTCCCTGATAGATCCGGCACTTCGCCGGTGTATGCATGTAGGTCGAGATCACGGCTGAGCCCTTGGTGCCGTGCGCATAGCTGGCAAATCGCCCCAGGCAGCCGGTCATATTGCGGGCGCTGACGAACAGGTTCGTACCATCAGGGAATGTGTATTCTGCTGAGTAGTGGTCTTCATTCTGGTCGACCGCGCCGTCGCGATAGTAGCGGCCGCCGCATCCTTCCGCCTTCACCGGCCAGGCGCCTTTCATCCAGCAGCATTCGTCAATATTGTGGCTGGTGAAATCGTGCACCAGTCCGCCGCCGGCCCACATGAAGCTCAGGTAGTTCTGAATCTGATAGAGCAGTTCGCTCATGTCGGCCGGTTTGGGGCCACAGAACCCGGCGGGGGTGACCAGCCGGTACGTTTTCATATAAGTGATGTCACCGATCTTACCCGACTGGATCTGGTCGAGGAGGTCCCAGCGGGCTTTGCAGTGACGGCACATCAGCCCGACACCCACCTTGAGGTTCTTCTTGGCCGATTGCTCCGCCAGCGCAAGCATCCGCCGCGTGCTGGGACCATCGACCGTGGTCGGCTTCTCCATGAAGACGTTGATTCCCTTTTCGATGGCGTAGGTGAAATGAACACCACGGAATGCACAGGGAGTGGTCAGCAGCACGACGTCGCCCGGGTTGAGACAGTCCATTGCCTTCTGGTAGGCATCGAAACCGATGAACTTGCGGTCTTGAGGCACATCGACCTGATGGGGGAACATCTGCTGGAGACTGGCATAGCTGTTTGACAGGCGGCGGTCAAACACATCGGCCATGGCCACCAGTTTGATGGGGCCACTGGTAGTGTGCAGTGCATCGGCGGCGGCACCGGTTCCTCGTCCTCCACAGCCGACCAGCGCCAGCTGAATCGTGTTACTCTCGGCAGCATGCACGTGCGGGATCGCCGCCGCGGCTACCAGCGACGAAGCGGCCAAACAGCCCGATTGCTTGAGGAATTCACGACGAGAGTTCTGCTTCGCGTTCTTACTCACGGTGTGGTGCCTTTCGAGTGAGGGAGCTTGCTTTTTGGCTACGAGGGCGGCCGTGTTGAGCAGGTGGTTCGCAGTTCGGAGGGACCAATCAGTTAACATAATCCGCTCCGGACGTCCCGGCAAGCCGGTGGTGCTTTGTATTACCGACGTTGTACTTTCAGGCTCAAGTTGCGAACCTGCAGCCGTACATCGAAGATGCCTGGCACCTCCCAGCCCATGTTCATGCCGGCAATGCGGTAGTCGGCCAGCGACTGTGACTCTGTCAGAAAGCCGCGAGTCCAGGCCAATTCCAATCCTTCCCGCATGAGCGGTAACAAGTCCTTGTCGACCGTCATCCACTCCTTGCCGTGCGCTGACTGCGATGCATACGTTTCGCCCGATGGCGTAAAAATGAACATGTTCGTGCCCCCCGTGTCCTTCGTCTTGTGGGCCAAAGGGAACTCGTGGCGGTCGTCGTAAAGAGGGATGCCAAACCAGAGGTATTTTCCATAGCCAGCCGACTGGCGATTGCGGTTCTGAACCGAGAAGAAGACTTGAAACTGGGCGGCATGCAGTCCCGGCGAGTAGTCGGGCGTTTCCACTTTGTTGGCATCGACCAGGCGCGCTTCGATATGAAATTTCGCTGCATCGATCTCGGTAAGCGCAGGTGGGTTCTCGATATCCTGTTGCAGCAGCAAATGGACCCACGGCTCCCCGCTCTTTCGCGCTCGGGTGCCATATTCAACGCTGGCATTGACGGCCAGGCAAATATCGGCGTCTGGTGAGCCGGGGGTCGCGACTACGACGGACTTCGCCGTATTGGCATATCGAATCGCGCCGTCGGCAAGCCGCTCAGGGGAACCAACCGCAAGGGGGAACTTACTACTCCACTGAGCCATATCCCAAACGGGTTGGGCGTCGCCGGCGAGCCCTTCAAGACTGCCGTATGGCACTCGTTTGCCCGGCTCGGCTGCCAGCAGGATGAATCCGTGCTGGAAATGTGGATCGCGGATGATCTCCACTTCCGCAGCTTGCAGACTTTCACCGCACGCGATCGCCAAAGCCAGGCTATGACGAGAACGCCAAGTGGGATACGTCGATTCATGAGGTTCACCTCGGTTATCATATCGCGCTAATTCCCCCCGGACACGTGAGTATACCTAAGCGATGAATCCCGCAACACAGCCCGTGCAAGCGTCTGTATGCCTTCACTCTTACTCTTACTCTTACTCTTACTCTACTCTTACTCTCCACCCTTCCAAGATGCCGGATGTGGGCAGTGGACAGCGCTCGCGGTCGGCGTGCTGCGAAGAAGAGTATGAGTAAGAGTATGAGTATGAGAATAAGCAAGAAAGCCGAATGCGTGCGAGTTTACACTCAGAGTCGGTCCCTGCTTCAGGCCGTTTCACGTGGATGTCGCCGTGTCATTCCGCGGGCGCAGTCCAACCTGCTCGGTTCGACCAACGACCGAGAATCATCGCGCTTGCGCAGCGACTGGAAATCGGGATCGGTGTTCAGACGCGTCTATTAGCTCGCAAGACGGAACAACGCACGCGGGGGAGGGAGAAGACCTGGATGATCTCTTGGATGATCGGGCTGAAAATGTCGGGCGACAATGGTCGGACCGGCCTTAGCGACGCGCGGTGCAGAGTGGTAGGATCGCAAGTTCCGCCGCTGCCGCTAGAGTAGCGAACGGAACGAATGTAGTGCAAATTCGTTTCGTGCAGGGCGATTTGCTCCGGTCATTGACGACCTCTTGTCGGCAAGGTAGATTTCCCCAGCCGTTACCCGCGCTAGAATCGTGTCCGTTGGCGGCGTGCGCCAGCAATTCGTGGCAGGGGAATGGACGGCGGTCGAAGGTGCTGCATAGCATCTCCCAAGAGGTCCATCATGTTCAGAATCCAGTGTGCGATTGCCACGGTCCTGCTGCTTGGTTTGTGTGTCGGATGCAAGAAGGCGGCTCAGGAGACTATGGAAAGAGCGATCGAGTCGCAGATCGCTCGAGAGGGCGGAAAAGCCAAGGTGGAATTGGGGGATGACTCCTTCTCGATGCAAATGCAGGGGGAAGATGGCAGCACGCAGTTGAACGTCGGCCCCGGGACGAAGATCCCGGAAGGTTTTCCCAAGGACGTTCCACTCTATCCGAAGATGGCCATCATGGCGGTACATTCACAGACCCAGAACCAAGCGTTCATCGTTCAGGCCACCACCCCCGATTCGCTCGACAACGTCACGAAGTTCTACGATGACGAAACGAAAAAGAATGGCTGGACCGAGGAAACGAGTATGAATCAAGCTGACACGATGAGAATGAGGGTCTACAAGAAGGGAGAACTGGAACTGCAGGTCACCCTTTCATCCGGCGATGAGGGGACAACCGTCAGCATCAGTTGTGCCCAGAACGAGTGATGCACATGAGCTGCAGTTAGGCCACTTATGAAGCACAACGTGAGCATTTTGAGTCAAGTTCTAGCGACCAACGGGAACGGGTCGATCGAGCCGAGCGGTAGCTCGCAATTGGTTCGAGGCCCTGCCTCGTTCGCATCTCCACCGCCGTGGAATAAGGACTGCGGAGCAAGCAGTAGTTGGACAGCGCCACGTCCTATTCGATCGCGCACCGTAACGGTCGGTAGCGACATCGTTTATCCCGCAGTCGCAGGTGAGGACGAAGCTGGGACCAGCCGGAATTGGTGCGACCTCTTGCTGCCATGCGGCAGCTGCGAACCCGGCTTCCGAGGAACGGGTATGCTTTGGCAGATTCCGCTGAGCCCTCGGCGGGCTCAGCTACGGTCGTATCGGCAGCCGCCCGGCCAAGGGCGGTTGGTGAAACTGTAGCCACGTTCGGTGGAACGTGGGGAGCGAAGAAAAACACTAGCCTGTCGATCGCGTGCTCCGCGAACGCGGCTACCTTGTTACTCCCGCCGCCGATGCTTCGGCGTCGCGCTCGAGCGATATGCGGGTCACATTGTTCAGGCCCGCACGCTCCACTCCATCCGGCGTGACAGCCGTGTCGACAAGGGACACGAAAGCGATATTGCGCAGCCCCGCCAAATATTGGAGCGACTCATCATCCATTAGAGTGCCGTCCAGTACCAGCTCATCCAGTCGCTGCAGACCCTGCAAGTGGACCAGTCCCGGGCCCTGCACTTTTGAGTGTGACAGAACCAGCCGCCGCAGATGTGAGAACTGACCAACATACGACAGGTTATCATCGTTGATCTGCGTGCCACTCAAGTCGAGCACACGCAGTTGGTTCAGGCCGCCGAGCTTGGCCAGCCCGCTGCCCGATATCCGGCTGCCACGGATGCTCAGGCTGATTAGATGGTTCATATGCGCTATGTGAATCAGACCGGCATCCGTGAGCTGCGTAGCATGGTTGACCAGCAACCATTTCAGATTATGGTTGCCCAGTGCTGCCAGACCCTCGTCAGTGATCTGCGTGCCGTCGAACCGGAGCACTTCGACGCCGCGCACATCCCGCAGACTGTTGAGTACACCGCCCGTAACCGCGGTGCGCTGAAAAGTAAGTCCCCCCAGGGACTGCATCTTAGCCAGATATTGCAGGCCCGACTCGTTGATCTCCGGGCAATCTAGAATCAGCTCGAAGGCATATGGCACGTGGGCCAATAGCGCAAGTTCTGCGTTCCCGCCATGCCAGTCGTCTCCGAGTGTGATGTCGAGATACCGCCAACGGTACTCTGTCTCTCCATCTCGCTCAAACCAGGCATGTGGGACAATCCCACCCAGTTCCTCGATCCTTTCCAGGGCCGCCTGCCGATTCATCGCTTTCCGACTCGCCGAGCGATCGGCGGACCGGTCACACGACAGAGCTGACAATAAAATGGTGAGCAAGAACGTGGCTCTGATCGCGACAGTTCCGGGACGTGCAAGCGTGCGAGCATCGTAATTCATGGTCTCCTATCTCCGATTCCCGGCCAGGTATTGTCCCAGTATCTGATCGCGGTCGTACTGCTTTGCCCCTTCAATCGTCAGGAAATGCTGGAGTTCCTCCAGCGGGGTACCAGCCTTCAAAAACCAGACTGTTCCATCCTTGAACAGCACGTGAGTTCCCGTTCCATCCAGACCCTGCAAGTGAGTTTGGTTCACCTCGTCCGCCAGCAAGTCACCAGGCTCCAACCAGAGTATGTCCGAATTCGCGACCTCGATAGCCAAAATGGTGTCGTCATCCATATCCGAGAGTCGAATCACCTTGTCAGCCTCGAAGGCTGTCCCGGGACCGCTGATGGCCAGGACATTGGTCTCGGCGTTCTCTGGGAAGTCGGTGTTGGGATTCCAGCAATAGCAGTGATGTAGCATCAACCAGCGATTGCCGGGATCGTCCCATCGATCGCTGAACTCAACTCCCAGCATCATGGCTTCCAGAAAGTGGATCAGTTGAAAACGCCAACTGCCCAAGGGCCGGCCGGCCTTGTCTTTCTTCACAACCGCTGGGAGACGTTTGTACACGTCATGGAAGTTGTGCAGGCCCAAACCGATCTGCTTCAGATTGTTACTGCGTTGCATGCGCAGAGCGGATCTTCGTGCATCGCGAATGGCGTACCATGCCCCGTAGATCACGACCCATGAGATCCCGGCGAACATCAGCCAGCGTACAGCCCGAAATGTTATGCAACGCACCACAGCGTGGCTCCGTGTCAGAGGGTACAATGATGTGAATGTAACCTTTCGGGAGGCTGGGTGAAATATGCTCAAAGTGGGACTCTTCACGGTACTGCTCTGCCAATTTGCCGGGACGGCGTTATTCGGTGAAGGACTTCTGCGTCAGAGCGAGGCGGACAAGCCGGGTTTTGTCCCGGATGTCGTGTATATTCCTACACCGCACGATGTCGTCGACGCAATGTTGCAGTTGGCCGGGGTGCAAAAGGATGACGTGGTTTACGACTTGGGCTGCGGTGACGGACGCATTCTTATCCGGGCGGCGAAGCAGTATGGCTGTCAAGCAGTTGGCTGCGACATCGATCCGCTACGAGTTCGTGCCGCACGCGAGAATGTGACCAAGAGTGGGGTCGACAAGCAAGTTGCGATTCACCAGCAGGATATGTTCATGATGGACTGGAGCGATGCCACGGTCGTTACGTTGTATTTGACCCCGAAGTACAACGCTCGCTTGCTTCCTCAGTTGCAGCAACTTGCAGATGGCGCACGAGTGGTCTCCCATATGTTTGAGATACCGGGGCTCAAGCCGGGCAAAGTGGTGCAGTTGAAATCCAAAGTGGATGGACGCACGCACCTCTTGTATCTTTGGACCGCACCGTTGAAGAATCACCGTAGCTGAGCCCGCCCAGGGCTCAGCGCAGTGGGGACACGCTCGGCCGCTCGTCTGAAGCCTGGCGGCTTCAGCTACACAACTCCCGTAGCTGAGCCCGCCCAGGGCTCAGCGCAGTGGAGACACGCTCGGCCGCTCGTCTGAAGCCTGGCGGCTTCAGCTACAACACCCGTAGCTGAGCCCGCCCAGGGCTCACGCAGTGGGGACACGCTCGGCCGCTCGTCTGAAGCCTGGCGGCTTCAGCTACAACTCCCGTAGCTGAGCCCGCCCAGGGCTCGCGCAGTGGAGACACGCTCGGCCGCTCGTCTGAAGCCTGGCGGCTTCAGCTACACCGTAGCTGAGCCCGCCCAGGGCTCAGCGCAGTGGAGACACGCTCGGCCGCTCGTCTGAAGCCTGGCGGCTTCAGCTACGCCAGCACAAGACTGCCGTGCACGAGCACATCATCAAGAACCAGCGCCGAGGCAAAATCCCCGTTCGTCGAATGCGCGGCGAAATTCACTTCCTTCACCAACCGACTGGGCTGGCTCCCAGGAAAGTTGCACCAGGTCCTGCAGCACTCGCTCGACATCTGCCGCCTGAGCGTGTTGTGGGCTGTTTTCCAATTCCAACGCGTCGAGAATGACTCCCGACAGTAACCGGTCCCAGACTTTCTGGCAGGTCTCCGATTTGTCGAACACATCGATGGCGACGAGGTGATCACCCAGGGCGACCGCTACTCCGACCGCCCCTTCAGCGTACGGCAAGTTCCCCTGAAATTCACTGAGTCGGTCGCGAAACGTTTCGAACGTGTCGGACATCGCACTGCTGCCAGATACTGCCCCTAGTGATACTTGCTGACGCGATACCTCTCGCCAGATCCCGCCTTGATCGGAACGGTGGCCCATGTTCGCCCTGACACTACGGCTCACCGACGCCTTCAGCACTTTGCGGAGCATGGCCGGCGAGTGAGATCCGCTGGAGCCAAACTGCCGGGACTTATAACCCCAGCGTCCCTGTTCTACGCAGCTGACCGGGATCTTCGACTTGCTGTGGGCGGCGATCAGGACGCTGGTGTTGAGGATCCGGTTCTGTTTGGCCCCGATCAGCTGTTGGCCCTCCAAGAACAGTACTCGCAGATTGCCCTGGTTCTCGACAGACAGGTCGGGAACCGATCCCGATTCGGAAACCTCTTCTACCGTAACCGTGCCCTTACTGATCGCGTCGTCCGACAGGTCGTAGTCGACGCTGCGGCCGGGCGGGGCAAAGAGGGGAAAGACGACGAGACTCTCAAACTGCATCGGATTGCCAGTACGGTACTCGGGAAAAATGACGGCCATGGCGAGTCTCCGGAAGAAAAGACGTAGTATTGTACGGACAAGTTGGCGAAAGTGAAGGTTCGCCGGAATCAGGCCCGCGACGCGGCGTCGCGTCACTCGGTTTCCCTGGCAGCTGTTCAATACCGTGATTCGCGTGTACCAACGAAGATGCACCGGGGTCCTCTCCGCTCGTTCCTTTCCAAAAAAGACGTGTTGCCGCCGGTTTGGCGCTTTGGGATAATCAACGAATCTGGAGAGCCGTACGATGGACGCCGTCGAACTAGTCCAACGCCTTCACGAACACCGCGTGCACGTAAATCAAATCCTGCTCGAGGTGGCGGGGCAACTTGCGCCCAGCCAGTTGCACGAGGAATTTCGGATCGGTCAAGGTTCTGTCTGGAAGTCGTTGCTGCATCTCTACGCAGCCGACTATGTATGGATCGAGGCGCTGCAGGGTAACGAAGAGCCGCTGCTGCCGGGCGATGTCCGCGACAAACTTCCAGGTAACCAGTTGGGTGCAGGGGCCATGCTGTCGCTCGATGAACTCAAGGCTGCCTGGGCCGAGTCGGATCGAAGGTGGCAGGAGTATCTGAGCCTGCTGAAACCGGATTCGCTCGACGAAATCGTCTACAAGGTGAGCACAAGTTCCGGCAAGGGACGAAGACTCGGGACCCGCCGAGCCGATGTGCTGCTGCACGTATGCACGCACGCCGAATATACGACCGCTCAGGTTATCAACATGTTCCGGCAACTGGGCGTCGAATCACTCCCGGACGTCATGCTCATCACGCTGGCTCGCCGCCAGGTGCGCGAACAACTCGACCGGGCGACGTAGCTGAAGCCGCCAGGCTTCAGACAAGTGGCCGAGCGTGTCTCCGCTTCGCTGAGCCCTGGGCGGGCTCAGCTACGGGAGTTGTAGCTGAAGCCGCCAGGCTTCAGACAAGTGGCCGAGCGTGTTTCCACTTCGCTGAGCCCTGGGCGGGCTCAGCTACGGGAGTTGTAGCTGAAGCCGCCAGGCTTCAGACAAGTGGCCGAGCGTGTCTCCGCTTCCGCTGAGCCCTGGGCGGGCTCAGCTACGGGAGTTGTAGCTGAAGCCGCCAGGCTTCAGACAAGTGGCCGAGCGTGTTTCCACTTCGCTGAGCCCTGGGTGGGCTCAGCTACGGGAGTTGTAGCTGAAGCCGCCAGGCTTCAGACAAGTGGCCGAGCGTGTTTCCGCTTCGCTGAGCCCTGGGTGGGCTCAGCTACGGGAGTTGTAGCTGAAGCCGCCAGGCTTCAGACAAGTGGCCGAGCGTGTTTCCACTTCGCTGAGCCCTGGGCGGGCTCAGCTACGGGATTGATTCTATCAAGTCACTGCAATCGCTCCGCCGATCGCCGTTCCCAAGGCAATCGCGAGCGCAAGTGGCGCCAAATAAACCACGAAATAATCTGCACCGCCGGCTGACAACACCGTGGCGATTCCAGCTCCGTCTGCAAAACACAAGACGCACGCGATCAGCAGAATCAGGGCGCATCCACAGACAATGGCACTGGCCACGAACCTGACTTCGTGGTCCTCAAACAACTGCATCGCAATGCCAGAGATCCAGGCCGCCGCCAAGGACAAACCGGCAACAAATGCGAATGAATCACTCCAGAGCGGAGTTTCCGACAGACTTTTTGGATCGAGTCGGCTGAGGTTCCACGGCATCGTGGGCAAGACATGTGGTGCTTCCTCCGCAATCGCTGGTCCGAAGAGTTGCACCAGATAAATGAGGACAGGGGCGACCGTAGCTGCGATCAGCAGCCATAGAAGGCTCACTTGGAAAGGCCGTTTCGGTCGGTTGAAAAGGCGGGCGACAATCTTATCTGCTGCTTCTGTTTGCGTCATGCCTGTCCTCCTGTCAACCAGTTTGCCAGTTGCGATAGTGCGCTGCAAGTATCCCGCGCGGCCGTTGTGCTCTCGCGGCAGGTAAGCCAGTAGATCTGCGCTACCCGCCCAGATCCTCCAATCGGGAGGATCGCAGATAAAGGGGAGTGCTCGACACCTGCAACGTTGTGCCCGGTAGTGGACGACCCATCAGATCGAAAGCGGTTACGTTGGGCGGCAGGGATAGCGTGACGCGTTGGTCAGCCGCTGCCCAGACGATGGCGACGAATCCCTGTTGGGTATCGAACAGGTACCGGTGGAGGTGTTCAACTTGTGAAGAGACGATGCGGGCAGCGGGGTTGGGACCAAGTTGATTTGCCAGGGCGCTTTGAGCGGCAAACATCTTGCGCGGTGCACCGCCGTATTCGAAGAAAATACCTCCTCCGCTGCTACTGTTCATCGGGCCACAGGTCCCCGCGTGATAGAAGATCTTGCGCACGCCGTGGCTCAGGAAGACGGCTGCGGTTTTCACCAGCGCTTCGGCTGCTCCCTGTTCGCTGTCCCAATTGGCGCGACTCATGGTCGAATCACCGATCTGGCCAGGAGTTTTGTAGGGATCATCGTCGGCGTAGCAGCCGAATTCGGTGAGCCAGATCGGTTTGGCTTCGCCACGCGACCGCATCTTTTGCCACGTTTTGGCTAGTTCTTCCTCATAGCTCTCTGGAGGGATGGTGACCGGGTAAAGGTGAATGTCCATGGCGTCGCACCACTGCAGGCCGCCCGCATCAATAAAATCCTGCACCCAGTGGCTGTCGACCCAGGCTCCGATCCCGCCGATGACTTGCGTCTCCGGCGACGTTGTCTTGATCGTCTCGTGCGCGTGGCGGAGGATCTGCAGGTAATCGTCCAGCTTGTACCCATATGCGGCGGGAACCGCATAGGAGGTGTACAACGGCTCATTCATGATTTCGACCCATCGCGTACGGCTCCGGTAGCGTTGAACTGTCTTTTCAACGTAGTTGCGAAACAGAGCCGGATCGTTGGCCGGACATGCCACGATCGAGCGGTTGAGATTCCCCTTGTCGTCCCCCACCTGCCGTTTGAGAAGATCCAAATCGGCGCTGCTGCACCAGGCGGCGGACGCGAAAGGAAGGAGCACGAGCGGATTGAGATCCATCCGCAGGATGCGGTCGATCTGCGGATCGACTTGCGAGAAGTCCCATGCTCCCTGCTGCGGCTCGACCGTATTCCACTTGGCGGACCAGTCACGCATCCAGGTCAAGCCGCCTTGTCGGCACAACCCCAACATGAAATCCCAGGGGTAAGCGTGATTCATGCCGAAGGGCGAATCGTGATGACTGTAGGGCTGCAGCAAGGCACAACGCAATGTCTGCAGGAACGGGGGCTGGTGATCCGTGGGAGACCAACTGACACGGTAGAACCCCAATTCCCCGGCCAGCAACTGCGTAAGATGCTCCACGCGGCTCGAATGGGCCGCGACATCCAAAGTCACTTCACGCGTCAACACTTCGCGGTCAAAGAAATCGGTCGCGGTAATGCGACCTGTGGCCGTCGTGTCGACGTCCGTGGCGTTGTACAAGTACACGTCGACGGATAAACCTTCCGCTGGTGAAGTGAAGATATTGCCCACCGCCGGCGTGGTAACCGCACTCTCGATCAACGCGCGTGTTGCGTAATGCGAGGTGCCGTCGCCAAGTTCCAACTGCACCGCATCGATCCACAGCCGAGCAGTCTGGATGGATGACTCAGCCAGGTCGATTCCGGCACCGATCCAAATATACTCGCTGCGCGGTCGAAATACGAACTCGTAACGCGTCCACTGCTGATCGACCTTGAATGCCTTGACGTTGCTGCCCCGCTGAGCGTTGTGTACCAGCAGCAGAGCGGGTACGCCAGGCTGGTCCGACTTGAGGTAACACGACAAGGCATACGACTTGCCCGCTTGGACAGGTACCCATCCCTCGTTCGCACACACCACGGTGCGAATCGGCTCTACAATCGGCTCGTAGTAATCCCAGTAGAAAACGGGGGCACTTGATTTGTCGACGTCGATCCGTAGACTTTGACGTCCGTGCTGTGCTGTTGAGTCATCGATAGTCCCCAATTGTTGATTGATGTTGCCGGCCCACGTCGAGATCTTGGGCGAGTAATTGCCCCATTGGGCACTGCCACATTCAAAACTACTGTTGGGAATCAGATTCGTGATGCCCTCTGTGGCGATGGCCGGGTGAAACGCTTCGGTCATATCAACGGTCTGCAGCACCATGTCGTCAAACCACATGGTTCCCGTACCGCTGAACCAGAACTGCAGGCGACTTGTCTCGGCTGGCACACTGTCGCTGGCCTGACAGAACAGCTCGATCGGGCGCCAGTTCTTTCCAGCGACAAACTGCCCGTCCACCCCTGACGATCCCCACGGACGCGTGTTCGAAACAGCCACACTTCCTACCGGCTTGGAGAGGTTCTCCCCGCGCACCCAGAAACTCAATCGATACCATTTCCCACGGTCAATTCCGACAACCCCCAGCTGGCACATCATGACATGTGCGTCCGGAGTGCCGCCGACGAAGCGTTGGCAGTTGAGCCTGGCTGAATGGCCGCCGGATCGTCCGGTGTCCAACACGAGCGACTGCTCAATGTCGGCTCGGCCCGACGTCTGCCACGCGGTAGGCAAATCCCTATCGCCAACTCCTAGTTCAAAGTCACCGTTCTGCACCAAGTTGGGAGTCGTCTGAGCAGCGGCCGGGATCGGAGTGGCTGTCAGGGTGAAGGTGAAGGCCAGCAACAGCCAGTGGAGAGGGCGAGGTAGTGAGGTCACGAGTTCGCTCCTGTGGTGTGGGAAGAACGGTTGGGCCCAGGGCGACGCAGGTCCGCGGGGAGGCTAGTTGCGAGTGCGGCTCGCTCGGACTTCATTTGTTTCTATCCCATTTCCGTGTCCATGTCACTCCGTTGCCACGTTGCTCATGGGAAGTGCGCACGGCAGGCGATGCGTGACGTGGTCAGAAGTACTTGTCCCCGATCGCCAAGGAGTTATAAATAGCGCAGAGTGGAAATGTTGGTGAAGTGTGTGACGCTCGCTCAGGGAGGTGGCACGCAGGTACCCGATCGGTTCAATTGTCCCCTCTGATGAGCCTTGACATGATTGACTTCAGCTATCTTTACAAAGGTCTGTGCGCTTTGGCCAATGCACATCGCGCCAACACCATGGCCGGGCATTTGGGCGCGGCCGTGGTAGCGGGTTATTTCTTTGGCGAGGAGCAGCACGATCTTGACGAGCGGGTCTACGCTGGGGTGCAGAAGGAGTTGGACCGCATCATTCGTGGCGAGGAAGCTGTGTGGTTCAATGCCCAGCAGCTTGGCGTGTCGATTCCTTCGCTGTTTGAGCCGTTGCCGCGGGAAGATGCGAGGAAGCAGCGTATAGCCGAGATTTGTCAGGCTCTGACTTTAAGCATCGATCGAACGCGGCAATCTGGGCACAATGTAATATTCTCGTCCATTGCCGTTCGAGCTCTGCAAGACCATCCGGAATTCGCCACGCCCGGTGTGATCGACGGAGTTCGGAAGCTTGTGGAATCCTTTCGCAATGCCACTGCCGGACGTGGTTATTTTGGCCAGCAGCAAGGTTGGTTGCCGGGTGAAAAGGTGACGTTACCCGAGGCAAGTGACTTTCCCGCGTACCAGGACCAGCAGGCGATGGTAGATGTGGTGATCGATGAACTAGTACGGACGGCCGCTGTGCGCCGCCAGGGGTTTGGAGGGCTCTGGCACATCATTAATCACGCGGCCGGATTGGTGGAATTGGCCAGTTACGGACACCCCGAACTTGCTCGCCAGGGGCTGTCGGCACATCATGATCATGTGCGTCTGTATCGCTCGTTACCGGATGTGGAGCAAGAGCTGGGGCCGTATAAACGAGCGGATCAGGACCCGCGGACCCCGGAGTATTGGGCCACCGGGGACTTCAAACGCGATGAAGCTCGCCTGACCCATCGTATCAAGACACTGTATGGATTCTCCGTCCTGACACGGCTTGTGTCCGATCCGGCTCGCCGCCAGCAAGCCTGGGAGAGTCTGCGCTACTTGATGGCGTGAAGAATGCAGGGTCATTGGGGCCGATAGCCGCTGCCACTACGACCGTCCCGCACTTCGTTTAACCCGCAGCCGGAGGCGAGGACGCAGCTGGCACCAATCCCGACCGGTCCCAGCCGCGTCCTCTTTGCCGGGCGTACAGGACGGCGACAAACAGCTGGATATTCTCAGCGGGGCTGGTCTCGACCATACCGATCACTTCCGCGGCGTAGCACGGCCAGCGCCTTGCGGATCACTTCCTCATGGATATTGAATTCGCGCGCGATCCGTTCAGCCAATTCCTCTGGCGGAACGTCCTCCCGTCGGACATCCGTTGGTGATCGCCGCTGCAGATGACCGCCGCGCATATAGAGTTGCTGGTCCTCCGTCACTTTGGTCAGCAGCGGATAGTGCATCATGTCCCAATCGAACGAGGAATCCCACGCGGCCTGGAATTGTGCAGCGTCCACGGGGGAGGTTTTGAAGGTGAGTCGGTACCGGCGATTCTCCTGCTCTATGGTGTGCAGTTCCAGGCGATCGGACGAGCCTGGGACGAGCTGTAATTGATTAAATCGCGTAACCAGTCGCCGACCCGGGTCCGTGATATCCAACGGCACGGGATCGACGATCAGATAGCCGGGATCCAACAGGTGGGGGAGGTGGTCGAGCCAAACCAGGAGCGCGCAATGCGTATCGGCTCCGTACCGCCGATCGGCCAGAATGGGTTCTGCCTGCAGTCCCAGCGCACGGATCAGGTGCAAGAGGGTGGCGGTGAGCGAAAAGCAGGTGCCACCGGCCCGCCAACGTTGGAAATCGCGCAGCACTTCGTCCGGCGCACGGCGTGCGGACGCTGTTGAGCCGCTTTCAGCATGCTTGACAATCTTGGTCAGGTTCTCGTAGGGGAGCAGCGAGAACGCTCGGGCCAAGGCGGTCAGCTGCTGCCGCGGATCGCCGTGGGCGGGGAGTTGGCAGAGCGTGCGGTATTGCTCCAACAGCACGCGATTCCGAGGTGGGGCAAGTGCATCCATCACTCTTACTCTTACTCTTGTCATTCAATACCACTTGCGGCGGGACTCCCTAGTAGATCTGCGGCACGATGTTCTGGTCCTGCATCGGCGGGCGAATATAGCTGTTTTCGATATTGCGTGGCGGCAAATCGAACGGCTCGGGCGTCAGATCTTTGTATTCGAATAGGCTCAAGAGATGGTTGATGCAATTCAGCCGCGCGGACTTTTTCGAGTCGGACGGGACAACGTACCAAAGTGCCTGTTTGATGTCGGTGACGGCGAACATGTCGTCCTTGGCTTTCGAGTATTCGATCCAGCGTTCACGTGACTCGAGATCCATAGGGCTGAGTTTCCAGCGTTTGGTCGGATCTTGTATTCGTCGCTGAAAACGTCGTTCCTGCTCTTCATTGCTGACGGAGAACCAGTACTTGATCAAACGAATGTCGGCGCGGACCAGCATCCGTTCGAATTCGGGGCAGGAGCGCAGGAACTCTTCGTACTGCGGCTGCGTGCAATAGCCCATGACACGTTCGACCCCGGCGCGGTTGTACCAGCTGCGATCGAAAATTACCATTTCGCCGGCCGCTGGGAGGTGGGCGACATAACGCTGGAAATACCACTGAGTCTGTTCGCGCTCCGTGGGGGCCGGCAGCGCGACCACTCGGCAGATGCGTGGGTTCAAGCATTCGGTGATCCGTTTGATCGTGCCCCCCTTGCCCGCGGCATCGCGTCCTTCGAACAGGATCACGACCTTCATCTTCTGATGGACGATCCAATGCTGAAGCTTTACCAGTTCGACATGCAGATGGCCGAGAATGCGCATTGTACTCCCGGCGGCTGATGCTTTTGCTGGTGACCTTTTGATCGGGAGTTCCCAGCGGCGTTATCACCGGGTCCGCAGCCTTCTCTCTATCTTCTTTCTTCTTTTTGTTCTTCTTCTTTTTGGACACCGTTAGGACCTCCCTTATACAATTACTGTTTGTTGCTCCGTGCCTTCCTCTTTCCTTGCTCAAACTCGGGACTCAACGGTGCACCGCCCAGATACGGATACTCGTCAAACTGCTCGCCACCTCCCACCACGCGCGGGTCTCCGGTGTCGGCGAGCAATTGGGCGAGGCGTGTGGCGAGCTGTGTGCGAGCCGCCGCGTAAGCCGGATCGTCAATCACGTTAAGCAGTTGATCGGGATCCCGTCTCAGATCATAAAGCTCTTCAGCACCACGCTTGCCAAATGCCAGATCGTAGAGCCGCTGGTACTCAGCGTCCCGATCCTTGTTGTCGACCATGTATGTCTTGGTGGGGCCGTTATCGCAGTCCCCCAGCCAGGATCCAGGAAATGCCGCTTGCCGCCAATAGGGAGTCCCGGCCGGCCAGCGGTCTGGAGCGAAATTGCGGATGTACAGGTATTGGCCGTTGCGCAGTGCGCGACACGGATAACCACCCATGTTGGGTGCCTCCTGAGCCGGGCAGTGCCGTTCCTTGCCGGTGAGCGTATAGGTGCGAGCCGGATCGACTTGTCCGGCGCGGTCGCTCGTCAGAATTCCCAGCAAGCTGCGGCCGGTCGTGTTGTCAGGCATGTTCACGCCCGCAGCTTCGAGAAATGTCGGCGCGAAGTCGGTGAAACTGACGAAATCGTCGACCACGCGACCACTCTTTACCTGTGCTCCCCACCGGATGGCAAGCGGCATGCGGGTCCCGGAATCGTACAGGTTCGACTTGCAGCGTGGAAAAGGCATCCCATTGTCGCTGGTCATGACGATCAGCGTGTTGTCCAGTTCGCCGATCTCTTCCAGCGATTCGATTGCCTCTCCGACGAGCTTGTCGAATCGTTGCACCTCGTAGTAGTAATCCGCGATATCACTGCGCACCACCGGCACATTCGGCAAGCAGGCCGAGCGGTTGGATCTTGTCCACGTCGATCCCCGCTCGCTGGCCGCTGTCGAGGTCATAAGGCCGGTGCGGATCAAGTCCCCCGATCCAAAAGCAAAATGGCTTGCCATCCGTGCGGTTCTGCAAGAAAGCCTGGAATGTCGGATAGCGTTTCCCTTCCATTTCCCGCTGCGGAGTCTGAGTGCGGCCCGGTCCCCAACCCTTGCCCATCACGCCCGTTTCGTAACCCGCCTGCTGGAGCAGTTCCGGGTAGGTGACGAACTGGTCCGGAAACACGCTCCATAAATTGCCCGCTGCCTTGAGCCGCCAGTGCCACTGGCCCGTGAGAATCGCACCGCGCGAAGGTGTACACGACGGAGAGGAGACGAAGGCATGTGTAAAGAGCACACCTTCGCGAGCCAGTCGGTCAAACGTCGGAGTCTCCACGACACGGTCGCCGTATGCCCCGGCATGCGGCCAGCTCCAGTCGTCAGCAATCGCAAAGAGAATGTTGGGTGATTCTCGCGAGGCAGCCGTTGCCGCCCAGCAGGTCCGACCGCAGCACGCAGCCACAACGATGAGGGTGAGTACGGTGAGGTATCGGTAAGAGTGGTGGCCACTGTTCAGGGAGTTTAAGCCGCACAGACGCTCGGTAGCTGTACGAATCTTACTCTGCGTTTTCTTAATCGTAATCATAATCATAACCCTCATCCTCTTCCCGCGCCGACAACGCCACTCAACTCAGCACGAACTTCGCCCCTCTCCGTTTCTTCTTCCGTTTCCTCCCGTAGATCGTCGCTTTCCTCGTCGGCCTTCTTTTTCTCTATTTTGCCCTCTTCCTTCTTCTCCTCTTTCTCTTTTTCCGCCGGCTTGCCAAACTCTTGGATCGGACGCACGTCCAGGGCGAACATACCGCGGCCGTGTGTCGCGATCACCATGATATCGTCGCGCGGATGGATAATCAGGTCGTGCACGAAGGTGGTGGGCAGGTTATGGGCCAAGACATCCCACGACTGCCCACCGTCCACGGACACGTAGACCCCCAGGTCGGTACCGACGTAGAGCACTTGTGGATTTCTGGGATCTTCGCGAATCACGTTGAGGGGACCGCTGGGAATCTTGGTCGCGATGTTCAGCCAGGTTTTTCCGTAGTCAGTCGATTTCCACAGGTATGGGGCAAAGTCATCGTGTCGTTTACCATTTTGCGACATGAACACGGTCCCCTTGTCGTACTGCGACGCCACGATTTTCGAGATCCACCGCTGGGGAGCGATGCCATACATGATCTCTTCCCAGTTCTTCCCTCCGTCGCGTGTAACGTGCACGTTGCCGTCGTCTGTGCCGACGTAGATCAGCCCCAGTTCGAAGGGTGATTCCGCAATGGTCGTGATGGTCTGGAAAGGGATGTCACCGACCTTGTCGGGTGCGTTGTAGGTAAGATCCGGGCTGATTTTCTCGAACTTGTCCCCTCGATCCCAGGAGCGGAACAGGAAGTTCATGCCGTGGTAGAGAATCCGCGGATTATGCGGGGAGATGATGAATGGCGCCACCCATTGGCCGCGTAGCGGCTGCTCGTTGTCCGAGGTTTGGGGGACGATGTTCACCCGTTCCCCCGTTTCCATGTTCTGGCGGAAGATGCTGCCATAGAAACCGGCGGCGTAGACGGTGTTGGGGTCGCTGGGATCGATCGCGTGGCTCGAACCTTCCCCGCCGGGCGCTCGCTCAAATTCAACGGCGGGGATTTTGTCCCGCCCCTTGTCCAGCCGCACCTCACCGCGGTAGCTGCCATGATCCTGGATGGACCCGTAGACGTGAAATGGTGTAGCCATATCATAGCCGATGTTGAAGAACTGTACCGCCGGGATTTGATCGGTGAAGCTGCGCCAGTTCTTCCCACCGTCGTAGGACAGCACCGCACCTCCGTCATTGCCGTTCACCAGGTAGTTGGAATTGTCGGGGTCGATAAACAGCGCGTGATGGTCCCCATGCATCCCTCCGAGTCGCGAAAAAGTCTTGCCTCCATCGTGCGATACATTGAGTGAAAGCCCCATCACGTAGATGGTGTTCTCGATCGTTGGGGTCGACGCGAATCTGTCCGAAGACCCAGCCGTAGGTGGCGGACAGTGATCGCATATAGCGATTCGACTGACTGACCTTGATCCACGATTGGCCCTGGTTATCCGAGCGGTACACCTCGGCCCCCGAAATGCCGCCGCGACGAGTCGCGTCCATAAGAGTCCTTATCGCCGCGCAGGGAGGAATCAGGTTGATAATTGTCGATGAAGGCATACACGACGTTTGGCTGGGAGCGACAGAGGTCGATGCCGATGCGCCCGCGGTACCTGGCGGGAGGAAGCCCTTCATTGATTGGCTGCCAGGTGGCGCCGGCGTCGGTCGATTTGTAGATCCCGCTCCCCGCCTGCTGCGGTTCGTTTCGTGGATCGTTCCAACGCTTGCGCAATCGTTGCCACGTGGCGGCGTAGAGTGTGCTGGGATCCGTGGGATCCAGGACCAGGTCAATCGCTCCTGTTTGATCATCGACGAACAGGACTTTCTCCCACGTCTTTCCACCATCGGTCGACTGGAAGACGCCACGGTTTTCATCGAATGTCCATTCGTGTCCCGAGGAGGCTACATACACGATATCCGGGTTAGTGGGGTGGATCACAATGCGAGGAATCGTGTGGGTTCCCGCCAGTCCCATGTGCGTCCAGGTTCGGCCGGCATCCGTCGATTTGAATACTCCGGCACCGGCCATGGAGCTGCGGAAGATGTTGGCTTCACCCAATCCCACCCAGACGATATTTTCGTCCGATGGCGCTACCGTGACGTCACCAATCGAAGTCGATGGGCCGTGTTCGAAAACAGCGGTCCAGGTCGTGCCCTCGTTGTCTGTCTTCCAGACACCTCCGGAGGCGGTCGCCAGGTAGATCGCATAGGTCTTGCCGCGAGGAGTCGGTACGGCCACGTCCGTGACACGCCCGCTGATGTTCGTCGGACCGAGGAAGTGCCATTTGAGATCCTTGAACTTGGACGACTCCTTCATCGCTTCGTGCCTGTCGTACCAAGCCAAGCGGTCCTGGGGGGCGGTGAAGTTGTAGAGTTCCGGATCCAGGCGTTGCCGCAGCGCGCGGACTTCCCGCGATAACGCCTCCACGCGTTCCAGTAACTGTTGAACCAGGCGGCTCTTCTGCTCAGCGTCTTTCGCGGACTGCGGGGCTACCGGTTCGGTCGCCTCCTGAGCGGCTTGCTGGCTTGTTTCTTGAGCTGGTTCTTGCGTATTTCTTGCGCTGTGGCGACTTGTGTGATCAATCCAAATAGCAGATATCCCAGTGCGAATGCCGCGCTGCGGGTCGAATTCATGCCGGGCACCTCTGAGTCAACCTTCGAGTCTTACGCCGTAACATCTGCGCACGGTGCGCGGATCATGGCTGCGGCATCGTGCCGCAGTTGCGGCTGCGACGAGGCGTCGCAGCCACATTTGGTTGCGGCCGCTGGCCAAAAGAGACACGCATCCATTGTAAACCGAATTGCGGCGAGATTTCTGCCGATTTCGGTTACAATCTGAGAACGGTGGCCCGCATGATTCCCGGGTGTATCGGCTCGCGGCCGTTGGGTCTGGCACGATGGGCCCCCCGGCGGCCCCTGCCCGCAACCAGAGTAGGTCGGGATAGGATCCCGACCTACGCGCTGACAAGCTTAGACTTTCATGGGAGCGATTTCGCTATGATCGGACGATGCCAGGAAAAGTTGTGCGTGACGGACCCTAACTGCGGGGCTGCTCGCACTCATGCTGATGGCTCCGTGGTGACGTGCCGTGACGGTCTGCTGGTCCTCAAGCGGGCCTTTTTGCCACTGCTTACGGTTGTTCTGCTGCTGGGAATCCCCTGGGTGGCGGTGCTCGAGGCACAGGCTGGCGACTGGCCGATGTACCGGGCCGATGCCGCGCGGACAGCGCGTGCAGCAGACTCCGTGAGCGAAACGTTGGTCTCGGCCTGGACGTACACGTCACAGCATGCGCCGCAACCGGCCTGGCCGGGGAGTCGTCGCATGCAGTTTGATCGAGCGCAGCAAGTCGTTGTGCTGGGTGATCGCGTGGTATTTGGCAGCTCGGTCGACGGAACCGTTACGTGCATCCATGCGCTGCATGGCGACGTGGCTTGGACTTTCTGTACGGAGGGGCCCATTCGCTTCGCGCCGGTGCTGTGGCAAGATCGGGCTTTAGTCGGGAGTGACGACGGGTATCTCTATGCGCTGCGATTGACTGACGGAGCGCTGTTGTGGAAGCGTCGCGGTGGGCCGACGCATCAGACGGTGCTGGGGAACCAGCAGATGATTTCCAAATGGCCAGTACGCGGTGGACCGGTCCTGGCCGACGGGGTGGTCTACTTTGCTGCCGGTATCTGGCCTTCGGAAGGCATCTTTCTGTATGCACTCGATGCGAACACCGGCGAGACGATATGGCAGAACTTCGACTGCGGATCGATCTACATGCCTCAGCCACACCCAGGTGCCAATGCGAAGAGCGGCGTGTCGGCTCAAGGGTATCTGGTCACGGCGGGAGATCACCTGTTTGTACCGACCGGACGAGCGGTTCCCGCGTCGTTTGATCGTCGTACGGGGAAGTTAGAGTACTTTCATCTGCAGAAGTACGGCCACAATGGCGAGTCGCTCGTGATGGTCATGGGCGATGCTTTCTTCAATGGTGGCATTGGATATGACGTGCAGGCGGGCCTCCAGTTGTCCAAGGTAGGCGGAGGGGAACTGGCGGCGACGACCGAGGGAATTGCCCGCTGTTTTGGCCGCGAGATCGCCGAGTATCGCTGGCAAGAAGAGGAAAAACCCAATCGTAAGGGGGAACCCGAGAAAGTCCGCTCCCTCGTGCCGCTCTGGACGCACGACGCGGAAGAAGGTTGTACGGCCCTCATCACCGTTGGCAATCAGATCGTCATGGGATACCGCGATCGAGTTTGTATCTTCGACGCTACGACGAAGAAGATGGTCTGGCAAGCTCCCGTCGACGGTATTGTGTACGCTCTGGCGGTCGCACAGCAGCAACTGTTGGTCAGTACGGATCGGGGAACGATCCATTGTTTTGCTGCTCAAGTCCCGCAGCGCGAGCCACAGACGCCCGTGGCCGCAACGAATCAGCCCGCCACGCGTGGAGCGGATCGGGCCGGGGCCGCTGAAGAGATCATTCGGCGAACGGGGATTACGCGAGGCTATTGTCTGGACCTCGGATGCGGGGACGGTGCGCTCACCTGTGAATTGGCGAAACGGACGCGGTTGCAGATCGTAGCGGTCGATCCGGATGCCGAGAACGTGCGTTTGGCTCGCAGTCGACTCGCTGCCGAAGGGCTCTACGGTAGTCGCGTGATGGTGCTGCAACGCGAGTTGTCGGACACGGGATTTCCTCCCTATTTCGCCGACCTCATCGTGTCTGGCCGAGACCTGACGCGGGATGTCCGTGATCAGGATATCGGTGATCGGGCACGCGACGAGGCCAAACGATGTCAGCGCCCATGTGGGGGAACCTTGTGTCTGAGCCAGCAGGGTACCTGGCAAGTGTCCGTGCGCGGGGCGCTGGAAGGGAGCGGGAGTTGGACCCACCAGTACGCTGACCCGGCCAATACGGTCAACAGTAACGACGCCTTGATCAAGGGCCAATTAGGTATGCTTTGGTTTCGCGACTTCGATTTTGCCATCCCATCACGACACGGTCGTGCCCCCTCGCCCTTGTGTCACGAAGGACGACTGTTGCACGAAGGCATGAACGGACTGGTGGCCGTCGACGCTTACAACGGACGTGAACTGTGGCGTTACGACGTGCCGGATGTGTTGAAAGCCTATGACGGTGACGAGTTGATGGGAGTGGCGGGGACCGGAAGCAATTTCTGTGTGGGAGGCGACAGCGTCTACGTTCGGGATGGTGCCCGCTGCCTGAGACTTGATACGGCCAGCGGGACGTTGACCAGCGAATACACGACCCCCGAGACGGCAGACGGGACACATGAGAACTGGGGTTACATCGCCTGGGCTGATGGAGTGCTATTCGGCTCCACGGCCAATGCTCAGCACATTGTGACGTACCGCTATGTGAACCGGGGGGGTGACATGACGCGGCAGTTGACTGAATCATCGTCCCTCTTCGCAATCGATCCGCAGTCCGGCGAGTTGTTGTGGCGGTACGACGCCAAGGACTCCATTCGCCACAACTCGATTGCAGTAGCCCAGGGCACTGTGTTCCTGATCGATCGTCCCCTGGCCCTGTTCGATCGAGAGAGAGAGCCGACCGTGAAAGAACATCCAACAGGTAAAATTGTGGCACTCGATGCACGGACCGGAGAACAGCTCTGGCAGAATGATCAGGATATCTATGGCACGATGCTGGCGGTGAGTGCCGAGCACCATGTCGTGCTGATGAGCTATCAACCGACTCGCTTTCGACTCGACTCGGAATTGGGAGGTCGCATGGCTGGATTTCGAGCCGATACGGGCGAGCGGATCTGGGAGATCAAGGCGAACTACGAGTCACGTCCCACGTTAAATGACCGCACAATCTTCACGCAAGGCGGCGCATGGGACCTGCTGACCGGCGCACCGGTGCCGTTCCAATTCGAGCGATCGTATGGCTGCGGGATTTTGGCCAGTGCGCGCGATATGCTGCTGTTCCGCTCGGCAACGTTGGGTTACTACGACCTCTCGGGAGCCCGGCAAACGGAGGACTACGGCGGCATTCGTCCCGGTTGCTGGATCAACGCCTTGCCGGCCGGTGGGATCGTCCTGTTGCCGGATGCCACCTCCGGCTGCGAATGCAGCTATCTCAATAAGGCCTGGATCGCGCTGCAGCCGCTGGATGCTCGCTAGTTTTCGTTTTTGCTTTTTGCCATTCGGCCGCGGCGAGACGCCGCAGCCAGGGAAGATTATTCCGCGGCCAGCTTGTAGCAGACAATCTGTTTGTCGTTACGAGCGAAAATACACTTCTGCGCGTAGGCCGGATGGCTCCAGAGTACGTCGCGCCCTTCGCTTTTGCTCAAAGGCTCCAGAATCTTGGCGCGGCTGATCTCCTGGTAGCCTTCAGGACTCAAGCGCGCGATGATCAGTTCGCCTTGATCGTTGAAGATAAAGTACTGATCGTCCTGTTTGACCAGGAAGGCGGAGGCATAGTTCTTTCGGCGCTTGCCCGTTGTCGCAGCGTAGGTCGACCACAATTGCTTGCCTGTCTGTAGCTCGACGCAGCGGAGTTCACCTGCCATGTCGACGCCGTACATATAACCATCTTCCAGCAGCGGCGTGCAAAATGCGGGAGCGATTCCACGGTCCTTCTGGCCGGTCCAGGCGACTTCCGCCGACGGTGAGTCGGCCTTCAATTTGAGCATCATGGACTTGAGGACAATGCCTCCGACGAAGAGGTATGGACCACTTTGGCGAGGTGTGGCGATCGCCATGTCGTAACTGGGCTCCAATGGCTCGCTCCAATAAACCGCCCCCGTTTCCGGATTCAAGCTGTTGAGCGACTGAGTGTGCCAGATCAGTAGTTGCCGCTGCCCGCCCGCCTGAATCATGGTGGGAGGGGAGTAACCTGGTTCGCGTGCCGATAACGCGTGCCACAACTCCTTGCCCGTCTGTTTGTCGAAAGCCACTGCGACGCTTCCTTCACCGCCAACCAGGCAGATCAGCTTGTCGCCGTCGACCAGCGGATGTCCGGCGAAGCCCCACAACGGAGTGTCGAAGTGGTATTCCTGGGACAGCTCTTTGGACCAGACGACCGATCCGTCGTCGACGTTCAGGCAAGTCAATTTGCCTTGTGCTCCCAGCATATAGACGCGATCGCCGTCCACCGTGGGTGTCGCGCGTGGCCCGAAAGGATAGGAGATGTTGTAGGTGCAGGAGTACTCGTATTTCCAGTGGAGCTCGCCGCTATCGACAGCCAGACAGAGCAAGCGTTCGGTGCCCGGCAGCTTGTCGCGGCGACTGGCCGAGGGATAAGGAATCTCGCCCGTCACGAAGTCAGCGACAAAGACGCGTCCTTGTGCGACTGCCGGTCCGGCAAATCCCACACCGACCTCTTGCTGCCACAGCAACGGAGGACCTTGCGGCGGGAATTTGGCCAGGATTCCCGATTCGCGCCAGATGCTGTCTCGCTGCGGGCCGAGCCACTGCGGCCAATCCTCGGCACGTGCGGTATCGAGCCACAAGCAGCACAGGCAGGCCACGATCAACAGGCGTTGCATGAAGGTAACCATAGTTGTCGGCTCCTATTGCGGAAGGCGCTTGGGCACAGGCATCCCAGGGCCAAAAGGACGAGGGCCAAAAGGACGGTAGAACTCAACTGCCACGTCGCCCTAAGATACCAGATTCCTCCGTGCTCTGGCGAGCATGGCTACGCTCGGAAGGTTACAATGTGGTTTGTTCATAGCGAGGGGTAGGTCACCATCAGAACAGGAACACACGTATGTTACGAAAATTCATCCTCCTGGCCATCACGGCCTGTTTGTTGGTCGCTTCCACGGCTTCGGCGCAGTCTACCCTGCGTGCGCTGATCGTCGACGGACACATGAACAAATGGCACGACTGGAAAGCCACCTCGCCACTGCTGAAAGAGCAGTTGGAAGAGACCGGCTTGTTTCATGTTGACATGGCCACGGCCCCTGAGGCGGGGAAGTCATTGAGTGAATTCCTGCCCAAGTTCGCCGATAACGACGTGGTGGTCATGAACTACGACGAGAACGATTGGACACCTGATCTGCAATGGTCGGTGGCGGCACGGAAAGCACTGGTGGACTACGTGCGGGGGGGTGGCGGCTTGGTCGTATATCATGCGGCCGACAACGCATTTCCGGATTGGAAAGAGTACAACGAGATGATTGGAGTAGGGGGGTGGCACGGCCGTGACGAAAAGAGCGGGCCGTACCTCTACTGGCAGGATGGCAAGATTGTGCGTGACCTCTCCCCCGGCCCCGGCGGTGGTCATGGGCCGCAGCACGAATTCACGTTGGTGGTGCGGGAACCGAACCATCCGATCACCAACGGTCTGCCAACCGAGTTCATGCATAGCAGAGACGAATTGTATCACGGCCTGCGCGGCCCGGCTGACAACGTGACGGTATTGGCGACGTCCTTTTCCGCGAAGGACCAAGGGGGTTCCGGGCGAAACGAACCGATGTTGATGGCGATTTCGTTTGGCAAGGGACGTGTCTTTCACACGACCTTGGGCCATGGCCCAGACCAGCTCAAGAGCGTCGCCTTCATCGTGACCTACCAGCGCGGAGCGGAGTGGGCGGCCACCGGTAAAGTCACGCAGAAGGTCCCGGACGATTTTCCCAACGCCGACAAGCCGAGCGTGCGTTGATGTTCGTAGGACGGGATCCTACGCTCGTCCGTGCGCGCTCCTGGGATTGCGAGCTACATTCGGTGCGGCCGAAGGGCACCTCAGGGTGTTCGTTGATATGATGTGCGCATATTTGTGATGCCGACCGTTGGATGGAGAACGAATCGGGAATGCGGAATGCGGAATGCGGAATGAGAGATGGCGTTGAAAGTGCAAAGGGGTGGCGAACACTTCGACAGTGTGCACAGTGAACATGCCACTGCTGATTCCGCATTCCGCATTCCGCACTCCGCATTCCCTAATCATTCCAGTGAACCAAGTCAGCAAAACCGGACGCTTTCAAACTTTTTTTGGTTGCGGCCGCAGGCCGCGTCAGGGTATTGGTCGGGGGAGTGGGGAGCGACGGGAGCTGCACAAACGCAGTGAATTCCGTTCTACGTAGGGGGAGATGATCGTCATGTGTGATCAAAAACAGACCGCTGTAGTTGCATTGGCTCTATGCCTGATCGCCGGGGTGATGGCGGCTGCCGTTGAGCCGGCTCCCATCGATATCGGGACGCGCCGCGAATTATTTGTGGATCACTGCCTGATCGACAGGATGGACAACGTTCGCTTGGCGCTCCATTGCCCAACGGATGAAGGGATTGTCTTGAAGTTCGACAAGCCGTGGGAAGGAGCATTTTGCGGATACTGTACCGTACTTCAAGATGGCGACAAGTTCCGTGTCTACTATCGAGGGTTACCCGAGGCGGGCCAGGATGGCAGCGCGAACGAAGTGTACTGCTATGCCGAATCAGACGACGGTATCCATTTCACGAAACCGGAGCTTGGTTTGTTCGAGGTGCAGGGTACGAGGCAGAACAATGTGATTCTGGCCAATGCCGCTCCGACCACGCACAATTTCTCCCCCCTGCTCGACCGGCGGCCGGGCGTGGCCGACCAGCAGCGATACAAAGCGCTAGGTGGGACCATGGAGAGCGGTCTGATTGCCTACGTGTCGGCAGATGGTATCCACTGGACGCGGCTGCGGGAAGAACCGGTACTGACCAAAGAGATGGTCCCCTTTCCCTACATGTTCGATTCTCAGAACCTCGCGTTCTGGTCGGAAGCCGAAGGCAAATATCTCTGTTACTTCCGCGTGTTCCAGGACGGCATCCGCCGCATTTGCCGCACCACGAGTGACGATTTCGTCCACTGGGACCCGAGTGTATTGATGCAGTACCGCCACCATGGCGGAGACGCTCCCATCGAGCATCTCTACACAAATCAAACACATCCTTATTTTCGCGCCACACACCTGTACGTGTCGATCGCGGCTCGCTTCATGCCTGGCCGACAGGTACTGACCGATGAGCAGGCTCGCGCGATCAACGTCAACCCGGCCTATTTCCGCGACACTTCCGATGCCATCTTCATGACATCGCGCGGCGGGGATGTTTACGACCGGGAGTTCTTGAGTGGTTTCATTCGGCCGGGGATCGGCGCGCGAAATTGGGTGTCCCGCACCAACTATCCAGCCCTGAATGTCGTGCAGACGGGCGATGCGGAAATGTCGGTGTATGTGAACCAGGACTACGCTCAGCCCACCGCCCATCTGCGCCGCTACTCCATGCGACTGGACGGCTTCGCGTCGGTGCGAGCGGAATACGAGGGGGGTGAGTTCGTGACGCAGCCCCTGGTCTTTGCCGGTCAGCAATTGGCCATCAATTTCGCGACTTCCGCCGCCGGTGGCATTCGCGTGGAAGTGATCGATGCGGAGGGCCAGCCCATGGCCGGTTATTCGCTCGCAGAAGCTCGCGAGCAGATTGGCAACGAGTTGCAGCGAATCGTTTCCTGGCAGGGTGGCTCGGATCTGAAGGGACTAGCCGGCCGGCCGGTGCGACTCCGATTCGTCATGCGCGACGCCGACCTGTATGCCCTGCGATTCTTGCCCGCTCAGCAAGATCGCTAGGGTTGTAGCATGTAAGATTCGCACACTCGTCAGGACACCTCATTCCACCAGTGCCAGGGTTCTCTGCTCCTGTGCGCTCTGATAGGCGGTATCGACAATTTGCTGGCCAATCCGCGAGATTTCGATCGACAGTGGTCCTTCGAGCGGTCGGTCGTTCTCCAGACAATCGATCAGATACGCGACCGGGTTCTGGCACTCAGGGGACAGTACGTCGACCGCAACGTCCTTGCCTTCAGGACACTGGGCATCCTGGATGCGGATCGTAGCATCATAATCGTAGCTGCTAATCGTCCCCTCGGTCCCAACCAGCACGAAACCGCACTTCGGCTGCGGCTGATGGGTCCAGGGGTCGGTGAACGTTCCCCAGCGAGTTTCGAATTTCGATAGCCCCGTTGCATAGCGAGCGACGACGATGGCGTGTTCATCCACTTCCAGACCTGCTGGCTGATCAACAACAGCAGTCACTTCCAGTGGTTTCGCGCCGTCCAGGAACCAGGTTCCCAGTGTCGTACCGTAGCCCAGGTAGTCCAATAACGAACCACCACCGTACTGACGCTGGTAGAACCAGCTCGAAGGCTTCTCGGCAGCGACTTGGGCAGCGGTTCTCTCCAGTTTGTCGGCAGTGTGCCAGAGTGGTCCTCGGTTGCCGTCGTAGAAGTGCACCTCGACGATCTTGCCGATCGCACCCTGGTCGATCAGCCGCTTGGTGGTGCGGTGCGATGGATACCAGGCCAACGGCCAGTTGATGGCCATCTGCCGACCGGTTTGGGCCATCGCGGCAATCATTGCATCTGCCTCGCTAAGCGTGGCGGCAAACGGCTTTTCGATGATCAAATGGATGTCGAATGGCGCCACGTTGCTGGTCCACTCCCCATGTTTGGCAGCCGCCGGGCAGAGGATCACGATGTCGGGGCGTGTCGATTCCAAGCATTGCCGGTAGTCGGTGAAGAGGCGGTTGTCCGGTACGTTGAAATTCCGGGCGGCATCGGCCATGCGCTGCGGCCGCTCGTCGCACAACCCGACGATTTCGCAGTCCGGGTGTTGGAAGGCGAAACGCAGATTGTCACCCATGTGAAAATGGTCGAAATTGATCCCGGCGATTTTCCAGCGACTCATCGTTTCCGAGCTCCCAAGGGGTTTTGTAATGAAGAGGTCCTCGCAAACTTGAGATGGCCTGCGCTAAGGAATGGTTCGACAACTAACTTCGGCATTTCTGACAGGGTGGCACTGGCCTGAGCGAGCACACAAATCGTAACCGTTACGACGAGTCGTCAATCGCGAGCGGATGCGCAGTGCTGAAGCGTGTTTTCACGCTCCACTTCCAGTGGCCCATCCGTGAAGTGGTCAGCGGGGGCTTTGCCTCCACACTGGCTCCGACTCGCGGTAAGCGTCTTCTCATTGTTCGCAATGCTCTTCGGCACTCGCTCTAGCCAGTGCCACCCATCCACAATACGGAAGTCATTTTTCCCGCATTCCCTGGTATCGTTCCGGTCGTTCAAGTCAGCAAGGCCAAACGCTCTGGGACCCTGCGTGGCTGCGGCAAGTTGCCGCAGCCACACCGAGGATTGTCCCGTTTCTCACGGTGAACTCCGCAAACCGATCAACTCAATTTGGCCCAGGTCGCCAGATCCTTCACGCTGGAGGTGCCGGGCATCGGCAGTCGGTAGTTGCCGGTTGCGTCAGGCTTTGTAGGCGGCTCGATATCGAAGCTGGCGTCTTGCGGTGCTGGCAGATACAGGAGTTCTGACTTGTACGCTTCTTCGTACTCGATCGGTTGGCCGGTGTAACAAGTCATTTGTCCCATGACGGTGGTCATCGTCGAGTCGACCATATGATAACCGCTGTTAATCGGTTCATTCTTTTGCACGGCCTCCACCAATGCCGCCTGCTCAGCCTGGTAGGGGTTGTTGCGCTCGTCGCGGAACTTCCAATCGGTTTCCCCCTTGATCTCGTAGCGATCGAGATAGCAGGTTCCCTTGCTTCCCATGATGATGTCACCGGCGTTGTTGTAACAGTTGGACGTTGTACGACAGAGGGCGTACAGACGGGCTCCCGACTCGAACTCGTAAACGACCGTGTCGTGATCATACATGTCGCCATATTCATCGCCAAACGAGCCAGAGCGGCCAGCAAGCCCGAAGGCCCATTTCGGAGTCGCTTCGTTCATGATCCAACGCATGCGATCGACATTGTGGACCAGGGATTGGGGCACGTCATCTCCCGACAGCCACTTGAAGTGGTACCAGTTGTAGAACTGGTATTCCACTTCACTAATCCTCTCCGGGCGATGCTCCAACTGATACGGGCCGCGGAGAAACATCGACTGCATTGCGATGACGTCGCCGATCATGCCGTCGTGGATCCGCTTGACCGTTTCTTGGTAGCCTTTATCAAATCGGCTCTGCAGACCGGACAGCAAGCTAAGTCCCTTTTTCTTGGCCAGTTCGCACGCCGATGCCATTTGCCGGACACCGACCGGATCGATGCCGTGCGGCTTCTCCACGAACACGTGTTTGCCCGCCTGGATGGCCGCTTCCGCATACATGGGATGGAACTTGGAGGCGCAAGCAATCAACACGACGTCCGCGGCCTCGATGACTTTCTGGTAACCGTCAAAGCCGACGAAGCAGTGATCGTCATCGACACAGTACTTGATCGGGGAGTGATTGCTTGAGAAGATCTCGTTTGCCGCGCACACGGTTCTCGAACAAGTCGCACATGGCGACCAACTTCACATCGGGGGAAGCCTGCATGCTTTCGGTGGCGGCGCCGCCACAGCGGCCTCCAGAGCCAATCATGCCGATCTTGATGGTATCGCCTCCGGCGGCGTGGACGCTGCGCTGCAGCGCCAGATGTCCCCAGAGCGGCTCCGGCGGCTATGGCGGCAGAGTCCTTCAGGAACCGGCGACGTGATTTGGTGTGGGGACGATTTGGGTGGGCTGATGTGGGGCATGCTGGTCACCTTTTCATTAGGAGTGGGAAAGCAAGAGGGTACGTAAGAAGCAGGTTCTATCGGCAAGTCGCCAGGCGACATGCCCCTTAGCATACCGTCGGCCACAAACGACGGTCAACTAGCGCAGCGATCGGCCGCGACGAGACAACCGACGAACCGCGCGGCACACGGGGTCGAGGGCTGGAGAAAGGCCTTCTCATCCCCTATCTCGCCTTCCAACGGCATTCGCGGCAAGGAAGCCGTGACGCGAGATCTTCTCGTCCTTCCATCTTCTTATCCCCTTCATCCGGGCATTGAGTCTGACCGCATTGGTTCGAGGACAAAAAAATCGGAAGACAAAAAATGAGACCTCGGCAGTACGAAGAGTGAAAACGAGCTGATTAAGTTGAGCCGCCGCGATTCAGCCGCCAGTGCAGCGTTGCAGCAGCTCATCGACTTTTGCCTTCCAGTCGGTTTCGTCCACATTGGAAGTCGCTTTCAGATACTGCAAACGCTGGGCAGCGACGGCGCGATCGCTCGGTTCCTTCGCCGTAGCTGGACGATTGCGTTTGAAGAGCGCGAATGCGACGCAGTACCTGGCGCGGAACCAATCGTCGGTGCCGGGACGCACACGCCGTGCCAGCTTCTGCCACTGTGCGACGGCCGCCGACAAGGTCTCCTTGTCGGCGGATTCCAGCATCATCTCGGCCAGTTCCAGTTGAATGGACCCGTTGTCCGGTTGGTCGACGGCCAGTTGCTGGAACAGTTGCAGGGCCGCATCCTGTCTGCCGGAGGCACGCAGTGCACCGGCGCGCACTTGTTCAATGCGGAGGCGTTGGCGCGCGTCGAGTTGGCTGTCGCTGGACGCGAGTTGATCGAGCGCGGTCAGCTGCAATTGGGCCAATTGAGCGCGTATGTCCGCGGAGGCGGTTTCGGCGAGCGCGGACAGGCCGTTGATGAGTTCGAGCAAGCGATCGGTCGAGCCGGAGCCGAATTCCTGCAGCAGTTTCTGCGCTTCAATTTGGTGGCCGGGCTGCCCGGCCAGAGCGACGATCAGCAGTGACTGCAGCTTCTTCACGCCAAGCGGTCGGTGCCTCGGGCGAGCTATCCAGGGCCGCCTGCAGGACACGCTGCGCGTCGACCAAACCACTCCGCGAAAACTCCACTCGCAGTCGGGCGGTGGCAACCGCGGCGGTCCGCTGTGTCTCACTCCAACGCTCGGGCCAACGCTGTTCCGATCCCAGGATCAGTTTGTCAAAGAACTGAGTCGCTTCCTCGGAAAGGGCTTGTGAGGGTTGGCCCTGGCCCTGCTGCTGCTGTAGCCACCGCTGCCAGCAGCGTGCGAGTGCCGAGACGGCGGCTGGATATTGCGGTGCATCCGGAGCGATGTCGCGGTAAACGCTGACGGCGGCCTCCCATTTGCCCTGGCTTTCATCCAGCCAACCTAACCATTGCCGGGCCGTATTGGCTGTATCGCTGGTCGGCCATTGCGCCAGGTGTTCCAGGAGCAAAGCCCGGTACGGGTCGGTGGCCTGCGCAGTCCGAACGCACCTGCTGTGCGGCATTCCAGGCAGCGAGGAGATGGGTTGGGGGCGCTTGGGGATGTGATTTCTGCTGCCAGGCCAGGCGCTGCAACCGCTGCGATGCAGCAGCGTACCGCTCCTGCTTCTGCTCGATTAGAGCCGCCTTGTATTCCAGATCAAACGCCGTCACAAGATCGTTGGTCGCCCGCGCCTGACCTGCGGCTTGTTCGTATTTTGCGATGGCCTCATCCAGCTGTCCTTCCAGATAGAGTTTGTCGGCTGCGCGAGCGAGAATTTCCACATTACCGCTCCCGATGCCCGATCCGGAGACGGCGAGCAACGCCAGGTTGGCCCGATGGCCCCAGTAGTTGCCACAGTTCTGCTCGATCAAATCGACGGCAGCAGTCGCCTTCTTCTGCCATTGGTCGGCCAGCGCGTCGTCCTTTCTTTCGCGGGCGGCCTTGAAGAGTGCCAGCATGGCTTCCAACCGAGCGTAATCGAGTTCGGGGGACGGTTGTTCCGCGAGAGGACCGGCTATGCTCAGTTCATCTAATGCCTGCTGGGGACGTCCAGCCGCGATCATCACGCGCGCCTGCTCGGCCAACGCGTCGGTCCGGACCGCTGTCGGAGCGGTGTCGGCCAACGGCGCGGCCAAAGCGCGCTGAGCTTGTTCGAGATTGCCCAGCAGGCGATAGCAGGCAGCCAGGTCAAGATAGACTTTCCAGGTCAGCGCATCGCCAGCTTGTAGCTGGGTCAAGGTCGCGTTGAGTTGCTCAATGGCCAGAGAGAGCGCTGCCAGGCGATCGTCGCTGTCGCGGGGGTAACAAAGAGCCTGATTGCGATAGGCACGGGCGAGTTGGAAGCGGACGTTATTTTGCAGCGAAAATAACTCGTCCGCCGAGAGGGCGTCCGCTGGTCCGGCTGTTCCCCCGGTGCGAGCCAGTTGCTGCGTCAGTTGCTTGTCGAGCGACTCGAGCTGGCGCGAAGCCGTGCGAATCTTGTCCCGGGCACGATCTAACGCCTCTTGGGGGAGGATGGCAACTTCGGCTTCCAGGCGAGCCAACTCGCCCTCCGCCAGGGACGTCAACGCATCTTGAATCTGCACGAGCACCAAGCGTGGGTGTTGCGGCTGCTCCACAGCGAACTGCTCGGCGACAGCGTGTGACGCCTGCCAACGAGCTGCCTGCTCGGCCGCGAGGGAATTGGCAGCGTGTTGGCCCAAGATCCGAATCAACTCGACTGTCCAGGCAGCTTGTTGCTCGCTCGACAGACTCTCGTCCCTCAGGCGATTTCTGCACTGCAGCTCAGCCAGGTCGAACAGTCGCCGAGCCACCAGTCCATCGATAAATCGTTGCTCGGCAGGCTGTGCGCACGCAGAGCGTGTGGCGACATGCATCGCCAGCATCAGGAGTATCGAGCAAACACCGGTCGTTCTCATCGATTACGTCTTCTGCCGCTTGGGACTAGCCATACTCGGATTGCGACTTTCCGCCTCCCCTCCACGCTGTCTTTCTCCCATTGCATCATAATCTCTCGGAAGCGGCAAACTGGATTTGCTCGAAGCCGATCAAACGGGTGATGTCATACAGGTCGATGACGTGGCCCAGGGGTACGTCGGGATCGGGGTGCAGGATGACGGGGGCATCCCGCTTGATAAGAGCGATGGCTTCAAGTCGGCTGCGCACCTGCTGCACGTTCCCGACCGCCATGTCGTTGATGCGCCATGCGGGACCGCCGTTGACCCACTGCACGCGGATGACGACCTTGTCGAAATCCTCTTGGGGTGGAGGCGGCTGGTCTGTTGTGGCCGGTGCGGAGCCGACAACTTCACTCAGATGGCTCGGTAGCACGTGTTCCACGATGTGGAAGCTGGCTGTCCAGAGGAAGAAGACGAGGAGCAGAAAGACGACATCGATCATGGGGGTCATCTGGATCTCCAGATCGCCGCGCCGATCGATATAGGGGGAGGGGCGGCGCATCAGCGAACGTCCTCCGGCCGATAAACGGCAAACGAGACATCCCAGATGCCAGAGCGTTGACAGGAGAGCAGAATCGGGTTCGACGAATCGGTAGGCGGTATTGCGGTCGCCACGGATACGGATCTGCAGGCCCGGTCCCACATCTTTCAGCCGGTCGCGCAAGCGGGCATCCAACTCGTTGGGGAGGATGTGTCGCCCAGAGAGCATGATGGACCCGTCGGCCAGCACGTTGATCGTCAGACGCGGTACGTCTTCTTCCACATTTTCCTGGCCGCTCTCGGCAGTCGGCAGCGGCAACTGCAGCTGGACCTCCTGCTTGGCCAGATGGCTGGACACCAGGAAGAAGATGATCAACTGGAAGACCACGTCGATCATCGGGGTCATGTTAAAGCCGAGCGTGCCGCTGCGCAAGTGACTCGGAACACGCATCACCGACCCTCTCGCGACGGAGGTGGCGGAGGATTGGACGCGGCCTTGGCCGCACCACGCCGCCGCTTGAGCGGAGCGAAAGCATGTTGCGCCATGTATGCCGCCTCCGCGACGAATTGATCCACGCGATTGCGGAAGATGGCGAATGCCCCCAGCGACGGGATGGCGACTAACAGACCGCCCACCGTCGTTACCAGCGCCTGGTAAATCCCCTCGGCCAGATCGCCGGCACCGGCTGAGCCTTGCGTCACGGCCACCTGCTGAAAGGCCATGATCATGCCGGTGACTGTCCCCAGCAGTCCGACCATCGGGGCAATATTGCCGATCACCGACAAATATTCGATCTTACGAAACAACCGCGCCGACTGCTCGGCCGTGGCATCTTCCAGGGCTTTTACCACCTCCGACCAACCACCTTCCACTTCGGCCAGCCCGTTGAGCAGCACGAACGACAGGAAGCTGGGCCGCGCTCGGCACGCCTGGTCGGCTTCGACCAGTTGGCCAGCCGACAACAGCTGCCGCACCTCCTCGCTCAGCCCCTCGGGCATGATCTCGTGACGGCGGATGGTCAGCAGATGATCAATGACCAGGTAGACGGCTGTAATGGACAAGGCGAAGAGCAACAACATGATCGAGACGCCAACCCAGCCGCCCGAGAACACGATGTCGAAGAATCCTTCGGGGGGTAACTCCGCCGTGCTGCCGGCGCAGCGGTCGAATCGCCTGACTGAGCCTGTGCCGCTTCGATTCCGACGGCCAGTGCCGCGAAAAGGAGAGTACCGCGGGCGATCCACCACGTCGTTGCAGATGGTGCTATCCGTATCAAAACCAACTCCTGTCATTTCCCAATACATGCGACGTCGTTCACAGGCCTGAAGTGTACGCGCGAACCTGTGCCAATTCCTCACCCGCTCTCACGCGCTTCACTCATTCTCCGTAAAGGGGAGCGAATAGAGGATCAGGATATGTTCGGCCCCCGTTTCTTTCGAGGTCAGTGTCACCTCCTTGTCGGGCTTGACTCCTTTGATGCGGTAGTCGTGGGAGATGATGCGGGTGCCCGGTTTGAGTTTTGCCAGCTTGGGTTTGAGTTTAGTGAGCATGTCGGGCAGCAAGTAGATAGGCAACACGGTGGCTTCACTGAGATCTGCCTGAAAGAGGTCTTCCTCTTTGATCTGTACCAAGTGCGAAACGCTATTTTGCTTGGCGCTATCGCGGCCTTGTTGAGCTAGTTCGTGAACGATCTCGAACCCCACTCCTTTGCAGCCCCGTTTTTTGGCGGCCTGGACGACAATGCGTCCGTCACCACATCCCAGGTCGTACACGATATCGTCTTTCCGCACGTTCGCCATATCGAGCATCTTTTCCACGATGTCGTGGGGGGTGGGGACGAACACGCAGTCCGGCGTCTTCTTCTGATCCGTATCCTCGGCACCAGCTTGTGGGACCGCGACCGGGAGGATCATCCATAAGCCCAACATCAGGCAGACAGACAATCGATTGAATTTCAGGGAAATCATGCACGTTGCTCCTCATGGTACCTTTGCGCTGGCGTGATGGGACGCCGGCGCGAGTTGGTTCAAAAAAATAACCCTGCCTAATCCCCAAACACAGCCAACCTCCGATTGTGACTTATCAGCTCCGCGATCTCCTCGCTCGAGACCGTGCAGCCGTGGGTGTAGAGCATGCGCAGTTCGGTGAGGCCGCTGAGGTCCATGAAGTGGCCTGTCAGGTCCTGGCAGCGATCCATGTTCAAGACGCGGAGTTTTTTCAGCGGTTTGAGATACTCGAATCCTTCACCGGTGACCTTCGTATCGACCAACACGAGCGTATCCAGCTCCAGAAGGCCCTGGATCTGTTTAAGAGACTTGTTGGTGATGCTTGTCTTGGCGAGATTCAGGACATGCAGCCGGGTCAGGGCTTTCAGATGGGGTATTCCATCGTCGTCGATTTTCGTGTTGCGCAGTGAGAGCACTTTCAGCTTCGTCAAGTCGGCCAAGGACGCCAGCGCTTCGTCGGTGATCGGGAGATCATTCAGATACAGACGTTGTAGTCCTTGGAGTCCTTTCAGGTGCACTAGCCCTTCGGCAGTGATCTTGCCACCGGTAATATCGAGCGATTCGAGGTGCGGAAGTTGACTGAGCAGCTTCAAGTCGTCGTCGGTGGCTTGGGAGTCGTTCAGTTCCAGGATCCGCACATGGCCCGTATCATCCAGATCGGTGACGGCTCCAAGTTCCCGCAAAGCCGTCAGGACGCTCTGCTCCTCGGCACAGACTGGCGGCGGTGCCGACGCGGCGACCTGAGCCGTGTCACGCTGGACCGGTTGGCCCGGGCCCTCTCCCAAAGTATGGTTCGTGCCACAGCCTGTCAGGCACGCAAGCATGATTGCCAACAGGGGCACACTGCAAGAAAACCTAGTCATGAGTTGCTCCAGGGAGACTCCCGATTAAGACCGACGCGTTGCCTGGTTGTTGTGGAAAAGGGTCGTTGCCGTTCACACACGAATGTACCGCTTGGAGGGCCGGAATGAAATCCAGACGCTGCAAAGTATTTCGTGCCTTACCAATGGACATGCTGGCACTCGGCGGCGCTCGTCGCCGCCGCTGCCCGCGGGAGTGGCCGGCATGAGGGCGTTTCCCCTATTTGGTCGGTGGCCTGGCCGCCTGGGGAACGATGCGGGCCAGCCGTTGCTCGGCCAGCGGTGCGAGAGCATGTGTGGGGTGTTTTTGCAGCAGTTCCCGATAGATCGTACCGGCTCCCACGCCATTTCCCATTTTCTCCAGTTGTTCACCTGCCGCAAACAACGACTCGGTCGCCAGGTCTACTTCGACGCTATGCAGGATGGCGGTGCGCAGAAAGGCTAACGCCGCTTCTTCATGGAGATTGTGCCGGGCCAGCGTCTGGCCCAGAACGAAACAGGGGCCGGCTTGCAGGGAATCATCCAAACGCGGCAGTTGCTGCTGCCAGCGCTGAGCCTGCTCAAGGGTCGCCGTCACCATTTCCGCGCGCCATCGTTGGGTTTCGGCCAACAGTGCGATCCGCGGATCTGCGTTCGTTCCCAAGGCGCTCAATGTCTCCACCGCCTCTTCGCGGCTGGTGGTAAACAGCAGCCAGCTGGCTCCTATCAGTCGAGCGACGGGTAGATCGGGGTCTTGCATCCAACCGCCCGCTCGCTGGGCCATCTCGGGCGACGGTTGCTCTGGTTTCCAGACCAGCGGGATGGCATCCAAGAGCTGCGTCGTTGGATCGCTTTGCATGATCAACAGGAAAGTGTCTCCGGCGCGAACGTACTGCTGCAGGTTCTTGTAACAACGTACCAGCTGAGCGAGGATTTCGCGGCGCAACCATTTCCGCGGCTCGGCTTCGACGGCTCGACGGTAACTCACTACGGCATCGGCATATCTTCCCTCGGCAAACAACTGATCCGCGTTCTGCTGATCTGGCACCCGTTGCGTCTCATACCCCACGACGCGCGCCGTCGGGATCTGTTCCTCGCGACCGCCCGGCAGCTGAAGTGTCAGGGCGGTGCCGGTGTAGTCGAGTATGGTGCCTTTGCGGCGCAATTGAGCGTCGGCGTCCAGACGGGGCGTTACGATCACGATGTCCTCGGCCAACGTCAGGCCAGCCTGCATGATCACGATCACGCAGCAAACCAGCCGCGCGCATCGGCGGCAGGCTTTCCAGACGCGGTCCGTGGTCAGCGGCGCACCGTCGCAGACTCCCACCGGGACCATCCCCTTACCGCGAGGTGGCGAAAAGACGTTAATTCGGCCGACTCTGTCAATTCGCCGGCAGACGCGTGACATCCACATACACGTGTTGTCCTCCATTCATATTGGCGATCCGTACGAGAAAATTCAGACCACCTTGATCGGGGCCGGCACCGAACTGGATGGTGTTGATCATCGCCCCCACGCGGGCATTCCGCTGCCGAATTTCCTCGAGCTGGGTCGGAGAAAGTTGCGGCTCATCAGCGTCGGTCAGGAAGAAAATCACGTCGGGGTTCATGCCGAGGGCCAGCTTCAACGCTTCGAGGTGACGTGTTCCCCCAGCCGCAATGACGCCGCGGACGTAGTTTTGCGCCAACCGTTTCGTCTGCGAGTCACCAAAAAGCATCCGCGGTGGCTGAGGGCGAAATGGGTTGAAAACGGTCGGTTGGTCATTGTAGAAGATGATCTGAAACTGGTGGACCTGATCGAGGTCCTCCAAGCTCGCAATCAGCTCGGCCTTGGCGGCCACCAAAGGCCGCCCCTGAAATCCGTCCATGCTCGCGGATCGATCAAACACGTACACGAACTTGTTGCCAACCCCTTCGGCACCAAAAATGCTTGTTTTCGCTTGATTGCCACCGACGCGCCCTCCCAAAGGCCGCGCACCGGTGGCGAAGCCGGCGGCGGATGGCAGCGCATCTCCCAACTCGTTTCCCGACACGGAGGTCGCCTGCTGGGGCAGAGCACCGGCGAGATCGACCGGCATTTCCTGACTGCTGGGAAGCGCTCCTTGCGTGGCTTGCTGGGTATCCTGCGACTGGGCTCGGTCGCTCGCAGAAGCGTCTTCTTCCCCAAAATACTCGGATGATCCATCGACGTCGCGGGCCAGCACAATACCGCCACCGCGAGCCGGTTGCAGATCGCCGCCGCGTTGCGTCACGCGGACCATGAAACCGAGGGCCACCAGGAGCGTTGCGTGCAGCATCAACGACAGCAGCCAGGCTGGCAGGGCGTGGGACAAGAGGGGATGACGCTCCAGGCCATCTCCGGCAGGGTCAGCGGAGCCGGAAGTGGGAATCGCTGCGCGGGTTGAACGGCCAGATGAATCTTCCACAAGCACTTTCGTCGCAATGGATTACGGCAGTTGGATCAGGTTCTAGTCTAGCGCGTACCCCCCAAAGCGTCAACGCGGATCACACGCGTCGACGCCGCTTGACACTAGACGTAAATGGCGATAACGCTTAACCTTGGGAACCAGAATCGCCTCACGCCCGCGGCGCGCCCAATCCCAGTTGGCACGAGATAACCTTAGGTTCCATGAGTAGCATATCCGATCCCACAACATTGCAGATTGTCCAATATCCACATCCCACCCTGAGGTGGAAGTGCTCAACCGTCAAACGGGTTGACGCGACACTGCGAGAAACGGTACGCCGGATGTTTGATCTGATGTACGCGTCGCGAGGAGTCGGATTGGCCGCCAATCAGGCCGATCTCCCTCTGCGGTTCTTCGTGGCCAATCCCAAAGGAGATCCCCAAGAGGGCGAGGAACTGGTATTCATCAATCCGGTTCTTAGTCGTCCCAAGGGGTCGGAAGAGGCCGAGGAGGGGTGTCTCAGCTTTCCCGAACTCTATGGTCCTGTGACGCGTCCCAAACGCATTCATGTGCAAGCATACGGTTTGGATGGCCGAGAAATCTCGACGGACCTCGATGGATTTCTCGCCCGCGTGGTGCAGCATGAGACAGACCATCTGGACGGCGTCCTCTTCACAGACCGCATGAGCACGACCAATCGGATGGCGGTCGCGGAAGCCCTCGAAGACTTTGAACTGGAATTCAATCGCAAGCGGGAATCAGGCGAGATTCCCATCGATGTGGAAATTCATGCCCGCCTGCAGGAATGGGAACGGCAGTATTGTTGAGGAGCCACATGCGTTTGATCCTGATGGGGACCGGTCCGTTTGCCGTGCCAACATTCAATGCGCTCGCCAGCTCGCGGCACGATGTGGTGGCGGTGGTAACGCGCTCGGTACCGCCTGCCCTCGGTCGGCGAAAAGGACCGGCTAACCCGGTACGCGATCTGTTTGCCGCTCGCGATATTCCTCTCCTCTCGCCGGAAAACGCCAACGATTCCGCATTTTGTCGCAAGCTGGGGGAACTGGGTCCTGAGTTGCTGGTTGTCTCTGACTTTGGACAGATCTTGTCGCGCGAGATGCTGGCGGTGGCCTGCTATGGTGGGATCAATCTGCACGGTTCGCTATTGCCCAAATACCGAGGTGCTGCACCCATCAACTGGGCTCTGTGGAACGGAGACACGGAGACCGGAGTGACGGTGATTCACATGACACCGCGATTGGATGCCGGGCCGAATTTGACGATGGCTCGCACTCCCATCGTGCCGGACGAAGATGCGGTGCAACTCGAAGGGCGTTTAGCCCAGCTGGGTATCGAGCCGGTGATGCAGGCGATCGATCTGCTGGCTCAATGGGATGGGAAATCGCCAATCGGGCAGATGCAGGATCCGGCGCAAGCGACCAAAGCGCCTCGACTCAATAAGTCGGACGGGCAAGTTGATTGGTCGCAGCCGGCTCGCAGGATCTACAACCAGGTGCGAGCCCTGCAGCCCTGGCCTGGTACCTACACACAGTGGCTGCGAGCGAAGGGCCCCTTGCGCCTGATACTCGATCAAGTATCGGTTATTACCGACCCGCCGCCCTGCCCGTCATCCGCGGCGGGCCAGGTTGTGCAGAGTGAGGGGGACGAGCTGTGGATCGCCGCGGGCAAGGGCGCTCTGGCGATTCGTCAGGTCCATCCAGCGGGCAAGCGGGCGATGTCCGTGCGCGAGTTTCTCCGCGGCTATCCGGTTCAGGTCGGAGACCAGTTCGGCGATTGAGCAGTACGTTCGCGGGTGGCCGGACACGGATCGCAGCAGCTTGGCGCGATCCCCGCTTTCTGGGGGGAGCAATCCCTCTCGCGTGGATTCCAGCACACGTGTAGAATCGGTGGCTCGTCCTTTGCGAAGGAATGCCGAGGGAGACGGTAGGATGGGTAATTTGAGTGGCTGGGACGTCGTTATTTTGGTGATGGCCGCGTACGTCGCGATTGTGACGCTGGTGCGACTGATGCGGCACCGACGCGACGAGGTGTTAGTCAGGTTGCAGCTCCAGGTCGCTCAGGAGCAGCGGCGGCAGCGGTCGGCTGCGCAACAGGAGCGACAGAAAAAGGCGATGGAGCAGTTGGTCAAGGCTCAACGCAGTCCGCGGAAAACGAAGCCATGAACCTCGACGCCTGACTCGGCCGTGAGTTATTACTCAAACTGCAAACCTTGCCGCCGCTGCCAACGCATCCGACGCCGGAAAAGCCTGTCCTTTCGCCGGTACACCCCGGATGGGAATTCCGAACCCTTTCCGATGGGAAACAACCCACAACAATGCGGCCTTACCGGCTACATGGACCGCGTGACTTACAGTTTGAGTTATTAGATGTCAAAACGCTTGTTCCTAGAAACGGTCGGCTGTCAGATGAATCTGCTGGACAGCGAGATGGTGGTGGCGGCGCTGCGCAAGCACGGCTACACGCTGACCGCTGACGTGCAGCAAGCCGACACGATTCTGTTGAACACGTGCAGTGTGCGGCAGCATGCGGAAGACAAGATCTACAGTGCTTTGGGCAAGCTGCGTGTCATGAAGCAGGAACGGCCAGAGATGATTGTGGGATTGCTCGGATGCATGGCTCAGAAGGAGCAAGAGCAGATCTTCAGTCGAGTGCCTTACGTGGATCTGGTGGTGGGGCCGGGCCAGCTGCATCGCATTGCCGAACTGTTGGAGTCGGCGCGGCAGGGTGAGCGACAGCAATTGGCGATCAGTCTGGATCGCACCGCCGGATCGCTGGAGCAGATCAAACGGAGTCACGAGACCTTTGACCCGTTGCGTGATCCGACGATGCGGCCGACGCCGTTTCAAGCCTTTCTGAGAATCCAGATTGGATGTGACAAGTTCTGCACCTATTGTGTCGTTCCCATGACGCGTGGTCCGGAGCAAGGGCGTCCTCCGCAGCAGATTCTGTCGGAAGCACGAATCCTGGCGGATCAAGGGTGCCTGGAAATTACGCTCCTCGGGCAAACCGTCAACAGTTATCAATATCGTGCCGCTGGCCAGACGACCCGCTTAGCGGACCTGCTGGTTCAACTGCACGACATTGAGGGGCTCGAGCGTCTGAAGTTTGTCACCAACTTTCCAAAAGATATGACGACGTCGCTGTTGTCGACGGTGCGAGATCTTCCCAAGTGTTCTCCCTACCTGCATGTGCCGCTGCAAAGTGGTTCCAATGCGATCCTCAAGAGGATGAAGCGGGGTTACACGGTGGAAGAGTATCGCGACATGATGCAACGGATCAGCGAGATCATTCCTGGCGCAGCGATATCGAGCGATTTTATCGTGGGGTTCTGTGGCGAGACCGAAGCAGACTTCGCTCAGTCGGTGGCCGCGCTCGAGGAATTCCGCTTCAAGAACAGTTTCATTTTCAAGTACAGCGAGCGGCCCGGGACACGAGCCGCCGGCCAGCTGGCCGACGATGTGGCTTACGACGTCAAGCAATATCGTAACAATCACTTACTGGCCCTGCAGAATGCGATCAGCCAGCAGGACAACCGGGCCTTCATCGATACTACCGTCGATGTGCTGGTCGAGGGGCCGAGCAAGTCGGCGTTGAAACAAGCGACCGCAGGTCCGATCGTGCAACTGGTGGGACGTACGCACTGCGATCGCATTGTGGTCTTTGACGGTAACACGCGCCAGATCGGCAAGATCCTGCCGATTCGCATTTCCGATGCGTCGACGCATACGCTCTTCGGATATCCGGTGATCCAGCATGTCGGACCACAGGTGGTGCAGCTCAGTTAGTGCAGCTCTCAGGGAATGGAGAATGATGGGTGCTGCGCAGAACGGAATGAATTCCGTTCTACGTAGCGGGGGAAATGGAGAATGATGGGTGCTGCGCAAACGGAATGAATTCCGTTCTACGTAGCGGGGGGAATGGAGAATGATGGGTGCTGCGCAAACGGAATGAATTCCGTTCTACGTAGCGGGGGAAATGGAGAACGATGGGTGCTGCGCAAACGGAATGAATTCCGTTCTACGTAGGGGGGGAAATGGAGAACGATAGGTGCTGCGCAAACGGAATGAATTCCGTTCTACGTAGGGGGGGAGGCCAAGATCATTGTCGACGGGACGAACAACCTCTAATATTGCGGCTACTACGAGGAATGCGACGGTTGCTTGACGCGCGCCGCTGGTGCGACTAGGCTCGCGTACTTCACTCGCCACCCAGACTGAATGCCGTGTCGTGGCAGCACCGTTGAGATGAGAATATGTCCCCAGCTCCCGCCATCGAAGTACAAGATCTGCACAAGACGTATCGAGACGGGCTGATCTTTCCGCGGCGGTTTGAAGCACTGAAGGGGATTTCGCTGCAGGTGGCCGGTGGCGAGATCTTCGGACTCTTAGGCCCCAACGGTGCCGGCAAGACGACGCTCGTGAAACTGCTGCTGGGCATTGTCCGCCAGACTCGGGGCACGGCCCGGTTGTTGGGGCGGCCGGCTGGCGATCGGGGTAGCCGCCGCGAAATCGGCTACTTGCCCGAAAATCTCCGCATCCCACGCCATCACACGGCCTACTCGGCGCTCGATTTGTATGGCCAGCTCAGCGGCCTGTCGAGTGGCGAGGTGCGGCAACGGCGGCAGGCGCTATTGGAAAGCGTCGACCTGGCGGACCGTGCCAAGGACGCGGTGAAGAAATACTCGAAAGGCATGCTGCAGCGGCTCGGTTTGGCGATCGCCCTGCTGCACGATCCGAAATTGGTCTTCATGGATGAGCCGACCGACGGTCTGGATCCCGGCGGGCGGGCACACGTGCGTCTGGTCTTGCAGCGACTCAAGTCCGAGGGCAAGACAATCTTCCTGAACAGCCATTTGCTGCAGGAAGTCGAGATGGTGTGCGATCGTATGGCCATTCTCGACAAGGGGATTTTGCGGGGAATCGGGACCGTCGATCAGCTGGTCGCGAATCAGCCGGAAGGCCTGAAGATTCGTTTTCAATTGGCAGGAGACGTGCAGACGGTTCGCACCGCGTTGGGATCCCGAACCGAATACGAAGTCAGGCCGATCGGTCCGCAAGTGTTTGAGTTGGCATTGCGACTGCGGGACCAGTCGGAGGTTGACCACTGTGTGGATGCACTGCGGGCACGGAAGGTGAGCATCATTGGCATGGAGCGACATCGCATTAGCTTGGAAGAGGCCTTCCTGGAAGTGCTGCGCTTGAACCCGGACAAACCATGAGACCCTACCTGGCAATCATCAAAGACTCGTTTCAAGAGGCCCTGGCGTCCCGCGTGTTGTGGATTTTATTGATCCTGATCACGCTGGGGCTGGCGGCCCTGGCGCCGTTGGGATTTCGCTCCGAGCAGATGACGGAGTTTCGCCAGGGCGATTTCCTCGACGCACGAGCCGTAGCGCGCGAGATGCTGCGTCAATACGATGCCGGTCTGCCCTCACCGGGACTTCGCATCTGCGGGAGCCTCAATGAGAGCACGCGGCAACTGATGTCCGAGTTTACCAGCGAAGATGAAGATAATCGTTCTTCGTATTTCAGCGAATTGCGGAAGATCCTCGACGCGTTGAATGAGTTGCTCCAGAAACAGGATCTGTACCAAGAGAAGGACTGGGCGAACGTCCTGCTGGGCAATGAAGCTCGGGAACTGCTGGGCAAAGGTGTCGCGACGCTTTCCGTCGATGATCTGGCACGCCTGAATCGCTTGCTGATCGAAGTCCCATACGAGGAGTATTTCCGGCCTCAGCCCCCGACTCAGGTCGTCATTACGTACTTCGGTGCCGGAATCTCACCTCCCATCCGCGTGAGCGAGCAGCGTGTCAAGCAGGTCATCGAACAGATAGCCCTTCCCACTCTGATCGGCTTCTTGGTGGGATTTGTGGCGGTGTTGGCGGCGATTGTCGTCACATCTCCCATTATTCCTCATATGTTCGATCCCGGCTCGCTCAGCTTGCTGTTGAGCAAACCGATCTCACGTTCACTGATGTTCTTGGCCAAGTTCGTGGGTGGTTGTGCCTTTATCCTGATCAACGTCACGTACCTGATTACCGGTCTGTGGGCAATTGCCGGCTGGCGTTTTGGCATCTGGAACCAGGGACTGCTGTTGTGTATCCCGATCTTCCTGTTTCTGTTTGTGATCTATTACAGCGTGTCGGCGGTTGCGGGGGTCATCTGGCGCAACGCCATCGTCTGCGTCGTATTGACGGTGCTCTTCTGGTTCGTCTGCTGGATCGTAGGAGTTGCCAAGGGAGTCTTCGAGCAGTTCGCGGTGGAGTCTCAGAGGATTGTCCGCCTGGTCAGTGCCGATGAAACGCTGATGGCGGTGGACGAGCAGGGGGCGACGAAACGCTGGAACAACGATGCCAGCCAATGGGAGGAGACTTTCCTGCAGGGACAGCGTGGTCCCACGGGGCGTGTGCTCGGCCCAGTCTACGACGCCAGCGACAAGACGCTGTTGGCCGCCCAAGTGGGCAACCACGGATTCTTCCGCTCCGGCAGTTCCCTCCTGCTGGGAAAGGAAAGCGACGGTTGGACCCAGACGGAAGGGCCGGCGTTGCCGGAAGGGACGTTTCAGCTGCTGCCCGACCCTCACGGACGCTTGCTCGCCGTGACCAGCACGGGCATTCAGGAGCTGTCGGGTGATCTGGAGACGAAGAAGAAGCTGAAGGTCTTCTTCATGGAGATCCCTCAGTCGCTGGGCACGCCCTTTCGCTTTGCGGGGCCCGAGCCGACACTGAAACTCGCCTTGCCCGCCGCCGCCGCGGTCAATTTCCAATCGGCGGACGTGGTTGTCTACAGCCGCGGAAAACTGATGCTGCTCAGTCGCCAGGGGAACGATTACACCTTGACGAAAACGGTCGATGTCCAGACCGATGAAGAGCTGGGGGCCGCTATCGCCTGGGGAGGTTCGACCGTCCTGCTGGCGCTGGGCGACGGTCGCGTGCTGAACTACGAGACGCCCACACTTCAGCTCCGTGACGAGTCCCAGCCGGAGGTACGGAGCCAGCCACGATTCGCCTGTGCGGCACCCGATGGCAAGTGGTTGGCAGTCGTTTTTCATAACGGCCGACTGCACTTGCTCAACACGTCGCCAGACAATAACGCCGGATTACAGCTGGCCAACGTGCGTGGGCAAGGGGATATCTCCGCCGTCTCCTTCACCTCCGAGAATTCCATGTTGGTTGCCGATCGAGTGCAGCGCGTCTCGCAGTACCAGCTTGGTTCATTCGAGCTCCAGCGGAGCCTTGCCCCGGCGCTCACGGGGTTGGAGATTGCCTACTACTACGCGGTGATTCCCATCTACACGGTGTTTCCCAAGCCCAGTGAATTGGGCAACACCGTCCAGTATGTCCTCAAGGGCGAGGAAACAACGGACCTCGGCCTGCAGGGGGGCGACCTGCAAGCCAAACGGGCTCACTTGCATCCCTGGACGCCTGTCCGCAGCAGCCTGGTCTTCGTGCTCATCGTGCTCGCGGTCGCCTGCTTCTATATTGAGCGCCAGGATTTCTAACGGTGGCACTCGGCACCTGGCACCGCTCATAATCTCGGGATGGCGTCTTCAGCTCCGGCCAGGCCCCTGCAAGAAGTCGCATCTCCACCGATCTGCAACACGGCGATCCCGAAACAGATGACGATCGCTTCGATGAAGGCGATCATGGTGAAAAACCAGGCGTTCTGATAGTGCTCGGCCCCGGCCATGAATAGTCCGGCCACGATGCAGAGTAGCGCGAGGAGGAATAACCTCAAGGATACGGCGCAGTGCGACAGAAGTGCCCAGAGGCCGGTCAACGCGATCAGGACGAGCCAGAATCCGTAAACGGCCACCGGCAGTGCATGTGTGACGGGGAAAGCGACATGGCGGCTCAGTCCCAGCGCGAGTCCCGCCACGGTCATGAGCGCCAGGATACTTCCCAGTGAGAATTGTGCCCGTTGCCACATTGGTCGCGGGCGATCGACAGCTGCGGGCGACTCGGCCCGGCGATCGCTACCCCGCCACAGCACGACACGGGTTGCCGCCGCCACGCAGCCCGCGAATAGACAGAAGAGTAGAAACCACTCGGACGAGCGTCCTGCGGTGACGCCGCCCAGCGGCCGACTCAGCAGCGCGGCGGCTGCCAATGTCACCAACAGACGTGGTAACCAGGTGCGACGTCCCGCGGCACACCAGAAGGCCAGGAGGGCCAGTTGGCCGAAGGCCATGCCGAGAAACAGCATCAGCGGTGTCGCATGGCCGCGGTCGAAACCAGTCAGCACAACCAGGTCCAGCAGGATGGCTGCCAGGCTCAACAGCCCGGCCAACAAATGAGTCGATTTCATGTTGTCTCATTCTGGTTGGCTCGGGGGGGATGTCGAGAGCGGCGTGTCGCGCGGGCGGCTCCTCCGTTGCAATCCTGGCCCGGCTACTACAAAATATAGGGACTCTAACGGTTTTCTCGGCAGGATCCGACATCCTCTGGTTGCTTTGAGGTGCTTGTGCCCGATTCCGCAATCCAAGAAATCGTCTGCTGCGTGGGCCAGCCGGTGGCTGGCAACCCCACGCAATTCATGATGCAACGAGCTATGGCGGCCGCCGGGCTCGATTGGTGTTGCCTGACACTCGAAGTGGCCCCCGCGGATCTCGAGGATGCGATTCGTGGCATCCGAGCATTCGGGTTCAAAGGAGCGAATCTGACCATCCCGCACAAGGTGGCGGCCTTGCCCTACCTGGATGTGTTGAGCGAATCGGCCCAGTTGATGGGAGCGGTCAATTGCGTTCAGCGAGTCGACAGTCAATTGGTGGGCGAGAACACGGATGGCCAGGGATTTGCGCAGGCGCTGAGCGACGTTAGCACACTGGCGGGGAAGAAGGTTTTTCTGCTGGGAGCTGGGGGCACCGCCCGGGGGATCGCCGTGGCATTGGGGCAAGCCGGAGTCGCGGAAATCCACGTCGCTAATCGGTCCGTTGATAAGGCCGAGTCGCTGGTGGATCTGCTCGGCCAACGCTTGTCCATCGCGGCTCAAGTCGTTCCCTGGAATGCCCAGCTTGCTGTTCCCGAAGACACCGATATTCTGATCAACGCGACGGCCATCGGTCTGCTCGATCCAGACGCCCGGGTCCCCGTCAAGGTCGAGACGCTCAAGCCATCGATGGTCGTTGCCGACGTGGTCGTCAATCCGCCGATCACTTGGCTGCTGGGTGAAGCGGAGCAGCGCGGCTGTACGACACTTAACGGCTTGGGAATGCTGGTCAACCAGGCGATCGCCGACTTCAAGATCTGGACCGGGTTGGAGCCCGATCGCGCGGTCATGCGCGAAGCCGTCGAGGAGTTTCTTGAGATCTGACAACTCAAAAAGATGCTCCGCCGAGCCGGGAGACGAACCCCTCGGATAGCACGACGATGTCTTCCGTACACAAGAACGACTCGATGTTCGCGGGCAAGAGAAGCGTACAGGCCGGGGGTAGTTCCTCATCGCCGGCGTACCAGATCAGGCGGATAGGAATGCGGGGGAACACGTTCACCTCAAGGGCCACGTCGCCACCCGGAACGACTCGAGCGCCGATCGCGTTGGCGGCGCTGCGCAGCGTGTCGAGATTTCTCCCCACGGTGGCGCACAGACGCCCATTCACCCGCTTCTCGTAAACGCTGGCGTAGTTTCGCGCCGAGGGAAAACTGGCGAAGGTCGCTTCCGGCGGCCCGGCGGGAGGCCTGGTGCGGACGTCCAGGTAGTGCAGCACCAAAACCCGCCAAGGGGATCGAACGCTCGGTCCATCGTCGCGGAAGACTTCGCCGGTGTCCATCTGCACCTGGAGGACCCCGTCCAGCACGGGCAAACGCCAAAGAGAATCCGCACGCTGCGCGCCGAGCCATTCGAGTTGCGCATCAGATTGGCTGCGTAGCGATTCGACCGCTTTCCGCTGCGCGATTCGATCAGGCTCCTGCGGTGCCGGTCTGGTCGTCGGTTTCGGGGGGCCGGGTCGGCTCTTCATGTTCCTCTTGTTTCTGCAGTCGCTCTTGAATGGTCTCCAGACATTTCTTGGCGCGGGGGTCATTCCTTACCTGCTCGACGCGCTTCTGCAGCTCGCGCAGATCGATGGCTTGCCCCAGGCACTGAGCGGCCGCCATACACCACTCGGCGCACTGCGGCAGCGCTTCCCGCAACAGAACTCGGCCGCAACGGCAGCTGCGTTTGGCTTCGTCCGTGAAGAACTCCATCAGCCGGCCGCAGTCGGGACAAGGTACGACCACACTGTCCAGTTGCCGCAGACTCTGCTTGCCCGGGCACTTGTCGGCCATGATTACGTCTTTGCCTGACGGGCTGCCTCGAGGTACGAATCACAGTAGACCGCTTTTCCCAACAGCAACTCGGCCGTAATGATCGAGTCGACCAGTTCCGTATCGCGCGTGTCCGCAAACACGGAGTCCAGACCGTGCGCGATGGCCATGGCGACGTAAGTCCGATCGATGAGATTGAAGCTGGCGCAGCCATCCGAGACATTCGAGAGGCCGAGCAACAGGTGGGGCGGCGGATCGGCGAAGGCCTTGATCTGTGCCACCGCTTGCAGGCAGTGCATCGGGTTCTGGGGGGTCACTTTCAGAGGCAGCATGATCGGATCGATAAACAGCCGGTCCATGGGCAGGCCACCGTCGGTTGCCAGGGCGATGAGTTGCGCGCCCAGCTCCACGCGTTTTTCGACATTCCCGGGGACTCCGTCCACATCGATCGTCAGTCCGATCAAGCTGGCGTCATGCTCGACGGCCAGGCCGATATACTCGATCGCCATTTCCGGGTCCGCCTTGGTGGAGTTCATGATCTTCTTTCCCGGCACCTGGGCGACCACGGCCTTCATGATAGCCGGCTTGGCGGTATCGATGGAGAGTGGCACGTCGCTGACTTCGCGAATGGTCTCCGCGAGCCACAGGAGGGTTCCCTGAGGGTCCGTCGTCTTTCGGCCGGCGTTGATGTCCAGCGCCGTGGCGCCGTTGGCGATCAGTTCCTTGGCCAGCGCCTGAATCGCTGCAGTGTCCTTGGACTCGATCGCTGCATTCACATCCTTAAATATCCCGTTGATGCGGTCCGCGATAATGTACATGCCAGCACTTCCTTTCTTAGTCAGAAGACTGTTGCATCAATCGATCAATCACTTTCTTGATGCAATCGATGGCCTGGGGGTGCCGCATGACCAGCAGTTCCGCTCCCGCTTGAAGCAAGACAGCGGCGGTCGCAGCCTCCCACATGGCACCCGACAGTTCACGCGCATCGGCGGAAACTTCAGCAAACGGCGGCATGCGGGCCTCTTTGGCGCGCCACGTCTCCAGGCCCACGTCACACAGCACCGGCTGGGCCAGCAGTTGATCGCCGCTGAGACCTGCCAGGCGTCCGCGTTCCTGGATGCTGTAAACGTATTCGATGCCGTATCCCAGGGCACCGGTGGTCGGAAAGACCACGATGTTTTCGAGCGGGAAGCCGGCATCCTGGCAGAGAATGTTGACCTGTTTGGCGATGTTGATATCGAGCGGACTTTCCGCCAGCAGCTTGTGCTGGTCGGCATGGCAGACGGCCACGACCGTGCGATAGTTGGATTCGCGGGCGCTGCCGATGAGGCAGTTTTCACCGCGGGCCGCCGCGGAAACTGCCGGCAGAATCTGGCTGTCCTTCTCGTCCACGACCGCATCCCCAGATAATCAGCGGCACGCCGACGGCACTGAGGACCTCTTGCACGGTGGCGACGCATTGTTCGGGCGACCGGTTCTCGGCGTCCGGGTGAGCCGCCATCAATCGCAGGCAGATCAGATCCGCGCCCAGCTCGACGGCTTTCTGAGCCCACCTGGCCGGCGAGTTCAGCAGGTCGCCGTAGACATTGGCGAGTTGTTCCGGCCAGTCTTGCGTATCGCCGTCCCAGACCTCCACGGCCACGGCCGGCCGGTGGCCGAGATCCCCCTCGTAGGACAGGAACGGCAGGGCCGTCGCCCCACCGAGAGTCACCGTGCTGGTGCGGGTACCACCCTCATCCGCAGTCGCACCGATGGTGACCAGTTGACGGCACTCGTCCATTTTTCCGCAGTCTTCGGTACGCTCATAAAGAGACTCCTTGGGCATCACTGTTGCGTGGCCCGCGGGCAGGGGCCAGACATTCACGTGTGAGTTCGGAGATAGCTTGCGCGCGGCCGCGCCCGCGCTCTCGTCGATCGGTTCTCCGCGATAAGAGCGATCCGCCAGGTCTTCATCAAACGGCACTTGCACCCCCAACCGCAGCGCCGGCAGGTCGGCGAACTGTTCCGCCAGATCGAGGTTCGTCGCGGACTCCCGCGTCTTGTTCACCACCAGGATCCGCTGGCCGACCCGGATCGGTAGTTTCTCGGACAACTGCGCGATCCTTTTCGCCGTCGCCAGCCCGACGCCGGTCGGCTCCGCCACCAGGACCAGAGTATTCACGTCGTCGACCGTCAGGCGGGAAAGATGTTCCATTCCCGCTTCACAATCGACGACGACGCACGGGTAGTTGTCTCGCAGCAGCTTCAAGTAGCGCCGCAGGAGGCCGTTGACGTAACAGTAACAGTGCGGGCCTTCCGGGCGTCCCATGGTCAGCAGGTCGAAGCCGACCTGCTCGCTGAACAGTTCCGCCAGCCACTGGTCCATCAGCCGATCCTTCGGGATTTCACTTGGTTTCTTGGCGACTTCCATCATGTCGTCGCGCAAGTCGGCGATCGTGCAGGGATACGAGGCACCCAGTGTCATTCCGAGCGTCGCGTTGGGGTCGGCGTCGACGGCCAGTACGGGCTTCTTCCCGATGCGAATCAATTCGCGGATCATCATGGCCGCCAGCGTTGTCTTGCCGGAGCCGCCTTTACCACTGATTGCAATCAGAATGCCTGCCATGCTACGCGTCCCTCTGGGAAGCCAACTCGGCCATCACGCTGGGAAACAACTCGATATTCGTATGCGGAAAAAAGCACGCCGCGACAAACTGATCCATGAAATGCGGGTCGGTGCAAAGTTCGAAATAGGTCGTACGGTCCGCGACGCGAAAGATCTCTTCGTACGCGTGTTGACTGAGCGCCGCCAGCTTCGCTCCGGCCAAGGACGTATTGCCGACGAACCGCATGCGTTCGATGGGAACATCGGGCAAGAGGCCAATGAACACGGCATTTTGCAGGTTGAGGAAGTTGCCAAACGCTCCGGCCACCATGATCTCGGTCACGTCGTCCAGCGTGAAGGATAGTGAGCGGAGCAGAACGTGGATGCCGGCGTAGATCGCCCCCTTGGCCCGCAGCAGGTTGTTGATGTCCTCCTGGCTGATGGAGATCGGCTTGCCGTTGCCGGTTCGGTCCGCGGAGATCACCTCGTACTCCAGCTCGCCGTATTCCCTTTCCCGAACGCATTCGCGGGCCGCATCCGGGTCGATCTTGCCGGTCTTGTTGATCACGCCGGCACGCAGCATCTCGGCAATCAAGTCGACGTAGGCGGTCCCGGAGAGTCCCACCGGCGGGGCCGATCCGATCGTCGAATAGCTGAGCACGTGATTGGCATCGGCAAGCCGGATGTGGTCGATCGCTCCGCGCGTGGCTCGCATGCCGCAGCGGCACTGGCCGCCCTCGAAGGCCGGGCCGGCCGAGGCGCTGGCGCACACGAGAAAGTCCCGGTTGCCGATCACAATTTCACCGTTGGTGCCGATATCGATCAGCATGCGGACCTCCTCGCTCTCGGACAGGCCGCTGGCGTAAACCCCGGCAACGATGTCCGCGCCGACGAAGCTGGCCACGCACGGCAGGCAGTAGAGCAACCCGCGGCTGTTGATCTGCAGTCCCAGTTCCGCGGCCCGAAATGGCGGCAGGCGATAGGCTGTTCCGACATAGGGATGTTTGCGAATGTTCTCGGCGGGCAACGCCAACAGCAGGTGGAGCATCGCCGTATTGCCGGCAGCCGAGATGAAGGTGATGTCCTGCGTGTCCAGTTGATAGCGGAGGACCAGTTCGTGGATCAGCTCGTTCAGGTCGCCCACGATGGCCTTGCGCAGCGTCGCTTCCTTTTCCGGGCTCTCGGAGGCGTGCAGGATGCGGCGGATCACATCGGCTCCGTAGGCGGCCTGCGAGTTGTACTTGGCAGCTTGCCCCAGCGTCTGTCCGTTGCGGCAATCCACCAGATGACACACGACGGTCGTCGTACCGATGTCGGCGGCGATGCACATGTTCCGCTCGGTCGTGTCGCCCGCTTCGACATTGATGATCTCGGTCAGCGGCCCGCGGAAGCCGGTGATGGCAGTGACCTTCCAATCCGATCGCCGCAAGGTCTCCGGCAACAGACGAGTGGCCTTCAAGCCCATCTGGAACCCGTCGCACGGGATCGCCCGGGCCAGCGCCTGTTCGAGGCGCTGCAGATCGGAGACGTTGTCGTCGAGGTTGGGGGGAGGAAGGGTCAGATAGGTCTTTCTGACCAGGGGAACGAGCGGCAAGCGGCGTCCGGGTTGTCCGGCGACGTCGACCAATTCGGGCACTTCGTCGGCCGCATGGTTGGGAGTCTCCGTCAAGCCGCGTCTCGGCCGGGATCTCGATGACCAGATCCGATTCGATGCGTCCTTCGCAAGCGAGAATGTAGCCGGCCTGGATCTCCTCGCGCGTCAAGTGGTTCGTCGTACCGCCCGTGACCTGGCCGTCGCGAACGATCACGCGGCAGCGGCCACAGACCCCGTCCCCGCCGCAGATGCCGTCGATCGACACCCCCGCCTGAGCCGCGGCATCCAGAATCGTCGTCCCGGTTTTGACCGCGGTAGACTTGTCCTCGGGCTGAAAAACGACGCGACAGGTGTCAGGCATCAGATGGCTTTCACTCTCAGGAATCCCGCTCCGCCTCTCCACTATTTGCAGAGCGTCGTTGCTTCACGCGCCGGTCCAATCCACTTTCAGGTACGAGCCGATCCCCGTGGCCTCTTTGGGGCCGATCAACACTTCCCAGCCGCTTTCATCGGAGACGGCGGCGGCAATGGAAGCCACGAGGCCGGGGAGCACGAGTTTGCGATGCTCGACTTTGCCGTCGGCCTCGTGTTGCTTCAGGGCGGCGGTGATCGTCTCGGCGTTGAATTTGTCCGAGGCCCACGCCGTCAGGACGCTGGTCCCCTCGGTATCGACGGCCAGGATGTAACAGGGAACCCGCGAGGCCTCGACCTGGGACTCGACCGAGTAGTAACTCAACGAAAAGTTCGTGGTCACCAGCAGCGGGCTTGCCGAGCTGACTTCGCCCACCTCGTGGAGTCTCGGTTCGACCTGGACCGGTTTCTGAGGGTCGGTGTAGATATTCTGTCGCGTCGTCAGGACGGGAGCCAGCAGGTATCCCTCCCAGATATCCGCCACGACGATGCCGGCGTACTTGCAGATGTAGGCGCACGCATCCATGACATTCATCATGGGATCGTCACTGTCGGCCAGTACGAGAACCGGACAACCCAGCGGGCGAAATTTATTCTTCAACGTGGCTCGCCGGGTCTGCGTGAGGAACTCCAGCGCCTGGCGAACTGGGGTGGACCCCGGCGAAATGACAATGTCCTTGACCCCTTCTTTCCCCAGTTCTTCGACACGCTGGGCGACCGATTCCAGGTCGCCCGCCACGCACAAGGGGCAGCTCGTTTGCTGGGCCAGCGCGGCCAAGTCCTTGACCGGCTGCGTCGCCCGTGCAATACAGCAGCGGGCGCGTGCCCTTTAGAGGCCCCGTAGCTGCCGCCGCGAGCGGTTCGGGCGTCGCGGCGATCAGCACCAGCGGCACGCCCAGTTCGCGGTGGATCGTCTCGGCGGCCGATTGCAGCGTCTCGGCCGATCCAGAGTCGTTGAACAGCGCGATCATGTGGGGGCCGAGGGTTTCGCCCACGCGGCTGAACTCCAACGCCTTGAACGCCGGCACCAACTCTGACTCAAGGCTTCCGAGTCGGCATCCGAGACCTTCAAGGCCACGGCCGGCGGACGGTGGAACTTCTCCTCGTGTCGAAACAGGACCGTCTCCTGGCCGATCTCGATGGAACCCTTTTCGCCGCCGATCTTGACCAGTCGCTGCGGGGGCGCCGACGCCTCATCCAACTTCGATCGCGCATCGGCGCTCAGATGCGGGCAGTCATCCAGACCGACCTGGCCCGCCGCGACTTTCATCGCAAAGGCCAGGCAGGTCGGAACTCCACAGTCCTTGCAGTTGGTCTTGGGAAGTTGCTTGTAGATGTCCAAGCCTGTCAGTGCCATAGTTTAGTTTCCTTATCCCGCTGTCACGGCAGCAGTCGAAATACCGTGTCTTAGAAGATGGGATCCATGCTCATCGCCGGGTGATCCACACTTGTCAGATGCTCGACCAGTTGCTCGGCGGTCGTGCAACGTGTCTCGTCACCGATCTTGTCCACGAATCCGTTGAGTCCCTCTTCGGCAGCCCGCCTCTCGACACCCTCCCGCATGGCTTCCTTGAGTTCCTTGGGCATCCACACGAGGCGGCGCAAGCCTCCTTCGGCGGAGATGAACTTCTTGCTGGTCAAGTACAATCGGCCCACGCCGACAAAGCCGGGCGTCTGGGCCCCGCCGCCCACACTGCCGGCCAGCGTCGAGAAGGGCATCCCGATCGGCGTGTCGCCGGTATACTCGCGGTTGACGATCATCACGCCGTTGGCCTCCGGCACGAGCGCCAGAATGCACTCGAAGCAGCCGCACGATGTCATCGGGTTTTCCAGCAGGCTGTAGGCGCAGAAGTGGTCCACCGAGCGATTGGACTTCTTGTAGACGAACTTGTTCACACCTTCCCACTCGCCGGTCACTTCGTTGATGCACCTTCCTTTTGGCACCGGTTGGTTGCAGCCGGTCGGGTTGATTTCGTAGGCGGCCTGGCCGTCGAGCCAGTTGTAGGCTCCGCACAACCCCAGCCGCTCGGGCGTGATGATGCAAACGTGATTCGGGGCGTAGGATTGGCACAGCGTGCAGGAGTAGAACGTGTCGACCGACTCGTCGGTCATTCCGGCCACTCGTTCGTCGCGGATCTTGTAGATGGGTTGGGCGTGTTGGATCAGCTTCGTGACCTGTCGCGGATCGCTGGTGATCGTCACGGCGACCTTGTCGACGATGCCGCCGTATTCATCGTGCAGTTTGGCGTGGAGGATCGTGCCGATGTGTTTGAGGCGGAAGCCCGATTGCGACGGCGGTCTTGCTGAAGCGGCACCAGATCTGGTCGCGCTGGCCGGTGTGCATGAAGCCCATGGCGTGGTTGCAGTAGCGGTGCATCTGCCGCTCGAGGATCCCCTCGAAGTCCGTCTTCATTTTCCGGCCGGCGACGCGGACGTGGACGCCCAGCGGCGCGGCGTCGCCGGGCTTGACCGTGTCGACGTCCGGCCCGAGGACGATGATCTCGCCGTCGGTGATCTCGTCCAGTTCGGCCGACTCCAGTACCTCCACGGCGTCGGAGTACTTGCCGCCGAACTGCACATGCATGTCTTCTCGCCGCACCCGCTCGCCCTCGAAGGCGGGCGCATAGGACACGGGAATGTCGATCTCCTCGACCTTGACCTTCACGCCGCGGACCTGAATGCAGGTCGGCACAATCTGCTTGTGATCCGTCTGGCGGACGAGTGCCTCGTAGGTGGTCACGCCCGTCGGGCGGACTTCCGGCGTCGACTCGTGATCGGAGATGACCGGGAAGCCCATCACGATGGCACCGGCACCGACGGCGTACCAGTCGTCGGGGATCGGGCCGAAGGTGATCCCGAAGGCGAAGATCCGCTCGCGTGTGTAGTTGAGGCAGTTCCGCCAGTCGCCCTTCTTGTGGCCGCCGAACATCAGCGCCCCGCGGATGGCCCAGTCGAGCACGTAGATGGCCGAGTGCGTGTCGCGGCCGACCGGCACGATGTACGTGTCCCAGCCCAGCTCGACGCCCTCTTCGCGCAGCTGGTCGGTCATGCGTCTTGCCGTCGCGGTTGCAGACCAGAAACGTGAGAATGCTCCGTTTCTGGAGCTCGCGCACGGTATGCACGGCGATTTCGTTGGTGGGCGCCGGACCCAGGATGGCTGCGAAACCGGGCATGCGGCCGTCCACCAACTGGATGCCCAACTCGCGCTGGATCGTGTCGGAGATAAAGCCCTGGAACCCGTCCTCGATCGGCTGGCCGTTGAGGTACCGCAGGGCACAGGTCACCTCCTGGCTCAACAGCGTGGCCGCGCCGGCGTCCAACCCGTCACCCAGGTAGGGCAGCCACAGGTTGTCCGGCGGCTCGGTGGCCAGCAGCTCGCGGCAGTGGGCCAGGACGGGTTTGAGTTCGCCCAGCGTTTTGACCTCCAGGCCCATCAACGAGTAGATCATCGGCAAGTAGAAGGCCGTCTCGGGAAACTCCACCTTCTGGTCTTCGCCGTACTGTTCAACAGCTTCTGCGAATTTGGTTTCCGCTTCTTCGACGAACGCAGTGGCACCTCGAATGGCCGCCGCCATCACCTCTCGTGACATGAGTACATCTCCTATCTCGGCTAGTCCGCTGCAGACTCACAATCCGCCTGTTTCACTTTCTTTGAGGCCTCCGCCAGACGGCCGGCGGTTTGTGACCGTCGACAGTCTGGGCAGATCTGATCCACCTCGTAGCTTCCCCCGGCCTTGGCCCGCGCCAGCTCCAGCTCTCTGACCGTGCCAAAGGATTTGCCACACGCGTGGCAGCGGACCAACTCCAACTCGGTGTTCCACGTCGTCATCCGACGCACGCGTCCCTCATCCGTGCTGACGATGTGACCGGTCGGACAAATCCGCACGCAGGCCATACAGCCGGTACACGTCTCGGACGGCTCACCAAAAGGCGACCCCACTCGCCGATTGGCGCCCCGCCGCGAGACGCAGATCGCCGGCTCTCCCAAGACGGTCCGGCAGACGCGAATACACAACCCGCAGAGGATGCACTTCCCCAAACCGCGGCGACCGGCGAAACGCGGCTTGGTCACACCGAACTTCGCCGCCAGGGCCTGAATCGCCGTCGCCTCGGGGGCCTGCGTCCACAGCAGCTCGAGCGTCATCTTGCGAGCCGCCATGACGGCAGGCGTATCGGTACGGATACTGAGTCCTTCCCGGATCGGCAGGTCGCAGGCCGTCGTCAGCCACGTCCACTGACCTTTGCTGACCTCGACGACGCACAATCGGCACGCGCCGTAGGGTTCCAGCGCTGGATGATGGCAGAGCGTCGGAATCTCAATGCCCATCTCCGCGGCGACCTCCAGCGCCCAGCGGTCACGCTGGACCTGGATCGCCTGTCCGTCGATTTGCGTTTCGACTAGTGCCATCTCGGTCTTCCGTCAATCCCTTCTGACGGTCATGATGCCGTCGGTCGGACAGTTCTCTCGACAGAGGCCACACTTGATGCACTTCTGCTGGTCGATCACGTGAGGAACTTTCTTTTCGCCCCGGATCGCCTCGACCGGGCAGGCCCGCCGGCAGCGGCCGCAGGCCGTGCAGGCCTCCCCGTCAATGACGAATGTCGTCATGGCCTTGCAGACGCCGGCTGGGCACTGGTGGTCGATGACATGGGCGAGGTACTCATCGCGGAAATGCCTCAACGTGCTGAGCGTCGGGTTGGGGGCCGTCTTGCCCAGCCCGCAGATGCTGTTGTCGCGCACGTACTGGCTGAGTTCCTCGAGCAGTCCAAGATCGCTCTCGACCGCCTCACCGGTCGTGATGAGCTCGAGCAAGTCGAGCATCCTGGTGACCCCCTCCCGGCAAGCCGTGCATTTACCGCATGATTCCCGGCAGAGAAACTCCGTAAAGTACCTCGCCACTTCCACGACGCACGTGCGGTCGTCCATGACGATCATGCCGCCTGAGCCCATCATCGATCCGGCCTCGGTCAAGGCATCGAAGTCGACAGGCAAATCGAGTGTCTTCCGCGGGCAAGCAACCGCCAGACGGGCCGCCGGTTTGCACCGCCTTGAACGGCCGATCGCCGGCGATTCCGCCTCCGATCTCGTAGACGATCTCGCGCAAGGGGATCCCCATCGGCACTTCCACCAGACCGGTGTTCTTGACCTTGCCGACCAACGAGAACACTTTCGTCCCCTTGCTGTTCTCACTCCCCATGCTGGCGTACCACTGCCAGCCCCGTTGGATGATCACCGGGACGTTGGCCCACGTTTCCACGTTGTTCAAGTTGGTGGGCAGGCCGAACAGTCCTTTTTCGGACGTATGGATGTGCTTCGCCCGCGGCTCACCCGAGTAACCTTCGATAGACGCCATCAGGGCCGTCGATTCACCGCACACGAATGCCCCGGCACCACGACTCACTCGAATCGTGAAGCTGAAATTGGTGCCGAGTATGTTCTCGCCCAACAAGCCCATCGCTTCCGCGTGTTGGATGGCGATCCGGAGATTCTCGACCGCCAGCGGATATTCCAGGCGGACGTAAACGTACCCTTGATCCGCGCCGATGGCGTACGCCCCGATCGCCATTCCTTCGAGCACCGAATGAGGATTGCCCTCCATGATGCTGCGGTCCATGAATGCGCCCGGATCCCCTTCGTCACCGTTGCCCAGCACGTACTTGGGGTAACCCGCGGCCTTGCGGCAGGCCCGCCACTTGCGGGCCGCCGAGAATCCACCGCCGCCGCGCCCGCGCAGGCCGGCACGCTCCACTGCATCGATGACTTGCTCGGGCTCCATCTCCGTCAACGCTCGGACGAGCGAGGCGTAGCCGCCCGCGGCAATGTAGTCGTCGATACTCGTGGGATCGATCCGACCGTTGTCGTGCAAGATGACACGCTGCTGGTGAGCATAGAAGGGGAGATCTTCTTCGCGGGCCACCCGCTGCTTCGACACCGGATCGCGATAAGTGAGCTTCTCGACCACGCCGTCGCCCTCGATCGACGTCTCCACGATCCGCACGACGTCGTCCGGCGTGACCCGTACATAGAGCGTTCCCTGCGGCTGCAGCACCACAAGGGGCCCCTGCTCGCAAAAGCCGTGGCAGCCGGTGACACGGACGACGACATCGTCCTGCAACGACTTCTCGGCCAAGACGCTGCGGAACCGATGGGCCACCGCCAGCCCGCGCCCGGCGCGACAACCCGTTCCTCCGCAAACGAACAGACACGGCTTATCGTGGTCGCAATCGGCGAGCAAAGTCTCTCGATACTGGTCGAGCGATTCTGGCTTGGCGAGTCGGATCATCGTGTGGTATAAGTCTCCATCTTCCGCGGCGGCGCTAGCCGGTGGCCAAACTGACGTCTTCTGTGCGGTAGGCGTCCAGCGTCTCTTTGAATTTGTCGACGGTCATCTGTCCGTGGTATTGCGAGCCGACCGCCATGACAGGTGCGAGCGCAGGCGCCAAGACAGGCGACGACCTCCAATGTGAACAGCCCGTCGGAGGTGGTCTCCCCCTCGGTGATTCCCAATTGCCGCGTGACCTCATCGCGCAAGTTGACGGCGCCGCGCAGGTGACATGCCGTACCGTCACACACGCGGATCACATACTTGCCTCGCTCTTTGAGGCTGAAGGAACTATAAAACATCGACACATTACAGACGTGGCCCGCGCCCACCCCCAACCGCTCCGCCACGCGCCGCAAGGCGGCGCAGGCAGGTAGTTGAAGGCGTCCTGAATGTCCTGGAGAATCATCACCAGCCACGACCGCTCGCCGTCGTACTCGTCGATGATCCCGTCCACTCTCGTAAGATCCATCATTGCCTCTCCGCGATGGACACGCTGATCTGACTTGAGCTTGCAGCCTGCCTGGCCGCCTCGCGGCGGCGCTGCCGCAAGTAATCGGTGATGTCACGGAACTGGAGCGCGCCGGTGGGGCAGCCAGCCACACAGGCCGGTTCCTGTCCGATTTCGGTCCGCTGCACGCATTGATCACACTTCACCACGGCCGTACCGCCGCGCGACATCTCGATCACGCCGAATGGGCAGACGAAAAGGCACAACCTGCAACCAATACAGTGCTCCTTGACCAGCAGGACCGGACCGTCCTCCGTGAGACGATGGATCGCGTCGGTGGGACAGACCACGATACAGGGAGCTGCCTCGCAGTGGCGACATTGCATCGGCATGCCGAAGTCGCCAAGTGGTTCCACGTGCATTCGCGACTGCGCCGGCGTCTCGCCATAGATCGCCTCGACCAGCGTCTCGGCATGCGTGTGGGCCATGGCGCACTCGATGACGCACGTTCCGCACCCTAGACAGCGTTCATAGTTGGTGACGATGGCCTTCGCCATGGCACGGACTCCTAACTGACACTGGCCAGTTCTCGAAGGGTTTGGGGAGCGTAAGGCACGTCATACATCGGGCCGGGCAGGTGCAGTGCCGCCCGCCGCGCATCGATGTGGTCGATCATCAAGTGCGCGGCCTTGACCGGGTCACGCTCGAAGGCGAACTTGCCGCCAAAGGTCTCCGCCATGTCGCAGGTCAGAAACTGCATCAGGCCCGGCGCTCCCTCGACGGGCAGCGGTTCGCCCAGCACCGTGAACGCACCCGACCCGGCGGCATAGAAGCCGATCGCCACCGCCTTCTCGCTCATCCACTCAGGCGCGGCCGCGGCGGCCGGCAAATCGGCAATGCTCTCGCCCAGCCCCCCTTCGGCCACCACGTTGGACAGGAGAATCAAAATGCGGCTGATGTCCACGCAGACGCCCAAGTGCAGCACGGGCGGAATCCCCACCGCCCGGCAGATCTCTTGGATCCCCTGGCCCGCGCACTGCGGCGCCGCCTCGGGACACAGTAACCCGGCCTTGGCGTCCGCAATCGCCGTGCAGCCGGTGGTGGCCACCAGCACGTCGTTGGCCAGCAACTCCCGAGTGATCGCCAAGTGCCCGGCGTCTTGCTGGTGTTTGGGGTTGTTGCAGCCGACCACGGCCGCCAGTCCCCGCAGCCGGCCGGAGATGATGGCGTCATTCAACGGCCGGTAGGTCGGACGGTAGCGCCCGCCCAGGGCCGTGAAAATGTTTTCGGCCGAGAAGCCCGCGACCAGCGCGCTGCTGAAGTCCGGGATCCGCACGTTCGCCTTGTCCCGGTTCGGGAAATTCTCGATCGCCAGTCGCACGATCTTCTTGGCGGTCTCCAACGCCCCGCTCTCATGGAACTCCAGGCGGACCGCCCCGGGAAAATCGGCCTTCTCGGATGTACTCACCAGCTTCGTGTGGAAACAGTGCGCCATCTTGTCCAGCGCGGGAAAGACACACTGGATGTCCACGATCATGGCTTCCACCGCACCGGTGGCGATCGCCAATTCCTGCTGGAGAAAGTTGCCAGCCACCGGGATACCGTGCCGCATCAGGATCTCATTTGCCGTGCAGCAGATGCCACACAAGGCGATGCCCTCCGCGCCGTGGCTCCTGGCCAGGTCGACGAGTTCTGGATCCTGGGTCGCGGCCACCAGCATCTCCGACAGCACCGGCTCGTGACCGTGTACCAGAATATTGACCTCGTCGGCTTTCAGCACGCCAAGATTCGCCTGGCTACGCAACCAGGTCGGCGAACGGAACAGAATGTCCTGCAAGTCCGTGGCCACCATCGATCCACCCCAACCGTCCGCCAGCGCCGTCCGCACACCGGCGAACATGATGTGCCGGTAATCGCTGTCGCAACCGATGTTGGTGCGGTGCAAAAGATCGACCACTTCCCGGTCGATGCCGCGAGGTATGACATCCGCCTCTTGCCAGCGCCGGCGGGTGGCCGCGGGTGCACGTGCGGTTAATGGCAGCGCACCCTCCTGCTGGCCGAACTGAGCCAAGGAGGCCTCGGCGACGTCTTTGGCTACATCATTGGTCGAACGACCGGTCGCCTCGATGCCCAATTCAGCCGCCAGCGCGCGCAGCTTGCGTTCATCTTTCACGGCGTAGTCTCCGCCTTTGGCGGCGTTCAACAGCGCGTGAGCCACATCGCGTCCATGATCGGAATGAGCGGCCGTACCAGCGGCAATCATCCGGGCCAGATTCCGCGCCGCAATGACATCGGCCGTGGCTCCACATACGCCTTCCGACGGGCCTTCTCCAAACGGGTTGATGCGGCACGGCCCCATGGTGCAATTGCGACAGCACAACCCAAGCTGTCCGAATCCACACTGCGGCTGCTGGGCTTCATAACGGTCCCAGGCAACAAGCTGGTTTCGCTCGGCCACGTAGGCCAGCATCTCGATCGACGCCGGATCGACACTTCGCTCTTCTGGTTTTTTCATAATAAGTTCTCCCAGGAAGCGCACGAAGTAACGAAGCGGCGCAGTTGTCCGCCCGAAGATCGTCGCTCATTTTGCGTGACACACGCCCAGCGGCGCGCGCTGTAACCCTTGAACAGATCCAACCGACGGAAACAACGCGAAGAAACGGCGAACTCTTCGCTCGCGAGATTGCCGCCGTCCCAGAACGGGAACAAGAACTCGGCCGATTTATGCCATTGAGCGGGGCGTACAATGAGCGCCCGTCTTTTCCCGTCCCACCAATGACGACGGGAAATTAGCGCATTGAACCGCCGCAGCCCATTTCGTTGTGGCGACATGGCGAGGTACCACAGACGAACAATCGAAGGGTGCACTTCCCCATCGAGCCACGATGACCTGCGAGCACAAGAGAATTCCCGGTGTGCCACACATGATCACGTCGCCAGTACGGGGACGTCAACAACCACCAAACAAGCCTATTGACCAAACTCTTCTAAGTCCGGATCGGCAAATATGGTCGTCCGCTATCAGGATCGCCGTTCCCCCGGCTACCTGGTCTTGCTAGATGCTCCCTCGCTGTATCACGGTTGCCATCACCTTGTATACCCTTACCAATATTAAGGGCCATCGACAAGCTTTTTGCGGCAATTCTCTGCGCACCACAAGATGGCGACCAACATCCTGTAATGAGTCATCCCTACACTCGTTGCCGCAGTCCGATAACCCTCCCGCACGGGACAACGATCGAAATCGCTTCGCGTCGTTGCGCACTTCCCCGTGGTGCCCGCCAGCATCCTCTGGCAGGCACAGCCTTCGCCGACCCCTCGGACGGCGCAGCATCCGTTCGAACGCACCTTACAATTTGCCGACGATTTTCAAGGAAATTTCGACGGCCCGCCGGCCGTCTTCCGGCGAAATCGACGGCTGGCGGCCTTCCAGAACACACTCACAGAAATGTTCGTCCATCTGCATGTGGCCCCACATGCGATGGCCACCATGTTCCCGGAATTGCCAATACTGCGTGTCCGGATCTTCGCCGAACAAAGTAATTTCATTGTTCCAGTTGGCCTTGATCGACCGCGTGTTGTCGCCAATCACCTCCAGGACGGATGTGCTGCACGCCCGGGCCACAGCGCCACTGGTCTGCAGGTTGCCCACCACGCCCCCCGGGAACTTGTAATTCACATACGCATTGTAACCCAAAGTCCCACCCAACTCCTCAATCGGAAAGTGCTGGCAAACGGGGTCGACCTCTTCGAAGTCGGATTTGGTCAGCCACCGCATGAGGTCAATCGACCAGACAGCCAGAGTGAAGAGAGGTCCGCCCGTCTTTTCCAGGTTCCAAACCCAGCAGCCTGGTGGCCATTGAGCGGCCAAGTCGGCCGCCGGAATCCACTCTCGATACATGACCGCCTTGACCGCGCCCAATTCGCCCGCATCGATCAACTGCTTGGCCTTCACGTAATTGGGCGTGAAGCGAAAATTCAAGCTGGGCATCAAAATCTTGCCCGATGCCTTGGCCGCCACGAGCATCTTGTCGACCTCGTCCATGGTCGGCGCAAACGGCATCTCACAGATCACATGCTTGCCGGCCTGCAGCGCGGCGATGGCGATTGCCGCGTGATGGTCCGTCGGCACCGAGACAACCACGGCATCGACATTCGGGTCCTGCAGCATTTTTTCAAAGTCGGTGTATTTCGCTGGCACGTTGTGACGTTTCGCCTTCTTCTCCAACGTCCCCTCATTCAAGTCGCAGACGGCAACCAGATTGGCCTGCTTCAACGCGTTAAACGCATGCAAGTGGGCACCCGCTCCAACAAAGCCGAGCCCCACAACGCCCACACCTATTTGACCCGCCATCAGACAGCCCTTCCATCATTGATTGTGATAATTTTCACAGCACGCCAGTATCACTGAGCGTCCGACAATGCTCCGCCCGATTCGCGTTAAGTCCACTGTGTGACAACAACGGGCAGACAATACAAGCACTTTTATCAAAAAAACCAGTGTTCCCAGAGCAACGCAGGATGGAAGCGAAAAAGATTCTACCGATGTTTGAGTGGTCGCGTCAATCAGGATGCGCACTGGATCCGCAGAGAGTATTATTCGAATCTGATCTGATGGAGAATTAGAAATCACATCCTCGGTGGCACGCCAACGCACCCATCTATCCGCTTTTCGACGGCGCCGCGTGTGATACGGCGGCAGCCGCCCGCGGCGACTCCTTGGTCGACCGGTTGCGGAGTATGTTATCGCCCGACACGATTCGCTAGCTGGGGACTTTTTACTTCTCGCCGCGGCGATTCCCGGTTAGATTATTGAAGTACCCTCGATGGTCTCCTCGGCATTGACTTTGCTTTTTTGGAAATGTATCGGACAATGACCATGAAGATCGCAGTCACCGGTAAAGGTGGGGTCGGCAAGACAACGTTGTCAGCGATGTTGGCGGCCGTCTGGGGCTCAAAGGGCAGAACGTGATTGCGATCGACGCCGACCCGGACGCGAACTTGGCGTCCGCCTTCGGCTTGCCCCCGGAGCGGTACCCCGTCTTCCTGGCGGAAATGAGGGATCTCATCACCGAGCGGACCGGTGCCAAGGATGCCTATGGCGGGTACTTCAAGTTGAATCCCAAGGTCGATGACATTCCCGACGAATACTCACAGAAAGTCGGGAACGTTCGTCTTCTCGCCATCGGTGGCGTCATACGCGGCGGAGCCGGTTGCATCTGCCCCGCATCGGCGTTGATCAAAGCGTTGCTGGCGCACGTCACCCTGGCCTCGGACGACGCTTTGATCATGGATATGGACGCCGGCATCGAACATCTGGGGAGGGCGACCGCCCAATCGATGGACGCCCTGCTGGTAGTGGTCGACGACGGCCCCTGGAGTATTCAAACCGCGCTTCGCGTACGCACGCTTGCCGAGGACATCGGCATCAAGAACTTGGCCGCGGTGGTGAACCGCGTGCAGGACCACACGGACCTCGAAGCCGTGAAGACATCACTGCAGGGGATTCCACTGGTGGGTACCGTGCCGTATGACAACCGCCTGGTTTGCGGCATCGTCCAGGACGCTGACCAGCAGCACATGACGCCCACCGAGGTGCTCACCGATTTGTTTCCCAGCATCGATGGCATCCTGAGACAATTGCAGTCGTTCCCCACAACTTGATCCGTTTAGCTTCGCAGCCAACATGAGGCACGTCGGTCCAACTGGCGATCAGGAGGGCTTAAGCAACGCCTGCGACGCGACGCGTCATCCATCTCGCAGCAAGATCGTATCAGGATGTGATCTGCCCGGCCGGTTGTTGCTGCGTCATGCAGTGCATAGCTCCCGAGTCCCCAGATGAGATCGCGCCTGGCAGTCCAACGATCTCCCGGTCGGGAAAGAGTGTCTGGAGGATGTAGCAGGCCTCTTCGTCGGCCGGATCATCGAACAAGGGCACTAACACGCACCCGTTGGCGATATAGAAGTTGCAGTAACTGGCCGGCACTCGTTGCTCCTCGATGAAGATCGGTTGAGGCATCGGCAACGGGATGATCTCGAGTGCTTCGTCCCGCTGCTGGCAGTACGTCTGGAGCATGCGCAGGTTCGTGCGCAGTGGCTGGTAGTTGACGTCGCGAGGATCGTTCTCGACGGCCACGACGATCTTGGTGGGGGAGACGAAGCGAGCCAGTTGGTCGATGTGTCCGTCAGTATCGTCGCCCGCCAGGGGGCCTCCCGCGATCCAGATTATTTTTGATGCGCCCAGGTACTGCATGAGGATATTCTCAATGTCCTGTCGGCTCAGCCCGGGATTACGGTGCGGTTCGAGCAGACACGATTCGGAAGTCAGCACCAGGCCAGCACCATTGCCGTCGATCGATCCTCCTTCCAGCACGATGCCGGGCGAGAAACGGCCCAGACCCAGTCGCTCGGCGATCCTGCTCCCCGGCGGCATTGTCGAGATCCCAGGGACCGTACTTCTCGCCCCATGAATTGAACTGCCAATCGATGATCGACAGGTCACGCTCAGCAGGCCCCTGCAGGAACGTCGGGCCATAGTCGCGGATCCAGGCGTCGTTGGTAGGGATATCGTGTAAGCGTGACGTTGGCCAGGTTGCCGACCATGGCCTGCTGCCTGGTCCATGACGCTCTCTCCACCCGCGAGTACCTGCACCGGTTCGAAACGAGCGAGCACCGGATGATGTCCGCGAAGCAGCCGGGAATCGGTTCAAACCGCTGCGGCCAGGTGGCTCGGTTGTGCGGCCAGGCGATCCAGGTGGCTGCGTGTGGTTCCCATTCGGCGGGCCAGCGGCAAGTCAGAGGGAGTGCTGCGTCATTTGCATTCATGTGGCTCGCCGCCTCAAAAGTTCTCGCGTGTGGGAGGCACACCGGTTCGTGGCATGCGACGTCCCGTCGCAGCAGCTTCGGCAAGATTTGCCGCACGTTCGCGTCTTGGTTGTGGCCACAGGCCGACGTTGGGGTTCTGTATTTGTTTCGGATTGCGAATTCTCGGTACCCTTGTTTCTTGGCGGGCAGGGACCGCGTTAAGCGACCTGCCTTCTTTTGTTGTCTGACGCTGACGCGACCTTCAATCGACGAAGCGCCGCAGCAGGTCACCGTAGGCGTCGATGCGACGATCTCGCAAAAACGGCCAATGTGTGCGGGCGGTCTCCACCAGACTGCGCTGACAAGGGACAAGCAGCAGTTGCGGCGTGTCGCAGGCGGCTCGCTCCAGCACATTACCGTAGGGATCCGCCACAAACGAGGAACCCCAGAATTCCAGCTGTCCCTCCTGACCAACTCGGTTGGCTGCTGCCACGAACGCTCCATTGGCAATGGCATGCGCTCGCATGACCGTCTCCCAGGCACTGCGCTGGCTCTCGCCGAACTGGTCTTTCTCCTGTGCGAGCCAGCCGATGGCCGTAGGATAAAACAGGATTTCGGCTCCCTGCAAGGCCATCAATCGCGCTGCTTCGGGAAACCATTGGTCCCAGCAGATAGCCACCCCCAGACAGCCAAACTGCGTGGCAAAGGTGCGGAATCCGAGATCGCCCGGTGTGAAATAGAATTTTTCATAGTAGAGCGGATCATCGGGGATGTGCATCTTGCGATACATCCCCAGATCGCTGCCATCCGCGTCATAGACGACGGTTGTGTTGTGATACAAACCGGCCGCGCGACGTTCGAACAACGAACCGATCACGACCACGGTGTGCTCTTTGGCCGCTTGCTGCAATCGCTTTGAGGTGGGGCCGGGAATCGGCTCGGCCAGGTCAAACATCGCATGATCTTCGGCCTGACACGGGTAAGGAGATGCGAAGAGCTCCTGCAGGCAAACGATATTCGCCCCTTGCCGGGCGGCTTCGGCGATCTGAGCCATTGCCTGTTCGACGTTGAGCGACTTGTCGGCGCCGCATGACATCTGCACCAGACCAAGCACGACCGTGTCGGGAACTCCGCGTTGGACTTGCCGTCATGAGTTGACTTCCATCACAAAATAAAGGGACACCCGGCTGTCTGATGGAAATCGTATCGGATCGTGTTCGCCCAGGCTATAACGTAGCCTGGAGCAGCGGGGTGAAAAGGGGGGCACGACGATGTTGGCCGCCGTTGAGTCACCGGGATTGCTTGCTGGGCAGCATTCATCGCGTCCGACTTCGCCAAACGGCCCACACAGCCACTAGCCGATCATGTTCGTGAACGTCATCATACACAGAAAGCGGGGAGACGTTCAGAATACGAATGTTCGCAACACGCGACTCTCCGATTTCGGTCGGTTCTGTCCGGGGCAGAACGTCGATTGCGTTCGCCGCGTCCGTAATTGCCTGACGATCATCAGTGTCAGTCCAGATCGCCGCCAGCTTCTGCTCTGCCGAGGATCGCCAGACGACCGTGAACCTCATTTCGCCCCCAATGATCTCCAGATTTTCGATAAGGGACGCCCTCCCTGTTCGGCACGCATCACATCGAGTTCTGCGGAGCTGTACGGGCAGTCGTCGGAGCCGATTGTCGCCAATTGCGGCACGAAATGCCCGAGTCGGCGCCCCGTTTCGTCAACCACTTCCACCGGCACGGCGAGGTTCTCAAGCTGGGTCGTTAACGGTGGTCCAATCCTACAAACGCGAAGGGGACAAGAAAATTGGATGACAAAGAGATCTGGTGGCCAACAGATCTTTTTGTCAGCCCATTTTTTTTTCCCACTGATTGCCGCAAAGCGGCCTCCTCGTCCGGGGGCAGTCCCGGACGAAGCAGAGCGTGTTAGTCGTTGACATGCGTGCACGGTGCGCGGATGTGTTGGGACGCGATTTCGTTCGGCGTCGAGGAAGTGGGGGGCGATGGGCGGTGCGTAAACGGAATGAATTCCGTTCTACGTTAGGACACGGCGGCGCCGATCGACGAGTCCATCCGGCTGCGCGCCAGGCTGGTGTCGAGCTCCAGCTGGATCGTCACGCTCCACCGCCCGTGGGCGTCGCCGCGCACGAACCAGTGTGGGTGGACCGCAATCGATTGGTGAACCAGCTCAAAACCACCTTCCGAATTGCTCACCGTTTCGATCGGCAGCGCCCACCAGGAAGTCGGCTGGTCGGCGATCATGCGGACGTCGATTCCCAGCCACTGGTCGACCATGCAGAGATCGAGGGTCTCTTTCAGATCGAGTTCCGTGTGGAGTTGCCCCAATCGCTGCTGGTTCCCGCGGTAATAGAACCGATCTTCCGCGTGTGATGGCAGGCCCGCGAAATTGAACTCAACGCCAAAATGCAGCGTGCGATCGTGCGGGAGCCCTTCCAGCATGTAGGCAATTTCGAGTGTCGAGCTACCGGCCTGGGCGGTCACCCCTTTGGTCAGCTTGACCGGGATCCCGCTGGCGTGGCCGTCGCGCGTCAGCAGAACTTGGACCCGATGGGGATTCCGGCGGATACGTGTCTCGTAAATACTTCCCAGGAAGTCCCCTTGCTGATCCGCTGTGCCATCTCGCACTGCCTGCAGGTCGGTGTCCAGACTGTAGAAACGATCCAGCATGCTCTTGCGGACGTAATCGTCGTACTGCAGACGCTGATCGAGTCCGGCCTGTTTGAAGACCACGCGATCGTGGATGCTGGCGCAATTCGCATCGTGATTGTGTTCCCCCTCAGCCACTTTCCGATGATATGCTTCCGGTCGACGAGCGATGGAGGCCAGCAGGTTGTGGCAGATGGATCGCACATCCAGCTCATACATCTGTCCACCCAGGGCGGGCGCGATCAGGCACACCAGCTGATCATTGGCCAGACGGACTTCCTGCCGAGCATCGAAGTTGTAGTCGTCCACCGTCGCCTCGATCCAGGACTCGTCCTTCCCTTCAGCCTGGTCGAGCAGGTTGTCGGCGGCAATCATCTGGTTGTAGACGGCGTTGCGCAGATGCGGCAAGTAGATTCCCCCGAAGGCTCCATGCCAGTACGGGCAATTGCATTGCGAACGATATAACGCGCGACGAGCCCAATCAAGCTGCTCGCTGTTGGTCCCCTGCTGCTCGATGGCGGCCAGTCGCCGGCTGACCATCATCATCCGCGCGTACATCTCGTTGGCTTCGGGATACTTCACCTTGAAGTTGCGCCAGAAGCCGCCGCGCATGAACTGCTTGACCACCGGCCAGTGATCATGGTCGTGCATGTCGTGGGTGAGAAGGTCGTACTGCAACTGCCGCTCAACCGGCAACACCCATTCGGTCATTTCGCGGTAGCTGGCGTCGGGAAGATAGATCTTGCCCCAGGGGGTGGCTCCCGTGTGTGCTTCGGCGAGTGTCGTGGTTCGCAGCCAGTCGCGGTTCGCCGTGAGTGCCTCGAACAAGGATCGCAGCCATCCTTCCTGATAGACATGCTGCCAGGTGTCGGGCCATGTTCCGAACTTTTCGCCGTCGTCGCCAAATACCACCACGGTATTGCTGAATCGATCGGCGATGTCGCGCAGGTAATCGACGGTTTCGTGAGGATCGGCAAACGGGATCAAGTACCGCAGTCGTTCGCTTCCCGGGAACACGCTCACGACTTTCCCGTCGTCCTCGGTCAGGTAGTAGCCGTGCAACTGGTCGGTTACCAGGCCGGCGTTCTTGAAGTGAAAATCGTCGAGCACCGTGTACTTGATGCCCGCCTCCGCCACGTCGCTGGTGAGCGTCTGTTCCCAGACACGTTCCGGGACCCACAACCCCTGCACGGTGGCATCCAAGCGGGACTCGAGCCACTGTGTGTAACGCCGGATCTGGCCGATTCGATCCCGGGACGGGATCATCGCCAGAATCGGTTCATAGTAGGCACCACCCACGATTTCCATCCGCCCGGCGGCCACCAGGCCGGCGATGCGATCGAGGTAGTCGGGATGATGTTCGTCCAGCCATTCCAGCAAAGGGCCGCTGATGTGCAACGAAATCTGGAGCGCGTCGAACGGCTCAAATACCTCCAAAAAGGGGAGGTAGCTGTTCTGATACGCCTGTTCGATGACACCGTCGAAATTGCCGATCGGTTGGTGATTGTGGAGAACCAAGCAGAAGCGGATTGGATTTGTCATCGCTGCGACGAAGTCGGGGGAGGTACGGAACGAATCAGGCACTCGAGCGCGGGCTTCATTTCCCATGCCCTGATGGTAATCGGCACGGCCATTCTGGCTTAGCTAGTTTTTCCAGTCGGAAAGGTCGCGGAATTCTACCCAGTACTGCAGACTCAAGACCGCAAGATCGCCGCAGCTTGTTCAGGCGGAACCGGATTAATGTAGTAACCCGCGCCCCACTCAAAACCTGCCGTTGTCGTTAGACGTGGAAAAATCTCTATATGCCAGTGATAGTGGCGCAGGGGCGATGTGTCAAATGGTGCGGTGTGAATGAAGTAGTTGTAGGCGAGTTGTCCGTGCAACGACTCCAGCTTACGGACTAATTGCCGGAGAAAATCTGCCAGTTCTGCCAGCGCGTCGTCTTCCTGGCATTCGAAATGGCTGGCGTGCCGGCGCGGTAGAACCCACATCTCGTAGGGCATGCGGCTGGCGTACGGACAAACGGCAGTAAAGCGCTGAGATTCGGCCACAAACCGCTGCCGATCCGCCCGCTCTTGGGCAATCACCTGACAGAAAAAGCAGCCGTGGTGGCGGCGAAACAGTTTCTGCGAGGCCGTCAGCTCACGTTCCACCTCGTTGGGAACCATCGGCATCGCGACGATCTGGCTGTGCGAATGCTCCAGCGATGCGCCTGCTTCTGGTCCAACGTTCTTGAACACCAGAGCGTAACGAAACCCTGCGATGTGCTGCAGCGCGAGGATCCGATCGCGATAAGCCTGCAGCATCAGCGTGACTTCCTCGTCGTCCAGCTGTGAGAGACTGGCCACATGCCGAGGTGACTCGATAATCACTTCGTGAGTGCCTATGGCGGCACAGCCAACATAAAGGCCCTGCTCGACCGGCGATGTGTCTCCTTGCGGCTGGAAGGCGGGGTACTTGTTGGGCACCACTCGTACCACCCAATCGCGGCCGTTCTGCTTGCGGGCCCGACTTTTCGACGCGTATGCGACGATCTGTGGCGGCGTGTCCTCCTCGTGACCGGCACAAAATGGGCAACGCGCATCGGGACGGCGATGGCCGTTGTGTTCGTATTCGTTCGGTCGATCGTCGCGCCCCTCGGCGAACACAACCCAACGATCGGACAACGGGTCTTTGCGAAATTGTGGCATCATACCGAATCACGCCGTGGATGATGAATCGTGTACTGCGATGTGGCGCGGCACGAATGTCTGACCCTCGCTCACCGTACTCCCCCGCACGCGGGCCAGAAAGGTGCCCAACCCGGTGGATCAACCCCGGTGGGGCTGAACCCTCAGAATCGCACTCATTCGGTCGCCCCGCGGCCAACCGAAATTACGCAGTGGAGTGCGAGCCAGAAGAGCTGGCCGCTGTCGGAGACCGTGCCGGACAGCCGAATATCAACCCAAGTGCGTGCCCCGCCTACCATCGGCAACGTCTGGAAGGGGATTGTGCGCAGTGGTGCGGTTTTTGACAATCCCGCACACCCCCGATCGACTGGCATGCCTGCCCGACATCAGCCAATGCTGGCCTTCTTCGGCCGCTCGAAATGGCGGCAAATAATGAACGCGAGGGAATCCGTAAGTAATTGCTAGTTAGCGAGTGGTAGCTGAAGCCGCCGAGGCTTCAGCGGAGCCTTATTACGTTAAGCCAGTTCACTGAGCCCTTGGCGGGCTCAGCTACGGGAGTAGCTGAAGCCGCCGAGGCTTCAGCGGAGCCTCATTAGGTTAAGCCAGTTCACTGAGCCCTTGGCGGGCTCAGCTACGGGAGTAGCTGAAGCCGCCGAGGCTTCAGCGGAGCCTCATTAGGTTAAGCCAGTTCACTGAGCCCTTGGCGGGCTCAGCTACGGGAGTAGCTGAAGCCGCCGAGGCTTCAGCGGAGTCTCATTAGGTTAAGCCAGTTCACTGAGCCCTTGGCGGGCTCAGCTACGGGAGTAGCTGAAGCCGCCGAGGCTTCAGCGGAGCCTCATTACGTTAAGCCAGTTCACTGAGCCCTTGGCGGGCTCAGCTACGGGAGTAGCTGAAGCCGCCGAGGCTTCAGCGGAGCCTCATTACGTTAAGCCAGTTCACTGAGCCCTTGGCGGGCTCAGCTACGTCGCCTAGGCTTCCGGTGTGTGGACCGCGTTGGCGAGCTTCGGCTGAGCCCTTGGCGGGCTCAGCTACGGGAGTAGCTGAAGCCGCCGAGGCTTCCGCGGAGCCTCATTACGTTAAGCCGTTTCACTGAGCCCTTGGCGGGCTCAGCTACTCTCAGCAGAAAACGCGTTCAGCCGCGTTTTTTGGCGACGATCTGAGCGTACAGGTCCAGGTATTGTTGAGCGCTACGGGTCCAGGACCAGTCCTGACGCATACCGGTTTCGACGAGATGCTTCCACTTGTCGGGTTCGTGCGCATACATGTGGCAAGCGCGAGTCAGCGCCTCTTCCAGGTTGCCCGCGTCGTAGGTCGTGAAGGAAAAACCGTTGGCCACTCCGGAGGCGAGATTCTCGAGCGTGGCATCGGTGATCGTGTCGGCCAATCCGCCCGTGCGATGCACAATCGGGACCGAACCGTAGCGAAGGCTGTACAACTGATTGAGGCCACACGGTTCATAGCGACTGGCCATCACGAACATGTCCGATCCCGCTTCAATGGCGTGAGCCATGTGGTCGGAGAATTCCAGCCGGGCGACAACCTTGTGCGGATGTTCGCGCGACATACGATACAACAAGTGATGATAGGTGTCCTCGCCCGTGCCGAGGATGACCCACTGCGCGTCCCGATGGCCGACCCACCGCTGCATCACTTCGGCCACCAGATCCCACCCCTTTTGATCGGCCAGGCGACCCACCAATCCAATCAGCGGGTGACGTGGTTCGACCGGCAGGCCCAGTTCCTGCTGCAGCGACGCTTTGCATTGCGCTTTGCCCTGCTGCCACGTCCGCGCATCGTAATTGCTCGAAATCAACTGATCGTGGCTCGGATCCCAGGTATCGTAGTTGACGCCGTTGAGGATGCCGCTGAGCACGTCGCTGCGATGCCGCAGCACTCCTTCCAAGCTGCAGCCCAGCGGAGCCTCTTGGATTTCCTTGGCGTATTGAGGACTGACCGTATTGATGGCATCCGAAAACACGATCCCCGTCTTCAGCAAATTCAGATGGCCGTGAAACTCCATTTGGTGCCAATTGAAGTACTTCCAATCCAAACCTGTCAGGAGCATATCCCAGTGCCAGAAACTGCCCTGGAACGCCAGGTTGTGAATCGTGTACAAGCAGGCGATGCGCTTGTAGAACGGCATGTGAGCATGTTCGATCTGCAGATATGCCGGTATCAGACCGGTTTGCCAATCGTTACAGTGCAGCACGTCAATCGGGACGCCCAGTGCGCCTAATGACTGCATCACGGCGCGGCAGAAGAACGCGAACCGTTCACAGTTGTCCTTATAATCGCTGCCGATGTCACGATACAATTGCGGTCGGTCGAAATAGCCGTCCTGCTCGACCAGGTAGACCGGCACTTGGGAATCGCGCAAGTGACTGCGCAGCAACCGTCCGGCCACGACCTTGGACCCTACCGTGACCGACACCTGAATGTCTGTCGGCTCCAGCGGCAGGCCACAATCGCGAGTTTGGGGATAGGCTGGCACAAAGACGATCGGATGGTGCCCGAGTTTTTCCAGTTCGCGTGGTAACGCCTCGACAACGTCCGCTAAACCGCCGGTCTTGGCGAACGGGACGACTTCACTGCTGGCAAATACGATATTCAACGGTCAATGCTCCCGAAGCCGTTTCGACACTACACAGAATCGCCGCGCTCACCGGGCGCTGCCCGCACGATACCACCACCGTTTGTCCGGTAGACGATTGTCTCCGCGCTCACCCCAGAGGCGAGCTGCGCGCATCCGCGCAGTTGCATTGAGCAAGTTCGGCAGGCGGGCAGGTGGGCCACAAGGGATTTCGATCCGCCGCCGGGAACTAGTTCGGGGTCCGTAGCGACCGAGGGGATTTTGGCACTTGTGCGACCTGCCGGATCGCGCAAACCGGGTATTCTACAGGAACTTTCGGGGCGGGTGCAGGCACCCAGGCGATACCACGATTGGCGGGGAGCTCACCCGATTGCCATCTGCCGCCGGAGTCGGCCCAGCCGGGGCGTGCCGGTAATGCGGAATTCAGCGGTTATGGCGAGTCGACGACGCGTGGATCGCAGTCGGGTACAATGGCGCAGTATCACGCAGTCGAGGGAGGGAAGGACGGGCCCTCCCGGCCTGCCTTCCGTCGTCACTCACGCAGTAAAGGGACAGCTATGGCAATCCGTACCCACTACGAGCAAGGACAGTTCGCTTGGGTCGATCTGACCGCTCGAGATATGGCGGCTGCAGGTCAGTTCTACGGCAAGTTATTGGGCTGGGAGAGCGTTGACACGGAGTTGCCGGGCGGCCCCCCCTACGCGTACTTCCAGCTGGCTGGAAAGAGGGTGGCGGGCCTCGGGCAAATGAACGACACGATGCTGGCGAAGAATCTGCCGGCCGCGTGGAACAGCTACATTCATGTGGACGATGTACGGGTCACTTGCCAGCAGGTAGCGCGGTTGGGGGGGGAGGTGACGGTCCCAGTCACGCAGATCAGTGAGGCGGGTACGCTGGCATTCATTCGCGATCCGACTGGTGCCCAGGTGGGGCTATGGCAAAAAGGGACCCATTTTGGCGCACGATGTCACGCAGGACTATCACTGCTCCTGCTGGCATGAACTGTTAACGCGCGACATCGAAACGGCACGCACCTTCTACAATCAGTTGTTTGGCTGGGAATTCTCCGACTACAAGTCTGCGTGGTCCAAGTATTACGTGGTACAGCAAGGCGAAGAAGAGAACAGTGGTATGTTGCAGATGGACGAGCGATGGGGTGATATGCCCCCTCGTTGGATGACCTATTTCGCCGTGAGGAGTGTCGACATCACGGTCGATCAGGTCCGGCAATTGGGTGGCTTCGTGCATGTGCATCCCTATGACATTCCCGAAGGGCGTTTTGCGATGGTGGGAGACGCCCAGGGGGCCGTGTTTGACCTTGTGGAGATGTCCGAAACGGTGGAAGATTCCGAATGATGCTATCGTCACTACTGATCCTCATGGGATCCTGTTTGTCGCAGTCCGATGCGTCCCAGCAGCCTGATACGGCGGGGGAAGTCGCGAAGTTGGTGCGCCAATTGGACGACGATCAGCGGGCGCGACGGCAGAGCGCCGAAGCGGAGTTGATCAAGCTGGGGCCCGGAGTTCTCGAGTTGCTGCCACCTGCCGAGGCACGCATGTCTCCCGAGCTGAAAGAGCGGCTGGCGCGGGTCCGCAGTCAATTGCAGGTGGAGTATGCCAGACAGGTTGTCGAACCCTCCCGTGTCACGCTCCAGGGGACCATCAGCCTGGCTGAGGCGCTGCGGACGATCCAACAGGCGACCGGGAATCAGATCGAAGGGTATGAAGATCTGGAGAACGAGCGCGTGACAGTGGATCTACCTCAGGTGCCGTTCTGGGAAGCGTTTGACCGGGTGCTGGACCAGGTCAAACTGGCGGTCGATCCCTACGCGGGGCAGAGTGGGACGGTGCGTGTCGAGCCCCGCCCAGACGGGCAAATAGATCGCTTTGACAGTGCTTACTACGAAGGGCCGTTCCGTCTGGAAGCGACCCACGTGACGGCGGTGCGGGACTTGCGAAACGCGGCGGTATCGGGGCTCCGCGTGCGACTGTCCATCGCCTGGGAACCGAAGACCAAGCCGATTTCGATCTCTGTGCCGCTCTCAGAGATTGTGGCTCGCGATAATCTCGGCCGCGCCGTTCCCACGGACCATCTGCGCGGTCGGCTGACGGCGGCCATCGAAAGCGATCTGTCAATGATTGAGATGGAGCTGCCGCTCAAACTCCCGCCACGCGATGCCGAGTTCATCGCTTCGTTGCAGGGGACCTTTGACGTGATGATTCCAGGGAGAAAGGAAGTCTTCAAGTTTCCCGAGTTGGAGAAAGCAGAGGGGCGGCAAGAAAAGCGCGCGGGCGTCACGGTGACATTCGACAAGACACGCAAGAATGACGACATTGACGAGATTATTCTGCGGATCGAATATGACGAAGCGTCAAACGCTTTGGAGTCACATCGCGGGTGGATTCTCAAGAACGGAGCTTGTCTGATCGATGCCGCGGGTGGACGAGTGGAATACGGGAGTTATCGAGTCATCAATCAGACGGCAAACAGTATTCAAATTGCCTACCTGTTTGCTCTCGGCCGGCCACTGTCGGACTACCAATTCGTCTACGAGACGCCTTCCTTGATCATTCGCCAGCCGATGCAGTTTACGCTGAAGAAGATCGCTCTGCCGTAGTTTAGCCGAATGGCGAAACCGCATACGATAAGTCTGTGATGCAAGGCGTAGGGTGACTGCCCGTCCACCGGCGGGCTTGTCCCGGCGGCGGGCCGGACAAGTCGCGGGGATATTGGTTTCGCGGGTAGCTGGCCAATCGTGTTCACCCCTGGGGCAAGCCCAGGGGAGTCCATGAAGTTCATGAAGTTGCCACTGCAATCCGCTAAAGTGTTACGGAAATCCAAACGGCCATAACCACTCTGTCCGATCTGCAGCGGCGTTTTACGCGAAACGGAAAGGTCATCTGATGGTGCGATTGTTCGCTCTGATCCTGCTGGCATGCGGCGGCGCGGAGGCCCAGCAGCCGATTGCCAATCAGGATACGCCGACGACTGCGCCGGCAGTCGAGTTAAGAGTGGCCGCGACGGTCAATAGTGAGTCGATTTACGTGGCGGAAGTCGAGCAACGCGTACGACAATCGCTCGGCGGACGTGACGCCACGCCCCAGGCTCGCGTATTGCTTCAGGCGGAGGCTCTCCGGCAGCTTATTGAACGACAGATGGTCTTGGCCAGCTTGGAAGAGCGAGGGGAAGCTGCCAGCGTTCAGGAAGTCGACTTGGAAGTCCGGCGACTCAGCGATGACCTTGCCCGGCAGGAGAAGACTCTCGACGATTACTGCCGAGCGCAGGAGATCCAGGAACCGATTCTCCGCCAGCAGTTGCGGTGGCAACTGAGTTGGAAGCGTTGCCTGTCCAAGTACCTGACCGATGAGAATCTGCAGCGTTATTTCGATCGGCATCGGAGGGAGTTCGACGGGACCACGTTGCGGGTCGCTCAAGTGTTGTTGAAGAGCGAGGCAGTGGAGAAACAAAGTGCGGCACCGGCCGAGCAACTGCTGGCGCGTGCGCGGCAGATCCGGCAGGAGATCCTCTCGGGAAAGATCACGTTTGCCGACGCCGCTCGAAAATATTCGCAGTCGCCCAGCAGCGGCAGCGGCGGGCAGCTCGATTGGATCTCGTGCGACGGCCCCATGCCTGATTTCTTCACGCGGGCCGCCTTCGCGCTGGAAGTCGGAGGGATTAGCGAGCCGATTGTGAGTCCGTACGGTGTGCACTTGATCCAGTGCCTGGAGATCAAACCGGGCGAGAAGACCTGGCTTGATGCGCGAGAAACTGACTAATGCCGTGCCGCAGTACCTGTTCCGCTGGCACGTCGAGCGGCCTCATCCGTTGCAAGATGTCCAATACACGGAAACGGTGCCACATTTCCAGCCCGGCACCAGGCAGCTAGTACTCCCCCCAGATCAGAAAACCGAACCAACCACATCCGAAGATGAGCAGGCAGGGAAGTGAAGCAACAGCGCCAGAGGGACCGAGACAACGATCGGCAAACCGGTCTGCCACACGCCGCTGCGGGCCAAGAGATTGAACCCGACCCCTGGCCGGATGCGGATTGGAAACAACGGCTCCGACGTAGCCTGCTCCGTTGGTTCACGCGCTGTGCGCGGGAGTTGCCTTGGCGCCCTTCGCCAGGCCTGTACGAAACGTGGATCAGCGAAATCATGCTGCAACAGACGCAGGTGGCGACGGTGATTCCGTACTACCAGCGGTTCCTACAGCGTTTTGCCACCGTGAGCGACTTGGCGGGGGCGTCCGAGCAGCAGGTACTGCGGTACTGGGAAGGCTTGGGATACTATCGTCGTGCACGCCAATTACACGCCGCCGCACGGATGATCGTGCAGCAGCACGCGGGAGAGTTTCCCACGTCGATCGAACTGGTGCGCGATCTGCCCGGTATCGGACGCTATACGGCCGGAGCCATCCTCTCGATCGCGCTCGATCAACGACACCCCATTCTGGAAGCCAATACGGTCCGCGTGCTGAGCCGTCTGCTGGCCTTTATGGGAGATCCGCGGAGTCGAGAAGGCCAGACGCGATTGTGGGCGTTCGCCGAAACGCTGTTGCCGCGCCGACGCGTTGGTGACTTCAACCAGGCTCTGATGGAATTGGGAAGCCTTCTCTGTGTGCCACGCCAACCCGCCTGCGCCGAGTGTCCTGTCGCCGCGCTCTGCCCTACCAGGCAGCGTGGTTGGCAGGAGCAGATCCCGCGGCCCAAACAGCAGACCCAGTATGTGCCGCTACGTGAAGCTGCCGTGGTCGTGCAGGTCGATGACAAGATCCTGCTGCGGCGCTGCCAGAAGGGTGAACGCTGGGAGGGATTGTGGGATGTGCCTCGTTTTCCCCTCTCTCAGGCGCGCGGCAAGCAACTGGAGGCGGAACTGGTACAGGGCGTCGCCTCACTGACCGGACTGACCGTCTCCTTGCAGCGACCGCTGACAACGATCCGTCACGGTGTGACCCGCTTCCGCATCACACTCCACTGCCACCTGGCAACGTGCCTGACCCCTCCGCGAGCGGCACAACGGCGATCGAGGCAGCAGCAGCGGTGGGTCACACTGGCCGAGACGGCCGACTATCCGCTGAGTGTCACCGGACGGAAAGATCTGCCAGTGTCTCCAACAGGCTGACGACGTGAGTTGAGTCCCGCAGTTCGCGCCACACGTTTCCACCGAGCCCGCCTCGGTGGGACGACAACTGGCCCGCTACCCAGGGCCCACACCTCACACGTTTCCACCGAGCCCGTCTCGGTGGGACGACAACTGGTCCGCTACCGAGGGCCGACACCTCACACGTTTCCACCGAGCCCGTCTCGGTGGTACGCCAACTGGCCCGCTACCGATCGCCGACACCTCACACGTTTCCACCGAGCCCGCCTCGGTGGGACGACAACTGGTCCGCTACCCAGGGCCCACACCTCACACGTTTCCACCGAGCCCGCCTCGGTGGGACGACAACTGGTCCGCTACAGGTGAATGACCGCCTAAACAGATTTGCCCGATCTTGGGGCAATGAGATGCTCCCCACTTCACGCAATCCCATTTAGTTCCAATTGATCCCGCGTGAATTCTGGTTGACCTGTTGAAACCGGCATCTGCAAACATCATCCGAAGAGTTCGGCGACGTCTAGTCTGAAATCCGCCAGGATATCTCCCAGCTCGATGACGCCATCACGATAGACTCGAATCTGATCTGGCGAACGATATTCACGAATTGAGCTGGTTTGGGGATCAACCACCAGAACGACACGGACACCGGCCTGGAGCCACGCGGTTGCCTTGGCCTCCACTTCCGAGGATTCATCACTCGGGGAAACAACTTCCGCCACCATGTCCGGGGCCAGAGGCAGAAAGCCAGCGTAGTCCGCTAAGTCACCCAACCTCTGGTGCGAGACAAAGGAAACATCCGGAGCTCGTACCGTGTCGGGGTTTCGCTGCAGCAAGAAGCCGGTTTCGGCGGCAAATGTCTCGCCAAGTTTCCTCTGTTCCACATGATTGCCAACTCGCAGGAACAGCTTTCCGGCGATTCGGCCGTGACGACCACCCGCAGGCGACATCATGTGCAGTACCCCGGCCACAAGTTCGCAACGCTGGCCGTTATCCGGCAGAGATACTAGCTCTTCTGCGGTAAGTGGGTCCGTTGTGTTAGCCATGTTAGACAATCCGAATACGGTCGCCGCATCCACGTCAGGCATCGCAGCAGGTGCCCAGTTCTCAATTGTATCGTGACAGATGTACGTTTGGCAATTCTCGCATTCATGCGAAAACTTCCGTCCCCTTGGGGGCCGGAGCGGGAAAATCGCGGTGGCAGGCGAAGCATTCTGGGCGATCGCGCGGTACGCTGCGTCCACAGTCGGGACACGGCAAACACGCCGGCCACTTACGATGGGCCAAATAGCCGAAATAGGCCGGCAGACCAAAGAGCAGTACCAGCACGACCCACAGTGGCGTCCAGGGAAGCCCGTACTTGCACTGACGGCGATAACAGAGCCAGGCAAGAACCACGCCGATGATGACAACCGTCAGCAAGCCTGGCCACACCTCGGCCAGAGTCTGGGACGAGTCTCGCCCAGTAGCTCCCTGCATCGGAATGCGCCGGCGGATCTAGCGGGGCCACGGCGGTACCCACGGCGAAACCTGCCGGTACTGGGGCGGCCAACGATAAGATCATGGTTGCCTCTCTGTTGGATATCCGTCTCGCCCTGAGCAAGTCGACTTGTTCCTGCCGCACGACGCCACTGGCATCAAGCCAAAACAGCTCATCGTGTTTTCCCGAGGGACGCCAAGCCAGGGCCTTGCCGCTGGGCAGTGGTGTCCATTCGAGGTGTGAGGCGTCACGCAGATCTTCAGGCAGAACAAAGTTTCCCTGCTCAATTCCGTCAACGTCCAGGACGTGCACGCGATCAAGCGTGCGGACGAGAATGCTTGACTTGATGAGCGTGCCGTTGGTGTCTCGCACGTACGACATCGCGACCCTGATTGGATTGCGGTCTTTCCACAGTAGCTTCACCGTTCGTGTATCCCAATCGATTCGCACGAGACCTTCGTCGGTCAATAAGTAGTCAGTTCTGAGGTCGCCGCGATAAGCACCGAGGTATCGCGAGTAGCGGTAGCGGCGTCCATTGACGGGGAATTGGTCCTCCAGCGATGGTGTGTCGGTCCGGAAACCGTGGCGTCCAATATAGCCGATCCTGAGCTTCGTGGATTTGTCGTAGCCCACCAGGTGCGTGTGTCCTTGGAGGTTGCCGTCATGCACGATATACCAGACTTCGGTACTGGATTGGCCGCGGTAGATCGGGGTGATCCGTTCGCTCCACGACAGCCGGGCAAACCCGTCTTTTGGCCAACCAGGCCTCTGCAGCAATGCCCAGTTTTCGACCTGAGAACTGTTGACGGCGACCCGTTTACCATCCAACGTGCGGTAGGTCTTGGTCTGGTAGTCCCGTCCTACATAGGATTGGATCAATGGCGTGCCGTCGCGCAGGACCACGATTTGCTCGTTGGTTTGCGGGGAGCGAAAAACTACATCGTCAATGGTGGTCAGAGTCCATCCTACCGCAATGCCCCAGGCCAGGCCGGCGCCAATCGCCAAGAGAATTGCCAGGAAAACGGCCTGGAATCGATCAGTTCGCGTGGTCATGGCCAGATCTCTTAACTCAAGAGAAATCACGAGTCTGTGTGACAAAAAAAAATGCCGAAATCATCCAGGCATCAGCGGCCAGAACCGCGAGACACACCCACAGCGGTGCCTGTCGGAATGCGAAAGAAAGCCCCAAAGCCACAGCTATCCCAAGACCAGCGGCCACCAGCGGCAAAAGCCGGGAAGCGTACCATCGACCCGGCCGGATGCCGGTAAGGAACGCGCCCAGGTAAAGGAGTGTCGTGGCGAACCAACCCGCCCAGGCGGGCCAGCTCATCGACCACTCGAAGGGCCCGGCATGGGTACCCGGAGTCGCCGCCCACAGGACGTATACCAGCAGCGGAACCGCCGCGCATATCAAATACGCGACCATCCCCACCGCCAACTTCATGCCGATCAACCATCCATGCGTAACGGGGCGATGGAGTAGAAAAGGATACGTACCGCGAATCGATTCGCTGAGTGTCTGCGACAACCCCATAACTATGGCCAGTACTGCGGAGGCCAGGTAGTACCACACGACGAACACATCGTTGACCAGCGGCACCAGTGTCTCCTGGCGATTTCGAAATACTGACAACAGCGACAACAAGGGCAAGACTCTCCCCGACAAGTTGGGGGCTATCGCAGCGATGAGCATTAGTGTGTAGACCACCAGGGCCAGCAGCACGATCCCGCGGATTTCGCGCAGTTCCTTCAGGACCATGGCTCTAAACATTCTCCACCTCCTCTTCCTGGATGAAGATCGGCAGACCGCGGCGTGGGCCGCGGGTGTACTCGATGAAGGCGTCTTCCAGGTTGAAGTCAATGACCTCGATCCCGCGGGGACGCAGCGCATCGAACAACCGCCGGTGCTGGTCGCCCAAGCCGACGACGATCAGTTCCAGCTTGTGGCCGACCTGCCGGCGATTCACGAGGCCCGGGAAATCCGCCAGTTCCGGCGGCGCGTCGTCGAATTCCAGGAGCACCTTGCGGACCGAGTCCTTGAAATGATCGGTCGGACAATCGACTCGCAAAACGCCATCGACCAGAATCCCGATCCGATCGGCCACCCGCTCCACGTCGCTGAGGATGTGCGAGCTGAACAGGATCGTGCGGCCGCGACGCTGGATGATCTGGATCAGTGATTCCAGGAAATCGCGGCGCACCACCGTGTCGAGACCGAGAGTCGGATCGTCAAGAATCAACACTTCCGGGTCCGCCGCCACGGCCAAGGCCAAAGCGACCTGGGCCCGCTGACCGCGCGAGAGACGGCCCGTCCGCCGGCGCTGAGAGAGTTCGAAATGGTCGAGGATCTGCTCCAACAGGTGCTGGTTCCAGGAAGGATAAAAGGGGCGCGTGAACTGAACCGCCTGACCGATGGTCATCCAGCGGTACAAAGGGTGGCCTTCGGCCAGATAGGCGATCCGGGCGCGGGTTTCCGGCCGCAGTCTGAGCGAATCCTCGCCTAAAACCTCTGCCTGGCCATAGCTGGGATGGGCCATGCCCAGAAGCATTCTGATGGCGGTCGTCTTGCCCGCCCCGTTACGCCCCAGTAACCCGTAGACCGTGCCTTGAGCTACCCGGAGATTGAGCCCATCGACCGCGCAGTGGGCGTCGTAGTATTTCGTCAGACGATGGGTGACGATCACGTCAGACATAGCTAATTGCTCCGAGCGGGCGATCGCGATTTCACGGCGAGCACTCGATTCCAAGACCAGTGACCATCACGCCGCGAAAACCGGGATGGCCCTCTCTGGAACAGTCACTCCTTCACAGGCCACTGGAATTTCTTGACTTGTTGCGATACCAGGGCCACCACCTCATCGGCCGTGGCACCCAGATGGACGGCCTCGGTCAGGAATCTGTCCAAGGCTTCCCGCAGTCTCTGCTGACGAACCTTGCGGGTGTAGTCGGCGCGGAGGCGGGCCACGAAGACCCCCAACCCCGGGCGCGTGTTCAGAACTCCCTCTCGCTCTAGTTCCGTGTAAACCCGGGCGATTGTATTGGGATTCACGACCAGCGACCGGGAAAGCTCGCGGACCGAGGGGAGACGCTGCTCGGGCTGGAGCTTGCCCCGCGCGACGGCTTCGCGAATCTGGCCGGCCAGTTGCCGGCAGATCGGTGTCCGGCTGGCAGTGTCGATCGAGAATTCCACAGGCACCTCACTAACTGTACTAGTAAACATAGTACAGTCGCGCGGCGCTGTCAAGTGGCCCTGTCAAGGAGAAACGGAGTATCTGGGCCGGTGGTCGGCTCGGCGACAGATCGGTGTACAACGTCGCAGTCGTAGGCACACCAGAATCCGGATGGCATTGGTCAACAGGTCATGCTTCGCAACCGTACCGTGGCGTCGGTCGAGCACTGCGCGGAACGCATACTTGGGAATTCGGGCTGATGGGCTACGGAATGCACTGAGAAGTCCACTGCTCTGTGGAAGAACCCCAGCAGAGTTCTGAACGCTCAATCGTCTCCATCCAGCACCACGATGTCCTACCTTCAATCGCCACACGCCCCCAGGTTACCCGCTGCACGATCGCGTGGGAATATTCCCAGCCATACTTCGGCTCGTGCGCACAGGCCACCCATTGCACGGTCAATCTCGAGCCGTCATCACTGAAGAAGGCAAGCACTGGATCACGCGTCCAAGCGTATCCATTCCCGTCGACAACGACTGGTTTGGACAATGCGTCGAGGTCGAGCCCGGCGTTCAATTCAAAAGGAAAATGGGGTGGGGGCAAGAGGGTCTGCTCCCCGTCCGTCGTTTGGCTGAACACATCCCCCATTTTTCTTACCACCGTCACGCCTTCATGTGTCGCGAGCACTTGGTTCTGCCACGCTTCGAGCATCCGTTTTCTCTCGTCTTCTTGCTCCAGACGGCGAGCCTCGTTCACATGTCGATTCTTCTCGCGGGTCACGATGGACTGCCTGCTCTGCTCCTCATCGGCCAGCGGTGGAAGATTCAACTGAGCCCGGAGGTCTTGGTAGCGACGGAGTTGCCGTTCGACCCGTTCGCTGGTTTCTTCGTCTTTTTTCATGAGTGACACACCCTATGGCTCTGTGTGCGTGCCATAGAAACCGGCGACGTGGAGTCCCGTTTGCCGGCGCACGTAGTCCACCAAGCAGTCTACCTCTTCGTCGCTCATCGCCGTCACGTAACTCTCCGCCGGAGTCCTGGCAATGGTGTAGATTTGGATCAGTTTCAGCTGGCCGCCGGCCCGCGTGATTTCCAGCAAGCGGTCGCAGTACGCTTGCCACTGCGACGGCGGCGGAGCCTGGCCGTCGATGCGCATGAAGAGGGACTGGATCACCAACGGCCGGACTTGCGCCGCCTGAGTGATATTCTCCAGGATCGTCTCGAACCGAAACGGCGCGCGGTTGATCAGTTCGAAGTACTCGGTGGTCCCCGCATCGAGCTTCGCCCAGATCTCCCCTTCGTTCTCATCCAGGATGCGCAAGGCACGTTGCACATGCTGGCGATGGAACATGCTGGCATTGGTGATCAGCACCAGCAACACGTCCGATAACTGACGTGCTTGCTTCACCGCCGCCACCGCCGCCACGACTTCATCGAAGTTGCGATGCGTGGTTGGTTCGCCATCTCCGGAGAACGCAATATCGTTGAGTCGCTGCAGCGACGGGGGCGTATGGCGGAACTTGTCGGTCGAGTAGAGACGGCCGGAGGTGACCAGATCGAGCGTCTGTTGCAGCTCCTGCAGCATGCGCGGCGTGTCCACAAACCGCGTTTCGCCTTGGGATACGCGGTTGACCTGGCAGTAGACGCAGTCGAAATTGCAGACCTTGTCGGGATTCAGATTGATCCCGACCGAGATTCCTCCCGACCGTCGGCTCAAGACGGGGTAGACAAACCGATTTTCGGCAAAATACCGTTCGTGTTGCGAGAATAGCTCGTCGACAGACATCTACTGCCGCTTATCGGTTAAGGATTCGGAACCTCAGGTAATCTTCTTTGGCATCGATCCACGACATCAAGCCTCGCAGTCGCCGACCGACTTCTTCCAGCAGTTGATCGCGCTGGAGGCGGCGTTGCGCCTTGAACGCCGGCGCTCCGGCCTTGTTCTCCAGAATCCACTCCCGCGCAAACTCGCCGGTCTGGATTTCCTTCAGAATCTTCTTCATCTCGTCCCGCGTCTCTTGGGTGATAATGCGGGGGCCCCGCGTATAGTCACCGAACTCGGCCGTGTTCGAGACGCTGTAGCGCATGTAGTTCAAACCGCCCTGATAGAACAGATCGACGATCAGTTTCAGTTCGTGCATGCACTCGAAGTAGGCCATTTCCGGCTGATAGCCCGCGTCCACGAGCGTTTCGAAACCGGCTCGGACCAGTTCGCTGACGCCGCCGCACAGCACAACTTGTTCCCCGAACAGATCGGTTTCCGTCTCTTCAGCGATCGTCGTCTCGATGACACCGCCGCGTGTGCCGCCGATCCCCTTGGCATAAGCCAGGCCAAGTTTCAAGGTCGTTTCACTGGCGCCCGGTCCCACGGCGATCAAGCAGGGGACGCCCCCCCCTTTTTCGAATTCGCTCCGCACCAGATGCCCGGGGCCCTTGGGAGCGACCAGCAGCGTGTCGACACCCTTGGGAGCTTCCACCTGGCCGAAATGGACATTGAAGCCGTGCGAACACATCAGGATGTTGCCCGGCACAAGATGCTGCGACGATGTGCTGGCGATAGAGATCCGCCTTGGACTTCATCAGGGAGCAGGATATTCATCATGTCCGCCTGGCGCGTGGCTTCGTCCAGCGGCAGAGGTTCGAAACCATGTTCCACGGCCAGGTCGTAGTTCGGGCTCCCCGCCTTTTCGGCGACGATGACGTGGCAGCCGCTATCGCGCAGATTCTGAGCTTGAGCGTGGCCCTGTGACCCGTAACCCAGGATCGCGATGGTCTTGTTCTTGAGCAGTGACAGGTCCGCATCATTGTCATAGTAGATTTTGGCCGGCATGATTCTTCTTCGCTCTCCAAAATGAAGTATCGGGATGTTGGACCAGACCGAGCTGGTCGACCTGTAACTTAGTAGTTGCTCACCAGCCTCCGAGGTGGCGAAGCCAGCGGAGCATGATGCTGGGTTGTCGGAGTACCGGAGTTCAAGGGCAATCACGCAATAGCAAACGAGCAGTGGAGTACGCGGCGAGTATCTAGTTCAACGAGAGCCGACTGCGGCTCCTGGCGGCGCGACGTGTCGCCAAGTCCACTCTGCTCGTTCACCAACAGGACCGTATCGGTTGTCACAGGTGTGCAACGATACAGGTTGACTACATCGCAGGACCGGTTGTCCCGCGAATCATGGCGATCCTGCCGCTACGAACCAGTTCAGTAATGCCATAGCCTCGCATGCGTTCAATAAACGCCTCAATCTTATTCTCTCGCCCGGAAATCTCAATCGTCAATTCCTCGGCTCCGACGTCGACGATCTTGCCGCGAAAGATCTCGACGAGTTCCCGAATTTCAGTCCGTCTGCCGCCCGGCGGGGCCTGGACCTTCAACAGCATGAGATCTCGTTCCAAGTAGTCGTGGGCACTGATGTCCAAGACGCGGACAACCGTCACGATTTTCTCGAGCTGCTTGCGCACCTGGTCGAGCACGCGATCGTCTCCGACGACAACGAACGTCATGCGTGACAGCTGAGGATCCTCGGTTTCACCGACGGCGAGCGAGTCGATATTGTAGCCTCGCGATGCCAGCATTCCCGATATGTGGGCCAATACCCCGGGGACGTTCTGCACGACGGCGGATAGGACGTGTCGCATACCTCACCATTCTCCTGACAAAGGACTTCCCAAGCTGGCTCACGATCCGGATGACCCCAGGGCCGCCATGTGTAGCGACCTGCCCCCAAGACGCGATCGACGCACCATTACCACTGGCACGACTCCGCCAGTCCGTAGACCCTGATGCGCTCGACCCACAAGGGGCCCGTGGCCCATCGTATTGCCCAGCTCAATCGAACAGTGTACACATTCACCCAGTTTCGATGTACCGGCCATGGTGGAACTTCCCCTGCCGGCGCGAGCCACCGTGTCTGGCGCGAGCCACCGTGTCTGGCGGGATGCCCTCTGGCCGGCGGCGGCAGGGGCTCGCCCGGCCAATCCCGCCGACGCCCCGCCCCGCTGTCTACGCACGGCCGAGGGTCGACCTGCGGAATCGGCAGGGGAATGGATGTTGGAGAGGGGACGCGCAGAGTCGCCAACGCTGAGGCGATTCCTTATGATCATACCGGTCGCCGGTCGTGTCGGGCCGCCGCGCGGGCTCATGGCGGCCCCCTCCGGCGAGTGCCGGAATTCACAAGGAAGCCGCGTGGGGCGGTAGGTGCTTCATTCTCAGCGATAACTTCTAACACAGCGATAGAAGGGTAGCCGTATGGTCGACCAGATTTGGAGTATGCAGGTCGGGGATGGACCGCTGGTGGCGACCGCCATCCACGAGGGGCACGCCGTGCGCGAGGAGATCGAGCCGCATTTGCTGCTGACGGAAGCGGATCGCCAGCGGGAGGAGGATCCGTATACGGCCTTGTGGACCGAACTTGCCCCGACGCGCGTCGTGGGCTTGCGATCCCGCTTCGAGGTCGATTTGAACCGACCGCGTGACCAAGCAGTCTACCGGACGGCCGAGGATGCCTGGGGATTGCACGTCTGGCGGGGCGCGTTGCCCGACGAAATCGCGACACGCTCGCTGGCCGAGTATGACGGCTTCTATGCAGCCCTCCACGACCTGTATGACAAGCTGGCACGCCGCCACGGGGCGTTTGTCGTCTACGATCTCCATTCCTATAATCACCGCCGTGATGGACCGACTGGGGAGGCGGCAGATCCGACGGGCAATCCGCAGGTCAATGTGGGGACAGGCACCATGGCGTGCCGGGACAAGTTTGCCGGCATTGTCACACGCTTTCAGCATGACTTGCGGGCCTTCGATTTCCCGGGGGGCGGGCTGGATGTGCGCGAAAACGTGAAGTTTTTCGGCGGCAATCATCCCCGGTGGGCCCACGAATTGTTTCCCGAATCCGCCTGCGTCATCGCCGTCGAGTTCAAGAAGTTCTTCATGGACGAGTGGACGGGAGAAGCCGACCGGAAACTGGTGGACGCGATTGGCCAAGCATTGGCGGCGACCGTGCCGGGGGTCTTGGAAGAACTGGCGAATTTGAACCGTTCCTGAGCGGCAAGTGTGTTGACACGATGGCAAAACGATCCGGCAAACCCCGCCCCACGGTGAAGGAAATCACGCCCGCTTTGATTCAGGCGGTCCGCGAGCGACTGCGCCAGAATCGCCGCGTGCGCAGGACGCTTCCGCAACTGGGACGCATTCATGTTGATCGCCAATTGCCGTTCCTGTGTGTTTACCGACGAACCAAAGAGTCGGCCGATCTGGAGATGCGGCACCTCGTCACCAGCGAAGCGGCCTATCTGTATACGACGGACGACCGGCGGCTCCACGGGGGCCTCAGCGGTCTGATCGATGCCGTGGCGGACGTCATGGTCGAACAGTTTGGCACGTTCTTGTTGCTCGAGATCTGGCCAGGCTTATTTACCGACGAACCGCCGGCGGAGTATCCCGTGGCGACACCGCCACCCCGTTTCCGGATCGTCGCTCAGCCAGCGCAGCAGTTGGGCGGGTTCATCGACAAGTTCGTTGAGTCGTTGGCACGCATTCAGTCCGGCGGCCAGTCCGCGAGCGTCGACCTAGTGACACGATATCGCGTGGCGCCTCCCAAACTGCGCCCGCTCATGACGCCCCAGGAAGCCCAACGGCGGCACTGTTTGACGCTGGGGCTGGAGTTGTTGCCGGTCTTTGCGGATCCCCAGACGGGCAAGGTGTTTCCGCAGTTGCGACGACAGATGGAACGGAGCCTCTCCGTGGCGCTCAAGCAGACTTTCTTCCAGTTCGCGCGGACTTGCACGACTCACCGACCGCCGCACTATCATGCGTTGGGGCGGCGGGCGACGGTGAAGGCGGTGTGGCGGGCCGACCGCTTGCTGGCGGAAGTCTCGGATCGTTTCGACTTCCTGCTGCAGGTATCTCCCATCAATGGCCAGGACGCCTGGCGTGATTTCAAGCGGTGTGACTACCGCCAGCCACCTACGTTTCACTATCGACCCCTCCCGGTGGACCCGGTCGTGCTCAAACGCAAGCTGTATGAAACGCCGGTCGACCGCCTCGAGGACCCGGCCATCGGTCAGCTGCTGCGGGACAAAGTGAACGAGTTGGATCGTCAGATCAACATGTTGCTCGATATCAATACTCCCCGCTTTGTGCACGGCAGCATTCAGCTCCACGGCGGTGTCGAGGATTCCCTGCTGGCCGTGGCGGAAGAAACGCTGCGGCGATTACCGACGGAGAAAAAGACGAAACGGGCGGAATTGGTCAACGCGCAAGCCTTTGCGGCCGAGGCGCAACAGGAGATTGCCTTCTTGCAGCGGCAGGACGAAGGGGTACGTGCGACGGTGCAAGTGCGCAGTGATATCGTCGGCTTGATGGTGTCGCAGGGCTCGCTGCTGGTGGGCGCAGAAACGAGTGTCCCGCGAGAGCGTGTCAACGCGCTCCTGCAGCACGAGGTGGGTACGCATATCTTGACCTATTACAACGGTCGCTCGCAGCCGTTCCGACAACTATACGCCGGACTGGCAGGCTACGAGGCTCTGCAAGAAGGCCTGGCTGTCTTATCCGAGTACTTGGTGGGAGGGTTGAGCCGTGATCGCTTGCGGCTCCTGGCCGCGCGAGTTGTGGCCGTCGGCATGATGCTCGATCGCTGGGGGTTTGTCCCGTGCTTTCAACGACTGGTCGACCAGTACCGCTTCTCGCCGCGAGTAGCCTTTACCATCACGATGCGCGTGTTCCGAGGAGGTGGTTTGGCCAAAGACGCTGTCTACTTGCGAGGTCTGATGCAGTCGCTCGAGTACCTTGCCCAAGGCGGCGACCTGGAAACCTTGCTCATCGGCAAGATCGCGGCGGAGCATGTGCCGTTGATCCGTGAACTGCGCTGGAGACAGGTATTGACGCAGCCCCAACTGCGTCCACGCTACTTGAATCAGCCCGAGGCCCTGGCGCGGTTGCAGCGGGCGCGGCGTGGCCTCACGGTTGCGGATCTGGTAACCTCCAGTGGTAGGCGTAGCGAGCGCGGGGCGTGACTTGACGCCGCCTCCAGCGAGCGTGATGACGCGAGTTGGGACCTGGTGTCGTGGGGTGTGTGGGCGAAATGGGAGAATCGGGTAAAGTGTCGATGTGGTCGATGTAGGCAAACGGTGGTCTATTTCCCGGGTCTGACAGGGGGAGAGTGCCTTGGTACGCCGAAAAGGGACGGCTGTCACACTGTAAGATAAAAAGGATCGCGAGAGTCGAAGCAAGTAGTTATAGGCAGGTGTGTGGCCGGCTTTGGTTGTGGCCGCAAGCCGTGTTAGGGGGAATGACATGAGAATTGGGTTTCTGGTCAATGACGTGATGACGGAGGAGTTGGGGTTCACAACGACTCGTCTGGGGTGCGATGCGGTTAATCAAGGGCACGAAGTGCACGTCTTTGGCGTGGGAGACCTGGCGTACGATCCGGATGAGCGGATTCGCGCTCGCGCGCGGACGGTCAACAAGAAATCGTACAAGCTGCACGAGACATACCTGGCCGATTTGCAGGGGAAGAATGGTGTCCGCGAGCGGATCACGGTGGACGACCTGGATGTGCTGATGCTGCGGAACGTTCCTTCCAATGACTACCTTCAGCGACCTTGGGCGGCGACCATTGCGGCGGAATTCGGGCGTCTGGCGATGCGGCACGGTGTGATTGTTGTCAACGATCCCAACGGGCTCGCCAAAGCCTCCACCAAGATGTACTTCCAACTCTTCCCCGAAGAAGTCCGGCCGCAAACGCTGATTACGCGCGATCGCGATGAGATCAAGGCCTTTGCCAACTCTTTGGGAAGAATCGTGCTCAAGCCTCTGCAAGGTTCCGGCGGCGCCAGTGTTTTCTTGGTGCAGCCAAGCGACATGCCCAACCTGAACCAGATGATTGACGCAGTCAGTCGCGATGGTTTCGTGATCGCTCAAGAGTACCTGCCGGCGGCGGAACAGGGAGACATGCGGCTTTTCGTCATGAATGGCCGCCCGTTGCAGGTGAAGGGAAAGTACGCGGCCTTCCGCCGTGTGCGCACCGGAGGGGACATGCGCAGCAATATCCATGCTGGCGGCCGACTCTCCCCTGCCGAAGTGGATGACACCGCCTTGCGCATTGCCGAGATTGTGCGGCCCAAGCTGGTGCAGGATGGGATGTTCCTGGTGGGCCTCGATATCGTGGGGACTAAACTCATGGAGATCAATGTGTTCAGTCCGGGAGGCTTGGGGAGTGCTCAGAAATTCACCAAGATCAACTTCAATCGGTACGTCATCGGTGCACTGGAGCGAAAGGTCAGCTACATGCGCTACTACGGCCGCAACTTTGACAACGTGGACATGTGTACGCTCTGAAGCGGGGGGAGCGGGGGGAGTGATGGAGTGATGGAGTGATGGAGTGAGTGGGAGTGAGTGGGAGTGGGGGAGTGGGGGAGTGGAGTGGAGTGCACGCTCCACGAGCTATTTCATGCTTCCGTAATTCTCCTTCCTAGTGACTCGGATTGTGCCAATGCTCCAACGCTCCAATCCTCCACCACTCCACCGCTCCAGTCCTCCCGTGTTACCCAATACCTGGACGACGAAGGGACATCCATGCGAATCGGCTTTATCGTCAACGACGTGCGCACGGAAGAGGGGAAGTACACCACGAGTCGCCTGGGGCAGTCGGCGGTCAATCGAGGCCACGAGGTGTGGGTGATTGGAGTGGGTGATCTGGCGTACGATCCCGACGGCATGATCCGCGCTCGGGCTACCTCCGTTCCGCGCGAGCGTTACGGCAGCAGCGAGACTTACACGGCGGATCTGCAGGGGAAGAATGCGGTGAAGCGTCGCATTGCCCTGGACGAACTGGATGTTCTGATGCTGCGTAACGTGCCGTCCGATGACTACCTCCAACGCCCCTGGGCCGCGACGGCGGCGGCCGAGTTCGCGCGGGTTGCGAGGCAGCACGGTGTGATCGTCCTGAGCGATCCGAACGGATTGACGAAGGCGTCGAGCAAAATGTACTTCCAGCTGTTTCCCGAGGAAGTTCGACCGCGCACGCTGATCACGCGGGATCGGGACGAGATCAAGCATTTTGCCCAGCAAGAGGGGACCATCGTGATCAAGCCCCTGCAGGGCTCAGGGGGAGCCAGCGTGTTTCTCGTCCGCAAGGAAGACATCCCCAACCTGAACCAGATGATTGACGCCGTCAGCCGGGATGGTTACGTGATTGCTCAGCAGTATCTGCCGGCGGCCGAGCAAGGCGATATGCGGTTGTTCGTCATGAACGGCCGACCGCTACGCGTGGGGAGAAAGTACGCCGCTTTCCGCCGCGTGCGGAGCGGTGATGACATGCGCAGCAACATTCACGCGGGAGGGATCAAGGCCGCTGCCGAAGTCGATGCCACGGCGATCGAAATTGCGGAAATCGTGCGGCCCAAGCTGGTGCAGGACGGGATGTTCCTGGTGGGATTGGACATCGTGGGAGACAAGTTGATGGAGATCAACCTGTTCAGTCCAGGAGGGTTGGGAAGCGCTCAGCAATTTGCGCAGGTCAACTTCTCCGCGCATGTCATCCAGGCCATCGAACGCAAAGTCCAGTACAAACACTTCTACGGACGCCACTTCGATAACGTCGATATGTGCACGTTGTGAGTAGTGAGTAGTGAGTAGTGAGTAGTGAGGAGTGAGGAGTGAGTAGTGAGGAGTGAGGAGTGAGGAATTTGCCGTGAACAGGCTCACAAGTGCTCGGCGATCATTCTTCGTTGAGTCCTAACGTGGGCTTGGCCCGCAACGCAACAGGTAAGTCGAAATCCGACAAGTGAAATCCGAATGACTCGAGGACCAAAGCGTCCTGTGGTGGTACGATTCCAACTAGCTCGGTCCAGCCGTGCCGGTGCGCAGTGCCGTGACGCGATGATGGTAGGCGGCGATGACGTCCTTACGGCTGAGCATCCCCAGGATCTTGTCGGGTTCTTGCGCGTCGACAACCGGGATGTCATCAATGTTCTTCTGCGTGAAGCGGCGCAGCGCCGTGTGCAAATCGTCGTCGAGCGTCACGGTCAGTACCGGTTGAGCGGCCAGATCGACGGCCAGAATCAGGGATCCGGCGCCGTCGCCGGTCAACACGGTTCGCAGGTCGCGCAACGAGAAGATGCCCACCAAGCGGTCATTCCCATCGACTACCGGGAAGTACGTATTACGGGAATTCGCCGCGATCCGCAGAATCTGCGGCAACGGAGTCTCTTCGTGCACGAGGTCCAGTTTTCGATGCGGATTCCAGACATCTCGGACGTGAATCTGTTCCAGCACGTCGACCACAAAGTCGCCCGTGTGAGCGGGACTGTCAATCATCGCATTGACCTGCTCCTCGTAGAGCGTCCAACGCGACGACAGCATCGCGGTATTGACGATGCAGACCAGCATCAGCGGCGGCAGCAGGCCGTACGAGCCACTCATTTCGCAGACCATCAGCATGGCCGTGATCGGCACGCGGGCCACGCCGGCGAAGAAGCCTCCCATGCCGACCAGCACAAACGCTTCGGGATGTGCGATCGCACCCGGGAAGAAGTGGTTGACCGCCTGCCCGAAAGCTCCTCCCAGCATCGCGCCGATGAAGAGGGACGGGGCAAACACACCTCCGCTGCCGCCGGAGGAAATGGTAAACGATGTGGCGAGAATCTTGCCGAAACAGAGCACGATCAGCAACGAGAAGGCCAGCTCGCCGTTGATCGCCAGTTGTATCCAGCCGTAGCCGCCGGACATGATCTGCGGCAGGCAGAGGGCGATCAGGCCCAGCAGCAGGCCACCGATGGCCGGCTTGACCATGTTGGGGATGGGCAATTTGCGAAAGAACTTGTTGCGCAGTCCGTAGAAACAGAGCACGTAGAGGTAGCCCACCAGTCCGCAGATCAGCGCGAACACCGCGTAAATAGGGAAGCTCACTGACGTTGCTGAAAGTCAAATTCGGCAGGAGTGTGGAATGCCAGGCCATGTCCGAAGATGGCGGCAAATACCGCGTAAGCGGTGATCGATGCGAGGAAGCAGGGAATCACGGCGGCAAACTCGAGGGCGGTCGAACTGTATAGCACCTCGCTCGCAAACAGTGCCCCGCCCAACGGGGCTCGGAAGATGGCGCCAATTCCACCGCCTCCTCCCGCCAGCATCAGCATGCCGCCGCTCCTGTTCGCCCAGACCGAGCTTGGTCGCCAGGAACGAGCCGAAGCCGGCGCCGATCTGGGCAATCGGGCCTTCGCGGCCCGCCGAGCCACCGGTGCCGATCGTCACGATCGAGGCAGCTGCCTTGACGAACGGGACGCGGCCGCGAATGCGACCTCCCAAGCGGTGGAAGGCCCGCACCATGGCATCGGTGCCGTGTCCTTCGGCCTCGGGAGCCAAACCATAGACGAGCATTCCACAGATCAAGCCACCCACCGTCGGCACCAAAAGGACGGCCCACCAGTGAATGGGCAGCTGCGCGAGGTGCATCGTCGGCTCGTCGCCGGCCGACGGGGGATAGTAGCCCTCGATGCGACCGAGGCAAAAATCCTGCATGAGGTTCAGCAGAGAGTAGAAGGCGGCCGCTCCCAAACCGGCGACCAGACCGACCAACGGTGCCCACAGGATCAGTCGCCCGGAGGCCTCGGTGTCAAAGATGGAGCGGAAATGCTCAAACAGGCGTTCCAAGAATCTCCGCATCAGAATCCTCATGGTCCCCCATGCGGGGCACGTGCGGCGGGCTGTCCCCTGCGCTGCAGGTGACACGCTCACATATTTACCGGGAAGGCGACTGCTGCCGCGGGACACACGTGCCGCACCTGCTCCAACCCGCACCGCGCCGACTCGCCAACTGTGGCGACAAGACCCTGTATCACGGCTGCCGCGTAACGCGACATGTGCCGCCATCCAAAACGGTCCTTCCGCGATCCCGTGCCGCCGCCGAGGCTTGAATGGGGGCCAGGATGGGGGACGATCTGCACCGGCCGAGCCACGTAAGATGGCTGGACCTCGCTGCTACGAGTTAACGGACGCCGCACGCCGGTCGCCAAATCCCGATTCTAGTCCGTCTGGGAATTTATGCGAGTCGGCGTCTGATCCCGTGCTTCGCAGTTCGTCCAGCACGGCAGCCGCGGGGGTCGGCCATCGGCACGCTCCCCGCGCTGCAAAACCGTCGCGGAACGGGCGGGTCAGTACCCGCGACCATCCCCGCCAGCGCTAGAAAGTGAAGATGGCATCCACGCCGAAGGTGAACTGGTGATCCTTCCGACCGCCGTCGAACGGCAAGCCTGTCGGGCCAGCGAGCCCGTCATACCAGTCCCAGCGGCATTCAGGTCGCACGACAAGATTGCCATTGGGACGCCAGCTGAGTCCGCCAGTGAGGCCGTAGAAGTTGCCGGCAAAGCCCCGTCCCGACCAGGCGTATACACCCGGAATGTTCCCAGGTCCCGCTACGCGGACACCATCGTCATCACGCAGCCATTCCGCTCGCAGGTTGGCGTTCCATTTCGGATTGATGCTGTAGAGAAAATACTGGTTAAGGCCGTACCACTCCGCCGTATTGCCCATCACCGGCGCATTCCTTTCGGTGCCGAGATTCTGCACGGCCACGTACTGCAGTTTCTCGCCAATCTTCTGCTGGATCACCAGGCTGTAGACGAACCGATTCTGATCGCCCGGGATACCGTTAAAGTCAGCCGGTGGATCCTGGGGACCTGTTGAGAAAGCGTATGCGATCTTCGTCCGTTGGTTCGCACTGGCCCACTTCGCGCCAGCCATAATATCGAGCGTGTCATTCGTGTCCTCAAACATCAACCAGCCGCGATGGACACCAGCCTGCAGCGCGAATTGGTCGGTGAGCTTGTATTCACCGAGTGCCCCAGTGACGAGCTGCGGCACGGTGTATCCGTAGGAGTACGAGTGGGAATAGAACGGGTTGAGCACCGCCGGGACGGCTTCATAGTCGAGAATACCGGCAAAGTGGCCAAGTTTCACCGAAAGATCGTTGTACGCGACTTCCATGTACATCTGCGGAATGACCAAGCCGTACCGCTGATCGTCGAAACCGTTGATGCGAGTTTCCAATCCGTTGTTGACGCCGAATCGCCAGTCGGTACCGAAGATCATGTCGATGTGGCCACCCACTGCCCACCCGCAGCCGCCGTTGTTGGCCGGCCGATCGAGGAACAGCCACAACTGGTTCATCTGGTATTCGTCATCCCAGTCATTGGTCGCCACCGGGCCGTTGAAATGATCGCTCGGGTTGTCGGGATTCAGGGTGATGCCTTGCTGCAACCAGCCACCCACCTTGATCCCCATTTGCTGCATGATGCACGGCTGCGGCAGCGCCAAGGGGCGTCCGGTTGGCAGTCGCAGCACGCACACCGCGAACAGCCACCGTCACAGCCGCTCAGGTCTGCGCACGGGCCCGCGGAGCAATCGTCCAGCGATGCCACCGCTACCTGGTCCGACGCCTCGGGTCCGTCGTTGAGGGTGGATTGGGCGGCTACGATGGGACTCGCTCAGCAATGCCACACAAATGAGACTGAGAAGTCGCTGTGGGATCTCCATATCACACTGCTCCGTGAGAGTGGGGGGCTCGTTTCTGCTACCTGTGATGACGTCTGGGTTCTTCGCTGGGAATGAGCCGATACATCTCACATTTCGGAGAAACGCCCGGGCAAACTTCAGGCCGGGGGGGGCTCTCGAGGATCTCTTGACGTGGGGCGTGCGCGTTGTATGGATTGAGGAGAGTCTGCCGCGAGCGCAAAACAGGTGACCTGCGTGGTCTGGTTTGCCTGGGTAGACACGGTCACCAGGCCGGGTTCAAATCGGCATGGCTGCGGCAGGTCAACGTTTTCGCCTTTGACGCGATTTGTACAGCAGGTTCATGACCGCACCGCCCAGCATGGCACCGAGCACTGCACCGCCGAAAATATTGGCAAGGAAGATCGACGATTCCGGACCGAAGTTGTCCAGCTTCCAGCGAAGCTGGATCTTGGTGAACGGGAAACGATTGTCGTGAAGTCAAACAAATCAATGGGAGGCCCGTCCTTCGCCAGAGACGTGACGTTACGTCCGCTCCACCTGCCGCGGTACAACGGCATGGATCGCGCAGCCGGTGGGATTTCATAGGTAGGACTGAACTTTCTTGAGAGCCGCTCAGCCAGTTCCTGAGATTGCTCCTGAACCCGCTGTGCGTGGCGATCATGCCTCCGAGACCACGAACCGCCGAACGCTAATCCCAGGACCAAACCGACGGCGGCCCAAATCCAGGGTGATCCGATCAGCCCAGCCTGCCGGCTCGACTCATGAAATCACCCGGCGCTGCCATGTCGCTTCCCTTCCAGGCAGAAGGTACCATTTCTGTTATTGTTTAGCCGTTGGCAGTCAGGACAGCAAAGAAACCGAGGAAGATTTCTGAGCTGACGGTACCGGATGCACGATACATGGCTCCCAAGTCAATGATTAATGGTGAATGGTGAATGGTGAATAATTGACGGTTTGTGATTCCCCCTTGTTCTGTTCTTGCACCGCAGCGGAACGCCCCGATGAATGGCTTTCTCATCCACCTTCCCCTCGTTAATTATTCACCATTCACCATTCGCTATTCGGTTCTGTTTACCCCCTGGCACGCCTTACCTGGTGAAAACAATGGCACCGTGCACGGCACACGGCTAAAGCGTTACCATTTCTCTTGTGGGCCGCTGCTGATTAACACCTCTGCATCGCGACGGTTGGATATCGGAGTCATCGAATGAGAACTCAGAGGAATGCTGTTCATCGGACTGCTCGTTTTGAGCACCTACCACTGGTTGGCGTTGGCCTCCACGGCGGTGGAGCCAATGACGATCGAGAACGAATTGTTGCAGGTGCGGTATGCTGCCGGGGATTCGAGCTTTTCCATTCAGGACAGGAAATCCGGCGCGACTTTCCTGACCGATGGAAGGCTCACAGGTGAAGGTGGCGATCCGCGCGTGATGGCTGTGTCGGACGCGAACTTCGGCGACGGGCAAGAGCTTGTCATCACGTACTCGAACGGCAATCGGGATTCGATTGCACTCTATCCAGGCTTTCCCTTTGCACTGTTTCGCACGACACTCCACAACGGCGGTTCGGAGGATATCATCGTCAACCATCTTCCGGCGGTCTCGGGGCAGCTGAACCAGGTCGGGCCTCACGATCAGCTCCGCTCGTTCGGCACGGCCGGTTTGACTTCCCTGGAGAAGAACCCGGGCAGCTATGCGTACCTGGCCATCGTTGATCCTGCGACGCGGGCGGGGATGGTGAGCGGATGGCTCACCCACGATCGCGGGAGCGGCGTCGTGTTCTCACCAGTGAAGGACGAAACGGTTCGCATCGAGGCGCGGATCGATTACGGCCGTTTGCGCATCAAGCCGGGGCAGGATGCGCAGGCTGAGACCTTCACTCTGGGTTGGTTTGAAGATGTGCGGCTGGGATTGGAGATGTACGCCGATCGCATTGCGAGTATCTACTCGATCAAGCTGCCACCACAACCGGCGGGCTATTGTACCTGGTACGCGGATCAGTACGGTGGAGCGTGCGATGAAAAACACCTGGCCGAGCTGGCGACCTTTGCCGCGGAGCACTTGAAGCCGTTTGGTTTCGATTTTGTCCAGATCGACGACGGCTGGCAGGACGGTGTCTCGACCGACGGGCCCTGCCGCAATTTCACGACGCATCGCCCCGGCGGGCCGTATCCTGGTGGCATGCAGGCGACCGCCGAAACGATAGCCAGGCTCGGCCTGACAGCCGGTATCTGGTTCATGCCGTTTGCCGGCACATCGTACGATCCTTTCTTCAAGGACCATCAGGACTGGTTTGCCAAGGATAAAGATGGCAAGCCGTTCGCGGCAACGTGGGGTGGCACGTGCTTGGATATGACACACCCCGGCGCTCAGCAGCACCTGCGCAGCGAGGTGCAACGGCTTGCGCACCAATGGGGCTACCGGTTCTTCAAGATGGATGGCCTGTGGACCGGCACTGCGACGCGGCTGATGTACGTGAACGACGGCTACCAAGATGATCAGATGGGCGAGTCGCAATTGTCCGACCCCGACAAGACACCTATCGAAGCCTATCGCGACGGCTTGAAATTGGTGCGTCAGGAAGCTGGCCCCGATGTGTTTTTGTTGGGCTGTTGCGTGTCGCAGAATATGCGTTCTTTCGGTGGCACGTTTGGCTTGGTGGACGCCATGCGCGTGGGCCCCGACACGGGGGCCGGTCATATTGGAGCGCCGCACGGCTCCCGCAACTACTTCCTCCACGGCCGGGTTTGGCAGAACGATCCCGACTGCGTGTCGGTCCGTGCCAGCACGCCGTTGCACCAGGCTCAACTGAATGCCTCGTGGACGGCCATTTCGGGTCAGCTGTTCTATTGCAGCGACTGGTTGCCTGGTCTGCCGCCCGAGAGATTGAGCATTTTACAGCGCACCATGCCGGCCCACGGGCTGAAACCGCGACCGGTGGATCTATTTGAGAGCGATCCAGCTCGCATCTGGCTGTTGACCGACACCCGCACTCAGCGCCGCGACGTCGTGGCGTTTTACAACTGGGATCAGGAGCATGCGGCGACGATCGCGTGTTCCGCGGCACGGATTGGTCTGCCGGAGGCGGCTCAGTACGTGGCGTTTGATTTCTGGGCGGACAAGTTCGTACCACCCTTCGGCGATACGCTCACATCACAGCTGCCGGCCGCCTCGTGTCGTGTGCTGGCGGTGCGGCCCGTGGCCGACGTGCCGCAATTACTGAGTACTTCCCGGCATGTAACACAAGGCATGGTGGATGTATTGGAGGAGAACTGGGACGCCGCAACATGTGTCCTGCGCGGTACCAGTCGCGTCGTGGGGGGGGACGAGTATGAACTGCGGATCGTGGTTCCGACTGGCGACAAATCATGGTTGGCGCAGGGCCTGACCGTTGCTTCGGACGATCAGGCGGCCGGCGTCACGGCCGAATTTCATCAAGACGGTCCTAGGCTGCGCCGCGCGGATTACGAGTCCCGTCAGCCGGGACGTCTGTTGGCAGGTGAAGTTTGAACGGGCCAGCATCGACCTGCCGGCACCTGGCCCGGTTACCGACCTGCACGCGGCGATTGACTATGACACCGTCACGCTGACTTGGAGCGACTCGGGCGCCGACAGCTACCGGGTCACGCGCAACGACGGTCAGACCTTTTTCTGTGCGGCAACAAATCTCACGGACGTTTCCGTCAAACATGCAGTGCAGTATCGCTATTCGGTAGAGGCGGTAGGGTGGAACTGGTGACACTTCCCCGCCGGTATCGATCGATGCTCTCACGCCTGCTCAGCTGAAACCACCGGCGGCGCCACCCAAACCGGACGTGCAGCTATCGCAGCTACAGCCGGTGCTGGTCCAGCAAGGTTGGGGCGCGCTGGGCATCGACAAGTCGGCGGAAGGGAAGCCGTTAACGGTGGACGGCCAGCGCTACGAGCGTGGGCTGGGCACACATGCTCAGGGCCTGCTCGTCTATTCCGTTCCGGCCGGTGCCAAACGCTTCGTGGCGGTTGTCGGACTCGACGACGAGAAGCTTGACGATCCTCGGTCGAGTGTGACGTTTGAGGTCTACGGCGATGTGAAGGAGATGGGCGAGTCGCCGCAGTTGCTGGCCAAAAGTCCTCGGCTCTGCCAGAAGACCCTTCGCCGTTGGGCGTTTGACATTGAGTTGAATGACCGATTTCGCGAACTGCGACTTGGTTGTGACGGATGCCGGCGACGGTATTGCCGCAGACCATGCGGACCTGGTGGATGCCGGGTTTGTGCTGAAGTGACTGGCAGCACGTGCGCTGACTGGTTGCGCTGTTGCGTGTCCGGCCTTCATGCACTGACATCGCAGCAGTTCGCGTCGAACGCCCAACCTCCTCGCGTTGCCGTTAATGGCCAATTTCTGATTGACTGCTCGTTACCGCGTGTTAAGCTCACGGTGATATTGTGTCGTCTCTCAGGCGTGGGAGCGGAGGATTGGCAACATCTGTCCATGCCGGCACTCTTATTACTTTCTTCTCCCATGGGGGGCTGAACGATGTCACGTTCTGTACGCGGCATAACGGGTACCCAGTGCCTTGTCTTCATAGCCGCTCTCACGGCGGCTGGTTGGGCGAGACCACCGCAAGCGAAGTCGCCGGAGCCGACCGAGTCCGAGGCGACGCGGTTGTTGGCCGACGAACCGCTGACGCTGGAGAATTGGCCGGTTTGGCGCGAACGCCTGCTGGGATGGATTGGCACAAGTGGAGAGGGGACCGACAAGCTGTATCGCGCGGCCTATGAGTTCGTCACGACGCAGGTGAAAACGGAGAATCAACTGCCGCCACTTCTCTCAAAAGATGCCTTCGCGTGGTACTTGTTGGGGTCGGCTCAGTTACGCGAAACAAGTGTTCGCGACCGCACGGCATCCATCGTGCTGGCCGAGCAGTCGCTGCGTCGCAGCTTGGAATTGGATGACACGAATGCCCGGGCTCACCGTTACCTGGCGATGGCATTATTGACGCAGGCTACTGAGCCCAATGACCCAAAGCAAAGGGAGGGTCAGCGACATTTGCAGCGAGCTCGTGAACTCGACCCTCAACTCCCACTCAGCTGGGTTGAGGCCGTAGTGGCAATGGAACACCAGCAGCACAGTACCGCGGTGTCGAAATTCTGCGCCGCCCTGCGCGAGGAACCGGATGAAGTCATCTATGCAGTGGGACTAGCTCAGGCACTTGTTGCACAGGCGGGTAGTCAGCAGAGTCAAGCACTGGCCAAGAACGCCGCGGAGGAGATCGGCAAACTGACGGGACAATTCCCCGACAATGAGAACCTGGTTTGCTTTCACGCGGTGGCGTTGGCTCAAACAGGTGAATTCCGTAAGGCTGCTCACGTATTGGACGAATTGCGTAGGGGAGGTACGGACCCAACGCAGGTGTTGGGAGAAAATACGGTTGAGCAGATCGAATCGTTGGCGGCCCCCGGTGTCTTGGAGATCGGTCTCTATGTGGGATTGGGATTCGTCGTGGTTTACGCAGTGATCATCTTGCTGATGGCACTGGTCGGTCTGGTACTCGCTCAGTTCACGCGCGGGACGAAAGCTGCGGCGATGTTGGGCAGCAGCGAAATTGTCTCGGTGGGAAGAGTGACGCGCACGACCGGCGAATCGTGGCTGGCACGACTGTATGGACTTGCGCTGGTCTGTGGCCTGCTCATGTTCTACGTGTCGATTCCATTCGTGGTAATTGGATTGGTCGGCGCCACGCTGGGGGCACTCTACGCGATCTTCCTGCTGGGACATATCCCGGTGAAACTGGTGGTGATCATCGCTGTTGTGGGGCTCGGCATGGCCTGGTCGGTATTCAAGAGTCTATTCGCCAAGGCAGGTCAAGGATCTTTCGGCATCGCCAAGAGTCGCGAGGAGGAGCCGCAGCTTCATGCCGTCGTTGACGAAGTGGCCGGTCGGGTGGAAACGAGCCCCGTCGACCAGCTTTATCTGGCACCAGGCTCCGAGATCGGTGTGCATCAGGAGGGACGCGGTCCTTTCGGCGTATTCGGCGTCAAACAACGGGTACTGACGCTCGGCCTGGGGAGCCTGCAGCACCTGACGGCTGACGAACTCAAGTCCATTCTCGCCCACGAGTATGCTCATTTCAGCCACGGCGACACGTTTTTCAGTCGGTTCATCCATCAAGTTTCGCTTGCCATCAGTCAATCCCTGACGGGCATGGGGCAGGCCGGTGGTACGCTGAATTATGTCAACCCGTTTTTCTGGTTTCTGTTTCTATATTACAGAGCCTACAGCATGATGGCGGCCGGTTACTCCCGCTCCCGCGAGTTCCTGGCAGACCGCATGGCGGCCAGCCTTTATGGGTCCGATGTGTTCCGATCCGCCCTGACAACCGTGGCGACGCGGGGAAGCTTCTTTGACGGTACCGTTTACGGCAACGTTTCCCAATTGCTGGAATCGAAGCAGATGTTTGAGAACGTGTATGAGGCGTTTCGGGACTTCGAGCAGAATCAACTTGACGATTCCGAACGCGAGCAGATGCGCGGTCAGGTTCTGTCAGCCAAGGGATCGCTCTTTGCCTCGCATCCGACAATTGCTGAACGGTTAGAGGCTATCGAAGGGTTTCCCAAAGCGCACTCACAACGCGATGAGCCGGCACGCGGCTTGTTGGCGGATGCAGCTGGTACCGAGAAGGAATTGACCGAGTTCATAACGGCCTACGTCGGCCATATGAGGCAGTTGCAGGCGGCGGCCGGAGCGAGTTGAAGTGTTATTCGTTTGGCTGCGTCCGCTGGACGCGTCAGAAGATCTGGATGTTATTTTTCCCTCGCTTCTAGCCCCGCTTCGCCAGCGGTCGTTTGTCTGGGACCGCTGGCGAACTGCCACAATCTGCGAAACCGGATGATCGCTGGGCTGCCGTCTACTCAACAGACCACCTGGTGACGGCGTCGCCGTCCTTAATGTAGATCGAGCTACCGGTGGCAATCGGATAGGCGTAGGTCTTACCGTCCGCGACTTTGTACTTGGCAACCAACGTGTACTGCTTGTCATCGGCTTGGAACACCACCAGCTCGCCGGCCGGAGTCAGTGCCAACATGACGGAGCCGGCATCAACCACTGATCCATAACCGGCACCTCCGCCGCCTCGCATTCCACCGCCTCGTCGCCCGCCCCCTCGTCGCCCGCCGCCGGATCGATCACCGCCTTGTTGGGCGCGGGGGCTTCTACTTTGGCGGCTTCACCCGTCAGGGACGAAGTCCAGACAGTCTGGCCATCCGCCAAATTTACACAGAACACGTTATTCACCGTCGACAACCCGTAGAGCTGTCCGTCCTTGACCACGGGGGTGTTGAACTGCACGGAATTGTCCGGGTTACTCCACAATTCTGAGGAGTTGAGTTTCCCGTCTTCCAGTGCCAGTTTCTCGGCCGAGATGCCGCGTTCCGGGCCGGCAAAGATCAGCGTCTGCCCTTCCAAAATCGGCGTGGCGGCGTTGTAGCGCCCCTGCCGATAGTCAATTTCCCAGAGTGGTTTCCCGTCAGCGACCGCGAGTGCGACCATTTTCTTGTCGGTCGGCGCTACGACAACTTGGGTTCCATCGATCGTGAGCACCACGGGTGAGCCATACGCGGGACCACTGCCTGTCCATTTCCATGTCTGGTCGCCCGTCTGCATGTCGTAAGCTGCGATGCCACCGTTACCTTCGCTGCCCAATTCGGCAATGCAGAGCCCCTCGACCACCACCGGCGAACTGGCGGCAGCGAACCTGGGGACGTCACCCCCAAAATCATCCTTCCGCCAAATCACTTTGCCGGTCGCCGCATCGAGGCAGGACAGCACTCCCTGAACACCGAGTGTGATAACCTTACCCGCCACGACCGTCGGTGAGCTCGCGGTCCGGAAAATGACGAAGCCGCTCCCGAGGCGCCACGAGTCTCATATTTTCTTGCCACAACTCGTCGCCCGTGGCTGCATCCAGACAACGAGTGATTTCGTTGCCGTCCTGCGCGAGAAGACATACAACTTGCCATCTGTCAATGCCGGCGTAGAGACTCCGTCGCCGACGTCCACCCTCCATTTCTGCGTGAGCTCCTGGGGCCATGTGGCCGGAGCCTGGAAATCGCTCGCCTTCGCGTCACGGTTCGGACCGCGCCACTGCGGCCAGTCTTGTGCAGATACCATGCCGGCGGCCGTGACCACTGCACAGGCCCCAACCACAATCAGAAATCGACTCCAGATTTTCATAGTAGCACCTTTCCTGTGGAACAGGGAACGAACGAAGTGCCTGGCGAGCGACGGGAGCTCAGGCACCCGGGGATGTCGCCCTTGCCGGAAAAGGCCGTACTTCGTAGTTTTCACAGAGTGATATGATCTCCCTCCGCCGCCGCTGACAGTCCGCTTTGGCCCGCTCCAGCGGAGTGGGAAGAGACCGACCGCCTGATTGAACACCAATCGATCCGATCGGGTTCCGGCCGTCCGAGGATTCTCGCGAGATTTATCCTGGTAAATCGCTGTAACCACTGGCTACCGACCGAGGCGTTACCAGCGAATAACTGATAGCTACTGGATGGCTATTTGCCATTCCCTCTACATCCAGGTCGGAATTCCGTGTAGAACACGTGGCGAGGTGTTGCTCCAACCAATTCTCAACGAGGGCAAGTCGACATGGGTATGTTCGACACGACTGGCGGTGCGGCAGCGAAGGAAACTGCGCAGCGAAAATACGCTCGCGAAGCTTCAGCGGATGAACCAGTCGCTGCGGCATGAGGAACCGGATCGCGTGCCGATCAGTGATTTCTTCTGGGGGAGTTTCATCGAACGTTGGCGCCGCGAACTGGAACTGCCCGACGATGCCAATCCATACTACTACTACGATCTCGACTGGATCGTGACGGTTCCCAACATGGATCCGCAGATTCGTTCGTTCGAGACGCTCAGTGAGTCTGACGAGGAAGTGGTGGTACAGACTGGCTTTGGCGCCGTGATGCGGAAGAAGTTCGCCTTTCCGATGCCCGAGTTCATCGGCTGGGAGACCGATACGCTGGAGAAGCTGGAGCGATATTCGTACGACGACCCGTGTGATCCGCGGCGCTACTTCGCCGCGGGTGACAACCAGATTGCCGGTGTCGGCGATGGCTTTCAACGCAACTCGCCCGCCTGGATCGAGACGGTTCGAAGTCTGCGCCCGGACTTTCCCGTTTACGGCAGCATGATCGAGTGTTCCGAGTGCCTGACGCGGATGATCGGCCAGGAGAACACCATGCTCTGGATCGGCCTTTACCCGGAGAGGATGGGGGTCGCGATCGAGCGCATGGGGCAGTTTTATCTGGATTGCCTGAAGGCCCAGATTGCCGCGGCGGATGGGCTGTTGGACGGCATGGTGATCTGGGGGGACGTCGCCTATCGCAATTCGATGTTCTTCTCGCCCGACTATTGGCGGGCGTATTTTCGCCCGTGGGTCGCGGCGATGGTGCGCGCGTGTCATGCGCGAGGGCTCCCGGTCATCTACCACGGCTGCGGCAATGTCCGCTTGATCTTTGAGGATTTCATCGAGATGGGAATCGACAGCTACAATCCGCTGGAGGCGAAGGCCGGCCTCGACTGCGTGGCCTTGCGCCAGCAATTCGGCCATCGATTCGGGGTGTGTGGTAACAGCAACATCCAGATCTGGGAGTCGGGAGACCGGGATAAGATCCGCCGCGAAGTGCTGACCAAGCTCAATGCGGCCAAAGGGGGCGGCCTGATCTTCCAGTCGGACCATTCCGTGTCGAGCAGTGTGTCGGGGCACACCTACGATTACATTGTCCAACTTGTTCGCCAATTCGGTCAGTATCCGATCAGCTTGGGAGAGTACGACGTCGACATGTCTTTGACAGGAGCCAGCGGGACATGAAACGGTTTGGATGGGTCGGACAGTTGCGGGCCGAGTGTGTCGAAGAATACGTGCGGCTGCATGCCACACCTGGCCGGCGGTGTTGGCACGCAACACCAGTTGCCACCTGCAAAATTACTCGATCTACTACCAGCAGATGCCTGGTGGTGAGCACCTGTTGTTCAGCTGTGTCGAGTACACGGGAGACGATTTCGCGGCGGACATGCAGCGGATGGCTGCCGATCCGGAAATCCAACGCTGGTGGGCCGCATGTAAACCTTGCTTCGAACGTCTCGCGGATCTTCCCGAGGGGGAAGTCTGGATGCCGATGACCGAAGTCTTCCATCAGCCGTGAGTCTGCCGGTTGACGGCAAGTCGAATCGAGCGGAACAGCGGTTGGCGGCAGCGTGCGTCGAAACTCGATTCAGAATTTCAACACAATTCACCGGTGTCGATTCCACGACAGTGCGCAAGGCGCCGCGGCCAGCGGGGCAAATGGGGCGGCACAAAGTCCGGCCAGAATGAACGGCACGTAGCCAGGCAGACGGCCATCCATCTGCGTCAGGGCGTAGGCAGACATGCTCACGATGCAGAGCAGCAGGTAGATCGCGCAGCAGGCGATAATCATCCGGCTTGAGATCGCACGCCGGCGATAGGCTGCCAGGAAGGCCGCGAGTGTTCCCACCAGGCAGACCCCCGCAAACACGGGCGGAGACAGCCCGGTGTTTTGCCAAATTAAAAGGAGGCTGACGATCAGTGCCACGAAGCCACATCCGCCGACGCCCACAAACCATGATCGAGCCAAGGCCAGTGCCGTGCCCAATCCGACCACCGTCCACACGCCGAGAAGCAGGCAACTCACGCCGAGAAGAAGGCGAGTAGTCGGACCTGCGTACGCGCGGACGAACGACGGCAGGCCGCCTGCCGTGCAAGAACGCGTGCTGAAATTGCTGCCAGTCGCTGGCGCTGGCACGGTACACGACCAGTGCGGCGACGATGCCGACAAGCCAGAGTGCGCTGCAACTACAAACGACCGCGGTGACGTTCTGCGAGTACTGCCGATGCCATGGCGCTGTCGGATAGGGGACGCGTGGCAGCGAATGCCCTCCGCTCGAATCGGCCCGCGTCACTGCCTAAGTACAGCCCGACAAACGGAGTCGAGAACAGGATCAGTCCGCCGAGGCCACCTATTGCCGCGTCGATGTCTGCCAGATTGCGTTGGCCGGTGCACAGCCACACCCACAGTCCTCCCCAGATGGCCAGCACGAACAGGAAAATCATGCGCCCCTTGGCACGCCATTCGTACCAAAACTGTGCGGCGTACGGTGAGCGAAAAGCGCGGGGAGAGACGCTCTTCGAGATGGCGATCGGCGAGAGTCGCGCAGCGAGACTCCTGGGGAGTCTCCCAGCGCGCGAAAGCCAACCGCAGGACCAAACGTCGCCGCGGCGGTCACGTGCCACGCCATTGACAGCCAGGAAGTATGCCAGCACGCAGGTGGTGCCACACACCGCCAGCATTTCCCCAAGGATCGCGAGCCCCGTCCGTACCGCTTGCTCGTCGGACTCCAGCAGGTGTGGCAGCAAGTACTCAAACCCCAGCGGCATGACGATCATCAGCAGCAGGACCATCAACAGAATGAGCAGCCCCCGCGAGCGGCCGACTTGCCAGACGAGCGACTGCAAAACGAAGTAGACTGTCGCCGTCCAACAGGCGGGCACGAGCAACGGCCAGTTCGCATGGAGTAGTCTTCCCAGCACGATCGCGACGATCCAATAGGCAAATATCGATGCCAAAGCACCGTTGACTAACGTGCTGCCGACCAGCAGGGACGTCGGCATGGGCAGCGCGTAGTACCGCCGGGGCGCAGCCCTGGATAACAGGGCCAACACCGCGGGTGGTAGAAGGATAAACGCCATCAACCCTGTATCAAGTTCCGCACGGAGATCGGCATAGCGGAGGCCCGTGACCAGGAGGAGTGGCCCGTAGAGCAAACCAGTGCAGGCAATTACCAAGCCGGCAACCGCCAGCACAAGCCAGATCGTGCCACGGCGCCAGTACTCCCAGGTCAATGCCCAGCCAACGGTGCGCATCGTCATGCCTCGATCTCCCTGCAGCGGTCGGCCTTGGTGCGTGCCAGGAAGATCTCCTCCAACGATGGCGCTCGCTCCTCGACCCAGCTGGCACCTGCGGCCACGGCCGCTGCTTTCAGTCGCGCCAACTCACCGTCGCACAGACAGGTCCATTCCGCCCCTTCACCCGCCCACCACAGCGCGCCCGGTAAAGCCGGGTGTGCGGGAAACGCTTGGGGAAACCGTAAGGTCACCAGGCGGTGCCGGGTCAACAGATCATCGAGTGGTTCGTTCAATATCAGACGTCCTTGATGGAGCATCGCAACGTCGTCGGCCACACGCTGGACTTCGTGCAGCAGATGCGAGGAAAAGAGTACCGTCCGTCCTTCGTCGGCAATCGTTCGCACGACGGCTGCCAGGATATCCCGGCGTGCGCCAGGATCCAAGCCCGAAGAAGGTTCATCCAAGACGAGCAGTTCCGGCCGATGTGTCAGCGCCACCAACAAACCAACCCGCGCTCGCTGGCCGCGCGATAGCGTGCGGACCTTTTGGTTGCGATGTAGCTCGAACATCTGCAGTAGGTCCGAGGCATAGCGGTCGTCCCACCGCGGATAGAAGGCCTTGGTGTAACGCATCAGCTCGTCCACGCGCATCCAATCCGGGAGATCCCGATCTTCGGAGAGATAGCCGATGCGGCTCAGCACCGCCGCCGGATCTCGCACCGGATCGCTGCCAAAAACGCGCACCGTGCCGGTCTGCGCGGAATAGAGTCCGAGCAGGTGCTTGATGAGCGTCGTCTTGCCGGCCCCGTTCTCGCCGACCAGGCTGAAGACGCGTCCCCGCGTAATGTCAAGCGTCACCTCCAGCAACGCCGCCTTGTTCCAGAAGTGTCGTGACAGACGCTGCAACGCCACGATTACGTCACTCATCGCGAAGACTCCTCAATGTGTGCACTCCGCTGGCGAATCAGTGTCATCAGTGTTTCCTGGTCGACCTTCATCTGCCGGGCTTCTGCCAGTAACATGTCGATGCGTTCGATGAGAATGCGTTGCCGTTCGCGCCGCGCCAGCGGCGATCCTCCATCGGCAACAAACGCGCCTGCTCCCTGCCGAATCGTCACGATGCCGTCGCTCTCGAGCTCGCGATAGGCCCGGGCCACTGTGTTGGGATTGATCACAAGTTGCTCGGCCAATTTCCGCACTGGCGGCAACTGCTCGTCGGCAGCCAACTGTCCGGACGATACCAGATATTTGATCTGCCGAACCAGCTGGACATAGATCGGCACACCATCGCGATCCGAGATCCGCAGCTGCATGGCTTCCCCCATAAATCGGCCTTGGTCATGCGTGTCACTGTATTAAGACTGTAATACAATATGCGGCGGCCTGTCAAGAGGATTGTTGCCGGAAAAAGTGTCACCCGGGATTTCTTTCTCAGTTTCGCCAGTCGTGCGGCGACAATATGCGTACGGCATGAGCAATTGGTCTCGTGGGATCCCAACGTTTGGTTGGCGATTGTTTCTTGCTGCCTTCATACGCCCGAATTATCGCTCCCTGTGGACCTGATAGGCAGATTATTTTATCCGGACAACTTGCATTCTCTTGCAGTTTCATCTTCTCCGCTAACAGCGTTCGATACACACTCTTTGCCACTGCCATTTCCGCAAATTCGCGTTGTGTTGCCGGCTCGCTATTCGCTTTTTCCCTTAGTTGTTTCATTTGCTTTGTGCAACGTTCCAAAACCTCTTGTTGCCGTTCAATCTCTCGCTCCACAATCGCGAGTCGGTCCTGCTGCCACTGTGCCTTATTCGCACCGATACAATTCATGAAGCATGATGCCACAGAATCAAGGAGCTTCTTGAAGTCTTGCATCTGACTCTTTCGGCCCACGAGTTTTACAGAAAACACAGTGTCGGATTCGATGTCAGTTGTGAGGTGGTGTTGGAGAAAATTCATCGGGTCGTCAATGTCACGCACGATGCGTTGGACCTCTGGCGTGGCAATCGCCGCACTCAACACAACCGGACTCCGCAAGATGGCCATGGTCGTGCAGAGCAGAGCCGAATTGCGACTACTCGGGTCGAGCGGCGACTGAAAATCGGTCAATTTATTATCTGTTCCCACGGTGAATTGCCACGCGGTGCACACCTGGAAATATGTGACCACCTCATGGGTTGGGCGAGTCCGGTACCAGTATGCGCCATAAGAAGTGACGGCCACGATCGTCACCCCCACAGTCAGCAGCAGCATTCGACGCCGTATCAACATGAGATACTCTCCGACTCAATTAGATATCAGAACCGGTTGAAGACGGGACTGCCTGGCGCCAATATAGTCCACACAATGGGCGAACTGAACCATCCCGGTCCATAATCCGAAGTAGGGGGCTGCGAGGCGACTTTACCTGCTCGAGGGACGTTAGATCCGTGCCGCGATGCTAACGGCCGAAATAACGTGATAGGTTGGTCCCAGGTGTCAGCGGTCGGCCCGCGCGCATCCCTCCGCCCCGTCCGGTGGTGAGATGCGCCACATGTCAGGTTGCTTTCCGGACGCGGCTGCGGGCCGGCGGTTAAACAGGTGGCACCCCGAAAAAAGACCCATTCATGCTTCAGCCTCAGCACGAAACACGCTGCAGACGTCGCGTGGCGCTGTAGCAAGTAGCCGAGAGAATCCCTCCGGCTCGGGTCGCTCGTTCAGGCTGTCAACTGCGATGGGTCGTACTTCACGCGGAAAAACACCGCGTAAAAGACCGGCAGTACGACCATCGTCAGCACCGTGGCAACCACGAGACCGGCAATGATCGTGACGGCCATGGCGACGAAGAAGGCGTCGATCAGCAGCGGGATCATGCCCAACGCGGTGGTCAACGCGGCCATGGCGACGGGCCGCAGGCGGCTCACACCGGAATCGACGATCGCCTTGAAAATCGCCGAGCCTTCACGCTGTTGAAACTCGATTTCGTCCACCAGCACGATCGCATTCTTGATCAACATGCCCGACAGGCTCATGAACCCCAGCAGCGCCATGAACCCGAACGGCTGCTTGGTCAACAGCAAGCCTGCCGTCACCCCGATGACCGCCAGCGGCACCGTGAGCCAGATGACCAACGGCAGTCGCAGCGAGTTAAACAGTGCGATCACAATCAGCACCATCGCCAGCAGGAAGAACGGCAAACTCGCCGCGATTCCTGCCTGGGCCCTTTGCGAGTCGCGGTATTCGCCCCACCACTCCAGTTCGTAGTCCGGCCCCAGTTCGAGGGCTTCCACCTGCGAGCGGATGCGCTGGAACAACGCCGAGGCCATGCCGTCCGCGGGATCGGCATGGACGGTGATCGTGGTCTTGCGATTCAGCCGCTGGAGGATTTCGTCTTCGAACGTCGTTTCGAAGCCCTGGACCACTTGCCTCAGCGGGATCGACTGCTGGGCGGCGGGACTCCAGATCTGCAGGTTGTTCACCGACGTGACATTACTTCGTTCTTCCTCCGGGGCGCGGAACAGGATCGGCAGCAGCTCGTCCCCTTCGCGATAGACGCCGACGCTGGCACCTTCAAAACTGGACTTGACGGCCAGCGCCACGTCCTGCGCGGTAACGCCCGCATTGTTGGCCTCTTCCTCCGCCAAGATCGGACGCATGACCTTCACCCGCTGCCGCCAGTCGGTGCGAATTGCCTTCGCGCTGCCGTCGTCGTACAGGATGTCGATCGTTTGTTCGGCCAGCCGGCGCAGCGCATTCGGATCGGGACCGCTGAAACGGGCCTGGATCTTGCCGCCGGCTCCCGGGCCGAGCAGGAATGTTTTTCCATATACCTCGACGTCGGGAAATTCGGTCGGCAGGTGCTCTTCGACTTGTTGGATCAAGCCTTCGATCAGCGTGTAGTCTTCCACGTCGACGAGAAACTGCACGTAGGCCGAGTTGGTCTTCTCCGGGGCGTACGTGACCAGGAATCGCATGCCCCCGGCTCCGGCCAACGTCGTCACGTGTGTGGCACCCTCCAGGCTGGAGAGATACTCCTGGATCTCTTCCGACGTGTTCACCGTTTCGTCAATGTGGGTGCCCTGCGGCAGCCAGACGTCGACCATGAATTGCGGCCGCGTGGAACTTGGAAAGAAACTGTTGTCGACAAACTGGAAGCCCCACAACGACATCCCGAAAATGACCAGCACCACAAGCACCGTGACCCAGCGAAAACGGATCGCCGACAACAGCAGCTTGCGGTACATGCGAAAGACGAAGCCGCCGTACGGATCCTGGGCTTCCTGGCCGGCTGCCTGCTTCCCCGGTTTCAGAAACATCACGCACAGCAGGGGCGTCACCGTCATGCCCGTCAGCCAGCTCAAGCCGAGCGAAAGGAAGACGACCTGAAACAGCGAACGGCAGAACTCCCCCGTCGAATCCTGCGACAACCCGATGGCGCCGAAAGCCATGATCGCCACGGCGGTGGCACCGAGCAGCGGCAAGGATTGTTGGGCGACCACGTCCCGGGCCGCCTCCTCGGCGTCTTGGCCCTGGTTGACGCGGACCAGCATGCCGTCCACCACCACGATCGCGTTGTCGACGAGCATGCCCAAGGCGATGACGAGCGCGCCGAGCGAAATCCGTTCCAGGGCCACGCCCCACGGGCTCATGAAGATAAAGGTCGCCAGGATCGTGAGCGTCAGAACCGCACCGATGATCAGAGCGCTCCGCAGCCCCATGAACAGCAGGAGCACCACGACCACGATCACGACCGCCTCGATCAGGCTGACGAGAAACCCGTCAATTGCGGTCGTGACCGCTTCGGACTGGAGTGAAATCACACCGAACTCGACCCCCAGCGGGATCCGCTCGAGCCAGCTCCTTCATGCGAGCCTCGATCGCTTCGCCCATCACGACCACGTTGCCGCCTTGCGTGGTCGAGATTCCCAAGCCGATGGCGGGGTGACCGTCGTACTGCAATACATTGCTGGGCGGTTCGACATAGCCTCGCTGCACGTCCGCCACGTCGCGCAGATAGATCTGCTGGCCCGAATCGCTTCCCTTGATCAGCAGATCTTCAAACTCCTTGACCGACGTAAACGTCCCGGTCGGCGCGATCGCAATGAACTCCGGACCGACCCGAGCCCGGCCAGCGTCGGCCACCAGGTTCTTGTCCCGCAGCTTCTCGATGATTTGCGCGGGGTGGATCCCCAGTTGCGACATCCGGTCGCGGTTGGGCACCACGTAGACGGCCTCGTTGCGGTCGCCCCAGAACTCGACTTTCGCCACGTCCTTGACCAGCAGCAACTCGCGCCGCAACAGCTTGGCGACCTCTTTCAGCTCCGCGTACGTGTATTCGTCGCCGTAAATGGCGATGAAGATCCCCCACACATCGCCGTAGTCGTCGTTGACAATCGATGGGCCGGACTCCGGGCGGCAGTTTGCCTTGAACGTCCCCCACCTTCCGCCGCAACTCGTCCCATACCTGAGGCAGCGCGTGCTTGTCGTACTTGTCCTTGATCCGCACGGTCACCGTCGACAGGCCCCGGTCCGATTTGGACTCGACCTCCTTGAGCTGTCCGAGCTGCTGGACCGCCTTCTCGATCTTGTCCGAGACTTCCGTCTCGACTTCCGCCGCCGTCGCGCCCGGATAGGGCGTGATGACCAGCGCCTCCTTGATCGTGAATTCTGGATCTTCCAGACGTGAAAGACTATTGAACGACATGATGCCGCCGACGAAAAGCACCGTCGTCAGCACGAGCGTCGTCGTCTTGTTGCGAATGGCCAGTTCAGCGAGATTCATGGAGACGTGGCTCCCGCGTAAGTCATTTGTTGTATTTGCGGACTTGCATGCCTTCGCGGAGCGACGTCACCCCGGAAATCGCCACCAGGTCACCATTTTCCACGCCGCCCGTCAGCAGCACACGGTCGCCGGTCAGTTGCCCGAGTTCCACCGGGCAGCGGGAGACTTTCATGGTGGCGGAATCGACCTTCCAAACGTATGGTTGATCGTTCTCGTCGGCCTGGGCGGCAGTGACGGGGACGGACCAGGCGCTTTGCGGATCGATCACCAATCGCACCCGCGCCGTCATGCCCGGCAAAATGTTCACGTCCTGCGGATTGTCAAAATTCAGCTTCACGGGAAAGGTGCGCGTCACCGGGTCGGCGGTCGTCGCATACTCCTTAATCCTGGCCGGAAATTCGCGATCCGGCAGCGCACTCACAATGACTGTCGGGGCGAGCCGCTCGGTCATTTGTTCTTTGCTTTCCGCCTGCTCCTTCCGCCGCACGAAATCTCGCTCGGGGACCGCGACTTCAATCTCGAGAATCGAGTTGTCCTGCAGGATGAGCACGGGCTGCTTGGCCTGAACATTGGCGAAGTCCTCGACAAGCTTGCGCGCCATGACTCCCGCGAAGTCTGCACGCAGCTCCGTATCCGTGACGGCTTTCTGAGCAATCTCCAACTTCGCTTCGGTCACTTTCGCTGCCCGCCGGTCACTGTCGATCTGGTCTTCGGAAATGGCCCCAGGATTTCTCTTGAAAACGTTCTCGCTGCGAGTCAGGTCGGCCTGGGCCTTCTCCAGGTTCGCTTGGGCGACTTTCAGTTCCGCCTCGTAATCGCGCGCATCCAACCGCGCCAGCACGGTGTCTTTCTCTACTCTATCCCCCTCTTGAACCAGGAAGTCCATGACCCGACCCGAAACTTCAAATCCCATTTCCGCAGTCTGATACGCCCGGATCGTGCCGGGGTACTCCCGCAGTGCAGTCGGTTCGAGCGAACCGACGGTATGGATCTTGACGGACCTGACTGGGCTCTCCTGCGCCGGGGGCGGTTCGCCGCAGCCGACGAGCATCGGTCCGAGACTCAGGCCCAGTACCAGAATCATCGCTCTTGTTGTCCACATACGAGTAGCCTCTCGCCTAAGGGCTGGGAGTCCTCCCTTTCGCCCGAACCCGTCCCCCCATGCCGAGAACATCTCGCTCGGGAGAGCAAATACCGGTCGCAGTAGGAGCCTTTGCGTTCGCATCACCTTAGCCAATTTATGAAGAATCAGCGGAGTGTGCAACGCTTCAAGCACCACTATCCGGCCGCGGGAGAAGTTGTCGTCGTCAAACGCAGTTGGTACAACTGCGGTGGCCTCGAGCAGGGGAGGGGCTATTGCACGGAAGACCGGCACGATCGTTTCCTGGATGTTTGTCCGGGCGATGATCAGGCCACGCTCGCCGAAAACACCTTCGTGCCGGAGATTTCTTGATGAATGAGCGGACGAGCCGAGATGATGCGGAGAAATTGACCCCAGCGACAGTCCGTGCGACGATCGGCCACCGCTGGCGATTCGCCGTCGTGCTCGTGGCCTCGCTCTTGCTGGCTGTGGCACAACCACTCACATCCGGGCTGTTCGACGCACGAGGCTCTTTCGACGTCTTCTTCTCGCTGCTCATCGTCGCCGTGTTGTGGTTGGTGTTTGAGGAGAAAGAACACCGGAGAATTGCCATGTCGCTAGGTCTGGCCGCCTTCCTCGCTGTTTGGGCCAGCCACGCGCTGAGCGGTTCGGCCAGCCGTATGCTCCTCGTCGTAGCCCACCTGTTTGCCGCCTGCTTCTTTGCCTTCGCCTTGTACGGGATTCTTCGGGGAATCCTCGTCAAGCTGGTGACGGGGGACGTGATTTTTGGCGCCGTGTGCGGTTACCTGCTGTTGGGAATTATCTGGAGCCTGCTGTACTCCGCCGTGGAGACCGCTTCCCCAGGGTCCTTCGACCTGCCAGCGCGCGGAGGCGCCGACGTCGTGGCTGGGCGACCGGACGGCGGAGTTTTCAACTACTACAGCTTCATTACGCTGGCGACCGTGGGATACGGCGACGTGACGCCGGCTACGCCTCTGACGCGGACTTTGGCCTGGCTGGAGGCCATTACCGGTCAGTTTTATCTGGCGATCCTGGTCGCGGGACTCATCGGACTCAAAGTCACGCAAGCCCTGAGGAACTAGGAGCGGGCGGCGAGACGGCGCGCGAGACGATGCCGAAGCGCGGCGGCGGTCGAAAAGCTGCTTATCAGAATCCCGCCCCCCAGCCTCCACCCCCCAGGGCTTCGCGCCAGACGGTGGCTCGAGCCACATCGCGCGAATTGATGAGCGGGCCGGGCGGCTGGTATCCTTTGGATGGTTTCTGGCCTTTGGCGGCGCCCGATCCAAACAGGGGCACATTGGCGGTGCTCGACGACCGGCTTCGTGAGGCTGCTGCCGCTTGTTGAGCGACATTCGTATTACGCTGTTTGACATCTGCTGCCCGCGTCTGCTCCGATGCCTGATGCATCCAGACGAGCGACTCGTGCTTGGCTTGGATCCGTTTCATAATCGCCAGCATTTGATCGGCGTCAGCGTTGAGAATGTCATTTCGCAGCTGCTGAATTTCCGCATCGCTATAGATCGCCTGCACGCGCAGAAAACCTTTCAGCCATCGCTTTGTCTCCTGCCACTGCGGGCTTTCGACATACTCGCGCAACTGCTCGGTTGACTGCAGCCAACGCTCCAACTGGCTGGGCGACATCCGCTCCACGGCCTCGCGGATCTTGGTGATGTCTTCTGTCCGCATCAGTTCCGAATCGGTGAGGTACTTGTCGAGCCACAGGCGCGTGGCTTCCTTGCGTTCGGCGCTGGTCAGACTTGGGTCGGAGAGATCCTTCGAGGGATCTTGTGCAAATGCAACGGACGCGTGGAAAAGGAGTAACAATGGGGTCGCGAGCAGGATCCCCTTGGCGATTCGAGAGCGGCAGCGCGCGGTCGTGAGGAGGTTTGTCGGAGAATGCATGTGTGGCTCTTCCGTTGATGACGGGTGGGGACACGAGTCAACAGCGGCCGTGATTCGATCACGAACGCTAACCGACGTGTCGCCCCAGAGGAATTCAGTGTTTGACTGTTGACGATATAATGTCGTGACACTTCCCGTGAGCGATCGAATCATTCGGTCCAATCTCTATTCGTCCTCGGTGTTCTTGTGTTTGGCCGGCAGCTTCAAATCGCTGCATGATCTCGCGCCAGTTAGTAAAGACAACGTCCTGTGTCCGCAGGTACTCGCGCACTTCGGGATCAGTCAGTAATTTGGCTTCCCAGTCCCTGTCCTGCCACTTCAGACTTGCTCGCCGCATGCCGGGGGTATCGTCAGACGGATTGAGGAAGATCTGAGTGATGCCTGGTTCAAGCTCATTGAAGAGGGCGTAGAACTTTTGCCGTTTCTCGTCATAGCTGTCAGCATCCGGGACGTTTTTGATGTCGTCCACTTTCGGCAAGGGATAGTTGGCAACGGTTTGCAGCATTTCGTCGTCAAGCGGAAACCCTGCATCGCGAAACTGCGTCACGAGTTCAGGTGTGAATTCGACCATGACCGCGGGGATCCAATATTGCTCGGCCAGTTCCAGATACAATCGCAAGAGATCGGGACGCGTCAGCATGGCACCCAAGTGCGGGTGCATGTGCGTCGGTTGAATGCCCATGGTTCGAGCGCGTTGGATCTGCGCCTCTGCTTCACGTCGCACCTGTTCCACATCGGCGCGAAGATGGAACTGGAGCACTGTCTTCGACAAGTACCCGTCGGCGTCGGTCAGACTGGGGACCTCTTCGCGCGGCGCAACACCGCTCCACTTCATGGCCACGCTGGGACTGACAAAGGAAAGGGAGATGCCGAGGTCGAGCCCCGGATGGCTCTTGGCCCAGTCAGCACACTCGGCGAACCAGGGGCCCGCGGCGACGAAGCTGGCAGAGGTCAAGGGGCCGTCTGTAAGTCCATTTTGCACCGGCCGATTGCATTCATAGGCGATTCCCATGTCGTTGCCGTGCAGAATCACCACCCGTTTGCCAGGTGGAAATCCCAGTTGCTCAGCCCAGGTCGTCTGGGCGGTCGCCGGGGTGGCCGAGCAGATTAGAGCCAATAGGCATGCACTTAACGTCAGACGTTTCATCAATTCTTCTCCGACTTCCCCTAGAGACAACCCACGAGGCGTGCGCCGTACGTAACCGAGGAAAGTATAGGCCGTGCCATAAGTGGGACAAGGAGCTGCCAAGGACCCGGACGAGGCTCGTGACGAGCTGGGACGCACCGTGCGGGTTCTAACTCTTATACCGAACTGTCAAGAGGCGTCAGGGCGACAGCTGGTGGTTTGGGACGGACTTGCGTCCTTGATGGTTCCCGATTCACGTTTGCCAAACACCGGCAACACGTACCCGTTCACGGCCTGTGGCCGTGAACGGGTACGGCAACACGCCGTGTGCCGCAGCCTACCGAGATGTCTCCTCAGGGGTCGCGACCTGCCAACGTAAGTCGCGGAATTTCGGATTGGCCCCACTCCAGCTTTTTCCCACTCGTCTAAGGGCTCCTGCGCTGCCACGTTTCGGCTTCAAGTGTTCTGCAGGAGTGAGCTTGAGCCGCCTGATGTTTTTCCAGCTGCCTAACGGATCTCCGCCTGCATCGCGAAAGTCTTGCCGCTGCAACACAACCGCCTGCCACTGATCGCCGCCGCCCAGCTGTACTTCTGCCGCGTAATCATCGATCAAGACGACCAGTTTGTTCGATTGTTGGGCAAGAACCTCGACTGCAAGTGCGGCGTCATCGGGAGCCGCGTATGTTTCGTCGGCGATCTTATGCGTGCTGCGAGCCCATTCATCCGGCTTGTAAGTGAACCACTCTTTTTCCCAATCACCCTCGAACGACTCGATCAACAGCGAAGACTTACGTGTTGCTCGCGTTCCCGCTGTCACCAGTTCGTTCGGAGTGGCGATTTGCAGCAAGGAAGAGACATTGAAGGACTGCGCCGTGTAGGTTCCGTAGTAGTACCCGGCCCCAGAAACGGGTTTGTCGAGCGGATAGGTGACGTTGGCATAGACCCAAACGGCGTTTCAACGTTGCTCAGTGGCAACTTCGCCGTCCAAACGCCGCCGGCTTCTTCGGCTTCGGCATGATGCCAGAAGCGATGCATGGTGTTCTCCATATCTTCCGGTCGTTCGTCCGCCTTACCATGCTGCGTGTAAAAGACGTCGACCGAAAGCACCGGCCTTGAACGATCTGGCTGAACGCTGAAGCTCGGCACGCCGTCATCGGTCTTTAGCGACAGCGTCGTTTCCGGAGTCTGAGGAAACGAAAACGAACCTCTTAAATGCTGATCCATCCACAGCATCGTCGCGACTTCGTACTGCGGAGTGTCCTGATGGTTGTGGTGGGGCGAACAGGTGACTCGCCACTGGTCCGTGGCTATCTCAGCGATTGCCTGGGGCAGGTCGCCGATGTGTCCGTGAAAATCATTCGACGGACTGAGGAAGACAATCGGGCACGAAATCTTCTTCAAGCTGACGTCATCGCCCAGCGTCGCTCGATAGAGCGGACTGTTGTTGTCACGATCGCTGATGCCCCCGCAAGACGGCGCTGCGGCCTTGACTCGCGGGTCCACAGCCGTCATGACCGTCAGCTTGCCGCCCATCGAATGACCATAAACACCGAGTCTGTCCGGATCGACTTCCGGTTGCCGTTCCAGAAACGTCAGAGCCCGCCGAGCTGCCAGGGCACAAAGAAACCACCCGCTGTTTCGCGGTGATTCCACGTCGTCGAGAGTCCATGCCGCCGGCAGTGCGCTGGGAAACACGTTTCCAGGATTCCTCCCAGGGGCGTGATAGCCGTCGACGGCGCCCCAGTCGGTGGTCACTCTGTAGGTGGGATCCTCTGTCTTTCCTTCCCAAAACAGTCTCACTTCATTCGGAGTTACCGAGTACTCCGGAGCGGATATCCGACCCGCCCATGCGAGCGAGATCGTGGCGTATCCTCGTTTCGCATTGGCCAGGGGAGCTCGGTAATCGGCATACTGCCCCCCTCCGTGAATCTGAACCAGGCCCGGGAGGTCTTTTCCGCCCCTTGGATACCCATACACCGCCGCCATCATCGCTTTCTTGCCCTTGAAGATGCCGATCCGGTAGCGCAACACCTTCAGGGCCACGCCGTCCTCTTCCCATTCCTTCAGGAGTTCGACGTCGAGCGGCTCCGCCGCGGATCAAACGCCGCCCACAGCTCCTCGTGGTTTTGAGGGGTTGTCGCGTCCTTCAAGGGCGGCAGCGTATCACTGGCCACTCCCCAGAGTGGCAAGGACGCCATGCTCACTAGAACGAACCACCGAACCGTCGCGGTTCTCACGCTGACGTTCATCACGAAGCCATCTCCTGATCTTCCGCCGCCCGCGCTCGCTCATGTCGCGAGGGAGCAGGTAAGCGGCGAAATTTCGCGAATAATGCGGGGTAAGATGATTCAACAGTTTTCCGAAATCGGACCCTGTTCCCCTTCTGCCCTGGCTCAGCCTGAACCACAACGCTCGCGGTGAGCTCACTATTGTCAGTGGCAATCATTCCACCTGAGTCCTCGCCAGTGAGCTCCAGTCGGCTGCAAGCTTGCCTCACGAGAAGATCGTGATTGTCGATAACTCGAACCGTCACGAAGCACAACTCTTCGCCGTCTGCGCTGATTGTACATCGATCTGATTTCGTTTCCAGCCGCGCTGCGTGTCCAGCCGTACCCGCTGCAGGATCTTCTGCTTTCGGTCATCGCAGTCATCCCAGCATCGGCTGGAGCCACTCCGGAATCGGTGCATTCGAGACCGCCAACCTGCCGTGTTCGAAGATGGCAACCCGTCTCAGTGGGGTGCTCAGGTCGCTGTTGTCAAAGATGAGGACATGGGGCAACTCGTGAATTGCGGCGGCTAGGTTTGACATGGTGCGGGGAAATCGCGATTTCAGTTTCTCGCTCGGGACGCCATGCCCCCCCTGCGAGATGCGCATGGCAACGCGTGATTCGGACAATTCTGGGCCAGCGATGCCGATAAAGCATAAGACCACAGTGTAGCCAGCCTTCACAGCTTCTTTCAGAAACGCGAGTTTGTCGCCCACGGGATCAGAAAAGACGGTTTCGAAAACGAAACTCTCACCTCGCTTCACAAAGTCTCGTCGTAGTGAATTGGCCAATTCTGCCGCAGTGTACGGGTCCAGGCTCAGTTCACGTGCAAGCACATCGGCGTTGATGAATCGTAACGCCACGTGGCGGAGATGGCTGTGGTAGAATGTAGTCTTGCCTGCGCCGTTCGGCCCCGCGAGAGCCACGATAACGGGCCGCTTGTCAAACTCCGAAAACTCCATCAATTAGCTGCCTTGAACTGGCGATTGACAAACCGTCCGACGGTTCGAGTTCCATCAGCTTCGATCCGAACCAGCATCCCCGGAGAGTTCGGCGCGGGTTCGTAATGCGGAAACGGCAGCCTCTCAAGATGCTCGGCCACGCGCCGCCGTCCTTCCAGGGAATCGACGGACTCAAGGCATTCCGAGAGCGGCTTGACGGCTCCAGCACGTCGTAATGCGAGTGCTTGGGCGCCCTGTAATAGCGGCTCGAGCGCGCGCCCTAACTGAGCCCAATACTCGATCTGTCCGGCGATCGATCGCTCGGCCATTTCCGCTGTAAGCCGAGCGTCGAGGACGAGTTCATCGGAGAGTTTGACAGGTTGACTCATGTGGAAATGGTAGCATAATGCTACCGGGTCGTCAATCAAGCTGTCTTTCCGTCGTTGGTGCTGACTCGGGATGCGCAACGACTCGAAACCGACTGAATGGTCCGACGCCTAGGTCATGGCCCGCGCCCCGATGCGAAGGTGAACTCCCCGCATTGCAGGGTTAGAATAGCGTTCTGCGGCAGCTCACTATGCTCGGTCCGCGCCCTACTCGGGGACGCCTCGTCCATCGACCGGAGAAATGAACAACGTTCGGCGCGAATGCCTTGGTACCTCCATTGGCCCCACCGACGTAGGAGTGAATCATGAGTCGTGTTGCATCCCTCCGCCATTGCTTCACTCTGTTCGTGCTGACCGTCGTTGCGATATTGGGCGGAGTCGTCCCGGCGCACACCCAGCAGAAGACGCCCAACATCGAGCGCCTCGTCTTTGCATGTAAGCCATGAAAACCATTTCCCCAACGAGCTCACATCCATGATACCTATCCACACCCCGAAAGGCATCCTCGCCGTCATGGCGTGCCTTGGCGCTGCCCATGCGAGTGCCGCCGATCCGCTCCCGTCGTGGAACGACACGGATACCAAGAAGGCCATCATCACGTTCGTCGAGAAAGTGACCATGGAAGGCTCGGCGGACTTCGTGCCGTGCAGCGAACGCATTGCCACGTTCGACAACGACGGAACGCTCTGGGCCGAGCGGCCGATGTATTTTCAATTGCTGTTCGCCCTCGACCGCGTGAAGACGCTCGCGCCGCAGCATGCCGAATGGAAAACCGCCGACCCGTTTGCCTCGGTGCTTAAAGGCGATTTGAAAGCGGTCGCCGCCGCAGGTGAAAAAGGCGTGATGGAATTGGTGGCCGCTACCCACGCCGGCATGACCACCGACGAGTTTGAGAAGATCGTCGCCGACTGGATCGCAGCGGCCCGGCATCCGACGACCGGCAAGCCCTACACGGAGATGGTCTTCCAGCCGATGCTCGAGCTGCTCGCCTACTTGCGCGCCAAGGGCTTCAAGACCTTTATCGTCTCCGGCGGCGGCATCGAGTTCATGCGACCGTGGACAGAAAACGTCTACGGCATTCCACCCGAACAGGTCGTGGGCAGCAGCATCAAGACGCAATTCGAGCTGCGTGACGGCAAGCCGGTGATTCTTCGTCTGCCCGAGATTGACTTCATCGACGACAAGGTCGGCAAACCCGTCGGCATCATGTCGCATATCGGCCGCCGACCAATCTTCGCAGCGGGCAACTCCGATGGGGATCTGCAGATGCTGCAATACACCACGATCGCCAGCAGTCCTGAGGACAAGACGCCAAGATTCGGGATGATTATTCACCACACCGATGCGGCACGCGAATGGGCATACGACCGCGACTCAAACATCGGCCGGCTCGACAAGGCACTCGATGAATCGCCCGGACGCGGTTGGCATGTTGTCAACATGAAGGATGACTGGAAAGTCATCTACCCCGTACGGTCAAATCATTGAGCCGAACTGCAAATCATGCGTTCGACGTGCGTTATGGTCGATCGCTTGTGGCCAACAGCCTCCCCTCCGGCTGGTGCGGAGAGGACCACGACGTCATGAACAGCGTTATGATCGCGAGGTGGTTCCGTCGGACGGAGCCACCGAAGGTCACTCCAAACGACAAATCTGCTTTTCGCAGGTTTCTCAAGGTGATCGCGGACGCGCCGCAGAACGCGACCGCAAGAAGCGCATCACCGTCGAGATGCGGACGCCCGCCTGCCATTGGCGCCGCCACACGGGGTTCGATTCCGAGGTCTTCGCACAACTCTTTCCCGACATCACGCTGCCGGTGAAACTCCGGTCAAGACAAATGGTATAGGCAGTTTCCGTGACACAGAATTCCTCAATCTGCCAGGAGTGTTTTCTTGCGATGCTGGTCGTTATGATGACCTGATGGGTGCCAGCTCGGACATGCCAGAGGCAAACTGACCTTCGAAGAAAGAAATCATCAAGGGCTGGGCCACAGGCTGATCGAACCGGGCCACGAAGTCGGGCAAGCCATGGATGACGTCGACTGCCGGGAAAGACTCGGCGGTCGTGATCAGGCTGGAATCGTGTTCGTTCGGAAAAACTCAGCGACGGCCGATTTCGCCGTTTCGCCACGGGCGACGGCGAGCACCAAGTCGGCATACGGGTCGTTGTCGGCGGTCGGCCGCACGCCATTCAGGGCCAGGAACACATAGGCGGCCACGGCACCCACACGCTTGTTCCCGTCGATGAACGGATGGTTCTGGACAATGTGGAACAAGTAGGCAGCCGCTATTTCGCACAGGTCGCAGTGAAGGAATTGCCCACCGAAAGTGGCGGCCGGCATGGCAGTGGCCGATTGCAGCAAGTCCCAGTCGCGCACGCCTTCCGATCCGCCGTAACGTGTAATCTGGTCCCGATGGATGGCGAGAACCTCGTCAATCGTCAGGAACGTCGGCTCCACGGCCTCACTCCGCGAGCCGTTTGAGTGCCTTGCCATACTGCTCATTGCAGGCGGTCAAGGCATCCTGAAACCGCTTGCGGCGCCGCTTGTCGTGCGCCGGCACCACGACCAACGCCCGACCATCCGTCGAAATGTCGAGCGTGGTACGTTCGTCGATTCCTAGCAGTTCCAAGATGGATCGGTCAATCACCAAGGCAAGGCTGTTGCCGTGCTTGCTCAACTTCTTCCTCAACATCGGCTTTTCTCCGCTCGAAAACCACGCTCCGGCGCCGTTAGACCATTGTAGCACCATTTGTAGATCGAGGCAAGCCGGGCAAGGGTTCGTCCTGCTGAACGAAGAGGGCGATATCTCCGTCTGTTGGACATGGAGAACCGACTCATTCGTCATCGTGGAGGCTGGTTACAGCAAGCATCGCGAGCAGGATGCGCTCCCGCTGCACCCGGATCTCGTTCCACTTATCCGGGAGCAGATCAGCCACCTGCACAACGGCGACCCACTGTTTCCTCTTCTGGAACAGCGGAAGACGGCTCAGATGATACAGGTCGATCTGGAGGCCGCAGGCATTCCGTACCAAGGATGCCGAGGGACCGAATGCCGACTTCCACGCTCTCCGGCATAGCCGCATCAGTAGGGCGTGGGAGTCTGGTGAAACGCCGGACGTGGTGATGTCGCTGCCATGCCACGCCAGCATGCGGTCACCGTCGATCGGTATATTGAATCCCTCGGCCCACCTCGCGTTGACTCCGGGGTCCCTGAAATTCCCCTGGGGAAGCAGATTCACCTGCGCCGCTGCCCTGGCACCGGTGTATACCAGGAGGCAGACCAATAGCTTCTATTCGGCGCCGCCGACTCCGACGGCGTCGTCCTTCGTCCCGTCCGATTGCACAACCGGCACGTCAAAACAAATCGTAGCGCCTTCGAACGTGTGGGGACCAACGCTCCCATCGAGTTTGACCTGGCAACGGGGCGTACCAGGCCCCCACCACCGAATGCGTTGGACCCTGCCGCCGAAACGGCCGCCCTCATGTGTGGTCGCCCCTAAGAAAGGAGCAACAAAGTCCCACGGAACGGCGCGTATGTCAAGCGTGGCCATGGCTATCAAATAGGTCACCGCAGCGGCTCCCGAGCATCACTCGGAGGATATTTCATGCTCTCAGAGTGATGCCAGCCGGAGGGCAAGTCAAGTCCTGGAGGACGTGCGGCGAGCGATATCTGCCTGAGTACTGGACGCGAAGGTGGGGGCTTGATAGCCTGGACAGCCGATCGCGTATGAATCGATTCCAGAATCATTGCGAGTGGGGAATACCGGACTTTTTTCGGAGGTTGACCATGACGACCTTCTTTGACAGTCGCTGGCTTCTGTTACACGCCTTGGACCGACTGAAGGTGCCACATGTCTCGTATTTCCCTCGCCCGCTCGTCAGCTCTTCTTCCCGTACTCATTTTCGCCGCAACCTGCGCAGCCGGTGAGCAGCAGTGGGTACCGTTTCACTTGCCGTGGGAGTCGCCGGCCGGCGCGATTGCCGACGCCCGCTTTCTGCTCGATGCGCCCGCCGGCAAGCACGGCCCACTCGTGGTGCGAGACGGGCACTTTCATTTCGAGAACGGCGAGCGCGTCAGGTTCTGGGGCGTTAATCTGTCGGGCGAAGGCTGCCTGCCACCGCCGGACGTCGCCCCACGCGTCGCGGACCGGCTGGCGAAATTCGGCTTCAACCTCGTCCGCTTCCATGGGCTCGACTCGACATGGGGCAATACCCTGTTTCCCAGGAACGCGCCGGACACGCAGCATTTCGATCAGACCCAACTTGATCGGCTCGACCGGATGATTGCTGAACTGGAAGAACGCGGGATTTACGTCAACCTGAACCTCCACGTTGGACGCCGCTTCACGGCTGGCGACGGGCTGCCGCAGACCGAGAGACTGGGCTACGCCAAGTACTGCGTCATTTTCGATCCGCGGATGATCGAATTGCAGAAGGACTATGCCCGCAAGTTGCTCGCCCACCGCAATCCCTACACCGGCCGTACCTATGCGGACGACCCCGCGGTGGTGATCGTCGAACTGACCAACGAGAACTCGCTGTTCGGCGGCTGGACCAGCGGCTTCCTGCGAGGCCAGGGGAGTAAGCGCCCGGTCGACACGACGTGGACCGACATCCCGCCCTACTACGGCGAGGAACTGACGCGGTTCTTCAACCAATGGCTTGTCGAGCGATATCCCACGCGCGAGGCGCTCGTTGATGCGTGGCGCGAGGGCTCTCGTTCGCCCGGAGGGCAGTTGCTGAAGAATGCTGATTTCGCAGCCGGTACCGACGCCTGGATGCTCTCGCAACAGAATCCGGCCGCGGCCACGCTGGAGGCGGCACACGAAGCCCCGGAGGGCAAGCCGTGCGCGAGGGTCACCGTATCATCTATCGACGACACGCCTTGGCATATCATGCTCACCCAGCGTCCGCTGAAGCTGCAACAGGGAATGAAGTATCGCGTCGCGTTCCGGGCCCGCGCGTCGGTGGAGCGTCGGCTGACTGCCGAGGTCTGCCACAATTCACCCTACCGCGGTTACGGCAGCGCCCGGTTCGAACTCGGAAGTGATTGGCGCGACTGCCAGTTCGCATTCGACGCGCCGGAGACGGACGACGACGTGCGGCTGAGCTTCCAATTCGGCGACGCGACAGGAGCGGTCTGGATCAGCGAAGTACTGTTGCACGAAGCGCCGATCTACGGGTTGCGCGACGACGAAGATCCGCAACGTGGCTCGGTGCGGCGGCTGGAACCGGCAGAGTTCGCCTCGCACACTCCCGCCCGATTCCGTGACGAAGGCCGGTTCTATTACGACCTGGAGAGCGCCTACAACCACGAGATGTATCGGTTCCTGAAGGAAGATCTGGAAGTACGGGCACTCGTTGAAGGTACGAATCACAACTATGGGTTGCCGTGCCTGCGGGCCGAGTCGTTGATGGACCTGATGGATTGCCACGCCTACTGGCAGCACCCGCGCTTTCCGCGCCAACCCTGGTCGTCCACGGATTGGGACATTGGCAATACGCCGATGCTCGACGCGCCGGCTGCTAACGCGATCTCGCAGCTCTGCCGCTCGGCGGTCGTCGGCAAGCCGTTCACGGTCAGCGAGTACAACCATCCATTCCCAAACGAATATGGCTGCGAGATGCCGCTGCTGCTGGCAGCCTATGCCAGCCTGCAGGACTGGGACGCAGTCTACGGTTACACGTTCCTGCACGGTTACGAAGACCGCTTGCTCGGGGGCGACTGCGTGACCGGCTACTTCGATTTGGCCAACGAGGTCAGCAAGATGGTCCAGATGCCCACGGCGTCGATCATGTTCCAGCGAGGTGACGTACAGCCCGCGCGGAAATTGGTCGCCGTGAACTACGACGAGCTCCGCACGTACGACAGTCTGCAGGAGCCACGTTGGGACCGGACTCGATTTCATTTGGACGGCAACCTGTCGCCCCTGTTGCCGCTGGTGCATCGCTTCCGCGTTCACGGTTCGACGCGCCAACCACAACGCGCGTCGCCGACCTGGGGTTCTCCCCGCCGGCAGGCCCCATCGCCAGCGACACCGGCGAGTTGACGTGGGATGCCGGCGAGAAGCAGACGTGCCGACTGACGATCGACACACCCCGGGTTCAAGCCGCGATCGGTTGGATTGGCGGTCGAACGGTGCGCACGGCGGACGCCGAGTTCCGGCTGCATACGCCCTTCTGCGCAGCCAGCCTGACCGCGCTCGACGGCCTGCCGCTGAGTCGCTCGAAGAAAATCTTGCTCGTGGCCGCATCACGCTGTGCCAACACCGGTATGAAATGGAACGCTGAACGCACCAGCATCAGTGACCAGTGGGGCGGCCCGCCGCTGCTGATCGAAGCTGTCGCCGGGCGGATCGGTCTGCGTCGTGACGCGCAGAGCCCGGCGTTGAGCCTCGTCCCCTTGGCCGGGGATGGCCTCCCGGACCCCACCCGCGCCGTCGCGGCCACCGCCGACGGCGACCTCGCCACGTACGAATTGAGCGCGGCGGACAGCACGGCCTGGTATGTCTTGTCGGCCCACGAACGATAGTCGCTCCGCGTTTGCGGTTTCAACGTGCCGCTGTCGCTGCATGGACTCCCGCTCGCTGTCCGCTGCGCTCAGCGATCCGCATGATCACCAATCGCGCTGGCTCGCCTCAATAACCACTCCGTACCGCGGTCCACACCGCTGATTTTCTCCGGGGCGATATCCGCGGGATGCGTACTGAAACGTCCCGGTGTCCGTTGCTTCACAGGCACCCGCACTTCTTCCATTTGTGCGTTGAAGATCCGTACCAACCGACTATCCCAACGGACCCAGACTTCCCGGCGGAAGTATTCCGGCGGAACCGAGGAATTGCTGAACATGCCATTTCATCACCGTGACCCGTTCGATCGTCTGATCATCGCACAGGCACAAGCCGAACAGATTTCCATCGTCAGTTCAGATGCCCAACTCGACTCCTACGGCATTCAACGACTTTGGTAATGCGTATCCCTGCTGCCTGTATTCCAGCCCCTCAAAGAAATTTGGCCGACTTGCAGATGATGGTGCGGCGTGCGCATGTGGACAGGTCGGCTCAGGTGCAGATGGCCAAGGCGATGCGGCCCCCCTGAGAAAGGATGGCACGAGCTAGGAAGTGGACAGCATTTTACACTGGCCACCCTGCGTCGTGTGTACACGCGGGACATATTCCTGTTGTCCATTCCGCTGTCCACCCCATTCGAATGACCAATTATGGCCTCTTTTTGCCACTGGCCTACCTCCTCCTTTCTGACACGTCGTTTGCTTTGCGACATGCGGAGTCCCCGGTTCGTCGATCGAATTATTGACGAGAGTCCTCTGGCAACATTCTCTGGGAAGCTGACTAGTTATTCCCCTCCTGTTGCCAGAGGACCCTGCCATGTCTGACGCGGTTATCTACCGAGTGTTCAAACTTCCCGAGTCATTGCTAACTGCGATGCGGGAGAAAAGGGACGAGGTCGAGACGACGAACGTCCGCTTCCTCGCCGATGCCGTCGACAGCCACCTGCCCGGCCTTGTTGAAGAACTGCAACGTCTCGGCTTTGGCGTTCATGGCGGAGACCAGCAGATGGCTAGGCTACCGCTTTCTGACGAATCCGCAACGCTCAGCCTGCTCAGAGAAGCGGCTGAAACGGTCGGATTACCTGCGACGAAGCTCGTTGAACTTTGCTTGGTGGCAGCAGTACAACCACGAGAGACCCCAAAGCGACGACGCCGACGGAGGTCAAGGTCGGACGGAGCCGCCAGGACGAATTCGAAACGCCCCAGACGACAACGTAAAAAGAACACGTCCGGAAATGAATGACCGCCCCCGCTTCCGTAATATCGTGCTATCTATCGCCATACACACGCGACATAACAGAGGATGAATCAATGCCTTTGCCAATCGTCGGCATAAACGAAATTGCCGCATCCGAGCACGCCCAAATCGTTCGCGGGCTCGGCAGGCAGCTGCTCGTACCTGCCGTTGCTTTCATAGGTCAACAACACCGACTGCAGATGCACCGGCACCGTTACGCTCGCGTCGGATTACCCGACCTTGGCACCCAATTTGGCGAGATGACCGGGGACACGCCCTGAGCGTGCTGAAATGCCACCGCTGGACGCTAAGGTCGCGATCCGAAGGCTCGTAGCGAATCACGGTTGTATTATTGTGACGGCGCTGTCTTGCCAGATTTCGCCAACTTCGTAAATCAAATTGACGGCGCGGAGGTGTGGGCCACCTCTGTACGTTACGGCCAATCAAGAACTTCAGAGGGGTGCTTAACCTGGTGCAGTTGCGCAGTTCCCACCAGTGGGTGGGTCAGACGCTGGCTTCTCCAGTATTTCGGCGGTCGAAACGGGCCTCGCTCGTCCTCTCTATGGCCGGTTTCAATCTGCTTGTCCGCCATCCCATAATTTCTCCGCACACCAGAGGTGGATTCAGTTGATGACCGACGTCACGCAAATTCTCAACGCGATCGAACAAGGCGATCCCTCAGCCGCCGAACAGCTTCTGCCCCTGGTCTATGACGAGCTGCGAAAGCTGGCCGCCCAGAAGATGGCTCAGGAGAAGCCGGGGCAAACGCTTCAGGCGACCGGGCTGGTACCCGAGGCGTATATGCGACTTGTGGATGTGGACAGCGGCTTGGCGTACAGATCTTTCCAGCGCTGCCGTAGCTACATCCGCTGGCAGCCGCATAGTTGGGAAATGTAAAATGCAGAAATTCGGCGCAATTCCGCCACTAGGTTCACTGGTTGTGAGCTGTCACGACAGCAGAAGTCAGCGACTGGGGAGAACGGAGCCGATGCCGGTGGATACCATACCGATCGTGCGTGCGACTCCTGTCAATTAACTGATATTCATTCACGGCACGAATCTCGTTTTTACGATGCGTCTGACCCTTCGCGAATTCGATAGTTACTGCCAACCGCCCAGTCTTCAGCGGTTCTGAGTAGAAGTCTCCGGCACCTAAATGATGTCCAAGCCAAAGCGGTTGGCCAGATGCTCAATCTTGGCTGCATCGTTGCTGCCACAGTACACTTGACATCCGCCCGTCTCAGGAAACGCACACACGATGACACCATCCTTCTCAAACGCCTGCATATCATCTTCGTCAACTTCGCCGGCCCCGACGCGATCGTACGTCGCTTCCAAACGTCGATAGTCAGGTGGCGATAGCTCTCCGATTGCAGCGGCCTCGGCGCCCCCACATACGGCCTGCCAACAGACCATCCTTAGAAGAAAGAGAGTCATCCGCTGGCATTCGAGATACCACTTCCCTTCGGACGGATTCAACTGCCATGCTGCGGGATCCTCTTGCGCCACGTCAGCGATGCGGAAGCCGAAATAGACCACACACTGGTTTTCTTCCGCGAACAACGCCATGTCGCCATGTACTTCTATTTGGCTTGGAGCCCGCAACCTGTTGAAGGCCTGATTGAACTCCATGCGGCCCGTTTCCCCGTAGAAGACGCGGAGCGGACCGGGGATCTTAAAGCCAAGTTGGCGTTCAGCATCATCCAATTCTTTTTGTGGTATCCCATCATCCGGACAGAGCTCCTGGATGGCGCGCCGGAAAATCTCGCGTAAAGATTGGCGAAAAGCCGCAATTGGCGGTGTCACTGGAGTTTCCCAAAATACAAGGATCGGCAGCACCAAGTCAGGAAGATTGATGATCCCTTTACGAACCCCGTGCAAGCCCAACATCGAAGCCCGCCATGGTTCCGTCACGTTTTGGGTAGATCGCCAAAGTCGTCGGCGACCTGTTCGACCTCGCCCGTTTCATGATCCCACCAGTATACGGAGTGCTGCAGTGTGTCGGGATGTTCCGGGATTGGAATGAGCACCAGCAGGTCACCGCCCGCATTGGTCCCAATCGCCACCGCGTTGGACGGAAATCCATACCAGTTCTCTCTTGCCGTGGTTGTTTCGCGATCAATGCTCCCGCACGTTCGCTGAATCCGTTTTCGATCGGAAGGGTCGAGAAACGGAAACAATTCGAATTCATCGATGTGAGTTCGTACCGTACCACCGTTCATTTTTGACATTGCCGTTACGAATGAAGCCGGGAATCGTACTCCGAGCTTCTTTTCCGTTTGCGTGATCCATTTTGCGTCAACGGGGAACGGCATCGAATTGAGCGTCTCTTCGTTGCAGAACGACCGCGCTGACGGGGCCGCCTCCAATCAACATTAAATTCAGGAACGACGCGGTCAGCGGATTCGCGACCAACACTTGTTTATCCGCTTATGCATCCACGTTCTTAGGCGGGGCGAGTCCGCGTATTATATCAAGGCGATTCGGTGGCGCATCCGGTGCGAAAAAGTCGGGAATTGTCCTATCAGTTCTCCGCGGACGCGATAAGAATACGGGTGGCCACTCTGTGACACGTTCTGTCGTGACGTGTTCGAAAACTCCCGGTTCGGGTTCGCTGATGTACTCACGCTGTAGTACGAGTGCTAAAGGTTCCTCACAGCCTGCATTTGACTCGTAGTATTCACGGGCTTCTTCGTATGTTGCAAATGGGATGTAGTAATCATTGCCGTCAAATTCATCCGGTGCGCCACGTTCAGGATGCATCCAGACACGGTACTCAAGCACCGCGTCCCAAGTATAGCCACCTCCAGCATGAGCAAGCGCCTCGTAGTCACCAACTTTGTCCGGATCGATGGCGTCGGGATACTCTGGTTCAATCATGGCTCTCTAGCGGATAACTTGTTGATAGTCCGTTCTTGATAATAGCAAATATCCCCGGACAGCAATCAGGATATCACCTCAGCAAGCATGCTGCAAGCGATTGTCGCTTCACGGGTTCCGGCTAGAGAGGCGGCGAAATGGGCGCGTTATCCTGGAAAGCAAACCGTGATATTGCTCGAGTTTTATCCAAGTGAAGGAGCGAGATCAGAGACGGTCGAGTGGGCTCTCAACGCCGTGCCCGCCACGATTCAGAACGTGCGTGTAGATCATCGTTGTCCTGACGTCCTTGTGGCCGAGTAATTCTTGAACGGTCCGGATGTCGTATCCTGCGGCTAACAGGTGAGTTGCGAAAGAATGCCGGAACGTATGCGAACTGACCTTCTTGGTGACTCCGGAAGAGACGACGGCAGCATGGATGGCGTTGCTCATCGTCGAGTCGTGGAGATGATGCCGATACATCAAACCCGTTCTCCGATCGCGGCAAATCCGCGTTGATGGAAAGACGTATTGCCAACACCATTGCAGGTTGGCATTCGGGTGTTTCCGCGCCAGCGCGAAGGGCATCGTCGTGCGGCCGAAACCGTCGGACAGGTCTCGCTGGTGTAAGTCGCGCACCTGATCGAGATGGTCGCGCATGCTTGGCTGGATGGCTTGCGGCAGCATCGTCACGCGATCTACCTGTCCTTTGCCGTCTCGAACGGTAATCTGATTCGCTCCAAAGTCCAGGTCCTTGACTCGAATGTGCAGACCTTCTTCCAACCTTAAGCCGCCACCATAAAGCAATTCGCAGACAAGCCGTTTGATCCCGCAGAGTTGTTGGAGGACGGCGCGCACTTCGTCGACCGTCATCACAACGGGCAAACGCTGAGGTCGCTTTGCACGAACGACCCCGTGCACTTGGTCGAGTGGCTTGTCAAGCACTTTGTCGTACAAGAACAGCAAGGCGGATAGTGCTTGGTTTTGTGTGGACGCTGCGACATGGCCATTCACGGCAAGGTGAGTTAAGAATTCACCGACTTCGGGTTCCCGCATTTCATTTGGATGCCGTTTGTTGTGAAAGAGAATGTAACGGCGAATCCAGCCGACGTAGGCGCTGCTCGTCTTTGGCGACATATGTCGGACCTGAATGGCCTCACGGACTTGGTCAAGCAGTCTTGGTTTCGTCATTTCGGTCCTCAGCCACAATGACAAGACTTGCTTCCATGCCCAGGTGAAGTCCTTTCAGTAGAATAGTATACACATGTACATATACCCGCCTAGCCCCCTCAAATGTGGGTTGGCCGTCCCAGCGCACAGTCACGTCCGTAATCTGTGTCTGCGCCGGGCGGATTATTTCCGGTCGATGGCACCACGAATCAATGACAGAACTGCGATCACTTCGTAAACACCGTGATTTGCCACATCGATCGCTGAACTAGTCCGCTGCGCGCGTCGGTGTGCGGTGATCTTCGCCAGCTTGCCAGTGCCGTTGGCGACGTCGGTCGAAAAGACCGATGCCACTTGCCGCTCCTCTCTGACGATCTGCAGCAGATCGCGACTGGTTCGCGCAAAGCGTCACGTTTCGACGCTTCGGTCACATCGACCGAATGCAGTTCGGCACAATCGGATTGAGGTATCAGCTGCGAGGCTGTCGTCAAAATGATGGCGTGGCGGGCTCCTGGAGAAACGCGTTTCTTCATTGGCCAAGCTGCCTGTGGGCCAGGTAAGCCGGTTAGGGCATTGTCGATCAGCCTCTACCGCTCCCGCGGGGTACCGGCTGCGGATTCAGCGCGTGTCCCATTCTGGACAGCGCTAACGAGTTCCGGGCACTCTGAATCACGAAATGAGTTCTCGGGGCAACCCGCGTCAAGTCACGGTTGAACTTGGGCAAACGGCCTGGGTAGGAAGGGCTGCACATTTGTGCGCTACGTATTTTGGCGCCATCGCCTTACTGTCTGGGCGCCACACTTCTAGAATGCCGTTCACACCTTTATGCAGGCACACTGCACGACGCCCACCCCGGTAACACGATTGAAAGGAAAGCATGCCTGATCAATTGTTGACGGATCAGATTACCGACTACGTCCTGCAAACGGCGCAGCACATCGTCAACACGTTTGGCCCTCGCCCGCCGGCTAGCCGTGGAGAACAGCAGGCCCAGGAGTTCCTGCGAGACGAACTAGCCCCGGTTACCGACGGCCCCGTCATGATGGAAGCTTTCCCGGTGGCCCGAACTGCCTTTTTCGAGACGCCCAGAATAGTCGGGGTTTTTCTGCTGGGCGCGATTGGTGGCTGGTGGTTCACTCCATGGCTCGCCCTCCTGATGAGTGCCGCGGCGGTATTGACCCTCGCATGCGAACTGGGCCTTTATTGGCCACTAACGGATCCACTTTTCCCGAAGCGGACTTCACACAATGTGCTGGGGACCCAACGGCCGTCGGGAAAAGTCTTGCGGCGGTTGGTTTTGAACGGCCATGCGGACGCGGCCTATGAATGGCGATGGCACTACCGCTTCCCAAGGATCTTTCCGTTCGTTGTCTGCTATGCGTTTGGGAGTGTTGCGATTGTCTTCTGCATCACCACCGGGGCAATTGCTTTGGAACTTTCTGGAGTGGGCGTCTCACCGTTTCGCACTGCCGTGGGTCTCTCTCAACTGGTATTCGTTCCCGCGGCGTTCATCGGAATCTGGTTCACATCGTTCCGTCACGTATCCCCGGCGCAACGATGATCTGAGCGGAGCCTTGCTCGTTGTGGGTTTGGCCAAGTGTCTTCGAGCGAATGACCTTCAGCTGGAGCACACGGAACTCGTCTACCTTATCACCGGATCGGAGGAAGCGGGCCTGCAGCGGCACAAGGCATTCACGCACCGGCACGCAAACGGTTGGGAGGACGTGCCAACGGCGGTCGTCACCCTGGACACAATACGCGACCTCGAACATCTCCACGTATACAGCCGTGACCGCAACGGCACGGTCCGTCACGATATGGGCGTCTGCCGGTGGTTGCACGACGCCGGGCAGAGATGTGGCCTGGAGCTAGGCTACGCGTCCGTCTTCCTAGGTTCCACTGACGCAACAGCCTTCACCCTTGCTGGCATCCGAAGTGCCGCGCTGTGTGCTATGGATCCCCGTCCAGCCGACTACTACCATAACCGCCGTGACTGTCCGGACAACATGAGCCAAGACTGTATTCGCAAAACGGTCGAGATCCTAATGGAGGGGATCCGCCGGTACGATCAACATGGTTTGTCGGTCGAGTCATAGGCGCCCGGCCAAAAGGTCGCCAGGCTGAAAAAACCGCCCCTACGGAACTGAAGCGGTATCCATCGGCGATCGCGCCCCATGCTACACCCTTTCCGGGATTGCTTCCTGGGCCAGATTGAATCGGGCGACCATGTTCGGCGGCGTAGGCTGTGGTCAATTCCTTCTGCTTCTCCAGGCTGGTCATCTGTGCCCGACTACTGACTCTACAGATGCACAGAACGGCTCGCCTACCACCTTCTACTTCGGGTTCGATGCCGAGCCACTCACACACCCACATCCTACGAGAAAAGGAGCCACGAACGCCATTTTGCCATCTAGATCGAGCTGGTGCAAATGACCGCTCCAGGATCGAAATGAACACCACCAGAGATTCGCTAACCTGCGTCGGTGACGCCCTTCGAGGCATCCAGCAGCGTTCCTCAAACTCCGCCGTTGACGCACACCCAAGTAAGTTCACCGGACTTGCCAACTGCTTTCGGTCACATCGACCGAATGCACGAAGCCCCAGGTGACCATCGCCGCTGGTGTCATCGAGATGATGACGCGCGGCCGCTGGTGCGAACTCGAACGACGCCATCGATCTTAACTACTCGTGTGGGCCACCTCCGCAGGTTGGCACGGGGCAAAGCACATCACATCATCACCCCGCGCACGGGCTGTTTAGGCCGTCAGTGAGCGTGTCTTAATCGTGTGTCCCTTTTTTCACGAGTTTTCGGGACTTTGAGTTCCGAGACGGCAAAATGGGACTCGGCCTAAACAGCTTACGGTAAAATGCGGCTGCCGCATCGCATCTTGCGGCGAAGGAACGATTGTTGGGAATCGACGCTTGGACAGATAGTGACGCTCTGTTACCATCTGCCAGTTATTCGCAACTGGCTGTTACCGCAGCGGAAATTCAGCCCTAATGGGGTTACTGAAGAATTTCTTCCGCACAATCAACTGTTCTGCCCTAAAGCACGAATTGGAATTTCAACGTGATCCAAATAGCAAACGCTGTATGTTATTTCTTGTTTGCCACGATTGCTATCGTTGGTTGCGGTAGGACCAACGATAGCAATCCGATGTCCAGTGCTGCGACAGAGGAAACGACGGAACAGAACGCTTCAATCGTGGGCAGGTGGCAGACCAAGGAAGCCGATTCCGCAGACCGTACAATCTGGGAATTCACTGAAGACGGAAGAGTGAAAAGTGGATCAGTTCCCGAACTCACGGGCACGTTTACTTCCCCCAATAGCGATATATTGGTAATTGCGTGGGATGACATGGAAGCAGGGAAGGTCACCTTCAAGGTTAGAATCACAGAACATCGACATGTGCCTTCCTGAGCGAATCAGCGACTATGCGTACTTCCTTCGCGGTGATCGCGTCGAATCCCGTTATCACCACGAATGCGATGGCGATATCATTTGCGCCGTTCCAATTGATTGCTTTGGCGTTTACGAACTGTTCTATTCAAGAATCGCACCCGAAACCGGAATCGAGATCCTCAAGCAAGGACTCGCGGCCTCGCCACATAAAATCTACATTGCGGAAGATCTTGGCTACATCCTTCGTGACGAAGGCCGATTTGCTGAGGCTGCTGAGATGTTTCAGATTGCCGTAGATGCGGAACCGTCTTTCTACTTCATTTACGGCGAACTCGCTGGCTGCTACGATGAAATCGGCCAAACTGACAAGGCCAGGAAGTATCGAGCCATGTTCGAGCGCCAGAGTGAACGTGGCAGAACAAGATGGTCCACCCGAGTTGCCGATCGGGGTGGAATCACATAGTGGATCACTAGCGGCCAACCGGGTGATCCTTGACGTTCTGTGCAAGAGATTGTGACTCATGACCGCAGTTTACATCGAGACGACAATTCCGAGCTTCTTCTATACTGCTCGGACGGACACGCGGTCTTTGGCACGCCAACGATGGACGCGGGAATGGTGGCACGAAATCGGCCCAAGTTTCGAGTTGCACTCCAGCGATGCCGTTATCGCTGAGTTGCATCGGGGCACTCTCGAAGACCTGAAAATCCGGCGAATTGAACTGATTTCGAATCTGAAACTGCTCGAAGCTACAGACGAAGTTCTAGACATTGCTACAATATATGTTGACCGATTGGTGATGCCGCGTGACGGCGCTGGCGATGCGCTGCACCTGGCTCTTGCGTCGTTCTACTCGCTGGATGTCCTGTTGACATGGAATTGCAAACACCTTGCCAATCCCAACAAGTTCGGACACATTGAGCGCGTAAACGACGAACTTGGCTTATCGATACCGTTACTAACAACGCCATTGAATTACCTCAGCGAGGACGACTCGGATGGAGACTGACCCTCTGAACGAAGTACGCCGCATTCGTCGAATGATTTCCAGGGAATGCGCCGACGATCCCCAAAAGGTCTTCGAGTATTATTTGAGGCACCAAGAGGAATCCAAGCGATCTGGGAAGTACCGATTCGTAACAACTCCACTGGAGAGGGTTTCCGCGGCTCCAGGCACAGAACAAAAGGATGAACGCGAGCCGGAATAGGCCGGATGGCTCGCTTCGCTCGGAAACGCCAACTCCCGGCCGCGTTATCCGAAACGTTCGGCTCGCCCGTCCTGTAATCTCGCCCGTTTCGTCGGTGTCTCATTAGACGCCGGACTTGCCCGCATCCCCCCGAAGAGCGAAAGATCAAATCGCGCAAGTTCAGAGGTCGCCCGAGGGGTCACGAACGGAGTCTGCCAACCTGCACAGGTCACATCGACCGAACGCACGAAACGACGGAAAGCCCCTGAGCCACTGTCATCATATTGGCGGCACACTGACGAGGTTCTCTGACCGAGTTCGAGGGCATCTGAACCTGCACAGGTCGACAACACCGTATGCAGATACGCAAGGCATAATCGCACCTTCTGTCATGCAAACGGTTCCAGCGACCGCGAAAATGGGCCCGATCTCCCACGCAACGCGAGAGCGGAGTAAAGTCTGGGATGAGAGTTCATGAAGACATGTCCCCGGTGAGTGGCGGTAGCATATTTCGGTCGGCAGTAGAATAAGCCCGTTGCGGCGGAGCCCCCACCATGCACACCGAAGTCTATCGATATAAGACCGCTTCCGGAAATGAATGATCGAAGGTGGGCGTGCACGGCGACGCGGTGCCGATCGCTAGGAGCGATACCCCGACAATGGGCTAACTGCCCGTGCTCACTAGAGGCCCCATTTTGACGCCAGCAAGATCCACGAGCCCGAAAATCTCGGCACTCTGTGCTATTGGAGAGCTGGTATTCCTGCAAATTTGGGACTCGTGTAACCTACAGCTTCTTCGACTGCCGGAAATCTCCCTCGCTCGATTTGCCCAACGGCATCGTGCCGCTATTCGCGCCGGCGAGGGCGTCAGCAGTCAAACGATATTGGAGGTCCGACAAAATGTCTTCTACGCAGGTGGCGGAGGCCCGTCCGCGAGCGGTTTCATGAACCGAAGAAATGATTGGAAATCGAAGACACGGCACTTGTCCAATACGGCGCAATTTCATTGGTGTTCTCCTATCAGAAGATCATTGGCATGGGGCCCGCCGTCGTCCCACTGATCCTGTCTGAACTGGAACAGGAGCCGGATCACTGGTTCTGGGCGCTGGAGGCCATTACGGACGAGAACCCGGTTGCCGAGAGCGACGCCGGTGACATCGAGGCGTCGCACCGCACATGGATTCAGTGGGGGCGTGCTAAAGGCCTGCTGGCGAAATGAATCTGACAGATCTGTTCCCCAAATTGACCCGCGAGAATCACCAAGATCGCCACCGGCAACGGTCAGGTACAATTGCATCGCGTGGGCGGCCCGCAACACGGAACGTTGGTGGCAGCCTGGCGTATTCTGGCCGGTTGACTCCTCACGTGACGATCATGGAATCGGCAACGTCGTGGAAGCATTCAGATCCCTTGGTTACGAAGAGTGCGACAATGGCACACTGGAAGCAGGCTTCGAGAAGCTTGCACTCTATGGGTCCGCAATGATGTACACGCATGCAGCACACAGCTGCCGGACGGAAAGTGAACGAGCAAGCTTGGGCAATTGCAGGACATTACTCACTCGACGACCGAAGCCATCGAAGGCGGTGACTACGGTGAAGTAGTGCAGTACATGAAGAGGCCGCAGTAAGCCGACTGCACGTTGCGCTCGCGCAGTCCGCGTAGAAAATCGGCTGCAGTAGCGGTTCGACGCGTTTCAGTCCGTCGGTAATCGTTCCTGGTGCGAGCCGCAAACGACGTGCGGTGAAGTGTGGTTTTCCACCCATTTGCGGCGACTCGGTCTTGCTCCTCCTGAGTTTTCACGTAGGCGGCGAATCGGTATTCTGGTTCAAGGTAGACGACGAGGCCCAAGTTGCGAAAGTCGTTCCTACAGTGCTGGCGTTGGCCAGCCAAGGCCCCGCAAGCTGCGAGAGGCAAAGCAGCAGAGGCTCGTAAGTTCGTCGAAAAGCGTCAAGAGGAGACCATGATGATTCTTGCTGAAGAGTTCGTCGAATGAGCGTTTGCTACGACGTGGGCGAGCAAGAAGTCACCCTATGCCAAACACGGTATGCGGAACCGTAACGGGGGTCCGAAACTCGACGCGAGGCCGATGCGGTGGTGAGTATTTGTCGACGCCTGCAGGCCAAAGAGTACGTTCCAAGCGTCTCGATCGTTGCAGTCGGGCCCGTGTTGAACATCCAAACAAGGCCGTAAGAGTATGAGAGTGATTGGAGTTGGCCTACCTCGCACTGGGACTATGTCCACGCAAGCAGCGCACTGCAACACCTGGGTTTCCGCTGCTACCGCATGCAGGAGGTCCCTCGCGAGCGCGGGCATTTGAAGGCGTGGAACGACTTGGTTCACGAGCGTGCGGCCATGGACTGGAAAGCCCTATTCAGGAACTATGACGCGACAGTCGACGCCCCCGCCTGCTTCTATTTTGAGGAACTCATGCGCGAGTTCCCAAATGCAAAGGTGCTGCTAACAGTGCGCGAGACGCCGATCGGTGGTACGAGAGCATTGTGGCCCTGCAGAGTTCGGTGAAGCGGAATTCGACTGCTGCGGCACGTGATCCCGAGACTCAGACAATTCCTTCGAGTTGGTCGACGGCCTGATCGACAAGTTCGTTCCGTCCGCCGAAGATCGAGAAGCTTCGTTGGCCGCGTATAGACGGCATAACGACAGGGTTCGGTGTAGCGTTCCGCCGGAGCGACTACTCGTCTTCGATGTTCGCGAAGGTTGGGGTCCCCTATGCACGTTCCTCGAATGCGAAGTACCGGACAAGGCGTTCCCGCACTTGAACACAAGCTCTTCCGTCGCGAAACGGGTAAGAGATGTGTTCCTGCCCGGCCCAGTTCGGGTCGCATTGGTCGGTATGGTAGTAGGTGTCGTTGCGCTCTCTGGTGGCTCTTGTCTTAACACGGCCTGCTACCACAACGTTGGGATTACCGTCAGGGCAGGCCCTCGATCTCGGTCACCATCGGGAGCACGCTGGCCAAGAGATGGACCGCCACGAGGAGACCCAGAAGAAGAAGAGCACGAGGAGATTCCGACCGATAGACAGCCTTCTTCGCCTCGCGAATGAACACACGATCGTCGCCGCCATCGAGAGGAGTACCAGGGCCGTCGCGAGCCTGGCACGACCAGGTCGATCAGGATGTTCGTGAGCAGCGGTAATGCTGCTTCGAACTCCGCGAAGTTGTTTCGCAGTCAGGGGCCCGACGTGGTCGAAACCAAGACAACTGGCGATCGACGAGGTTGTCGTCCGCGATCGTTGCGGCTAACGTCCCCTTTGGTTTATGCTGAAACAAAAGGAGCCGAAGAACTTTGTTGAGCACTGATGTTATGCATCAACATTTGCGAACGCGAAACGCGGCGACATGACCGACAAGAACGAAATTAGCCATTGGATCGAGCGAGTCAAGGCCGGCGATTCCGCTGCGGCCAATCAGATCTGGCACCATTATTTTGATCGCTTGGTCCGAGCGGTCCGTCGTCGGTTGCAGGGGCAAAACCGGGCGGTGAGCGATCAGGAAGATCGCATCCTGAGCGTCTTCGACAGTTTTTACGAAGCAGCGCGAAAAAGGGCGTTTTCCAGATCTCGCAGATCGCGATGACTTGTGGCAGTTGTTGTTACGCATGTCGGCCCGAAAAGTGGTGGACAAGCGGAGGCGCGATTCTCGGCAGCGACGCGGCGGGGGCGTGCAAATTCACTCCATCAACACCCCTGTGGATGGCGACGATCGGGCCATCGAGGTCATCGGGGATGAACCTTCGCCCGGCATGGTGCTGATGATGCAAAACCATCGAGCAGTTTTTTTCTCATTTGGGTGTCGGGGAGCTTCGAGATTTGGCGGGTGCCAAGTTAGAGGGGTACTCGAACGCGGAAATGGCCGAGCGTTTCGGGTGTTCCGAACGGACGATCGAGCGTCGTCTGCACCTGATCCGAGAAAAATGCCAACAGGAAATGCTTGCCAACGATGAACATTCGTCAAAAGAAATTGCCGATCGCGATTCTCGAACAGATCGATGACCGCTGCGCCGCGTTCGAAAAGGCCTGGCAGTCCGGCGATCCACCCTCGATCGAATCGGTGCTTGCGGATGGCGTTTCGGACGAGGAACGTGATGTCCTGTTGGCTGAATTGATCGTTTTGGAAACGGACTACCGTCGACGACGCAATGCCCAACAAAGAAGAATACCTGAACCGCTTTCCAGAGCACGCCGATGAGATCCAAGAAGCGTTGCCTGAAGGCGACAGACCGACCGCGGCGTTTGTACCGCCGCCCATCCAGCGCGTTGCGGAATTGTTTCCAACGTTGCAGGTGATCGAGTTGCTGGGTGCCGGCGGCATGGGGGCGGTCTACAAAGCGAAACAGGAAGGCCTCGATCGAGTCGT